>CAWBZX010000023.1:0-363321 GCA_963793295.1 uncultured Saprospiraceae bacterium | reverse complement strand
ATTTGGTTGGATGAACATTACCAGACTGACAAAACACTCTCATGCAATTGCCACACTTATCGGTGTGGCAATTTCTATTTGGGTAGTTTTGCGATGAAAGACAGAAAACACGATAATGTCCAAAAACAATCCAATAGTTAAGTTTATTTCGATATTGATACTTTCCTTGGGAATTGTCTTCTTGCTTCATATCACGATACTAGATAGCAAGGGGTTTCCAAAACAGGTGATTTAATTGGTGCTGAGTGATTTGGCCAACGGACTTCTTGCAGCTATAATTTTCGTTTTACTTTATAGCTTTAGGCGAAAACTGAAAAATCAAATTGGCTTTCTGTTTATGGGAGGTAGTTTTTTGACTTTTATTATTTTCTTTATTCTCTTTTACCCGGTTTACAAAGCCTATGTGTACTAGCAAATTGGAATTTGCCGCATTTTTCGTTCCCGATAGTATTTCATTGATATCGTAATGTGTCTTCATCAAAATGCTTACTTGATCAAGATTTGTATTCTGTTTTCGATGTTAAATCCCTAAAAATAAACGAAAATGCTTTTTTCTTTTTTCAAGGAGAAAGAACTGACATTTGCAGCGATTTTTTGATGATTTTAAGTGATATGCGTAAACCATTTTTATTGAAAATTTTTCTGGCCGCTGTACTTCTGCTAAGCAACAGTTCTTTTGCAAATAAAGATGTACTTTCTTCCGATGAGCCTAAAGCTACTGAAAACCGAAATCAAGGAATATATAAACCATCACTTAAAGGATTCCCACGACTTTTCATTGGCTATATACAAACGATGCTGGTGAACATGTTTATATTGGAGATCCCTACCGTAATATTATGGAGAACGGCCGTAAGGACTTCATTTTCGAAGTTTGATGGCGAAACTTTGTCAATGATGGTAATTATTATAAACTGTATCACTAGAAAATATATAGAACCGATGCGGAAAGGGACAATAAGCTATGATGGTTATCACCCAACCAATGTAAAACCACTCGATTTTTCTATCACTAATATGTAGGTAATGATTATCATTACAGGTCTTTTAATGTTCTGGTTGTTTACCAGTCTGGCAAGATCCTTATGCAATAAAGATATTGACTGGGATGGGGCGATTTTTTGAACCAAATCATATATAAGAGACGATATAGCAAGGCCGAATATCGGGGAAAAAAGATATAGAAGATACATGCCCTTCTTGTTGACCATCTTTTTCTTTATCTGCTTTGAAGATGATTGTATTAACTCCACTAGGCATCAATGTTACCGGGAATATCGCTATAACTTTTTCAATTAACCACGCCCTTTTTAATCACAAACTTTACGGGAACAAGGGATTATTGGATGCACCAATTTAATCCTTTTGGGCGATTCAATGCCTTGGGTACCAAAAATACCCTTGTACATTATTTTGATACCAGCAAGACACGTAACTGAACCAAGTAAAAAAGAAAAACAATAAAAAAGGCCGTCATCGTATTCCTTCAGATTCAAGCGCCATTGCTCGGCACCACTTCTAGTTGATGGCCAGCAGGTAGTGATCGAGTCGACAGTAGAGCCAGGTGCCGTCGGTGGCCGGCGGCCAGTTCACCAGGCCGGCTTGCGGAGTCACCTGCCAGCCGGCTGAGCCGCGGTCAGTTCCCCAGTCGCGTGAACCTTGAGATGTGTACTCCTTCTGTCGATGACATAGATGTGGTCCTGGCCTTCATGCGCGACCGGGGGCAAGAAGTCGTTGCCGGAGGTGCTTGAAGAATCCTTCTTTTTCATTTCTTCGTCTCGTCCCGTCGTCGACGTGCAGGGCGTAGAGCGTGTTCCCGGCCACGCAATAAGCCACGTCGTTGAACACCGTCAGGCCCTTGGGGCAGGCACCGGCGGGGAATTTGTGCGTCCACTTCGGCCACAGACGGAGGCTCGGGTGTCACGCTGGCAGTGTCGTCTCTGTCAGCACCAGCAAGGCATCGGTGCTGTTCCGGAGAGCACGGGGGACTCCACCACACCGGGGCGTCGAGCACTTTCCTTTGGATTGCAGTTACCTTCGTGGTCATGGGTCTGTCTCTAGAGCTGGCATTGAAAAGCAGGGAGAACTGGCAACTCTCCTGCGTGTCAGGTAGCTTGGTTAGGCTAGGTAGCAATACAATGTAACTGAGCCGAGACATAAACATATCCGATAAAGCAACTGCTCTCGCAGTATTCCTGTACCTTGGGGACATACTTCCAGTCGTCCTGCGCGTCGACAAAGGTTCCAAGATGCACCCGATAGTGTTTGCTGAGATAGTCTAAGATGTGAAACGAACGGATCTTGTCGCCCTTGTTCGGCGGGAAAGGGATGCGATGCGCCAGGAACAACACGTCAGGCTTCATTACGCTTCCCTAGAAAAGGAACCTTATCCCAGGTGTTTGGCAAGCAGGGGGCCGAAAAATTCGGCGACGGGTAGTGGCAGCCGCTGCCAGGCTTGTATGAAATACCGGTACTTGGGATTGCTTGGATTTAACTGCGGCATCTCACCTGATTTAACCAGGTAGTACTCATAATGCAGGGGTTCGGGGACGAATCCCCAGTTTTTCTTGAAGCTATAGGATCCAGTACCCTTCTTGCTGCGTCCGTAATCGAAAATGCGGATTCCTTGTTCCGCTGCGCGACACATCAGGTCCCAGTACATGAAATCATTGCCTTTGATACTGCGCGCAACAGGAAGACTGCCCCCGTAATAAGGCAGGATCTCGTCCCTGAAGTAAAAACTCATCACCCCCGCCACATCTTGCCCGCGATGGGTCATCATCAGCACATCGCAATCGCTTCCGAAGACTTCGCGGAGCATTATCAGGTAGTTCTTCGTGAATACCGGTGTTCCAAGATTGCGCACGCTTTCCGAATACACCCTGTACAAGCGATCTACGCCGTCATCCATTGCGCCTTTCAATCCCGCCTTGAGTCCCTTCCTTACCATCGCCCGCTGCTTTCTGGGAATTGCCTTTAAGTTCACCTCCGGATCCGGATCGATTTCCTTTCGAAAAGTCACGTAAAGATCTTTGGTTGGCCAGTCCGTGCGGCGAGGTTGGACATTTCTCATCTCAAGAGAATCGACGCGCAACTGCTGAGCCAGTTCGCATGCGGCATGCTCAAGCTGCTTGCGGGCAAAATCATTTTTCGCCGCAACGCCACCGTAGACGCAAAACGGCGTGGATGAGAGGGAGTTTCCAAACAGAAGGCTCTTGACGTGCACCAGTGGCAAGACACCCACGATCTTGTCGTGTTGTTCTGCGAACAAAAAATGCGTCTTATGTCCAAACGCCTTTTCGATAACCGTTTTCCAACCCGCTCGATGGAAAAAGCTGGCTTCTTCACACCCCAGAACGAACGCGTCCCAGCGATCGAAGGCCTGTTCTGTCAAGGTGTTAACTTGAATCCCCGCATCATCCGCATCGAAAGCTTCGGTCGCCGGCAAGACAGCATTCATTTGCGCACGCCCTCTTCGTTCAAAAACACTTCATCCATCCTTCCCCATTTGAAATCCCGGATAAGTTGTCGCAACCGCGGTTCCATTCTGCCGAGATTGAGGTAATGCCTGAACCGGGTTTTCAGGTTTATTTCCAGCAATACGCTGAACCAGTTGACCGGAGCAAACAGTTCCATTGCCAATTGCCTTATAACTTCTAATATCGATAATGATCCGGCTTAAACGGCCCTTCCACTGGAACGCCGAAGGTAATCGGCCTGTTCCGACTCAGTTTGGCTACTTCACCGGAGCCGGTCGAGGTGCAGTCGGGCGACCTCTTCATCTATCTTTTTGGGGAGGGTGTATACCTTGTTTTCATATTTACGGGAAGCCAGTTCAATCTGTGCCAGACACTGGTTGGAAAAACTATTGCTCATGACAATAACTCGGATGACCGGTGGCACACCCCAGGTTGACCAGCCGTCCCTCCGCAAGAACGAGCAGTTTCCGGCCGGATGGCAGTGTCCAATGTTTGACTGGAGGTTTTGATCGTTTCTTTTTTGCATCCCGGTGTTGTTTCGAGATATTGCATGTCGATTTCGTTATCAAAATGGCCGATGTTGCAAACAATGGCTTCATTGCGCATCATCATCATATGCTTCCCTGTAATAACCTTGTAGCAACCTGTGGCGGTGATGAAGATGTCGCCCGAGAGGGCGGCTTCGTCCATGGTCAGCACTTCAATACTTTTCGATCACGGCCTGCAGCGCACAGATCGGATCAACTTCGGTGATCAACACCCGTGCCCCTAGTCGCGCATGGACTGGGCGCAGCCCTTCCCGACATCTCCATATCCGCATCATGACGTTTCCGGCGATCATGACATCCGTGGCCCGTTTGATCCCATCGGCGAGAGATTTTACGGCAGCCGTAAAGATTGTCGAACTTGGATTTGGTAACGGAATGATTGCAATCAAATGCCGCAGAGGAAGTCGATTGTTCCGGGCAAGGCGTACAGTCGATGGACTCCGGTTGTCGTCTCTTCGGAGACGCCCCGGACCCCGCCGTGGATTCTCGTCCACAATTCGGGATCCCGGTGGTAGCTGGCGCGGAGTCTCTCCATCAGGCACTTCATATCGACACTGTCGTACTCTTTGTCGAGCAGGGAAGGCTCTAGTTGCAGACCCCTGGTGAACATACAAGGTGGCATCTCCTCTGTCGTCGACAATCAGGTCTGGTCCCGTTGATCGGCGAAGCAGGTGTTGCTCCGGTGTCCATCCACTGTTGAAGCGTGTTCCAAGTATCCTCTGTATCGGCGAGGACCACGGAACAAACTCAGCCAATTGCCGGTCTTGCGGGGTATTGGAAGTTGAACCCAAGAGAGGTGCCGACACTTGGCGGGCCCTGCTGGTTTAAAAACACAGAGGGGTCCACACCAAAATACATGGCAATCAGGGCAATAACGATAACGCCTATGCCGCCGCCGGCGGTTTTGCGCCCAATGCGCCGTCCACGTCGATCTTCAATATTGCTGCTCCTGCGGCCGCTTTTCCAGCGACGTCATGTCTCCAGGCTATACAGCAAACGGATACAAAGAATTACCAGTCAGGTGTGATGCTGAGTTTGGTGCCTCCGGCATCAGCGGTTAATCCGCGGGACGAAATCAGGGATGTACAATGAATGAGCAATACGTAAAACCGAGCGAGACCAAAACCCCCCCCCCCCAAAAAAAACAAAACTCCCCCCCCCAAAAAAAAAAAAAAAAAAAAAAAAAAAAAAAAAAAAAAAAAAAAAAAAAAAACGTATTACTTTTTACCCCTTTACCCACTCTACCCGTCTCCCAACATCGATCTTCGCACAATCACTCCCAACAACCCCACTCCATTTTGCATGACAGAACCCGTGCTTTTCCGATTCCACCCTAGCTATCCACAGCTGGAGTCGGGAATGTCGCTCACATCTCTCTACTGCACAATCCGTTTCCCTGCTTCTGAGTCGCTGAGTATGTCAAAGTGAAATAACTAAACTTGCGTTGAAACTGAATGAAGTATTTTCGAAATTGACCATGACTTAAAAAATATCACTTCTTGGTAAATTCATAGGTAAATTATTTAGTGGCAAGTTCACCTGGATTAATACTAATTAATGTCTAACTCAATTGGATTATTTAATTCAGTTAGATATCAATTCAGTAACGGTGGTATGCGTAATTATATCAGTGATGTAACCTTGATTAGTGGTGTAAGCCGGTTGGACTGGCGGTAACTCAGAGGGCCTCTAACGAGGTCACTTCACCTTGGATCGGTGATCCTGAAAATGACAGTCCAATTACTATCGTTACATTATAAGTGAGCTTTGAACCTGTTGAAGCTAGGCTGTAGCTATACCCTTATAGTTTTCTACTATTTTTACACTGAACTCAACCTGGTATTTTCTCATTTCTAAGTTCTGATAATTCTTAGTCCATTTTAGCAGTTGACCAATTCTAATTAGTGGGTATTCTGGGGTGTGGTTACGGAGGTAACCTTGGGGTAACGAAGAAACTTTGAGGGCGTGGAGCTTTCGAGCCTTTCCGTTCCATGTCGTGTTCTATCGAGCCTCAATCCAGGGCTAGTGACACTGGTGGCTGGTCAGAATCGCTCTTGTTTCCTTTTCCGCTAAAGAACCTCCGCCCGAGGAGGGATTTCAGGGCATAGCCAATGATCTTGGGCCCCAGGGAGAGATTGGGAGAAATTCGGATACGACCATAACCAGTAATTCTGCATCTTGCTTGTCTCACCCGAGGTTTAAAAACTTGCACGATATTTAGATATCGGAGCGACAAAATCATGTGCGGATGGCCAGAGAGATACTGGAATCAATGTCCGTCAAAAAGGAGAGGGCTAATTAGTTCTGCATCCTAATCTAGTTGACACTGTAACCAATCTGGCAGACACTGGTAGGCAAGGCCTAATGATATTGTAGGGATCGAGATGGGAGATTTAGAGAGGGTTGATACCGGTTGGTACGAGCGAGCAAAAGGTATGTCTATGTCCCTAGGAAGCTTAGACCGTAATTCTCAAATAGTCATGAGGTCCTGAAAATAGCACCACGGCTTTCTGATCAGCTGATTTGAAAGGGGGGTTTATGCAAAGCGGAGTGAGAGGGGCAAGTTTGGGCCCCTGGGATGGATTGAGACGGATGAGGATAAGACTGGTAGGACATTCGGGAGAAACGGGCAAAAGGTGTCCTAAAATCCTAATCTTCGAGAAGCCGATAGGAAAGGGATTTTATGCTTGGGAAGTTTGGACGGCCCCTGGGGGAGATGAATGTAGACCTGTTGGAAGGAAATTTGTAGTTTTAGTGCTGATGTCTCCAATCTCAAGAGCTGATTTGAAAGGGAACTTTATGCATGGGGGAGTTTGGGCCCAGGGAGAGATTAGGGGAGGGAAAAAAGGTGAAAGAGAGGCATGTTGGTAGGAGAGAAAAGGTCCGGGCAAAATGCGTCTCTACATAGGTTCAGTTGATTCCAAACGAATCCACTCTCCCTCACGTAGTCTTGGAACATCAGTAGAAAGTGGGAGGAAGGGGAAGCAGATGCCTAAGGTTAAGTAACAGGCACAGAACGTTAAAAAAACGTTGCCTATTGCTTCCCTCCTCCCACTTTTGACTGATGTTCCAAGACTACGTGAGGGAGAGTGGATTCCGTTTGTGTCAACTGAACCTATGAGAGATGATTTTGCCTGGAACCTTCTTGACCAACATGCTCCTCTCTTTCACCTTTTTTCCTCCCCTAATCTCTCCCTCGGTCTAACTCCCCCATGCATAAAGTTCCCTTTCAAATCAGCTCTTGAGATTGGAGACATCAGCACTAAAACTACAAATTTCCTTCCAAACAGGTCTACATTCATCTCCCCCAGTGCTGTCCAAACTTTCCCGAACAATATAAAATCCCTTTCCTATCGGCTTCTCGAAGATTAGGATTTTAGGACACCTTTTGCCCGTTTCTCCAATGTCCTACCAGTCTTTTCTTCATCCATCTCAATCCATCCCAGAGGCCCAAACTTGCCCCTCTCATTCCCTTCGCATGAATCCTCCCTTCAAAATCAGCTGTCTACAAAGCTGTGGTGCTATTTTCAGGACCTCATGACTATTTGAGAATTACGGTCTAAGCTTCCTAGGAACATAACATCTTCTGCTCGCTCGTACCAACCGGTATCAACCCTTTCTAGAGTCCTCCCATCTGAATCCCCTGACAATATCATTAGGCCTTGCCTACCAGTGCTTATTGCCAGATTGGTTACAATGTCAACTAGATTAGATGCAGGAGACTGATTGGCCTCCCTTTTTTGATGGACATTGCATCTCTTCCAGCATCCTCTGGTCATCCGCACATGATGTTGTCGTCCGATATCTAAATATCGTGCAAGTTTTTAATCTCGGGTGAGACAAGCAAGACGCAGAATTACTGGTTATGGTCGATCCGCAATCTCTCCCAATCTCTCCCAGGGGCCCAAGACTCATTGGCGACGCACGGAAACCCTCCTCGGGCGGAGGTTCTTAGCGGAAAAGGGCAAACAGGAGGAATTCCACCGCCGCGAGTGTCACTTAGCCCTGGATTGAGGCTCAATAGAACACGACGTGGAACGAGAGGCTAGCCAGCTCCACGCCCTCAAAACTCTCCCGTTACCCCAAGGTTACCTCCGTAACCACACCCCAGAATACCCACTAATCAGAATTTTTTTTTTTTTTTTTTATTTGCGGACCATCCAAATCATAGATTAGGGAGGAAGCAGCCTTCATCTGGCCACCTCAGCGTCAACAGGGTACAGAAAGAAGCACACATAGTACTCTCATGGCCCTGCATAGCAGACGTTGTCCGAGAACATAGGCAACTAATTAGAATCGGTCAACGGATAAAATGGACTAAGAATTATCAGCAACTTAGAAATGAGTAAAATACCAGGTTGAGTTCAAGTGTCAAAATGGTGAGAAATTATAAGGGTATGGCTTCAGCCGAACTAGAACGGTTCAAAGTTCACTGACAATGTAACGATAGTAATATGGACTGTCATTTCAGGATCACCGACTCCAAGGTGAAGTGACCTCGTTAGAGGCCCACCCAGTTACCGCCAGTCCAACCGGCTTACGCCGCTAATCAAGGTTACATCACTCATATAATCACGCATACCACAGTTACTGAATTGATATCTAACTGAATCAAATAATCCAATTGAGTTAGACATTAATTCATATTAATTCAGGTGAACTTGCCACTAAATGATTTACCTATAAACTTACCAAGAAGTGATATTTTTCTAAGTCATCGTAAGACTCGAAAGTACTTCATTCAGTTTCAACGCAAGTTTCGTTATTTAGCTTTTGACGTGCTGGCAGGATTCAGAAGCGGGGAAACGAATTGTGCCAGGTGTGAGAGATGCGAACGACATTCCCGACTCCAGCTGTCGATAGCTAGGGTGGATGGGAAAAACACGGGTCTCCGTCATGCAAAATGGAGTGGGGTTGTTGGGAGTGATTGTGCGAGATCGATGTTGGGAGACGGGTAGAGTGGGTAAGGGGTGAGAAGAAGTAGAGGAAACTGATGAAGCAGCAGCAACAGTGCAAAAAAAACGTTTACCAATTGCTCTGCGATTGGTGGTGCATTGGTAAATTTAGGACAAAAAGACTTGCTGATTGATTGTCAGGGAAACTGGGGAGATAATCGTACCGGTGATAGCGCGGCTGCACCTAGGTATATTGAAGCCCGACTTACAAAATTTGCGCTTGATGTTGCTTTTAATGCTCAAACTACCGAATGGCAACTGACCTATGATGGCCGTAAAAAGGAACCTATCAATTTGCCGATGAAATTTCCACTGCTTTTGTCACAAGGAGCAGAAGGAATTGCTGTGGGGCTTTCTACAAAAATTTTGCCGCACAATTTTATAGAACTAATCAAAGCTTCCATCAAAGTACTGGAAGGCAAGAGTGTGAAAATTTATCCGGATTTTCAGAATGGAGGATTGGTTGATGTAAGTAATTATAACGCCGGGAAACGAGGTGGAAAAGTTAGGGTCCGGGCTTTGATCGAGCAAGTTGATAAAAAAACACTCGCTATTCGGGAACTTCCATTATGGAGTAACAACGGTAAACCTCATTGATAGTATTATAAAAGCCAATGAAAAAGGGAAAATCAAAATCAAAAAAGTAGTAGATAATACCGCTAAAGATGTTGAGATTTTGATTGAATTGGCTCCTGGTATTTCTCCGGATGTGACAATAGATGCACTTTATGCTTTTTCGAACTGTGAAGTTTCCATTTCCCCGAATGCTTGTGTGATTATCGATGACAAACCCCATTTTCTTACGGTCAACGAAATGCTGGATACTTGTACAGAGAGTACAAAATCACTCCTCAAGCTGGAATTGGAAATCAAGAAAGCAGAGCTTGAAGAAAAATGGCACTTTGCGAGTTTAGAAAAAATATTTATCGAAAAAAGAGTTTATCACGAAATTGAAGAATGTGAAACTTGGGAAGCTGTTATTGAAACAATTGACAAAGAGCTTAAAAAATATATTTCCACTCCTAAAGACAATGCTTCAAAAACGGACAAGCGGCTTCATCTTATGCGCGACATCACCGAGGAAGATATTGTGCGGTTAACAGAAATTAAGATCAAGCGTATTTCGAAATTCAATTCATTTAAGGCAGACGATATTATTGCCAAAATTGAAGAAGAACTAAAACAAGTTAAATTCGATTTGGCGCATCTGACCGAATTTGCAATTGCTTATTTTGAAAACCTTTTAACAAAATACGGGAAGGGACAAGAACGACAGACGAAAATCACCGAATTCGATACCATTCAAGCAGCACAAGTAGTGGCTAACAATGCAAAACTTTATGTAAACCATAAAGAAGGATTTGTTGGATATGGCCTTAAAAAGGATGAATTTATCATCGATTGTTCCGATATCGATGATATTATTGCATTTAGAAAAGACGGCGTTTTTAAAGTCGTTCGCAATGCGGAAAAAGTTTTTATTGGAAAAGATGTTTTGCATGCCGCCGTTTGGAAAAAAGGAGACGACAGAACGACCTACAATTTAATCTATGTGGATTCAAAAAGCGGACGTGCAATGGCTAAGCGTTTTAATGTAACAGCTATTACGCGGGACAAAGATTACGATTTGACGAAAGGGGCAGAGGGCTCAAAAATACTATATTTTACTGCTAATCCAAATGGAGAATCAGAAGTGGTGAACATTCAATTGTCTCAGGGCTGTAAAGCGAAAAAGAAAATCTTTGATTTTGATTTCGGTGAAATTGCGATAAAAGGCCGTTCTTCCCAGGGGAATATTGTGACAAAATATCCGATTCGAAAAATCACTCAACTTGAAGTAGGAAAATCTACCCTCGGTGCGCAAAAAGTTTGGATGGACGAAGTTAGTGGCCGTTTGAATAACGATGAACGTGGGGTATTTCTGGGGGATTTTGATACAGGAAATTCAATACTTGCTGTTTATAAAGATGGATCCTACGAAGTCGCAGACCTGGACATGATGCGGCGTTTTGATCCGAATGATATCATCAGCATCCAAAAATTTGATCCGCAAACAGTGATCAATGCTGTTTATTATGATGGTGTAAAAGGGTGGACGATGGTCAAGCGCTTTCAAATTGAAACAAGTACCAATAATCAGAGATTCAACTATCTGACCGAGGATAAATCTTCTAAACTCTTATTTGCTTCTGTTAAAGAAAACCCTCGGATCATTTACAGTATGAAAGTGAAATCCAAAAAAATCGAAGGTGAAATCAATCTGGCAGAATTTATTGAAGTGAAAGGCTGGAAAGCATTAGGCAACAAACTAAGTGACCAGAAATTATCAGGAATTAAAGAATTGGAATCATCTTCTTTAAAAGAAAAACTAACTGCTGGTGATTCCATCGAATTTGATATCGACGATAACGGCCAAGGAAAAATGTTTTAAAAACAATGAATCTTCCTACAAGAGAAGAGGCGAAAACGCTCCTCGAAAAGCATGTAAAAGATGATTATCAGCGCTATCATGCGCAGATGGTGGCGTTGGCGATGGAAGGATATGCTGCAATTTTTGACGAAGATCCGGATCTTTGGTATCTCACCGGTTTGTTGCACGACCTGGATTTTGAGGAATATCCGGAAACCCATCCCGCTAAATCATTAAAATGGTTTAAAACTTGGAATTATCCTGAGGAATTGATCCACGCTGTCGAAGCGCATGCTTTTGGTTACAATGGCTTTGAAACTTTGCCGCAGACAAAACTGGCAGCTGGTTTAATTGCTTGCGATGAGATCAGCGGCATTTTTTACGCTTATCGAAAAATAAACCCAATTCCTTACGGAGAAATGAAAGTGAAGTCCATAGGGAAACGGTTAAAAACCAAATCGTTTGCTGCCAAGATTGAACGCGAAACAATCTACATGGGTTGCGAAAAATTGGGCGTTCAACTCAACGATCACATTGACAACCTGATTCGGTTTTTTACCGTTTTACCATGAAAATATTAACTCTCCCTAATTTTTTAATTTTCAAAAAAAGTCCCAATGGGACCACTCAGATGACCCATTATAGTTTCATTTAAGGTCAGAAAATGATTCTTTGTAAAGATGTAATTGAATAGCAATTCCTCCCGCAATCGTTCAAATTGGACTTCGTCTTCCACATTTCTGGCAATCCAATAAATTCCATCAAGATGAGTGTTGAATGTTACATTCATAGCATTGTCTGTTTTTGGTTAAGAAATTAATTTCACAACCAAGTCATCTGTTTTTTGAATTAGTTTTTTGAAAGCTAAATCCATTACAGAAATTAACTTGCAATGCTTGAAGTAATCACTTTTTGTAAAGGTGAAAAGAGACTGGAAATCTAAAACCGGTAGGTGTAAGCGAATCAAAAATTAATTGAGCTAATATAATAAAATGATACTCAAATGAAAAATGCAGATTATTTAAAAATTTGTGACGTGTTAAATTTTATGAATTTTTATAATTCTGTTGATTTACCTATGATCTGTCCAGTTTTAAGTTGATGAAAAAATAAAAATAAAATTATGACATTGCTGCTTTTTTACGTTTTCGCCGGTCTTTTTCAATAATACCATCAACAGCTTTAAAGTAAACATTTGGAAGCACAAATCGCAGCATTCGAATCAACCTACTTTCAGTATTACAGAACACTTCAAATTTGTTTTTTAGAATGCCTTTCACAAACTTTTGAGCAACCTCTTCCGGTTGGACCAGCTTAGCACTTTCGCTTAGTGCAATACATTCGGGGAGTTTGCTTTCGATGTCATGGTGATACATCGGCGTATCCGTATCCGGAGGATAAATCATCGTGACTCCGATGCCGTAATCTTTGGCTTCATTTCTTATACTTTCAGCAAGTCCTGTTACGGCAAATTTGGAAGCGGCATAGGCAGAAAAACCGAAGACTCCAAGATATCCTGCAACGCTGGACACAAATCCAATATGGCTTCCAGGTTTGTTTTTAAGATGTGGATAAACTGCCTGGAGCATATAAAGCACACCCAAATAGTTTACTCTTAATACTTTCTCATGTTCCTCTGAACTGTGATCTTCGACTCTGCCGCAAATGGAAATTCCAGCGTTGTTTATCAAAACATCGATTCTACCATGTTTTTCGATGATAGTCTGGACAGTGTTTTCGGCTTCTTTTTGAACAGAAACATCGATTGGGAAAACGGTTACTTTTCCTACCTGAGGAACAGAAATTGAAATCTCTTTTTTTGCATTTTCCAGCTTTTCAGAATTACGAGCAACGAGAAATAAATTGGCCCCGAATTTTCCAAATTCCTTTGCAACCGCCAAACCAATACCGGAAGATCCTCCGGTGATTAATACATTTTTATCTTTGAATTGACTAGCACCCATGTATGTTTCATTTTATGAAAAGCAATAATACCAAAAATCGGGTAATTTATGGATGCAGTTTTCTTCTGGCTAAGGAAAAAGTTTTGATTATCTAATGTTTTTTATAACTTACGAAGTAGCTTTTGGAGAAAAGTACTTATATATAAAATATATCATGAAGCATATTATGAGAAACAATAAATATGCGGCTCATGATAACAAAAATACTTACCTTACTAGTAGTCATTGTACTCCTTTTTATTTCTCGTAAAATAAAGCAGGAAACTATTTCTTTTCTTTCCATCCAATTATCGAATGAAAGAACACCTCTTCTCGTAAGTGAGACGTTTGCTCTAACCGCCATAGAAGACAAACTTAACCTGATAATTGCAACTGAAAAACCTTTTACATTTAATTTTTTAATCATCAAAGCCAAAACCTGATGATTAAGAAAATTATACATATAATATGTCTACTTGGCTTAACGATTTCTTCTAGTCTTGCTCAAAGTGATTCGGATTATATAGGTTTAAAATTCGATGCTCAACCTAAACATCAATCAGAATTGGGAATAAGTGTTGGTAATTTTATGGTTCTTGGTGATATCCTTCCACAAGCAAGTTGGGGGGCAGGGTTTCATTTTAGGAAGGCAATTGATTATGCTTTTTCGTGGAGATTGGACGCACTTTATGGAGTTGCAAAAGGTTTGGAGCCCAGGAATTCAGGAGGATCTACTTCTTCCGCCGCCGCTGCAAATTACGTTTTAAATGGTTCCCTAAACAACGGTATAAATTACACTACCAAGGATTGGTATCACAACTACCAAACGAAATTTATATCCCTGACTTTACAGGGAGTTTGGAGTCTCAATAGTTTCAATTTTAAAAAACAAACTCGCAAAACAAATATTTACCTTTTGGGAGGATTAGGGGTCAATTCATTTAAAGCCTACTACGATGCAAAAAATAGTAGTGGCGTTCAACATGATTTTGATCAAATCGGCGATAATTTAGATACTGACGGATCCAGAACTGATCGAAAAACGGCCATGAACAGGATTAAAGATATTCTTGATGGAGATTATGAAACTCGGGCTGAAATAGCTTCCGGAAGACGCAATAACAATGACCCCGAATCATTTTATATTAATTTCCATGCTAATGCTGGTTTAGGTGTTTCATTCAAAGTAAATGAAAACTTCAATATTTCTATAGAACAGCAAATGACTTTTGTATTTGGAAATGAAGCTGATCTCCTTGATGGGCATAGATGGAGAAATTCAACTAACTTAACTCAAAATATTGACGTCGCTAGCTATACTAGTATTAGTTTCAACTTCAACATAGGTAAAAAAGAAAGCCGATCTGAGCCTTTATGGTGGGTAAGCCCACTGAGCTTAATGGCTGAAGATCTTGCTGAAGTTAAGGCTCGTCCAGTATTTGACACTACCGACAACGATAACGATGGAGTCGTAGATATACTTGACGATGAACTCGATACTCCAGAAGGATTTCCAGTCGATACACATGGCGTTCAATTAGACAGCGATAGTGATGGGGTTGTTGATGGAAATGACAAGGAGCCATACTCTCCTTCAGGTTACAATGTAGATGCTGAAGGAATAGCTCAAGTCCCTGCTCCTGATTACATAAATACTGCTGATGTAATTAGAAAAATAGATGAGAAAAGATCAGAAAATTCAAATGCTGCTACTTTTGATTTAAGTGGTTATGGGTTACCCAAGATCCTTTTTGATATGGATCAATATGATATCAAAGATTCTGAGTTGGGTATACTTCGAACCATAGCTGGTGTTATGAAAAATAATCCGAACAAACGTGTAGTGGTAGCTGGACATACAAATTATTCTGTAAACAAAGAGTACAATGATGTTCTTTCATACAAGCGTGCTGAAGCAGCTATAAATTATATTGTCAATAATTATGGTGTTGCACGTGATCGCCTCATATTAAAATGGAGTGATGAAGGTGATAACTTCTGTAATGGATGTGTTGAGTTTCGAGTTGCAACAACTGAAGTAGAAGAAGGTCGACCCGAATGTCTTTCAAAAGATTGTAAAGAACTTCTTGCTAAAAATGAAAAATCAGCTTTGGCGGCGCAAGTTAAAGAAGATCAAATCTGGATGTTTGGCTATAATAAAATTAACACTCTAACTCCTGGTGAGGTTTATACTTTTAAACTGGAAATCATCCAGGGTAAGGATACCAAGTTTCAGCATTTAGATAAAACTAGGGAGATCATTCAAAGAAAGATTAAAGGAGAGGTAAAAGGTGAGAAAATAGCGATAGAATTTAAATCACCTGACAGTACTTTTGTGAAAATCGACCCAAACGGGAAGGACGAACGCAATATTGGCAACAATATATATTGGATATGGGATTTAACTTCATCTCCATTAAAGTCAGGTCTCCATGAAGCACGAGTTCAATTTTATACTCGCAGTAACAATGACACCACATCCAAACCTATCGATGATGAGGAAATTAAATTTGAAATTGTTAGGACCAATGATGATGTAGTGACGGCCTCAAATGATAATATGGCAGTAAATGGAGACATCAGAAAAACACCATTATGGGTATGGCTATTGATTCCGGCAGCATTTCTGCTTGGGTTCTTTTTCTTTTTCTTTTTTTATAAACGAAAAGAGAAACAGAAAGCAGAAGAAAAAGAAAAGGTTTTCCCGGATACAGCTATCGTTTTTTTGGAAGAAGTTAAACATATCATTGGTGATGGCGATACAGATACCGCTATTCAAAAATTACTTCAGTATTTTGAAGAACAAGAAAATCTCCATGACGAACTAATACAACTCCGGGCACAATATCAACATTACAAAAGCCAACAGAGAAAAGGGCTTCTTGAGCCATCAGATAATATTACGCTAAATAGGATCAATAATGCAATCATTGAACTAATCAATGAATCGAAAAATAAATTGGCAATTAATTGACTTTTTAGAAGTTTCTGAACTGGTTATGTTTATTTAAAGTATTACTGAACTCATTTTGAATAATAATTCATTTCAATAAACAAAATTCCTAATAATTTTATTCTCTATAATATCCATCCAGAATTATTCGGTTTGGAGGCAAATGGTTTTCATGTCGGGAATCACAATTTTTACTATCATTGTGTACGGAGAGTTATGAAAAATATGAAAAGTTATAGAATAGCCTGAAGGATAATTGATAATTTCCACAAATTGTAGTAGTAAACTTATTATTGAGGAAATAAATCGAATCAAGTTTACAGATCCTTAACTTTGAAAGTTCCTTTTTTTGATTACTTGAATTTTTATGACCACTGAAGATTACAAAAAAGTCGCGGATACCTTACCGAAACAACCGGGAGTTTACAGATTCATTGATCTGGAAAATACGATTATTTATGTTGGGAAAGCTAAAAATTTAAAGAACCGTCTGGCTTCATATTTCGGTGATAAAAAACATCAGGCGCACAAAACGCGCATCATGGTTCGAAATGCCGAACGTTTTATTTATACCATCGTCGAGACAGAAACAGATGCGCTGCTGCTTGAAAGTACGCTGATCAAAAAGTTTCAGCCCCGTTACAATGTTATGCTAAAAGATGGGAAATCCTACTCCTACATTTGTATTAAAAAAGAACGATTTCCGAGAGTGTTTTTGACCCGAAGAGTGATCAAAGATGGTTCAACATATTTTGGACCTTACATCTCGAAATGGCGTACCAAAATCATTTTGGATCTGATCAAAAACCTTTTTCCCCTTCGTACCTGCAATTTCAACCTTGCTGAAGAAAATATTGAAAAGGGCAAATTTAAAGTGTGTCTCGAATACCATATAAAAAATTGCCTGGGTCCCTGCGAAGGACTTGAGGATGAAGAAAGTTATAATGAAAAAATAGCACAGATAAAAAACATCCTGAAAGGTAACTTCAGCGCTGTAAAGCAACATTTTAAAAATGAAATGGAAAAAATGGCGACTAATCTGGAATTTGAAAAAGCACAGGATATAAAAGATAAATTAAATGCTTTTGAAGATTATCAGGGAAAGTCAACCGTGGTAAGTACTACGATTCAGGATGTTGATGTTTTTTCAATAGCAACGGATGAAAAAACGGCCTATGTCAATTACCTGAAAGTAGTCAATGGTGCGATTATCAATACCTACATGCAGGAAATGATAAAAAACCTGGACACTGATGAAAAGGATTTGTTGGAGTTTGTGATTCCTGAAATACGCGAGCGATTTCATAGCCTGACGAAAGAAATTGTTTTGGAATACAAACTGAAATTACCCGAAGAGGATCTGGTGATTACGGTTCCAAAAATTGGGGACAAGAAAAAATTGCTCGAACTCTCTCAAAAGAATGTAAAATATTATCTGTTGCAAAAGCAAAAAGAAGAGGCTACAAAAGCGAGCAAACAAACATCAGTTGAACGAATCCTGCGAACCTTACAAGCTGATTTGCAAATGGATGATTTGCCGATGCATATCGAATGTTTTGACAATTCGAATATTCAGGGTTCTAACCCGGTCGCTTCCTGCGTCGTTTTCAAAAATGCAAAACCAGCAAAACGAGATTATCGGCATTTTAAGATTAAAACAGTGGTGGGATCTGACGACTTTGCATCTATGACGGAAGTTGTTTACAGGCGATATCGTAGGCTTTTGGATGAAGGGGAATCGCTTCCACAGCTGATCATCATCGATGGTGGAAAAGGACAATTGAGCGCTTCGGTGAAGAGTTTGGAGGAACTCGGAATCCTGGATCAGGTTACTGTTATCGGAATTGCTAAAAGGCTCGAAGAGATATTTTTCCCAGGTGATTCAGTTCCCATTTATATCAACAAAAAATCAGAATCCCTCAAATTGATTCAGCAGGCGCGAAACGAAGCGCATCGCTTTGCAATAACTTTTCATCGCAACCAAAGATCCAAAGATTTTACATCGACTGAGCTGACTCGAATTCCGGGGATTGGTGAAAAAACAGCTGATAAATTGCTGAGTCATTTCAAGTCTGTGAAAAAATTGAAAGAAGCTCAACTGACCGAAATTCAGTTAATCGTTGGGAAATCTGCAGCCCTTAAAGTCAAAAAATATTTCGATGGAATAGAATAGGTTCCATTTCGCTTTTTGAGGATCATCGGAGTTGGTTTTTAATTCCTTCTTTCTTTTATCTTCAAGAAAACCAAGGAGTAAATTGCTTATTTGTTATTCTTTATAATTTTCTATTTTTACAGCAATCCTTTAAATTTTGCGAATGTCATACGACTTTCCGATACAACGAGTAAAACGAACAGACAATCCTTCTGCCAAATTTTCTATTGTTATTCCTACCTGGAATAATTTAGATTATTTAAAGTTGTGTATTGGAAGCATTCGAAAAAATTCTTCCTTTAAACATCAGTTGATTGTTCACATAAACGAAGGGAAAGATGGAACACTGGATTGGGTGAAAGCGCAAACTGATATTGATTATTCGTACAGCGAACAAAATGTCGGAGTGTGTTTTGCATTAAATAGTTGTCGCGAATTATTGAGTACCGATTATCTGCTTTACATGAACGATGATATGTACGTTTGTCCGGCTTGGGACAAAGCGTTAGCAGATGAAATAGATTCAGTGGGGAACAACAATTTTTTTATTTCAGCAACTTCCATAGAACCAAAAGCACAAAGCAATTGCATGATCGAAATGAATTATGGAACGGATATTCATAATTTTCAAGAACAAAAATTATTAGAAGAGTTTGCAAAACTGCCCAAGGACGATTGGCAAGGAGCAACATGGCCACCAAATATTGTTCACAAAAGTATTTGGGATAAAGTAGGAGGATACAGCAATGAATTTTCTCCTGGAATGTATTCCGATCCTGATTTTTCTATGAAATTATGGAATGTAGGAATTCGTTTTTTTAAAGGGGTAAGCAAAAGCAGGGTATATCACTTCGGTTCAAAATCTGTCAAGCGGGTTACAAAAAATCCTGGTTATCATAAATTTATTTCCAAATGGGGAATGACTAACAGTACACTTTCAAAATATTATTTAAGAAGAGGAGAGCGGTTTGATGGTCCGCTGAAAGAGGCGAGAGTGCCTTTTGGTGCGAAGTTGAAGAATTGGTTTAAAAAACTATTTATATAAGCTCCTCAATTTCTTATATTTTAAAAAGGAATGTTTTGCTGAAATCCTGCAAATGGTAAACCCTGCAGCGCCATCCAAAAATCCCAATTTAATAATATAGTCGCTGATAAATTTTATAATCGGACTCAAATACATTTTTAATACAGAAGCTTTCTTTCCTTTCTCAAACATACTTTGTGCAGCAAGGGTAGAAAATTTTTCTGTCTGCGCATAATGTTGTTCCAAAGAATGATAGCTGTAATGGAGGCAATCCCCTTTTAAAAAAATAGGCTCTAGTTTGGAATTAATCACTAATTTTTCATGAATGATGCCTTCCCATTTTGTAATTCTTCTGTCGAAGATTCTAATTTTTGTATCGGGATACCAGCCGCAGTGTTTGATCCATTTTCCGCAGTAATTGGTAAGTCTGTTGAATTTATAGGTTAATAATTCCGGATCTTTTTTTACTTCCAAAATAGACTGTTTCAATTCATCTGATAAAGCTTCATCAGCATCCAAAGATAATATCCAGTCGTACTTTGCCTGAGCATTGGCGTAATTCTTTGAAGTGGAATAGCCTTCCCATTGGTGTTGAATAAAATTTACATGATGCTTTTCGCAAATGCTTTGTGTGTTATCTGTTGAAAATGAATCAACGACAACAATATCATCAGCAATTTCTTTTACTGAATAGAGGCAACGTCCAATATTTTTTTCTTCATTAAAAGTGATAATGACAACGGAAAGTTGCGGCATGGATTTCTACTTTTATCTGCTGACAAAAGTAATAAATTTATCTACTTTGTTTGAGGAGCAAAAGAAGCTCAGGTAATACTGATTCAATTGATAAATTTTAAAATTCTTTTACGTTTCCGTAGGCGATGAAATGTGGATTCAACAATTCCTTTTTATTATAACGCAATGGCGTATTTGTTTTGGCATTTAAAACTTTGCCACCCGCTTCTTCCAAAACAATCTGCGCAGCAGCGGTGTCCCATTCCATCGTGGGCGCCAAACGCGGATACAGATGCGCTTCCCCCTTAGCGATGACCGTAAATTTTAATGAACTTCCTTTTGCAACCAGATTGGGTTGATTAAATTTATCGACAAAATTTTTGGTCTCCGGATTTAAATGAGAACGAGAGCAAACAATATTCAATGAAGTATCTTTAAATCCAAACTCCAGCGCACTTAACTTTTTGGTTTGACCATTTTTTATTATAAAAGCTCCTTCCCCTTTTGCAGCCCAAAACATTTCATGGAGATAAGGGGCGTAGACTACCCCCAGAATTGGCGCTCCATCATGGATTAAAGCGATATTGACTGTGAACTCGCCATTTCGTTTGATGAATTCCTTTGTGCCATCCAACGGATCGACTAACCAGTAGTAGTCATAATTTTTTCTAATCTCGTAATCTACATTTTCGTTTTCTTCGGAGATAATCGGAAATTGAATGTCCAGGCTTTTAAGGCCTTTTAAAATAATGCTGTTTGCCTTTCGATCTGCAATAGTCAAGGGGGATTGATCTGCTTTGTATTCGACTTCTTGATCTACCCCGTTTTCATAAATATTGATGATCTCTTTCCCTGCTTTCCCTGCTATTTTTATAACTTTTAAAGCCAAGTTTCGTAACTGCATGTCTAATACTTCGTTTAACTATTATTGGATTGATTACCTTTGCAAAGGTATTAATTCTGAAAAACATTAAGCCGAAAACGCTTTTGATTCAAGGTTAAAATATAAAAGTAACAGTGCAATCTTTAAAGCTGTTTTCATAATTTGGACACCCATTTAAAAATAAAATTATGACTAAAGTACTTGTAACAGGTGGATGTGGATATATTGGCAGCCACACTATTGTAGATTTAATTAATAATGGATTTGAAGTTGTTTCGGTAGATAATTTTACCAATTCTGATAAAAAAGTGCTGGATGGAATTGAGGAAATTACAGGAAAAAGAGTGAAAAATTACAATGTGGATTTGACCGACCTGGAAAGTACGCGAAGAATCTTTGAGGAAAACAATGATATCAAGGGAATTATTCATTTTGCAGCCTTGAAAAGCGTTGGCGAATCGGTTAGCAAACCGTTGGAATATTACGATAATAATATGAATTCCTTGTTAAACCTCCTGCATTGTGTGAAGGAGTTTGGGGTATCAAATTTTATTTTCTCATCAAGTTGCTCAGTTTATGGAAATGCAGAAGATTTGCCGGTAACCGAAGCAACTCCGTGGGCAGAAGCCGAAAGTCCTTATGCCCGAACCAAACAAATGGGTGAAAATATTTTAAAGGATTTTGCTCATGTCAACTTATCCAGAAATTTTGTGATCCTCCGGTATTTCAATCCCGGTGGCGCTCATGAAAGCGCAATAATTGGTGAAGCACCAAAAGTTGTCGCCTCAAATCTGGTCCCGGTGATCACTGAAACGGCCATAGGTAAGCGCAAAGAAATGTTGGTTTTTGGTGACGATTACGATACGAGAGATGGTAGCTGCATTCGAGATTACATCCATGTAATGGATCTGGCCAACGCACATACCAAATCATTGCAGTATACTATCGCAGCCAATAATCCTTCAAATTATGAGATCTTTAATTTAGGGATAGGAGAAGGGGTTACGGTATTGGAAGCCATTCAGGCATTTGAAAAGGTAACAGGTAAAAAACTTAATTACAAAATCACAGATAGGCGGGAAGGCGATGTGGTCGCTATTTATGCCAATAATAAAAACGCTGCTCAAAAATTAGGTTGGAATCCAAAGCGCAATATCGAAGATATAATGAAAACGGCCTGGGCCTGGGAACTTCGCCGTTCCGCAGTTCATTCTTAGCAATTTAAGCGCTGAAAAATGACTCCAGCTGGTGGTTAAAGCCAAACATCATTTGAATACTTAATGTATAATACATTGATTGTTTGGTAGAAAGCACTGAAACCCTTATAAATACTCAATTCTTTGGCGAAATAGTCAAGTATTGTTATCTTTGTAATAAGCTATATTTTAATATAGTAAAAACAAACAACTATGGGTTAGGTTCTTAACGAACAGTCATAGGGTGTCCATAGTCTTGTTGCCTTGCCGGGTTACCTCGGCAAGGTTTTATTGCTTCTTGACCTCCGATCTTGCTTAGTACAAAAAAAAGTTATTTTTTTTGATGCAAAAGGGCTTTTTGCATAACGGTAACCGGATAAGCTTTTACCTCCGGAATGTCTTCTTCGTCCACAATCTTTCCTCCAGTTATGCTTACTGGATCAATACTTCCCGAAATAATTTCGAAAATCATTTTATCATCAACTTTTTCGTAAGTACAAAGCAATTGACTTCCCATGACTGAAAATTGGCTGTAAAGCTTATTTCCAAAAAGATAGGATTCTAATTTTATCGAATTTTTTTCATCAATCCGGTAAATTCCTTTCTCAGCATTAATAATTTCGAGTTCATAAGAACGCCTTCCAGCAACTTTATCTTCTCCGTAAATGATTGCCCAGACATAATTGTCAGAAGTGTCGATGGCGAGCATTTCCAGTTCTATCGGAAGGGTCTGGACCAATTTATTTTCTTTATAAATATTTAGATCGCCTTCCCAGCTGCCTAGCCAGGATTCTGGGAAAGAATCAGATTTTAAGGTTTGAGTAGTTTTTATCTCCGTCGAATCTTGACCTTTGGCATTTAAACCAATACCAAAAACGAAGCAAAGTAAAATAATTGCCGTAAGATTGTTCATTCGTTTTGTTGATTTAATTATTATTGAATAGATTACGAGTTGAATTAATATTTAAAATATGAAAAAGCTGTTCGTTGGTATTTTTACCTTTTTTTTCTTTCCATTTTTTGTCATTGCCCAACAAGATTATTTCCAACAAGAAGTCAATTATAAAATCGAAGTGACTTTGGACGATGAAAACCACACGCTTCAAGGATCTATCGAAATGGAATATACGAATCACTCACCGGATGAGTTGAATGAAATCTGGTTGCACCTTTGGGCAAATGCCTATAAAAACAGAAATACGGCATTTTCAAAACAAAAAGTCAGAACAGGCAGTACTCGTTTTTACTTCGCTAAAGATAGTGATTTAGGTAATTTTTCAGAGCTGGACTTTAAAGTAGACGATAAAACCACGGATTGGGATTATGATCCCAAAAATCCTGATATCGCGCTGATGAAGCTGAACGAGCCTCTAAAGCCCGGACAAAAAATTATTATTTCAACGCCTTTTAACTTAAAAATTCCGGCTTCGTTTTCCCGGCTGGGTCATGTCGGACAATCCTATCAAATAACCCAATGGTTTCCAAAACCGGCTGTTTATGACAAAGATGGCTGGCATGCGATGCCCTATCTTGACATGGGTGAATTTTACTCTGAATTTGGGAGTTTTGACGTGAAAATTACGCTTCCGAACAATTATATCGTCGGAGCAACAGGAGTGCTGCAAAACGAATCAGAGAAAGCTTTTTTACTAAAAAAAGCGGATGAGTCGGCTGCGATTTTAAGTAAAATGGAAGAAGCCCCATCAACAGATTCTATTCCTTTATCAAGCGCTACATTTAAAACTTTGCACTATAAAGCGGAGCAGGTTCATGATTTTGCATGGTTCGCTGATAAGCGGTTTTATGTTCAGAAAAGCGAGGTTGAATTGACATCCGGAACGAAAGTGGACACTTGGACGATGTTCACGAATGCCGAAGCTATCCTTTGGAAAGAAAGCATCAATTATGTCAATCGAGCGGTTGAATTTTATTCTGAAAATGTAGGTGAATATCCTTATCCTCATGCTACCGCGGTACAAAGTGCACTTAGCGCAGGAGGCGGAATGGAATACCCGATGATCACCGTAATTGGCCTTTCGGGTGATGCACAATCGCTTGACGGAGTCATTACCCACGAAGTCGGACACAACTGGTTTTATGGCATTTTGGCCTTCGATGAAAGAGATCACCCGTGGATGGATGAAGGAATCAATTCGTATTATGATCATCGATATAATGATATTTATTATAAAGATTCAGGATTGGATATGCTTCCAGAATTTATGTTGAAAGGGTCTGATGCCAATATTTTGGATGTAGCCTATCAACTCCAGGCGAGGCGGGACTTAGACCAGGCTCCAGAAACAACCTCGGATGATTTTGTTCCGATCAATTACTTTTTAGGGGCTTATGAAAAGCCAGCGCAGTTTTTCAAGTTACTGGAAATGTATCTCGGCACCGAGGAATTTGACCGTATTTTTCAGGGCTTTTATGAAAAATGGAAATTTAAACATCCTCAGCCAGAAGATCTTAAAAGCTACGTTCAGGCGGAAAGTGGAAAAGATTTAAACTGGCTTTTTGATGGCATGATCAATTCGAATGCAAAAACGAATTACAAAATCAAAGGCATTTCAAAAGGAGATAATTATCAGCTGGAAGTAAAAAATCTGGGAAAATTAGATGCTCCTTTTCCGATCTCAGGAATCAAAGACGATAGCATCGTGGCAACACAATGGTATGAAGGATTTGCAGGAAAAAATGAACTATCTTTTCCTTCAGGAGATTATGATTTAATTGTTCTGGACGAACAGGGTTATACGCTTGATATTGACAAGCGAAACAATAATATTAAAACCAGTGGACTATTTAAAACGGTTGAACCTTTGCGGTTTAAATACCTGGCTGGATTGGAGCATACGAAAAAGACAACCCTTTATTTTACGCCATTAGTTGCCTGGAATAATTATGATAAAACGATGCTAGGCCTTGCTTTGTATAATACGATAATTCCATCTAATAAATTTGAATTTGCAGTTGCACCCATGTATGCTTTCGTTACAAAAGACCTCAATGGTTTGGCGGATTTTAAATACCATGTTTATCCAAATTCAAATGCCTTTCAGCGGATTACCTTTAGCGTTGATTTAAAAAGTTTTAATAATAACTATATCTGGAATGACGACTATTATTTGAAATATTACCGGATTGCTCCTGCGATCACTTTTGATTTAGGAAAGAAGCAACTCAATTCAAATATCCACCAAAGCATTCAATTGAAAGGCCTCATTTTAGGAGAAGAAGTCGCGGATTACACCAACGATGGAGCATATACTGGAAACCGTTGTGAAAATTCTTATATCTTTCGAGGCGGCTATTTTTTGGAAAATCGAAGGGTTGTCAATCCTTACAGCCTCAAGGTGTTGCTTGAACAGCAAAGTTATACAACCAGTAGCAGAGAGAATCAAAATTATCTGAAAGCCGCTGTTGAAGCAAATACGGCCTACACTTACGGACGTAAAAAAAGCATTGACTTTCGGTTCTTTGTCGGTGCTTTCCTGACAAACTCGCAACGGAATGCTTCTGGAGTAACGAGTCGGACGATACGAGGGAGCCTCGTGATGACAAAAGAAGGAACCAATGATTATGCTTACGATGATTTCTATTTTGGAAGAAGTGATCAAATGGGAATCTGGTCACAGCAAATCAGCCTGGAAGAAGGTGGATTCAAGAATCCTTTTGGCGGCACTCAAAGTACCGGGCAAAGTAATAATTTTCTTATTTCCATGAATGTTAAAGCGGATCTTCCTTTTAAATTACCACTAAAAATTCCACTGAAACCTTATTTTGATATTGGTTATTTCGATGATGCCCGGCCGATCGCGAGTGATGCAACTTTCAATGATCAATTGATGTACAGCGGAGGATTTATGTTTGATTTCTTTGATGGTGCTTTTGGGGTTTACTTTCCACTGATCAATTCTGAAAACATCAAGACTAATTATGATAGCAGGGGAGAGGGGAAGTATGGGGCAAGAATCTCTTTCAATATCAATCTCAATCGTGCAAATCCCTGGAGAATTGTGGATCGTTTGGAGTTTTAGCTCATCAATAAATCGGGTAAAACTTTCTATCTTTTACCACCAGGTACTTAGTTTGACGTGCTTAGGAAGCTTGATCAAATTTGCCTTGAATAGCTGCTCTGACAGTAATGATTAGCCATTTTTAGCTATTGTCAATCTTCATTCTCTTTTTTATTAATTTCCTTTCTTCTCATTGGCATGACATCAATTGTACTAAACAATTCTTCACAGGAAATGAATTCTGTGCGACGAAGTTTGGTGCTACCGTCAAGTCCTATTAAAATAATCTCAAACGAAGCATCTGTTTTTTTGAATTGGTTAAATAGTGTTTTTGATTCTTGCCAATTACTATTTGTTAATCCTAACTTATACTGTGTTGGTTTGATATGATAAACAATTAGTTTTCGCTCATTTAGTCCTTCCATATTTTCTTGAAACGCTAAAATTTGGTTTTGATAAGTTTGATTATTGGTATCATCAATCAATATCAATACTAATCTATCTTTCCATTGATGTGAGGAAAGTTCTTGAGCATTAGCAGTACTAATTTTTAAAATCATGATGGTGTAAAAAAGTATTTTCAAGTAGTTCATACTTTAATTATAGCTATTTTATAAATCTTCAGTTTAGGCAATCCCAATTTGAAATTGTAGCAAACTATGCGATACACTTCGTTTTCTTTAAAAACATAGTTGGAAGAGTTAATGAATTTCAGGGTTTTTTTTATTCGTTTTATAATAAAGTTCTGAACAATTCTCTTTGGTAAGAATTTGTTTGGCAATTCTATGAAGATCGTTAGTGGTTATTTTTTGAAAGGCTCCAACTTCCTCATTAATCATATTAGCGTCACCAAGTAACTCAAAGAAGGCTAGATTGATGGCTTTGTTCAGAACATTAGCCTCCGAAAATACCAGTGTGCTTTCGATTTTGTTTTTCAGTTTTTGCAATTCGGTTTCTGGGATTGGTTCATTTTTCAATTCTTCAAGCTCCTTCCATATTGCAGCTTCTGCCACTTCAATAGAAACCCCATCCGCTGGTTTTCCTTCAATGATTAGCAAACCAGGATCTATATTTCCCGTGATATATGCGTCAATATTTGTAAAAAGTTTTTGATCCCGGAGTAACCTTCGATACAATCGGGAAGACCCTCCGTTGCATAATACATCTGACAAGAGGTCTGCAGTATAAAAGTCCTTAGCATTACGTGCAGGAGTATGAAAGGCCAAATAAATAGCGTCAACCGGCACATTTGAAAGCTGAATGCGTTGATTCATTTCCATCTGAGGAGGTTCTTGTGGAAGACGTCGTTGAGGGGTTACGCCAGACGGAATTTCTCCAAACCATTTTTCGGTCAACCCTTTAATATCATCCGTTTTGATATCCCCAGCTACTACAAGAATAGCATTGTTGGGATTGTAATATTTATTATAAAAATCCTGGACATCATCTAAAGTAGCATCTTCGACATGCTTCGGGATTTTTCCGATGGTAGGCCAACGATAAGGATGGATTTTGTAAGCAAGATCAGCAAGATGATGCCACACATCGCCATAAGGCTCATTGAGGCAGGTTTCTTTGAATTCTTCAATCACAACTTTGCGTTGTACATCCAATACTTTTTTATCAATATTAAGATGGAGCATCCGGTCAGACTCCAGCCAGAAGACCGTTTCAATATTTTGTGACGGAACGATGTTATAAAAGTTAGTAACATCGCTATTTGTAAAAGCATTGTTCTCACCTCCGGCTCGTTGAATCGGATCATCAAAGTCTGGAATATTGGCAGAACCACCAAACATCAAATGCTCAAAAAGATGTGCAAATCCGGTCTTATCAGGGGATTCATCCCGTGCCCCCACATTGTACAAAACATTGACTGCAGCCATTGGCGTACTGTCATCTTCATGTACGATTACTTTCAGGCCATTGGCCAACTCAAATCTTGAAAAATTAATCAATCTGAACGGTATTTAAATATTGAAAAACGATCATTGCAAACATATAAGAAAAAGTGCTGCCAAAAGGTTCGTAAAATTACATTTTTTATTAAAATATTCTCAGTTTAAACGCAAATGCAGTTGTCAATAGATTTGCACTATTGTGAAAAATAAACGATAAAATATAAGTGAACTTTGCACTTTGTTTGGATTGACATTGCTGAGCCCTTTTGATATTTTGCTTTGGCATTCTCTTTGCATCGGTGTTTTCAGAATTAGGAAAATAGCTGATAAAATAAAACCCTTCCCTTTCTCATAAATTGTGGAAATTGAGTTTTGCCCTTCCTGATCTCATTTCAATCAATTGGTATATTTTAAAGAATAGAATTTTATTTTCTAACTATTAAATATACTTTATATGTTTTCTACACACCAATTATTTAAATCAACATTAATTTTGCTTTTTTTAGCATCGGCTACTTTTGTGTCTGCTCAGGAAGAACAAACCGCCGAACTCAAGGTAACCATCAATGATATTATCTCTTTTACCTTGAATGATGCCAATCCAACTTTGGTCTTTGATGAATCAGACGATTTCATCAACGGAGTAACTTATACTGCTTCTAGTGCTGGTACAATCACTTCTTCAGGTGCTTTTAGCCTGAGTGTGACAGCAGACAAAAAAGATCTGGAAGATTCTGCAGGAAACAAGATAAGTGCGGAGAGCATATCTTTGGAAGCAACAGGGATCAAGCCTAGGGACTACAACTAAAGTAGCGCTTGGCAAAGATAAACAAGATATTATCTCAGGAGCTCCTGCTGGTATATCAAAGACCTTTGACTTGTCGTATTCCACTGCTGGCAACGATACCGAATTTATTGGGAAACCTGCAGGAGATTATACCGTCCAATTGACTTTTACCGCTACGCTTGATTAGTATGACCAAAAAACATACACTACTCTTATTTATGTAAGCGCATAAAATAACAAAATAATTACAGGAAAAATTTCTAATGATTTCCCCTGCCTGTAATGAGCAGATTGAGGAAAAGTAATCTTAACTAAAAAGAAAACCTTCCGATAATCATAGCATTTGGTATTACTGCCTATAGAAGAAAGTTCAGATGTGTTTTTGATTTTTAATTGTAAGGCAAATATTTAAAATAATTTATAACAGTATTTTTTCAAAATTTCATCACTATGTATATTAAACAAATTTATTTAGGAATTTTTATGATATTATCAACCTGTTTGGCTACAAATATTGATGCACAGGGTGTATCCGTCAACAATGGTCGATTATTTTTTAACGGAGTACCGGGTCAAAGAGAAGTTCAGGAAATTGTTCTCACTAATCCAACTAATGAAAAAGTTTTATTTCAATTAAGTTTTCAAGACTGGGTTCGTGATACTTTTGGTGTCAAGCAATATACCAATCCGAATACTTTAAATCACTCCTGTGCATCTTGGGCAAGTGTTGATGCAACTTCCATTGAATTGCCGCCAATGAGTGAAAAAACATTGACTGTAGAGATGACCCCCCCTGCTAAGATCACTCCTAAAAATGGTGTATACAATGCTATGCTTTTCATACGTCAAATCAAGGATCCATATGCAAGAGTAGCGACAAACGGTAACCTTCAGTCCAGTATTAATGCAACCTTTCAGATCGGCGTTCATTTGTATTATATCCATCCTTCTCTTAATCAACAGGAAGTAGCGATCAAAGGATTTCAGTTTGATACTCCTATGGATAGGGCACAGCAATCAAGGTTTATGATTAAACTGGAAAACGTTGGCGAAACAGTTGTTGATAGCAATATCAAATTGGAATTAACTCATACTGATTCAGGAAGAGAATACAGGCCTTTTGACAAACATCCGGTTTCGGCTTCTTTTATGCCAGATGATGTCCGTTATGTTACCCTCGATCTGCCAGATAATATTCCAGCAGGTAAATATTCGGCGCTTGCTATCGTAGACATAGGGGCTTCTCACGAGCTTCAAATGGCGGTAATTGAGGTTGAAATACCAAATAAATAAATGTCTTATAAAATATATGGAGCTATGAGCATTCTTTTAGGAATGCTCATAGTCCCCCTTTTTGGTCAAAATGGACTTTCTATTTCCATTTTTGAATATCCGGAACCATTTGTTTTCTCAAAAGAACGTGATTTTAAAAGAGGGGTTAGTTCAAACCTTTCCTTTTTGGTTTCTAAATCTTTTGGTGATAATGATGGAAATAATTTTGAACAATGGGAACTATCTGTTGAAGCAGAAGGGAATCTGAGTAGTGGTTATCATATTATTCCAATTTCGTCGATATGGGCCAAAGCTAAGGGAGGTAAGTATTGTAAAAGTATGGGAAAGATATATATTTCCACTAAAAACCAGACTATCGCCAGAAGCAAGTCTGGCCGCTCTAACAAAGATTTTTTTATAGAGATTGTATTAAAAGCTTATGATGGAGAACAGTTTTTAAAACCTGCCGGAGAATATTCTACCTACATATATTTTACTTTAACGATGGATTAATATGCATGAATTATCACAATATCTTCCCAACGATTTTGTTCATAATGTTTTTGTCTCAAATAGGGATGGCTCAGGATGTGAGAATGAATTTAATCTGGGAAGAGGAAGATACTGCCTTTTTCTCAGGAAATTTACATCGGGTAAAATGTGAGTTCACAACAAATGCCGATCGTCAGGTCAAATTGATTATAAAGGCTGAAACGCCACTTAAATTATTATCTCCGTCATCGTATAAAATAAATGCAAAAAAAGAAGTATCAAACACTTCTTCCATTAAAATTTATTTACCCCAAACCGGTGATAGCTCAAAAGACAGCTTGAGTTTTGAAATTACCGTCCAATCGATGGAAGATCAATCAATTTTAGGTAAAGAAAGGCTTTGCTTAGAAATTAAAGAGCGAATAAAGATCCTGCTGGAACCAGTCCGTTCGCAAGTTCCTATAAAAGCAAGTGATACTATTGCACTAATCCCTATTCGAGTAAAAAATATGGGTAAAAGAAAATACAATGTAAGAATAGCATTGGAAAATAAACCTCAAGGGTTAAAAGTAAAGGAATCGGAAATGGTTTTTATGATAACACCTAAAAAGGATACCCTGATTAATTTTGATATTCAACCAGATAAAAATTGGAAAAAAGTGAATTCCGCATACCTGAAATATTCTTTAACTGTTTTAAAAACAAAAGAAAAAGTTGCAGACTGCACGGTTTCTGCCTTCCCTATGGGACATGTTAAAAAATTTTATTTCCCCAATTTTACGATTAATAATACACACGAATTCGGATTGAAAATCCAAAGCAGAGGTGTAAATCAAAATACTTTAGAATTTTTTGGTAATGGAAAAAGCCCTGTATTAAAAGGCATACTAAATTACCAGTTGCAGTCTTTTTATTATTCTGACCTAGGACAATTCAATCTTTCAAATTCATTTTTAAATTATTATACAAACCGCCAATCCATCACTGTTGGTCATGTGAGTTACAATGATGAAGTATCTCTATCAGGAAGAGGAATAACTTATGAAATCGAAAAAGACAGCCAATTTATACACTTGGGTATTATTAATGGCTCTTATAAATTATTTGATCATTCTTTAGCGCTTAAAACCCAAACAGGGATGAGTTTTGTCGGAGGATATCACAAAACCTTTCCTCGATTAGGCTTGATCGAAAGCAACGGTATTTTTAGATTCCGAGAGTCTTCAAATACCGGTCTCTTTTGGATTACCAATACGATTATTAAAAATAGGAATTATCTTAATCTTCGGTTAGGATTAAGTGGAGAACAAGATAAAATTTATTCATCAAAGAATTCTTTTCGTACTGGAATAACATTTAGTGCTGACTATGAAAAAGAAGCGGAAGCTTGGACTTTTCAATCTAGTAACCACTTTTCTACTTCTTCTTATTCAGGCAATATTCCAGGCAATTTATTTACAAATAACAGATTGGAATTTTTTGGTTGGAATCCCGTAAATATTGAAGCTTCTGCTCAATTACAAAAAAATAAAAGTTTTGTAATTAAGGATCCTGAGGTGCGTATCCGATATGGTGATATTTTTAAATATCAGTTTCAATTTGAAACAGCTCAAATTGGTCAATGGAGGATAATACTTACACCCTCCCAGTTATTTGACCATAGAAATTTTATTGATCTTTCTCACTCTGAAGATTTTTATACTGGCAAATCCTCACGCTTAAAGATGACTTTAAATCGCAAAAAAGGAAACTTTTCATTGTTGTGGAAAGGTGATATTGGCACTTTTAAATTTGGAAAACAGGGATCGCTGCAAAAGCAGTTTTTATTTTATGGTTTTGGGTTTAATTTGTCTACTAAAAATCTAGGGTTTAATACAACTTATAGCCGGGGCTCAACGCTGCTGTCCAATGCAATAAAATATGAACAAAATGAAACCCTCAACACAAACTTTCAACTTACAGTTCGCTGGGGAAAATGGTTTCTTGGAAAAAAACTTAAAGTTAACTTCTCGAATCGTTTAGCTTATAACAATTTCAGAAAACAATGGAATAATTCTTGTGCCTTTAAAATTAAATATGTCCTACCTAAAAACATTACCCTCAACACAGAATTTGTAGTTTTTAATACTGGAAATTACAGCGATATATATTGGAGTATGAAGGTGGTCAAAAAAATAGGAAATTATCGCCCCCCAACAGGAACTAAAAACCTGAAGCTTATTCTATTTGAAGACCTGAATACTAACGGTGTTCGGGAAAATCAGGAACGAACTTTACCTGGGATATTTGTACAGGTAGATGGCATTCCTTTCGTTTCTGAAGAAGGAGGATGGATACAATACAAATCAGTTCCTACCGGTGAATATACAATTAATACGATAGATCCGACTGGTGAGCTTGCCGGTAACCATCAAAAGATAATGGTAGAGAGCAACACCGAAATGCACATTCCACTATTTAAAACGATACCCATAAACGGTAAAGTGAAAGAAATAAAAGTACGGTTTAAAAGCTCAAAATTCGAACTTATCGGAATTCCGATTATTGCCAAAAATGTTCAAGAAGAAGTTTTTACTACTTATACTCAACCAGATGGGTCATTTGCATTTAATTTACCTGAAAATGAATATACAGTTTACATTGATGTCGCTGCTTTTGATAAAAATTTTGAGTTCCCAGATAACTTTCAAAAGATAGTTTTAACACAAAATATACAAGAAGAAATATCTCTTTCGGTTAAAGTGAAAAGCAGAAATATGACAATCCAAAAGTTTTAAGAAGAAATAATTATTAATTATTTTAAAAATTAAAGATATGGAAGCAATGAAAAAATTTAATATGCGAATTGGGCTCCCTATTCTTATTATTTGCCTTTTCTACTTTAATATATCTGCACAGAGCAATTCAGGTGATCAAGTTGATCAAACAGTTGATGAATTCGATTTTCCAGCGGTAATATCCAGTGATTGCGATCCTTCAACAGCAAATTGTATTGGAATCATTGTATGGGAAGATGGATCAAAGTATGAAGGGGAAATTCAATATGGAAAAATAAATGGACAAGGTAAATTGTTTTTTGCTGATGGTTCTACTTATGAAGGAGAGCTAAAAGATGAAATTATTCATGGTTATGGGACAATGATTTATGAAGATGGAAGCAGATATGTCGGAGAATGGAAAAATGGATATCGAGAAGGACAAGGAGCCCTTATTTATTCGGATGGAACAGAGTATCTGGGTGAATTTGAATCGGATCAGATTCATGGCGAAGGCTCTATGATTTTGAGTTCAGGTGAGTCCTATTCCGGAAGCTGGACATATGGACAAACAAGTGGTTTTGGGATGATAACCAGATTAGATGGTAGTACTTACTATGGAATGAACGAAGAGGGTACTCGCCACGGTTCAGGTATGATCGTATGGGAAACAGGAGATACCTTACATGGAAGTTGGCAGGATGGGAAAATGATAGAAGATGGAATTTTCCAGTTCGATGACGGTTCAACCATGATTAGTCATTGGGATAAAGGAATAATGCAGGATGATAACATCTATATAAAATCAAATGGAGAACAATATACCGCTACAACCAGAGAATTGGCGGATATGGTCCTTCAGGATAGTTGGAATGATATGGAAACTGTGGAAAGAAATTTTGGTATGGCATTCTATGCAATTGGAACAGAATATAAATCAATCATGGATTTTGATCGTGCAGAGGAACACCTGGAATATGCGGCGCAATTTGGTGATCCCTTGGATAATCCTTTCATCAAAGAAATGGTTGAAATACAGATGGCCAATATCAGCTCAGAAAAAGAAAACAACAGAGGCGTAGCCAAAGCACCTGTAAAAAAGAATTAATATGGGCTTTGAGAATTCGTCGAATTGAAATTTTATAGTTCAGAAAGATCTAAAAAATTGTTTTTTATTATAGTCATCAAATTTCTTGTGGTACTTGGTCTTTCAAATACAAAATCAGAGGTAAATCCATTGCTTAAAAAATCTGAAAAGCCTTTTAATCTGAAAGCGTCTATGTTGTCAATATTTTGAAAAGCCATACGCCACTCACTAAAACCTCTTTCAGAGATAGGTCCCTCGTAAATAGCTGTAGCAGAGAAATGCCTTTTGTCTGCTCTAATACTTTTCCATAGTTTGAGGATATCATCTTTTTCCCCTTCAATGAGTTGCATAAATTCTTTTTTATGGTATAACAAAAGTCCAGTCACATTTAATTGTTGATTTTTTTTTCTGGCCTGTCCCAATAATTTCAAAAGATCTTCCTGATCCATTTCTCAAGAAGCTTCGCTGGTATAAAGTAATTCATAAAGCATAAGAATAAACCTAATTAAGATATATAATAAAAGCGCAATTTTTTCTTAAAATTAACAAAATGAATCGAAGTATTTGATGGAAAAGAAAGTGGAATTTTATTCAGAAAAGCTCTAATTGATGAATATTGAAAAAGAAGACCTGAGAGGATCATCTAACTTTTAATATTTTGAAACCTTTTAAAATGGGGAAATAAATAATTGGCTTTTGTTTGAATTACCCCTGGAGTGCACAGTGCTTAAAAAAATACAATACCATCAATACGAGGACCGCTAATGTAATACGAAAAAGGGTCTTATTGATATTTTTGAATCTGTCATTTTTCTTTAGATAAGCTTTCTCCTGAGCTTTCAAATGAGGAAATATGGTTTGAAAATCTTCATCACTGGCAAGCTCAAAAAGTTCTCTTTGAAGGTTTACTTCCTCAAAAAGAGCTGGATCTTCATTCATTAAATTTTCAAAATGCCGTTTTTCTTCTTCTGTCAAACGATTTAAAAGATATCGTTCGATCATTTCAGACTGATCATTGGATTCCATGGATAAGGCTTTGGATTTTCATTTTCAAGCTTGCTTCAATTCTTTAAACCTGAGATCCATTTTTATAGACTCGATTAATTGCTTTTTACATTCAAACTTCTTTTTCTTTACATATAATCTACTCAAACCAAGTTGTGCTGCAATTTCGTCTGAAGAATATTTTTGTAAATGAAGTTCCAGTATTTTGCGGCTATTGCCATTTAATTTAGCCAGATGATTTTGTAGTATAAGAAATCGTTCACTTTTTTCAATGTTTAGAATAATATTACAATCAAGATCTTGTACATCAAAATCCTCAACAAATGATTCTACTTTCTTATTTTTCCGTAAAATCTTTAACCATTGATATCGGCATATGGAGAAAATATAAGTCTTAATACTTGCGGTTAGTACAAAGTTGCTTTCGCGAGCTTGTTTATAAAGGGCAAGCAGTGCTTCCTGAAATACGTCCCTGGCATCATCATGAGATCCACCATTTCCGCAAATGTATTTTGATATATGAGGCAGACAATTTTCATAAATGTTTGAAATTGCTTTACTATCGGCCTGTAAAAAGGCACTTAATAATTTGTTCTCTGTGTCTGATTGATCCTCTGGGGCTTGCCTCATACTATACAACTTTTAAATATAAATTATATTTATATATAAATATAATACCTTAACCTATTAAAAAGGATACCTGTAAATTCTAATTTATTTTGACTTACTTAATTATTCAAGACAATAACTATACATACAATTTAATCACCTAATAAGCTAGTTTAGAATTTACAGTCTATAGTTGGTTAAGAGCAATTAGGTTCTCGTTTATGTGTATTAAGCATTAATAGATAGCGTTTGTCGTAGCAAAGAGAGGATTAAAAAACGTAAGGACACTTTAAAAAAATAAAGATATGTCAATGTACTGTTTCTAATACTAAAAGTAAAGTGTTTTTGAAAAATTAGGTAATATACCCATGCATAGAATTTAACCTACGCGGGGACTAGAAAGACGGGAAATATTTTAATAAGCATTGTTTCTCAATTTGTCAGATTAAAGTTTATAAGTATATATATTAAATATTTTATCCGGTCAATGTTTCTTTCATAATAAACACTTTTATCGGATGTAAGAAAGGCGTATCTTTTTCTACTCTATTTGATGAAAATTCATGTTTCCAAAAATCAGCAAACATTGAATTATAAAAACTCCCAGAAAAAATAAAACACTGCACACCAATTTCAGAAAGTAAAGCATCTGATTATTTGAAAGCGATACTAGAAATTCGAGTGCTTTTATCAAAGGTTTGACCTACCTGTATTTATACTCTTTCGTTCGAAAAACTATGATTCAAAAAATGATTTGCACTGCAAGCGAAAACCTTGTAGAATAGAATCTCTTTGTCCACTTTAAAACGCGATAAAATGAACAGACCAGATATTTCCCGATTGAAAAAAAACCGGAACATCTTTTTAAAAATTGGTTTACTGATTTCTTTGTGTATGATAATTTTTGCTTTCAATTTTACGGTTTATGAATATAAAAATACTGACTACAAAGCTATAACTATTGATGAGGATCTTATTGATCCGGTTATTAGAACACCACACGAAAGCAAGCCAAAATTTGTACCTCCGGTTTTGGAACCATCCGAAAACATTTTTCCTGATGACCATGAATTTATCGAAGATCCAATTCCCGAACCAATTGATCCTGAGATTAAGGTGGACACTCAAATAGTGCGGCCGCAAGTTCGTCCTGTTTTTTTTGAAAAACCAAAAGTACCTGAAATTATTTCAGTGGAAAAAGCTACTAAAAAAGTTCCGGATATTTTTGAAAGAGTCGAGGAAATGCCTCGTTTTCCAGGATGTGAAGATTCAGAATTGTCAAAAGAAGAAAAGAAAGTTTGTGCGGACCAAACACTTTTGAAATACATTTATTCAAAAATTAAATACCCAAGAATTGCAGTCGAAACAGGGGTTGAAGGAACAGTTTTAATAAACTTTATAGTTGAGAAAACTGGCGAAATCACTGACATTAGCATTATTAAAGAAATTGGAGCCGGCTGTGGAAATGAAGTCGTGCGAGTGGTAAAAGGGATGCCTAAGTGGATGCCTGGAAAACAGCGAGGTAAAGAAGTGCGAGTTCGATTTAAGATACCTGTTAAATTTTCTCTTCAATAAATCAAAAGTTATGAAAACGATTTGGAATATAATATCAATGGCAAGTTTTGCAATGCTTGTTTATCAGGTTTTCTTTCAAGAAAGCGAAGCAATAGCAACGGATTTGCAAACTATTGAAATCGGAGAATTCAGCCCCATTTGCTACATCGCCGAGGAAATGCCACGCTTTCCCGGATGTGAGAAGTTAGGCCTTTCTAAAGCAGAACGCCAAAGTTGTGCTAATGAAAAGTTGCTCAAATTCGTTTTTTCAAATCTAAAATATCCATCAATTGAAAGCCACAATTATATTGAAGAAACAGCTGCTGTTCAATTTACAGTGGAAAAGGATGGCAGTTTGACGGACATCAAAATTCTAAAAAAATTGTCTTCTGGTCTTGGAAATGAAATTGTCAAAGTGATTAAAATAATGCCTAAATGGATTCCGGGCAGGCAATTTGGACATGAAGTCAGGGTTCGCTTTACTTTACCCATAAAAATTAATTGGCAGTAAAATCAAATGTAAGATTGAAATCCAGGCATTTAAACTCGGTAGTTTTTCGACGACAGGAAAGGGGTGTTCTTCTTCGGGAGGCGCCCTTTTCACTTAAAACTTATTAAATCCAGTTTTTCCCATCTGATATCTAAATACTATATTTGCTAAATGAATCTTCCTGACTTTTCTAAAATAAAACTCAATCTGAATCCAGCCTCTTTAAAAGTAGCAGCAGTAACAGAATGGGAAACTCCTGAAAAAATAAAAGTCAAATCTCAATTTGATGAAAAGGATATTGAGGGAGCAAAGCACCTTAATTTTATAGCAGGAATTCCTCCGTATCTGCGTGGTCCTTACAGTTCGATGTATTTGGTTCGTCCCTGGACTATTCGGCAATATGCAGGATTTTCGACAGCAGAGGAAAGCAACGCTTTTTATCGCCGCAATTTGGCGGCAGGTCAAAAAGGGCTTTCGGTTGCTTTTGATTTAGCGACACATCGCGGATATGATAGCGATCACAAGCGTGTGACAGGAGATGTCGGGAAAGCCGGTGTTGCCATTGATAGTGTTGAAGATATGAAAATTCTTTTCGATAGTATTCCCTTGGATAAGATGTCTGTTTCGATGACCATGAATGGCGCGGTGATTCCAATTATGGCCTTCTATATTGTCACGGCGGAGGAGCAAGGTGTACAACCAGAGCAATTGAGTGGAACGATTCAAAACGATATTTTGAAAGAATTTATGGTGCGAAACACTTACATCTATCCGCCTGGGCCATCGATGCGTATTATTGCGGATATTTTCGAATACACTTCGAAGCACATGCCTAAATTCAATTCAATTAGTGTCAGCGGTTACCACATGCACGAAGCTGGAGCTCCCGCTGATATTGAATTAGCTTATACATTGGCTGATGGCCTGGAATATATTCGGGCAGGCTTGAAAGTAGGTTTGGAAATTGACGATTTTGCTCCTCGCATTTCGTTTTTCTGGGGGATTGGAATGAATCATTTCATGGAAATTGCGAAAATGAGAGCAGGAAGACTTCTTTGGGCCAAACTCGTAAAACAATTCGATCCAAAGAATCCCAAGTCATTGACGTTACGTACGCATTGCCAGACTTCCGGATGGAGTCTGACTGAGCAAGATCCTTTCAATAATGTTGCACGGACTTGTATCGAGGCGATGGCAGCGGTGTTGGGTGGAACACAATCACTTCATACCAATTCGCTCGATGAAGCAGTTGCTTTACCTACTGATTTTTCTGCAAAAATTGCACGGGACACACAAAAAATTATTCAAGAGGAAACAGACGTTATCAAAGCCGTCGATCCATGGGCAGGTTCTTATTATGTTGAATATCTGACCGATCAATTAGTGCGTAGGGCCTGGTCTTTGATTCAGGAAGTCGAAGAATTGGGTGGTATGGCCAAAGCGATTGAAAACGGATTGCCAAAGATGAGGATCGAAGCCGCAGCTGCCCGAAAGCAGGCGCGGATTGACAGTGGAAAAGATAAAATAGTCGGTGTCAATGTTTTTCAAACCGAAGAGGAAACAAATATTAAATTGTTGGAAGTGGATAACGATGCCGTTAGAAATACGCAAATTCAAAGACTTAAAGAGACTCGAGCCAATCGAAACGAAAAAGCGACCATGGCATCCCTCCAACAGCTCACAATATGCGCTCAATCAGGAAAAGGCAATCTGTTAGAATACGCTGTCGAGGCTGCAAGAAATCGCGCCACACTTGGTGAAATCTCCGATGCGATGGAAATAGCTTTTGGGAGATTTGAAGCGACAACGCGTTCTATTTCAGGCGTTTATTCAAGCGAAATAAGTATGGACGACAATTTTAAAAAAGCACAGCAACTAGCGGATAAATTTGCAAGCTTGGAAGGGCGCCGCCCACGGATCATGATCGCAAAATTAGGTCAGGATGGGCATGATCGCGGAGCGAAAGTCATTGCAACGAGTTTTGCAGATTTGGGATTCGATGTGGATATTGGGCCCTTGTTTCAAACGCCAGAAGAAGCTGCGCGTCAGGCAACTGAGAATGATGTTCATATTTTGGGAATTTCCTCTTTAGCAGCTGGTCATAAAACTTTAGTTCCCCAGGCAATCAAAGCGCTGGAAGACCTTGGAAGAAGAGATATAATGGTCGTTGTGGGAGGTGTTATTCCGCCGCAGGATTATGATTTTCTGTACAAAAGCGGGGTGGTTGGAATCTTCGGACCAGGAACGGTCATCGCAAAAGCAGCTCAGCAGATTTTGGAAGTGATGATTAAAAGTTTAGAGGGTTAGGGTATTAGAGGGATAGAAAGTTAAGTGGTTAGTGAGTTAGAGGGTAAAAGTTGAAAATTTGACTTTCGCTATTTGCTTTTCTATAAGTTGATTAGGTTGATTGAGTAATTGGGTTGTGGATTATTTTTCATCAAAAAACAGCTCCATGGTAATTCGATCTGCCAAAAGTTTTCCTTTTGAGGTCAGCGAATAATTTTTATTCTTTTCGCAAACGGATTCATCTTGCAGAAAGGATTGGATGGTTTTTAAAAAATGGGTGCCATATTTTTCTCCAAAGTCGGTTACCTTTTCCAGTTCCGTTCCCCAAATCGTTCTTAAGCTGGTCATGACATACTCGTTGTAACGCTGAACGGTAGTTAGTATTTCTTGTTCAAAAGGAACTACTCCCTTTTCAAGGGTCTTCAAATATTTTTGATTGTGGGCGATATTCCACTGCCTGTTTTTTCCATCGAAAGAATGAGCAGACGGTCCAATTCCCAGATAGGACTTTCCTTTCCAATAAGAAGAATTATGTTTTGAAAACCAGCCATCCTTTGCGAAGTTGGAAATTTCATAATGGATATAATTGTTTTCAATCGCAGTGTCCATCAGCATTTCAAATTGTCTGGCTGCTTGTTCGTCATTCACAGGAGGTACTTTTTTTGTTTTCACAAAATGGTCAAGCGCGGTCTTCGGCTCAACCGTCAGGCAATAGCAGGAAAGGTGAGGGATTTGAAAATCCAATGCTCGTTGTATATTCGAATTCCACTGTTCGTCACTCATCGTAGGCGTGCCGTAAATGAGATCAATCGTTAGATTTTTGAAACCAATTACTTGAGCATTTTCGATGCAGGCATGCGCTTCGCTGGCATTGTGAGCGCGATTCATAAATTTTAAATCATCTTCAAAAAAAGATTGAATACCGATGCTCAACCTGTTGATGGGTGTATCTTTAAGCGCTTTTAATTTTTCTTTGGTCAGGTCGTCAGGATTGGCTTCCAGCGTGATTTCAGTATCTTTTGCAACCAGATGCAATGAATTGATTTTATTTAAAATCGTATTGATTTCTGCGGTATTCAAAAGCGACGGCGTTCCACCTCCAAAGTAAATGGTCTCAACTGTTTTGCCTTTTAAGAAATCTTTTTGAAGTGCTAACTCTTTTAAAATAGCAGCGACCATCTCCGACTTGTATTTCAAAGAAGTCGAAAAATGAAAATTGCAATAGTGACAAGCCTGCTTACAAAAAGGAATATGTAGGTAAATGCCGGACAATTAAATTATTTGAGTGCAACGCGAAGGTCACCTTTTTCGTTGATTAATCATATTTTTAACCGTATTAAGCGATCATTGTTTTCTTTTGAAATCAAAGCCATTCATTCATTGAACAAAACTTTCACAGTAAACTACCGGATCATTTTTTTATTGTTGCTTGCAATGGTGATTACTGCCCAAAGTGTGGCGCAGAAGCGCTTTACCCTCCAAATTAAGCCACTCGATAAAGAGGAGGCTTTTCTGAAAAAAAGAATATCTTACAATAATCGTTTTTCCGATTCTATTGCGGTGGTTGCAACGCTGCAACGTATTTTGTTTCAATTACAAGATCAATCTTACCTTGAAGCTTCTATAGAAAATCTTGAAAGAAGAGATACCGTTTTTTATGCCTTTCTAACTGTAGGAAATTCATACGAATGGGCAACCCTAAAAAATGGAAACGTGGAAGAGGCTTTTTTGAGCCAGGTGGGTTATCGGGAACGCTTGTATAGCAACAAACCCTTCAATTATCGTGAAGTGGTGGCATTGCAGGAGTCACTTTTACAGTATGCCGAAAACAATGGATTTCCTTTTGCTGCAGTTTGGCTGGATAGTATTGAAGTTGAGGATAATAAAATTTCAGCGCAGCTTTTTATGCAAAAGAACCGGTTGGTTTTGATTGATACAATAAATATTATTGGCAACGCGAAAATATCAACCAATTACCTTGAAAATTATTTGGGTCTCAAGGAGGATAACTATTACAGCAAAAGCAGAATTCTGAAAATACGAAACCGCTTGCGGGAAGTCCCATTTTTGCAAGAAAAAGGTGACGCAACAGTTACTTTTACTGGTGAAAAAGCTACGATCAATCTTTTTTTGGAAAATAAAAAAGCTAGTCGATTTGATTTTCTTTTTGGTTTTCTACCTACAAATACGACAGCAATTCCCGGCAATCCGGAAGTAAAAAGATTTCAATTTACAGCAACGGTTAATGCCGATCTTCGCAATCAATTTGGCTTAGGAGAAAGAATATTTGTTGAATTTGAACAACTGCGCCCGGAAACACAAAGGTTGGATTTGCAATTTCAATATCCTTATATTTTCAATTTGCCTTTTGGTATTGATACTCGATTTAATTTGTACAAAAGGGACTCTTCTTACCTTGATGTAGATTTTGATATAGGATTGCAGTACCTATTCGAAGGCGGAAATTATCTGAAACTATTTTGGAATCAAACCTCGACAACTATTCTAACTGTTGATACGCAAAGAATCATCAACACTAAAATGCTGCCACCGAACCTGGATGTCACTAATTCGATTGTCGGTTTGGAATACAACATGCAAAAATTAGATTACCGTTACAATCCGCGCAAAGGCTGGAGTATTCTGGTTCGTGGTGGAAACGGTTTAAAACAGATCAAAAAAAACAATACCATTTTATCGATTAAAGACTCTGATTTTAATTACGAATCTTTGTATGATTCTTTAACACTAAAGTCATTTCAATACAGGGTTTCAGGAAATTTTGCAGGTTACCTGCCGCTTTTAGCGAGAGGAGTTGTAAAAGCGGGTGTTCGACTGGGCGGTGTCTTCGGAAAGGAGCCGGTTTATCAAAATGAGCAATTTAGAATTGGGGGAAATCGTATCATGAGGGGGTATGATGAAGAATCTATTTTTGCTACGAAATTCGCTGTTTTTACGCTGGAGTATCGTTTTGTGATTGGTCAAAATTCCTATCTCTATACTTTTGGCGACTATGGCTATATTGAAAATATTACTCCCGAAATTATGCGATTTGAACATCCACTGGGCTTCGGAGCAGGGATTACTTTTGAGACGAAAGTAGGTATTTTTGGTTTTAGTCTGGCACTTGGACGATTATCAGATAATACTTTTGATTTTCGAAACGTAAAGAGTCATTTTGGATATGTCAATGTTTTTTAAAAATGGAAGCAGGCGTAAAAAGTTATTGATAGGCTATTTGCTAGAGCTTTAAAAAATAGCGTATCGATAATATTAGCCCAATAACCTATACCCTAAAGTTGTTTTTTAAACCATTCCAGCATTTTAAAGAGTCTGGAATTGTATTTTCGGATTTCAAAATAAGGTTTTTGCACTGCTCCAAATTGCCGCCTGACCCGTTCAATCGGTTTGATCATGCTTCCTTCAAAGTCAAAAATATTTAGACCGAGGGTATTACGCGTATATTTTATTGCTTCCCAAACCAGCAGGATCGAAGCTCCACTTCCGCGAAGGTCCGGATCATCTCCAGCCAAATGATAATATGCTCGATCATGGTCGATAAGCAAATAAACCACAGAATGTATTCGGTATTGATCATCGACTGCAAAAAATAATTTTCGCGAGTGATGTTCGACCATTACGGCATCATATTTTTTGAAAAAATCGAGGCTAAAAGGTAGAGGAAGATTTTGCCTTTTAAAAGGCAGCATCGCTACTTCGAAGAATGCTTCAAGACTTAAATCGGATACGACTTTGACGGACTGTTCCGCTTTGCGGATTTTATTGTTTCGATAGTCGCTGCTAAAATTATTATAAATGCCTTTAAGGTCTTGCAGATTTTCCAGAACATAAGAATAACGGGTGCTCTGCTCAAACCCTGTCCAATAGAAAGGTAACCAATCGGTAAAATTATAATGAAAATTTTGAAGAACTAATGCTTTTTTAGGAAGCTGTTCGATCAGTGTTTTACAAATTTTATGAGCAAATTTCGGAGATCGTTTTTCTGCAATAATGTAGGGACCCAGAAACTTGGTGAGGGGAGGCAAAACACTATATTGGAATCCGTTTTTTCGTTTTAAATAATAAGGCCAGCTTGCTATAATTTTTTCGTTTTTCTTTACCAAAAGTACCTCCCAACTTTCATTTTTATATTGACAGACGGCATCCAGATACCAAGGCCTGGAAAAGATAGGAATCTCCTTTTCCTCTTCACAAAATTGTTGGTAGCGTTTTTTGTTACTCATGCTTAGTATATAACTTCTGTGCGATAATCAATCCGTCGCGGATAGGGAGCAAAATATTTTCGACGCGTTCATCAGCATGTACTTTTTTATTGAAAGCATCAATGATGGCAGCATCTTTTTGTTGCTTTTTTTCTAATACTTTTCCACTCCAAAGTACATTGTCAGCAATGATTAGCCCACCAGGATTAACCTGGTCAAAGATCAGATCATAATAAAAAGCATAGTCTTTCTTTCCGGCATCAATGAAGACAATATCGTAGTTTACATGGAGTTCCGGAATAATTTCCCTTGCATCGCCGATATGCAATTTAATTTTGTCCTGCAAATTGGCTATTCTAACATATTTGAGAATCATATCTTCCAATTCTTCATTTACTTCGATCGTATGTAAAATACCGCCTTCTTTTAATCCGGAAGCGAGGCAAATTGCTGAATAACCGGTAAAAGTGCCGATTTCCAGGATTGTGGATGGTTGTTTCAACTTTGAAAGCAAACGCAAAAACTGACCTTGCAAATGTCCGGAAAGCATTTGTGGCGCAAGTGCTTTTAAATAAGTTTCCCGCTCCAGATCATAAAGGACCGGCGGTTGTAAAGTGCTGTGAGCTATACAATAATCAAAGAGTTGTAGCGCGTCTCGGTCCATTGGTTTTTTCTTTAAAGCATCAAAAATAGGAGGAATGCGCTAATTTTTATTAAAAGAAGGCTTTTCAAAATATTTTTTAATAATAGGGTAGGCCATAACGGAAAGCAAAATCAGCGCACAGCCTGAGTAAAATCCTGCATCAAGTTCTTTATTCTCTTTGAGGATCAAAACGGCCAGAATAATTCCGTAGACAGGCTCAAGGCTCAGTGTCAGATTTGCCGTAAAAGCGGTTACATGTTTTAAAGCATTTAGTGCTATAACGTATGCGAATGTCGTACACAAAAGCGCTAAAACCAGTAAATAGCCAAGGTCATCAGGGTTCGGGAAAAACTTGAAAGGTTCCTCGCTCATAAAATAAAATGGAAGGGTCAGACTGATGAAAAGCCAGCCACTACCCAGTTCTAAAAAAGTAATGCTAAAAGAATCTGCTTCGTTTACGAGCTGTTTGTTAAAAATGGCAAACAAAGAAGCAAGAAATGCAGATGCCAGGCCAATCCAAACGCCCAACATCATGGAAAGGTCAACATTGTTGACGATTAAAATCATGCCCGGAATAACGATAACCGCCAAGCTCATTTCGTACCATTTGAATGGTCTTTTAGTCAGGATAGGTTCTAAAAAAGAGGTAAAAAATGAAGTCGTTGCAAAACACACCAGGCAAACCGAGGCATTGGCATATTTTATCGAACCAAAAAAGCAAATCCAATGTAATGCTACCAAAACTCCGATGCCCATAAACTGAAGAATTCGTTTTTTCGGAATGACCTTTAATTTCTTACCAAAGCCAATTAAGAAAAACAAACTGATACTTGTAATCAAAACTCGCCACCAGACTAATATTAGTGCCGAAAGGGAAATCAAGTCTCCAAGAATGGCAGTAAATCCAAACAGAATTACAGCGACATGTAGTTGTAAGTAAGCTTTTTGTGTGCTATCCATTGAAATTGGTAAACCAAAAATTTGCTTAAAAGAACAAAAATTTGCTTGGATTGCTTATCTTTAAGAGCTTAATTAAAAACAATTTTAGGATTTTAGCGTTGATTTAACGCATGAATTAAACCCAAAACAAATAAATAAATATGTCTTTAAAAGTTGGTGAAAAGGCTCCCAATTTTACTTTAATCGCCTCAGACAAATCGGAAGTTTCTCTCGATGATTACAAGGGTAAAAAGGTGGTTCTATTATTTTTTCCACTTGCATTTTCGGGAGTCTGTACAACAGAATTATGCAGTTTGAGAGACGACATTGGTAGTTATGAAGGTTTGGATGCCCAAATATTAGCAATTTCTGTGGATTCATTCCATGCCTTAAATAAATTTAAAGAATTGGAAGGTTATAATTTTCCACTGCTTTCTGACTTTAATAAAACAGTTTCTCAGGCTTACGATGCGTTTTATGAAGAATTTGGATTAGGAATGAAAGGAGTATCAAAACGATCAGCATTTGTAATCGATCAGGAGGGAGTCATAATATATGCAGAAGTGTTGGCATCTGCGGGAGATATCCCAAATTTTAAAGCTGTAAAAGAAACTTTAGCCAGTTTGAATTAGTTAAATATAATATGCTTTAATACTTAATAAAACCCCTGTTATGAATATTGATAATAATAATTTCGAAGAATTGGAAGAAGTGGCCCTGCTAGAAGAAGAATTGATGGATATAGGCACAAAGTCTCAACTTATTGTTTACAATGATGACCACAATTCTTTTGAATGGGTAATTCAGTGTTTTACTGAAATTTTAAATCACTCAAACGAGCAAGCGGAACAACTTTCTCTTATCATTCATTTCAAAGGAAAAGCAATTGTAAAAACAGACGCTTTCAATGTTCTGAAGCCTTTGAAAGATGCCTTGATTGATCGCGGACTCTCCGCTATCATCGAAAAGGAAAAGGCTAAATAACTTTTCTTAAAAATATTTATATTAAGTGTGACCGGTTATCTTTGAATAACCGGTCACATTCTTATTTTAGCAATATTCTTTCGTTCCTTTTTTTGTTAAGCGAGTTTAAAAAATTAAGCGAGGATTTTTTTTTAAACCATACTAAAATCTGAACCCATGCCTGTTTTTTGGCTTTCTGAAAAAGAATTGAGTTTCCCTCATCCGGAGCTTGCCAATGAAGATGGCATCCTTGCCGTAGGAGGGGACTTGTCGTTGGAAAGATTGTTGCTGGCTTATCAAAACGGGCTTTTTCCTTGGTTTAATCCTGATGATCCGATCCTTTGGTGGTCTCCTGATCCTCGCTTTGTTTTGTTTCCGTCTGAGTTGAAAATTGCGAAAAGTATGCGCAGTTATTTTAATCAACGGAAGTTTGAAGTAACTTTTGACCAGGAATTTGAACAAGTAATGAGCGCTTGTAAAAAACAATTTCGAAAAGGGCAGGGTGGTGGTACCTGGATTTCGGAGGATATGGTTGAGGCCTATTGCAGGCTGCACGATAATGGTTTTGCGCATTCCGTGGAGGTTTGGCAAGGTTCCGAATTAGTTGGAGGGCTTTATGGGGTATGCTTGGGTAAAATATTTTTTGGGGAATCTATGTTTTCAAATGTGAATAATGCTTCAAAAGTCGGTTTCATCACTTTGGTGCGCATATTGGAAGATCGTGGATTTAAGCTGATTGATTGTCAGCAGGAAACCCGACATCTTAAAAGTTTGGGGGGACGAAATATCAGCAGAAGTGATTTTTTAAAATTTATTGAGCAAAATAAAAAAGAAAAAACGATACGGGAAAGTTGGGAAAGTATCGTTGAAGATCCTTTTGAAAATGTACTCAAGAAATCGAATTCTAAAAAATGAAAGAATCCATTTCCTGAAACCTTTTCATTTCTTTTCTGTAATATTGAGAGGTATTTGTTTCGTTCTATTTGGATTTTGAAAGGAAAAAAATGTATGATGCGTTCGACTATTTTTACCTTATTTTTATTAATTGTTTTAGTATCTTTTACTACCTCAAGTAAAAAGAGTTATCCGAAAGATTATTTCAGATCACCCGTAGCTTCTACCGTGTTGTTGTCCGGAACTTTTGGGGAATTGAGGCCAAACCACCTCCATGCCGGTATTGACATCAAAGCACAAAACGGAGGCGTCGGACAACCCATTTTTTCAGCAGCAAAAGGAAGCGTTTCCAGGATCAAGGTGTCCGCTGGAGGTTATGGCAAAGCGTTGTATATCGATCACCCTAACGGTTACACCACGGTGTATGCCCATCTTCAAAGCTTTACAAAAGAAGTCGAAGACTTTGTAAAAAAAATGCAATATCAAAAGCAATCTTTTGAAATTGAGCTCTTTCCTCAGCCTAATCAATTTTTATTTGAAAAAGGAGATCAACTGGGGAAAATGGGTGTCTCTGGAAGTTCACAGGGGCCACACCTTCATTTTGAGATCCGAGATACCAAATCTGAAAAACCAGTCAATCCACTGTTGTTTGGTATTGATGTCACAGATAATCGCCCTCCAGTCATTAATGGGTTAAAAGTTTACTTTTTAAATGATAAAAGGGAAACGATTGAATCAAAAACCTATAAACTCAAAAGAGTAGGTAGTAAATATAAAATACAAGGTGACACGATTTTACTTGGCGCATGGCGAGTAGGATTTGGGTTAAAAACCTATGATCATATGACCGGAGTTTCGAATTGGAATGGTGTTTATTCTCTCAATATGTTGCAGGATGATACCCCCGTTTACAATTTTGAAATGGAAACCTTTTCTTTCGGAGAAACACGATATTTAAATGCCCATCTTGACTACGAAGAGCAAATTACCAGGAAGAGTTATTTCAATCGCTGTTATCTGTTGCCCGGAAATAAATTAAGTATCTACAATGAAAAATCTAATGAAGGGGTTGTGGAACTATTTGCAGGGAAAGCCAGTAAAATTACGATGACTGTAAAGGATTTGAATAACAACGAAGCTAACTTAGAATTTTGGGTTAAAAGGAGTGAAGTGAATAAAAATGATAACCTGTCCTTCAATTATTTTCTTCCTTATGAAGAAGAAAATATCATTAATACAGACGAACTTCATTTATATTTTCCGAAAGGTACGCTGTACAACAATCTTTACATGAAGTATTATTCGGCCAAAGATGCATCGAGTAATGTATATTCCTATGTTCACCATATTCATGATTTAAAAACACCTGTACACAAATTTTTAGATATATCAATCAAGCCTGAAAACTTACCTGCTGAGATGAGAGATAAGGCATTTATCGCTTATTGCGGGAAAGGCAATATAATGATAAACTGTGGTGGTAAATGGAAAGATGGGATGTTGACTACAAAAATTCGTTCATTAGGAGATTATTGCATCATGGTTGATGAAACTCCGCCTACGATTACGCCCATAAGGTTTAGCGCTAGTATGGCAGGATATAGCCGGATGACTTTTAAAATAAAAGATGACATTCCAACAACGGGCAAAGCGTCAGATTTAAAATACAAAGCAACAGTTGATGGACAATGGATTTTAATGGAATATGATCTTAAAAAAGATTTAATAAATTATCGTTTTGATGACCGTGTGTCAAAAGGGAAGCACGAATTTCGGCTTGAAGTTACTGATGACCGAGGCAATCAAACCGTCTATGAAAGAAGTTTTACTAGATAAATAAAAAATGGATAATAAAACTATGACGAAATTACAAGCAGGAGATAAAGCTCCCGATTTTAAAGGCCTGAATGAAAAAGGAGAAGAAATTTCACTCTTTGACTACAAAGGTTCCAAATTGATTTTATTCTTTTATCCAAAAGACAATACACCCGGTTGTACGGCTGAAGCATGTAGCCTTCGCGATCATTATTCGGAACTCAAAGCACAAGGGTTTCAACTGTTAGGTGTGAGTCCGGATAATCCGAAAAAGCATTCTAATTTTATCAAAAAATTTGGGTTCCCTTTTAGCTTACTGGCTGATACCGAGTTGGAAACCATCAAGGCTTATGATGTTTGGGGAACAAAGAAATTTATGGGGAGAGTATTTGACGGTGTTTGGAGGACGACGTTTATTATTGATGAAAATGGAGTGATTGAAAGGGTGATTACAAAAGTGGTTACCAAAGGTCACGCACAGCAAATTCTGGAAGAAGTCACTTCGTAATGTTATCCTTTTGGCGAGCTGTGGAAAGTAGCGATAAAAAGGAGCGCAATTTTCATATGAATACTGATATCTTCATCTAATTCATCCCAGACATTCCATTCCCGGGGATCATTTTCCCAATTGGCTATAATGTCAAAATGACCGTATTTTTCTGTTTTTAATTGCCATTCATTGAGGTTATTTCCCCAACGGCTTTTGAGGGTAAGTGTGGTTGAGTTATCGGTCAGTCTCCATTCTCGGACATCATTTGGCCAAACCATATAGATCGTGACGATTTCATTTCCACCCCTCAATTCCCATTGACTGGGATTGTCTTTCCATTTCATTTTTATACTACCTACTTCTTCTCCCAAGCGGTAATCCCACTCCGACCAGTCACCCTGAAGTTGCCATCTAAGCGTTAAGTCTCCTTCCAGCTCTTCGTTATCGGTGTATATAATCCATTCTGTAAATGCATCACTCCATCTTGTTCCAATACCTGTGATGAGTTGTGCATTTACAATTAATGGAAAAAGTATAAAAAGGAAAGCAGTGATGGATTTAGAAGTGCTCATATAACAATAAACTTTTTGGACTCAATTGCCATTGTAACGAATTTTCAAAGGGCTAAGTACAAAAAAGCACTCTATTCTACATTGAGAAAAAGAGTGCTTTTCAGTATGCTTGTTTAAATCAGGGAGTCGTTAAAATGGTAAATCGTCCGTATCTGTGGAATCCGTCGAAGGCTCGTCGGTAGCAGGTGGAAAAGCGTCAAGGCTTCCTCCTGTCACAGGTTGAGTAACTGCTGCACCTGCATTGTCAAGCCTCCAGGCCTCAAGATTTGTGAAGTAAAAAGTTTCTCCATTTTTATTATATTCTCTACCCCTAAGGTTAAAAGTAACCTTCATTTGATCACCTTCATTGAATGGATCAAGTTTGTCACAATTATTTTGTGTTAGTTGAAATTTGATTATTTGTGTGTATGCTCCATCTTCTACTTCAACGACAAATTCTCTTTTTTTAAACGAATCTGTAACCTGAGCGGTATCAAACTTTTTATGTAAACGACCTTCTACTTCAAATGACATTTTCAAAATATTTTTAATGAATTAATAGAAGACAAAGGTACAAAAAAGAAAAGAAAAACAGGCAAGGATATCAAACCCAATAACAATTGGAAGTCAAATCAATTAAATTTCAATATTTAGAAATTCAAGCTCTGGGAACGGGCTGTTTGATCAATCTATAAATATCTGTAGGATTTGTGCATAAAATGACTCTATTTCCCCTAATGGCAATGGGAGCTTTGATTAGATCGGAATTATGTCGTAGTATGTTGACCCAGCTTTCTTCGTCAAATTCTCTGCCTCTGATGTGTGTTTGGTAATAAGGATTGGCTTTGTTCATGAGTTCCTTAGGATGCAATTCAAGAGAGTTCAAGATCATTTGCCAACTAGTACCTGAGGAAGGTGTTTTCCCGAAAGCATAAGATCGTACGTGGGGTGCAACGCTTTGTGCAAAAGCTACTGTTTTTCGATCAGAACTTAATTCGGGATTGTAATAAATTAAAATTTCCCTTTGATGCGTTTTCATGACTATAAATTTTGATTATTTCTTATTTTTTGAGTGAATACTTGGATATAACAAAAAATATCAAAATAATGTTCCATAATGCTTTGGTTGATTTTGGAAAATAGATTTTAAAATAAAATACCCCAAGATGTAGTCACATTTTGGGGTATTATTTAAATAAAAGTATTTTAAATTGAATGGTCAGGTTTTTAATATGCCCTTGCAAACAAAACTCTTTGCTTAGACGGATTTCCTGTAAGTACACATTTGCCATCTTCCAATTTTGAATCAAGTGGGATGCAGCGGATTGTCGCTTTAGTCAATTCTTTGATTTTGAGTTCGGTCTCTGTTGTTCCGTCCCAGTGTGCAGAAATAAAGCCTCCTTTATCATCCAAAACTGCTTTGAAGTCTTCAAAGTTATCAACCTTCGTTATTCGTTCATCTCGAAATTTCAAAGCTGTTTGGAAAAGATTATCTTGAATTTCTTCCAGTAAATTGTGAACATAATCGGCGATTCCTTCAATTGGTTGCGAAGATTTTTCTTTGGTATCTCGTCGAGCTACTTCAATTTGACCATTTTCAATATCTCGTTTACCAATCCCTAATCGCACTGGAATTCCGTGTAACTCATATTCCGCAAATTTAAAACCAGGGCGTTTCTTTTGGTCGGTATCATATTTTACCGAAACACCTTTTTCTTTCAAGGCTTTCATAACTTTTTCGGCAACCTCATCGATTTCATGATTGGATTTTGGAATTGGAATAATTACAACCTGTGTTGGTGCAAGTCGAGGAGGAATAATCAAACCATCATCATCCGAATGAGTCATAATTAATCCACCCATCAGTCGTGTTGATACGCCCCAGGATGTTGCCCAAACGTATTCTTGTTTTTGGTTTTCATCAAGAAACTTGACATCGAAAGCCTTTGCAAAATTTTGACCAAGGAAATGAGAAGTTCCTGCCTGAAGTGCCCGGGAATCTTGCATCAATGCCTCAATCGTATAAGTATCTACTGCTCCGGCAAAACGTTCGTTAACGGTTTTTACTCCTTTGATCACAGGCATCGCCATGTATTCTTCTGCAAATTTTGCATAAAGATCCAAAATCAATAAAGTCTCGTCAATTGCTTCCTGCTTTGTAGCGTGAGCGGTGTGTCCTTCCTGCCAAAGAAATTCTGCGGTTCTCAAAAACAATCGGGTACGCATTTCCCAGCGAACTACATTTGCCCATTGATTGATCAATAAGGGCAAATCGCGATAAGAATTAATCCAGTCTTTATAAGTATTCCAGATGATAGTTTCAGAAGTTGGACGAACGATTAACTCCTCTTCCAATTTGGAATCAGGATCAACAATAACTCCTCCGCCATTTGGGTCGTTCATCAGGCGATGATGTGTGACAACGGCGCATTCTTTTGCAAAACCTTCCACATGTTCTGCTTCTTGGCTTAAAAAACTTTTAGGAATGAACAGTGGGAAATAAGCATTTACATGACCTGTTTCTTTAAACATCCGGTCAAGCTGATCCCGGATCATTTCCCAGATGCCAAAACCATGAGGCTTAATGACCATACAACCTCTTACCGCAGAATGATCTGCAAGGTTCGCTTTTTTGACAATATCATTGTACCATTGTGAATAATCTTCACTTCGACTGGTTATTCCTTTTGACATTTCTTTCTTAATCTTAAGCTTAAATAAACAATTTAGGTGTTTTTTTGTATAAACTGTAATAACTGTCTTCCGGGAACTTTAGTTTCGTAACCAATTGAAATATTAAATTAATTTCACATTTTTAAACATCAGGTTTTCAAAATAATATTGCAACAGATACTGCGTTTCCGAATAGTAATACTCAGCTCATTTATAGGCCTAGCAGACATTTGTCCTAAATTTAACTATGATTAACTTGATGTATTCCCAATTTTAATACAGTTTTAACTAAAAATTAGCCGTAAAAGTAATAAATTACACCTGTAACTTGTAAGAGAGTCACAGTAATTACATTAAAATTTTGTCTTTATGAAAAATTATAAATTTTCTTTTGTTTTGATTGCATTTTTTGTCATGGCTTGGGCTTCAACTTCGCTTGCTCAATTTGATGATTTATATTTTGACCCAGCCACTGATAACGATTTTTACACTTCGACTGTGAGTACTTCGAACGATGACAGTAATTATGATAATACTAGCGTTAGTGATTATGATGACAGTGAGTACGATGATGATGAGTATAGTTATGAAGACGATGACTATGATTATTATTATTCATCACGTATTAAAAGGTTTTACCGCCCCTATTATGGGTTTAGTTTTTATGATCCCATTTATGTAGATGCTTATTATTATAATCCAACTTATAGTTTGGACAATTCAGTTTATATATACAGTAACTCTTTGAGCTATAGAAGTTATAGCCCTTGGAGTAGATATGGCACTTATAGTTCTTTTGGATATGGAGGTTACAGCCCATATGGCAATGTAACTGTTGTAAATAACTATTACGGAGCTGGTAATTATGGAGGTTACAATTCCTATGGATATGGTGGCGGATACGGAAGCTCTTACGGATATGGCGGTGGTGGATATGGATATGGTGGCGGAGGATATGGTGGTGGCTACAATGCTTACTGTCCTCCTTCCTTTAGTAATCCGTATTCTTATACAAGTACCAGTTACGGTTCAACGGATAATGCATATTACGGATCTAGAAACGGAAGTACAGGTACAACAAGGAATACCCCACGTGGTGGTTCAAAGTTTGATAATTTGAATTCCGGTTCTAACAATTCAAAATCAACAAGAAGCAGTCGCAATAGCCCAGCTTCAGATGTATATGATGTTTCTGGTTCTTCTTCTAGAAACAGTAGCCGTAAAGCAAATTCTAACCGATCAGCGACTCAAAAAGCCAATTCAAATTATAATAGATCTTCTCAGCCTTCAAGGACATACAATAAGCCAAATCGATCCAGTTCAAGAACCTATGATAAGCCTCGAAGAAGTTCAAACTCTTCAATATTCAATAATTCAAGAAATAGCACTAAGTCTTCAAGTAATACAAGAAGCAGCAGTGGTTCTTCGAGAAGCAGTGCCAGCCCAAGCAGATCATCTTCTAGTGGAAGAAGCAGTACAAGAAGTAGCGGAAGCAGCAATAGCAGCAGAAGTTCTTCTTCTAAGTCAAATAGTTCAAGAGGGCCAAGATAATCTTGAGTTTGGTTTTATTATTTTAACAATAAGAAAAGTGGATGGATTAAATACTAGTCTATCCACTTTTTTTATGAGGGTCTTACCCATTCAATCAATCTAAATTTTGTAATTTCATTGATCATTTTCACATTTTGTGTAAGTTCATATATGTGATATTTGCTTTGAAAACAATAATAAAATATAAATGATATGAAAAGGATATTTTTTTTATTACTCTTTATAGGGTGGTGTTATTTATTATCTGCACAAACAGCAGGTGATGCCTTGCGCTACTCTTATATTGATGTTGAAGGAACTGCACGAACTATGGGAGTAGGGGGAGGAATAGGAGCTTTGGGCGGTGACTTTTCTGTGTTAAGTACAAATCCCGCAGGATTGGCAATTTATCGTACTTCAGAGTTAGTTTTTACGCCGGGTTTACTTTTTAATAATACCACTTCTATTTTGCAGGGAGATGCTTCAGAATCACTGAAAGTTTCAGCAACAAAGTTTAACGTCAATAATGCAGGGCTGATTATTAATAAACAACCTTCCAACTCAAAATGGAGGACGTTTAATTTTGGGTTTGGACTCAACAGGTTAGCTGATTTTAAACAATCCTTTTTTTTAAAAGGAAAAACAATTGGTTCCTATGCCGATCGGTTTTTAGAAAGGGCTTATGATGAAAATGGCAATGGCTTTTTTCCAGACGACCTGGATGCATTTGAAGCCGGACCGGCTTATTCTACCGGAGCTATATTTGAAGATTTTTCAAACCCTGATACTACTGTTATTGAGTATACAAACGATTTTGAAGAACATTTTAAATTTACGGGACAAAACCCGGCTGTTCAAAAGCAACAATCTGTGCGCAGGAAAGGAGGAATCAATGAACTGGTGTTTTCGGTAGCCGGAAATTATAATGAAAAATTAATGTTGGGAGCAACAGTTGGAGTGCCTTTTGTTTCCTACGAAGAGAACAAATCCTATCAAGAAGAAGATGCTGCAGATGAGATTCTGACCTTTGTTGACATGACCTTTGATGAAAGGGTGAAAACCAAGGGAGTTGGCATTAATTTGAAGCTCGGAGCGATATATCGTATTAATCAAATGGTAAGGGTTGGCGCTGCAATTCATACCCCAACAGCATATAGTTTGACAGATACATTCGCTACAGAATTGGAATATAGTTTTGATTTAGGTTCTGGCGTTGAAAGGTATGGAGAGCGCTCCCCCGAAGGGTTTTTTAGATATAATCTGGCAACACCCTGGCGATATATTGGTAGCCTTGGACTGATCATCAAAAAACAAGGTTTTATAACTGCTGAAATCGAATTTGTTAATTATAGCAAACCCTCTTTCAACCTGACTTCAAACAGTGATAATCCGGCAGATAGAGAATATCAAGATGAAGTCAATCGTGAAATAAACAATCTTTATACTTCTACTATCAACTTTAAAGTCGGAGGGGAATATGCTTATCAAAAATTCAGGATAAGGGCAGGATACGGAATGTTTGGTTCACCTTATGCTTCAGGAGATTTTAGCAGCAATTCGTTTAGTCTTGGTTTTGGATATCGATTGCGCATTTTATATTTTGATTTGGCCTATAGGTATTCACAACATAAAGAAGAATATATTCCTTATTACGTAAGTGATGCTTCGCTTCAACAGACTGTTAATAATACGTTGAACGTGAACAATATTTTGTTGACTATAGGTTTTAAATTCTAAAAATCACTATTTGTTAAACTAGAACAAACAATGGGTTCGTTAATTCTAAACGGCTCATTGTTTGTTTATAGAAAAGGAGTACTTAATAAAAATTGACAATTGTTATTTAGTTATCTAATTTTGGCTGTTCAAAACGGATGAAGTGAAGCTTGAAATGAAATACAACAACCTTTAATGAGAAATTTCCTCCAAATCGTTATTTTTTTTGCCGTTTTAATGTTTGGTTGGCAGGCTCGTTCACAAACGAGTTCAAAGGACTGGGGTACCCGTTATCCGGCGGTAGAAGAACGGGAGATCGTTGAAACAAAGTGGCGTTATACCTATACAATTCATCTGGAATCCAATACCATCATCCATCAAGCTGAAAATTTTTACGATTATTATCTTCATATCAAATATAATTATACTTACGAACAATACCTTAATGGTACGATGACCCGAGGTACCTGGAGCCTAAATGGCAGTGAACTTTTTTATAGCTTTAAGCATATCAAAAAATTTGAAATTGCTGAAATAAATAAAAACAAACTGGTATTGGAGTTTACACAAGTTAACAGTAAAGGCACTTACCAATACCATTTTGTCAGAGTGGAAAGCAAGGATGCACCATTTGTAAAGCCAGCTAATGAACTACCAGATGTTATTGTCGAAACTTTCCGTACTAAAAAAGATAAAAAACGATGGTTGACTTTTGGTAAAAAAGACAAGAAACGTAAAAGAAAAAAAAGCAATGAACCAGAAAAAAAGCAAGTTTATATAAGCATTGAATTGATAGGAGGTGGATATTATGGAGGTATTGATCCTGTCCTGAAGGATTACATTTATATCAAAAGCAACGGCAGGCTTATAAAAGAATATAAAAGCTTACATGGTGGATTGGTGGTAACCAAGAAAGATATTTCGAGAGAAGAAATTGAACAATTTGCTGAATATATCATTTCGCAGCGTTTCTTCGATTTTGAGACTATCTATGATTGTGAAAGTAACCTTTGTCAGGAGAGAAAGCGAAATAAACCGACACCGATTCCGCTAAGATTGGCAGTAGCTTATGGCTCCCGAAAGAAAGTTGTGACGATTAGTATTTGGGGGGATGAGCTTGATAATATTAAGTATGTAGATTATCCTCCGGCTTTAGACAATATTGTTGAAGCTATTCAGCGTATGGCTCACCGATTGGACGAAAAGTCCTGATTTCATTTTAGCTCAATTTTGATCCTGATTTGGCTAGTTTAACATTAATTATTAACTTGCGAATAATTAGTACAACAACTAAATGTCATGATCGCTAATCAACCTGATTCTAAAAAATATAAAACCGAAATTTCCGGGTTTATCATCGAACGTACTGCGAAAAAGATGAAACAATCTTTCAAAAAGATCCTCAATGAAAAAGGCGCTGATATTACCGTGGACCAATGGGTGATTTTGCAGGAACTCGAAAAAGAAGACGGACTCAGTCAGTTTGAAATTGCAGCCCGATCTTTTAAAGATGCACCAACCGTGACTCGGATTATCGATCTTTTATGTAACAAACAACTTTTAGAAAGATTACCTGATCCGGAAGATCGCAGAAAGTTTAATATTTTTTTGACAAAAACCGGGAAAGCAAAAATACTTGAGGTTTTACCTATGGTTGAATCATTTCGATCTGCTGCATGGAATGGATTATCTGATAAACAGATCAATCAACTCAGAAATATTTTAGATACGATTTTTATAAACTTGGCATAAAACCTTAATTACTTAACCTGTAAATACGATTCCGATATGCACTATTTTTCACTCGGAAAAATTCCCCAAAAACGACACACTCAATTCCGTCAGCCAAATGGAGAATTATATCACGAGCAACTTTTTTCAACAGAAGGATTTAGTGATATGTATTCTACCTTGTATCACGTCAATGCGCCCACTCAGATTGTTCAGGTTGGCGATCCTTTTTCCGTTGCTCCAAAATTAATCCACGATGAACAATTGAAGCATCGGAGTTTGATGGGATTTAATATCGAAGCGGAAGATGATTATTTAAAAAGCAGAAAACCAGTTTTGGTAAATAGTGATTGCAAAATCATATTATCGGCTCCAAGAAAAAGTATGACGGATTACTTTTTCAAAAATGCGGACGCCGACGAAGTGATCTTCATTCATAAAGGAACGGGAACCCTTCGCAGCATGTACGGTAATCTCAAGTTCGAATACGGTGATTATTTAGTTATTCCAAGAGGAACCATTTATCAACTGGAGTTTGACGGATCCGACAATCGACTATTCATTGTTGAATCCTACAGCCCAATCATTACGCCAGATCGATATCGCAATAAATTTGGCCAATTGCTGGAACATTCTCCATTTTGCGAACGAGATATCAGAAAGCCTGATGTGCTTGAAACGCATGATGAAAAAGGCGATTTCCTTTTTTATATAAAGAAAGGTGATAAAATTTATCCGTACCATTACCTGAGCCATCCTTTTGATGTCATTGGTTGGGATGGATTTGTTTTTCCATATGCTTTTTCGATTCATAATTTTGAACCAATAACGGGGCGCGTGCATCAACCACCTCCAGTTCATCAGACATTTGCTGCGCGAAATTTCGTGATTTGTTCATTTGTTCCACGGTTATTTGATTATCATCCACTATCCATTCCGGCGCCATATAATCACAGCAATATTGACAGCGATGAAGTATTGTATTATGTCGATGGCGATTTTATGAGCCGTAAGCATGTTGAGCAAGGAATGATTACGCTTCATCCTGGTGGGATCCCTCATGGGCCACATCCGGGAACCGTTGAAAAGAGTATCGGCGCAAAAGAAACGCATGAACTTGCTGTGATGGTGGATACCTTCCGGCCTTTGTTGATGACAGAATACGCAGCAAAGATTGAGGATGGAGATTATTACAAAAGTTGGCTGACTTAGTATTAAATTTTTAAACGTAGTTAAATTACATTCATTAAGTAAAAAATCATTTTTATAAATAATAATATCCAGAAAAAATGGAAACCTTAACCAAATCAACAACGCATCCTGTTAAAGATGCCTTTCCTTTAAATGGAACAGATTATATTGAATTTTATGTTGGTAATGCCAAGCAATCAGCTTTTTATTACCAAATGGCTTTTGGCTATGAGCTCATAGCCTACCGGGGGCCTGAAACGGGACAAAGCGAAACTTGCTCCTACGTGCTTCAACAGGACAAAATCAGATTGGTCTTGACTTCGGCGCTTTCACCGGAACATGACATTGCAAGGCATGTGCGGGAGCATGGCGATGGCGTAAAAGTACTTGCTTTATGGGTGGACGATGCAGAATATTCTTATAACACAGCAATCGAAAGAGGTGCTGAATCCGTTACTCCTATCAAAACTTTGACCGATAGCCATGGAGAAATAAAAACAGCTTCAATCCAAACCTATGGGGAAACGATTCACACTTTTGTAGAGCGAAAAAACTATAAAGGTGTTTTTATGCCTGGCTTTGAAGCTCGCAAAGGATTGTGCCCTTCCAAACCAGTGGGACTTAAATTTGTCGATCATTGCGTAGGCAATGTTGAGCTCGGAGGTATGAATAAATGGGTGAAATTTTACCAGGATGTTATGGGTTTTAAACTATTAATCACTTTTGATGATAAAGATATTTCAACAAAATATACAGCTTTGATGAGCAAAGTGGTTTCTAATGGAAATGGTTATGTCAAGTTTCCAATAAACGAACCTGCCAAAGGGGTGAAAAAATCTCAGATCGAAGAATATCTGGATTTCTATCGTTGCGCTGGTGTTCAGCATATTGCTATCACGACTGATGACATTATAAAAACAGTTGGTCAATTACGGAAAAACGGAGTTGACTTTTTGCGAGTGCCGGACAATTATTACGATACAGTAATTGAAAGAGTAGGGAAGATTGATGAAAAATTAGAGGATCTGAAAGCCTTGAATATTCTGATTGATCGGGACGATGACGGATATTTGCTTCAAATTTTTACCAAACCAGTTCAGGATCGTCCGACGGTTTTCTACGAAATCATTCAACGAAAAGGAGCAAAGTCATTTGGAAAAGGAAATTTCAAAGCTTTATTTGAAGCCATAGAAAGAGAGCAAGCTTTACGGGGCACTTTATAGGTTCAGTAAAGGCAAAAGAACTCCAAACAAAAAGGGACTGCGCGTAAGCGTCAGTCCCTTCTGTTTTTTCATGTTTCAAGTGTAAAAAATAAAATGAAATTAAACTTTGATTTCAACGTCTACATCATCGCGACGTTGCACCTGAGCGCTTTGGCTCAGAACAAATAATTTTTCCATTGTTTAGTAATGTTTGTTTAATAAATGTTTCACATAGTATGTTGTAGAACCGAAAGTTACTACTAACTTTTTGATAATCAAAGGATTCAGTATATAAAATATACAAAAAGTGTGAATTCGGTTCTGGAAATCAATCTTTTGTAATCACATCAGAATAAGAAGTATTTGTTCTAATTGCATCCATCCATTCATCAAGTAAAAACACCTTCAATAAGTTGAAAACGCCATCGTCTTTAAACTGCTCTGGTTTTCTGTTAAACGAATCCACAAGTTGCTTACGTTCTTTGGAATTGGTAATTTTAATTAAATCACCAAAAAACTCCAGCATCTCTTTATAAAATGGTTTGAGTGATGCATCCTTTTTTATCTTTCGCTTAAAGGAACCGAGTAAATTCTGGATAACCATAACGTCTCCGGTTTCATAATGGCTGATCAATTCCAAAATATCAAAAAACTGGGCATAGCTTGGGTTAAGATTTTTTGACATAGCCTGCAATCGCCTTAGATAATATTGAACATTCTGGGGCTGATCTAGCAGCATATAAGACAGCGTGAAGTAAATGAAACACAGTGCGGGCATAGATTCTTCCGCCTGGTTGTATTTTTTTATATGCTTATTAACAACAGATTCTAGGTTCTTTGTCAAATAAGTATAGTTCTTTTGTTGAAAATTGTGTTTGATTTCCAGATAATACACAAAGATCAGATTACGCTTGAGAAAAGGGTACTTTTCGGTCAGGTCTTTTATCTTTTGAATTCCCTGAATCAGTTCATCATTTTTTCCAATCTTCCGGCAACAAATCAAAAAATTGAACAGAGCAGCATAATAATAGCTTGTATGATTTTCGATGAAATGCGGATTGGTTTCAAATAATTCAACATTCTTCTTTTTAAAAGAATATTCTTTATTTGGATTCTCATTGATCATCTTACTGATCAGAGAAAGAGAGCTGTTGAGATAATATTTTTCATTAAAGGTCAACAGATCCTGTTCATCTTTCTTCACTTCATCCATTAAAATACTAGTGTAAAACGCTTGTTCTTTAGCAGTTAATTTCTGCGTAAGTTCGTTATTGCTTTTATCATGTAAAGCGAAATTTATTTTTTTTAGCTTGTAAACATTTTTGATGGTATCCGTATATTTTTCCAGCTCTTCAATTACAGGATATTCTGATGGTTTTAACTGAATATCAAAAAAGGAGTTAATCATGATTTCGAAAAAAAGCACCGAAAAGATGTATTCCAACTCTTCATATTTTAGGCAAAGCTCCTTCACTTTTTTTATTCGGCTATGAGCCAGCCCATACAATTGTTTGGTCATCAACAATTCAATCTCCTCAAGACCAATTCTGATTTTGCTGCGAATACTTTTTTTATTGTGGTAAGAGGTCAGACTTTTTAGTAATAACTCCGCCAATTGTACTTTATATACTTTTAAATGTGTAGATATTTTAGACTTTTCGAAATGATCTTTGACTTGTTCTTCGTCATAGGATTTCTGGTTGTTGAGAAAATCAAAAAGCTCAGTCATTGCTCCGGTATCCGAAGCATAATGCCTTTTGAAATACCGCTTTTCGGAGGCGGTCATAGCATGAACCAGTTGGAAAATATTGTCAGTTGGGACTTTCATGGGATCTTAAGTATTGTGTGTTATTCTAAAAATCCATTCAAAGGTGCATTGCACCTTTGAATGTTTTTTTTATGTTCATGTTGTTCTGTTAATTAAGTGCTGTCAACACTGCTTTTTAAAGGTATTAAGGATATGAGATACTGTTTTTTAGGATACCAAAATCGGTTTATTTACGAATAATCAGGTTGCTAAAATGAAATTGTAGAAATTTATTTTTTTTAAAAAGTGAAAATAAAATTAATCTCGCAAATGTATTGCAAATACCCAAACTTAAAGTCATTTTGACTAGTTGATTGGCATTGAATTAAATACAAGTTAGATTTTTTCTTTATAAAAGGAGAGAAATTAAGCTTGTTTTTTGCTGGAAAATAAAAGGAAAGAAAAAAGGGACTATCCAGATAACGAAAAGTTCAATCAAATTTTCAAGGACGAAATTTTAAAAAGCATTAAAGGTGAATGAAGTTCCCATTGCCCGAAGAAAGGAGCTCAGTATTACAAGCAATAAAATGACAACAATCGTGATGTATTCGGGATCTAATTTATATTTATTCTTTTCATTCACATTGATAAAGTACTGAATGTCATCTTCATCTGCATCACGAAACGAAAAATCATTGCTGTCTTGAAGATTGTTTTTGTCCATCTGACGGATAATATGGATCGCTTCTTCGGAGTCTTTTTCCCGGATGTGTAAGCCAATACCTCCATCACCCAAAGGGAAAGCAGTTATGGTGTTAGCATTAGAAACAAAGCAGCGAATCCCAGCCTCTCTGAGCCTTGCAGCGTAAAGTCTTGCTTGCGATTCAAAATAAAAATATTTGATTGCAATGATCCGTCCTTTGTAATATTCGTTGTCTGCGAAATAATCTAGTATCTCGTTTTCCATTACTAAGTATGTTTGTCATTAATAGTATTTTTAGTCGAAAACGAATTGAAATCGTGGGGGGAAATGATCGGGAATCTTTCTACAATTTAGAAAAATAAATGCAAATAAAAAAGATAAATGTTTACGGAAGCACACAATTAGTAAAACTTACTCCTGAGTTGTTTCATTGGCAGCCTCTTGCTGTTCCGTCATTTTGTTTATTTTCTCAACTTCGTTGTCGATATAAAAAAGCGATTGTGGGCCATCGCCAATCAATTTAATTTTGTCGATGATAGTACGCATAAGAGCCTCCTCTTCCCGCTGCTCCTGTATATAATATTGTAAAAAATTGAGTGTAACATAGTCGTTTTCTTCATAACACAAATCGACCAGGCCGTTGATCGCTGCCGTGACCTTTTTTTCGTGTTCATATACTTCTGTAAAAAGGGAACGAACGGTTTCAAATTGCAAAGGAGGTTGTTTGATAGCAGGAGTTACTGCATGCCCATCGACTTCATTTATATAATTAAAAATGCGAAGCATATGTGATCGCTCTTCGTCAGATTGGCGATGCATAAATTTGGCAGAACCCTCAAGTCCACCTTGTTCGCACCAGGAAGCCATCGACAGGTATAGAAACGAAGCATATCCTTCGAGCTCGATTTGTTTGTTGAGCGCATTTTCCATCTTTTTTGATATCATAATTTTTCTCTTTTTTGTCAAATTAAATGAACTACAAGTATAATCAAATCCTTAAAGAATTGATAACAATTGAATTTCTTTTACACCAAAGAAAAATAGAATAAAAAAATTTAGTATTCTAAACCTTTTAAGGAGGGAAAAGTTTAAGCAAAAAGATGTTAAATTAAAATGACAATGCTATTGCAAAAGCAGCTACAGCAATTACCAGCCCGTACATAAAAATACCATAGCAAATTCGGAGGTATCGGTATTTTTTGGCGAGAACAATTCCCAGGAAATACAAATCACGGGTCATTGAACTATAAACGAAATCCGGATCTTTGATCATCTCTGTCATTCCCCAATGAAATTCTTCGAGTTCCATATTATAAAAGTTTCCAAAAAAGAGCAGGTTAGAGCGCTTTTGTTTAATGTCTTCAATAGTGGATTTGCCTTCCGTGATTTTTGGTCTGGTGGAAAGCGTAGCAAAAATAATAGATAGCAAACAAACGGTCAGCAATATTATAGTCGGTACAAAAAGTTTAGTATTGCCAATGATCTGAGGCAAAAGTGTTGAAACGACAATCGAGATAACAATTGCATTTATACTGAGCATTATGTTTGCTTTATTATCAGCAATAGAGCTTAAATTTACATGGGTCCGGTATGTCGTCCGAAACATGGTTTCAACCCCACGGCCAAGATTGATTTGTTTGACACCCAGGTCTTCGGGATAACCATTTCCAATATTTTTCTTTTTAGATTTTTTCTTTCGGCGTCTCTTTTCATCCCGTTTAGCCATTTCATCGACAGTGATGACTTCATGAGGGCTGAGTCGCCATCTTTGCTTTTGTAGTTGGCGAATATGTTTTTCTTTTCGCGCTCCATATAATTGCTGAGCTACAGTTGTTTGATATTTATGCAGATTGATGAATTTTAATTCGAAATCAATCCACTCCTGCTCAGACATAATCGAACTTTGAGTGAGGGTCATTTCTTGTCGTACTCTGCTGCATCGATCCCAATAAACATTTTGCCCTAAATGGCTGAGATCTGCATCACAAATTATTCGGTGTAAGAGGGTCTCCGGCGCATGAGGCATTTTGGTTGCCAGGATACAAGCTTGAATAACCTTTATTTGTTCCGGAGAGTAGCTGTATTTTTTCAAATAATCTTCAGCGTATTTTGCACTTCGTTGTTCATGGCCCATTGCTCCTTTATCATAGCCAGTATCGTGAAACCAGGCAGAAATAATAAGCATTTCCATTTCTTTGTCTCCTAACTCAAACGATTGGCCAATTTCTTGAACAGCAGCAACTACATCAAGCGTATGCTGAACATCATGATAAGCATATTCTTTCGGTACCTGCTCCGAAATAAAATTAGTAACGTAAGCCTCTACATCCAACAATAAAGAATTTTCTACCTCCATTTTAATGCTTAGATTATAAATATCAGATACGTGATATTAGCATAATTGTTTAGTGATCTTTTCTATAATGCTCGTATTTATGAATCTATTATTCAAAGTCACAGAAAGAGGTGTAAATTATTAAAAAAAATAGAAACCATTAGAAAAGCTTTCCACAATTGGATGCATCTATCAATTATTATCAAAAAAGAAGGGTTAGGGGAAAAAATTATTTTTTAAAACTACGATCTCCGTCACCCATTAAAGTGACCAAAGTCAAATAGGCTAAAAAAAGAAACCCGGAAAATACGATGGTAATGTTAAACGTGTTAGAATAAGCCATCGGGCTTGATAAACTAGTCGTAATATCCTGCAAAAGAGAGGTTGGATTTGTGATCGCATCCCAACTATTCCAGCGCAGAAAACGACCGAGGTAAATTCCAAAAGCACATAAAATAATCGCTGAAATAGTCAACGACCATGAAAGTACAGCGCTTATTCTTTTTCGAAGAAAAAGCTGGATTTCGTAAAGTGATAAAAACCCCAACATCAAACCGGTCCAGGCAAATGAAACCAAAACCATCAGATCATACCACTTGGGGATGGGAGAACGGCTTTTTAAATGTAATAAATCCGTTACGATGTAAGGTGCGTTTGGAAAAAAGAGAAGCCAGCTGATTAAGATTCCGCCGATGATCAATCGAGATCCTGTCAGGCGGGAAACCTTTTCGATACTCAATGAAATCCAATAAGGAATCCACGCCAAAAAGAGATTCCAAACCAAAAACAGAAAGGAATAGCTTCCACGAATAGCTGTATAATCGTTTGAAGTTTTGATCTGATCATAGTCAAAATTAGAATAGTATAGACGAACACTGATTAATGCAAATCCAAATATTGTGCTCAGACACATGACGAGGTATATTCGAAATTGGCGCTCATCGCGAAAAAGTGATTTTATAATCGTTTTCATAGACATCAAAAAATTAAAAGGTTAGCGGTTAAACTAGAAACTCCAAACTTCATCATTATTAATCACCGGTTTTTGTATTTAATTTATTCGAGATAAAATAGAGGTTGATGTTTTCACCCAGCCAATGATGTATTTTTTCAATAAATGTTACCTTAACTCCTTTGGCTTTTGAAATGCGATAATTGGCCTGATGAAATGCAGGTGCATACCTGATGAAAGCAGGAACCAGTTGTACGTTCAATTTTGAAAACGCAATGATTATTTTGAAAACGAATTTTGAATAATTATTCAAAGCAAGCCCAAACTGACTGGAAACATTTGGAGGCAAAAACCCGCCGGCTATCAATTGTAGAAATCTCCGGATAGGATAGGGGACACTAAAAATTGCTTTCGAAATGGCAGCAGCGGATTTACCGACCCAAAGTGTTTTACCATTTATAATCCCATTGTAACGCAGATAAAACGATTCCAGGTTTTCGGGATAATCTGCTAAAGGTATTCCCATCAATTGAGCGGTTATTTTACTTTCTTCAAAAAATTGATTTTTCTCCGCTTCAGGAATTTTTCCTTTTATTTTTTCAGTAATGACGAGCGTTGTATCAATCATAGTTGCGAGCACCCAAAATAGCAGATCGGGGTCGGCAGCACAGTAGGGTTTGTAAATTGTTTCGTCCTCAATTTCCCAGACTGCCGTCCCCCTGATCATGCTATGAATATTGTATAATCTCTTTGCAGAATTGATGGCTGTTTTTTTATCTCCAAACCAAATTCTAATCATCGAAGTAAAAGTGCGGTGCGCTCTACCGGCCATTTCTTTTTGAAAATTGCTGTAGTTTTTTACGCCGTCTGCTATAGCAGGATGAGCAATTTGTAGCAATAGTGCCCGTGAGCTTCCCAGTAGAATAGAAGGTTCGCGGTACATTTTCCAGGTCATGCTTTCAGGACCAAAAAATCCGATGGTTTCCTCTTTGTAACAATTTGAAAGATCAGCTAACAGCCTTTCGTGTTTTGTTTTTCTTATTTGTATGTCAGCTTGCAGCGCCGGTGGCAATGATTTTATTGATGGAAATTTCATGTGATTATATTTTTATTCTTATCAATTAAATGATGAGGTTTTGATTTTTTAAAGGCGTACCAAAAATTTGCTTTTGAAGTAAATCAATGGGTTCACAAAGCAAATGTTCAAAATCCCAATTTGAAATATTAACGCAACGTTGTCCTTTTCTGTATGCTGTAAAAAATGAACTCCATTTTTCAGGAACGAGAACGACTCCGATTATTGCGGTAAACAGCGCATACAACGATCTTTTTCTGTTACCTAAAAGGAAAAATTGCATTTTCACTTCCCCTGCAATGGTTGTTTTATAATTTAATAATACATGCAAAACATCATGGTCTTCCAGCTTCGGAAGCAATTCGAATCCTTTGCTTTCAAGAAATAATCCCAGGGAATTACCTAATGTATTTGGCGGAAAACGTTTCAATGTTTTGACATTTTGTTGCCATGCTATTTGATTTTTTTTGAAATACCTCACGTAAATTGGTTTTGTAAATTCAACCAATTCGAGGAGTACTTTTTCGCGTATATTTTTAAATATTTTAAACAGCATGTTTGTAAAAGTACTTTGAAATTCAAAGTTTAATGATAAAAAAATATACCTTTTATTCCCTGCTTTTCAGCAAATCCTCCAAAGCATCCAAATGGTCATTGAAAGCTTTGCGTCCCGCCACGGTAGCGGTATATGAGGTTTGTGGTTTTTTCCCAACGAACATTTTACGTATTTCGATGAATTCATTTTCTTCCAGGGATTTGATGTGGCTTGCTAATCTACCATCAGTCAATTCTAACATATCCTTCAAAGTTTTAAATTCGACCCAGTCATTTACCATCAGCATGGACATGATGCCCAGCCGTACTTTATTATCAAAAGCTTTATTGAGTTTGTTAATTATCTTTTTCATGAATTCTATACCAGTCAATATTTCGAGACAAATACATCACTACAGCAAGTACAATAAACAATCCGATGCTACCCATGAGCAAGGCATAATCCTGAGATTGAATGATAATGTAAATGAATAAATAAAGTATTAGTAACATCAGTCCCATCATCCAGGTCAATGTACTACTTTTGAAAATATTTTTAACGTATAATACAATCAAACCGATAATCGCAATACTGGCAATGATATAACTCCACATAAAGCTAATATGCTCAGACAAGGCGATCAATAGTGAATAGAAAATGATCAAAGCCAATCCCACCATAATGTATTGAAGCGGATGAATCCTAACCTTGTTTAGAATTTGGACAAAAAAGAATATCAAAAAGGTCAGCGCGACAAACATGGACGCGTATTTGGCAGAACGCATGCTTTTTTGATAACTATCCACGGGCATCAATAAATTGACACCAAAACTGGATTCATTGATCCCCCCAACAGCACCTCGAAAGCTTTGTGGATAGGATCTGTTGAGGTGAAGCACTTCCCATTTGGCAGTGAAACCATCTTCATCGATCGTTCTTTCATCTGGCAAAAATGCACCATCAAAACTTGGATCTTTCCATTCGGAATGAATAGCAACTCGCGTTGTTTTTCCTAAAGGGATGAAATTTAGTGATGAGCTGCCATTGAAATTAAGTATCAAAGAAAAATCTATATTCTGATAACTGGAATCAAGCGGATCAATGTGGACTTTTGTACTGATCCCGTGCTCAACGACATCCTTTTGTTCTACTCCGGGATTAAAAGCATAATTTTTTCCATTCCAGTTGACAGATACATCCTCCTGGATACTTCGTAGGTCGCTAAGCCCAAGTACTACAGTGGCATCCTCCCAAATGATATCTTTTTCTTCGATCTTCCATTCTTCAAAATCGGGTAAAATAAACCTGCCGTTGAGCTGAATCCCAGCATTGTAAACAACTATTTCATAAATCCCTCGATAACGTACATTCGGAGATACGTTTCCATCAATATTTAATTCCTCAGGAAGGAAATTAGCATACTCAATCGATTCGACTAATTTGAAACTATTATCCTTGTCATATACTTTGGAATAGCTCCGATAGGGAATCGTTAAAGCCAATCCCTTGATCGTTTGCATGTTTCCCCATTTTGAACTCACTTCATTGATGGCGTCTTGTTGTCTATATTCCCGCTCCCTGATAAGGTCCTTTACCATTTCAATTGGAATCAAAAGTAAAAGCAATAGAAATCCAATGACAAACAAACGGATCGTGATTGAATTTTTTAGCCAGTAATTGGCTCGTTCAAAAAATGTGGAATTTTCTTTTTGCATTATTTCAATTCTTCATATGCTACTATAAAAAACTTATGTCCATTTGCTGTCGTTCTTAAATTAATCACCAAATTATCGCTCATATTTAAAATACATGATGGCGCCGTAAACAATGTGTAAAACACCAAATCCAATGGCCCAAAATTCTAGACCAAAACCCAAATAATTCATTGCGATTAAGCCTAAAACAATTTCGAAATAACCAAGATAACGGATATCATCAAGCGTATATTTACTACCGTTGACTAGCGCTAATCCATAAAAAACTAATGTGCTTGGAGCCACAAGTCCAAAATGCCCGTAACGAATAAGTGTCAAACAGAAGATGCCTCCGGCTATTAATGGAATGATTAAATTGATGAGCAAACGGATCGTAGCTTTATCAAATATTTTTTGCCCTTTTTTCTTTGCCTTGCGTGTCGTAAAAAAAATTCCTGAAGATACAGCAAGAAACAGTACGATTGTGGCAACCCAAGAGAAAAACTGTAAATAGTCCAGGCCCCATTTATTGGAGGTTTTCGCGACTACGTAATAAAATTCTTTATGGTCAAAAGGCACCATATCTAAATAGATATAAACTGCGGCTGCACCCAGCAGTGCAAAGAACCCTGCTGCAACACCTGATAATCCACTTAGTGAAATAAAGCGCGAAGAGCGCTCCATCAAAGAACGAATTTCGCTCAGATTTTCTAAATGCTCTTTTCGTTTATCCATTACCATAATTTGAATATTAAAAGTACTTTGAAAAACAAAGTAACAAGTTTAACTTCATTAACGCAAACAATTTTGATTTTATTTTTTCTCGAAATAAATAATATCACATTGATTCAAATCCGAATTCAGGATGACTTCTTCGATTTCATTATTGTCATCGATAGCAATTGCGGCGGTGCAGGGCGGGTTTTTGCCAAGGTCGTCAGCATAAAGGAGTAGATAATTTTGATCGATATTCGGATCAAGTTCCAGTTCAATGGCTTTTGATTTTTCGGTGAGTACATAACCTTTGAGCAGCCAGCGGCCGTTATAGTTTACCGAAATGATATCGCCATCTATTTTGTTGTGGTCGTAAAACTTGAGTATAAATTTGTTGTTCATGATTTGAATCGTTCTCCCGTCTTTAATCTCCCGGCGAGTCAATTCCAGCGGTTTAGCTTTTGGTTGATCAACGATCAATTCTTTATTGGTTGGAGGCGTGTATCGGATAAAACCTCTTTCGCTCCCTTGTTCAACTCTGGCTAATCCTTCCCGAAAATCATAAGCCACATCAAATTGCGGTTGGATAGCAATTTCGCCATCGGTGGTGATGTACCCCCATTTGCCACCAATTTTTACACGGGCGAGTTGTTCTGAAAATTCAAAGGCTTCTTCAAATTGAGGTTGGACGACAAAAATATCGGCCTGATCGATATATCCCCATTTGCCATCATCTGTTTGGACGCTAGCCAGGCCATGCGAAAAACTGTAGACCATTTTATATTTAGGTTCGATCACAAAGACTCCTTCTTTGTTTATAAAACCAAATTTGCCATCCTTTTCAACTTTGGCAATACCCTCTGAAAAGCTGCTTGCATAACTAAAAGAAGGTGGAATAGCCAATTGGCCCGTTTTGCGGATATATCCCCATTTTCCGCGGATATTTGCACAAAAATAACCTTCCGACTCAGCAAGAATATAGTCCAGTCTGGGTTCAATAATAAAGAAACCATCCTGATTGATTACGCCCCATTTTTCCTGATACTGAACCGCAGCGATCCCATCAGAAAAAACAGTAGCGGCTTCAAATTTGGGTTTTATTTTGAAGTTTCCGCTTCTATCAATATAACCCCATAATTTATTTTGGCGAACACAAGCCAGCCCTTCCTGAAAAGGGCTTGTCACTTCAAACTGCGGTTTAATTACAAATTCTCCGGTGCGATTGATATAACCACTTTTAGCATTCATTGTTTTGAAATCAATGAATCCGGCAGAAGCAACATCTTCAGAAAAAGCGTCAATAATATTGAATTTCGGTTTGATGTGGATTTTTCCTTCGCGGGTGATATAACCTCGTTCAAAACCAATTTTTACAATCGCCAATCCATCGCTAAAATCATTGCACCGATCATATTGGTTGGTGGAGAAAGCCCACTCAAAATTTTGTTGAGCAGTTCCCGGTTTTAAAAATATAGAGAGGAATAAAATGGTCAAAATATTTTTCATGAGATTTTTTGTTTTCTGTCCGGCTTCAAAAATAGGGACATTTATGTTCAAATACTATTTGTAGTCCTTTATCTGGCCTGTAAAATTTTAGCTGATTTGTTTCAAACTAAAAAAACAAAACGATATTCTTGTATTGTAATTGTTAAACCCACGCTTCAAAATTAAAATTTTAATATGCGAAAATATCTTTTCTTAGTGTTTATAACAAGTCTTTTTTACGGTTGTTCTGATCAGGAAAACCAAACCAGACTGAACCAAATTCAATTGCTGGGAAGCCACAATAGTTACAAACTTAAGATAGATCCTTCGCTGTGGAATGCCATTTATGAAAATGATTCAACTATGGCAATGGAACTGGATTATGGTCATCTTCCATTGAAAGATCAATTAGATCTTGGAATCCGGGCATTAGAACTTGATGTATTTCACGACCCTGAAGGAGGAAGGTATTCTGTGCCTTTTGGGTTATTATTGATGTTGCAGGTAGGCAGCAGTCCGGACCAGTTTGATGGTGCTGCATTACAAAACCCGGGCTTAAAAGTAATGCATATCCAGGATATTGATTTCAGAAGTCACAATACTTCTTTCATCGGATGTTTGCACGAAATAAATGAATGGTCGAAAGCGCATCCGAATCATTTGCCCATTATCATTACCATAAACGCTAAAGATGATGTTATTAACGATCAGCCTGAATTTGTAAAACCCTTGCCTTTTACAGCCAATGCTTTGGATAACATTGATTTGGAAATACATGCTGTTTTCAAAGAAAAACAGCTGATCACCCCTTACTCGGTGCGAAAAGATTCTGCTTCACTGGAAGAGTCAATCCTCAAAAATGGCTGGCCAGTTTTGGAAGAATGTCGTGACAAATTTTTATTTGTTTTGGATGAAAATAATGAAAAAATGCAACGATATATCAAAGGACACCCTTCGCTTGGAGGACGAGTTATGTTTGTCAATGCACCTGTTGGAACTCCCGAAGCTGCTTTTTTAATCATCAATGATCCGGTTAAGGATTTTGGAAAAATTCAGGACCTCGTTAAAAAAGGATATCTCGTCAGAACCCGTGCGGACGCTGGTACCTGGGAGGCCAGGCGAAATGATCTGACTCGTTTTGAAAAAGCATTGGAAAGTGGTGCTCAGTTTATCAGTACCGATTATTATTCGCCCGATTCAAGTTTAGGGACGGGTTATCAGGTTCGATTTGAAAATGACAAAGTAGCGCTTTGCAATCCATTGTTTCAATTGGATCACTGCAATCTCAATGAAAATTAAACAATCGGGTAAAATGTATTTTTTTCACGCAAAGGCACAGCATTCGTAAAACTTTCTAAAATGCTGTGCCTTTGTATGAAATTTAAAATTATTGACGAACTACTTTCTGAACTACTTTAGCTTCATCAGTTTGGACATGAATCATATAAATTCCGGATGGAAAATCTGATAAATCCATTTCGAAAGTGCCGGAGGAATAATCCAGATTTTCAATATGGAGTAATTGGCCGTTAATATTCAGCAAGTTGATCATTGCAGGACTGTTTGAAAGGTTGTCCATTTTAACAATAACATGGCTATTTGTTGGATTTGGAAATACCGTAACATTTAAACCATTTTTTGAAATTGTATTTGTGCTGACGATGTCTGCAAAAATGGTTGTGGTTACATTGGAACATGCATTTTCATTTAAACCAGAAGAAACACAAGCTTCATTGGTGATTGAATAAAGATCTCCAAACAAGGTAATATTATCAATATACCAACCTTCACCACCAACGGCACCGTCGCACCCAAATCTGAACCGGAAAATCATATCCTGCTGAGCATAATTACTCAAATCAATTATGGTTTCTATAAACCCGCCGCTGTTTCCGTGAAAAGCCGGCCGGCCACTGATAGGGCTGGCAGGATTAACCATTAAGTTGCCATTATAACCATTTTGGATCATATCATCACCCAGATCAATCCAGGTTAATCCATCGTCAGTAGAAATTTCAACAACACCACCATCCCAGGTCACTTCCGTTGCATAGCGATGCCAGAATGAAAGGGCAGGATTATCACCATTCAGATTGTAAGGCGTTGCCAAAATCAAATATTGGTCACACTCAGAATCAATGTCTTGAGCATACCAGGCAAAATCTCCTTCATAACTATTTGGATTAACGGTCCATTCTACAGCTCCCTGACCGCTGATAACTTCCCAATCGGATGTACCATTTTCTACATCATCTTCTAAAAGTGAATATGAAAATGGATTTTCAGCTACTTCCAATTGATAGGTGCAAGTTGTGGTTTCACCGACCGCCATATTTCCTATTTCGATGGTGATAACACCGTTGTCAACGGTAGTATTTGTGCAGCTAGCTGAACCTGCTACGTAGGAAGTCCCGTTTGGAAGAATATCTGTGACGGTTGTATTAGAAAGTAACTCAGGAGAATCATTGGTGATCTCCAAAGTGTAAGTGATGACATCTCCGGCAAATGCTTCTGAAACCGCTGTTTTGGTAATTTTTAATATCGTTTGACAAATTTCAGGCGTGTCGAATGCTTCCACGCCTACAGATTCTGCACTGAAACCCAGGCCCCTTCTTGCAAAAGTTTCCCAAATCAAACATTTGTTCTCGCCATTATAATTAGCTTCGTCAGCAGCCAGGATTGCATCCCGCGAATCAATAAAAGTAGGACTGCATGGTTGTAACTTTAAACCATCCAAAACTAATTGCATGGTCTTATTATTTCCGCCAGTTCCATTGTAAAAATCTTCATCAAAACCATAAATATCAATCATATTCCAGTACAAATCCCAAATCATCACTGCCCAAACTGAGCCTACACCATGTGGAGCTACTACATTTGGGACATCTCCGTATGTATGTGGGTCAATGTCCATATCTCTACTATATGGAAATTCCCGGATACCTGTACTGTCGGTTGATTGGTTGAGTGCAAAAGTACCCATTCCTCTCCTTTGCTCAGCAGTATTAGCAGGAGTCGTCAACATTGCCAATGCAAACCAATCACTCCATCCTTCTCCTGCTTGTTCCAAACCAGTCAGACAACCGGTGGATGGGCCTCCAGTCAATCGGGTGGAAATACCATGTGTATATTCATGAATAATAATTCCATTGTCATAATCGCCATCTAAGGCAGTTGGGCCAGGTAATGGGACTTCATAATATGTCTCTGCTGGTTGTTGTATGCTTACCGTCAAGCCAGCCAATGCAGTCTTCCAAGTATTGCAATCCTGTAGCGAAATCATAACAGACGGAATGGTAACATCATCACTACCAGATCCAGGCTGCATTGGAAAAGGAGGACCAGCTACACTATTACAAATGATTACGGCAATTGCTCCATTATTTTGGGCTTTCAAAATTTTAGAGGGATTATTACAACCTCCACGGTCGATTAAGGCTATTTTGCCATTGATTTCAGCACCATTAATAATCGGTTGACAAGCATCAGAGGTTGTTCCTACACCATCATCTACTAGTACTATTTCGCTAATTAATGGGTCAACGGGTAAGTCGGGCCCAAAATCAGCGAGTGCAAATTCGTATTGGCCGGCAACACTTACTGGCGCTGTTATTTCAAGAAATGAAGGTGGAATAATGACTGGCGGTAATGATAATGAATCATCCATCCAAACATACATTTGCATTCTTGGGGGCATACCGTCTTCAGGAGTTGCCATATTTGCATTATTGATACCACCTCCATCCAGGGCCTCTGCTCTTACATAGTCCTCACCCAGCCCTCCATTTCCATAATTATTGGTTTGGAAATTTCCTGATGCCTCATCAAAACCATATTGATACCACACATCGTGTATTACATTGTTCCAATAAAATAAATTAACAACAGCAGGAGATATCTGTGTGTAGGGAAGATTTTGCGAAAGATCCAAAGGAAAATCAAAATCTAACGAGCTGCCTCCATCCGGCTCATCTTCAATGGAATTATTTTCGTTACCAATATCGTGGTAAGCATGAACATTGTTTCCCCGGGTAATTGTGTACTCTGCTCCGGATATTCCATCAGTATCATGCCATCCGAAGGGGGAGGCTGTGCCATCGGCAGGATCAGTGAGTAATGCTCGATTACCATGATTTGGGCTTTCGACCGGCATTGGGAAAACATTATAAGAATTGGCTACGATCGTAGTGGTTAAATCCTGAGTTTCGATGGTGGCATTGATTTTTACAGGATTAGATTCTATTGATTCGTGCTGGTGATATTCTTCATCACATTTTTCGTTTCCATTACTGAAATCACAGTGAATGACTTGGTCATGGTACGCTAAGACCTCTCCGGTTTGAGCATCAATGCGCACATCCCACCAGTTTTGAGCATCCAGTTTATAAAGCTTTACATTCCAGGCAAGTCTGATTGATTTGTCTTCAAGGAGTGCGTAAACCAGTTTCACTGGGATTGGTTCCAGGGCAATTCCTTCATTTCCAAAAATAAAATGATGATCGTTTACTTTTTCCTGGAGCCTCAATGAAGCGGTTGTGGTTATCTGAAATTGATCGATCACTTTTTGTATTGCTTCACTGGGTGCGATGGAAGGTTGATTTGTATTGACCCGTGATTTTAAATCAGAAGCAAAGCGATTTCCCATGTTTAAAACTTTACCATTCGGCAAAATATTGATGTTGATAATAGCATTTCGAAGTATTATCCCATCGTGTTGTTGAACGAGATAAACATGGGTTACCCCATTGTGTTTTGATGTGTAAAGATCGCTGACAAAATAATTGGCTAAATCGATTTTGGTCAAATTTAGCTCTTCCTGATTTTGTTCTAAATGTCGTAACGCAATGTCCAAAGGGCTTTGGAGCTGTGCAATGCCTGTATTTATTGATGCAAATAAAATTCCGATAAAAACAGGGAAAAAGATTTTGATTCTGGATGGCATTCTAGTTAGTTTAAAAGATGAGGTAAAGAATTGTGCATTAAAATTAACTAAAATAGGCAATTAAAAAAAGAACAATATTTCACTTCAACGATATTATAGAAATTAGCCGACATTCTATCCCTGTAAATCGTATAGGAAGAATAAATTTACCTTCGATAAATCAGCAAATAGTTGCTTTGGTTGAGGATGAATAAATTCGAAGTATATTTTTTGGATTAAAAATAGCCCAATCAAAAAATCTAACCCTTTTTTGGTAAATTAGCCGCACAGCAAAAGACTCAATCGAATTAAAACTAAGTAAAGTAATTAAACTATGTCAAAACAACGGTTATATATTGGGCTAATACTTTTGATGGCAGTTACTGCATTATCGTTTTCGATGAAGGAATTTTTGTCGACGCCCTTATCTCCCCGAATTGCTAATTACGACATCAGTGTTAAACTTAATACGGAAGATAAAACACTGAAAGGAAAAGAAATTCTTTACTGGAAAAATACCTCTTCTGATACAATCAAAGAGCTCCAATTTCATCTTTACCTCAACGCATTTAAAAATACGCAATCTACTTTTATGGAAGAAGGCGGGCGAAACATCCCGATGATGGATGAAAAGGAGAATGTCTGGGGCTGGATTGACATCGGAAGCATGAAAGATGAAGCAGGGAATGAACTGGTATCAGGGATGAAATTCATCCATCCAGATGATGACAACGAAAATGATCAGACCGTCGTGAGCGTACCTTTGGCAAATCCAATTCTTCCCAATGGTAAAATCAAATTGGATATAGATTTCACTGCAAAACTCCCAAAAGTAATTGCTCGGACAGGTTACAGTAAAAACTTCTTTTTAGTGGCGCAGTGGTTTCCAAAGATTGGCGTTTATGAACCTGCCGGCACACGGTATGCTACAAAAGGTCAGTGGAATTGCCATCAATTTCATGCTCGTTCCGAGTTTTATGCGGATTTCGGTATTTACAACGTAGATATTACTGTTCCGGCTGATTATGTAGTGGGAGCTACGGGATCCTTACAGGTTGTTGATAGCAATGACGGCACCAAAACTTACTTTTACCGTGCGGAAGATGTGATTGATTTTGCATGGACCTGTTCCCCGGATTACGTAGTCATGGAAGATACCTGGAACGATGTTTCCATCCGCTTGCTGATTCAGCCAGAGCATCAATCTCTTAGTGAGCGTTATATTTCTTCTGCAAAAAATGCTTTGGATTATTTCGACAAGTATCTTGGAAAATATCCTTATAATACTCTAACTATTGTCGATCCGCCGCTTCATGGAGCAGGAGCAACAGGGATGGAATATCCAACTTTTATAACTGGCTTGAGTTTTTATGATATGCCGGAAGGATTGAAGGCGGTAGAAATGGTAACGATCCACGAATTTGGCCATCAATATTTTATGGGTTTGTTGGCTTCAAATGAATTTGAAGAACCCTGGCTCGATGAGGGTTTCAACAGTTATTTAGAAACCCGGATTATGGATCATTATTATGGTGAAAAAAATTCGGTGATGGATTTTTGGGCCTACCACATGGGTAATGCGGAGATGCAAAGAAATAATTACTTGAGCATGAACAATCCCAAAATCGCCGAAAACTTTAGAGCATCCTGGGAATTTAAACATGGAGGCTATGGTTCGCTTACTTATGCTAAAACAGCGACCTGGCTAAAGACTTTGGAAGGCCTGGTTGGTATCGAAACCATGGACGAAATTTTAAAAACCTATTTCGAACGATGGAAATTTAAACATCCATGCGCTACTGACTTTATTGCTGTTGTCAATGAAATTGTAAAGAAAAATCATGGTAATGAATTCGGAGAAAACATGAACTGGTTTTTCGATCAGGTACTTTACAGTGCTGAAATATGTGATTACAAATTGGCTTTTGTTTCGAATACAAAAATAAAAAAGGATTTAGGGATTTTTGAAAATAAGGATAGTTGGGTATCGGCTGATGAGAAAGATACAAAAGAAGAAGATGATGAAAATACGGTTTACAAATCCAGGGTTGTGATTTATCGAATGGGAGAAGTTATTATGCCGGTAGAAGTTTTGGTGCATTTTGAAAATGGCGAAGAAAAACTTGTAACCTGGGACGGAAAAGATCGAAGTTTTGAGATCAACTATGAAGGGACCAATGAGGTAGAATGGGCTCAGATCGATCCTAATGAAAAGGTTTATATGGATCAAAATTTTATCAATAACAGCTACACTACAAAACCGAAAAAAGCGAGTCAGCAAAAGTATGGAACGCTGTTTTTGCTTTGGGTGCAAAATGTAATGCAAACGCTTAGCATGCTTATTTGAAAACGAATCAAACCAATGTAAAATGAATTTTTTTAGCGCATATTTCAAAGGTATTTGGCTAGCTATCAGAAAGATTAAAATGTGGGTGTTTTTATACATTATCAATCTCATTTTTGCTATGCTGGCTGCAGTTCCACTGTCTAATCTCATTCAGAGTAAAGTTGGTAGGTCTCTTGCTCCCGGACGGATGTTGCCTGATTTTGACTATACGATCTATCAGGATTTTATGAATGCCTACGGCGATGAATTTTCGGTAATCATGGGGCAATCCCGTTTGATCTTTGTTTTTTACTTTTTCCTTTCGCTATTTTTAGTTGGAGGTATTCTGACTATACTGAAAAACCACGCTGAAAAATTTAGTTTCCAGGCTTTTTGGAGTGGCTGCACGGTTTATTTTTGGCGGATGTTGAGGCTGACTTTTTATTTCCTGATTATTCATATGGCTATCGCTGGAGTATTTGCCGCTTTGGTTTATTACGGTTGGTTTAAAGATGGGTTGGAGGCTGTTGAAAGCGAGGTCGATATGATCAATGCGGTAAAGTTTGTATTACCTGTTTATTTGATATTCGCCTCCTTTTTCTTTTTGATCCAGGATTATGCAAAAATCCATGTGGTACACAAAAATCCGAATTGGCTTTTCCGTTCCTTTTGGAAATCATTCGCCATTGTTTTCAGGAATTTTTTAAAAACCTATCCACTTTATTTGCTCAATGTGCTCACGTTTGTAATCATTTTCGGTATTTTTTGGTATTTCAGATTTTCCAACAATATGGACAATATGACCAACATCGCTTTAACATTCGCTATTGGACAGGCTTTTATATTTGCCCGAATCGGGACAAAGTTGCTCAACCTTGGAAGCGCCACGCTGATGTATCAAAGCATTATGAATGAGGAGTTGGAAAAGGAAGCAATCAGCTCTAATGATCAGACGGACAGTGCCTTTTCAGAAAGTGAAGCTCTATTATATCCGTTAACAGATCAAAAAACGGAGGAAGAAGAATGACAATTGCCTTTCTATGATTTGTTTATCAAGATGATTTTTTCGTATTTAATTTTACTAAACATTAAAATGTATTATTATATTTAAGCAGAAAATACATGCAAACTCATTCAAAATAACTAAAATGAAAGAACTTAAAGATCGACTTAGTAATCTAATTGAAAACAATAAGATTGATGAAGCAATAAAAATATTAAAGGAAGAAAGTGCGAAAAGAGGAGGGGAATTGGACCATATAATCATCAGCGTATCAAGCCGATATAAAAGGTATAGAGAAAAGAGTCTGATGGGTTTGGAAGCTCGCGACCAGGAATTTACCAAAATAGTTTCGGATACTTTACAGCTGGTTCAATCACTTGAAAATCCTGCTCAAATTTTAAAATCTGAGAATACTTCCACAGAGTTAAAAAATGAAATGGCGTATTCCAGACCGTCAGCACCTTCATCTGGACAGTCGAACAAATATGTACAAATGGGAATTGGTGGCTTAGCGGTCATTGGGATAATTGCTTTGATTGCCGTTTTTGCAGGAGGAGGTGAGGACACTGGTTATGATGATTCAAACACCTATGATGAAACTTATATTGAATCAGATATGAGTGGAAGTCAGGGAAGCGAGAATACTGCATATAATGATCCAGCTACCTATGAAAATACGAATGCGCAATATGATGAACCTACTAGTGGAAGCCAGACAGAGGAGTATCCTTTATATGACGTTTCGGGACATTGGAGACAGGTATCTCAAAGTTTTGGGCCGGAAAATGATTGTGCTGACTGTACTATCGATATTACTCAAAATGGGACTTCTCTTTCGGTAGTAAGTAATGGAGGTATGTATGCGCAATTAGAATTTATTAGTCAGTATGGCCTTTTTGAAGGTATTCTTAATTGGGGTAATAATGACCCTGAGGAAGCTGTTCAGATTTATTTTGATGAAAATAATTATCTTGTAATGGGAACCATGATCCAGGGCTACTGAATATTATATGTATTTTGCGGAGTAATGGAGCAAATTTTTATATAATAATAAAAGGCCAACTACTTAGTAGTTGGCCTTTTATTATTTTCAGGATGCATTGGTTTTTCTTTTAAAAATCGATCTGAAAACTCAATATAGGTGTCAAACCTGATTGATCGCGGCCGATCCACTGACCACTGTCAGGATCATAAGTACGATCCAGCGCATCTTCATTTTTTCGATTAATGATATTTTGAACATCAAGAGCGATGGTCCAAGCACTTTTTGGATTGTCTTTGCGGTATGCAATACGAATATCTGGTCGGAAGTAAGGGGATACCCGGTTTTCAAAAGGACGACTTTCGTCGTAAGGCGGATTGGCCCCATCGGTTTCATCACCTTCAATCAAAGGAGTAGTTCGTGCTCCAGCGTTGAACAGCAATTTTAAACCAAACTGGAGTACACCATTGTTTTCAAAAGTCCATTCTTTACCTCCCATGAAAGTACCGGAAACATTACTGTTGTAACGTGTATTGTACGTTTTGCCATTGATAGGTTCGTAAGTCGAATCAAAAATGGAAGCGGACAACAAGAAAAAATGCTCCTTGGTTAAAATATTTTTCTACCGAAATATCCAAACCATAGTTTGTCGCTGTGCCCTGACTATTTAAGGCCTGAGTGGCAAAACCATCAATTTCATTCAAAACAGAGTAGGTGCTGTTGCTTTCAATGCCAACAGGTACATCGAACAGACTTTGGTAATAAGCTTCCAGGTGGAACCGCATATTTTTAGCAAAATTCTGATCAAAAGCTAAAATGATATGATGGGATTTGATCAATTCCAGATTGATGTTTGGTTGTGAAATTGTTCCGAGCGGACCGTCTAATTGTGTAAAATAGGATCCGATTGGCACCATCCGGCTATGCAATCCATAAGCAAGGCCAAGCGAGTTTTTAGGCGTTATTTGATATTTAATCCCCAAGCGGGGTTCTATGGAATTGGTATTATTTAAAGTCAAAAACATCGCATGCGCACCGGCATTTACCGTCCATTTTGGAGACAGTTGAAATCGAAACTGAACATAGGGTTGAATGAGCACCGTATTGCCTTGTTGATTTAACCAGGTGATGTAACCAACATCTTCCGTATCGATATCTTTATGATTCAAATCATAATTGATGCTATTGAGAAAAAGACCCACTTTGAAAGTCGTTTTTGCGCTTAGTTTTCGGTTGTAATAGCTCGTTAAAGAAAATCGAATATTGGTGTATTCCTCATCATTAACAGTGGTGGCTGTTCGTTCCAGGTTGAGCGTATCATTTTTGAAAATAATCTTCTGTCCCATGGCCGCTACTGAACTTTTTATATAAGATTTGTCATCGATCAGATAAGTGTAGGTTGCACCGATTGCGCCCATATCTGTTTGGAAATCACGTGTGAGCCTTTCGTTGTAAGTGCTTTTTGTGTCAAGGTCGTCAATGGCTCTTTCAAATTCTTTACTTTTTCCGCCGATCCCCCAGATGGAAAGAATAGACTTGTTGTCTTTCGAAGGGAAAAATAGTTTAAATGAGAGATCCTGGAATATATTATCGGTTCTTGGGTTCACTAAATAAATGCCCATTTGATTGAGTAGGCCTAAAGTGGAATAACGATAATTGACCAAATAAGAACTGCGCCCTTTTTTGAATGGCCCCTCGGTTGAGAAGTCAAGCCCCAACATCCCTGCACGGAAGGAATATTCTCTGTTTTCCTGGTTTCCGTTTCGAAGTTTGATATCAAAAATGCCTGAAAACGCATTACCATATTCTGCGGGGAAAGCACCTGTTGAAAAATCTGAATTTGCTAGCATACTCACACTGAAAATAGTGATGCCACCGCCCGAAGAACCTCGACGGGCGAAGTGATTGGGATTTGGAATATCGATCCCTTCCAGGCGCCAAAGCAGCCCAATACCCGAATTCCCTCTGATGATGATATCACTCCGCGAATCACGCGATGGTTGTACTCCCGGAAATCCCATCGACATCCTGCTGGGATCATTGGCACTTGCTGCATAACGCTGCGTTTCTTCCGCAGAGAAAGAACGGGAACTTACAATCGATAATTCATTAAGCGCTTCATTGCTGTGTTTTCTTGCTACGACAACGACCTCTTCAGCCATATAAGCGGTCTCAATCATTTCTATATTCAACGTCACCTCTTTAGCTGAGTTGACAATGATATAATCACTCAAATAAAATTCATAACTTGTTGAAGAACATTTGATCTGCTGCCGCCCCACAGGCACCGTATTCAAACGGAAATTGCCATCAATGTCTGTCGCTGTTCCGATAATTGGATCGGAATCTACGATCTGGATGGTTGCTCCGATTAAAGGCTGCCTCGTATCTTTGTCAATCACTGTTCCTTTGATAACCTGGGTGGGTGTCTGCGCTTTTAGCTGAAAAGAAAGACAGAACACAAGAAAGAAAGGAAGAAACAAGTGTTTTTTCATTGTGATAGATTTAAATGAAGGTAGAGAGATTGATTATGAAGATATATGACTTTTCCATCGTTTCAACACCTCCTCCAAAACGAATAACTGCTTGAATTTTTTAAAGGTAAGAATAAGCTTGAAATAGAAAAGTAGTTTTGCTTTATTTTGATGATACTTATAATTCTATTTGATTTTTCAGGGAGTTTCAATTAAGGTCGCTTAGTAAATTCCTGCAGATCTATTTCCGCAGTAGGATAGATTATTTCCCAATCATTACTAAATGGGTAATTAATTTTTTTCGGTTTACTTGCTATAAGAATTATGATTCCTCCTATTATTAACAAAGTTGGAAGTAAACATCCTGGGGCATTACAACCAAATAATGCTTTCGCTGTGTTTGGATTATTTGCACCAGCAGCGCTTAACAAGGTGTCACTGGATACAAAAAGGAGCATTATTAGAATAATCGCAGCCCCAAAAACAAGTGCACCTATCAAGAGCCCTAATCTAACTCCCGAACCCACCTTACTTTGAATTTTAGGTATTGTGATTTTTTCGATATTAACTCTTTGAATCACAACAGTATTCCCCGTTTTCGTTTCAATGACCAATTCTTCATTGGTTAGTTCTATACATTTGCCTTTAATTTTTTGTATCCATCCAGATGCATTTTTAAAAGTAACCTTTATATTACAACCTTCGGATATAGACCTGACAATCTTCCTGGTTTTATGCTTAAACATCCAGGCTCTGAACGGCTTCTTTTTTGCCTTTGGACCTTGTTCAGACTGCAATTTGACCAAATGCCTGAAGAGTAAATCAGTATTCCCTTCAGCATCCCGGATAATTTTAATAAAACTTATCGGAAGATTGTATTGAACAAAATTCGTATCCGGGCATCTTCGATAAATTAAATAGTTATTTTCAAAGAAATCTATGAAGGCAGCAATTTCCACGTCATTGACTAATACAATAGTCTTGCAGGAAGTTGAATCCTTTTGAGCATTCAACTGAATGGCGCATAATACACAACAAATTAATATTATATTTTTCATTTTGAATGGATCTTTTTTTTATTTAAAACCTTCCTTTCTTTTGGTAAAAGACCAGTTTTGTGCTCTGGTTTTTTAATTAGTGTCTTTTTTTAGCTTTTATTAAAACTTAATGAATTGTTCCATTCCTTGGATTTATTGAATATTTAATTTTATGTTTTTTATAACTAGAAGCCGTTGATGCGGCAACAATACCTCCTGCCATCACTACAGGAAGAGCGAAAATAATCCCAATCGGATTTAATGATGCTATTTCTCCGCCTCCCATCATGATTCTTTCACCTACGGTTGATGAATTATTAATATCTCCATAACCATAAAAAAACATGTTGCTATCATCGATTTCTACTGAGAAGAATTCCTTCTGATGAAAAATGAACACTGTATTTCCATCACAAAAACCCCATGCGTTTTTAATTTTTTTGCCATTTTTTCCAAATCGGGGAGTTAATGAACTTGTACCTTTCCAATTCTTTCTTTTTCTTTCCTTCGATTCTACGTAGAATGAATCAGTGAAAATTGGATCGTTGTTTATGAATTCCTCAAAATTTTTATATATACCCCTTTTTAATTTTTCTGTAAATATTGGAAGGTCGTTTACCTGAGAAATACCTGCAAATGAAAATAAACTGAAGAGTCCAAATACAGCTATATCTTTCATATTCATTGGCCTAAGAGATTTTAATGGACCTAAAAACGTCATAACTTGGAAAGGATTATTTTGATTTTTCATGATAGTAGGGTTTTTGTTTAAAAGTGCTTTATATCTTATTTGTTAGCCTTATGACTGCAATCTCCGAAGAAATCGTTGCCGATATGAAGTAAATATTCCTTCGCTCACATATCTTTTTATTTAATGTCAATTCAATGATGTGAAAAATCCTTAAAAAAGTGGTATTTTGACATAACTCAAAGCTAATTGATGAAACAACAAACCCTTCAAGACTTTCTATTCGAGTCTATCTTAAGCCGATTTCCCAGCCGGTCCAATGCTGTAGAAGCCATTTCTGAAATGTTTGGCCTTGGGAAAGACGCGATTTACCGGAGGTTACGTGGCGATTCTTTGCTGACTCCTGATGAGATTGGAAATTTGGCTAAAGCGTTTAATATTTCTTTGGATGCCTATATCTTTGAAAATAACAATACGGTGTTTTTTCAGTACAACCCATTCACTCGCCAAGTAAAAGAATTTTCGGATTACCTGGGTTCGATTCATGCGGATCTTGAACTGATCGCCAAGCTTCCAAATCCTAAGATCTTATATGTTTCCGCTGAAATTCCGATTTTTCATTATTGCCTTATTCCAGAGATCATTGCATTCAAACTATATGTCTGGGGCCGCACTTTTTGGGAATTTGATTATTTAAAAGACCGTCAGTTTGATTTTGATCTGATTACTTATCCGGTCATCAAAATGACGGAAGACCTGACAATGCTTTATCGGAATATCCCGAGTATCGAACTTTGGAACAGCAATATCGTGGACTTTACTTTAAGCCAGATTGAATATCACGTGATGAGCGGCGGCTTCCGGGATCCCAATGACGCACTAATTCTATGTGATCGCCTCAGCGATTTGATGGATCATTTGCGAAACTTGGCTAAACATGGCCGGAAATCCCTCGTGAACACCAAGCCGGAAGATTCTGCAGGAGCCTCTTTTGATTTGTATCATAATGAGATGGTTTACGCCAATAATACGATAATGGTGATGACCGATAAAGGCAAGGCGGTTTATACAGCTTTTGGAAATCCTAACTTTTTAAAAAGTACCGACCGCAAAATGTGTGATTATTCGGAAAACTGGTTTATGAGCCTCACTCAAAAGTCGATTCCGATGAGCGGTCATACCGAAAAAAGCAGAAGCTGGTTTTTTAACAATATTAAAAAGAAAATAGAAATGGCTCGCAAACGAATCGAAGCCCAGATTTCCTGAATTTTGTATTTCCTATTTTTATTCAGAAGATGGAATCCTTTGTGCAAAGACGAACAATGGGAAACGGCACATTCTGGATTATACTTTAGATCAGCTGGAGCAGGTTTTGGATCCATCCCAGTTTTTCAGGATCAATCGAAAGGTCATCACCCGGATCAACGCTATCCATAAAATCCACACCTATTTCAATAGCCGCCTCAAATTAGAATTGCAGCCAAAAACCGAACTCGAAGTGATCCTCAGCCGCGACAGGGTAGGGGACTTTTAAAGAATGGCTGGATAAGTAAAAATGTTAAGAAGTTAGAGGTTAAGTGGTTAAAATTATAGTTCATTCCCTCTTTTGTCCTTTTTTAGGTTTATGGATTTTCGACGTTGAGAGACGCTGATTTCTATAACTTAAGAACTCATCATTCATCATTTATATCTCATCATTCTTTCCCTTTTTTCAACCCGCAACGATTTCCTCAATTGCAATGACCAAACGATCCAGGTCTTTGGTGACGGTGTAGACATTTGGGGTGATCCGGACGCCACTGATATTTTCCCAGATGATTGGCACGCTATGTATTTTATATTTGTTCATTAAAGTATTTCCAATTTCCTGCGGCGTTTTTCCTTCGATTGAAACCATACAAATCGCTCCTGAAAATTCAGGTAACATACTCGTTTGGAAGGAAACTCCAGGCAGATCCTTTACTTTTTCAGCCCAGTAGTTTTTGAGATAATGCAAACGCTTTTGCTTTCGCGCTGAGCCGATCATATTGTGAAAATCAACCGCCTGGCCGATAGCTTGCTCGATGGCAAAAGAACGGGTTCCGAGATGTTCAAATTTTCGAATGTCATCGACATCAGGGTCCGGTGCAGCAAAGAGTGGATACAGGTTTTTGATTTTATCTTTTTTTATGTAAAGCATTCCGCTACCGAATGGCGCGCACAGCCATTTGTGCAGGCTCGTTCCAAAATAATCACATTCGAGGTCAGGAATATTGTAATCGATGTGCGCAAAAGTGTGGGCAGCGTCCAAAACGACTTCGATACCTCGCTTGTGTGCAGCCTGTGCAATTTCTTTCGCAGGCTGAAGTTGCCCGCACCAGTTAATCATGTGAGTTATATGAACAATTTTTGTTTTTTCGGTAAAAGCTTCTTCAAATTTTTTAACAATAAACGCTTTGTCTTCCACCGGAAAATCAAAGCTGATCCACTTCAGTACGATGCCATCGCGTTTTTCGCGTTGTTTCCAGGCATTGATCATATTCGGATAATCCTGTTTGGTCAAAACCACTTCGTCACCAGCTTTCAGTTTTAGCCCAAAAATGATGGTTTCCAAAGCTTCAGATGAATTTCTGTCGATGGCAATTTCTTCTTTCGAACAGCCAGCAAGCTGAGCCAATTTGGCTCTCAAAGGTTCTTTTCCCATATCCAAAATCCGCCACATATAATAGGATGGCGCTTCGTTGCTCAACTGGTTGTATCTTTCTACTGCATTTTGGACAACCTTCGGTTGCGGACTCACCCCTCCGTTGTTTAGGTTTAGAACCGTTGGCGAAACGGTGTACGCCATTTTGATCTGGTACCAAAATTCTTCATCTGCAGCGCAAGCTTCCGGAGAAAGATGAGCAACCCGTTCAAGCTCTTGCTCAATAGAAGCTACCAGTGAAGGCGGAATCAAACTTCCCAATGCAAAAGCACCGGCAGCACCGCCAAATTTTTGGATAAAATTTCGTCTGTTGAAAGCCATATTCTGAAAATTGTATGATCATTAAATTTTTCAACAATCAATTTATTGAAAAAAGCGCAGACCTGTAGGGAAATTGGAAATTGATTGGGAGAATGTGGCAGATGTGAAAAAAGAAAATAGTAGAAAGTGAGTCTTTTGTCCCGCTTTTTTTGCCTCTTGTCGATTTTAACGCAATGGATCGCGCACCTTTGGATTAAGCGTTATAAATTTATAAAACAATCGGAGTGTTGATTCAACAGAAAAAAATATTAATTAAATAAAAAATCTGGACAGGCAGCCATCCAGATTAAGAAATTTAAAATGTGAGTTGTTTTATCCGATTTGTACCTGTCTGCCTTAACAAAGGCGGGCAGGTCGGATTTAACCTTAAGAACTAATGATAAAAGTACAAAAGCCCTTTCATTTATTTAAAATGAAAGGGCTTTTTTTATTTGAGTACTTATTTTTTTAAGTATTGATGTTCTGTTGAGAAAAATCTTCGACTGAAGATGCGGAATATTTCATTGGAGAAAAATCATTGATAAGTTCTTCCGGGATAAATCCTTTGTTTTCAATTTTTCCATCTCTTCTGTTTTCAATGATGTTGTAGTTTTCCAGTGTTCCAGCATTGGTGATCAAGCTAAAATTATCGACGATTCCGGTATTCATAAAGGTTCCAAGATTTACAAACATATTTTCGTTTTCAAACAGCCCTTCATTGTGCAATGAGCCGCTGTTTGTAAAAACTTTATTGTTATCCATCGTTCCGGAATTGATAAATTCTCCCGTGTTGATGATATTGCCTGAATTGACAAAAGTACCTGTAGCCTGATTTTCAATTTCACCTTCGTTTTGGAGGATACCGTTTTCTTTCACTACAATGAATCCCTCATTTTCAATTTTTCCATCATTCTTGACGGTGAAATCAATACTAAGTTTATTTAGGATGCTTGGGAAATTTCCACTTTCCGGATTAGAAGGAATGTGAGCATGTAAATTGGTTGAAGGGATTCCTTCGCTCCAGTTTTCTGAGTCAAACCAATTTTTTCCAATATTGCCTGTCCAGCTTGTCATACTAATCATATTCAATTTTTTGAATTTGTAAATCGTTGTCGAACAACGACTGTAAGAGAAAATGATTTAGGAGGATTAATTTCCCTTTTTAACTTATAATAAAAATCGAAATAGATCCTTCAAAAACTGTGCTAGATACCTGATTGTAGTATGAAAGTAGTATTGCGTTTATAGCAATTATTGGAAAGTAGTGGTGTTATTTGTGTTTATTTGTTTGCCAGTCAAGTAGTAAAAAAACGCATTCAGACGACAATTTGCTCTAATATAGTGATTTGAAATCGATTTTGTTAAATTTAAGGTATTAATTGTACTCTTTCGTTAAACCAACACAGCAACTATGTCAGAACTTCACTCAAAAATAAAATGGCACAAAGTACTTGAAAATCCTTCAAACCTGCCCGAAGGCCGTGTCCAAACGGTAACGGCTGGTCATCGAAGTTTTTGTTTAACCCACCACGGAGGCAAATTTGGTTGCCTGGATAATAAGTGTCCTCATCAGGGCGGACCATTGGGAGAAGGTTCTATTGAAAATGGTCTTTTACGCTGTCCCTGGCATGGCTGGGATTATGACCCCCTTAATGGTAAAGCTCCCGGATTTGATGATGGCGTCGAAAGTTTTGAAGTAGAGATTCGGAAAGATGGAGTCTACATTGGTGTGCCTGTTGAAGAAGAACATCATCGGAATGTCTCTGATGTAATGGCTGAAACTATGGTCAACTGGGGGGTCGATACGGTTTTTGGAATGGTGGGCCATAGCAATTTGGGCTTTGCTGATGCTATGCGAAGAATGGAAGCCAAAGGCAAATTAAAGTATTTCGGCATTCGTCACGAAGGTGCGGCTTCTTTTGCGGCTTCAGCGTATGGAAAATTGACCGGAAGGCCAGCCGCTTGCTTTGCGATTGCAGGTCCCGGATCAACTAATATGTACACGGGCCTTTGGGATGCAAAAGTTGATCGTGCTCCAATTCTGGCTTTGACCGGACAAGTTGCTACACAGGTTGTTGGAACAGGAAACTTTCAGGAACTGGATCTGGTGAAGGCTTTCGATTCAGTTGCGGAATTTAATCATCGCGTGATGGCGACTTCCAAACATGCAGAACTGATGGCTTTAGCAATCAAGCATGCTATTTTGAAAAGAGATGTTTCCCATCTCACTTTCCCGGATGAAATCCAGGTTTTGGAAATCGATGAAAAAGTTGAAGCACAAACTCCAGAGGGAAGGATCACGCCCATGCAGATTGCCCCTCCACAGGAAACCTTTGATAAGGCTTTAAACTTTTTAAAAAATGCTAAAAAACCAGTGATTATCGTTGGTCATGGCGCTCGATTTAATATGCCAAAAATTATAGAATTGGCAGAGCGATTGCAATGTCCGGTGTTAACCACTTTCAAAGGGAAAGGTTTGATTCCTGATCATCATCCGAATGGTTGCGGCGTGCTCGGACGAAGCGGAACACCCATCGCCAGCTGGTTTATGAATGAAGCTGATTTGCTTTGTGTATTTGGTGCATCTTTTTCCAAACATACTGGAATTACTCCTAAAATTCCGACTATCCAGGTGGATTTTGATCCATTGGCATTGAGTAAATTTCATAAAGTAGATGCAGCAGTCTGGGGGGAAATCAGTGTGACCGTAGATCTATTTTTAAAACACTTAACCGAAATAAAGGTGATTAACCAATTGCCTGAAATTGCAGAACGATGGCAAATCTGGAAGTCTGAAAAAACAAAACGTTTGAAAGAAGATCATGGCAAAGGTGTTAGCTCAATTGCTGTTTTCGATGCGATGAATCACACCGTTCCGGAAAATGCAGTGATCACGGTAGATGTTGGAAATAATGCCTACTCTTTTGGACGGTATTTCGAATGCAAAAATCAATCGATCCTCATGTCGGGATATTTAGGCTCCATTGGATTTGCATTTCCGGCTGCAATGGGTGCCTGGGCCGCGGCACCAGACCGACCAATTGTTGCTGTTGCAGGCGATGGAGGTTTTGGTCAGTACCTGACCGAATTGACGACTGCCGTAAAATATAACATGCCCATTAAATTGATTTTACTGAATAATTCCGAATTGGGAAAAATTTCAAAAGAGCAGCGAGCTGGCGAATTTGACGTTTGGAAAACAAAATTGCACAATCCTAATTTTGCAGATTTTGCAAATAGTTGTGGCGCTTTGGGCATTCGCGTAACCAAAAAATCGCAATTGGTTGAAGCCATGAAACAAGCTTTTCAGCATGATGGACCGGCGTTGATCGAAGTAATCACTGATGTCTCCTTAATTTAAAACGATGTTTGAATCCTTTGCGCTGATTATTGCTTTGGCCGCAGGTTTTAGTTTTATCAACCACAAGTTTTTAAAACTGCCTACAACGATTGGGTTAATGATCATGGCATTGTTGACGGCAGTGGTGGTGCTTGGAAGTCGCTCCATTCTTCCGGGAGTTTATGATTTTTTCTGCCAGATTGTTTTAGACCTTGATTTTTCTACTTTATTGCTAGATGTGATGCTTAGTTTTCTGTTGTTTGCAGGAGCGATGCATGTCAATATCTATAAATTGCAAAAAGAAAAATGGACGGTCCTTCTCTTCGCCACTTTTGGTGTTTTGATTTCCACCTTCATCGTTGGTGGGTTGTTATTTTTTCTGTGCAGTTTGATTGGAAATCCTTTATCTTTTTTGGAATGTTTATTATTTGGAGCACTAATCTCACCAACGGATCCTATCGCGGTTCTAAGTATTTTACAACAATCTAAGATAAGTGAAAGTCTCGAGCTTAAAATTGAAGGAGAATCTCTTTTTAACGATGGAGTAGGAGTAGTCGTTTTTACAAGCATACTTTTAATTATCCAATCTGAAGGGGAGGCAGTCGGTATTTTTGAAATTGTTGAATTGTTTTTACTTGAAGCGGTTGGCGGAATACTTTATGGTCTTGCATTGGGGTATATTGGGAATCTATTTTTGAAAGCGGTTGATGATGATCCAAAAACCTGTATCCTGATCACTTTGGCCACTGCAATGGGAGGTTATTCCCTTGGATCGTTGATTCATGTCTCAAGCCCTTTGGCGATGGTCGTCGCTGGATTGTTTATTGGCAGTAAAATATCAGACCCGTCTTTCGACCATAGTTCCAGAAAAGTGATCAATCTTTTTTGGGAAATGTTGGATGATATAATGAACGCAGTTTTATTCGTATTGATCGGTTTGACCATACATAGTTTGAATATTGAAAAAGATTATTTTTTGATAGCGTTCATTACCATTTTTATTGTTTTGATTGCTCGATTTATTTCAGTTGGGCTACCCTTTTCCTTGTTAAACCATCCGGATGGCAGGCCTTTGAAAACAGTCACCATGTTGAGTTGGGGCGGATTGCGCGGAGGAATATCTGTTGCATTAGCTTTATCACTTAGTGATAGCATGTCAAAAGATTTTATTGTTTATATCACTTATGTAGTGGTTGTTTTTTCAATCATCGTACAAGGATTAACCATTGGAAAGCTGGTGAAAAAATTAGGTTTGGGTTGATCAAAGCTTTATTTTTAAAAATAAAACAAAAACTTCATGCCTAAAGAAACCAAAATAAACTTTGCACAAAAAGTAACTACTCAATTGAAATGGGAGGAATTGATCCTCAGCCCAGCCATTTTAAATGAAATCCAACTTATAAAAACCTGGATTGAAAACCGTGATCAATTGTCGAAGATTAAAACGTTGACAAAGAGAGTCAAACCTGGCTACACCGGTTTATTCTCCGGACCATCCGGAACCGGAAAAACCTTGACCGCAAGTTTGCTCGGAGAAGCAACAGGATTAAAAGTGTATCAAATCGATTTGTCGCAAGTGGTTTCAAAATATATCGGCGAAACCGAAAAAAACCTTTCAAAACTCTTCGATGCTGCCGAAAACAAAGACTGGATCTTGTTTTTCGATGAAGCGGATGCGCTTTTTGGAAAAAGAACAGAGGTGAAAGATAGTCACGACCGATATGCCAATCAGGAGGTTTCTTACCTGCTCCAAAAAGTGGAGGAGTATTCAGGCTTAGTAATATTTTCGGTTTCAGGAGATTCCGTTGAAGAAAGCATTTTAAGGCGAATGCAATTTGTGATTCAATTTCCTCGACCAGGTACCGAAGAGCGGCTCAAACTTTGGAAGCAGCTCTTTTCCGGTAAAATGAAATTGGAAGCTTCTTGTAACCTGGATATGATCGCTCAAAAATATGAACTTACTCCTCGAGCTATGAATAATGTTTTTCAATATTGTGTCCTCAAAGCGCTTCAAAGGGAATCCAATGAAATTTTATGCGTGGATATATTTCATGCCATTAAAAAGGAATTTCAGAAAGAGGAGAGAGGTGTTTAAATGCGACATATTGGTCTCTTTGAACGCATCGCTAAACAGATGGGGATATAATATTGTTATGTTTTTTTAAATGCTGTTTATTTACGTTTTTGAACCTTAAATCATTAAGAATGAAGCTCAATAAATTAAATTCCGAAGAGCAAAGAGTCATAATTAATAAAGGTACCGAGCGACCTTTTACAGGCGAATTTCATAACCATAAAGAGGAAGGTGCCTACACCTGTCGCCAGTGCAATGCTCCTTTGTATAAATCTGATGATAAATTTGATTCAGGCTGCGGCTGGCCGAGTTTTGACGACGAGATTCCCGGCGCTGTAAAGCAGGTACCTGATGCAGATGGCCGTCGGATCGAAATCGTTTGTGCCAATTGCGGCGGGCACCTGGGGCATGTTTTTAAAGGCGAACGATTTACACCTAAAAATCTAAGACATTGTGTCAATTCAATTTCCCTAAATTTTGAACCTGATGACGAGAATCAATGATAGTTTAGAAAATAAAATGTATTTTTCGTTATTAAAATTATTTTATTAAAATATAAATAACCCAACATGGAAGGAATGATAAAAATATGGACTTCACCTGAACCTTATCAGGTTGAATTGGCTAAGCAAAAACTAGAAGAAAATGGCATTGAAGCTTTCATTATCAACAAGCAAGAAACCATCACCCACGCCTCGGGATATGTAGAACTTTATGTCAATGAAAAAGATGTTACTGATGCAGAAAAAATATTGCATTTATTTCACTCTGAAAACACAAAATAGTTTGGAGTTAAAATGGAGCAATTGACAAAGGCCCCTATCTGGACAATTGAATCAATCAATGATTCAAAAATGCCTAAATTGACTGATTTTAGTGGTGAACCAGTGTTGATGCTTTTCTTCAATATCGGTTGCCCGGCATGTTTGGGTAGAGCAGTTCCCTATGCTTTAAAATTGAAAAAGCAGTTTCCGAATTTAAAATTATTGGGCATTCACACCCGCTTTGAAGGCAGAGAATATCCTTCGGAGCAGATTCAACTCAATCTGGATCGCTTGAAGGTAGATTTTCCTGTGGTACTAGATCAGGGCCACCAAACTTGGTCTGCTTACGAGGCCGGTGGAACACCGCATTGGGTCTTGATCAATGAGAAAGGAGAAATCGAAAAATCAATTTTCGGATCAATGCCCAATGCATTGCAGCGGCTGGATTATTCGCTAATCGAACTTTTTGAAAATAATTAAACCGATGAAAGAACTTTTTAACATCATGCCGCAAATCGGAACTGTCGAATGGATCGGATTGAGGCCAGAGAAAAAAGCGAATCTCATTGAAGTTGAAAACGTTAATGTCAAATTATCAAAGGGGCTGGAAGGAGATCATTACAAAGGAAGTAGTGGAAAAAGAGAAGTGACTTTGATTCAAAAAGAACATTTGGATACCGTCGCTTCTGTTTTAAAGAAAGACGAAATTGATCCTTCCCTGACCAGACGAAATATTGTCATCAGTGGCATTAATCTGCAAGCTTTAAAAGATCAACAGTTTGCAATCGGAGCGGAAGTTGTCCTGGAAACGACAGGTAGCTGTCATCCTTGCTCAAGAATGGAACAGAACCTGGGGCCGGGTGGTTACAATGCCATGCGTGGCCACGGGGGTATTACAACTAAGGTGATCAAAGAAGGAATCATTAAAAAAGGAGATTCAGTAAAATTGATAACCGCTTGATTTACAACCAATAACCAATAACCAATAACAAGGAGTCAGGGGAATAATAACTACAAACCACCTAAACACATAAAATTTAACTCACATTAATTTAAACAAACATGGGGATTTTAGATCGACTTAGAGGAAGTCAAACCGAGGAACTACATATTGATTGGAAACTACTCAGAGACATCAATCAGTTAGATGAAATTGAAAAAGAATCTTTTGAAATACCTGTAGTAATTTTCAAACACAGCATCAGTTGTGGATTGAGCGCGATGGCGAGGTATCAATTAGAAAGAGACTGGGATTTTCCTGATGGAGAGCTTTCATTTTATTACCTTGATTTGATTAATTACCGCACGATTTCCAATGGAATAACAGAGCGATTTGGCGTAATTCATCAGTCGCCTCAAATTATTATTTTGAAAGATGGGAAAGCAGTTTATAATACCTCTCACCACAAGATCAGCGTCCAGGATTTGAAACAAGCTTTAGGTTAACGAGTTGAAATAACCGAAAAACCACCTCCCTTCACGATGAAAAATGCTGTAAAAGTAGCCATTGTTCAAAAAGGCCCTGTATATCTGGATCTGGAAAAAAGTCTTGATAAAATGCTGGCTTTGATTGAAGATGCTGTAGCTAAAAAAGCGGAATTGATCGTTTTTGGAGAGACCTGGCTAACAGGATATCCTGCATGGCTGGACCATTGTACGGATTACGCGCAATGGGATTTCGAACCGACCAAAAAGGTTTTTGCCAGAATGTATCGAAATAGCGTCTCCGTTGATGGAGAAGCAATAGAATCCCTTCGCGAATCCGCCAAAAAACATAAGGTCGTCATCGTCACCGGGATCAACGAGATTGTTGAAAAAGGGATTGGAAATGGTACAATATATAACGCTTTGTTAATCATAAATTCAGACGGGCAAATCGTAAACCACCATCGAAAGTTGATGCCGACTTTTACTGAAAAATTACTTTACGGCATGGGCGACGGGCAGGGATTGAAAGCCGCTGAAACTGCTTTAGGGCGAATTGGAAGCTTTGATTTGTTGGGAACATTGGATGCCATTGACACGACAAGCCATGCACAATTCCGGAGAATTGATTCACATCGCTTTATGGCCGCAAGTTCATGAAATGCTTCAATTGGCAAGCCGCCATTATGCTTTTGAAGGACGATGTTTTGTGATCGCTGTTGGTCAAATGTTGAAAGCGTCAGATTTACCAGCAGAGCTGGATTTGCCTGAACATTTTCAAAAAGAACCAAATACTTACGTGTTAAACGGAGGCAGCAGTATTATCGGCCCGGACGGCAAATACCTGTTAGAACCCCAATATGAAGTCGAAGAAATCATCATTTTTGAAATAAATGATCTTAACCGCGCTTTTGAAGAAAAAATGACGTTGGATACTTCCGGTCATTACAATCGAAATGATATATTTGATTTTAAAGTAAATCACAGCAGAAATGAGTGAGATTTGTTGCGAATGACGAGCAGTCAATCAGAAGTCATCAAAATAAAATATTAACCTACTAACTTTCTGACCTCTTAACCTCTTAAAATTTATGGAAAAGTACAAACCAATCGGCTGTCAATACTACGATGTTCTGGAACTAAATTCTTCCAGGAAAACCGTTTGCACCATCGCTTATTTCGAAACAGAAAAAACTGTTCGCACCGTTGAAAGCACGATTGAAGATATTTTCACAAAAGATAAAGTGGAATTTTTAAAATTAGCTGATGGAACGGAAATTCGTTTAGATAAAATTCTCAGTGTAAACAATACGCAATTTTATGGACACTGTGCCAACTGAATAAATTTAGTTTTTTACTCACTCAAAAATTTGAAAAATGGGATTATTTGATTTTTTTAAAAAGAAAAAAGAAGCTCTTCCTGAAGGAGTTTGCCCTAATTGTTGGGGCCGCCAGGAATATGAAGGAAAATATATCGCTATGGCTAAAGATCGACAGATTGATATCAATAATCATAACGCAACAGCTACTAAAGCCTTCATTCAGGAATTTATAACGACTCAGCTCGATGGAATAAAATTGATCAAAGAAGGAAATACTTTTGTTTGTCCCAGTTGCAAAACAGGCTATAAAACCGTTAATCCAAAAGTTTAACTAATTTATTTTTAATACCCAACAAAAATGGAAAACTACGATCTAGCAGTAATCGGTGCAGGATCAGCAGGCCTGGTTGCCGCAACCACAGGTCATCGTCTCGGACTCAAAACAATACTTATCGAAAAGAATAAAATTGGCGGAGAATGTACGCATTATGGCTGCGTGCCAAGCAAAGCATTGATCAATAGTGCAAAAGCATTTCATGCCTTGACAAAAACCACTGATTTGGGGTTACCTGAAGTCTCAGTTGGTGATCAGCTGGATTTTTCGAAAGTGATGCAATCCGTTGATGATATCGTTCAGGGGATTTATGCGCATGAAACGCCAGAGGTATTTGAAAGGATGGGAATCGATGTATTGGTGCATCATTCTGGTGCTCAATTTTTGGACAATACAACCATTCAAGTTGGTGAGAAAACCATTTCCTCCAAATATTCTATCATTTGTACAGGTTCGTCTCCTCGGAAACCGACGATTCCTGGCAGCGAAAATATAGAATTTTTACACAACGAAAACTTTTGGGAAATACGTGAGCAACCTGCTTCAATTGCCTTCATTGGTGGCGGGGTGATATCGGCTGAGTTAGGACAGGCTTTAGCTCGTTTTGGAAGTGAGGTCACCATCGTTGACCGAAACCATGAAATGCTGAAAGTAATTGACGAAGAATCACAAAAAATTATTTTTGATATTTTTGAGAAGGAAGGGATCAAAATGATTAACGAGGCCCATCCGATTCGATTTGAAGGTAAGCGCTTGATTCTAAATCAAAATGGAGAAGAGATCTCAATTGAAGCGGAAAAGTTTTTCATTGCCATAGGAAGATCTCCAAATATTAAAGGCATGCAACTTGAAAACGCGGGAATAAAATATGCTAATCGCGGTATTCAAACCAATGATTATTTACAAACAACTGCGTCGAATATTTATGCTTGTGGAGATGTGACCACGCCATATAAATTTACCCATACTGCTTCGCATCAGGCGAATATTTGTGTGCATAATATTTTGAATGATAATTCGAAAAGGAATGATTTGAACATTTTACCTTGGGCGATTTTTACAGATCCGGAAATTGCTCATGTGGGATTATCCGAAAAAGCAGCTCGTGAAAAATTTGGAGACACTATCCAGGTTTTTAAAGTAGATGCGACTATTGATCGTTTTATCACAGATAGAAAAACAGTTGGTTTTTTAAAGGTGATTTTTGATAAAAATGATTTGGTTATTGGAGCCAACGCAATAGGCCAACATGCAGGAGAGTGGCTTCAAATGCTGACGTTAGCGATTAAAAATCGAATTCCTGCTGAATCAATGGCGGATACTATTTTTGCTTATCCGACCTATTCAGAGATTGTTAAAAAGGCTTTTGCTCGTTTTCTTAGAACCAAACAATAATTTCCTGGTTTGAAAATTCCATTTTATAAAAAAACGATTCCAAAAATCACTACCGAGCAAATGATCGAAGTAGATCGTTTGATGATCGAAGTTTATGGAATTCAATTGATTCAGATGATGGAAAACGCGGGACGAGCACTGGCTTTGGTTGCTAAAACTGTTTTTTTGAACGATCAATTGAAAGGAAAGAAAATAGCGGTCTTAGCAGGAGCAGGCGGCAATGGTGGCGGTGCGTTAGTAGCTGCCCGGAGGCTTATTTCATGGGGCGCAACGGTTCATGTTTTTTTAACAAAAAGCGAATTAACAACGATACCGGCTCATCAGCTTGAGATTCTGCAAAAGATGAAAGCTCCCATTTTTCAAGGTGATAAACTTTTTAACCAAAATGATTCTTTTGATTTGATAATCGATGGCATTATTGGTTACAGCCTAAAAGGAAATCCACGGGAAAGTGCAGCGATGATGATTGACTGGGCGAATGAGCAAAAAACGCAGACTTTGGCTTTGGATACGCCCTCAGGAATTGATTTGACAACTGGATCGATCTATTATCCGGTTATTCGTGCCGATGCAACACTCACGCTGGCTCTGCCAAAAATAGGATTGTATAATGCAGCTGTGAAAGCAGTTCGAGGAGATTTGTATCTCGGAGACATTAGCGTTCCACCGGTCTTGTTTCAGGAACCATCTTTGGGATTTGTTGTCGATCCAATTTTTGCAGAAAGTGATGTGTTATTGATCGACCTGAATGATTAAGGGTGAATTAATTTTTTGTTTATTATATTTTTCTAAAATTTGATTCAAAACAATCAATTGAAAAGTGATTTCCGTTATCATACTTTCTTATAATGAAGCTAATTGCATTGAAAAAACATTGCAAAGATTAAAACAATTGAAATGCAAGATGCCGGTTGAATTGCTTCTAGCTGATGGCGGGAGTACTGATGATACGATCAAAATAGCTAATAAATATGCTCGGATTGTAACCACTGAAAAAGGAAAAGCCAAACAATTAAATGCTGCAGCAAAGGAGGCAAAAGGGGAAGTCCTGTTTTTTGTCCATGCCGATATGGTTTTTCATACTGATACTTTAAAAGCGATTTGCCAACAAATGGAGGAAGGTTTTGATGGGGGTGGATTTGCCAATGTTTTTGATAAACATAATTCAAAAATTAAACGATTAGGTACTATGCTCAATTTACGGTTCCTGAAGAATGAAGAGCAATCGGACCGGAATATTTTTTATGGAGATAATGGTATTTTTGTGAAAAAGAAGGTTTTTGAAAAGCTGAGCGGTTTTAAAGAATTGCCGATCATGGAAGATTTTGATTTTTCGGTGCGAATGCGATCCAGGTTTAAAGTCCGAAAAATTCGAGAACCTAAATTAATAGTTTCAGCGCGACGTCATATTAAAGCAGGATTTTTGAAAACCCGCTTACAGTGGATCATTATCAAAAAACTTTATCTGCTGGGCGTTTCACCACAATTACTGGCCAAATGGTACAAAGATGTCCGTTGAAAGCAACTTTTGAGGAATCTTCCAGTTTAAATATTTATGAAACACTAATCAAAAAAGTATGTTATGGCAAATTTAACTGAATATGGAATCGTGGGTTATATGGCGCCCGAATGGGGTGTGGAACAGTGGATTGACAAGAATGGGAAACCAACGGAAATAAACATGAGCGATTATGAGTGGAAAATCAGCGTGATTTTTTGTTTTCAAAGTTGGTGTAAAGGCTGCCACCAGATTGGCTTTCCAGCTATGCAGAAGATGGTTGATGCACTTAAAGATGATGATCGAATTAATTTTTTTGCAGTGCAAACGGTTTTTGAAGGTCATGAAGAAAACACCTCTGAAAAACTAAGAGAGTTACAAAAAAAGTATAAGTTGAAGATTCCTTTTGGCCACGATCCCGGCGATAAATCAACGGATAATATTTCGAAGATTATGTATAATTATCGTTCAGGAGGTACACCTTGGTTTATTGTAATCGGAGCAGGCGGAAGTGTTGTTTACAATGATTTTCAAATCGATGTGGAAAAAGCCATTGTGGTGTTGAAGAAGTTGGCAGATGATGAGCTTTAAGGAAAGTGATAAGCTTTCATTAACCCTCAGCCAGAATAAAAATAAATTTAACTAATTACTCAAAGTTAGCAACTAATTGTTTTTATAAGATTTCTTATTAAATTGATTCTCCTTTTTTCTACTGCCCAAAATCAAATCAGCCATTCACCAATAAATTACTGTTGTGATTTTATCCAAGTCAAAATTTCAGCCGTTTTTTTAGTAGCTATATCGTCAGGTAGTGGAACATTTCTTTGGTTAAACATATCGATGGCCACCCTTTTTTCCTGGCTGGGATCTGTATAATCCTTCAAAACGATATAACGATTGTTTCGAACATTCTTAGCTACAGTAGTTTCCACTTTTAAAGCTTGAGGGAAAAGTTTTTGTGCCTCAAATAGATTGCCACCTGCATCAATATCCGTAACGGGTATAATCGCCTGAAATCTTTCATTTCCGGCATCCAACATGAAGAGATAGCGGAATTCAGTCGTATTTGGAATCTTGTATTCCGCAATGGAAAAAACAGGCCTTGGCTTGGTTTTGTCGCTGATATCAAAAGCGAAAGGACCCATGTCAATAGCGTGTCCCAAAAGGTAATGACCCCAAACCATCAGCCCTCTGATCATTCCGGATTGAGCATCTACCATTTCTTTTTCTGTCTGATATTCGGGTTCGAAAGGTTTAGATAATTTTTGGCTTTCAGCATCGTAATAATAAAAATTGGTATATCCCTGGATACCAACAATCTTATTGATTTTTTCATAACAGTTTGGTGCCAGGTAATAAGGAAAGTCCGCACTTCGGTTTATTGGAAGGGTAGTTTTTAAAATACTTGAACAATCTTTGGTATTAAAAACTTCAAGGACCCGGTGGCTATCTCCCAAATCAGGATCATGGGTTGATTTGTCTGCTGAGATGGCAATCATTTGCGCCATATCATCCATCCGGAAGATATTTTTATCGTGTGCTTTTCCACTGATTGGACAATCTTTGAGATCAGAAGTCTTTATTTTATTTCCATCGGCATTAAAATCGTCCGGTTTTTGACGGGTCGTATCTTCTGGAACTGCTACATTATTGTTGGCATCGCTACTCCCGTTTGAGTTAGATGTATCCTCGCAGGCAAAAAATAGAGAGAGTAAAAAGAATACAGTAATACTTAAGATATTTTTCATCAGAGCTTAGTTTATCAGAACGAAATAGGATTAATTACACCTCAAATTTAGCATTTTTTAGTTGTTAATCCTTTCTTAAAATTTTCTTAAAATACGAAATTTGTCGTAGTAAAATTTGGAAATACGAATTGATTCGTATAATATTGTTGTACGAAAGATTTCGTAACCAATATCAATACCTTGAAATGAGCAATAAAAAAATTCCTAAACCTACAGAATCTGAATTAAAAATCCTTCAGATTTTATGGGAACATGGCCCTTCTTCCGTACGATTTGTCAATGATATACTCAATGAAGAAAAAGAAGTAGGTTATACCACGACTTTGAAAATTATGCAAATCATGGCGGACAAACAATTGGTAAAAAGAAATACCGATAGCCGCACGCATATTTATGAATCACAAATTGAAGAAGATGCCACTCAAAAGCAGTTGCTGAAAAAATTTGTGGATGCTACTTTCCGTGGATCAGCTATGAAATTAGTCATGCAGGCGCTGGGTAATCATGAATCATCGGAAGATGAATTACAGAAGATCAAGGATTTGATCAAGAAGATTGAGTCAGAAAAATAAGTTTGTTTGTCTGATTTTTTTATTCATAAATGAAAGAAAAGATAAATTAGTACACCACCTTAAAAATGTATCAATCAAAAAATTATGGATTTCATACTACAATACATTTCTGAAGAACTTATCTATGCACTGGGCTGGACAGTTGTGCATTCGATTTGGCAAGGACTGCTAATTGCAATAATAATGGCGCTTTTAATGCAATCTATGCAGAAAAGCTCAGCGAAGCTACGATATGAAGTTGCCAGCATTTCATTATTTTTAGTATTCGTCTTTTCGTTATCAACGTTTATTCTACTTTACGATGGTATCAATCAAAAGGAATTTGGAGAGATTACATTGATTGGTCATGCAAGTAGCGAAAACGCAGCTTTATCTGGCTCTTTTTTTCAAAATACTGTTCAGGCCTGCATAGATTATTTTAATACTCATTTATCGGTAATTGTCGCTATTTGGTTGATTGGAGTGACCTTCTTTTTCATTCGATTGATTGGTGGGTTAGTTTATGTTCAACGCTTAAAATACGAGCATAATGGACCTTTGCCTGCTTACTGGCAGAAAAAGCTTTCGGCATTATCAGAAAAAATTCCTTTACGGAAATCTATTGAACTCCTGGAATCATCAATGGTAAAAGTACCTATGGTTATTGGTTATTTCAAACCAGTGATTCTGATGCCGGTAGGGGCAGTGAATGGCCTCAGTGAAAGCGAGGTAGAGGCGATCCTTGCACATGAATTGGGACATATCTTCCGTAATGATTTTTTGATGAATATTGTATTGTCATTTGTTGAAGTGTTGTTTTATTACCATCCTGCAGTTTGGTTTATTTCGGCAAATGTTCGTTTGGAACGTGAAAATTGTAGCGATGATATAGCAATCAAGCTTTGCGGCAATTCATTGACTTATGCCAAAGCTTTGGTGACTCTCCAGGAAATGAATCATCACCCTGTTCCAAGTTTTGCTATGACATTTTCAGGCCGTAAGAATCAATTGCTTAATCGCATCAAAAGAATTTTAAACCAACCTCAAAACCGTTCAAATATAATTGAAAAACTCACTGCTACTTGTTTGTTATTGGTTGCTATTTTTATACTTTCTATTGGTGCAAATACGCCATTCGATGGTATCTCTGAAAAAATAGAAAAGGCAAAGGAGCATCACAAATTGCATTTTTATTCTGAACAGATAGATGAAAATGTATTGGTAGATATTATAATGATTAATGATACCGTGCCTGATAATAGGCGAAAAGAAACGTATCGGATCATCAAAAAGGAAAATGGAGAAACAACTGAATTTACCATGGAAGATGGTGAAATAGTTGAATTAAAAATCAATGGGGAGTCCATTCCAAAAGAAGAATTTGAAAACTATGAAGATTTGGTTGACGAAATGATTTCTGATATTCCTGAACCTCCGGTTCCACCTATTCCACCAACACCATCTGTTGCACCGGTTGCGCCAACACCACCAGTTCCACCAGTTGCGCCAACACCACCAAATCCGTCAAAAGCTCCATTTTTTCAAGTAAAAAAAAGAACAACACAAACTGTTACAAAAGGGAAAAATGATAGTGGACAGACTACCATTGTGATCGAAACGGACGATGGAAAAGAACCGATGGAAATCGTGATTGAGAAAGAAGGCAATTTAATTCTGATTGAAGGAAATGAACTGAAAGAGGGCGACACTGCAATTATCATTGATGAGCACGATCCAGGATTTGGATATAGGAATTTTATTCCCAAGGAGCTGAAATTCGATGAAGACAAGCTCCTAGACTGGGTTGAAAGTGGAAAAGGCGGAAATATCTGGGCTTTTGAGGATGGTCATGGTACGAATCTATTTAGGTTCGACAAAGAACACATGGAAAAAAATAAAGAAGATCAACAGAAAGCGATAGAGTTGTATCAGGAACAATTGTTTGCCTACAGAAAAGACCTCAATCATCAATCTGCAGAACTGCAGAAATTGACCAGAAAACAAATGAAGGAGCTGTCAGACCAGCTTAGAGATTCACAAAGATTGATGAAAGAATACAATATCTTTTACTTTGGTGAGGGAGAAGATAAGGTCCAGGAATACCTTTTTGATACAAAAGATTTGAAGGATAATTTTGAAATTTATTTTGAAGGCAACGGACGTTTTAATAGTCAAAATTCAAGTTCGAGGATTGAACGAGAATTGGTAGAAGATGGGCTTATTAAAAACGGATCGGACTATAAACTGGAGCTGAATGATAAACGAATGAAAGTCAATGGCGAGAAACAACCTGACGAAGTTTTAGAAAAGTACAAAAACTTATACGAACGGTCTACCAACAGCAAAATGGATAAAAACGCCAATTTGTCGATCAATAAAAAAGATGATTAAGGTAAAAAACTGTTTTATGAATTAACATTCCAATATGGCGGGGAATTAGTTGCCCTGATTTTTATCGGTCACCAGGTTCTCCACCATTTTTTAAAACGAAAAAAGACACCATTAGATTTATAAAGTGTACTATCAGAATTCTTGTACTTGATGTAAGATTTATTAACGATTTAAAAAAAAGAATAAAATGAAAGCATTGAAACTTAATTACATGATTTTGTTAGTGATAGCACTGATCTTCTCAAGTGTGTCCCTTTTTGCACAACAAGAGGACAACAAAGAAGTCAAAAAGGAAATCATTATTATTAAAGAAACTGTCGATGAAGACGGAAACGTGACAACAAAGAAAATTATCAGAAAGGGGGATGTTGAAGATATGGACATGGAGTCAATTAACGGAGAGGATGTGGAAATTATTGAGATTGATGGCACAGATGACATTCAGATCATTAAATTGGAAGAACTTGAAGGCCTGTCTGATGAAATGAAAGAAAAGCTTAAAAATATCGAAGTTGACATTGATGAAGATCAGATGAACCGTAAAATCAAAATCATCATGGATCATGAAGGCGAGGATGGCGAGCCTGTTATTATTGAATGGGAAGGCGAAGGCGATATACCTGAAGATATAAAACAAAAGATGGAAGAACATGGTGTCATTATGAACGGCATGGACCATGATAATCACTTTTTTGGTATCAAGACATCAGATTCACCACCAAACAAAGCTTGTTTGGGCGTGATGATCGGAAAGACAGTAGAAAACGAAAATGGTGTTGAAACGATCAGGGGAGAAAGCGATCAGGGTGTTACCGTTTTGGATATCATTGAAAATAGTGGAGCTCAGGAAGCTGGTTTGCTGAAAGATGACATCATCACAGCGATCAATGGAACAGGTGTCGCTTCTATTCACGATGTACTGGACATTTTGAAACCTTTTGAAGGCGGAGCCACAGTATCAATCGATTATCTTCGCAATAACCACCCCGCTCAGATTAATGCCACCCTCAAAGCTTGCGAGAACAAAATGAAAATAAAGCATTTTGAAGGTCATGGAGATAACGATTTTGAATTTGATAAAGAAATGAATTGGGTCATAGAAAGTGATGACGATGGGGAAGACCAAGGCAAGCGAACGATTATCATAAAAAAGAGCATGAAAAATAGTGAAGGAGAAGGCAATGAAGTTGCCGAAACTGATACTCCTGATGATGTTATATTTACTCCTTCTGAGAACCTGGATCAAACGCTTGAACTTCAGGAATTCAACTTGTATCCAAATCCTACTGAGGGCAATTTGACTGTTGAATTTAAAAGTGAAGCGGTGCCTACAACGGTGAAGGTTCTTGATATTTCCGGAAAGGAAATTTACAGCGAAGAATTACTTGATTTTAACGGTACTTATAAAAAAGAGATCAACCTTGAAAATGCTCCAAAAGGGACGCTGATGTTTACTATCGAACAGAATGAAAAAGTCTTTGCTGAGAAGGTGATGGTACAGTAAAAAAATTAATAAATGATTTTTTGAGAAAGAGCCTCCACGAATATTCGTGGAGGCTCTTTTCATTGGGTATGAGAGGCAAGTTAATTTGAATTGAGCGGTACCATTTTAATATTATCAATATAAACTTCTCCAGCTGCTTCCAAACTAAAATAGAGTTGTTTGATTTTGGTGAAATCAATACCTTCAGGAATCGCTGAAAGCGGAATGGTGACTTTTCTCCAGTCATTTGTATATTGACCTCCGTCCACAAATTGAGACTCAAGGCTGGCAAAAGCTTTTGCACGCTCATAATCTTCAAAGCCAATTTTTACAGGGAGCAGGTCCAATTTACCAGTGGCTAATTTAATATCAAATTGTATTGCAGTGGTTTGGCGCACTGAAGTCAAATCAACAGGATGCCATTTGTTCCAACTCACACCAAAGGCCGTTAATTTGCAATCACCAATGCTGTTATCCCATTTAGCATGAAGAGATTTTTGACCTTCAGAACTTTCTTTTTCCGTCAACTCGATAGTTTGACATTGATCAGATATTAGCCCCCAACTATTGTTGTTAATAAAAGCATCATCTAGAATCTGGATTGGAAAAGCTGTTGGATCAGGGAGTACTTCTTCTTGCAGCCAAGGCTCCTGAGGTTCCGGTTCATAAAATACCAAACGGATATCATCGAGATAAATACTTCCACTTTGCTGCAATTCTATTTGGAGTTGTTTGATATTCGTAGGATCTAAATTTTCCTTTTCAATCTCAAAAGAACTGAGTGGGACCAATACCTTTTGCCATACTGTATCAATAGTTGTGCGCTCGAAATATTTATTTCCGGTATAGGAAAAACCCATTCCACCGCTATAATCTTCTAGCGTCAATACAAGTGGTAATCCGAAGGACTTTCCCTTTTGGGTTCTTACATACATTTGAATGGCGACATAATCCATGATCTCAGACAGGTCTTTTCCGGCATACCCGTCCCAACCGATCCCAATACCTGCCCAATCACAACCTTCAGCATCACGATTCCAGGTGACTTGTAAAGATCTGTTACCACTATAAGCTATTTTCGTGGAGACATTTGCTTCTTTACAAATATCTTTTTCCAATCCCCAGACATCTGTTGGATCATCATCATAGATGGTGGGTTCGACGATCAAAGAAATCTCCTTTGGTTTAGCAGGTATTTCTTCTAATTCTACGCCATCATATAAGGTTGCTTTTTTTACTTGAACACAAGCAGAAGTGACCAATAAAAGTGAAATTAAGCCAACTATTAATATTTTTTCCAAAGAAAGCCTGTTCGAAAACATATGGATTTTATTTTAAATAAACAATAACTATAGCTCCAATGGTCCACCCTTGGTGAAAGTCATAAAATCAATCCCGTAAGTTACCTGCAAAGGCGGGTCAGGTTGCGCATTCATATCTGAAATCAAAAGTAATCGGATAGCGACCAATTTTTCCAATTGTGCCTGACTCATTCCCGTATCACTCATTGGATGGTGAATATGCCGCCAACCCACCCACTGGAGAGGAATATCGCCTGGAATCTGAAAAACGGCGTCCTGGCCATCTTCAAAATCTCCGCTATCGTTGGAGTCAAAAATAAACTGGATTACAGCAATTCCATGGGGCCCACCATCATGATACATGAAGGCATTAAAATATAATTCTTCAGGAACAGTGGTTGGTAAGGGAGCATAGGTCTCACCGGTAACAGCGGATTTGATATCAACCAGTCCGACGAAAAAGTTTGGAACCACATTGTCAGTGCCTTCAAACAGAAAGTAATATACTCCTTGGGCAGCTGGCATATTACTTTGCCTTCCTGTATTCGCGGTCAATTCAAATTCAAAATTACCTACAAAAGCATTTGATCCAAGATCTGTTTCAAAATCCGTAAACAAGGAGCCTTCATAAGTTTTTGTGGAAAGTACTTCTACCTCACCGGAATCCATAAAATTTGGTTCTTCAGGAACCAGTAATTGTACAGAACACATTTCGGCTTTAAAAAAAGGAAGATCTGTTGTGCCTCCGCTCCATGTGGCATTTAGGGCATTTAATTCCCGGGCAAAACCTTCAATGCGTTTTACCGCCCCGCTTTCCATACCAGTAATCTCTACTACCCATTCGACATTTTTATTAAATTTAGCAGTAAAAAATACAACTTCTCCGGCAGCAAAATCAACGGTGGATTGACTGATACCCAGGTTTTCAATTACCATAAATTCGCCAAAACGATCTACCAGGCTGGGACCATCAAATGTGTCAGTTTCATGCTGACAACCTATTATACCAAGGACGGTGAAGAGCATTAAAATTAAACTATAAAAAATTGATCTATTCATATCTGGTGTATTGCTAAAAGTTGAATTAATTTAGTTGTCATAGTTTTTAGAAATTCATAGTATACAATGCGAATATCTGATTCAGATTATAATCATTTGGATTATTTGCTCCCAGTTTAGAACTAAAAGAATGATATTGCAGCGTAAGGTAAATTCCTTTTTTAAACTCGTATTTGAGCCCGGCAGCAATCAGCGTTTCTGTATCATCAGCTACAAAACGTCCCGAAAAATCTTTGACGTCATTAAATTCATCAATTCTGGGAACATAATCTGATCCGTTGGCAGACATTAGTTTAGTACCAAACAAGAGTTCAAATTTAGAAAATATTTCAGCTTCCAATCCCACTTCTACAAGATTAGAGCTCAAATCGACTTGTTCTACTTCTAAACCAGTTCGGGAAGTTTTCTCGTACTGATAACCCAGGGTCAGCCGCAATTTCTTTTCCCAGGAAGCCATTTTGTGGAAATTCAAATTTGCGGCACCTCGAATCAAGGTAAAGTTTTTCAATTCAAAAGTACCCTGGCCCCTGATTTCCTTCATAAAAGCACCATCTAATCTCGCTTCTATTATATCTTCCTGGCTTCCATATTCAACGCCAAACTGGACACCTATACGGTTGGGAGTTGCAGTTCCATAAGGCATAGTATTGCTATATCGCGGGTCGTAAGACATGAGCTTATCCGACAATTGAAAAGTGTATAAGGCCGGATCTCTTGAAATATCAAATAAGGCGGGCATTCTTATAAAATCATCATTTCCAATTCGATTATAGTAGGTCTTCGTAGCTTCGAAATCAATTCTCTTACTTTGTGCACCTATACTAAAAAAATCTGGGCCGACATCAACAAATGACGCTGACACCGATAATTTCTGCGGTTTGAAATGCACTTTGGCACCGATGTCTAAAAAGGTGTCATCTTTTTTAAAGATTGAAATAGTATCAGCTTTAGATTCCAGTATAGATTGCCCGGTTTCTCCCAATAGGTGAATCGCAATATTTTCTTTATCTAAAATTGCAACATCAAAATCAAAGGTATAAACTGTATTCCGGATGCCTGAGGTAGCTTCACCCGATTGTAAATCATCAAAAGTATATACGAAGTTTAATCCGAAATCAGCTTTGAGACCCATAGATTCGTTCAACTTTTTTGTGGAAAATTGAGCCTGTCCACCACTTATAAATCGAGTAGGAACCGTGAAAAAATCTGTTCCACGTATTCGGGCAATAAACCCAGTCAAATCCATATCCTCTAGTCCCTCGGCGAAATTAAGGCCGAAGTCCAGTTTTGCTCCTTGCAATCGGCGGGTATTTTCATCAGTATAAAACTGTTCGTAGTAGATGACTTCTTTTTGTGGTAAAAAAATCGCTGGTTCATTGACTGTACCCTCCTCGTTTGGATTGAATAAAGTGTAGGGTGACATTGCCACATCCATATCTCCTACACGATATTTGAGGGCATCGGCGATGATACCTCTTGCCCATAATTCCCGAACCTCAACAGACATACCTGAACCAAAGAATCCACCAAATTCATTTCGAAGCCGGAGAATGGTTTGCACCTCGGTTTTGTCGTTAGGAGTGGCATTTACAGCAAGATCGAGCAGAAATTCTCCGTCAGTAAGGTTTCTAACTGTAGAAGTATCGGTTTCAAGGATTTTACCATCAATACCTGTCTGTAAAATATTGGCACGGCCAAGTCCATTGAAGTGGATTTTTTTACCTTCTTCTTCCTTCTCCGTAGCACGAGCTGAACCATCTTGTGCCGACAAAAAATTAACCTGTAAAACCATGAGACCGGCAACAAATAAAAATTGGAGTAGCGTATATTTCATAATATTTGTTTAAAAAAAGATTTTCATTTCAATAGTTGTTTCTCGACCTTTATATTTATCCAGTGCAAAACTTCGGTCTTCAAATTTCATCCAGCGATGCCGGAAATAGATCCCTGCATTTTCTGCAACGGTCCAGTCAAATCCTAAACCGATACCAGTACCAAGTTGGTCTAATGGAAGTTGTGATTCAGCATCCCACAAGGTAAATGTCCCGCCGCGCGCGTTTTCAATCCCAAAATATCCAGTGATCAAAAATTTAGGAAAAATTTCGTAGTAAATATCAAATTCGTGGTATTGTACAAAAAGATAACTGTTGTCATCAAAAGAAGGGATAGGCGATGCTTTGGATTTGACAGAACCAAATGAACCGAGGTAAAAGAAATATAGCGCACGGTCAGCCAATGTTGCATTGAATTTAGCTTGTAAATCCACCGCGTTGAAATATTTTTTATTCAATGCCAGTGCGGTAGCGGGATCCAGGTCAGTGGTAAATACTATTTCTGAAACGCCTCTGAAGAAAGACGATTTTCGATTGTAAGGACCAAATATGGTGGGACTTGTCGCACCAGCAGGAAATGGATTATAAACTCTTGATAATGCGAGGCCATTAACCCTATGAACATAAGTTAAGAAGGTGGAAGTTGCATCAATTTCTTTTGAAAGTCCCCAACCTGCGTTAAATTCTGCCCAACCTACTTTGATTCCGGTATTTATATTAACCCCACGCCGGTTGTGTACCAATTGATTAACCAGAGCTAATTGACCACCAGCACCATTGGCACCAGCTATTACACCTGCATCTTCGAGGATTTCAGGATTAGAGTTGGTCGAAATTTCTCCATTTTGATTGAAAAAATTCTTACTGATTTGATAAAACTGAATATCCAGAGGAAGGAAGGTATAAGTTTTTGGTATCGAAAAGCGAAGCATTAATGCTTCCCCCCATTTTCTATCATAGGTGGGGCTTTTATAGCTACCAGCCCCTAGCTCACCAATCATCCTTATCTCAGCAAATTTCAAATCCATGGAAAGTGTATGTACTTGATATACTCGTTTTTCACTATTTATACTGTCAAGTGACGTTTGGCTATGAATAAGGTTGTAATAAAATGATTGTCGTTTTTCACCAAAAGACCGGCCGATTTTTCCACCGGTGATAAAACTCGGCAATACTCTTGCGGTTCCGTTAAAACCTAAATAAGTAGGAACGCTCCCTGCATCCAAAGTAGGAGGAATGGATTTGTAAGGATCGTCAATAGCACCTGGCAATCCGCCATTGGGTTGTGTTTTTCCCCAGAACAGATCAAAAGCCAATCCACCGGGCAGTTTATTTCCATTTAGAATTAATCCCTGGAATGCCTGGTTGTTCCAACGAAGATCTCCGGGATTGGTAGCGCCTGTTTTATAGTAATTGTCATATTTTTCGGTATTGGTAACGCCTTCCCATGGCGTGCGGTCGAAAATACTAAAACGGTCCAGTATCTGGAAGACACCAATGGTGAACGGACTCAGATTATACCAATGAATTCCTCCTGCCCGAATTCCAAAGTTTCCATGCTTCGTACGGAAATTACCATAAAAATTGATTCCAAGATTCATGGTAAATACATTATTCTCTGTAGTGCCTTCATAAGGCGTGAAAAGATACAGTTCTGTTCCGAAACTGGATTTTCCATTTGGCCTCGCCAAAACAGTCATAGACAGCATGGGCTCTCGGTATCCATCGCCTACACCGTAGGCTTTTTCATAGGGTGACAGATTCGGATAAGGTTCTGTCAGGTTTCTTCCGTATAGAAAAAGACGGTAATACCCAAATACAGTGAGCTTTTGATCCTTCTTGCGAAGTTTTTTACCTATAAAAGTAGAATCATATTGAATACCTTGTGCAACATCAAAAGAAAGAGCAGCTGGAACAAAATCAGCAGAGAAAGCAGCCGAATCTGATTTAATGGGAGTTTCGACTTCATCATATAATGAAGGTGTCGCAGAATTTTCCTGACTATAAGAAGCTATGGCCAGAAAAATTGAAAAACAGCAAAGTATTCCTTTTTTCATATCCCCGAAAAGCAAATATTTATAAAGCTTGGAGATATATTGCCTAATTTTCGTTTTGTAATGTATTGCCATAAAAACATATAGTTTTGTTATTGACAAATTTAGAAGATAATGTTTCTGATAGGTAAAAAACAACCTACATCACCCTTACATCTTTTTCAAATAGCATACATCTTTGATACATCATAGCGTTTTTCTTTTGTTCAATTTTCATTAATTACTTAATTTCTCGGAAAATTTATTATTTCAAAAAATAAAGTTTGGCTACATATGAAAAAATCCCAATTATTCTTTTTTATACCTTTCTTTTTTCTAACAATTTCTGTATTTGGTCAGGCTGCTGAAGGACCTATAAAAGTAGAGATCCGTCAAGAGAACGGTGCATGGCAACTCTATCGTGGAGGACAGCCTTATTACATCAATGGCGTTGGGGGACAATCTTATCTCGACAAAGCAGTAGCTTATGGTGCCAATTCCGTTCGTACCTGGGCAGCTGCTGATGCTATTGCAATTTTGGATGAAGCGCATGCAAAAGGATTGACTGTTTTATTTGGCCTTTGGGTAGGTTGTGAACGACAAGGATTTGACTATGACGATGCAAAATCTGTGAAAGCACAACTTGAAAGATTTACCGAAGTTGTTGAAACTTACAAAGACCATCCAGCTGTATTAATGTGGGGGATCGGAAACGAAACGGATCTTTTTTACAGTGATTTTAAAGTATGGAACGCGATCAACGATATTGCAAAAATGGTACACGAAGTAGATCCCAACCATCCCACGATGACAGTGACAGCCGGACTTGATGTCGCTGAAGTACAACTCATCAAAGCGCGCGCACCTCATATAGATGTTTATGGAATCAATACTTACGGAGGGCTAATTGGTATTGATAAAGAGATGCGAGCTTATGGGTGGGACCGGCCATATGTTATTGCAGAATGGGGTCCTGATGGACATTGGGAAGTAGCTAAAACAGATTGGGGCGTTCCCATAGAGCAGACGAGTAGCGAAAAAGCAAAGTTTTATAAAGAACGATACGAAAAAGGGATTGCAGTGGATAAGGAAATGTGCATTGGTTCCTATGTTTTCCTTTGGGGACAAAAACAGGAAACAACTCCTACGTGGTATGGTGTATTTTTGGAAGATGGCACCGAGACCGAAGTGATGGATATATTACAATATGAGTGGAGTGGTAAGTTGCCTGAAAATCGCTCCCCGAATATTACTTCGATCACAATTGATGATAAAAAAGCGATCGAAAGTGTTTATGTTAAACCAGGTCAGGTGTGTACGCTGAAATCAGAAGTGAATGATCCGGACGGTGATGTTTTAAAATATCGATGGGAAATATTACCCGAAAGCACGGATATCAAATCTGGAGGAGATGCTGAGTCAAAGCCCGAACCTGTTGAAATCATTATCAGACCTGGAAGCGAAAACGGGACCCTGATTTTCAAAGCACCCAAAAAAGAAGGGCCTTATAGGTTGTTCGCTTATATTTATGATGGAAACGGAAATGCCGCAACAGCAAATATTCCGTTTTACGTAAAAAAATAACACCCTGAAAAAAATAACAATTATATATAATAAGGTAGAAAGCTGAGTTTTTCTACCTTATTTTTTTGCATGCCTTTTACCAATCCTTTTTCTAGAAAAATTACATTAAGTAAGGCCAGCCTTAAAAATAGGTTTAATCCTAAATTGATCTCTTTTGATTGAAACAGACGGATTGAAAATTGATTTAGAAAAACTGAAAATCATTCAAAAAGGAGAGGTCGGATAGGAATCTGTTTTTTTTATAAACACAGGATTAATAAGCGGTTCTATAAATTTATAATAAAAGTTACCAGGTTGGTTTCAGAATCCAGATCTAGTTTTTTACGCAAACGATATCTGCTGATTTCTACTCCTCTTACTGAAATATTTAATAAAGGAGCGATCTCTTTTGTCGTAAGATTCATGCGAAGGTAGGCACAAAGCTTTTGATCCTTGGGAGTCAGGTCAGGAAACCGTTGACGCAATCTTTTGAAAAAGTTTTCGTGTACCTGGTCGAAGTATAATTCAAACTGTTCCCAATTGTTGTCCAGCCGGATATCCGCTTCAATAGTCCTCGAAATCTGTTCAATTTTTCGTTTGTTTGCCGAAGAAGCATCTGCCAATAAGTTGTTAAGATCACTTTTTATTTTCATCAAGATCTCACTCTTTTGTACGAGATGCATCGTTGAAGCAGCAAGCTGGCTGTTTTTGTGTTTAATATCGGTATTCAATTTTTCATTGCGCAGCTTAATAATTTCTCCTTCGGATTTTTTCACTTCTTCTTTAAATTCGGTCTCTTTTCGTTCGAGTTTTTGGGTTTGCTCCAATTTAAAGGCTTCCGTTTTTTTCTTTTCTCTTCTTGAGATAAATTGAACAAGCCCCGCCAAACTTATAAATGCTAAAATGAAATACGCAATTTTTGCATACAGTGAAAAATACCATGGTGGATAAATGGTAAAGGAGAATACTTGTTGAGAACTCAATTGCCCATAAGCATTTCGGGCCTGTACCCTGAAATGATAATCACCATTGGGTAAGTTAGTGTATTCTTTCTCTGTTTTGGAAGTCCAATCTGACCAGGAATTTTCAAAACCCTCCAACATAAACTGATACTGTAAGTGATTAATCTTTTCATAATATGGAGCAGAAAAGGCAAAACGAAAATCGTTCATTTTATAATTAAATCCCAAAGGATCTTTAGTAAAATTGGTCCGATTTCCCCAATAAATAATGGAATCACTCGCAGTGATCGAAGTAACTTTTCGAATCAAAATGCTAAAAGGAAATTCGATATCTTTATTTTGCAATGGGTTGTAATGAACAAATCCTTTTTCCGTACCGATAAAAACATTCCCTTCATCATAAGCATAAACATGCTCGAATCCATCGACCAGATTTTCCTGGATCTGATTGAAATAAGCAATTTCTAACTTATTGAAAACCCCTTGTTCCTTAACTTTTAAAACGCCAAAATCGGAATCTACCGAAAACCAAATATTACCCAGTTCATCCTCTAAAAGACGATGGAAATTTCTGTCCGGCCCAAATATTTCATTAAACTCATTATGCAGTATAAAGTGATCGTTTCCTTTTTCATATTTGTAAATGCCTTTTGGCGTGGTAAAAATTAATTCCTTTCTGATCTTTGTTACATTAATGAAAAGGTCAACCGGTAATCCATGGCTGGAATTATAAAATGTTATTTTCTCGATAGACTTCAGGTTCTCCGAAATTTTAATTTTGTAAAGCCCTTTATAAGCATGGGATACCCAAATATTACCATCGGCATCTTCTTCAAAGACCCTCGCAGATTCATTGAATCCTTCTAGTTTTTGAACCAACTTCCAATCTGGAGATATCATTATTATTGTCAGAATTTTGATTTTTATAAATAACCAAGCCAGAATAGGTTCCTTCAATAGCATACCCCGGATGTGAATTTAATTCCATGAATTTCCAGGCTCCCTGAATAGATGAAAACGGGATGACTTGTTGTCCCTCCAAATAGGACGCTCCCTTGTGTTGACCAACCACGATACTTTTGCCCAGTTGATTGATATTCCAAACTTGTCCAATGGCATTTTGTACAGGCTTAAATTTTCTGAGCACCATCGAATTATTTTTATCATTCCAGTCGGTATAAAATAGTCCCTGATTGGTTCCTAGATATAATTTTTTCTGATGAACAATAGAGGCATACCCGGTACCTTCGATTCCCGATTCAGAGCGAATATTTGAAAATGGAGAATTAATTTCTGCATAGTCTATCCCATTATCCAAACCCAGCCAAAGGTTTTGTTGATTATCCTGACAAATACTTAATACCGTATTATTTTGAAGTCCTTTGTTTTGATTCAAATGCATGGCTGGTATCCCCTTTTGGTCTATAATCAACAAGCCATTTTGAGTAGTGCCAATAGCATAACGGTCATCTGTAAGTTGTATCGCACAATATGCTTGGTAGGTAGTAAGAAAGTCAGAAGCCTCTGTTTGCCAGGGGCGAATACCTGATTCATCCATCAAGAAGAGTCCATTGGATACCGTAAAAATAACAGATTGGTTTTTTTGGTGAGGAAGAATTGCCACAATACGCTGGTCTGTGAAAATAGAACCATTTGTTAAAGGTAAAAGTTGATCTCCTTTCAAAGAAAATAACCCTTGTTCTTTATCCTGAATATAGATTTTATTTCCCAATTTGAAAAAATTCTCAAATCGCCTACCACTCGGAGTGATCACTTTTACTTCATTACCTATTATATGAAATATGGCTTTTTCAGTGCAAAAGAAAACATTTTCCTGGTCGATGAAAATTTTCCAAATATCTTCAAAACTTTGTAGCTCCTTTGGGATAAGATGGGTAAGGGAAGTATAGGCGTTTCGGCCCTGTTTATTAGGTTCCAGATATCCTAATTCATTTTGTCCTCCTACATAAAGTCTTCCGTTATTATCAAAGGTCAATGACCGTACGATGGTTCTATTTGGCAAAACAAAAGTTTGCCAGTTTGTTCCATCGAATTCCAGTAATCCCTTATTATTTCCAAAATACATAATACCTCTTTCGTCCTGCTTGATATCCCAGTTTTGTGTTCCCGCTTGATAATCGGATCTTGAAAAGTTGGTAATGTAAGGTGATCCAATGGATTTAGACTGAGCTTTTGCCAATGATAAACTGGACAAGAAAAATGAAATTATAAGCAAAAGGCATTTCACGATGAGGCGCTTTTATTTTTTGAATAATATAATTGAAATTTGTTTTTTAAAATGAAGTAGTAAACTCCGTTCTCAAAGGTATTATAACAATCTGAAAATAATAGGTTTAGAGAAATATAATAAATCCTCCAATAAAATATGATGTAGTGGTGATGTAGATAGTAAAACAGGCGATGTAAGTAAGATGTATGATCAAATTAAGACAGGATGACAATACCATATTAAATTTGTCCACGACCTTTTTTTAAAATACAAATAAGAACAATGAAAAGAATTGTCAGAATTTTTACGCTATTTATAATTGTTGCAGGAGTGATGATTTCGGGATGTATAAAAGTTGAAGAACAAGGAGGCTGCCAGTTTCCTGAAAATATGGAAGTTTATCAAATGGTTTGGAGTGACGAATTTGACGGAGCAACGATAGATGAATCCAAATGGTCCTTCGATCTGGGAGACGGATGTGATATTAATCCTGATGGTTCTTTGTGTGGTTGGGGAAATAATGAATTAGAATACTACACGGACCGTGAAGAAAATGCCTTTATTTCTGATGGCAAGCTAGTCATTAGAGCTAAGAAAGAAATACCCTTTTATCTAGGTGAGTATCAATATACCTCTGCCCGAATGGTCACCAAAAATAAAGGAGACTGGAAATATGGACGGATTGATGTTCGGGCAAAAATGCCGATTGGACAAGGACTTTGGCCGGCGATATGGATGTTGCCAACAGAAAGCGTTTATGGCGGATGGCCACGTAGTGGTGAGATTGACATTATGGAGTATGTTGGGCATGAACCAAAGCGAGTATTCGGAACGATCCATTACGGTCATGATTATTGGCGATTCAATAGCCAGGGAATAGAGTTAGAAGAAGGGACTTTTGCAGATGATTTTCATGTGTTTACCGTGCTGTGGAACGAGCAGTGCATCCAATTTCAAATGGATGGAAAAAATATTGGAGAGCCAAATACCCGTTCAACGACCTTACCAACGACCTTTCCTTTTGACCAGGAGTTTCACCTTCTCTTAAATGTGGCTGTTGGGGGAAATCTTCCTGGTAATCCAGACGCCAGTACTATTTTTCCACAAACAATGGAAGTGGATTATGTAAGGGTTTATCAAGAAAAATAATTCTTAAACTTTAAAATATTGATTATGCTAAAATTCTACTCTTTAATCTTAATGTCAATCTTCTTTGTTTCAAATGTTTCTGCTCAGCAGGTTTGGGACAACTTCGAAGATATACGAAAAGGAACTTACGGTCCTATTACTGGAACCTTTATTCCTTATAATGAAAACCCGGATCAAACAGGGGTAAACACTAGCCAGGTAGCTGCTGAATATACCCGGAATGCTGTTGAACAGTTCGATGTCCTTATTTTAGATGGTCAAATGGCAGATTTATCAGATTATTTATCAGGTGCCAAGCAAATGAGTATCGATGTATGGAGCCCAGCTCCGGATGTGACGGTTCAGATCACGCTTGAAAATAGTGTTTTGGCACAACCTGCCAATTTCCCAACAGGAAGACATAGTGTATATCTGGCTGCAACGAGCACCTCACAGGCTTGGGAAACGCTTACTTTCACTTTTGACAATCAACCGGATGCTTCTGTGGCGAATGATAATGTAGACAGAATTGTAATCCTATTTGCTCCAGGAACCAATACCGGAGACACTTATTATTGGGACAACCTGAATGGCCCCGAATTAGCGGAAGATCCTTGTGATGGAGTAACTCCAGATCCTGAGGTGTTTAATGATTTTGAATGCAATCAAAATGTGAATTATGTGTTTTCACATTCAGGAGTTAATTTCAGAAGAGTGGTCAATCCAGATCAAACTGGTAATACTTCTGATTACTGCGCTACTTATACCCGTAACGGAGGAGAAATGACCGATGTAATTATTGGCTTTTTTGATGGTAATCTAACCCTTCAGTCCAATAGTACGATTGCATTGGATGTGTGGGATCCCACAGCACCAACACCTATTAAATTATCCTTGCAGAATGACAACAATGATGTGATTATAGAGATGGAAGCCACTACTTCAAACAGTAGTGCTTGGGAAACATTAACCTTCGATCCAAGCTCGGTTTGGGAAGCTACTGATATTTCCAAATTTGTAATTTTGTTTGATCCTGATACCAATACTTCCGATCAATATTATTTCGATAATTTTGAGTTTGGAATACCTCTGGGAGTGGAAGATTTGGAAGAAGTGAATTCTTTTGAAGTTTTTCCTAATCCAACTCAGGGAGTGACGACTTTTCAATATGAACTACAATCGGCAGAGAAAGTCAATCTTTCCATATTCGATGTAACTGGAAAAATGGTGACTCAGCTTTTGAATGAAAATCAAGCTTCGGGGGCACAACAAGTTACTTGGGATGCAAGTGATCTTTCTAATGGAATTTATTTTTACACACTTTCCATTAATGGAAATATCGCGTCCGGCAAAATCGTCTTGAACAAATAATTACAAGATCGCGACCAAATAAACTTACCAGATGGTAGCTTATTCTTTAGCTATGATGAATGATGAATTTTTTAAAATTCATCATTCATCATAGCTAAATGTTCTGTCAAAAAGTAAACCTATTTTTTACAAAACTCATTACTGAACTTATTTAAACAATTGATGAATCGAAACGAACAGCAACCTATTGCAATAGTGAAGGATCCTATAGATAAAAGGGTCAATGATCTACTTGATCAGATGACCTTGCAGGAGAAAGTTGGGCAAATGTCCCAATTTGCAGGTCGTGGAGGAATCCCCTGGGATTTGAAAGAAGCGGTGCAGCAAGGAAAGGTAGGTTCCATATTAAATGAAGTCGGTACCGAAACGCTAAATGAATTACAGCGGATTGCGGTCGAGGAGAGTAGATTAGGTATTCCAATTCTCATTGGACGGGATGTAATACATGGTTTTCAAACGATGATGCCTATTCCTTTGGGGCAGGCTGCCAGTTGGAATCCGGAACTCATCGAAAAGGGAGCAAGGGTAGCGGCTATCGAAGCGGCTTCAGCCGGTATTCACTGGACTTTTGCGCCAATGATCGATATTACCAGAGATCCCCGGTGGGGGCGTATTGCAGAATCACTGGGGGAAGATCCTTATATGGCTGGGGTTTTGGGAAGTGCAATGGTAAAAGGTTTTCAGGGAGAGGATCTTTCTGAGCCAGGAAGCATTGCTGCTTGCGCAAAACATTTTGCGGGATATGGATATTCCGAGGCGGGGAAAGATTATGCTTACGTTAATATTTCTGAAAATGAATTGCGGAATGTAGTGTTGCCTCCTTTTAAAGCTTGTGTTGACGCAGGGGTAGCTACTTTTATGACCGCCTTTAGTGATGTCAATGGCGTACCTGCCACCGGCAATGAATTTTTATTGAAAGAGGTTTTGAGGGAGGAATGGAACTTCGATGGCTTCGTGGTGAGTGATTGGGATTCTGTCATTCAACTGATCACTCACGGATTTGTAGAAAACGGAAAGGAAGCTGCCTTGGAAGCAGTACGCGCAGGAGTTGATATGGAAATGGCGAGCCACACGTACCTTCACAATCTGGAGACTTTAGTACAGGAGGGCAGCATTTCTGAAGAAAAAATCGATCAATATGTTTCTAACATTTTACGGGTAAAATTTGAGTTGGGACTATTCGAAAAACCATATACCGATCTTTCGGATTTTCCATTAAAAGGAAATAAAGAACATTTAAAAGTTTCCAAACAAGCAGCGATTGAAAGTTGTGTTTTGTTAAAAAATGACTACAACACGCTTCCGCTTAACAAAGAAGGTATCCAGAACCTGGCAATCATCGGCCCCTTGGCAGACGATGGTTTTGAGCAAATGGGTACCTGGACTTTTGATGGAAAAGCAGAATGGTGTCAAACACCGCTTCAGGCAATCAAGGCTTTATTAGGAAAAGAGGTCAATATCCATGTTGCAAAAGGTTTGGAAACGACCAGAACGAAAAACCAGGACGGATTTGAAGCAGCGATTGAAGCTGCCAAAAAATCAGATACTGTAATCATGTTTATGGGAGAAGAAGCCATCCTTTCTGGAGAAGCGCATTGTCGGGCAGATATTGATTTACCAGGTTGCCAAAACGAATTATTGAAAGAAATTTCAAAATTAGGTAAATCCACTATTTTGGTGATCATGGCAGGCCGCCCCCTCACGCTCGACAAAACGCAACACTACGTAAATTCGATGCTTTATGCCTGGCATCCCGGAACCATGGGAGGACCAGCGATTGCGGATCTACTTTTTGGTAAGGTTTCTCCTTCCGGAAAACTCCCGGTTACTTTTCCAAAAATGGTTGGACAGATTCCTATTTATTATAATCACAGAAACTCAGGAAAACCAGCCGACCACGACTCTTTCACCCACATTGATGATATTCCGGTAAGAGCTTTTCAGACCTCCGTCGGCAATACTTCATTTCATATGGATGCGGGTTTTGAGCCACTTTATCCATTTGGATTTGGCATGTCATACAGTCATTTTCATTACCATGATATTTGGCTGTCTTCTGATTCGATTAAGAAAGGAGATACCGTGGAGATTTATGCAGAGCTTACAAATACAGGACAATTTGAAGCAGTTGAAATTGCCCAATTGTATATTCACGATCTGGTGGGAAGTGTCACCCGCCCGGTGAAAGAATTGAAAGGATTTCAACGGGTTTCCCTGCATCCTGGTGAAATCAGAACGATCACTTTCAAACTGCATACTGACGACCTGGCTTTTTATAATAGAAAAATGAAACGGGTTATTGAATCCGGACGATTTCATGTTTGGATCGGAGGCGATTCCAATGCAACATTGAAAGCTTCCTTTCGCATCGAGTGACTACAATATAAAATAAAACGATTAAACCAAAAAAAATCTTCTTATGAGAAAGACCACCTTTATCGTATTAGTTGCACTCATTGTTGCCCTGGGCGGCTTCCTTATGGGGTTTGACGCTTCTGTCATTTCTGGGGTTAATAAATTTATCGAAATAGAATTCAATTTAACCAAACTGGAACTGGGATGGGCAGTAAGTTCTCTTACTTTGACAGCCACCCTTGCTATGATGGTAGCTGGCCCTTTAAGTGACAGGATAGGAAGAAAACGAGTCCTAACTTTTGCTGCCATGCTATATTTTATTTCGGCTGTTGGTTCTGCTTTGGCGCCCTCATTTATCGTTTTAGTAATTGCTCGAATGATTGGTGGGTTAGGTGTAGGTGCTTCATTGATTATTGCTCCGATGTACATTGCCGAAATTGCTCCTCCTGATATGCGAGGTCGAATGGTTTCTTTTAATCAATTGAATATTGTGCTCGGGATCTCTGTTGCTTTTTTTACCAACTATTTGATTTTGCAGTTGGGGCAGTCTGACGTTTCATGGGCGCAAACCTTGAAATTTGACGAATATAATTGGCGATGGATGTTAGGTTTGGAAGCATTGCCTGCTATTCTTTATTTTTTCGCTTTATTTATTGTTCCACAAAGTCCGCGCTGGTTAGCCATGAAAGGAAGGTTCGATGAGGCATTGCAGGTAATGAGAAAAGCTGCTGATGAAGAGGAAGCCAAAAGGGTTATACAATCCGTAAAAGATAGCATGGAAAGTGACACTGAAGAAGAAAAACTACCAATACGTGAGTTATTCAAACCTGCTCTCCGATTAGTGTTAACCATAGGAGTTGTAATTGGTGTGCTTCAACAAATTACAGGGATCAATTCTGTATTTTTCTACGCACCAATGATTTTTGAACAGTCGGGGATTGGGACAGACGCTTCTTTCGTTCAGGCAATATTGGTTGGAGTCATTAATCTTGTTTTTACTGTTATTGCGATTTTGTTAATTGATAAATTAGGTCGGAAACCATTGCTTGTTTTTGGCGTTAGCGGTATTGCCATTTGTATGTTCTTACTGTCCTATGGATTTTCTAATGCGTCCTATACACTTAACGAAGAATCTGTTTTAGCCCTTCCTGCTGAAATAAATCAGGAACAGCTTGCCCCAATAATTAATCAAACTTATACTGATGATGTCAGCTTCAAAAATGCATTGAAAGAATCATTGGGTAAAGAAGTTGCTCAAACTTATGAATCTGAGCTCATTACAGCTGCTGTGAGTATGAACTCTTATTTGATTTTGTTCTGTATTTTGGGATTTGTTGCCTCGTTTGCTATATCTATTGGACCGGTCATGTGGGTGCTCTTTTCTGAGCTGTTCCCCAACTGGATTCGAGGTTTAGCTATTTCATTTGTTGGTTTAATTAATTCTGGTGTCAGCTTTTCAGTACAGTTGATTTTTCCCTGGGAATTAGCAACGCTGGGAAGTTCAATGACCTTTCTCATCTACGGTGTTTTCGCTGCTTTGGGACTGATTTTTATTCTTTTGAAATTACCTGAAACGAAAGGAAAGTCTTTGGAAGAATTAGAAGAAATATTAGTAAAGAAAACCTAATAATCTGATAACCAATATTTTGAAAATGTTAAGCTTTAGACAATCAAACTTCATAAAAATGCGCATTAATTTCAATAAAAAAATACAGATCAATTCTTCTGTTTTATTGGTTTTTATTTTTGCGGTACTCTTGTTTTCCTGCAATCAAAATGACAAGGGAGATGCTACTTCAGATTCCAGGGAGAAAGAGGATACAGCAACGGTTTCTATAATGATTGAAGCCGAAAGTTTTACAGATGCTCAGGGAGATATGAAAACGGAAAGCAATGAAAGTGGAGAAAAGTATGTCACCACTCCTGCCGGTGATTCATGGTTGGCTTTTGAAGTAAATGTTCCTGAAGCCGGACGCTATAAATATGAATTAAATGCAAATGCCCTTGCTGAAGGAACAACGGCCTGGATGGAAGATTATATCGACAACAAAGATGATCGGACTTATAATGTTACAGGTTCAGTCCCAATTTCTAAAGCTGGAGAAAATGATGCATTTACGATTTCCAGCAAAGATGGAAGTCCTTTAAATAAAGGAGTTCACAAAATGAAACTTCATGTTCAAGGAGGAAGTGCCAATGTGGATTGGGTGAAATTTACTTTGATGAAAAAACATCAGCTAACTCCAAAAACATTAACTCAAAAAACAGATGGCAAAGAATGGAAAGTCGTCTGGTCAGATGAATTTGACGGAACGGGTTTACCTGATACCAGTAAATGGACATTTGATATCGGTGATTGGGGCTGGGGAAATAATGAATTGCAATATTACACCGAAAACCGCCTCGAGAATGCCCGCCAGGAAAATGGTAACCTCATCATTGAAGCGCGAAAAAATGATATGAATCAAAAATGGACTTCAGCCCGCCTTACTACCAGGGGCAAAGTGACTTTCCTCTATGGAAGAATCGAATTCAAAGCCAAAGTACCTCCTAACAAAGGAAACTGGGCAGCGGGATGGACACTGGGCGATGACTATGTGGACGAATTGTCCTGGCCCTACTGTGGAGAGATAGACATCCTTGAGAGCGTTGGTTATGAGATGGATGATGAAACCGGCGATGGAAAAGCCCATGCTTCCGCTCATTGTGGTGCCTATTATTTTAAATTAGGGAATCAACCCACAGGTATCCTCGATGTCAAAAACATGAATAACGAATACCATATTTATGCAGTGGACTGGACACCTGAGGGAATTACAGCCTCTGTCGATGGAAAGGAATATTTCAGTTACAATGATACCTCTACAGATTTAGCGTGGCCTTTCGGGAAAGCGCAGAATATCATTCTCAATCTTGCCATGGGTGGAGGCTGGGGAGGTTTGCAAGGGATGGATGAGACGGTGACTACGCAGCAATTTATTTTGGATTATGTACGGGTTTATGAAAAACGGTAACCTACTTTTTCAATAAAAAGATACGGTAAGATTGGACATTTAAAATAGAAACAAAGCAACATTTTTATAAAAAATCTATATTGAATTTTTTACAAAAAATAACAATTTTTAGCCTTGCGATATTTGCAATCAGTTTCATTTCAGCTTGTGATAATTCGCAAACTACTGCTCCTTCATCAGAGCTAGATAGAAGAGTAGAAACTTTGTTATCAAAAATGACCTTGGAGGAGAAAGCCGGGCAGATGACCAATATTAGTTTGATGGCATTGGCAAAAGGAGATTTCTGGATGCGTCGGGATACCGTAGAATTAGACACTGCAAAGCTCAATGATATGCTCCTCAGGCATCACGTAGGTTCTGTTCAAAATTTAGGAACTTATCCTTTTAGTCCTCAGGAATGGCGAAAAAATATTGCTCAGGTGCAGGAAGTCGCCACAAAGCAATCCAGACTGGGTATTCCGATTCTTTATGGTATTGATGCCGTACACGGTGCCAATTATACCAAAGGGTCTACTTTGTTTCCACATCAATTGGCACTTGCTGCAACCTGGAATCCGGAACTGGCAGAAACAACCGGGGCTATAACTTCTTATGAGATCAAAACATCAGGGATTCCCTGGAATTATGCACCCGTTTTGGATGTCAGTAAACAACCACTTTGGGGGCGGATCTTTGAAACTTTTGGAGAAGATACCCATCTCACTTCGGTGATGGGTAATGCCTATATTAAAGGCGCTCAGGGAGATGATATTTCCAATAATGAAAAATCAGCGATTTGCCTCAAACATTTTTTGGGATACGGTACTCCCGCAAATGGCAAAGATCGGTCACCAACGCTTTTGCCAGAAAGAATTTTAAGACAATATTATTTGCCTCCTTTTGAAGCCGCTATAAAAAACGGAGCGTTGACGGTTATGCTCAATTCGGGCTCGGTCAATGGAATTCCTTCTCACGCAGATCATTATTTGGTTACCGATATTTTAAAAGGAGAATTGGGGTTCGAAGGGTTCACTATTTCAGATTGGGAGGATGTGATGAATCTGGTCAAAACTCATCAGGTCGCAAAAGACGAAAAAGAAGCAGTCAAAATTTCCGTAAATGCAGGTATGGATATGTGCATGGAACCTTATGATGCCAGCTTCGCGGAATACCTTATTGAACTTGTTCAGGAAGGGGAAGTTCCACAATCAAGAGTAGATGATGCCGTTCGAAGAATTTTAAAAGTAAAAATGAAACTGGGGCTTTTTGAAAAGCCAATGACTGATCCAGACTTGTACGACAAGTTTGGCTCTGAAGAATTTGCGGAAAAAAGCTACGAAGCTGCCTTGGAATGTCTGACGCTTTTGAAAAATGAAAATGACTTTTTGCCTTTATCTAAAGACAAAAAAGTTTTGGTCACGGGAGTAGGAGCTAACTCTTTCAATTATCTGAATGGTGCCTGGTCACGAACCTGGGGAGGACACGAAACGGACTTTAATGACGAAGGAAAGAAAACGGTATTGGAAGCGATCCAGGATAAAATTGGTAAAGAAAATGTAGCCTTCGTCGAAGGCACTGCTTACGATGAAGACATCAATACTTCCAATGCTGCTCAAGCTGCCCGAAACGTCGATTATGTTGTGATTGTTTTAGGTGAAAAACCGGCAACTGAAAAGCCAAGCGATATCGACGACCTTACCATGCCTCAGGCACAATTAGATTTAGTGAAAGCAATTGCAAAAACAGGCAAACCAATCGTACTGGTCTTGGTGGAAGCAAGACCTCGGATTATCAGCGAAATAGAACCTTTAGTAGAAAGTGTTTTGATGGCCTATTTACCCGGAAGCGAAGGTGGTCGCGCTATTGCAGAAGTGCTGTTCGGAGATTTTAACCCATGCGGAAAATTGCCAATCACCTACCCAAAATATACTGGTTCGATTTGGGCATACGATCATACTAAAGCAGATGAAAGAGATGGCGGATTTGGATTTGATGCCTTCCATCCTCAATATGAATTTGGACGATGGAATGAGTTTTACCAATTTCAAATATGACAATTTAAAAGTACAAAAAGATACTTTTTTAAATGATGAATCCATCCAAATTTCAGTAGATGTAACCAACACCGGAAAGCGGAGTGGGAAAGAAGTAGTTCAGTTGTACTCCGCTGATTTGGTAGCTAGTATCGTTCCTGCAGTGAAACAATTACGAAGATTTCAAAAAATGGAAATTGCTCCGGGCGAGACTAAAAAAGTCGATTTCACGCTGACAGAAAAAGATTTGGCTTTTGTCAATCGCGAGAATCAATGGATAACGGAGGAAGGTGAATTTGCCATTATGGTAGACACCTTGGCCATGATATTTTATTTACAAAAATAATTTCCCAACAACCACTTCGTCTTGCATTCAAAATAGAGAAAACTTTTAAAAAAAGCGGAAATGGAAAAAACAACGACAGAACAGAAAATACAACAAAGAGTTGAGGCATTACTCCATAAAATGACTTTAGATCAAAAAGTTGGACAGATGATCCAAACCGAAAGGATGTCTATAACGCCTGCGGAAGTCAAACAGTACCATATTGGTTCAGTTTTAAGTGGTGGTGGTTCTTGTCCCGGAGATAATACACCTGCCGATTGGATAGCCATGAATGATGCCTACTGGGCGGCTTCGATGGAAGTCGGACGAGCATCATTTGGCCATTCCAATTATCTATGGAGTAGATGCCATCCATGGTCAATAATAATGTACTTGGAGCAACGATTTTTCCTCATAATATAGGCCTTGGAGCTGCAAATGATCCTGAGCTAATAGAAAGAATTGCAAGGGTAACTGCCCGTGAAATTTTAGCAACAGGCGTTGAATGGACTTTTGCTCCTACGCTGGCTGTTGCTCGAAATAATCAATGGGGGCGCACCTATGAGAGCTATTCCGAAGATCCGAAGATTGTTAAATCATACGCTGGTAGATTTATTAAAGGAATGCAGGGAGACTTGGGAAGCGATTCCGTCATTGCCTGTGCAAAGCACTGGGTAGGGGACGGTGGTACTAAATATGGAATTGATCAGGGGGATACCCAGGGTTCTGATGAAGAGTTGACGAGTATTCACATTTCACCTTACTATCCTGCCCTGGCAGAAGGGGTGTTGACAGTAATGGCTTCTTTCAACAGTTGGAATGGAGAAAAGTGCCATGGTAGCAAATATTTATTGACGGATATTCTGAAAGATGAACTTGGGTTCGATGGTTTTATTATTTCGGATTGGGATGGAATTGATTACCTCTCAGATAATTATTTCGATACGGTTGCGAAGGGGACGAATGCGGGAATAGATATGTTCATGGTTTCTGAAAAATGGAAACCTTTTTATGAACATTTAAAATCGCATGTGCATCAAGGTAACGTATCGATGGAAAGAGTTGATGATGCAGTCCGAAGGATTTTGTATGTAAAATTAAAATATGGCTTGTTTGAAAAACCCAGGCCGGTTGAACGGGTATTGGTCTAATCATAAATCTTTTGGATCGAAAGCGCATCGGGAAGTAGCACGCGAAGCGGTTCGGAAATCTTTAGTTTTATTGAAAAATGAAAACGACATTTTGCCCTTACAGAAAAATGCCCGAATCATCGTAGCTGGTAAAAATGCGGAGGACTGTGGTCATCAATGTGGTGGATTTACCGTGGCCTGGCAAGGAATATCTGACAACGATGAAGTCGTAAAGAAAACACCTGATCATTTAGTCCCAGCTGGTTATGGTTCGGGAAATGCCGGAGTGCAAAAAGGAAAAATAATAGGTGGCACTTCTATTTGGAAAGGTATCAAAGCTGTTGCTCCCAATGCAGTGCTCAACATTGATGGACTAGAAGCTGATCCTAAAAAACATGATGTAGGCATTGTTGTGATTGGCGAAACCCCTTACGCTGAAGGAATGGGTGATATTCGACGCGGTGATAATACTATCGTCGAAATGGGCTCTTACATCAAAGGATTGATGAAAGTTTTAGCGCCTTACGGAAGTTCATTGGTACTCAATGAACTGCATCCCGAAGATTTGCAGGCGATCAAAAATATTACGGACAAAGGGATTCCGGCAGTGGTGATTATGGTAAGTGGAAGAACGCTCATTATCAATAAAGAGCTGGAAGAATCCTCCGCCTTTGTGGCTGCTTGGTTACCTGGATCGGAAGGGCAGGGGATTGCTGATGTTTTATTCGGCGATTACGATTTTCAAGGAAAACTTTCATTTACCTGGCAGAAAAAAGAGGGCGAAAATTTCCTCAAAGGAGACGAAAACTATGATCCATTGTTCCCTTATGGTCATGGATTGAGATACAACGAAAGGGTGTGATTTTTATAACCGAATAAAGATGATTAACACTGCACACTGCAAAATGAACTTAAGCCAGAATATTTTGTCATTTTTTGATAAAAATTCCTGCTAAATTTAACTAACTGCTTAATTATAACCAATTGATAATAAATGCTTTACGGTCGATTTGTAGTTGATCTTACATTTTGTCAAAATAACCTTCTTTTTCTTAACTGAAAACGACTTTCACTGTTAAACTAGCAATTCTTTTTTTAAGGTTTTTGTCAGATGAATTTTAATTAACATTTTTTTGAATGAAAAAAGGATAGAGGATAAAGTAGACAATTCCTCTACCTATTGATGACTTACTTTTTTTAACTTTTAAATTTTTAAAGTATGAAATTTTTTACATTTATTTTATCCTTGCTTATAAGCATAACAGGATATACACAAATTACGCTTCCAATTGACTTTGAATCGACTACGATAATGTATACTTTCGGAGATTTTGATGGAGGGGTTATGACATTGATAGATAACCCTGACCAAAGCGGAATCAATATGAGTGCAAAAGTAGCTCAGATGGTAAAAGGTGCAGGACCAGTTTTTGCTGGTAGTTCTATCACCTTAGATGGACCTATTGACTTTTCTACGAACAAGCTTTTCAAAATGAAGGTGTGGGTACCCAATGCCGGAGACAAAGTGTTATTGAAAGTTGAGAACAGTGCAAACGGTGCGATTAATTTCGAAAAAGAAGCCACAACTACTACGGGCGGTGCCTGGGAAACCCTTGAATTTGATTATAGCTTAATCAATACGGCAGAGTCATATGATAAGATTGTATTGATCTTTGAATTGGGGACTGAAGGTGATGGTGGTCCAGATTTCACCTATTACTTAGATGACATTGAATTAGTCTTAGGCGGAGGTGGAATGGGACAAGTAGATTTGCCGATTACTTTTGAAAATCCTGCTATAGATTACGAATTAAGTGATTTCGAGGGAAATGGTCCTTCTGAAATTGTAGTAGATCCTACTGATCCAAATAATATGGTTGCTCAAGTTTTAAAAAGTAACACAGCAGGGAGTTCGGCAGGAACAACGATGGCGTCAATAAATGGTCTTGTTAATGCCATTCCGTTTACAATGACGGAAACAACAATGACAGTACGAGTATGGTCTCCAGATGCAGGGATACCAGTACGATTGAAAGTAGAAGACGTTACCGATCCTACAAAAAGTGTTGAAACTCAGGTAAACACGACTGTCGCAATGGCTTGGGAAACGCTGGTATTTGATTTTAGTAATGAAGCGCCAGGCACAGCACCTTTAAATCTATCGTATACATTTAATATGGTTTCAATCTTTTTCAACTTTGGAACAGACGGAGCAACAGCTGGAGATAAAACATACTTCTGGGATGATGTAGAATTTGTTGGTGGTGGACCAGTGCAAGTAGATTTACCGATCACGTTTGAAGATGCAAGCGTAGATTATGAATTATCTGATTTTGGAGGGAACGCTTCTTCAATCGTTGTAGATCCAACGGATCCAAATAACATGGTTGGCCAAGCCATTAGAACAGCAGGCGCTGAGTTTTTTGCTGGCACTTCAATGGCCAATAATACAGGATTGGCTAATCCGGTTCCGTTTACCATGGAAGAAACGAAGATGACCGTTCGAGTTTGGTCACCAGAGGCAGGTATTCCAATTAAGTTAAAGGTCGAAAATGTAATGAATTCAGGAATTAGTGTAGAAACGGATGACACGACTACTGTAGCCATGGCCTGGGAAACATTAGAATTTGATTTTTCGAATGAAAGCCCAGGAACAGCGGCTATAAATTTTTCAAGTGTATATAATAAGGTATCCATCTTTTTCAATTTCAACGCAACAGGAGTAGGAGAACAAACTTATTACTGGGATGATGTAGAATTTGTTCCTACCATGGCATTTACTGTTTATGATGTAATTGCTAATAGCCCCGATCATGGAACTTTAGAAACGGCTATTATTGCTGCCGGGCTGGTTGACGATTTAAGTGGTGATGGTCCTTTGACTATTTTTGCTCCGACTGACGCGGCATTTGCAGCACTACCTCCAGGCGTATTAGATGCTTTATTAGCTGATCCAATGTGTGCTTTGGCCCAGGTATTGGTTCACCATGCAGTTAGTGATTCGATTGTGTCAGCGGACTTATCTGATGGCCAAATGATTACCAATATACATGGACTGGATTTAACAGTGACGATTGATGGTAATAATAATGTTTTTATTGACGGAGCCCAGGTAACTACTGTAGATTTGGTAGCTGATAATGGTGTTGTTCATGTAATTGATGCTGTTCTTACATTTGAATTTGTTGATGTGCCGGTAACCTTTGAAGATGCCGATGTTTTTTACAATCTGACTGATTTCGGCGGTAATATTTCTTCTGTAGTGACTGATCCAACAGACCCTAATAATACGGTTGCCCAATCCATTAAAATAAACACTGCACAAACATTTGCAGGCACTACAATGGGGAATTGTGGATTGGCTAATGAAATTCCTTTTACCGCTACAGAGACTAAAATGAAAGCAAGAGTTTGGTCGCCAGATGCCGGAATACAGGTTCGCTTAAAAGTAGAAGATGCAACGGATCCAGGAAAAAGTGTTGAAACAGAAGCTACTACTACTGTAGCTATGGCTTGGGAAACGCTTGAATTTGACTTCAGTAACGAAGCAACAGGAACCGCACCTATTGATCTTTCCTATACTTACGACAAAGCGTCTATCTTTTTTAACTTTGGAGTAGATGGCGCAACAGCTGGCGAAAAAACCTACTATTGGGACGATGTTCAATTTGGAGGAATCTTCACTGTGGTTGATATTATCGTAAATAGCCCCGATCACGATACTTTAGAAGATGCTGTGATTGCTGCGGAATTGGCTGATGACCTGAGTGGACCAGGACCTTTTACTGTTTTTGCTCCAACAGATGCTGCTTTTGCAGCTTTGCCAGCCGGTGTTTTGGATGCTTTGTTATTAGACCCAACTGGTGATTTGGCGCAAATTTTACTTTATCATGTTCTTGGAGCAGAAGTGCTTTCAACGGATTTGACAGATGGTCAGATGGCAACGACATTGCAAGGGGAGGATATCACTGTAACTATTAATGGAAGCGATGTTTTTATCAATCAGGCTCAGGTAACTGGAGCTGATCTATTAGCTGACAACGGAGTAGTCCATGTTATTGATGCGGTTTTGTTGCCTCCAAGTTTTGTGGGCGTTAAAACATTGAACGCAGCAGATTATAATATTAAAATAGCACCAAATCCTGCGAATGCTTACTTCTATATTGAATTTCCGGAAGCAATCAACGGAGAGGTTTTAATGACCCTTTTCGATGTAAGTGGAAAATTAATGAAGCAAGAAAGAATTCAGGATCAATGGTCTGAAATTAATACTTCAGATTTGAATGCCGGAACGTACTTTTTGAGAATTGATACCAAAGATGCCAGTTATTACCAAAAGGTGATGATTGTTAAATAGATAAGTTTTGAATCACCTTTGGTGATTGGAAAATTAAAATGAAAAAAAGAGCCGTATTTTTATTAATACGGCTCTTTCTTTTTTGGCTATAATCAATAAGTTAATTACCTGTTTAAGCTTATGATTATCTTTTCTATTTCCCCATCCCGCTGAAATAGTTTGTCACTGATTGTTTTGGGGATTTTTAAAGTATCTGTAACTGTATTGGATTCTCCATTTATCATTTTCCATTCGATACTATTCCTGTCAGATTTTTTTACTAAAAAAGGAACTTGAGAAAAGGTAAAAACAAGATGATCTGCAGGTATCGTCATATTTTGCCAATTACCGGATATATCAATCCATGAAAATTTTTTTTCTTCCGTCAAAAACTCCTCTTCGCGCAATAACTCAGGTGAGATATTGATCTCTCCATTTTCAATTGCGAAACCTAATTCATACATTCTGGATAGAATATCTTCTTTCACCTGGCCGGTCATACCCGGCTGCTTTACGCCACCTCTTCCGGGAGTGTGCGAATAAGGTTCCATCGGAAATGCTCCATAATCTTCAGGAGGTTTATTAGCTCCGATTCCTTTTTTCACTTCATAATATTTTTGCTTTAACAATTGTTGAATTTCCATCGAAGCATTTTCTTTCTTTGCTTTAACCAGATTTTCTGCTATTGCTAATTTAAGCTTGGAAACCATATGCCAATAAATACATCCAAGGCCTTCATAACCAAAAAAGGTACCCGATCTACCCGTAAAAAAGCGATGTTGGAAAGTGTCTTCATAAAGCGCTAATATGTCCCGGGTATCGTTTTTATTGATAACTAGCGATGAAAGAATTTCCTTCAAATAATTACTGTTTTTAAGATTGGAAGTAAATCGATAGTTGCCCTTTGCATCTTTATAAATCACTTTTTTGTTGGAATTCTTTATCATTTCTAGTAAAGTGGGAATGCGTTCTACCTTTTCTCTTTTAGGCAGATTCTTCTCCATGAACAAGGGGAGTTCCCTATTTGGGTACAACATATAACTTTCCTGATCTTCGCGGTACATTGCACTGTTTCGCAGTGCTTCTAGTACTTCAAGGGTTTCACTTCCTGAAAGATAGTTTGCGCTTAATACAGCCACCTGGCCTTCCAGCATTTCATACAGATGATTCACTTCGATAGATTTATCGTGAACATCAATCAAATTATAGGCGTGAAACATCCCGTCCTGACGCTTATTATGCTCAATACTTTTTTCAATATAGCGGAGCGCTGAATTAAGAAAGCCGAGTATATCCTCTTCGGAAATAGTAGAAGAGGTATTTGAAAGCCTCTTGTATACGGACTCTCTGTACTTTTCTCCCGCTCTTCCCAGTGTTTCAACAAAATTCCAGCGGCTTTTCCCATTAAACCCTTCTTTGAGTACTGGTTCATTATGTTTATAAATCTCCTTCATTGTCGCAAACAAGTCTGCTAGTTCGTCTGTCAGTTCCACACGATCCACACCTTTAAATAGTTCTTTATAAAATACAATTTGACGATGTAAATAATAAACGGTGACCATGGAACAACCATAACCCACTAAAGCATTATTGGCATCATTCCACTCGGGGCGTTGCGTGTTCAGCCAAATGCCTGCATCAGGAATGAGATTATACAATTTGGTCAGTGTCGATACCAGTAGTTTTTCTGCCAAATTTACTAAAAGTGGCGAACCATTGCTAAAGTACAACTTTCCGTCTGCACCTTTTTCGTCAAACCGCTCCAAAAGATTCTTATTCAGTTCTTCATCGAAAAGTATCGTCGAATAAGGATCTTCAATGATACCATCAAAGCCTTTTATGATGTAGGGGACATGGGAATATACATACTGCCTAGTTTTTAGTTCTTTCTTAATTTTTCCGGGATGGAGTTTATGCGAAACTTCCAGTAATTTTTGTAAATAAATCACCTGGTGATCCCCCCAATATCCAATGAATGACCATGGATCATCCGGTTCAGTTTCTTCCCAATCGATACCTTCGCTACTGATGCGATATGGATTATAACCATCAGCTGTGCTGGCATTTACAAACTTGGCGATGATGTTTTCCGTAAATTCCGGAAAGCTGTAAAGTAATGCCTCCCAATTCTGAAAGATGTCACGCCAATTGCCCTGGTAATAAAACTTTGTATTCCCTAATTCGTCTTTTAGGCTAACATTAAAAATATTCCAGGGCCTGCTTGGATCGCCATGTCGACGGCTAAAAATAATTGGCAAATATTCTTTAACAATACGACTGAGGTTTGGATCATTTAATTGTTCCAACTTGTTGCTTAAATCCTGAAGCGTGAATTTTTCCGGAAGTGCATTCAGTTCATTATATGACTTTTTGTAATGATCTTTATTGAAAATCTCAACGTGTCTTAATAATCCTGTTTTGGTAATATAATAGTTGTCGTAAAAAACTCCTCCCCGCATGATATTGAAGAGGGTATTGTAAAAATGCCGGACACAAGAGTGCCTGTTGGCAGTTAGCTGAAAGCCATCTGCACTTCCTACCAATTTTTTAAAAGACGCTTCACCTGCTTCGAGGTCAGTCCTTACTTTTGCAATTAGTGCATTCTTGTCTTTTAATAGATTGTCAAGTGTTGAAAGCTTAGCTGCATTATATCCCTGGTCGATAATGATTGCCCAGTTTTTTTCCTGCTCTGATGCTATATTTAAGTTACTTTCCAACAGGTAGGCCCCTCTTCCTGCCCGCATTTCGGTTTCGCTCGAATTGGATAATCCTTTTACAAAATTATCAATGGCTAGAGGGTTGATAAAGGTATTGAAGGAGGTTAAACCGTGATGCCAAGCCACATTAGCAGAAAGGGATTCGCTAGGTTCTGCCCGGTCCACTGGGATGGCATTTAAGTAAAATAATCCCAATCCGGTTTCAGGATGAAGTTCCGTCCGTTTATAAGCATCCATTAGATTGCTGAGTGTCATTTGTTGCATGCGGGAAACGCCGGATGGCATTACATTTTGTACACCATCCATCAAATGAACAGTATATTCATGCGCTCCTAGATTTTTTAAATGAGCTTCCCGAACAAATCCATAATTCTCACTCAATGACCAGGAATAACGAAACCTTAGCTTTAAATCCAGGTTGATCTCCTCAAATAAAACCTTGCTTCCATAGCTATTTTTATAAAGATTTCTTTGAATCGAAAACGGTTGAATCCGGTCGGTGGAGAAAGGCTGCCATAATTTGTCTTTGACCTTAATTAGCGTAATAGGGCCTGTATTCGACGCGTTCTCATGAATTTTATCCACGGTATAATATGGAAAGATTGCATTGTCGGGGTTACTCCTTCCGGCAGTCAGGCAACCCGTTGAAGATAAATACATCCACAATTCACTGCTGCTCACCATAGTCATAAAAAAAGGTGGCATACGATCGAAATCTGAAATCTTGTACATCTCTTCTCCAAGACATTTAACAAAATTACCTTTCACTTTTTTGTTCATAAATGAATTGTGATTTTTGAGTTTTTGCGATATTATCACTTAAATTTTATAAGTATGGTTTTGTTTAAATTCTATTTGCTTACCCAAGCAGTTTAAAACCTTAACACTGCAGATATATTTTACGTAACCAATTTAATTTATTGAATATCAATAATTTGAGTAAGGGTTTTATCTAGTGCTTTGAGGAAATTGAGTTAGTAGAATCATTGTTTTGGGACCGTTATCTTATAGAGGTTATTGGAAAACCCTAATGTAATCAACAATCATTCTCTGTGGAAATACAGTAGAATTATCTGGACTTCCCGGCCAATTTCCCCCAACAGCAACATTAAAGATAAAAAAGAAATTTTCATGAAACTCACTGAGGCCTTGTGGTGTTAAATCCGCTTCAACAAATTGAACATCATCAACAAGCCATTTAATACTCTGTTCGTCCCATATGATTGAAAAAACATGAAATTCATCCGCAAAAATGCCAGAATTTAATGAATAATGACCGCCATAAGAAGCATAAGCATTTTCAAACCAATGAATTGTGCCATGAACAGTTTTGTCTGAGTTTGTACCTCCGACTAATTCCATGATATCGATTTCGCCGCAAGCAGGCCAGCCTTCTGTCTCAAACTTTGATCCCAGCATCCACAGTGCGGGCCAAATTCCCTTGCCTTTTGGCAAGACTGCACGGATATCAACTCTTCCGTATTTGAAATCAAAGTTATCTTTTGTAATCAGCCTGGATGAAGTGTACGCTGAACCTCCAAAACCATCATTTCTTGCTTCGATGACCAAGTTGCCTTCTACGATACTTGTATTTTCAGCTCTATAATATTGTAATTCGTTATTTCCCCAGCCACTATTGCCAGTGCCAATTTCAGGTGTCCAAATAGAAGTATTTAAGGATCCATCTTCAAATTCATCACTCCAGATCTTGGTTAATCCCGGATAAGACTCCGCTGAGACATACCCTGTTTCAGGAATAATAGATATGCTCTCATCATCATTTTGGATAGTAATAGTAGATGTTGATTTAGAAATATTTGCGTTTTCAGGGGAGTTGAGCGTGATAGTGAATTGCTCATCGCCTTCCACAATTGTATCTCCGAGAATTTCTATAGAAATGATTTTTTCCGTTTCACTAGCAGAAAAACTCAGTGTTTCAGTAATTATAGCCACGTAATCTTCAGTTGCTTTTGCTGTTCCATCTGAAGTTATGTATTTTACTTTTACTGCTCCTTCATTGCTTCCGGATAAAGTAACTCTGATTTCAAAAGTAACCGTTTCATCTTCTTCAAATTTCGTAACATCACTGATACTAAGCGATGGCAATTGATTGACAACTTGTCCATCACCTTCTTTTTCACAAGAGATAACTAAAGCTGTTAAAACAAGGACAAGAGTTTTTGAAATATTAGTTTTCATAAAAATTTATTTAAATTGACTAAGTGAAAAACACGAACGTATCTAACTTAGATACGTTAAGGCTAAATGATTTATCAACTCTTTTCTACCGCCCTAATGTCCTCCAGCCGTTATGTTCATAATAAATGTTTTTTGTCAAAAGGCTGTTTTTCCAACTCTAATTCGTAACTATCAAAGGTAAAATATTTAATATGGTCAACAAAATACTAGGTTTTGTTTTCTGTTTATTTAAAAACATAATTGTGATTTTTTTTACATTATGTAATTGCATTACCGATTACTGTATGATTGACAATCATTACTCTACAGGCTTTTGAACAAGCTAGATTTACAAGGAAATGCAACCTCATAGAGCTTAAGCTGAAATTTTATCGAAACAAAATGGCAAAATTTTTATTTATATAGTGTTGAACAACTTTTAACACATTATATGGATATAGAGAAGTACTTACAATCAGGTAAATTAGAACAGTATGTTCTCGGCTTGTCTTCTTCAGAAGAACGAAAGCAAGTTGAACAACTTGCAAAAGAATTTCCGGAGATAGATGCTTATATCTGCGATTTGCACGGTTGTATGGACTCTTGTTCTGAATCCAATAAAGTTCCTGTTTCCAAGGTTTCAAACCATCAATCAAAATGTAAAACTTCCTATTTAAATAGTAAAACCAATCTTGTAGTCGAACCTAAAAGTGATTCGACTTTCCAAAAAACGAATTATATTTCCTGGAGCAGAGGCATTGCATCAATTTTAGTCGTCGGCTTATCAACGTTTTCTTTCTTTTTATATCAAAACCAAGAAGCTGCTCAAAACGAAATCGCTTTGCTAACCACGCAATTGCACCATTTCGAAAAGGATAATGAGTCGTTGTATAAGGAAAATGAAAAAATAGTGCAACAATATGCTGTTTTGAAAGATGTAAATACGCGTCATATAAACCTTCAAGGGTCGGAGCATGCCCCGCTGGCTCATGGCGTTGTATACTGGAATAAAGATCATAGTAAAACATACCTTAGTATTTGTAATCTCCCAAAAACTCCACAAGGCCATCAGTATCAAGTTTGGGCTAATATCAATGGTAAGCATCAGAAAGTAGGCGTGCTTGACCTCAGCAACACAGATGATTTGTATAGTCTATCTTTTATAAAAGAGTGTAAAGGCTTTTGCGTAACACTCGAAAAAGAAGGAACTAACTCAAATCCTTCTGTCGATAAAATGTTTGTAAAAGGCGAAATGTAGAAAGATGAATTAAAAGGCACATAATTATTTTACTTGCAACCACATACCCTTTTATCCTTTTTCCTTAAACAATCAATACCGCCAGCTCTTCAAATCCAATCCTTTCGGAGCATCTTTTTCCAAGCCTTGGGTCCATTTAGGAATAAACATTCGGTGGTAACGCAAACGGGAAATTGCATTCGGATTATTGTGATCACCGTTCCAGCAATGCTCTGCGCGATCGCCATAATCGACCTCTCCATCGTAATAAGGGTCAGTACTTTCCAAAAATTCTTCAGCGAGATAGACTGCATTGTTGAGGTAATAATTGTCCATATCGCCACAATAGATATGGATTTTTCCTTTCAGTTTGGGTCCCAGGGTTTTCCAGTCTCGTTTCATGATGTAAGTGAGATCATAATTTTCACGCCAATATTCAGCTACTTCAGGGTCAATTTCGCCGGTATATTTGTCCCAAAGTCGTTTTGGATAACCGTCTTTACCAACCGGAGAATAAACGGCTTCCCAAATATCGTATTGACCGCCTGATCTATTTTTAGTGCCTAATGCCAGCTCCCTGTGATTGGAACTCTGAATCGTGGAATTTATTTTTCCGAGATAATCCCGATGTCCTGGATGAAGGACGTCTTTAAAGTCACCTTTTACATAATAGGCATTCTTGTCTTCATAAATATTAGTCAAAACGTAAGCTCTAAAATCAATTGGATCAGGGCAAGCGGCATAACAACTGTTGTATTCATCAGGATATTTGACCTGAACGGCAAGGGCTTCCCAGCCACCTGTTGATCCTCCGTAAACAAACCTGGCCCAACCTGCTCCAATTCCCCGAAATTTCTTTTCGATATAAGGAATCAATTCGTAAGTAATGGCATCACCCCAGGGACCCAGGTTTTCAGAATTGACGGCATAAGAATCATCATAATATTGATTGGCGTGCTGGATTTCGATAGCAAGTACTCTCGGAAAATCTGGTCCGGTCCATATTTTATAAAAATCGTAAGCTTCCTGCTGAACGATTTTGTTGTAACCTTCCAATTGAAAGCGTTCGCTGTATTCCGGTTCCAGATTAGGATCAGGGGGGATGGTTCGAAAACCGCCAAAATCATCTGGAAAATGCCCGTGCATAATGGCCAGCGGATACTTTACATCAGGGTGTTCGTCAAATCCCTCCGGTAGCAAAACGTGCGCTCCAAGATACATGTCGCGGCCCCAAAACTCGGAAAGCATTTTGCTTTTTATTTTGATGTGTTTGACGTATTTGCTGTCTTTAGGTGGTTCAATCGGAGGGATAATTTGATCTAAAACTATTTTTACTTTATTCCCTATATCTGAGGTCAATGAAATTTTTACCGGCGTGCTGTATAAATTTCCGGGAGCGCGATTCCAATGCTGACCTTCACCGCGATCCATCGGCAGTTTGACGACATGCCCATCAGCCCGATGGAAGGTTTCGTAAAGATGAAAAACAGCTTGTACAAAATAATCTCCGGGAGGAATATCATTGATATTTTCAATGGGATAACCAAAAGCCTTTGAGTCAATAACCAAAGCTTTTCCAGCCTCCAGTTTTTCCACGTCCACGCCAAAAACCAGCTGAGTTGTTGGTCCATCATTGATTTGAAAACGAGGTTCTTTTTCATCGTTTTTTGAAAGCAATAGCAGCATACGGCCATCAAGGGGTTTGTCACTCTTGTCTGATTCGTATACAATCGTAAAGGATAAATTAAGGTTGGGCATAGGTTTAAAACTTGAAAAAGAAAAAATAACTATTGTCAAAGCAAGGAGACAAAAAATCCGGAAAGTGCTTTTATTCATGATTTATCGTTCAGTTTAAAAAGTGATATTTTAGCAGTATTGGTTTGTATTTAAAATATTGGCTTACTTCTTTAATAAAAGTAGTGAAATTTTGAAAGAAGAGATTAAATTTTAGAAAGCTGCGAAATAAGATAGCTGATTGATAATTCCGTCAAACTCCTTATTCGCATAAAATAGGAAAAGGGATCCAAGTATTAAAAATACTCAAATCCCTTTCTTTATGATATCACACGCTAAGCGCCTGATACCATAATCAAGCTTGACTTGCCTTCGAATGAAAGCCGAAGCTTTCAATCTAAGGACTTTCTGTTTGCACCTTTTTAAGATGTTTTCTGAACGATGCAGCTTCTTTTTCCTGTTACTTAACGATTCAAAATATCATGGTAAACCAAGATGCTTCTCCTCAGAAGTAGTGTCCAAGCAAGCTTGAACTAGGGAATTGAAACTGATCACAGTGTATGAACTCTCCTACGATTGATCATACTTCGAACCGAAATTCGATAAAACATCCGGCGCGCACGTGCCTTTATGGTAACTGAAACATTCTGATCACTTTTACAAGACATCAAAATGTCCAGTTACGCCAAAGGACTTGAATGACCTACAGATTTTGTTTTAGTACTTCCAACTATGCAGTTAGGACTTTTTTCAATAATCCTTGCGGACATTGCTTCCAGTCTTCCTTTCAAACGAATTTGAAAGGCTGCGGTGCTGATTCGTATTTAGGATTGTTCCAAAGATAATCAGATCAATCTTTTGTGTAATTCAGCGATTATTTTCCTTCAGCGAATTGTTGCTGTATTTTTTTCTTTCCTGGCGGATCGATCAAAACACAATACCAACTCTCCGGAAAACCATCCTTCCAATTTGATTCGGCAACTTCTTAAATTATTCCTGTCCGAAGACACTAACGATTCAAGAACCTTTACATTGAATCAAAATTTCAGGTTTTGCAGGGTGCGAACACCTTACAAAATGCAAACTACTCACAAAATCTTTGCGCAGGCCATTTACCCTCTGAGGAAATTTTTCACCGGTTGACCGGCAAATTGACTTCTTTTAGCAAGGGTAAAGTGATAGTACTCTGGAACATGGTTTCTGCTTTTGATTGGGTGGTAACTCATCTTCCACATTGCTCTCCTCCCGAAGGATTCGATTAACGCAAAGTTTCTGATTTGTGTCCTACGTTCACCAGGTGATCGTATTTTCCTCCCGGCAAAAACCAAGTCTTTTTATTTACTTTCCTGAACGAATCATTTTTCAATGATTCAGAAGGCAAATGTCAAGTAACTATCGCAATTTCTTTATTTCAATTATTTTGAATAAATATATTTATCAAAACGTTAATTCTGTCTTTTCAGAATTTTAAACTTTTTTATTTGCTGTATTGGATTCACAAGTTAAGATTGTTTGGAAGTAAAAAACAAATTAATTTATGCACATAATACTCACAAAAGTTTTCAACAGCTGTTAATTTATTGGTTTGCAAATCGTTAAGTTTTGAAAAATGGGCTAATTTTTTTTAAAAATAAACAGATACTAACATTACAGTTTAGTTAAATAAAAATACCACTGTATGTTAATCGATAAAATGAGCTTTTCATTTTTTAAAAACTAAAAAATTAGTTGTTCAAACTTTCGTAAGATTGCGCTATTTGAGCGGCCAGTTTAGCATTATTGTAAACCAATCGGATATTGGCATCCAGGCTTTTTCCTTTTGTGAGCTGCTCTATTCGGCTAAGTAGAAAAGGAGTGATTGCCTTTCCGGTAATTTTTTTTGAATTGGCTTCCTCCAACGCTTTTTCAATCGCTTCATTAATCATTGTGTATTCCATTTCAAATGATTCCGGAATCGGATTAGCGATGACCACCCCACTTTTCAGATTTAGTTCGAATTGGGCTTTTAGAATCCGGGCAATTTCTTTCGAACTTTCCGCTGAATATTGCAATTCCAGGCCACTTTTCCGCGAATAAAAAGCCGGAAATTCTTTGGTTTGATAACCAATCACCGGAACCCCGTATGTTTCCAGATATTCCAAAGTAAGGCCAAGATCAAGGATTGCTTTCGCTCCGGCGCAGACAACTGCAACATTCGTTTGCGACAGTTCCTGTAAATCTGCGGAAATATCCATCGATTTTTCCGCTCCGCGGTGTACGCCACCAATTCCCCCGGTCGCAAAAATTTTGATGCCAGCCATCGCTGCAATGATCATGGTCGCAGCAACGGTTGTTGCTCCGGTTTCTTTTTTAGCGACTAAAAATGGTAAATCCCGTCGACTGGTTTTGATCACTTTGGTGCCCATTTTTCCGAGTAATTCGATCTCAGATTCACTCAAACCAGCTTTCAATTTTCCATCAATAATGGCAATGGTTACCGGAACTGCCCCATGATCACGAACAATTTTTTCAACCTTCAAAGCTGTTTCCACATTTTTGGGATAAGGCATGCCGTGAGAGATGATCGTTGATTCGAGAGCGACCACAGCTTTGTTATGTTTTAGAGCTTCCGAAACTTCGCGAGCTATGATCAGGTGGTGGTTTGCCATATTTTTTATAAATTTATTTAAACGCAGAAAGAAAAAAATAACACTTTGGGCAAATTCCCCTAGGTTTTACGGCTAATAAATTCGCTGGTATATAATTGAGCATTTTCAAAACCAAAAATAGAAAAAACTAAGCAATGGATAGAAAAGAGATTGCCGTTCTTGGAATGCACAAACCCGTCATTGCGATGATCCATGTGCAGGCTTTACCGGGTACGCCAGCATATCATGGAAAAAGCAATGAGATAATCGATATGGCTTTACAGGAAGCGGATTTGTATAAAAAAGCGGGAGTCGATATTTTGATGATCGAAAACATGCACGATCGGCCTTACCTCAAAAGAAATGTGGGGCCTGAAATTACAGCGATGATGACGGCAATAGGGCGAGCTATAAAATCCGAAATCCAACTGCCTTGCGGTATTCAGATCCTTGCAGGAGCCAATAAGGAAGCGTTGGCTGTAGCCAAAGCAGCCAATCTCGATTTCGTTCGTGTTGAGGGATTTGTTTTCGCACATGTTGGTGATGAAGGGCTGTTTGAGTCTGATGCCGGTGAATTATTACGCTACAGAAAAATGATTGACGCAGAAGATATTTTAGTTTTTACTGATATTAAAAAGAAACACAGTGCACATGCCATCACAGCCGATGTGAGCCTGGCTGAAACGGCCCAGGCTGCCGCCTTTTTTATGAGCGATGGGATGATTATTACAGGTACCTCAACCGGGATAGCTGCTGATCTGGAGGATTTGGAAGCCGTTAAACAAGTGACCGAACTTCCCGTTTTAGTTGGTTCTGGCATCACCCTTGAAAATGTCGATAAGTATATAAAACTGAGTGATGCATTAATTGTCGGAAGCTATTTCAAAAAAGAGGGAAAATGGTCCAATCCTGTGGATTTTGAACGAGTGAAAAAGTTTATGGAAAAAATAAATTTTTTGAGAGAATAGTCCCTTTATTTCTAATTCCATTAAAAACTTACTTTGACATCCAGCGAATAATTTCGCATCGGCATTGGTCTGGCGGGTAAGATCGTGTAGTTTTTATCCCAAATATTATTTACTCGAAGATTTATTTCAAATGGTATCTTTTTGATGTAAAAATATTGGGTTATTGAAATATCGCCCACCTGGTAAGCATCAACCGTCTGCCCATTATCGGTTGTCGTAAAACGCGCTCCGGTATAAATGTGAAAATAGGATAGCTTAGTTTTTTTATAGCGCAAACTTACCGAGCCTTTAGCTTGATGCAGCGGTGTGTAGATTAATTGTTTTCCAATATTCTCGATTTCTGATTGACTATCCGGCTGCCGAATGGTGGCTTTGGTAAATTGATAATTAACACTTGTTTCAAATCCGAAATTTTCTACTTCTTTTTTAAGAGAAAGATCACCTGAAAAGCCCCGGGACCAGACCGAGCGCTGGTTGAAAGGTTGCCAGATTCCGTTGACAGGCGACCATAGGATCCAATTATTGATGAAACTATTAAAGCCTGTCGTTTGTACTTTTATGCTCCAATCTTGAATTGGTTTTTTAAAAACTAAGCCCAATTCAGCATTCCAGCCGGACTCAGGCAGTAAGTCAGGGTTTCCGGAGCCGGGCCAATACAGGTCATTGAAGTTTGGAAGTTTATACATGCCGGAAGCTTTGGCATTTACTTGAAAAGCTTTGAATAGAAAAATCTCAGTACCCACGGAAGGCATTAGTGGAACTAGTTTTTCTGCTGCCATTTCTTGCCGAAGGCTTGCTGCTAAGGTTCCTTTTCGCTTCCAATAGCGGGCTTTCCAGATAGCAAATAAAGCCATTCTATTTCTTTGTTTTACATCATCAAAAACGTTGGAATTAGCATGATCAAAGGTATAGTGAAAACCGATATTTAAACTTTGGTTAGCAGATAAATCGAAGGTGCCCTCCGCTTCCGCGATGATCGTTTTGGTATAGCTTATTGAGCTATCCACAAGGCTACTCGCGAACAGTAAATATTCATCAAAATAGGCAGCTCTTGCTTTAAAGTTGAACTCATTTTTAAAAACGGACCACTCCAATCCGCCACGGAATGAACGGTCTTTCTGAATGGCGTCGCTTTCCCCTTCTGTAGCGCTAGGAGCGATCTGTCGATTGGTGTTTTGAACCCAAATGAAAGTTTTAATAAATTGATTATCAGTTATTTGAAACGTATTGTCCTGATGAATTCCCAACTGTTTAAAAGCAGAATTGCGCTGTTTTCCTTTCTTGTTATTATAAATATATTCATAATCGTTGTCAGATTCAGTATGAATAATCGAGAAGGAAGAAGAGGTCTTTTGGGTTCCAAAATATAATTGGCCTTGTTGATGAAAATTTCCAAAACTTCCTCCGCCAGCAAGCAGGCTGGTATGCCAGCCAGGCTGTAATTTGTTTTGACTATTCAGATGGATCGTGCTGCCAACCGCTCCGCTTCCAAACAAAGCACCGGAGCCGCCAAAGTCAATATTTATTTTATTAAACAAACCTGTGGGGACCAGTGAAAAATCAACGATTCCATTCATGCTGCTTTGGATATTGAATCCATTCCATAACACAGCGGTATGGCCTGATCCTGATCCACGGGCAGAAGGAGCATTGAGCAAGCCGGGACCATAAGCATTGATGAAAACATTGGTATGTTTTGATGCCAGATCTGATAAACTGTATGATTTATTTTCAGATAAGAAGGAGCTGTCAACGACTTGCGTTTGGTTACCGATTGAATAAAGGCTGCTCTTGGTTTCGGTGATGGTGACTAAAGGAAGTTCTATCGAATCGACCTGACCGAAGATAGCGCATAGAACGACGAAGTTCGATATAATAATAAAAATTGACTTCATAAAATGCTCTTTGCAGGGAAACCCATAAGGGCTTAATAAGATATTGAAACTTTACTTTTTCCCTTGCAAAACCAGGAAAGGAACTTCGCTATTGAAAGTTTTCTTTTTTGTTCCATTGTTGAAAATGATATTTTTAAAGAACCCTCTTTTGCGGCGAATCGCCACGAGCATGTCGATCGGATGATCTTCTATGAATGCTTTGGTCGTATTGAAAATAAAATTCCCTTCCAGATTGTAAAGTTTGTGAGGCAGATCATCCAAATAAAGATTTTCATCCTTTGACGGATCAAATTCTGGCGTTTTTACGTGCAATACGGATACCGCTGCATCAAATTTAGTAGCAATTGTTATAAGCGGTTCTACCACTTTGGGAGAAGAAACTCTTTTAAATTTTATACTAAAAACAATACTTTTGATTGGCCTAAATCGGTAGACTATGGGTACGATTAAAATTGGAATATTTGTTTTTTTAACTAAACCGGCACTTACCCTCCCTAGGTATTTGTCTTCTGCATCGCCTTCTCCTTTTGCAGAAACCAAAACCAGATTAATGTCGAATTGTTTGGCAATGGTTTCTATTCTTTCCAGTACATTTCCTTTTACAATCTTTGCGATAATCGCGTCCGGATTGTGCAATTTATTTTTTGCTCTGGCAACCCAATTCTCCATTTCTTTTTCTGCATCTTCGACTAGTTTTCTTTCCAAAACTTGCATCGTACCTGCTTTGGATGGCACTTTAACGGCATGAATCATTACAATTTCGCTTTCAAATACATTGGCCAGTTCAATTGCATAATCCAATGCATTGAGCGCATTATTTGAAAAGTCTGTTGGGAAGAGAATCTTATCCATTTATTTAAAATATTTTCGTCAAAGGTAAGCAATAGCTTAGAGTTTTAAACTTTGAACTAAATTCTTTTTCATAGAATCTTTAACAGATTGTTTAAATCTATTTAATAGAGGAGTAACCTTCATATTCGACATTTGCGACGTAAAAAAAAACGCGCCTTCAAATAAAAGAAAAGAACAGAAATGCTTTTTAAAAAAATAGGTAACTCCTTAAATTAAAACAGAGATAGAAATGGGACTTTTAATCGTAGACAAATCGTAGTGCAAAGCTTACAAAGGCCAGCAACTCCTTGATATCGATCAGAATGAATTCGATATTCTGTGGGTTCTTTCTTCTCGTCCTGAACGGATCTTTTCAGAAGAAGATATTGCGCTGGAACTGGAAGAAGAATATGTTGATTTCAAAAGCTTTTCGATACTTAAAATCATCAAAACCCTTCAAGAAAAGCTAAGCTTTTAGAACATTCGCCTTGTGGATAATGGCGGATTTAAAATTGAATTTAAGGGAGTAATTTAGTAAACTAGCCAACGGGCTGCTTTTCCAAAATACTTTTCAAATCAGCGGGCGAATACTTGACGGATTTTAAGGTTTTTTTATCGGATTTTCGATAGACGAGGTAAGCGTCACCTGATCTTTCATAGTAGCTTTCGACCCCTTTTGTCTCTTTATAATGAGCCATGGTAGCTTCCGCTTCTTCAACCGTTTTACAGGTTTTACTCATATTTGATCGTTGGACTTCATCGAATAATTCACGAAATTTATCCCCTAAACCAAATTCTAAAACAGCACCCGACAAGACATATTGAATATCACAAAGTGCATCAGCAATTTCAATCATATCATTATCTTCGATGGCGGTTTTCAATTCTTTCAGCTCTTCTGCTAAGAGTTCCACACGAAGATTACATCGGTTTTCTGAAGGAATAGTAGGTTCATTAAGTATCGGATGTTTGAACGTTCTGTGAAATTCTGCCACCTGGTTTAATGCATCGATTTTGTCCATGAATTTTGTATTTTTAGGTTCACAACAAAGGTAGCTTTTATCCTATCAAAATTAAAAATGATGAAAAAATATTTCCTCCTTAATACACTATTTTTACTAACAGTTTTTTTAAACGCCCAGACTATTGCTGAAATTCAGGGCACCGGCGAAGATTCTCCCTATCTCAATCAAAGTGTAACGACTTCCGGAGTTGTAACGGCTAAAAATAATATCGCTTATTACATTCAGGATGGAGCAGCGATCCGAAGTGGCTTATATATTTATGACAATACGAATGCTCCGGCTGTTGGTGATTTAATTGAAATAACAGGCACCATCGATGAGTATTATAATCTGACTGAATTGGTAAATATTACCAACATGACTGTGATTTCAAGCGGAAACACACTTCCTCTCCCTATTGAATTAACTACAGATGAGGCCAATCAGGAGGATTATGAAAGTGTGTTGGTAAAAGTCGCGGGGGAGTGTACCAACGCTGATTTAGGTTTTGGTGAATGGGAACTCGACGATGGAAGCGGACCATGCCGTGTTGATGATTTGTTTCATGTGTTTGCAGCAACTGAAGGGGTTGATTTTATAGTGACCGGACCTTTGCATTATTCGTTTGATTTTTTTAAAATCGTACCGCGCGATGCCAATGATATCGTAATCGATTTACCCTTATATTTTACAGTCAGTCCATCCGAAAAGAATATCACTACTTCAAGTTTAACGGTTTTTTGGGAAACCAATATCGCTTCAAATACAGTTTTGGAATATGGCCTAACTCCTTCTTTTGAACTGGGAACCTTGATGGATCCGCCGATGACAACTACTCATGAAGTTTTTATCGACAATCTGGCTCCTGCTACCATTTATTATATAAAACCGTATTCTCAAAATGGTGTCGACGAAACGCCGACTTCAACTTTGGTGATGGCTACTGCTTCAAATAGCACTGGAAAAATCAAAGCATATTTCAATCATGAAGTAAATCATGATGTGGCCACGATCTCCAATGCAGTTTATACTGAAAGTATTACTGATACGATTATCTCGTATATCGATCTTTCTCAAAACACCTTGGATATCACAATGTACGAAGCTGAAAATCAGGAAATCGTGGATGCGATCAATGCTGCCCATGACCGTGGAGTGGTCGTCAGAGTAATTTCGGACGACATGGGCAACAATGCCATTTTTGATAATTTAGATGCAGCGATTCCTTTATTAAAAGGAAATACCGAAGGAATTATGCACGATAAATTTATCATTATTGACAGAGACGATGTTGAAAATAGCTGGTTGATGACTGGTTCGATGAATCACACGGTTGCCAATTTGGGTTGGGATTTTAATAATATAATTTGTGTTCAGGATCAATCTTTAACCAAAGCCTATACCCTTGAGTTTAACGAAATGTGGGGAACTGATGCAGCTCAGCCCGATGAAAATAATGCAAAATTTGGTAACCAAAAAACAGACAACACACCACACAAATTTAACCTGAACGGAATACCCGCGGAGTTATATTTTTCTCCTTCTGATAATGCAACGGCGCACATTATTTCGGCGATCGATGCTGCCCAGGATGATCTGGCTTTTGCCGTTCTGGTTTTTACAGAAAATACTTTGGGCAATGCGGTTCTTGATGCACACAATCGCGATGTAAATGTCCTGGGAATAATTGATTATGTGGAATTCAATGGCAGTGAGTACAATTATCTTTTAAACAACGGGGTGAATGTGATGGATTATCAAAATGATGATGGCTCGCAATGGCCGGACGGTCCGACTTTACACCATAAATATGCAATCATTGATTACGAAACCGGAAGCGAAAATCCTTTGTTGATCACCGGTTCACACAACTGGACCGCTTCAGCGGAATCCATTCACGATGAAAATATTTTGTTGATTTACGATGCTGAAGTAGCCAATTGGTATTATCAGGAATTTCATGCGCGGTTCTTCGGTGTGGTTGCCACGAAGGATTTGCCTTTTACTGGTAATCTGATAAAAGCTTTTCCAAATCCGGTTAGGGAAATTCTCGATCTGGAAGTTTCAAAAAAAGGTATCATTCAAATCTTTGATTTATTGGGTAGGAAAGTTTTTGAACAAAAAGTAGGGGAGGGGAATCAATTTTTGCAAGTTGAAAAGCTAATTTCAGGAACCTATTTTTTAAAGTTTTATACAGAAAATAACCAGCAGATTCTGAAAATTGTGAAAGAATAATCAAAATACTATTTCAATATTTTTAGTCTGAAAAAAAACTTAGTGACCCTAAGTGACCTTAGTGTCTGAGTGGTAAAAAATAAAACCACAAGGCACAAAGCACACCGAGATTCACTAAGATGAAATCGAACTTTTATAATATAAGTCTATTAGATTTTAAATCAATGCTTCAATTCACTCCATTTCCCATCCTATCGACGGAGCGCCTGACGCTGCGACAGTTGAGGATTGACGACAAAAAAGAAATCCTTTTTATGCGTTCGGACGAAGAAATGTTGGAATTCATTGATATTCCAAAAGCCGAAACACTTGAAGACGCAAGGGATTATATCCGGATGATCAACAAAGGTGTTTCCGAAAACGAATGGATTTTCTGGGGGATTACACTTCAGGAAAATGATCAAAAAATAATCGGAACGATCTGCTTGTGGAATATTTCGATAGACAAAAACAAAGCAGAAATCGGCTATGTGCTGCATCCAGATGTCCAAGGGAAAGGAATCATGCAGGAAGCTGCTGAAAAAGTAATTGAATACGGTTTTAAAAGCATGGAACTCAATACCATCGAAGCTGATCTCCATCCAAAAAATATTAAATCAATCAAACTTTTGGAAAGAAATGATTTCACTTTTGAGAAAGAGCTGGAAAAACTGGTGGTTTATTCTTTAGCTAAGAAATAATGAATATAGGAAAATTGTAATTTTCATTTTTTAAAATTTGCCATTGGTTTGTAATAAATGCCCGATTTATGAGAGTTATTTAATCTGGGGCAACTTAAGAATCATTTCTTTTCCTAAAGTCAAACCGTCAACGTGACCGGCTACTTTTTTATCTGTTGCTATTACATGTAGGTGCATATTAGTGGTATGGTGTGTAAAGATAGCATGATGTGCATTTGAGTAAAATCCTAACATTTCAACTTGCTTATCTTTTAAGGTACCGTTAAGTCCGGATGTTTTGTGTTTCTCATGTGAATGTTCCATGTCGCCATCTTTCCAATCAATTACATGCCAGTCAAAAGATTTTGCAGAGCCTTCTATCAAAAAGGGGAATGGCTCATCCATATTTATTTGGTTTTCCTTGGCGGCTCGTTCTATATATTTTTCAAGCTGTTCGTAGGTTGAAACACTATCAGGAATATTAATCGTCTTCCATTTGTCAACAGAAACATAGACCAATAAGGTTGCCTTTTTGTTGAAAGAATTATCAAAGGCCAAACCACCTTCAACTACGGTTGTGTTAAAGGGTTTACTGTCAAATATTTGAATTTCACCTTTTAAATTTTCAATCGCTCCAAGCGCATAAAAATGATTGGTTTCTTTGAAATCAAACAGATCAGCTTTTGCAGAAATATCGCCTTTATGCATGATGTTTTTTAATGCTCCTTTATATTCCACTTTAAAGTTGTTGTCGCTATTTTTTGAATTTCTACATGACATAACTGAAAGTGGTATCAAAATAATTATCAAATATTTCATAGAATTCTTAATTAGGTTATCCGATAGAATTAATATCAACATCTTCCAATAAGCAATCTTCCTTTATAAAAATACAAAGAACCAGCAAATGCCGGTTCTTTGAAGGTAATGAGATTCTGGAGGATTACTTTTGATCACCTGGTTTTTGGTTGATTGCAACCGCTGTTGATTTAGCAGTACAGGATACAATTTTACAATTCGGAGGAAGACATTCCGGTGGACAATCCTTTGGATCACAATTAGCTTTTGTCGCAACCGTTTTTGTACAAACTTTCTGGCAAACTGCTTTTTCTTTAGCTGTCGTTGTGTTGGGAGTATTTGCTTTTTCTTCATTGGCAGCTACTGTAAAAAGTGTAGAATAGGGCAGCCAGGCATTCGCCTGAGTTGTTTGGGTACAAGGCTTTTGACAGTTTGTTTTTTTAGCTTTTACATTGGTTGTTGTTTGTGCCTGAAGGCTGGTTGAAAAGGCTAAAAATCCAAAAACCATAAAAAAGGTTAAACTTAAATTTTTCATTATACTTTATTTGAAAATTCACCCGGAACCGCCGGGCTGACGGATTTAAAGCATCTTTAATTTTGGTTTTTTGAACTATATGAAATAATTTTCACGGCTAATCGAAGCTCATTTTGAATCGCATACTTGTATAGTACGTGTTGAAAAATAGCTGAATAGTAGAGAAGAAAAGTGTTCATATTGACAAAAGGATTAATTTTAAATATGCTCTTGATTGACCTTTACAAAGGTAGTGGCACAATGCAAGCGAAGCTGTTTTTTAGCTGTTATTCACTTGTTAAAGAGCTGTTAAATCTCATTATTTCTCATAAGTTATTTTCATTTTGTATTCAAATTCAGCTGTCTAAAGATTTAAATCATGAAATTCTATCGAACAACTTATGTGATCGGTGCTTCTACTTTGGCTTTAATAACCCTCTTTATTTTTCAGGTCAAATGGATGTCCGACTCTCGTCATCTGATCGAGGAGCAGTTTGACCAAAAGGTTAGAATGGCGCTTTGTTTCGCGGTCGAAAGCCTTAACGGCTCCAAAATAAATTGCGATCCAAATAAAGATTCTTGTATGCCGGTAGAATCGGTTGCCGATGTTTACCAGTTGTCCACGCCATTAGATTATGAGTTGGAAACTATTGACAGCACCCTTGCCAGAGCCACTGCTTTTTATGATATAAAATTGGAATACAACATTTCTATTTTGGATAAAACCCGTGTTCCAGCTGAAGCTTTTCCCCGCTATTGCACGGCTTTGAGCCCGATTGAACAAAATAACGATCATTTGTTGAGCATCAGTTTTCCTGGGAAATCAAAATATATTTTTGGGAAATTGAAATTTATGCTTCTTTCTTCCATTGTGATTTTGGTTTTTATCACCCTGGTTTTCGTATTTGCCAATTATTCCCTTTTAAAACAAAAACAAATCGACGAAATCAATCGTAATTTTTTCAACAATATGGCGCATGAATTTCGAACGCCTTTAACCAATATTGGCCTGGCAACCCGCTTGCTTTCCCGTCAACAAGTTGATTTAAAAGACAATCGATATTTAGAAGTTGTCAACAAAGAAAGTGATCGTTTAAAATACCAGATTGAACGCGTTTTGCATTTGGCGAAACTGGAAAATGGTAAATATCAATTGGAAAAGGAAAAATTGCCCATTGTTGATTTGTTGAAAGAGGTGATCAAAGACATGGATTTGCAAATCAAAGAAAAACAGGCAAAAGTAAAGTTGAATATTAAAACCGATGACCTTTTTATTTTAGGAGATAAATTTCACCTAGGTAATGCTTTCCGAAATCTTTTAGATAATGCTTTAAAATATTCCAACAAATCAGCGCAGATTGACATCACTGTTGAAAATAACAAAGATGGAATTTTGATCCATTTTCAGGATAATGGCATTGGTATCAGCGAAAAAGAACAGGCATTAGTTTTCAAACAATACAAACGCAGCGAGGCTTTCGAAAAGTCAAACCAAAGCGGTTTTGGCCTTGGTCTTTCGTATGTGAAAATGATTGTGGAACAACACCGCGGTTTTATCAAAGTGATCAGCGAATTAAACAAAGGTTGTCGTTTTGACCTCTTTTTACCCACAAATTAAATCCAAATGAATAGTTTCAACAAACGAATTTTGATTGTAGAAGATGACCTCCATTTAGGCTTTTTACTCATGGAATTTTTGCAGTCCGAGGGCTTTGAAGTGAAGCTTTGCCGTGATGGCGAATCGGGTTTGTCCAGCTTTAAAAAGGAACAATTTCATCTCTGTGTTTTAGATGTCATGTTGCCCGAAATGGACGGCTTTCAATTGGCACGACAGATCAGGTTGGAAAGAAAAGATATTCCATTTCTGTTTCTTACCGCAAGGTCAATGAAGGAAGATAAATTGCGTGGATTTACACTAGGAGCGGAAGATTTTATCACCAAACCTTTCGATGAAGAAGTACTGCTTTGTAAAATAAAAGTGATTTTAAGACACTTTGAAAATGAATCGCCTTTGGAAAGTGTAGCTACCCATTTTTCAATTGGAGATTATTCATTTGATTATACGCGCAGGGAGTTGTGTTATAAAGGAAAACTGAGGAGAATTACTGAAAAGGAAAATGAGGTGTTGCGATTGCTCTGCCTCAATCAAAACCAAATACTGAAACGCGAAGAAGCCGTTGAAAAAATCTATGGCAAACGCGATTATTTTTTGGGAAGGAGCTTCGATGTTTTTATTTCCCGTATCCGTAAATTACTCAGCGATGATCCGCGAATCAGCATCGAAAATGTCTTCAAAGTTGGCTTCATTTTGAACGTCAGAAATGACTAATAAGCCAGATAAATCGCTTTCAAAACTTTCTCCATTTCATCTTTATGAGCAGCTGATCCTTTTGGAAAATTATTGTGCATAAAACTGAAAATCAACACTTTACCACTACGTGTAACCAAATAGCCACTCAAACAATGGTTGTTGCGAAGGGTACCGGTTTTTGCAAAAACATAAGGTTTTCCATCACCGGCATATCGAGTAGAAATAGTGCCTGATTCACCTCCAGCCGGAAAAATATGGAACAGCCGTTCCCGTGGAATTTTCTTATAAAGTTGGTTTAATAAAAATACGATTGATCTTGGTGTGAACAAATTGTATCGCGACAAGCCAGAGCCATCCACCCAATTTGCCTGATCTGGCAGATCACTCAGCAAACTGTCTTTTGCAAATTGAATTATTTTGGTAGTGTTGAGCGTATCGAAGACTATATTTGCACAAAGCAATAAAAGTTGTTCAGCGATAAAATTATCACTCTCCTGCATTAGCCTGCGATAAAGCGTATCTGCTGAAACGCTATAAATCACTTTGGAATTAGCCGGAGGCATGGATTCCGATGTAAGTAGTTCCACATTTTTTTCTAAAACATCCGATAACATAGCGACCAAAAGTTCATCTGAATATTTAAAAGGATGGTCGTTTTCATATTCATATCTGTTCATTGAACCTGGATTGAATTCGAAAGTATTGCCATCAGGTTGCCGTTTAATTCGATAAGGAATTTGTTGTTGATTCGTTACCAATTTATCTTTAAAATAGGCTGGTTTTATTTCAAAAACATCAATTCCTTTCTTTTTTTCAAACTGAACAACATTGCCGTGAAAAGGGAAAGAAGATTTCTCCGGTTGATACGAATAATAATAATCGTCCCATGCCCAGCCAGACCCAAATCGCACATCTTGAAAATTGTAGGAACAAAAGAATAGTTGTTCGCTTCTGTTTTTAAAAAATTGGATAACACGTTCATTTTGAACGAGGTAAGGGTTGTTGAAAGACGGATCTCCAGTTCCCCAAAATAGCAAAGAATCTCCTTTTACAACATAACGAAACGCAGGAATGGAGTCGCCTAAAATATTCAAAGAAGTATAAAAAGTGAATATTTTTGTATTGGAAGCCGGTGTGAAATATTTATCGGCATTTATAGAATAAATGACTTGATCCGAAGAAGGATCGTATAATTCAAAACCTGTAAAACCTTGATTGAAAATGGTTGATGTTTGTACTAAGTTTTGGTATTCTCTTACTTTCGATTTTTGTAGCCTTCTAATTGAACTACAAGATAGTGACAGCAAAATCACAACAAGAAACAGACCCTGATAAATAGAAATTCGAGACAAGAATTTGAAATCGTGGTTTTTTGTGAAATTCATGATTCAATTGCTAGCTTTGGAATTGTCAAATTAAACATAAAAATTGATGCTTTTCAATAAATCAGCTTGTTTTCTATTCATCGTGTTTTTTTTGTTACCAAAAAGTTATTTTGGACAAAAAGAAAAGAACGATACCTCATTGATCGTTCAGGATTTTGAAAATGCGGAGCGTTCAATTTTCCTTTTGCGCAACGAAAAACAATTGATTCCTTTGCAGGGATTGGACGTGATGACTTTGGAAAGTATCAATGTTGGAGCTGATTCCATCAATCATTTTGATGAGACTTTGAGTAAATACACTTTGCTGAATTTTGAAATTTTTGACTTAGAAAAAGATACTTTTGAAAAAAGAACAGAGAGCAAAAATGGTCTCACGATTTTACATTTCCATCTTCATAAATTATTTGAATTGAACGCCGAAGTAGTTGCCGAGCTACAAAAAATCATCAGCCAACCAACTACAATTTCAGTAATTTTTGATGAATTTGGTATTTTAAATAGTTTCCCTTTCTACTTCGAAAAATCCAGCCATTTGATTTACGTCACAGGAGCTGGAGAATATTATCAATCGCTGGCAGCCCAACTAATTTTTGGCGGTTTCGGAGCCAGTCAACGCTTGGAAAAAGATCTGAATGATCATTTTAAAAAAGGTGAGGGAATGAGTTCGGAAGGAGGACTTCGATTGCGGTATTCTCCACCGGAGTTATTGGATATGAATGCTCAATTGCTCCGCGACAGCATTTCGGCAATTGCTCAAATGGCGATTGATAGCGGCGCTTTTCCAGGTTGCCAGGTATTGATTGCAAAAGATGGACATGTGGTTTTTTACGAATCGTGGGGTTTTCAAACCTATGATAAAAAATGTGCTGTTCGGCAAGACGACATCTATGATTTCGCATCTGTAACGAAAATCACCGGCGCACTTCCGGCGCTGATGAATTTACACGGCGAGGGAGAATTTGACCTCGAAGCGCCTTTAAAAAATTATTTTCCAAAATTTAAAAATTCGGATAAAGCGGAACTTAAAATACGGCCGATTCTGGCGCACAATGCACAACTCCAACCCTGGATTCCTTATTGGCGAAGTACGCTGAAAAAAAACGGAAAATACAAATGCAGAACATTTAAAACCATCCCTTCAAAAAGATTTCCGACTAAAGTCACAGATCAGCTTTATTTGTACCGCAATTACGAAAAAAAGATTTACAAAGCGATTAAAAAATCACCTTTGAATGAAGAAAAGGGTTACAAATATTCTGGTTTGGCCTTTTACCTTTTTCCTAAGATTGTTTCTGATTTAGTCAATCAGGATTTTGAAACGTATCTAAAAAGTACTTTTTACCGACCGCTTGGAGCTTTTACAATTACTTATAATCCCTATTTGTATTTTCGGCTGGATCGTATTGTCCCAACGGAAAAGGATACCTTTTTTCGGATGGTTCAAATCCATGGAATGGTGCACGACGAAGGTGCAGCAATGATGGGAGGGGTATCCTCCAACGCAGGCCTTTTTGGAACTGCTAATGATCTGGCGAAGCTGATGCAAATGTATCTCAACGGTGGGACTTACGGCGGCCAGCGATTCATTGCCGAAAGCTCGATAAATGAATTTACGCGCTGTCAGTATTGTGAGGAAGGCAATCGCCGGGGGCTGGGCTTTGATAAACCTTTGATCGAATATCATCCGCAAAAAAGTTCCGTTTCAAAAGATGCCAGCCCTGAAAGTTACGGCCATTCAGGATATACCGGCACTTTCGTTTGGGTGGATCCGGAGTACGATTTGATTTATATTTTCTTTTCAAACCGAGTTTATCAAACCCGCGAAAATCGAAAAATATATGATTTAAATGTCCGTCCGATGATTCATCAGGTGATTTATGATTCGTTTTTAAATTAATAATTTGTAATATTAAAATTGAAAAAAAACTTAATACCCAATGCATAAAGGAATAGCCCTAATCATTTTTTTATTGATTCCATTTTATTATTTGTCAGCCCAAGAAGAGGAGCTTCGTATAGACTGGGAAGCGTACGATCCGCCCTCAACTTTGGTGGTTCCTGAGCACATCATTACGCATGCGAAATATCCGTTTATCGATGTCCACAGTCATCATTGGCGTATGGCGGAGCAGGATTTGGAATTGTTAATGCGACAAATGGATTCAATGAATATGCAAGTGGTGGTCAATTTGAGTGGAAGGGGAGGAGAGTTGTTGAAAAATATGATGGATCATGTGAAAGAATCGGGACATGAAGATCGAATTGTCATTTTTACTAATATTGAATTGCGAAGTATCGATGAATCTGATTGGGCAGAGGAAACGATCAAACAGATCGAATACGATTATAAAAATGGTGCAAAAGGTTTAAAAATTTACAAGAGCCAGGGCATGTCTAATTTGGATAAAGCTGGCAACCGAATTCGGATCAACGATCCCCGAATTGACCCGATTTGGGCAAAATGCGGCGAGCTTGGAATACCTGTTTTAATTCACTCAGCTGATCCAAAACCTTTCTGGGAACCGCATGATAGTCTGAACGAGCGGTGGCTGGAATTGAAGCTTCGCCCTAATCGCAAGCGTGGCCCTGATAATCCTGCTTCCTGGGAAACCATCATTGGCGAGCAACATGATATTTTTAAAAAACATCCCAACACTACTTTTATCGCTGCTCATATGGGCTGGTATGCCAACGACTTAAAAACGCTGGATGGATTGCTTGATGCAATGCCCAATGTTTATGTTGAAATTGGAGCGGTAATCGCGGAGTTAGGAAGGCAGCCGCGCATGGCGAATCGCTTTTTTGAAAAGTACCAGGATAGGGTTTTGTTTGGAAAAGATTCGTATAAACCAGAGGAATATCCAACCTACTTTCGGGTCTTGGAAAGTGATGATGAATACTTCCCTTATTACAAAAGATACCACGCTTTTTGGAAAATGTACGGACTGGATTTGCCCGATGAGATCCTTAAAAAATTGTATTATAAAAACGCTTTGAAAATTATTCCTGGACTGGATAAGTCATTGTTTCCGGAAGATTAATTAATAGTGATTCAATAACTCAATAATTGAACACCGGTTCCATTTACATTTGGAAAAATAATCCTTTCACGGGTGATTATGACTCCTTTTGCAATATCCTTTTTGAGAAATAAAGGACCATCCATATCTGCGTAATCCAGTAGCGGAAGTAAATGGGCAATCGCTGAGATCCCAACAGTTGATTCGGTCATGCAGCCAACCATGACTCTTAAACCAAGATCATTCGCCTTTCGGATCATTTTAAGCGCAGGAGTCAGACCGCCGCATTTCATGACTTTGATATTGATTCCGTGAAATCGGCCTACACATTTTTCAATATCTTCTTCGGTCAAACAACTCTCATCAGCGATCAGCGGCAAAACACTTTTTTGAAAAACTTTTTCCATTTCTTCCCATTGATCTGCTGGAAGCGGTTGTTCAATAAATTCAACATCCAGTTGTTTCAGAAGAAATGACTTTTCGATGGTTTCATCAGCGGTCCAGGCACAGTTGGCATCCACTCGAAATTTAGCTTTGGTGTGTTGACGGAGGGTTTTAACCAATTCAATGTCGTTTGGAGTTCCTAGCTTGATTTTGTAACAATCCCAGGGCATTTCTTCCATTCGTTTGATCATGTTTTTAGGTGTATCGATACCCAGCGTGAAACTCGTTTTAGGAATATTTTTCAAATCTAAACCCCAAAATTGATACAAGGGTTTTCCTGCTTTTCGGGCAAACCAATCGTGCATCGCCACATCGAGCGCACAAAGTGCAAAAGGATAATCGGACAGCAATGGATACATTTTTTCCCAAAAAACCTGGGGACTTTCGGAAACTTCATTTTCAATAATTGGGCGAACGGATTCCAGTTTGGAGATCATCTTTTCAATCTCCGTATTTTTATAATATGGATTGTGAGTCGCTTCGCCAAATCCTGAGATCCCATCGTGATTGATTTCAACGACTAGATTTTTTAAAGAATCAAAAGATCTTCTGGAGATACTGAAAGTATGTTTGAGTTCCAGGTTAAAATTGTGTAAAATGAGTTTCATGATTTTAAAATGAAAGAGTATTTAGTTGTTGTGGTTTTTTTTTAATTTACAGCTGATTCAAGAAGTTTAACTATATGCTTTTCTGTGTCTAATTCGGCTTCGATTCCTATCGGAAAAGTAAACTGATTATCAATATGTCCAAACGAAAGGCCATAAATAACCGGAATACCTAAAGGGCCAAGGCGGTCTTCCAGTGTTTCCATGAGGGTTAAAGAATCAGTTCCTTCTTTTGCTTCACAATCATCGAAAATACCCAAAGCAATACCCGCTGCCTGACCTAAATTACAAGATTGTAAAAGCTGAGTGAGCATGCGATCAATGCGGTAAGGTCTTTCGCCAATTTCTTCCAGGAAAATGATTTTTCCTTTTGCGTTTAACTGGTATTTGGTTCCTGCAAGAGAGGCGATCAATGAGAGGTTACCTCCCATAATCTTTCCTTTTGCTTTTCCCGAATTGATTACTTTATTTTGGAAAGCTGTATTTTCTTTTTTATCATTTTCTACGGCGTTTTTTATTTGAATTGGCGCCTTAGGCTCCATCAAAATAGTTTGAAATTGACAGATGGTGTAATCTGTAAATTCAGAAACAGCAACCGGACCGTGGAATCCAATTATTCCTGTTTTTAAGAAGATGGCCTGTAAAAGAGCAGTTACATCACTATAACCAATCATAGGTTTTGGATACTTTCGAATTAGGGAATAATCAATATCCGGTAATATTCTCCCACAGCCATATCCTCCGCGAATGCACCAGATTCCATTGATTTTTTGATTGTTAAACATTAAATGCAAATCATCGAGCCTTTGCTGATCAGTTCCTGCCAGATAACCTTGTTTGGCTAAGATATTTTTGGTGTAATGAACATGAAAGCCCAGATTTTCAAGATTCGTGATTGCTTTATTTAATTTTTCTTCTGTAACGGGGCTGCCCGGTGCAATCAATCCGATCGTATCTCCTTTTTGCAAACGGGGTGGTTTAATTCGTTTTTTGCTCATGTTGTGATATTGTAAAAACGGACTGATTGAAAAGGCAAAACCAGTTAGAGCGATGCTTTTAGTAAATTTTTTTGAAAATATCCTACGATTCACCTTTTATGATTTGGAACTTTATTACGTGAAGCAAAATAAGGATTGTTTAATAAAATAAATAGATTTGCACATTTATGATATTTTATTTTGTTCTATCGCTGTTTTTGTTCTTTGAAATTAACTGACTTTCAGTATCTTAGAGTTTATCTTTAAATTTAGACAAAATAAAGGACCGGCTTAATTGATGAAAACCTCTTTGTACTTATTTAGTTTGTTGATTTTTCTATCGGCCTGTGATACTTTCAATCAGGCTAAAACTACCAATGCTGAAAAATCATCTGTGGAAAGAACACGCGTTCCTGTCGACGCTTCTGCAATTCCTGTGGAATATGCCTATGTTGATACCATTCCTATAGTAGATTCTCTTGCTGTCATTGAGCCGGAAGAGCCTAAAAACCCTTTGGAGTATATGACCATAGAGGAAAAAGGGATGATTGACGAGATCAATTTATTGCGGGCCGATCCAAATGCTTATGCTCGGTTTATTGATGATTATATCCAAACTTTTGTCGAAGACTCTTCCAAAGATGCTGAAGCGAAAAGAAAAGAAATGGCTGCTGCCAGTGCGTTGATTACTGAATTGCAAATGTTGGAACCTTTGCCTGCCCTCCTGCCGCATTATAAATTATATAAAGTTGCAAAACTGCATGGTGAAGATTTGGTTGAAATGAAAAAAATAGATCCTATCGGAAGTGACGGTTCTCATCCTTTTCAGCGTATTCACGATGGTGCAGAACTTAATGGGGTTGAAAACCTTTTTTTGGGATACGCTACAATGCGGGAGTCTATAATCTCACTTTTGGTCGATGGGCAAAAAACCAATCGAGTTCAAAGGTCCAATATACTTGACCCACAATGGGAGTTTGTCTCTTGTCATGAAGTGGGAACTGTGGGAGATAATAAAAATGTATGGATACAATTGTTTGGTTTTTCTATTGAAGAAGACCTGGATATCGAAGAAGAAGCAGATTTAGATGAAGAAATAGACATGGAAGAAGATTTGTTAAATAATTCGACTATTGAAAAGGAAGTTATCGTAGCGACTCCTGCCATAGTTTTGGAGAATAAGAAAAGCGAACCAGTCTGGGATTTTTCTTTTATGATATCGGAAGAAAAAGTTATGATTGATGAAATCAATCTCCTGCGCTCCAATCCAGCGGGCTATATACAGTATGTTGAGTTATATTCAAAAAAGTATGAAAAACAATATCCGGCAGAAGATAAAGATTTCACAGAAGCAGTAAAAGAGTTGAAAGAACAACTGGAAAACATGAAACCATTGTCACAGCTTCAACCTAATGAACAGTTGTACAATGTGGCCAAAGCACATGGCCTTGATAATAACACCCACAATCGACTTGAACACATTGGCACAGACAAATCTGATCCATTTGATAGAGTAAAACGCTCCGGTCTGAAAAATTATATTGATAGTAAAGGATATTTCGCTCCCAATGAAAATCTGGTTGGAGGAGAAAATTCTCCAAGAGAATCAGTTGTAGCGCTATTGATTGATGCAGGAGTATCTAGCCGTGGACATCGAAAAGCTTTGCTAGAGCCTAATTGGGAATATGTTGCTTGTTACAAAATCGGATTGATCGAAAATTTGAAAGAATTAAAAGGGCAGGAGATGGATGATATGAACAATTGTTGGGTTCAGTTATTTGCCATGGATTAAAAACTATATGATTTTTTTATTAATAAATATAATTTTAAATAGACTGATGATTCTGATAAACTAGAAAATAGGCTTATACCCTTGCTAAAGAGCTTTTGAGTATCTTATAAATAAGTGCTTTTAGTATCCAGTTTTATAGATGTTTGATATTGGGGAAAAATTATTGAAAATTTGGATTTTGTTTAAAAAAGACGGATTATTGTATATTGAAACCGTGTGAATGAATTTTTTTATTTATATGCAGAAATTAATTTTATTACTTTTTTGCAATTAAATAGATATAAAATCAGCCTCCTGTATAATTCACATTAAACTTTTGAGAATAAACATTCCTCCAATTCCTGGATTTTTTTAGTCTATTTGAATAGGAATTATTGAGTTTACCGATTTAAGGCATTTGTACTTGATTTGAAAATACTAGGCTCAATATTAAAATTTAATATGGATCCCCCTATAGTATAAAACAAAAACTTAGTTTTAAAACTTGGACTATGAACTTTTTGAAAGCTACACAGCATAGTAGATATCTATATCTGCTCGTAATACTCGTCTCGGTATCATCAGGGCTTTTTGCTCAGGATATTCACTTTTCACAATTTTATAATGCCCCATTTCAAAGGAGCCCTGCATTAACAGGTGTCTTTGATGGTGACATGCGATTTGCCGTGAATTATCGGGCTCAATGGTATGATGTACCTATTACCTATCGAACCGCTTACGGAGGATTCGATAAACGTTTTTCCGGAAAGGAAGGCAGCCCCAATTTTTTTAGTTTAGGTGTTGTCTTTAATTATGACCATGCCGGAGATGCAAAGTTGAGTAATACTCAATTGGGACTTAATGGTTCCTATACCCATAAAATTGCTGCTACGCAGTTCTTGACTGCTGGTTTGCAACTTGCTGGTTATCAACGGGCATTTAGTGATGTTGACCTGCGATTTGATGATCAGTACAATGGTAAATTCTATGATCCTGCCTTACCTAACAATGAAACATTTGATAGCAAAAATGCTTTCTATGGGGATTTTTCCGCTGGATTAAACTGGCATTTTAAAAGTAACAAAGATAAAACAAGGAGCAACGGATCAGCCCGTAAGTCCAGAACCAATATAGATATCGGTGGCGGTCTTTTTCATATCAATCAGCCAAAGCGCAATTTTTATGATCAGGATGATTTCAGGTATCCAATGCGCTTTAATTTTTATGGTATCGGAATTTTTGAAATTGCCCAACGGCTGGATTTGATGGTAAATGCAATGGGACAATACCAAACGCCATATAGAGAACACGTGATCAATGGAGGAGTTAAGGTTCATTTCAATAATATTTTGACGCATGAATGGGCCATGGGCCTTGGAATAGGCTATCGATTTAATAATGGGTTTAATAATGGGGACGCCTTGATTCCATATTTCCAATTGAATATTAATTCATGGCAGTTCGGATTAAGTTATGATCTGAATATTTCAGAATTTGATGTTGCTACAGGTGGTTTAGGTGGACCTGAGTTTTCTTTGATTTATATTTTCAAAAAAGCAATACCAGTTCCGATCTGTCCAACTTGTCCAACTTATTTATAATTCTAAAAAAAGCGAAGAGAAAATCAGGAAATTATGAATAAATTATACATTCTGCTTTTAGTTGTAATCTGGTCTGCCAGCACTGCTGGTGCACAGTCATTAAAACAGTTTAAAACGGAAGCGGTAAAAGCTGCTGAAGCAAAAGATTTTGCAAAGTCATTGGATTTATATAACAAAATCATTGATCAGGCTGATGAAAAAAGTGCTGATAATTATTTTCAGGCTGCTGAATCGGCACGGCAATTCAGACTCTACTCGTTTGCAGAAGGATATTACAAAGAAGTACAAAAGGACTCGGCTGCGCTCAATCGCTATCGATTAACTAATTATCACCTGGGTGTAGTTTTAAAAAGCCAGGCCAAATACGATGATGCTATTGAAGCTTTTAATATGTTTTTAGAAAGAGATGCAGCATTTGTCAGTGAGAGTTATTCAAAAAAAGCTGAAAACGAAATCATTGATTGTGAGTGGGCAAAAACCGTAACAGACAACGGTACAATTATTCAGCATCTGGATTCGACTGTAAATACGCCAAATTCAGAGTTTGGGCCTTTTGAATACGACGGTACACTTTATTACTCTTCTGTACGGTATACTACCAACAGAAAATATGAAGCGATTCCTCCTTTAGCAAGAATTTATTACTTCTGACCAGATACATGATGGCGTTCAGGTAGCCGAAGATTTTAATAAAAAAGAAAAACTTCACACTGGAAATGTAGCTTTCAATCATGATGGAACCCGTATTTATTATACCATTTGCAAGAATATTAATGCATCGGATATGCATTGTAAGATTTATTTTAGAGAAAAGAATGGTGATAATTGGGGTCCGGTTGATAGTCTTTCAAATGTGATTAATTCTGATACATATACCACCACCCAACCTTCTGTAGGAATTGATGAAAAGTCAGGCAAAGAGATTCTTTTCTTTGTTACCGATCGTTTGGTTGACACCACAGACAATATTCGTGACTTGAATATTTGGTGTAGTTATAGGGGTGAAAAAGGGGAATGGGAAGAGCCTGGTTATATTGATTCTATCAATACAGATGGAGAAGATGTGACTCCGTTTTTTTATACACCGACACAGACTTTGTATTTCAGCTCAAATGGATGGCGCAATCTTGGAGGTTTTGATATTTATAGTATCCAAAAGAATGGAATGGAATGGGGTACTATCGATGGAATGGGTTTACCATTGAATAGTAGTTACGATGAAATGTATTATACCATCAATGCGGAAGGGTCTGCTGCATATATGTCTTCTAACCGCCCGGGTGGTTCCTGCGATCCACAGGACAGCCTTTGTGTTTGTAATGATATTTACAAAGCACCTCAAATTTGTTTGAAGGTTCGGACTTTCAATGAATTGACAAGATTGCCATTATTTGGAACTGAAGTTGTGTTAGATGAAGCTAATATGAATTCCCCTAAGAAACAGTCTAAATTAGACAGTCATATTTATGATTTCTTTGTTGGTTTTGACCGATCATATTCTGTTGATGGCACCAAGATTGACAGGTGGATTCCTGATAGGAAGGAGTTTAATACAATTGATGCAAAAGGAGGAGCATGTGATACCGTCGATCTTTACCTGAAACCGCTGGTTGATGTTGATGTTTTTACTTTTGATAAAACAACGGGCGAACCACTTCCAGGATGTAAGGTTGAAATATCTTTGGTGGATGATATAAAAGGACGAGCAGATAGTGCTGATGTTATCCAATACAATTTTGGACTTAACTTTGGGAAAAGATATAAAATTGTTGCTACTAAAAAAGGCTACAATACAGATACAAGTTTCAAAACCGTAACAGACAATATTGCATTTGAGCCTAAAACATTAAGGGACGAGTTGTATTTGTGTAAGCTCCCGACCATTGATACCATCAGATTATATTTTGCCAATGACGAACCTGGCCCTCATACCAGAAAAGATACTATTTCTACGTCAAATTATTCTGAAACTTATGATAGTTACTTAAAAATAAAACCTGATTTTTATAAAAATAATGCTTACGGCGATAGAGCTAAAGTCGATGCGTTTTTTAATACAATAATATCTGAAGGAGAAAAGCTTGATACATTCACGTCAAATTTATTCACTTATCTTAAACTACTTAATGAAGGACAAACGCTGACCGTTGTGGTGAAGGGTTTTGCCAGTCCTTTAGGACCAAAGGACAAGGGAAGTTATAATTATGCTTTATCGAAAAGAAGAATTGATAGCATTCGAAAGTATTTTAAGGAAAATCTTTCACCAGATGAATATGCAAAGTTGAAAGTGAAGTCAGTACCAAACGGGGATAGGACATCGCCACCAACAGTTCCTAAAACTGGAAAGGCAGCCGAATTTGGGATAGATTCTTCTAAAGAAAGAAGAGTCGAGATTATTGCGATAAGGTTGTCGCCGGGAGCCTGTCTAGATTTGACGAACATTCCAACGGAGCCCATTCCAACGAAATCATACTAATCCATGACATATTGAATAGGTTATAAAGAAAATTGAATATGAACTCACTAATACATGAACTTTGTACAGCAAAAACGAAAAACTACTTGACCACTTGTGGTAAAAGTAGCCAGAGAATATTTGTTTCTTTGTTGTTTTCTTTGCTGATAAGTCTTCAGACATTTGCAGCATCTGATAGCAATTTCGATCTAAATGTTGATTGCACTCCTTACCCTGCAACATGCGGCGAAAATAATGGTGCTATAACTACTGCGGTAAGTGGTGGTGTGCTTCCATATCTTTATATGTGGAGCAATGGTCAGTCATCAACAGGTATCGTCAATTTGGCACCAGGAAATTATACCGTTACGGTTACTGATGCGATAGGCAATACAGCAACTTGTTCAGGAGTGGTTATTGGTTATCCTGGGATCACCATTTCAAGTGTTATTGTCATAGAAGCAACTTGTGGAAATAATGATGGACTTGCTATTGTCAATGTCGTTGGAGATCCTGCTAATTTTAATTTTGTATGGTCATCTAATGTACCTTCAAGCAATGGACCAATGGCTAGTGGTCTTTCTTCCGGAACTTATTCAGTGACTATTACAAACCCTTCCCAACCTGGTAATTGTTCTTTGGAAGAAACTTTTACCGTTGGAAATGTAGATGGTCCGGAAACAACTTTGGTCACAACTGCTTCAGTCTGTGGTGAAGATAATGGTACAGCTACTTTCGGTAATCCGAATTATACTTACACCTGGAATCCTAGCATTGGAACTGATAACGGAAATATCAGAACTGATTTACCTGCGGGGACTTACTTTGTAACGATTACTGATCCATTGGATCCCGGTTGTGATAATGTTACAACAGTTGTAATTGACGAGATACCTTCGATCACTGTTGATTATATGATTAACAGCTTACCAGATTGTGGTATTGCCAACGGTTCTGTAACAATTAATGCAACCGGCGGCTCAGGAATCTACAGTTATAGCTGGGGAAGTCAGACTGTGAGTGGCTTAGCGTCTGGGACTTATGAAGTTACTGTTACGGATACGAATACTGGTTGTACTGGTTCTGTGATTTTTATACTTTTAGATGGTATCGGTGGAGCGACGGTAGTGGTTGATGATGTGATGATTGATTGTGCTGGAGACATGGATGGTACAGTTGAATACACCGTCACTTATAGTTCTGGATTTGCTTTTCCTGCAGATACAACAATTCAAGATGCTAATGGAAATGAATATATTAATGGCAGCCTTTCACCGGGATCTTATTGTATTGTTATAAAAGATGCAAATGGATGTTTTACCGGAGGGGAATGTTTTGAAATAGAGGAACCAACTCAGATCGATGGTGATTTGGCGATCATTGATGCAACTTGTACTGAATTGGGATCGATAACTATAGAATTAACCGGAGGAGCTGGTGGTTATACTTACGCATGGTCGCCGAATGTTACAAGCCCTTCAGGTCCAGTGGCTAGTGATTTATCAGCAGGAACATACAGTGTTACCATAACAGATGCAAATGGTTGCAGTGGTGTGGTTGAGGATTTGATTGTTGAGGATAGTTGTCCACCATTACCTCCATGTAATCTTTCAATTACAAGTGTTGTTGTGATCGAATCTTCCTGTGGAAATTCTGAAGGTATTGCAATTGTCAATGTAGCTGGCGATCCTGATGGTAATATATATAACTACACCTGGTCTTCAAATGTAGACAGTATTCTAAATAATAAGGCTTTCGATCTATCAGCTGGAACTTATTCGGTGACGGTTGAAAATCCGGCAGATACATGTTCTGTGATTGAAACCTTTACCGTTGGAAATATAGATGGTCCAGAATCTGATTATGATGTGACACCTTCAGTTTGTGGTGTAGATGATGGAACGGTAACTTTTGATAGCATAAGTTATAGTTATGCCTGGAGTCCTAGTCTTGGAACTCCTAATGCTGAGGGGAATGTAAGAACAAATTTACCCGGAGGCAGTTATTTTATAACGATAACAGATCCTGCAAATCCTGGCTGTGAAGATGTGATTACAGTGGTTGTGGAGGAAATAAGTCCGTTGACTGTTTCTCCTTTTGTCATTAGTTCACCTGATTGTGATTCAAACAATGGTTCCGTAACAATTAATGCTTTAGGTGGTTCAGGAGCTTATACTTTTGATTGGGGTCCGCTGATTGGAATTGCTCAAACAATAAGTAATCTTGAAACGGGAGTCTATCAGGTAACTGTTACAGATAATAATACCGGATGTGCTGGAGTTACAACTTTTTCATTATCAGCCAATAATCCGCAAGCTGATATAATCATCAATTCAATTGATACACTGCTTTGTTCTGGTGACGAGAGCAGTAGCGTTGATTTTACAGTAAATTACGGAGCGGGATTTGCTTTTCCTGCAGATACATTAATAGTTGATGGGCTGGGTAATACCTATACAAACGATAGTTTGCCTGCGGGTTCTTATTGTGTTTTAATAATCGATGCAAATGGATGCCAGCAAGCGGGGGATTGTTTTGAAATTGAAAATCCCGATCAAATTGATGTCGATATTTCTATCTATCCTGTAGAATGTGATTCGTTTGGCTTTATTTCATTGGCAATTACCGGAGGAACACCTCCTTATATGGCTTTTCTGGATGGATCACCTATTCCGCCAGGTTTTACTATTGGTAGCCTTGATCCGGGAACTTATTTATTAACTGTGACTGATGCCAATGGCTGTAATATAGGAGCAGCCGCTTTGTTTGTTGGAGATAATTGCCCACCTCCGCCTCCACCACCATGTATCCTTTCTATTGAAAGTGTAGTTGTGATCGAATCTTCTTGTGGAAATTCGAATGGTAAGGCAACTGTAAATGTAGCGGGCGATCCAGGTGGTACTATAAATAACTACACTTGGTCTTCAAATGTGAGTAGTTCTATGAATAATCAAGCATTTGATCTTTCCGCGGGAACATACTCGGTAACGATCGAAGATCCGGTTGATTCTACTTGTATTTTGGTAGAAACTTTTACTGTTGGAAATATCGATGGACCTGAGGCGACCTATACCACAACGCCTTCGGATTGTAGCTTAAATAATGGATCAGTTACTTTTTCAAATCCAAATTATCAATATACCTGGTTACCAAACTTAGGAAATGGAGGATCTTCAAATATTAGAACGGATATACCGTCGGGTGTATATTTTGTAACAATTGTTGATCCTGCTGTTCCGGATTGCCCGGATGTCGTAACTGTAGTTGTTGAAGAAGTAGGTGATTTAGATGTAGTAGCCCAAATTAATCAAAATCCAGACTGTGGTCAAAATAATGGATCAGTAACCATCAATGCTTCAGGTGGCTCTGGTTTTTATTCTTACAGCTGGGGAGGACAAACCATAACTAACCTTGCAGAGGGGACTTATGAAGTTACAGTTACAGATGATAGCACAAGTTGTACGGGTTCTGTAATATTTGTTTTAACATCCAATGACCCTCAGGCTACAATAACAATTGATTCTGAACCAACTTTAAACTGTGCAGGCGATGTTAATGGCTTTGTTGGTTTTACAGTTGGTTATCTTGGAGGTTTTGCATTTCCTGCTGATACCATTATTCAGGATGGGGAAGGAAATATTTATACCAATGGAAATCTGCCTTCTGGTTCTTATTGTATAGTTATTACAGATGCAAATGGCTGTTTTAATGGAGAAGCATGTTTTGAAATAGAAGAACCTGCTCAAGTAGATGTTGATATTTCAATATATCCACAGGATTGCGATCAATTAGGATCTATTTCTTTAGCAGTAACAGGAGGTGCAGGAGGATATGTTTACACATGGAGTCCGCCACAGATTCCATCTGATTCGAATGCGGAAAATTTAACTCCTGGAACGTATGGATTGACTGTAACTGATGCCAACGGATGTAGCGTGTTTGAAAATAATTTGATTGTCGGAGATAGTAGTCTTTGTTGCGCACCACCAGTTATTGATGGATTACTGATTATAAATGCAACTTGTGATAATGCAGACGGGTGGGCATTTATAAACATCGATGGAGGGCCAACAGGTTTTACTTATACCTGGTCTTCAAATGTTACTAATCCGGCAGGTCCATTCGCCTTTGGTCTGGCTGCTGGAATTTATTCAGTGACCGTTGCAGATGAAAATTTTCCTGACGATTGTTTTGTGGTAGAAACTTTCGCTGTAGAAAATACGCCTGGCCCTGATCCAGATTATGTAGTAGAGCCATCTACTTGCGGAGAGGATGATGGAACGATAACTTTTAGTGATCCAACTTATAATTATGCATGGGATCCTGCAGTTTCATCCGGTCCGGTAGCAACGGGTTTATCGGCAGGGACTTATTTTGTAACTATTACAGACTCAACAAATTGTGTTAGTGTAAAGATTATAGAGGTTGAAGAAATACCTTCAATCGTGGTTGATTATATCATTAATACTTCGCCAGACTGTAACCTTGCAAATGGGTCAGTTTCCATTACTGCTTCAGGTGGATCTGGAAATTATACTTATACTTGGGATCCGAATATTGGAACACCAAACCCGGCGGGAGATACCAGGACAGACCTTCCGGCAGGATTATACGCAGTGACTGTAACGGATGATTCTACAGGTTGTACCGGTTCTGTAATAGTTCCATTATCGCCAGTTAGTGATATTGATATCACCATAAATTCGGTTTCAGAAATACTTTGTCCTGGCGATGAAAGCGGAACGGTAACTTATACGGTTAATAGTTCGAATCCTACCACAGTAGAAATTGTTGACCTTTTTGGGAATGTATATGATAACGGTACTTTAGTACCTGGATTTTATTGTATCATCGCCTCTGACACCACAGGTTGTTTTGATTTTGAATGTTTTGAAATTGAAGCACCTACTCAGATCAATGTGGTTGTTGAAATAACAGATGAAGCGTGTGATTCACTTGGATCTATTGCTCTTGTAGATGTTAATGGCGGTGCGGGGGGATATGTCTATACCTGGAATCCGCCGGTTACAACAGGTCCAATGGCAATAGGTCTTGAACCTGGCGACTATGAAATTACCGTTACAGATGCCAATGGTTGTTCAATCTCAGGAGTTTTGCCGGTTGAAGCAGATACCAATAAAATCACGATTGATTTGATGCCAGATACGCTTATTTGCGATACTTCGATTATAATAGATTTTACCATAACTCCTGAAAATGCTACCGTTGTTTGGACGGATGAGGATGGAAATCCTTTTGATCCTAGTATGCCAGTGTCTCCTGTGGATACTTCCATTTATTATGTAGAAGTGACCAGTGGTGATTGTTTTGCTATGGATAGTGTAATGATCATTGAAGGTGCAGTAAATATAGTGGTTGAATATGACAGTATTTCATGTGTTGGAGTTGGCTCAATGGTATCAGTGATCAACTTGGATTTAGGAGATTCTTTGGTGTACAGTTGGGGACCCGATTCGTTGATTGTAATGGACGGTAATGAAAATACCAGTTCACCAACTATAAACACAGTTAATGCTGGTATTTATTCCATTTTTTATGATATCACTAATCAATATGGCTGTATGGCTATGGATACGATTACGGTTGAGGTTGTTGATTCCTTAGTAGTTGATACGATAATAAGTACCATGCAATGTGATAGTTTAACCGTTGATTTTTCAATAGCAGCATCTCCGTTTATCACTTATGTTTGGAATTTTGGTGATCCCGGAAATCCTGGCGGTGCTATCGGTCCTAATCCAAGCCATGAATATTCCGACTCTGGATGTTTTATCGTTACACTGATTTTATTACCTAATAGCAATGTCACTTGCTTCCAGCAGGATACAATACTTTATGAAGTCTGTGTGGTCGATCCACCAATATTTAACCTGGGAATCGATGTGAGTGTTGATTGTAATGATAATGGTGCAGAAGTTACCTTAACAGATATAACTACTTCGCCATTAGGCCAGATAGTTGATTGGGGATGGACCATTAATAATACTCCTTATCCAAGTAATGATACTGTCGTTTTAAATATTACAGAATCAGAAAAACTTGAAGTCGAAATGATTGTGTTAAATGAACAAGGTTGCACAGATACCTTAACGCAATCGATACCAATTAATATCATTGATATTGCATTTCCTGATACCATCCTGGCTTGTGAAGTTGGGGACTCTATCCAGCTATATAATGGTTCTGATATGGGGCTTGTATTTGAATGGTCGCCACCAGATATTTTTGATGATCCAAATGATCCTTTTGCTGTTGCAATTATTACCGAAGATGTTACTATAACTGTGGCTATTTCTGATACTGCTAATTTGAATTCCTGTCCGCAAGCGGATACCATAGAAGTGATCTTAACGGATCCGATTAATTTAATAATTGAAGTTCCTCAGGAAGGCACAACATACTGTAATGAAGATGATTTGCCGAGCTCAATAACAGCAAATTGTAGTAACTGTGATCCAAACCTGATCGAATGGTCTTTAAACGATCCGAATTTTAATAATATTTATGGGACAGGATCCGTTTTGGAAAACTCAGATAATCCAGGTGATCCATTGGTGGTGGGCACTTATTATGTGCAATTCATTGATGCTATTACAGGTTGCTCGGATATGGATTCGGTGACGCTATCTATAGAACCTATTATAAACTGGCCATTAGAAAATCAACAAACTATTTGCATTGGCGATACTACTGAATTAATAGTCGGACCAGGACCTGACGAGTTTCCTGGAATTAATATTATAGATTGGGTGTGGGAAGGATCGAATATTATTTATACGGATATCCCGTATCAGATATATGCTAATCCGACTCAAACTGAATCCTATACTTTAATTGTAACTACTGAAAATGGATGTGTGGACTCATCTTTAATCGAAATTGTTACAGTAATAAATATTGGTGATGTCACAGCAGCTGCTGATCCTACGGAGGTGTGCATTTATTTTCCTACACAACTCAGCGTAAATCAGATTCCGGGGGTGACATATATTTGGTCAAATGAAGAAACACTCAATGACCCTACTATCAGCAATCCAACAGCAACTCCTTTGGAGACGACAACCTATGACGTACTTGTTACAGACGAGGAAAGTGGGTGCGAAGTTGCCAGTTCAGTAACGGTTACTGTTGTTCATCCTGCTTGTGAAGAGCCCTTTGTGTTTTTCCCGAATGCCTTTACGCCGAACGGTGATGGTCATAATGATGAATTATGCTTGCGCGGCAGCGATGTGACAGATGTTTATTTTATTATTTATAATCGTTGGGGTGAAAAAATGTTTGAATCTAACTCGCAAGAGGAATGTTGGGATGGAACATTTAATGGAAAAGAGCTAGGAGCTGATGTATATGGATATTACCTCAAGGTAAGCTGTGGAAACGGCGAAGAGTTCATTAAGAAAGGAAATGTTACTATTCTGAGGTAGACATTAAATAATAATTAGAAGCATTAAAAGGCTTAGGATTTAAAAAATCCTAAGCCTTTTTTCTTTTCAAATTGACTTAAGTAGAAGAATGCATCTCTTAGAAATATAACAACAGTCGGCACACATCTTATTAAAAAAAGCGAGGTGTATAATCACTTACTAATTTCCATTTTTCCTAAATGGAAAGTTGCCAAATACCATATCTACTACCTTTTTTCAATTATTTTAATTCGCATCTTTTTTTATCAAATATTGTGACGGAACTGAACGAGGTATACTTAAAAAATAAAATATAAAAATGAATAATCAAACTAATTTTTTATTGCCTAAGCGCTTTTTTTTAATAAAAAAAGACAAATAAATTATTTTCATAATAAAGATTCATTGGCTTGATTTTCAGGTACTTATAGGGCCATTAACGGTAAGAAATTTATCGCCCGTCATGATAATATAATTTTTTTTAATATAAATGATAGTTAGGCATAAAGATTGTTTATTTCATACATGCAATAACAAAGTGGAAACCATTGGAGGTATTCCAGTTTTAGTACAGATTGAATTTTAGCACAGATTAAATTTTATGTAATCTCCTCAAGTTTATACCTCCTGATTTAAACAATATTTCGACTTTTACTAGTGAGGATATATGCAGAAAAAGCTTTACAAAAGAACACTAAATAGTATTTTTATCTTAATGGCATTTATGCCATTGGGATATGGTCAGACGGTATATACCAGTTCTGATGTTCCCATCCCAATTCCATCAAATGCTCCTTCGACAATCACTTCTACAATTGATTTAAGTGCATCAAATGGATGCATAGATGATATCAATTTGGTTAACTTGGATGTGACGCACGACTGGGATAATGATTTAATTATTACACTGACAAGCCCGCAAGGAACAACGATTACAATTGTTGATCAAATTTGTAATAGTGAAGATAATTTCGATATAAATTTTGATGATTCCGGAGCTGCATATGGATCTATTCCTTGTCCACCAACTAACGGTGGAACCTATCAGGCTTTGGATGCATTTTCTGCATTTGATGATGAAGACATCAACGGAACGTGGACTTTATCCATTGAAGATATAAATTCCTGGGATGGAGGTTCCTTGAATGGCTGGGGATTGGAAATTACCACAAAACCTTGCTTTGTACCATCTGGTGCTTGTGATCCGAATACACCATTTTATGGTGTTGATATGAGCGATGATTCAAGCATGCTTTGGATATCACCATCTGAAAGAAGGGATGGCTTGTGTTGTGGTATGTCAAACAGTGCACCCCCTATTAAATGTATAGAGTTTGAAGTAAGTGTCAGTCCTGGAGCCATGGGTATTGAATTTGGGATATACTCCGGTGCGATTCCTTCGGGTGCCATGTTTTTTCAGGTTGATTGTAGTGATCCTACACCAGTAGGGGATGCTTTTTGCATGAACGGGACTGGCCCTTTCACCATTACTTTTTGTAAGCCCGGAAACAATATAAATGAATATTATATTCAATCAATACCTGCCCCCCCACCGGTAGTCGATGTAACTGCAATCGTAAGCTGTGAAGCAGCAATAATTGCATCTGGAATGCAGGTAAGTACGGTTGTTTGGAATGATCTCACTTCAGGAACTGGAGCATATAATAGTTATTTAAGTTGCACAACGGGTTGTTTGGATCCAATTTTTTTAGCACCTGTAGGTGCTCCACCATACGTCGATTATGAAGTATGTGGTACTTCGGAAAACTCCTTTTGTTCGAATACCTCAGCTACTGTTTGCGACACTGTAAGAGTGGCTATTTATCCACCTTTCGAAGTAAACGTGAGTCCCAATCCAATTGAAATTTGTATTAATCAGGTTAATACAACTCCAATAATTGCTACCACAGATTTTCCGGGCCAACCGTATGATTATACCTGGTATGATGGTTTTGATGGAATTGGAAATATTGTAGGAGACACTTCGTCTTTTATTCCTCAAAATCCGGGAAATTACTCGGTATATGTTTACAACACCGCATTTGGGGTTTGTTCTGAACAGATAGAAAACGTTGTGGTGACAGAAACCACTATGCCTGTTTTAAATGGTGTTCCGGCGGATGTAACCGTTGATTGTAGCAGTATTCCTTCAGCAGCTACAGTTACAGCAACAGATTATAATTCAAACAGTTTAGGGGTAAATTATAGTGAAGTAATCGGTAGTGGATGTCCTTATATTATTACCCGAACCTGGTCGGCAATAGATAATTGTGGCAATGTGGTTTCGGACTCACAAGAAATTGTCGTTGATGATAATACTTCACCAACACTGGTTGGAGTACCAGTTGATGTTTTAGTGGCCTGTGAAAATATTCCGCCAGTAGCGCCAGTAACAGCTGCAGATAATTGTAGTAGTGGTTTAAGTCCTATTTATAGTGAAAATATTATTGCGGGTTGCCCTTACGTAATTCAAAGAGTTTGGACAGTAACCGATAATTGTGGTAATTCCGCAACGGCGATCCAAAACGTGGCTGTTTCAGATAGTGAACCTCCGGTGTTGACATTGACGGATACAGCAACGATAAGCAACGTCACAGCCATTACCACAGATTACCATATTTTAAATAATGGTGATAAAATGATGGGGGACAAAACCGGCAACATTGATCACATTTGGACAACGATCACCTTTCCCGTTGCTTTCGATAATGTTCCTGTTGTTTTGTCACAGGTAACCACTACCAATGGTAATGAAGCGGTTGAAACGCGAATGAGAAATATTTCAACCACCGGATTTGAAATCAAACTACAGGAGCAGCAATCGGGAAATAATAATGTCTCTACTGAAGAAGTTTCCTGGGTTGCCATAGAAAAAGGATCGGATAATGCCAATATGACCATGGAAGCGGACGCTACAGGTTATACGGTAAGACATAATTGGGCTAACATCAATTTTACAAATATATATGCCAGTCCGGTATTCCTTGCTGATCTTCAAACTTATACAGGAGGCGATCCTGCGGGAATACGATATAGAAATCTTAATACGACCAATGTACAGGTAAAAGTGGAAGAAGAAAGGTCATCCGATAATGAAACAAATCATTCTTATGAAGACGTCGGATATGTTGTTTTTGAAGCTCCAGGTGATATTGTTGATTCGCTTGGAACGGTGATTGGTGAGGAGGGAGCAATTAATATTGCTCAAGCAAATGCAAATAGCTGGAGTACAATTTTCTTTTCAAGAGCTTACGTCAACCCCGTTGTAGTTGCAGGACCGGTTAGTTATAATAATTCTGATCCTACGACAATCAGGATACGATCCATTACATCAAATAGCTTCCAAATCCAAATTGATGAATGGGATTATTTGACTGGTCAACATCCATCTGAAACCATACATTATATGGTCGTAGAGGAGAATGGCACTATTTACGAATATACGGATCAAAGTGGAGCAACCTGTGAATTTAGTGCTCCTCCGATTCCAGCTGCGTCTGCAACGGACAATTGTACCAACAATCTGGTTATCAATTTTACAGAAATAACTACAGGAACAGGTTGTGACTCCACCCTGACAAGAACCTGGACAGTTACCGATGATTGCAATAATACTACTACAGAAACACAAGTCATTGTTTTGGCGGATACGCTTGCTCCTGTTATGGAAGGAGTGCCGGATGATATTACACTTTATTGTGGCGATGATGTTCCTGTGGCTCCGGATACCAGTTGTACGGTTATTGTTGAAAATGTAGCATTAGGCAAACCTGCAACTCAAATAAATACTGGATACGGTGGTGAAGCTTCACGAGCTGTTGATGGAAATACAAATGGAAGTTGGGGAAATAATTCGGTTACCCATACCAACAACAACGCCGAATCCTGGTGGCAAGTTGATTTGCTTGCTATTGAAGATATCAGTTATATCAATCTATGGAATAGAACAGATTGTTGTTCAAACCGTCTTTCAGATTATTATGTATTGGTCTCGGATGATCCTTTTATATCTACTGATCTCACAACTTCGATTAATCAGGCTGGCGTCACTTCTTTTTATTTTGCAGGCAACGCAGGTTCCCCAACAGTGGTCAATGTCAATACAAGTGGTAGGTATGTGAGGGTTCAATTGAGCAATTATAATCCTTTGTCATTAGCAGAAGTTGAAGTTTTTGCTGAAAAAATAGATGGCAACGGAATTTGTGTATCAGACGATTGTGACGATGATGTAACCCTTAATTATACCGAGATTAGCACACAAACTAATGATGATAGTTGTTCAGATATTAATTATACCATTACCCGAACATGGACGGCTATAGATAATTGTGGGAATACAACGGAGCAGACACAAGTTATTTCGGTAATCTGCGAATGTTGCGATAATAATATCGATGACGATGGAGATGGATTGATCGATGGTTCAGACCCGGATTGTGCTTGTTCAGATAATGCGATTTCTTCCGATTGTGATCCCATCTTATATTATTATATACCTCCTGTTTGGCAAATGAGTGGAGGGCAATATAATGGTCCTTCGAGTTTGGTAATATCTACGATGTTTGCTGAAGCGAATGTTAATATCAAAACAGGTGATGGAGTAACTTTTGATCAGGATTTAGTAGTAAACAATGGTGCTCCTGCAGTAGTGCCGCTATCACTAAATGATTTACAAACCCCTAATCAAAATGCTGTAGAATCAGATCGTGGATTTATTATCCAGTCGGATGAACCGATTCAGATTCTTTATACTGTGGATGCGTATTATACCAAGTTTGTAGTTTCTGTTAAAGGAGAGGAAGCTCTGGGTCGATCTTTTAGAACAGGTAGCCAAACAAAAACCTGTGGAGCTGGAAATACCGCTAAGCGTGAAAATCATTTCATTTCGGTTATAGCCACGGAAGATAATACAACTGTTGAATTTACTTTTTCCATTGCAATGGCAGGAGGTATTTCAAGTACCCATTCTGTAGTATTGAATGCTGGTGAAACGTATCTGATCCGTGATGATAATAACAACACAACTATTTCAGGATCATTGGTTACAGCTGACAAGCCAATCGCAGTAATTAGTGGTTCTCAAAACACTAATATTTGTAACTCTTTTTCTGCAGATAGTGGCGTTGATCAATTGGTGCCTACTTGTAATGTAGGCTCAGAATATGTTGTGGTTCGTGGAGATGGTTCATCCTATCAAAATTATGCGGTAGTTGTACCAGTTGAAAATAATACTGATATTTTTCTTGATGGAAGTATACCTGCTGCCGCCACAGTAAATGCTGGTGGTTATTTTGAATTCGATATTACCGGTTCATATGGAGATGCTCATTATATCAGCACCTCTAAACCTTGTTATGTTTTTCAATTTAGTGGCCTTTCAACAATTGACCCTGAAATAGATATGGCTTTAATCCCACCTTTGGGAAGTTGTAATGGAAACAGAAAGTTGGAGTTTCCACGAATGGATGGTGGGGCAATTCATGGCGTTTCCGTGATTATTGAAGATACAAATCTTCCTAGTCTACTTATTAATGGTTTAAATTACACCAGCGTTGCTTCAGCGCAGTCAGTACCAGGATTGATTGGTTACTCATCTGTTTTAATTGAAGATTTTGCGATTGACTTTTATAATTATTTAGAAGCAGACGGAAACTTTCAGGCAGGATTGGTTACCGGAATTACAAATACATCCGGAGGCTTCGGTTATCTTACAGGTTTTGCAGATAAAATCACAGTGTACGATCCCAGATATGATTTGCCATCAACCAGCTATTTTGTTGATAGCCTTTGCGTGGGAAATACTATCACTCACTGCCTCTCCGTTGAAAGCTGTTCAAATAATAATACCATTACCAGTGTTGATAATTCTTCAACTTTTGGAGCAGCCACTTTAAATGCTGCGCTTTGTATTGATTACACCGCTCCTGTTAATTATTTTGGAACCGATGTGGTATCTGTTACCGTTACAAACGAATTTGGTCTTGAGCAAGAAGTATGTTTAGAGTTTTACGTTTGTAACGCAGGAAGTTTACAGATTGGTAGTGTTCCAGATACGGTTTATGTGGATTGTACCGCACCAGTACCTGAACCTCCATTGCCGGTTACAGGATCAGGTTGTCTAATAATAGAATACACGGAAACACTTACTCAGGGCTCGGGAGGTTGTGCTGACAATTCTTACTCTTTGCAAAGAGAGTGGGTTACAAAGGGATATTGTGGCGACGATAGCATAACATTTACCCAAGTTGTTAATGTAGTAGATAATACACCTCCAACCTTGACCAATATTCCAGCAGATGTCGAAATCCAATGTGACAATTGTCTGACTTCCTTTGCAAATGGAGATTTTGAGCAACCTGGATTTGGTGGAAGCTGGGCTTCCATTCATGAAGATAATATTCCTGGATGGAGTACCACTGCTTCCGATGATCGAATTGAAATACAGAAATCTGGTGGTGTAAATGGCGTGGCATCTTACAGTGGAAATTATCATGCAGAATTGAATGGTAATTTGAATGGCGACTTCTACCAGGAGTTTTGTACTGTTCCTACTACTACGTTGCAAATTAGTTTTGCACACCACAAACGAATGTCTGGTAATAATCCAACGGACGATATCATGGCGGTTTATGCAGGTCCTGATATTAATAACCTTACCTGGTTAGGAACTTTTACGGCGACATCAGCCTCCGGTTGGGTAGTGCATACGGTTAACTATGCAGTACCTGATGGGCAAACTTCTTCCGTTTTCGCCTTTAGAGCAATTCAGGGTGCTCCGAGTGGAATTACCTATGGAAATTTGATTGATGATATTAATGTGGTTGTATTATTTGAAACGAATGTCGTACCTGATGCTTTTGACAATTGTGATAATGATGTTGAATTGGAAGTATCTGAAGCAAGAATCGATGGGCTTTGTACAGACCATTTTCAACTAATCAGAACCTGGACAGCAACGGATAATTGTGGCAATCAATCCTTTGCAAGTCAAATCCTCACCGTAGGAGATTTTGAACCACCAGTCTTTACAATAATTCCTCCAGATGTGACGGTTGAATGTTCAGCTATACCTCCTCCTCCGGCAAGTATGGTTAGCTATGATAGCTGTGATGTTACAACGAATGTTGACATTTTATACAACGAATTAGAATTAATCATAGGAGATAGTTGTAATTATACCATAACAAGGACGTGGACTTCAGCGGATGCCTGTGGAAATGAAGGAACCATTGCTCAAGTGATTACGGTTCAAGATCTTATTCCTCCGGTTTTCTCAAATGTCCCGGCAGATATTACGGTGAATTGTAGTGCAATACCAAGTCCGGTGAACTCCAACCGCGACTGATAATTGTAGCAATGCTACGATAACTTTAGTAGAAAGCCAACCATCTGCTTCTTGTAGTGGAAATTATACGCTTTTACGAACCTGGACCGCTACGGACAATTGTGGTAATCAATCTACGGCAGAACAGAATATCTTTGTTGTTGATAATAACCCTCCAACTTTAACTGGCGTGCCAGCGGATGTAACGGTAGAATGTAGCGCGGTACCGTCACCTGCAAATGTTCAAGGGATAGATGATTGTGCAGCTAGTGTAATTATTGATTTTGTTGAAACATCTGTTGCAGGAGGAGTATGCCCTTCGGGCGAATTAATTACGCGGACTTGGACAGTTACCGATAGTTGCGGAAATTCAGCTAGCGCTTCACAGCAAATTGTTGTCGTAGATCAAACGTCTCCGGTAATTTCAAATATGCCCGCCGATGTTACCATTGGTTGTTTGGATACACCAACGGTGGATTATCCAACAGCGACTGATAATTGTGATCCTAATCCATCAATAACATACTCAGATCAGACAGTTGTTGGAAGTTGTACCGGTGGCTCAACAATCCTTCGTACCTGGTTAGCAATTGATAATTGTAATAATCAAACCAGCCAGATTCAAACGATATCATTTGAAGATACTACACCTCCTTCAATTTCTGTAACGCCAACGGATACAACGGTGAATTGTCACGAAGTGCCTGCTCCGACTTTTCCAACATATTCTGATTTATGTGGAGGAACAGTTACAATTGATTTTGACCAGGTAAAAAATACCAATTCTTGTGAATATAATTATACCATAATTAATACTTGGACGGCCACTGATGATTGTGGTAATTCCGCTACAGCAGTTCAAACAATTACAGTAATTGACACTATCCCTCCTTCAATAACAGCGGTCCCGAATGATACCATTGTTCAGTGTGGAGAAATTCCTGCTGTTGTTCATCCGATTTCAAGCGATAATTGTGATAATCCAGTTAATGTTATTTTTACAGAACAGGTTGATTCGATAGATTGTACGAGTTATACAATAACTAGAACCTGGACAGCAACAGACAATTGTGGTTTTCAGGCGGTGGAAAATCAGATTATTACTATAATTGATGATGTTTCACCTATAATGAGCGCAACTCCGATTGATTTAACGGTAAGTTGTGATAATATTCCAGCCGCAGTGGTTCTAACTGCAACAGATAATTGTGATAATACTGTGGTTGTTAATTACAATGAAACGATCGGAACGGGCTGCCCATACACCATTACGAGAACCTGGGATGTAACCGATGACTGTGGCAATACGACAACCGCAATCCAAACGATCAATGTAATCGATACGACGGATCCTGTTTTGGTAGGAGTTCCAGCTGATGAAATAGTGGAATGCGATGCGATTCCGGCTGCACCGGTAGTAACAGCAACAGATAACTGCGCTACAAACCTAACGGTAAATTACAACGAAACCATCGGCACGGGCTGTCCATATACGATCACCAGAACGTGGGATGTAACGGATGATTGTGGCAATACGACAACAGCAACGCAAACGATCAATGTAATCGATACGACGGATCCGGTTTTGTCAGGTGTTCCGGCAGATGAAACTGTGGCTTGTGATGCGATCCCAACAGTACCGGTAGTAACAGCGACAGACAACTGCTCGATCAATCTAACGGTGAATTATAATGAAACGATCGGAACGGGCTGCCCATACACCATTACGAGAACCTGGGATGTAACCGATGATTGTGGCAATACAACAACCGCAACCCAAACGATCAATGTAATTGATACGACCGATCCTGTTTTGGTAGGTGTACCAGCGGATGAAACAGTGGAATGTGATGCGATCCCATCAGCAGCAATAGTTACCGCAACAGATAATTGCGCTACAAATCTAACGGTGAATTACAACGAAACCATCGGTACAGGTTGTCCATATACGATCACCCGCACCTGGGATGTAACGGATGACTGTGGCAATACGAGTACCGCAACCCAAACGATCAATGTAATCGATACAACGGATCCTGTTTTGGTAGGCGTTCCAGCGGATGAAACAGTGGCTTGCGATGCGATTCCTGCAGCAGCGATAGTAACGGCAACAGATAATTGTTCTATAAACCTGACGGTCAATTACAACGAAACCATCGGCACGGGCTGTCCATATATCATCACCCGCACCTGGGATGTAATCGGATGACTGTGGTAACACTGCAACAGCAACCCAAACGATCAATGTAATCGATACGACCGATCCAATTTTAGTAGGTGTACCAGCGGATGCAACCGTGGCTTGTGATGCGATTCCAACAGCACCAATAGTTACGGCAACAGATAATTGCTCGATCAATCTAACGGTAAATTACAATGAAACGATCGGTACAGGTTGTCCATACACGATCACCCGCACCTGGGATGTAACGGATGATTGTGGCAATACGACAACCGCAACCCAAACGATCAATGTAATTGATACCACCGATCCGGTTTTGGTAGGTGTTCCAGCGGATGAAACAGTGGAATGTGATGCGATTCCAGCAGCACCGATAGTAACGGCAACAGATAATTGTTCCATAAACCTGACGGTAAATTACAATGAAACAATCGGAACCGGCTGTCCATACACGATCACCCGAACCTGGGATGTAACGGATGATTGTGGCAATACGACAACAGCGACCCAAACGATCAATGTAATTGATACCACCGATCCAGTTTTAGTAGGTGTTCCGGCAGATGAAACAGTGGCTTGTGATGCGATCCCTGCAGCAGCGATCGTAACGGCAACAGATAATTGTTCAATAAACCTGACGGTAAATTACAATGAAACGATAGGCACCGGCTGTCCATATACGATCACGCGAACCTGGGATGTGACGGATGATTGTGGTAATACGACAACCGCAACGCAAACGATCAATGTAATTGATACCACCGATCCGATCTTAGTAGGTGTACCTGCGGATGAAACAGTGGCTTGTGATGCGATTCCAACGGCACCAATAGTTACGGCAACAGATAATTGCGCGATCAACCTGACGGTAAATTACAATGAAACCATCGGCACCGGCTGTCCATATACGATCACCCGCACCTGGGATGTAACCGATGACTGTGGCAATACCGCAACAGCAACTCAAACGATCAATGTAATTGATACGACTGATCCTGTTTTGGTAGGTGTTCCAGCGGATGAAACAGTGGAATGCGATGCGATTCCAGCAGCACCGATAGTAACAGCGACAGATAACTGTTCGATCAACCTAACGGTCAATTACAATGAAACGATCGGCACGGGCTGTCCATACACCATTACCCGGACCTGGGATGTAACAGATGATTGTGGCAATACGACAACAGCGACCCAAACGATCAATGTAATTGATACGACGGATCCTGTTTTGGTAGGTGTTCCAGCGGATGAAACAGTAGCTTGTGATGCGATCCCGGCAGCACCGATCGTAACCGCAACCGATAATTGTGCTACAAATCTAACAGTCAATTACAATGAAACCATTGGTACAGGTTGTCCATATACCATCACCCGTACCTGGGATGTAACCGATGACTGTGGCAATACGACAACCGCAACGCAAACGATCAATGTAATTGATACGACCGATCCGATCTTAGTAGGTGTTCCAGCGGATGAAACCGTGGCTTGTGATGCGATTCCAGCAGCACCGATCGTTACGGCAACAGATAATTGTTCCATAAACCTGACGGTAAATTACAATGAAACAATCGGTACAGGTTGTCCATACACGATCACCCGCACCTGGGATGTAACGGATGACTGTGGCAATACCGCAACAGCAACCCAAACGATCAATGTAATCGATACGACCGATCCAGTTTTAGTAGGTGTACCAGCGGATGCAACCGTGGATTGTGATGCGATCCCAACAGCACCGATAGTTACGGCAACAGATAATTGCTCGATAAACCTGACGGTAAATTACAATGAAACCATCGGCACGGGCTGTCCATATACCATCACCCGCACCTGGGATGTAATGGATGACTGTGGTAATACCGCAACCGCAACCCAAACGATCAATGTAATTGATACGACCGATCCTGTTTTGGTAGGTGTTCCAGCGGATGAAACAGTGGATTGTGATGCGATTCCAACCGCACCGATAGTTACGGCAACAGATAATTGCTCGACCAACCTAACGGTGAATTACAATGAAACCATCGGCACCGGCTGTCCATACACGATCACCCGCACCTGGGATGTAACGGATGATTGTGGCAATACAACAACCGCAACCCAAACGATCAATGTAATTGATACAACCGATCCGTTTTGGTAGGCGTTCCAGCAGATGAAACAGTGGATGTGATGCGACGTTCCGCAGATAAACTGTGGCTTGTGATGCGATCCCGCAGCACGAATCGTTACGGCAACAGATAATTGCTCCATAAACCTGACGGTAAATTACAATGAAACGATCGGTACAGGTTGTCCATACACGATCACCCGCACCTGGGATGTAACGGATGACTGTGGCAATACCGCAACAGCAACCCAAACGATCAACGTGATTGATACGACGGATCCTGTTTTGGTAGGCATTCCAGCGGATGAAATAGTGGAATGTGATGCGATCCCTGCAGCACCGATAGTCACCGCGACCGATAATTGCTCGATAAACCTGACGGTAAATTACAATGAAACCATCGGTACAGGTTGTCCATATACGATCACCCGCACCTGGGATGTGATGGATGATTGTGGCAATACGAGTACCGCAACCCAAACGATCAATGTAATCGATACAACGGATCCTGTTTTGGTAGGCGTTCCAGCGGATGAAACAGTGGCTTGCGATGCGATTCCTGCAGCAGCGATCGTAACGGCAACAGATAATTGTTCTATAAACCTGACGGTCAATTACAACGAAACCATCGGCACGGGCTGTCCATATATCATCACCCGCACCTGGGATGTAATCGATGACTGTGGTAACACTGCAACAGCAACCCAAACGATCAATGTAATCGATACGACCGATCCAATTTTAGTAGGTGTACCAGCGGATGCAACCGTGGCTTGTGATGCGATTCCAACGGCACCAATAGTTACGGCAACAGATAATTGCTCGATCAATCTAACGGTAAATTACAATGAAACAATCGGTACAGGTTGTCCATACACGATCACCCGCACCTGGGATGTAACCGATGATTGTGGTAATACGACAACCGCAACCCAAACGATTAATGTAATTGATACCACGGATCCTGTTTTGGTAGGTGTACCATCAGATGAAATAGTGGAATGTGATGCGATTCCTGCAGCACCGATAGTAACAGCAACAGATAATTGTTCCATAAACCTGACGGTAAATTACAATGAAACAATCGGAACCGGCTGTCCATACACGATCACCCGAACGTGGGATGTAACCGATGATTGCAGCAATACGACCACAGCGACGCAAACGATCAATGTAATTGATACCACCGATCCAATTTTAGCAGGTGTACCGGCAGATGAAACAGTGGCTTGTGATGCGATCCCTGCAGCAGCGATCGTAACGGCAACAGATAATTGTTCAATTAACCTGACGGTAAATTACAATGAAACGATAGGCACCAGCTGTCCATATACGATCACGAGAACCTGGGATGTGATGGACGATTGTGGTAATACGACAACCGCAACGCAAACGATCAATGTAATTGATACCACCGATCCGATCTTAGTAGGTGTACCTGTGGATGAAACAGTGGCTTGTGATGCGATTCCAACGGCACCAATAGTTACGGCAACAGATAATTGCGCGATCAACCTGACGGTTAATTACAATGAAACCATCGGCACCGGCTGTCCATACACCATCACGCGCACCTGGGATGTAACCGATGACTGTGGCAATACCACAACCGCCATTCAAACGATCAATGTAATCGATACGACCGATCCAGTCTTAGTTGGTGTACCAGCAAATGAAACAGTGGAATGTGATGCGATTCCGGCCGTAGCGATCGTAACGGCAACAGATAATTGCGCTACAAATCTAACGGTTAATTACAATGAAACGATCGGAACCGGCTGTCCATACACGATTACCCGCACCTGGGATGTAACCGATGATTGTGGCAATACAACAACCGCAACCCAAACGATCAATGTAATCGATACGACCGATCCAGTCTTAGTTGGTGTACCGGCAGATGAAACCGTGGCTTGTGATGCGATCCCATCAGCACCAATAGTTACGGCAACCGATAATTGTGCTACAAATCTAACAGTCAATTACAATGAAACCATTGGTACAGGTTGTCCATATATCATCACCCGTACCTGGGAGGTAACCGATGATTGTGGCAATACGACAACCGCTACCCAAACGATCAATGTAATTGATACAACGGACCCATTTTTAATAGGCGTTCCAGCGGATGCAACGGTAGCCTGCGATGCGATTCCAGCAGCAGCGATCGTTACGGCGACCGATAATTGTGCTACAAATCTAACGGTGAATTACAATGAAACGATCGGAACCGGTTGTCCATACACGATCACCCGCACCTGGGATGTAATGGATGACTGTGGTAACACTGCAACAGCAACCCAAACGATCAATGTAATCGATACGACCGATCCAATTTTAGTAGGTGTACCAGCGGATGCAACCGTGGCTTGTGATGCGATTCCAACGGCACCAATAGTTACGGCAACAGATAATTGCTCGATCAATCTAACGGTGAATTACAATGAAACCATCGGCACGGGCTGTCCATACACGATCACCCGAACGTGGGATGTGATGGATGATTGTGGTAATACCGCAACCGCTACCCAAACGATCAATGTAATTGATACAACTGATCCTGTTTTGTTAGGCGTTCCAGCAAATGAAACAGTGGAATGTGATGCGATTCCGGCCGCAGCGATCGTAACGGCAACAGATAATTGCGCTACAAATCTAACGGTTAATTACAATGAAACGATCGGAACCGGCTGTCCATACACGATTACCCGCACCTGGGATGTAACCGATGACTGTGGCAATACAACAACCGCAACCCAAACGATCAATGTAATTGATACAACGGACCCAGTTTTAATAGGCGTTCCAGCGGATGAAACAGTGGCTTGTGATGCGATCCCAGCAGCAGCGATCGTTACGGCAACAGATAATTGTTCCATAAACCTGACGGTAAATTACAATGAAACAATCGGTACAGGTTGTCCATACACGATCACCCGCACCTGGGATGTAATGGATGACTGTGGCAATACCGCAACAGCAACCCAAACGATCAACGTGATTGATACGACGGATCCTGTTTTGGTAGGCATTCCAGCGGATGAAATAGTGGAATGTGATGCGATCCCTGCAGCACCGATAGTCACCGCGACCGATAATTGCTCGATAAACCTGACGGTAAATTACAATGAAACGATCGGCACGGGCTGTCCATATATCATCACCCGCACCTGGGATGTAATCGATGACTGTGGCAATACCGCAACAGCAACCCAAACGATCAACGTGATTGATACGACTGATCCTGTTTTGGCAGGCGTACCAACGGATGAAACTGTGGAGTGTGATGCGATTCCAGCAGCAGCGATCGTTACGGCGACCGATAATTGTGCTACAAATCTAACGGTGAATTACAATGAAACGATCGGAACCGGTTGTCCATACACGATCACCCGCACCTGGGATGTAATGGATGACTGTGGTAACACTGCAACAGCAACCCAAACGATCAATGTAATCGATACGACCGATCCAATTTTAGTAGGTGTACCAGCGGATGCAACCGTGGCTTGTGATGCGATTCCAACGGCACCAATAGTTACGGCAACAGATAATTGCTCGATAAACCTGACGGTAAATTACAATGAAACCATCGGCACGGGCTGTCCATATATCATCACCCGCACCTGGGATGTAATCGATGACTGTGGTAACACTGCAACAGCAACCCAAACGATCAATGTAATCGATACGACCGATCCAATTTTAGTAGGTGTACCAGCGGATGCAACCGTGGCTTGTGATGCGATTCCAACGGCACCAATAGTTACGGCAACAGATAATTGCTCGATCAATCTAACGGTGAATTACAATGAAACCATCGGCACGGGCTGTCCATACACGATCACCCGAACGTGGGATGTGATGGATGATTGTGGTAATACCGCAACCGCTACCCAAACGATCAATGTAATTGATACAACTGATCCTGTTTTGTTAGGCGTTCCAGCAAATGAAACAGTGGAATGTGATGCGATTCCGGCCGCAGCGATCGTAACGGCAACAGATAATTGCGCTACAAATCTAACGGTTAATTACAATGAAACGATCGGAACCGGCTGTCCATACACGATTACCCGCACCTGGGATGTAACCGATGACTGTGGCAATACAACAACCGCAACCCAAACGATCAATGTAATTGATACAACGGACCCAGTTTTAATAGGCGTTCCAGCGGATGAAACAGTGGCTTGTGATGCGATCCCAGCAGCAGCGATCGTTACGGCAACAGATAATTGCTCGATAAACCTGACGGTAAATTACAATGAAACAATCGGTACAGGCTGTCCATACACGATCACCCGCACCTGGGATGTAATGGATGACTGTGGCAATACCGCAACAGCAACCGACAACCGCTACCCAAACAATCAATGTAATTGATACGACCGATCCGATCTTAGTAGGTGTACCAGTGGATGAAACAGTGGCTTGTGATGCGATCCCTGCAGCACCGATAGTTACGGCGACAGATAATTGCGCTACAAATCTAACGGTGAATTACAATGAAACCATCGGTACAGGTTGTCCATATACAATTACCCGAACGTGGGATGTAACGGATGACTGTGGCAATACGACAACAGCAACCCAAACGATCAATGTAATCGATACGACTGACCCTGTTTTGGTAGGTGTACCAGCGGATGAAACTGTGGCTTGTGATGCGATTCCGGCAGCAGCGATCGTCACCGCAACAGATAATTGCACGATAAACCTGACGGTGAATTACAATGAAACGATCGGCACGGGCTGCCCATACACCATCACGCGCACCTGGGATGTAACCGATGACTGTGGCAATACCACAACCGCCATTCAAACGATCAATGTAATCGATACGACCGATCCAGTCTTAGTTGGTGTACCGGCAGATGAAACAGTGGCTTGTGATGCGATTCCGGCAGCAGCGATCGTAACGGCAACAGATAATTGCACTATAAACCTAACAGTCAATTACAATGAAACGATCGGCACGGGCTGCCCATACACGATCACGCGTACCTGGGAGGTAACCGATGATTGTGGCAATACCGACAACCGCTACCCAAACGATCAATGTAATTGATACAACGGACCCAGTTTTAATAGGCGTTCCAGCGGATGAAACAGTGGCTTGTGATGCGATCCCTGCAGCAGCGATTGTTACGGCAACAGATAATTGTTCTGCAAATCTAACGGTGAATTACAATGAAACGATCGGAACCGGTTGTCCATATACGATTACCCGCACGTGGGATGTGATGGATGATTGTGGCAATACGACAACAGCAACCCAAACGATCAATGTAATCGATACGACCGATCCTGTTTTAGTAGGTGTACCAGCAGATGAAACAGTGGCTTGTGATGCGATTCCGGCAGCAGCGATCGTAACGGCAACAGATAATTGCACGATAAACCTGACGGTGAATTACAATGAAACGATCGGCACGGGCTGCCCATACACCATCACGCGCACCTGGGATGTAACCGATGACTGTGGCAATACCACAACCGCTACTCAAACGATCAATGTAATTGATACGACGGATCCAGTTTTGGTAGGTGTACCAGCGGATGAAACAGTGGCTTGTGATGCGATCCCGGCCGCACCGATAGTCACAGCGACAGATAACTGCGCTACAAATCTAACGGTGAATTACAATGAAACGATCGGTACAGGTTGTCCATACACCATTACTCGCACCTGGGATGTAACCGATGATTGTGGCAATACCACAACAGCGACGCAAACGATCAACGTAATTGACACCACCGATCCGATCTTAGTAGGTGTACCAGCAGATGAAACTGTGGAGTGCGATGCGATCCCTGCAGCAGCGATCGTAACAGCAACAGATAATTGCTCGATCAACCTAACGGTGAATTACAATGAAACGATCGGCACGGGCTGCCCATACACCATTACCCGAACGTGGGATGTGATGGATGACTGTGGCAATACGACAACCGCCACCCAAACAATCAATGTAATTGATACGATCGACCCTGTTTTGGTAGGCGTTCCAGCAGATGAAACAGTGGCTTGTGATGCGATCCCATCAGCACCGATAGTTACGGCAACCGATAATTGTTCTATAAACCTGACGGTGAATTACAATGAAACGATCGGTACAGGTTGTCCATATACGATTACCCGAACCTGGGATGTGATGGATGATTGTGGTAATACCGCAACAGCGACCCAAACGATCAATATAATTGATACGACCGATCCGATCTTAGTAGGCGTACCTGTAGATGAAACTGTGGAGTGCGATGCGATCCCGGCTGCACCGATAGTTACCGCAACAGATAATTGTTCTGCAAATCTAACAGTCAATTATAATGAAACCATTGGTACAGGCTGTCCACTTACGATCACGCGAACGTGGGATGTAACGGATGACTGTGGCAATACGACAGCAGCAACCCAAACGATCAATGTAATCGATACGACTGACCCTGTTTTGGTAGGCGTACCAGCAGATCTGACGGTAGAATGTGGTTCAGTGCCTGCAGCTGCAAATCCAACGGTATCGGATAATTGTGATAATGGTATTACAATCGATTTTAATGAAATCACAACCGTGGGAACTTGTACAAATGCTTATTCTATCACCCGGACATGGACCGCAACGGATAATTGTGGTAATCAGACAATTGAGAATCAGATTATAACGGTTATTGACAATGTACCACCATTGTTGAGTGGAGCTCCAAGTGATTTAACTGTTAGCTGTGATAACGTTCCAGTTCCGGATGTATTAACGGCAACTGATAATTGCGATAACAATGTGGTTGTTATTTATTCAGAAGTTTCTTCTCCCGGAATTTGTGTAGATCAATATTCTATTGAAAGAACATGGACAGCGGAAGATGCATGTGGTAATGTTACCATTTATAAGCAAAATATAGCTGTAATTGATTGCGGTCCAGATATACAACTGGTTATTTCGCCAAATCTAGTTGTTTGTGAAAATGAAAATGTCTCATTGAATGCAAATTTATCAGCAGGATATCCAACACCTTATTATCAATGGCAGTTTAGTGATGATAATGGTTTAAATTGGGCTGATTTGTCAGGAGTAAATTCAGCGAGTCATTCTTTTAATATCTCTCTTAATGAGGCAGGGTTATATAGAGTTGTCGTTTCGAACTCTGCTGGCAACATTAATAATCCTGATTGTAATGAGGTGTCTGATCCAGTTGAAATTATTGTTTTCCCAAATTCGCCAGACACCCAATTAATTGAAGAAATTTGTCAAGGTGAGAGTTTTATAGTAGGGTCTGACACTTATACAACAAGTGGAAATTATTCAAATCTGCTTACCAATATAAACGGCTGCGATAGCACGGTAAACCTGACTTTGACCGTCAATCCAACCTATGACATTAATATCTCAGAGACGATTTGTCAGGGGGAGAGTATCATCGTTGGTACAAGCACTTACACAACAAGTGGAAATTACACCGATTTGTTGACCTCAATAAATGGCTGTGATAGTGTAGTGAACCTGTCTTTAACAGTCCATCCAACTTTCGACATAAATATTACAGAGACGATTTGCCAGGGCGAAAGCATCACCGTTGGAACGAGTACTTATACAACAAGTGGAAACTACACAGATCTGTTAAATTCGGTTAACGGCTGTGATAGTTTGGTGAATTTAGATTTAACGGTCAACCCAACATATAATGCAAACATCTCAGAAACCATCTGCCAGGGCGAGAGCTTTACCGTTGGTACGAGTACCTATTCGGCCAGTGGTACCTATACAGAGTTATTTCAAACTATAAATGGTTGCGATAGCATTATAAATCTTGACCTCACGGTAAATCCAACTTATGACGAGCATATACCAGTACAACTTTGTGAAGGTAATATGTACCATGGAGTTATATATTATTCAGACGATGTAATAACCGAGAGCTTTCAAAGTGTCTTTGGTTGTGATAGTATGGTGACTAGTTATATTGCCATAGTTCCTATTATCGAAGAAACAATAGTCGTAGAAATGTGTAGTGGTTCAATTTATAACGGGCAGCCGTATATCTCTAACGATACCTTAATTGAATCATACACAACATCAGGAGGTTGTGACAGTATTATTAATATTCAAATATTAGTTCATGAGCCTGCCACAACAAATATTAGTGAAACAATTTGTGAAGGGGAAAATGTACAAGTTGGAAATAGTGTTTACGCAACAAGTGGAAATTACACGGACATTTTAAGTACGGTAAACGGTTGCGATAGTACAGTGAATTTAAGTTTGACGGTGAATCCAACTTATAATATAAATTTATCAGAAACCATTTGTGATGACGAGAGTATTACCATTGGAACTAGCACTTACACGGCAAGTGGAAATTACACTGACCTGCTAACCTCAGTAAATGGCTGCGATAGTACCGTGAACCTGTCTTTAACAGTGAATCCAACCTACGACATAAATATCTCGGAGACGATCTGCGACGGCGAGAGTATCACCGTCGGAACTAGCACTTACACGGCAAGTGGAAATTACACTGACCTGCTAACCTCAGTAAATGGCTGCGATAGTGTGGTGAATTTAGATTTGACGGTGAACCCAACTTATGACATAAATATATCAGAGACCATTTGTGAAGGGGAAAGTGTACAGGTTGGAAATAGTGTTTATACGACAAGTGGAAATTACACGGACTTACTAAGTTCAGTAAATGGCTGCGATAGTACCGTGAACCTGTCTTTAACAGTGAATCCAACCTACGACATAAATATCTCGGAGACGATCTGCGACGGCGAGAGTATTATCGTTGGAACGAACACTTATACGACAAGTGGAAATTACACGGACTTACTAAGTTCAGCTAATGGCTGCGATAGTACCGTGAATCTGACTCTAACGGTCAATCCAACTTACAACATAAATATCTCGGAGACGATCTGCGATGGGGAAAGCGTCACCGTTGGATCGAGTACCTATACGACAAGTAGCACTTATACAGATTTGTTAACCTCAATAAATGGCTGTGATAGTTTAGTGAACCTGTCTTTAACAGTCCATCCAACTTTCGACATAAATATTACAGAGACGATCTGCCAGGGCGAAAGCATCACCGTTGGAACGAGTACTTATACAACAAGTGGAAACTACACAGATCTGTTGACCTCCCTCAATGGTTGTGATAGTGTAGTGAACCTGTCTTTAACAGTAAATCCAACGTACAATGTAAATCTTTCAGAAACCGTTTGCGAAGGCGAGAGTATTACCGTTGGAACGAGTACTTATACAACAAGTGGAAATTATACTGACCTACTAAGTACTGTTAATGGCTGCGATAGTATCATTAATCTTGCTTTGATAGTCAACCCAATATACAACATAGTTGTTACTGAGAATATATGTGAAGGCGAAAGCATAACAATTGGTACGAACACTTATACGACGAGTGGAAATTATACGGATATACTGACCTCAGTCAATGGCTGCGATAGTCTAGTGAATCTGTCTTTAACAGTACATCCTAACTACGACATAAATATCACAGAAACGATTTGCCAAGGAGAGAACATCACCGTTGGTACGAGTATTTATATGACAAGTGGAAATTACACGGATATACTGACTTCAGTTAATGGCTGCGATAGTATCGTTAATTTGTCATTAACAGTCAATTCATCTTATAATGTAAATATGTCAGAGACACTCTGCCAGGGAGAGAGCATTACTATTGGTACTAATAACTATACGACAAGTGGAAATTATACAGATGTACTTCAAACAATCAATGGATGTGATAGTACTATTTATCTGGATTTGATAGTCCATCCAACTTATGTTGAAGATGTATTAGTCCAATTGTGCGAGGGAAGTGGGTACCATGGGATAATATATTATTCAGATGCTGTGGTTACAGAAAATTATCAAAGTGTTTCTAATTGCGACAGCATCGTGACAAGCTATATTACAATAGTCCCAATAATTGAAGAAACTATAGATGTTGAGTTATGTAGCGGTTCTATTTACAAAGGACAAGTATATACCGCTAGTGATACCTTAATAGAAACGTACATAACTGCAGGGGGATGTGATAGTGTGATTAATATTCAAATATTAGTTCATGAGGGTGCGACAACAAATATCAGTGAAACAATTTGTGAAGGGGAAAGTGTACAGGTTGGTACTAGTATCTATACGACGAGTGGTAATTACAGTGATTTATTGAGTACAGTCAATGGCTGTGATAGTGTGGTCAATTTAAGTCTGACAGTCAATCCGATTTATACAACAGATTTAACTGAAGCTATTTGCGACGGCGAAAGCATCACTATTGGAACAAGTAATTACACAACGAGTGGAAATTATACTGATTTACTAAGTACGATCAATGGCTGTGATAGTGTGGTTAATTTAAGTTTGACGGTTAATCCGATTTATACAACAGATCTAACCGAAATAATTTGCGAAGGAGAGAGCGTCCAAGTTGGAAATAGTATTTATACGACGAGTGGTAATTACAGTGATGTATTAAGCACAATCAATGGTTGCGATAGCACAGTCAATTTAAGTTTGACGGTTAATCCGGTTTATACAACAGATTTAACAGAAGCTATTTGCGAGGGCGAAAGCATCACTGTTGGAACGAGCAATTACACAACCAGCGGAAATTATACGGATTTATTAACTACAGTCGATGGCTGCGATAGTGTTGTCAATTTAAATTTGACGGTCCATCCGATTTATACAACAGATTTAACAGAAGCTATATGCGACGGCGAAAGTATCACCGTTGGAACGAGCAATTACACAACGAGTGGAAATTATACGGATTTATTAACTTCAGTCAATGGCTGTGATAGTGTTGTCAATTTAAATTTGACGGTTCATCCAATTTATACAATAGATCTAACAGAAATAATCTGTGAAGGAGAAAGTGTACAGGTAGGAACGAGCAATTACACCACGAGTGGAAATTATACTAATTTATTGAGTACAGTGAATGGTTGTGATAGTATTGTCAATTTAAGTTTAACGGTTAATCCAATTTATACCGTCAACCTATCAGAAGTAATCTGTGAAGGCGAAAGCATCACCGTTGGAACGAGCAATTACACCACGAGTGGAAATTATACGGATTTACTAAGTACCATCAATGGTTGTGATAGTATTGTCAATTTAAATTTGACGGTCCATCCGATTTATACAACAGATGTGACAGAAATAATCTGTGAAGGCGAAAGCATCACCGTTGGAACGAGCAATTACACCGCCAGTGGAAATTACAGTGATCTGCTAAGTACAGTGAATGGTTGTGATAGTGTAGTCAATTTAAATTTGACGGTGAATCCAATTTACACAACAGACCTGACCGAAATAATTTGTGAAGGAGAAAGTGTACAAGTAGGAACGAGTAATTATACAACGAGTGGCAATTACACCGATCTGCTAAGTACAGTGAATGGTTGCGATAGTGTGGTTAATTTAAATTTGACGGTTAATCCAATTTATACAACAGATCTGACAGAAATAATCTGTGAAGGAGAAAGCATCACTGTTGGCACGAGCAATTACACAACGAGTGGAAATTTTACGGATTTACTAAGTACCATCAATGGCTGTGATAGTGTGGTCAATTTAAATTTAACTGTTAATCCAGTTTATACAATAGATTTAACAGAAGCTATTTGCGATGGTGAGAGTTTCCAGGTAGGAACTAGTGTTTACACCACGAGCGGAAATTATACGGATTTATTAACTACGGTAAATGGCTGTGATAGTGTGGTTAATTTAAATTTGACGGTTAATCCAGTTTATACAACAGATCTGACAGAAATAATTTGTGAAGGAGAAAGTGTACAGGTTGGGACTAGTATTTACACATCCAGCGGCAATTATACCGACCTGCTAAGTACAATCAACGGTTGCGATAGTACAGTCAATTTAAATTTGACGGTTAATCCGATTTATACAATCAACCTATCAGAAATAATCTGTGAAGGAGAAAGCATTACTGTTGGCACGAGCACTTATACCACTAGTGGCAACTATACGGATGTTTTGAGCACGATAAATGGTTGTGATAGTACGGTCAATTTAAATTTGACGGTCCATCCGGTTTATACTATAAACCTTACAAGAACAATCTGTGAAGGAGAGAGTTTCCAGGTTGGAACTAGTATTTACACAACCAGTGGTAACTACACCGATCTGCTCAGTACAGTAAATGGCTGTGATAGTTTGGTAAATTTAAATTTGACGGTCCATCCAATTTATACAATAGATCTAACCGAAACAATCTGTGAAGGAGAGAGCGTGCAGGTTGGAAATAGTACTTACACGTCAAATGGCAATTACACCGATCTGTTGACTACAGTGAATGGTTGTGATAGTTTAGTCAATTTAAGTTTGACGGTTTATCCAGTTTATACAGCAGATGTATTTGAAACAATCTGTGAAGGAGAAAGTGTGCAGGTTGGAACTAGTATTTATACAACCAGTGGCAATTACAGTGATGTATTGAGTACAATCAATGGTTGCGATAGTACAGTCAATTTAAATTTAATAGTCCATCCAATTTATACAATAGATCTGACAGAAATAATCTGTGAAGGAGAAAGTGTGCAAGTAGGAACTAGTATTTACACAACGAGTGGCAACTATACCGATGTATTGAGTACAATCAATGGTTGCGATAGTACAGTCAATTTAAATTTAACAGTCAATCCAATTTATACAATAGATCTAACAGAAATAATTTGCGAAGGAGAGAGTGTGCAAGTTGGAACTAGTGTTTACACCACGAGTGGAAATTATAGTGATTTGTTGACTACAATAAATGGTTGCGATAGCACGGTTAATTTAAGTTTGACGGTTAATCCAATTTATACAGTCAACCTATCAGAAATAATCTGCGAAGGAGAGAGTGTGCAGGTTGGAACTAGTATTTATACGACGAGTGGCAACTATACGGATATATTAAGTACAGTTGACGGTTGTGATAGTACGGTCAATTTAAGTTTGACGGTTAATCCAATTTATACAGTCAATCTATCAGAAGTAATTTGCGACGGAGAAAGCGTTCAGGTTGGAACTAATATTTACACGACTAGTGGCAATTATAGTGATTTGTTGACTACAATAAATGGTTGCGATAGTACGGTCAATTTAAGCTTAATAGTAAATCCAATCCAAAACGAGACATTAGATATTGAATTGTGTTCTGGAGAAATATACAATGGAACGGCATACACAAATGATGTTGTTCTTGTCGATACTTTTAATGCGATAACAGGTTGCGATAGCATTGTTACAACTAATATTTTGGTCAATCCTGTTTATGATCAAACAGTCTCTGTTCAGATCTGCGAAGGCACAAACTATAATGGAGTACCCTATCTAAATGATACAATCGTTATAGAAAACTTGTTAACGACCAGTGGTTGCGATAGTATCGTTACAACAAACATTTCTGTCGTATTAATCATCGAGGAAACAATTAATGTAAACTTGTGTCCTGGTGAAACGTATGATGGGATTGTTTACAACTCAAATGCTACTCTTGTTAATAATTACATTTCAACAGGTGGTTGCGACAGTATTGTAACCATAATAATTACTGTTGAAGATATTATAGACCCAGTTTTGACTGGTACACCTGGTGGAGATGTAACCGTGCAATGTGATGGAATACCACCAGCTGCAATAGTTACGGCAACGGATAATTGCTCAACTGGTTTGACTGTTGATTATAATGAAACGGTTGGTACTGGTTGTCCATATATTGTTACCCGAACCTGGACCGTAACGGACGGCCAAGGCAATACGACAACATTCGTTCAAACAATAACAGTAGAAGATACGATCGATCCAGTCTTGGTGGGTGTGCCTGCTGATATCACATTGGAATGCGATGCGATCCCTGCAGCTCCGGTTGTTACAGCGACAGATAATTGTGCAAATGTAATTGTGAATTATAATGAAACGATAGGAACGGGTTGCCCATATATAATTACTCGTACGTGGGAAACGACTGATGATTGTGGAAATACTGTTTCTGAAACTCAGAATATTACAGTAGAAGATACTACAATCCCTACACTGGTTGATATTCCTGACGATGTAGTGCTTGAATGTGCAGATTGCCTTCAATCTTTTTTGAATGGTGATTTTGACGAGCATCCTTCGATCGGTGGCTGGGCTTATTTGAATGCAAGTGACGTTCCTGGATGGAGCACCACTAGCCCTACAAGTAAAATAGAAATTCAGCGAAGCGGTTCGGTCGATGGTGTTGTTTCCTATAGTGGAGACTTTCATGCAGAATTGAATAGTAATGCTGTAGGAGATTTCTATCAAGAGTTTTGCACCGTTCCTACAACGACCTTAATGATCAGCTTTGCTCACCATAAACGTATGAATGGTAGCAACACGACTGATGATATCATGGGCGTATATGCTGGTCCAGATCTAAGTAATTTGACGCTATTAGGCACTTTTACAGCGACGGCTACTTCAGGGTGGACCGTACATACGGTATCCTTTCCTATTCCTGCAAATCAGAACACTTCTGTTTTCTTGTTCAGAGCGATTCAAGGTGCACCAACAAATAATACTTATGGAAACCTGATTGATGACATCACCGTGGTCACGCTTTTTGAAACCACTTTACCTTCTGTCCTAGATAATTGTGATGCTGATGTTGAAATAAGTGTAGACAACCGGGTTATAGCTGGCGCCTGTTCAAATCAAATGCAACTTGTCAGGACATGGACAGCTATCGATGATTGTGGAAATATTGCACGGGATTCACAATTAGTATCTATTGGGGATTTTGTAGCGCCTGTTTTAGCTAATGTACCTGCTGATATAACTGTAGAATGTGATAATATACCTAGCGCTCCGATTGTAACGGCTTCAGATAATTGTTCATCAGATTTGATTGTTGATTATGACGAAACTGCAGGATCTGGGTGTGATTATATAATAACAAGATCCTGGACGGTAAGCGATGAATGTGGAAACTCAACGATAGCTTTTCAAACAATTACTGTAGAAGATACGACTGATCCAGTATTGGCTGGAGTACCCACAGATGTTACCGTAGCATGTGGTGCGATTCCAATTGCTCCGATAGTCACTGCTACGGATAATTGTGCAGCAGGTTTAAATGTTGGCTTCAATGAAGTGATTGGTACCGGATGCCCATATACCATCACTCGTACCTGGGATGTAACAGATGATTGTGGCAATAATGCTACTGCAATTCAAACGATAACGGTTGATGATACGATCGATCCGGTCTTTGATGTTGTTCCTGGAGATATTACGGTAGTATGTGATTCGATCCCGGTTGCTCCAATAGTTACAGCGACAGATAATTGTGATAATAATGTAGTTGTCAATTATTCAGAAGTTTCCTCTCCTGGTGTTTGTGTGGATCAATATACTATTGAAAGAACCTGGACGGCAACGGATGCCTGCGGAAACAGTATCGCTTATAGTCAAAATATTTTCGTTATTGATTGCGGACCTGAAGTGCAACTGGCGATTTCACCAAATCCGGCTGTTTGTGAAGGTGAAAATATTTCGATCAGTACAGATTTATCAGCTGCTTATACCACTCCGTATTATCAATGGCAATATAGCGGAGATGGTGTTTCAAATTGGAGCAATATAATTGGAGCAAATTCATCAAATATTTCGTTTAACGCATTTTTAAATAAAGCTGGATTTTATAGAGTGGTAGTTTCCAACTCCTCATCTACTATTAATAACCCAGACTGTAATGAGGTTTCTGATGCCGTTGAAGTCATTGTTTATCCAAATTCACCTGTTACTCAATTAATCGAAGAAATATGTGATGGCGATAGCTTTACTGTTGGCGCTGATATTTATACCACCAGCGGAAATTATTCAAATCTTTTGACGAATATTAATGGCTGCGATAGTGTAGTGAATTTAAATTTGACGGTAAATCCAATTTACACAACAGATCTGACAGAAGTGATCTGCGATGGAGAAAGCTTTGAAGTCGGAACAAGTGCTTATACGATCAGTGGAAATTACACGGATATTTTGAGTACGATCAGCGGCTGCGACAGTGTAGTAAACTTAAGTTTGACCGTTAATCCGATTTATACCGAAAATTTAACAGAAGTAATCTGCGACGGAGAGAGCTTTGAAGTTGGAAATAGTACTTACACGACGAGCGGCAATTACACCGATATGTTGAACACCATCAACGGCTGCGATAGCGTAGTAAACTTAAGTTTGACGGTAAATCCGATTTATACAGAAAATCTAACAGAAGTGATCTGCGACGGAGATAGTGTTCTAGTTGGAACGAGTGTTTATACCATCAGCGGTAATTATACCGACATGTTGAGCACAGTCAACGGCTGCGATAGTGTAGTAAACTTAAGTTTGACGGTAAATCCAATTTATACAACAGATCTAACAGAAATAATCTGTGACGGAGAGAGCTTTGAAGTCGGAACGAGTACTTACACGATGAGTGGAAATTACACGGATATTTTGAGCACAGTCAACGGCTGCGATAGTGTAGTGAATTTAAGTTTGACCGTTAATCCAATTTACACCGAAAATCTAACAGAAGTAATCTGCGATGGAGAAAGCTTTGAAGTTGGAAATAGTACTTACACGACGAGCGGCAATTACACGGATATTTTGAGTACGATCAACGGATGCGATAGCGTAGTAAACTTAATTTTGACGGTTAATCCGATTTATACTGTAAATCTAACAGAAGTGATCTGCGAAGGGGATAGTGTTCAAGTTGGAAATAGTGTTTATACCACCAGCGGTAATTATACCGACATGTTGAGCACAGTTAACGGTTGCGATAGTGTAGTAAACTTAAGTTTGACCGTTAATCCAATTTACACAACAGATCTAACAGAAATAATCTGCGAAGGAGAGAGCTTTGAAGTTGGATCGAGTACTTACACGATCAGTGGAAATTACACGGATATTTTGAGTACAATCAATGGCTGCGATAGTATAGTAAACTTAAGTTTGACGGTAAATCCAATTTACACAACGGATCTGACAGAAATAATCTGCGATGGAGAAAGCTTTGAAGTTGGAACGAGTACTTACACGACGAGCGGCAATTACACCGATGTATTGAGTACAATCAACGGCTGCGATAGTGTAGTAAACTTAAATTTGACGGTTAATCCAATTTATACCGAAAATCTATCTGAAGTGATCTGCGATGGAGATAGTGTTTTCGTTGGAAACAGTGTTTATATGATCGGCGGCAATTACACCGATGTATTGAGTACGGTCAACGGCTGCGATAGTGTAGTAAACTTAAGTTTGACGGTTAATCCGATTTACACAACAGATCTAACAGAAATAATCTGCGAAGGAGAGAGTTTTGCAGTTGGAAATAGTACTTACACGGCGAGTGGAAATTACACTGATGTATTGAGCACAGTCAACGGCTGCGATAGTGTGGTAAACTTAAATTTGACGGTTAATCCGATTTATAATGAAGATCTTTTTGAAACGATCTGTGAAGGTGAGAGTGTTCAAGTCGGAAATAGTGTTTATACGATTAGTGGAAATTATAGTGATTTATTAAGTACAGTCAACGGTTGCGACAGTGTGGTAAATTTAAGTTTGACTGTAAATCCTGTTTTAACAGTAGCTCTTTTTGAAACAATATGCGAAGGAGATAGTGTTCAAGTTGGAGGTAGCGTTTATACGATTAGTGGAAATTATAGTGATGTTTTATCTACTATAAATGGCTGTGACAGTACGGTAAACCTGACATTAACAGTAATAGAAACTGAAGAAGAAACGAAAGCAATAGAATTGTGTTTTGGAGAATCCTTTGAAGGAATTACTTATGCCACAGATACTACTTTGGTGGACACTTTAAGCGCAATTACAGGCTGTGATAGTATCGTTACAACGAATATTGTTGTATATCCAATTTACGCTGAAACAGAGCTTGTACAAGTCTGTGAAGGGGATGACTATGAAGGGATTGTATACGCGGTAGACACCCTATTAACAAATATACTTCAAACCGTGAATGGTTGTGATAGCATATTAAATACTCAAATAAATATCACTCCAATTATAGAAACTTCCGTTGAAGTTAACTTGTGTTATAATGAAGAATATGAGGGTAATAATTATACTGAAAACACGATTTTAGTTGATACCTATACTTCATCGGCTAATTGTGATAGTATCGTCACGACGAATATTTTTGTGCATGAAGAAATAGTATTTAATTTTTCAGAATATATCTGTGAAGGGGAGACATATGAGCTGGGAAGCAACACTTATACAGAAAGTGGAACTTACACTGCTATCTTACCTTCCGTGTATGGTTGTGACAGTATTGTAACCATTAATTTATTGGTCATTGACACATATACCTCAACGATCAATGCAAATATCTGCGAAGGCGAAAGTTATGTCATCAATGGAGTGAGCCAGACTACGTCGGGATCATTTATCGATACTTTGATTAGTAATACCGGATGTCCAATCATTTTAATCACAAATCTTACCGTTCATCCAGTGTATGAAAGTTCTAAAGAAGTTGAGATTTGCGAAGGTGATGGCCTTTTTGTAGGAGGAGCTTATCAAACCATTGCAGGAACTTATACAGACGTTTATCCAACTGTCGTTCATGGCTGTGATAGTGTCATTATTACAGAGCTTATAGTTCATCCGGTGTACGAAAGCTCAGTAGAAGTTAATATTTGCGATGGAGAGAGCTATTTTGCAGGTGGTGCCGATCAAACGATTTCGGGAACCTATACAGATATTTACAAAACAATATATGATTGCGATAGTGTAATTATAACAGAATTACGTGTTATTGAAGATCAAGTAACCAATTTACCTTATCCGATGTGTGAAGGCGACAGCATACTTGTCGACGGCGTTTATTATACGGAAGCAGGATTATATTATGAAACCTTTAATAACCAAAATGGCTGTGATAGTATAGTCAATTATTTGGTTGAAATTATATTTGGTGCTGATACTTATGTCGATGAAGTTATTTGCGAAGGGGATAGTATTTACCTGGCTGGAGAATATCGATTTAATGAAGGAGAATATATTGAGCAATTTACCGCAGCATCTGGCTGTGATAGTATTGTAACGATTAATCTGCTGGTAGAAGAAGGTGTCGAACTATTTGCAGAGGATGAGGAAATGTGTTTTGGTGAAGAAGTTCAATTATCCGTAGAAGGTAGTAACAATGTAAGATGGTCTCCGGAAGAGGGATTGAGTTGCGTGGATTGTGTCAATCCAATTGCTTCTCCAAAAGAAACAACAACTTATACAGTAAGCGCAGAAAGTTGTTTAGGAACAACGGTCCAAACAACGGTCACGGTTGTAGTTAATCATCCTCCATCCTTAACTTTGACAGGCAACACCAATATAGTACAAAATGAAGCTATTAAGCTTTCAGCGGTTTCTAGTGATCCAGAAGCATTGATTACCTGGTATGTCAATGGTGAGGTTGTTTGTGAAGATTGCAGCGAGTTGATAGCTGAACCTACCGTCAGCTTGGTTTATCTGGTTACTGTTGAAAATGATTTTGGTTGTATCAGTTCCGATGAAATTTCTTTGGAAGTTGAAGACGGATGTAGTTATAGCCACTTTGAAGTTCCAAATATCATCTCTCCAAATGGAGATGGTTCGAATGATTATTTTAAATTCAAATATGAAGGTGTTGCAGATATTTCCTTGTTAAGGATTTATAATCGTTGGGGAGAATTGATTTTTGAAACACAAAATATTGAAACACTTTGGGATGGTACCTTTAGAGGTGAAAAGCTCAATCCAGGAGTTTATGTCTACTACTTTGAAGGACATTGCCTTGACAATAAATTATTTACAAAAACCGGAAATATAACTTTACTTAAATAAAAGAATAATTCAAATATCTCCAACAGAGATAGTCAAAATATTTAAAATGTAAAGCATTCTGTATAACATTAGACCCTTAAAGTCTGATAAGAGGGTTGATCGATTAAATTCTGATCAGCCCTTTTTTGTTTTATTTAAATGTAATAGGATTTACCGAAATTCAAAGAAGAATCTACCAAAGCGACCTTTGAAACAAGAGAATTATCAATAATAAAACAGCCAGGGAGTTGAACAATGCATCTTTGTATTGGCATGATAGTTGAATTTTAGTGTAGGTACAAACCCCTCTCTTTTTCGACCCCCTCTTTACAATCTCCCTGTTACTTTCCCCCCGGTTTTTATACAACATATACCATACGAACACACAACCATGAAGAGAGCCTTACAAAGCGTATTTAAAATACTTTGCTTTATTACCACTTTGAGTGCATCTGCTCAGGACGTACATTTTTCCCAAATTCATGCTTCACCCATGTTGCTCAATCCGGCAATGACTGGTCTTTTCATTGGCGACATGCGATTTATCGCAAATACCAAAAGTCAATGGCAAAGTGTAACTAAAGGTTATAAATCTATAGCAGGTTCTATGGATATGAAAATAATTGAATTGAGCAATGGCGATATTGTTGGTGGAGGCATTCACCTTGTAACGGACAAAGCTGGAGATCTAGATTTTAAAACAAATTCGGTGGCCCTGAATTTTTCCTATATGAAATCGATAGATAAAGGGAAAAATTTCATTTCCTTTGGTTTACAAAATGCTTATATCAGCAACAGTGTTGATTATTCAAAGATAATTGCTTTTGATGATGAGCCAGTCATACAAAATGGAGCTAATGATCAGATAAGCTATTGGGATCTTTCAGCGGGTCTTGGTTGGTTTCATAATTTTAGTGATGATTATGCTTTTCATTTAGGCGTATCACTAAATCATATCAACAAACCTTATGTCTCATTTTTTGACGATGGTAACAATGATGCGGACTTGTATTTGTTTAGAAAATTTGTGGTTCATGGAACTGGTGATTTTAAGTTAAGCAAAAAATCAGTGCTCAAACCTAGTTTTTTGTTTGCTGATCAGGGGCCACATAAAGAAACAACGGTAGGTTCATTTTGGAAATATCGAGCAAGTAAAGACCGCCGTCAGAGCAAACCCACCTCAATCTATTTTGGAGCATGGTTAAGAACAAATATTTCAAAAAACAACTTTGGGACAGATGCTATTATCGGTGCGGTACGCTTAGATATCAAAAATACTTTTATGACTTTCACCTTTGATGTTACCGTTTCTTCGCTCAAAAAAGTGGCGTATGGAAATGGTGGACCAGAGTTTTCGATTATTCAGATTATTGATTTCAAAAAACCTAAACGAAGACCAGCAAAAGTGGAATGCCCTGCTTTTTTATATTAAGAAATAAATAGATTTTAGAAAATAAATTTAGACCAACTTTTTTGTATTTATTATAACTGAAAATACATTTAAATCATAATAATGAAATAGAATCCAATACTTTTTTAAAAAAGTATTGGATTTATATCTACCAACAATTCCTTTCCATATAACCAATACAATCCATTAAGATGAAAGTTTAAATAGCAACTAATAATCATCCATGGGTTTGGTATGGGTTTTGATTACAGTAAAACGACTTTAGATATAGTTTAACAAATTGTAAATCAATTATATGTGTTTATGATTTGGTAAGTACTAATTTATAAGTCACACCCCCCTCCTAGCAATAAATTTTATAATTCTATTAAACTATTTAATAGAATAATCTCTAAAAATCAACAACTAATGAGACCAACTTGTTACCTCAAACTTGTTTTAATGCTAATCCTTGCAACTACTATCAATTTTCAATCAAGTGCTCAACTTTATTTTGAGGGTATTGTGTTTGATGGGATGAATAGACCGCTTCTGGAAAATGCCAGTTCAGTAGATATAAGCCCTGATGGAGCACATGTTTATACTTCCAGTTATAATGATAATGCCATAAGCGTTTTCGAGAGGAATGTATCTTCCCCTTCTCCGGGGTTATTGAGTTTTATAGAAACCAAAAAAAATGAAATAGAAGGAGTTAGTGGTCTTGGTGGCGCATTCTCTATAAAAGTGAGTCCTGATGGTAATCATGTTTATGTTGCCGGATCTATCGATGATGCAATTGTACTTTTTAAACGGAATGTATTAACAGGTGAATTGACATACATCACTACTTATACAGATGGAGTCAATGGAGTCGATGGAATCGATGGAGCCTATTATATTGATATTCCTGCTGACGGTAATCATGTCTATGTAACAGGTCCTGATGAAAATGCAGTTGCTGTTTTTCGCAGAAATGTCATTACGGGTGAATTAACATTGATACAAGTTTTGGAAGACCAGACAGGAGATATTTCGGATATGAATTATCCGCTATCACTTACTGTAAGTCCTGATGGTAAAAATGTCTATGTAACTAGTTTTGGAGAACACGCAATAAATGTATTTGAGCGTAATTTAGCAACAGGAATATTATCGTATGTGGAAGTACACAAGGATAATCAAGGTCCTGTTCAGGGATTACAAGGAGCATATGGAGTTGTTGTGTCAGATGATGGAAAAAATGTTTATGTCGCTAGCCAGGATGATAACGCAGTTACAGTTTTTGAGCGTTTTGCTGGAACAGGCGAACTGACTCATAGCTATACTTATGTAAATGGCCAGAATGGAATATCAGGTATTTTTGGAGCCACTTCGGTATGTGTTAGTCCAAATGGTAATTATGTCTATGTAAATGGTACAAATGAAGATGCGGTTGCTGTTTTTAGCAGAGATTCTAATTCTGGAGAGTTGCAACATATAAGTGTCGTTCAGAATGGTGTAAATGGTGTGAACGGAATGTCTTATCCACTGTCTTTTGGGAGAAGTGATGATGGAATAAATATGTATGTCGTAGGATTCGGGTCTGCTTCATTGGCTATTTTTGATATGGATGAAAATACCGGTGCGTTGAGCTTTATGGAATCTGAGACCGGAGAAGGACTAGGTGTTTCTGGTTTGGATGGTATGACTGCGGTTGCATTAAGTCCTGATGGTAAAAACCTTTATGCAGCAGGAAACAACGCAGATGCAATGGTGGTCTTTGATCGTAATACTATTGATGGCAGCTTAGAATATATGCAAAAAATTACCGATGAGGCTTCAACTGATGGATTAAATGGAATTAATGCAATAATTGTAAGCGCTGATGGAGCTCATGTATATGCGACAGGCTTCTGGGATAAGACAGTAGTTCTTTTTGAGCGAGATCTTTTAACAGGTGAACTTACTTATGTAGAAAGATATAAAGATGGAATTAGTGGCGTCGACGGTCTCAATGGGGCTAATTTTGTCACGCTAAGCCCAGATGGTAAAAATGTTTATGTTACTGGGTTTTGGGAACACGCTTTATCGGTTTTTAGTCGCAATGCGGTTACAGGCCAGCTTACTTTTGTAGAAGTATTTAAAGACGGTGTTAATGGTGTAAATGGTTTGAACAGAGCAAGTGCAGTAGATGTTAGTGCTGATGGTAAAAATGTTTATGTAGCTGGTTATTATGATAATGCAATTTCTATTTTTAATAGAAATGCTACGAATGGCACGCTCACTTACTCAGGCATTGTGGAAGATGGTGTCAACGGTGTCAATGGTCTCGACCGGGTCAACTCAGTAGAAGTAAGTCCTGATGGAATGCAGGTATATGCTACAGGGTTTAATGATGATGCTATCGCAATGTTTAACAGAAATAGTGTTGATGGTAGTTTGACCTATGTAGAAAATTTAAAAAATGGTATTGATGGAGTTGAAGGTATGAATGGCCCAACGCGATTATTTATCAGTGATGATGGAGAACATATATACGTAACGAGTAGCAATGATGATGCGATGGTGGCGTTTAGAAGAAATTTGACAGGCGGAGCGCTAACTTTTGAAAAGGCTGTTTTCGATACCGATCCCGGTATTAATGGACTTGACGGAGCTTTGGGTGTAGCAGTAAGCCCTGATGGTAAAAGCATGTATGCTGCTGGAAATGTAGATGATGCGATTGCGATCTTTAGTTGTACTTATGTTTTGACAAATATGGAAACAATATGTGAAGGTGATAGTGTTGTTGTAGGATCGAGTGTCTATCATGAGACGGGTATTTATGTAGATACCTTTAGTTTCGGTGCTTGTAAAAGTGTTTTAACACTTAACCTGACCGTTCACCCCGCAAATACCGTTATTGATGCTGAAATATGCGGCGGAGATTCTTATTCAGTAGGTGGTACAAGTTATTCAACTACGGGCACTTATGTTGCTAATCTGATTTCTTCAGCGAGTTGTGATAGTACTGTTACGTTGAATTTAACGGTTGTAAATGAATTATCTGGCGTTAATGTCAACGCTGAAATATGTCAGGGCGAAATTTATGCTTTTGGTAATCAAACCTTAACAACATCCGGAGTATATGAAGAAACTTTTACTTCAAACTTTGGCTGTGATAGTACGGTTGTTCTTGAATTGACTGTTAAACCTACTTATAATATCATATTGACTGAAGAAATCTGCGAGGGTGAATTCTTTGTCTTTGGAACTCAAAACTACATCGCAAGTGGAACTTTTGAAGAATCCTTCATTTCAAGCCAAGGTTGTGATAGTACAGTTACATTAAACCTAACCGTGCATGGGCCATACACTATAATGAATGAATCAATTTGCGAAGGTAACGGTTTCGAATTAGGTGATGAAACATTTTATGATGCAGGAACTTATATGGTAGTTGTTGAAACTGCTGCTGGTTGTGAAACGGAAGTAACTTTAAATCTAAATATAGATCCAACTCCTTCAACTTCTTTTGATGAAGAAATTTGCCAGGGTGAATCCTTTAATTTCGAAGGAACTGTAGTTACCGAGACTGGTATTTATACACAAAATTATCCAGTACAAAATGGTTGCGATAGTATTGTAACACTTAACCTGACTGTTCATGTGACTTCCTTTACTTTAGAGGAAACAATTTGCGAAGGAGATGTTTTTATGTACGAAGGAAATCCGTATTCAGAGACTGGAAACTGGGAATTTAATTATACTGCTACAAGCGGGTGTGGAGATAGCACTGTTACATTGGCTTTGACTGTCGAACCTTCTGTATCCACTCTTAATGAAGTGATTTGTGAAGGTGAATCCTATATATTTGGAAATAATACGATCACTCAAAGTGGAACTTATGTTGACAATATTATTTCAAATGCTGGTTGTGAAATGGAAGTTACACTTCATCTTGAAGTAGCTGAAAATTCAATCGTTGAGTTGGATGAAACAATTTGCGATGGAACGTCTTTCATTGTAGGTACAAATGCATACTCACAAAGTGGTTCCTATTCCGATGTGCTTACATCAACTATGGGTTGCGATAGTACGGTAAATTTAATACTTGTCGTTTTGCCTCCAATGCAAACTACAGAATCAATTGTAAGCAATACGGGTGATAATACTGGTGCAATTTCTATAAATATTATAGGTGGAACAGCTCCGTATGAATTCCTTTGGAGTAATGGTGAAACAACTCAAAATATAAGTAACCTTAATGGAGGTAACTATACGGTAGTGATAACTGATGCGAATGGATGCGAGGATGAATTTACCTATACAGTAGGAGGAATAATCAATCCTACATTTGAACCCGAGTTGTCTTTTGATTTAGAAATCTATCCGAATCCAGTGAATCGAGGAGCTTATACCACCCTTGAATTTACAACTGATTCGAATAAAAAGATAAACCTAGCAATGTATGATGCTGTTGGAAGACTAATTAAATCAGAAGTATTTGAAATTGGCATCGGAAGTACTAATAAAAATATTCAAGTACCTAATATTTCCGGATTGTATATGATTCGCATCCTTGCCGAGGATGGTTCAGGTAAGACATTTGAATTATCTGTTCAGTAAATAATACGGTCCCAAAAAACCATTTAAGCTCTGTGACTTCTTAAGTTACAGGGCTTTTTTATTTTAACGAATCGATGTTAAATTGTTCGTACACCTTTGATTACAGATATTATTTTATAATATGATAAATACCGCTTTCGAGGTATTTATCGAGGATTAAAATGAGCCTATATTTGTAATGTAATATTGAGGACATAAAAACGCTTAGAAACGATAACCAAACAAATTCACTCTTAACATTTTTTTTCTTTATTTTTTTTACGAACGGGACACGACAAAAAACGAATCTTACAATTTACTAAAACCGGGGACACGACAAAAACAGAAACTGTGAGAAGTAAAAAAGGGCAGCTTTGCCTTTTCAACCAAAACTTAATTCTTCTTAAAATACTTCAAAAATACTTCTCTCAACTTATTACCCAAGGTGAATTCCCTCCATACTCTTTTTTGTAAACTATAAAAGACGCTTTAATCTAACATCTTTTGGATAGTTGATATTTTTATTCCGGAAAACTACGATTTTTCCGGTTCCCCTCTGAAATGGTCTTTATCAGACAATTTTGAATATACAATTTTGATTACAACAAATTGAATTATGAGAATTTTGTATTCGCTCATTTTAGTGGTAGGTTTTGCCTTTTCCCTTCAAGCCCAATTGGACTTAAGTGCGGTGAGTAATGATGGTTCTTTTTATATCACGGACACTAGTTGCGAAGATGCCAATCCTTATGATGGTATAATATGGCCTTGTGATTTTGAAACGAATAATTGTGATATTCTTTCAAATTCCTCTGTTACTGGCGAGCCAGTTATTACAAGTAATGAATTCAATGAAATAAATATCACATTTGAAGACGTGACTTATCATACCGATTCATCATTTTGTAATAAAATACTTAGAAAATGGAAGGTAGTTGATAAACGATTGCATTATCAAAACGCGGCAAAAGGGACCTGGGAATATGTCCAGGAACTCAGAATATTAAAGTCAGCACCTCCGGTATTTATTTCTGATACTCATGATAAGGAATTTTGTCTTACTAAATATGATTGTAGTCCGGATTTCATCACTTTAAAAGCAGTTGCTATCGATGATTGTACTGCTGATGCAGAAATTGATTACTACTACGAAATTGATTTGAATAACAATGGAAAAGTTGATTATAACGGGGATACAAATGATGCGAGTGATATTTTTCCATATGGGAAACATAAAATTACCTGGTTTGCAAAAGACGGTTGTGATAATATCACACAATGTGAATACTTTTTTAAGGTAAAAGATTGCAAACCACCAACTCCAAATTGCATAAACGGTCTTATGATTGAATTATCATCTGATAAAGGTGAGGTGATCATTCAGGCTACTGATTTTGATCAGGGTAGTTATGATAATTGTGAATTGGAAGAATTTAGGGTCGTGTCTCCATCTAAAGGGGAAGGTCAGACTTTACCGCCTTCGGCAGGTTTTCAATCGGTAGCTTTCGATTGCTCTTCGAAAGGAGTGAATTCTGTTGACTTTTGGATAAAAGATAAAAATGGAAATTGGGATTATTGTACCACATATGTGATCGTTCAGGATAATCAGTTTAACTGTAATGAAGATGAAGTTAAAGAGAATACATTGGGCCAGGAGATTAGCCGATTCGTAGAAGAAATCCCACTTGAAATTGAAAAGATGTATGTACCATATTATACAATCCAGCAATCAGAAAATGCAGGTTTTAAAATTTACCCAAGTCAACCTAATCCATTTGAGGTGGAGACAAAAATTAGTTTTGACCTGGAGAAAAACACTGAAATGAAACTAACAATTCAAGATGTTTCAGGAAATATTGTCAAGATAATCGAAAAGGAATTTTTTGCGGGTTTCAATCAAATAATGTTACAAAAAGAAGATTTTAAAGAAGCTGGTATTTTCTTTTTTACGCTGCAATCAAATACACACAAATCAACCGGCAAAATAGTTTTAATACAAAGATAGTTTAGTCGAATTCGTAAAGTTCCTTTTTTCATTTGAAGGGTGGTTTGAAAGAACCACCCTTTTTTTGTATTGGTTTTCAATCAGACAACTTCTAATTGAAGTTTATTGTGGACCGTTAAAGAAAATAAACATAATTCCGAAGTTCATAAAATTTTCATTTTGACTGCCCGTTGTGCTTATTTCCAGTTCTTCAGACAATGGAGTCAGATCGACATTAGTCCAGGGAATCTGTATAAAAGGTCGAATACTAAATTGTAATTGTGTAGATTTTAAATTATAACTTATAAAAAAATGGCTACTGGAACCCCATTGATCTATTACTGAAAAACTGTCGTCCCTTTCGGGTTTTTTCGTTCGAACACCCGTTTTATTAATATCTATTGAGCCGCCAAGGCTAAAGCTCCCAATAAAATTTTCAATGCCAAATGAATAAGTATTGAAATTATAATTTAACCTTCTTTCATAAGTGGTTGACAAAGTTGGGTCAATTCCTTCCACCCGAACTCTTTTAAAACGGCCATACCAGGAAACATCAATGGCTACAAATTCGAATCGATGACGGATTCCCAAAACAATCCCGGAAAGAAAATGTATATCATCGAATTTCTTATCAAGCCAGGGCCGTTCTGCATTATAAGCTTGTAATATTCCATTATTTATTGTCGGATCCGTATAACTTCCAGAATACCCTGCTTTGATATTAAGCTGAGCAGCTACACTAATTGTAAGGATAAGAAAGAGGAATAAAACACTAATTCCTTTTAAGCTTTGCATAGATCATTGTTGATTTTCAAAAGGCAAAGGTGGAAAGTTATTTTCTTTTTCCAAAATTACTATTGTATTTATATTTTTAGACTAATCTAAAAATATGATTTGGTTATTGTAAAGTTTATTGTAAATTTGGCTAGACGGATAAACATAATAAATAGGGTTCTGTTTAACTAATGAATTTGTTAGTCCTGTTATTTGGTGATTTAGTCTTATTCGAAGGAAGAATTATCATCTAAAACTTGCAGAGTATTATTTTTTAAAATACTTTTGACTGAACGTACAGTCAATCAAAAAATGGCACCAAAGACAAAAGAACAATTTGAGCAGATAAGGCAACAAAGCATGGATGCAATTATGCAGGCAGCTTTAGAATTATTTGGACATAGTGGATACCATAGCACCTCTATCAGCAAGATTGCTCAGGAAGCTGGCATTTCTAAGGGACTGATTTACAATTACTTTGAAAGCAAAGAAGATTTATTAAAAAGAATTGTTCTGGACGCAATCGAAAAAGGGGAACACCTTATGGATGAAGCGATGAGCCGGTCTGATGATCCATTTAAACAGTTGCAGTATCTGTTGGAGATTTCAGTTGATATGGTCAAATCCAATTTGCATTATTGGAAATTGGTGACGTCTTTGGCTTTTCAGGGCGATGTTTTGACTCCAATTGAGGATGTATTAGCAGAAAAAAATAAAGTGGCGATGGAATTAGGCATTGATCTTTTTAGAAAAACCGGAGTTCAAGATCCATTAAAAGAGGCACTTATGTTTGGTGCAGTAATAGATGGGATGCTCATGCATTATATGCATTTAGGAGAAGAATATCCGTTGGAAGAAATGAAGAATTACATTATAGAGAAGTTTTGTACACCCAGGTAAAATTTGAATTTTATAAGTTCAAAGTATTAAATTATTGTATCACATTTAATGTAAAAAGAAATCATGAAAAACAGATTTGAAATAATATTAGGATTGCTGGTTTTGATTGCTTTTGGAACCCTTAGTTTTCAGCAAGGTGACCCGACAGCACTCGAAGTAATCAAAAAAGCAGACGAAAAGGTAAGAGGCAAATCAAGCATTGCTCAATTGAAAATGACTATTGTGCGTCCAACCTGGAAACGCGAAATGGTGATGAAAGCCTGGAGCTTAGGGGATGAAAAAGCACTGATTTTAGTTACTGCTCCGGCTCGCGATAAAGGAACAGCTTTTCTCAAACGAGATAAAGAAATGTGGAACTGGCAGCCAACGATCGACCGCACGATCAAAATGCCTCCAAGCATGATGTCGCAAAGCTGGATGGGCTCGGATTTTAATAATGATGATCTGGTCAAGCAATCTTCCATCGTTGTGGATTATATCCACAAACATGTCGGGACAGAAGTCATTGAAGGGAGAGATTGCTGGAAAATTGAGTTGATCCCAAAAGAAAACGCTGCTGTTGTCTGGGGAAAGATCTATTCCTGGATCTCAAAAAATGAATACCTGCAATTGAAGACTGAGTTTTATGATGAGGATGGCTATTTAATCAATACAATGATTGGTAAAAATATCAAAAATCTGGGAGGTAAAATGCTTCCCTCGATTATGGAAGTAATTCCTGAAGAGGAAGAAGGCAACAAGACGATTATGGAGTATGTCTCTTTAGAGTTTGATGTAGATATTAATGATTCTTTCTTTTCTGTTCAAAACATGAAACGAATAAGATAAGTTACGGATAAAATGGAATGTAACTAATTAAAGGTTTTTACAAGAATTTAATATGCTGTTTAAACTGGCTTGGAGGAACATTTGGCGTAGCAAACGGAGGACGATTATAACGGTCAGCGCTATTACCTTTGCTGTTTTTATGGCTTCAATATTACAGTCGTTCCAAAAAGGAACCTGGGATAAGATCATTGAAAGTTCAATTAATTCTTTTTTCGGATATGCGCAGGTTCATGGAGTTGGATATTGGGAAGAACAGACACTTGATAACGCTATTTCATTTGATGAAAATTTAAACAATCTACATGGAGAAATAGCTGAAATCAATGACCTCGTTCCACGGATTGAGTCATTTGCTTTGGCTTCCCAAGGCAATTTAACGACAGGAGTCATGGTCATTGGAATTGATCCAGTTAAGGAGGATGAGATGACAGGTATTAAATCGAGGATGATCGAGGGATCGTATCTAAAACCAGACGATGATGGCGCTATAATAGGATCCGGAGTTGCCGAAAAACTAGCCTTGAAATTGGGGGATAGTTTGGTATTGATCAGCCAAGGTTATCATGGTGTTAATGCGGCCGGTAAGTTTCCAATAAAAGGCATTTTCAAATTTGCTTTGCCGGATTTGAATAAAAGGCTGGTCTATCTTTCGCTCCCTGGTGCGCAATATTTCTACGGTGCTGAAGGCAAAATAACCTCGCTTGTTTTAAAAATTCAAGGACAGGAGGAAGTTCCTCAAGCGGTTCTGGCTGCTGAAAATGTTTTGGATAATGAACAATTTGAAATAATCGACTGGGAAAGAATGATCCCGGCGCTTGTCGAAACCCGCGAGCTCAAAGAAGGAAGCTCCAATTTGATTTTATACCTTTTATATTTCATTATTTCTTTTGCCCTTTTTGGCACTATCCTGATGATGAGCAAAGAGCGGGAGCACGAGTTTGGAATTCTTGTCTCAATTGGAATGCAAAAATGGAAATTGATGATAGGCGTTTGGCTCGAAACGGTCTTTCTTGGACTGATCGGCGCATTCGTGGGTATTATTATCAGTATACCAATTTGTTACTACTATAATGTAAATCCAATAGATATGGGCGTAATGGGTGGGGAGGAATTGGTTGAGGTTTATGAAAATTTTGGAATCGAACCAGTATTGCCTTTTGCCTTTGAATTCAACATATTTTTTGAACAGGCAGTTATCATGTTTATCATTACTACGATTCTGGCTTTATACCCTTTATTGAAAATATTTGGCTTAAAACCTGTTGAAGCAATGCGAGCCTGATATTCTAAAATACTTTAATACAATGGTTTTAAAACTAGCATGGCGAAATATCTGGCGCAATAAAAGAAGAACACTGATTACAGTGGCTGCCGTTGCTTTTGCGGTATTCATGGCTTCCGTAATGGTGTCTTTTCAAAAAGGGGTATGGGACAAAGTTGTTGACAATACTGTAAACCTTTATTTTGGATTTGCTCAGGTACATAGCGATGGATATTGGGATGAACAGATCCTTGACAATGCAGTCGATTTTAATGATGAATTGAAAGCGCTTGAAAAGGAGATTCCAGATGTTAAGGGTGTGATTCCCAGGATTGAATCTTTCGCACTTGCTTCCCAAAAGAATTTAACAACAGGGGTTTTGGTCATTGGCATTGATCCGGAAAAAGAAGATGATATGACCGGTGTTAAATCCAGGCTGGTTGAAGGGGAATACCTTGAGGCTGATGATGAAGCGACTTTTGTTGCTGAAGGAGTAGCAGAAAAACTGGGGATGAAACTCGGAGATACTTTGGTTTTGATTAGCCAGGGATATCACGGTGCAAATGCTGCAGCTAAATTTTCGATCAAAGGAATTTTCAAGTTTGCACTTCCGGATTTGAACAAAAGGCTGGTCTATTTGCCTTTGAAAGCTGCTCAAAAGTTTTATGGTGCTGAAAATATGGTGACATCTGTCGTCTTAAAAATTGACGAAAGAGATCAGGTGCCTGGGGTTTTGAAGGCTGTAAACTCAAAACTGGATAATGAAAAATATGAAGTAAAGAATTGGGAACAAATGATGCCCGAATTGTTGGAAGCCAGAGAATTGGACGAAGGAGGTGGACTACTCGTTTTGGGCATTTTATATTTTATCATCACGTTCGCAATTTTTGGGACCATTCTCATGATGACAAAGGAAAGAGAATATGAATTCGGAGTTTTAGTATCAATCGGAATGCGTCGCTGGAAATTGTTTTCAATAATATGGTGGGAAACGGTTCTTGTAGGATTCATTGGCTCAATCGCGGGGATTTTAATCAGCATCCCAATTTGTTATTATTATAATGTAAATCCGATTGACATGGCAATTATGGGAGAGGAAGCCGTTGAGGCTTATGAAAAATTTGGGATAGATGCCGTAATGCCTTTCGCTTTTGAATTCAGCGTTTTTTTCAACCAGGCTTTAATCATTTTTATTGTTACAACAATTCTGGCTTTGTACCCATTTTGGAAAATTAAAAATTTATACCCGGTTGATGCAATGAGAATATAATCAGAACGAATGAGATTACTTAATTATAAATATTTCAATTTCAAAAAAAAATAAAATGGTTTTTAAAATCGCGTGGCTAAATATTTGGCGAAGTCCTTTGAGGAGTTTTGTGGTGTTGGGGTCGGTAACGATAGGAGTTTGGGCTTTGATTTCACTTTTGAGCTTCTCTTTTGGAATGGTCAAAAGTTACGTCAACAATGCTATTCGGCTCCAAACTTCCCATATTCAAATCCACAAGCCTGAGTTTAAAGAGGATCAAGAGGTGAAATATTTTATGGAAAATCCGACTGAAAAGTTAAAGGAAATCAACCAAAATGAATTTGTACAGGCTACGACTGCTAGAATTGTAATTAATGGGATGCTAGCTACTTCGCGTGGAGCAAGAGGTGTGGCCATTCGTGGGGTAGATCCTGAAACCGAAATGCTGGTGACAAAATTTACTGAAAAGATTAAGCAGGGTGAATATTTTGAAGCAGACAAAAAAAATCAAATACTGATAAGCGAGCGATTGGCCAAAAAACTAAAATTGCAGCTCCGCAAAAAGGTGGTCCTTCAATTTCAGGATTTATCAGGAGAAATTGTTGCAGGTGCATTTCGAATTGTTGGATTGTTTAATACCGAAAATACGCCGTTTGATGAAGGAAATGTTTTTGTTCTTCGAAGTGATGTAAACCGGTTACTTGGCAATGGAGATGTCGCTCATGAAATTGCAATATTTTTAAATGATCCTGCAGATTTGGACTCTGCTCAAATCGCTCTGAAAACATCTTTTCCAGACTTATTGGTTGAAAATTACCGGGAAATCTCTCCCGACATCAATTTGTATGAATCTCAAATTGGTGTTTCCGCAACTATTTTTATTATCATATTTATGCTTGCGTTGATTTTCGGAATCATCAATACCATGTTGATGGCTGTGCTGGAACGAACTAGAGAACTTGGAATGCTGATGTCAATTGGCATGAATAAAATGAAAGTATTTGGAATGGTCGTGTTTGAAACAATTTTATTAGGCTTTATCGGCGCACCAATAGGGTTGGCGCTGGGGTGGTTGACGGTGACATATTTAGCCAAAAATGGGCTTGACCTTTCTGCTTTTGCTGGAGGTATGGAGCAATTTGGAATGTCAACGATTGTGTATCCTGATTTGAATGCTGATATCTATATCCAATTAGGTTTGTCCGTAGTGGTTACAGCAATATTGGCATCGATTTATCCTGCGTTTAAGGCGATTAGCCTGCGACCAGTTGAGGCGATCAGGAAAATATAATTAAAAGATTAGGAGGTTATGTAGTAAGAACATTAAGAGGGTTTTTAACTCGAAACTTCCAACCGTTAATTTCCAGATTATTAAATAATAATTCATAACTCAATAATTAATAAGTAATGGCAGTCATCAAAACGAAAGATATTTATAAAACATATAATCCGGACACCATTCCAGTACATGCTGTCAATGGCATTGACCTCGAAATCAATGAAGGAGAATTTACCGCTATCGTTGGACCATCGGGCTGTGGAAAAACGACTTTATTAAATATTATCGGAGGGCTTGATCGACCGACTTCCGGTTATGTTGAAGTAGATGGCCAGGATATTTCTAAGCTTTCTGATAATAAATTGATTGATTTTCGAAAAGACAACATCGGCTTTGTATTTCAGGCTTATAACCTGATTCCTGTTTTGACCGCAAAAGAAAACGTGGAATTTGTGATGCTGCTTCAAAACAGACCCGTTGAAGAACGCAACGCACGGACTAAAGAATTATTAGAAGCGGTTGGCTTGACGGACAACATCAACCGTCGACCGTCACAACTTTCCGGCGGTCAGCAACAAAGAGTAGCTGTTGCCAGGGCTTTGGCTCCAAAACCCAAATTCATTTTGGCTGATGAGCCTACAGCAAACCTGGATTCACATTCCACAACCAATTTGTTGGATATCATGGCTAAGCTCAATAAAGAAGAAAAGATAACCTTTGTTTTTTCAACGCACGATCAGCGGGTGATTGATCGCGCCAGAAGAGTAATCACACTTGATGATGGCAAAATTATATCTGATGAAACGCGGTAGATTGAGTTTGAAAAAAGGTTGGATAATTCTTTTGCTTTGTATTCCATTGAGCCTATCTGCTCAGGAAAAACCTAAAAACTGGCAATTGACAGGTTATGTAAAGACTTTGCAGTCTTTGAATTTTGTAAAAGTTCCCGTTTTAGATACAACCTTATTGTTGTTAGACAATTTGATCCACAACCGCCTAAATTTCACCTGGTACATCAATGATCAGTTTACCTTTCGCGCGGATATGCGTAACCGGATTTTTTATGGTGATTTTGTAAAACTTAATCCACTTTACGCAAAATCATTGGAAGAAACGGCAAATGACTTTTTCGATCTTTCGGTGATTATTTTTGAGCGGAATGATTTTATCATTCACAGTATGCTCGACCGTCTGTACATGGATTATACCAAAGGGAATTGGGAGGTTCGCCTGGGTCGTCAGCGGATCAATTGGGGTATCAATACTGCCTGGAATCCAAATGACATTTTTAACGCTTATTCCTTCACCGATTTTGATTACGAAGAACGGCCTGGAAGCGATGCCTTTCGTCTAAAATATTACACCGGCTTTGCTTCAAGTATCGAGTTTGCAATAAAAGCGTTTGACAAAAAGGAAGATGCTGTTGCAGGGATTTTATGGAAAACCAATAAATGGAATTATGATTTTCAGGTGCTGGCAGGGATCATGCAGCAGGATTTAACTTTTGGAGGAGGCTGGGCAGGTAATATCAAAGATGCCAGTTTCAAAGGGGAAGTCACGTATTTTCATTCTTTGCAAGACACAGTTGCCAATAGTTTTGCAGGTACTATCGGAGTCGATTATTCCTTTAAAAACAGTTTGTATATCAATGGAGGGTTTTTGTACAATAGTAATGGTCGAGATAGTCTTGCCTTAGGTGGAGGAACTATTTTTGTTTTTGATGTTTCCGCGAAAAACTTGTACCCTTACAAATATTCTATTTTTACACAAGTTTTATATCCTTTCACACCAATACTTAGCGGTGGATTAGCCTTAATATATAGCCCTTCATTTGATCAGGCTCTTTTTATCAATCCAACTTTGACTTATTCTATAGCCGAAAACTGGGATTTTGATTTGATCGGACAAGTTAGTTTTTCCAAATCTCAGGAAAAAAAATATGAAAGCCCCGCAACAGCTATTTTTATGCGGTTTAAGTTTAGTTTTTAAATTTTTCTCAAAAAAATAGCTCATTGCATTTGAAAGGACTTAATGCATAACATAATACCAGCTAGACTCATCAAGCACAACTCAAACCGTCCCGTTCTTTAAATATTCTAATTTGGGCCCACTTATGGGTTGCTCTTAGATCTCTCCCACAATTGAATTTCTTAACGCCAAACCCTCTAATATGATAGAATAAAGTAATAAAGGCTAGTTTAGTGACTGATAAATGATTCAAGCAGGATGACTTAAAGAAATTTGGAAAACACATTATAATTTTTCATATTGCTTTCGATTTATAAAAAGGAAGCTCATTTATGTCTAAAAGACCGAAAAAGCCAGCTAAAAAACCTTCAATTAATCCGGAAGATGCGCCTTATAAAAAGCCACAGAAAAAGCAAGAGCCTTTTTGGAAGTCCAATCTATTACCTATATTAATTCTTTTCCTGCTTCCTTTTGCCTTGTACATTTCAAGCCTTGATTTTGAATATGTTCTCGACGATAAAATGGTGATCGTTGACAATCAATACACCAAAAAAGGCTTTGCAGGGATCAAAGAAATCTTTACCACAGAGAGTTTTCAAGGTTATTTTGGAGAACAGAAAAACCTGCTGGAAGGCGGAAGATACCGCCCTTTGTCCATTGCTACTTTTGCCGTTGAATATCAGTTTTTTGGCCTAAATCCCAAAGTGGGGCACTTGGTCAATATATTATTTTATGCATTGACCGGTTTATTATTATTCAGAGTTTTATCATTGTTGATTCCGGCTTTGAAAAACAGCCGTTGGTGGCTGGCATTGCCTTTTGTGGCAACACTCCTTTTTATTCTGCATCCAATCCATACCGAGGTAGTAGCAAATGTTAAAGGACGCGATGAAATACTGTCTTTTTTAGGAGCTTTGGGAGCGCTTTATTTTTCGATCCAATATTTGAAAAAGGACAAAGTCATTTTATTGTTGTTTGCTGCGATTAGTTTTATGTTAGGCTTGCTTGCCAAAGAAAGTGCTTTGACCTGGATAGCTGTGATTCCGTTGTCAGGCTACTTTTTTACGAAAGCAAAATTCAAAAAAATAGCTACGGTCACAGTTCCTTTGATTGTTGTCGGATTGCTGTATATCGCGATTCGAACCAACATCATCGGTTTTTTGCTGAGTACCGGAAAAGAGGTCACTGATATCATGAATAATCCATTTTATGGATTGAGTTTTGGGGAAAAGTTTGCAACCATATTTTATACTTTGGGGATGTATATCAAACTATTAATTTTCCCACATCCCTTGACGCATGATTATTATCCGTTTCAGGTTCCAATCCTCAGTTGGGGTGATTTCAGGCCATGGATTTCCTTGCTATTTCATCTAGGTCTGCTGGGAATTGCATTAAAGGGATTAAAAAGTAAAAAGATTATTTCCTACAGCATTTTGTTTTATTTTATAACATTATCGATTGTTTCAAATATTCCGTTTACTGTTGGGGCGACGATGAATGAACGATTTGTTTACGTCCCTTCATTAGCCATTTGTTTGATTTTTGCTTGGTTCATATCGCGAAAACTGCCTGATTTTTTTAATGAAAAGAAAGGAGAGTTGAATATCTTGAGTGTCGGTCTGTTTGTCATATTATTGGTTGGTTATACCACAAAAACCATATTGAGGACCGAAGATTGGAAAAATGCAATTACGCTAAATGCGGCTTCTGTAAAATACTCACCAAATAGTGCCCGGGCAAATTGCTTTATGGGCGTTGCTCTTTTTGAAAAATATAAAGTGGAAACTAATACGGAAACGAGATACGCCCTGCTTGATGATGTTTCATATTATATTGAGCGATCATTGAAAATTTATCCCTCTTATGGCTCGGCGCTGACTATGCAAGCCGGTGTTGTGGCGGAGCAATATAAAAGAGACGGTGATTTGGATAAATTGCTTCAAAAATTTGAAGATGTTCTCTCCAAACGGACCCAACTCGATTTTATAGATGAATACATTGAATATCTTTTACCTAATGCAGATGCTGATAAATTGACGCAGTTTCTGTACAAAGTCGGTGAAACAATGAATGCTCAAAAAAGAGGAGATTATCAGACCGCGCTACACTATTTAAAATATGCCTATCAACTATCTCCAAGAGATCCTCAGCTCAATTTATCTATTGCAAGATGTTATCAAAATTTAGGAGATCAGGCTAAAGCGCAGGATTTTTATAATGTGGCTTATACGCTTGACCCCTCTCTTCAGCAATAATTTCAAATAAAATTTACCTGGCAGGATTTTTTTAAAAATAACAAGGAATATTATGGATGCAATTCTATGCGGTTGTAATTCAAAGATTTAAACTAGTCCCTTTTTTTATATGTGATTTTTAAAATGAAATTTCGAGAGATGCAGCTTTTTAATTTAACACAAAAAGTTTTATTTTTTGTTTAGAAAAGATTGTTTTTAAAAACATTTTGTTTTAAATTTGACTCATGATTTAATACAAAAAGTTAAAAATAATGAGTCTAATGGAAAATAATCAAAGTTCAAACAAGCTTTCCCTTTTTATAAAAAAGCACTGGTTTCAAATAATTATCGTTGGCTTTTTGCTGATTGTTTTAATGAGAAAAGATTTCAGTTTTCAAATTAACATGAACAATCCCGATAAGGTTGAAGAGCCCGCTTCTCATCCAATGCAGAACAAACAAAAACAAAAAGAACTGTTGACTCAAAAAGCAGAAAAGGAGTCTATAAAAGAATCAAATACGGGGATTTTGGAACGCTTTGGATTATCATTTATTGGAGGAGGAAACGCTTCAAACCCAAAATCAGAGTATTCCAAAATTGACGAAAAAGTGATCGGATCTTATTTAAAAAGATTTGCTCAGGTTGCAATAAGCGAGAGCAAAAAATATGGAGTCCCAACGTCTATTATTTTGGCGAATTCCATTTTTCATAGTTTTGCCGGAACTAGAGATATGGCTGAGATCGGAAACAATCATTTTGCAATTGCTTGTACATCCGACTGGAATGGAGAAAGAGGGACTTATCAAAACAAATGTTATCGACAATATGAAAATGCATGGACTAGTTTCAGGGATCACAGTTTATTTGTGACCAGCGGGAAGTATTCAAAATTGCTACAATATGGAACTTCAGATTATAAATCCTGGGCAAAAGGACTTGAAAAAGTAGGGTATTCAGAATTTTCTGATTTAGAAAAAAATCTAATCAACATCATCGAAAAGTATGAATTATACCAACTGGATATTAAATAAAAATTGGAGGAGTTAGGTGTTGATGCTTAGATCATTGGACACCTTCTCTTTTCTTTTTATAATAACTCACACCTGCTCCATAGACCCATCCTATCTTGCCGCGATTATTTTTAACCTTAACCCATGGTTCGTCAGCCATTTCTTTTCCCAAACTTAATTGGTAAGTTGAATCTGTTACTTCATTCATGAAATATACTTCTTCAAAAAGCGGAAACTGATAAATGACGGTGCTGTCCAGGCTGGGACCTGTGCGTAGTTTTAGGCCATCAATGGTTATAAACAATTTGGTGAATCCAGATTGTTGATTTTTTGCTGCGATTTCCTTTTGAATGGCCTCTTCATTTTGGGGAAGTGGTACTGGGGTAATGGTATAATCCTGTAAGGAATCCTCCGGATTCGTTAGATCATCGGATAACTCCGTTTGTTCGTAAGAATCTTGTTTTGCACCACATTTTGATATCGCCCAAATAACGAAGCTAAAGAAAAATACAATGATGATTAGGATTTCAATACGTGGAAGTATTCTTTTCTTTTTAGTAGTCATGACGAAACAAACATTTAAGTTGTTTAATAATACCTGTTTCCAATCTGTTGCAACAGGAATTAAATATTTTTTGCAAGATAAAAATTATTAAATCAGTTTATTTTGTTTATTTTTTCAAAATATTAAATTTTGTTCAATTAAGGCACCTGTCTTCCTGAACTTTACTAAATTTTAGTTGTGATGTTTCACAATATCTGATGAAAGAAGATCTACTATATAAAATTGCCATCACAAAAATTGTTAAAGTTGGGCCGGTTACTGCCAGAAACCTGATCAGTTATTGTGGTGGGGTTAAAGCTGTATTTCAGGCAAAGAAAAAGGAACTGTTGAAGGTGCCAGGAGTTGGTGAACTCACTATTTCCAATCTGCTTCACAAAAACGTTTTATTGGAAGCAGAACGAGAACTGAAATTTGTTGAAAAGAATGGGATCCAAACACTCTTTTTTTTGGACAACGATTATCCCCAGCGTCTTAAACATTTTCAGGATAGCCCTATTTTATTGTATTATAATGGAACTGCGGATTTGAATTTTCAAAGAATTATCTCAATAGTTGGAACGCGGACTCCCACCATTTATGGCAAATCGATTTGCGAAGACATAGTTGAGGGTTTAACTACATATAATGTTATGATTGTTAGTGGATTAGCATACGGTGTGGATGTTGTAGCGCATCAAAAGTGTGTGGATTTAAAAATTCCAACGATCGGAGTACTCGGCCATGGTTTGTCACAAATTTACCCAACTAAACATAAAAGGATCGCTGATCAAATGGTTGACTGCGGCGGTATTCTCACTGAATTTTCAAGCGAAGTAAGTATTGAACGGGAACACTTTCCTATGCGTAATCGTATAATTGCTGGAATGTGTGATGGCTTGATTGTAATCGAAACCGCTCAGAAAGGCGGTTCAATGATCAGCGCGCATATGGCAAACAATTATAGCAAAGACGTTTTTGCTGTTCCCGGTCGTTTAAAAGATAAGTATAGCCAGGGCTGTAATCATTTAATCAAAACGCATAAAGCTGCTTTGATAGAAAGTGCAGAAGATCTAGCATATATCATGCGTTGGGATAAGAAAAGTGATAATAAAATCGTTCAAAAGAGCCTGTTTGTTGAATTGTCAGAAAAAGAACAACAAATTGTATCGTTATTACAAAACGTTGATGATCTGGGTATTGACAAACTTTCAAAGGAAGTCCAATTAAATTCAAGTAAAATGGCAGAATTAATGCTTGATTTAGAATTTAAAGGAATCATTAAAACTTTACCTGGGAAGCGTTACGTTTTAGTTTAAGTCACTGTAATCTTTTAGAAAAATAATCCCGTTTTATGTATAAATCTCTTGCAATAACTTCATTGATTTTTTTTAATTCAATTAATTTTACTCCGGAGGCGGATGTTAAAATCAATGATCATGACTTGTTTGCTGAAAGTGTAGAAAATGATCAAAACCCACAGCCTAAGAACATAATTCTTATGATTGGTGATGGCATGGGCTTGACTCAAATATCCGCAGGCATGTATATGAATGGGAACAAATTGAATCTGGAACAGTTTCCTGTCATAGGATTACATAAAACATATTCGGGGAATAGTCTGGTCACGGATTCTGCAGCAGGAGCTACCGCTTTTTCTTGTGGGGTTAAAACTTATAATGGCGCAATAGGAGTAGATGTTGATACTTTTGCTGTACAGTCAATCCTCGAAGAAGCTGAAAAAAATGGTTATGCTACAGGAATGGTAGTTACTTCTACAGTTGTTCATGCCACACCTGCAAGTTTTATCGCGCATCAGAAACACCGTGAAATGTACGAAGCAATAGCAGCGGACTTTGTAAAAACAGATATTGACTTTTTTATAGGTGGTGGGAAGAAATATTTTGACCGACGTGAATCAGACGATAGAGATATTTACAAAGAATTGGAAGAGTTAGATTATTATGTTTCAGATTATTTTAAAGAAGACCTGGTTTCTTGTCAAATCCCTAAAAATCAGAACTTTGCTTATTTCACGGCTGATGATGATCCATTGCCCTATGCTTCTGGCCGTAAATATTTGAGATTAGCAAGCAGAATGGCTATTTCTTATCTTCGTAATCAACAGGAGCAAGGATTTTTTTTGGTTATTGAGGGTTCCCAAATAGATTGGGGAGGGCATTCCAACAATTCTGATTATCTCGTGAGCGAGTTGATTGATTTTGACAAAGCAATAGGGGAAGTATTACAATTTGCTGCTCGTGATCGTGAAACGTTGGTTATAGTTACAGCAGATCATGAAACCGGGGGGTATTCTATACTTCAGGGTTCGACAATGGGCAAACTCAAAACAGCTTTCACAACGGATTATCACACCGCTGATTTGATACCCGTTTTTGCATTTGGCCCCGGTGCCAGACTATTTAGTGGCATTTACGAAAACACTGCCATTCACGAGAAAATGCGAAGGGCTTTAGGTTTTTTATAAATGCCTTTCCGCATGGTAAGAGGATCGAACCAAAGGACCACTTTCTACAAAGTCAAATCCTTTTTCCAAGCCGATCATTTTATATTCCGCAAATTTATCAGGATGGATGTAATCCGCTACTTCTAGGTGCATTTTGGTGGGCTGTAAATATTGCCCAATGGTAAGAACATCGCAGCCATGTGCTAGTAAATCATCCATTATTTGATATACTTCTTGATCCTTTTCGCCAAGACCAACCATAATGCCTGATTTGGTGCGTTTGCCATAATCCTTTGTAAGCTGAATTTGTTCCAAACTACGTTGGTATTTAGCCTGAGGACGTACTTTCCGGTAAAGCCTTTCTACGGTTTCCATATTATGTGAAACAACCTCCTGACCAGCAGAGATCATCCTTTCGAGAGCCTCCCAATTCGCACGGGTATCGGGAATAAGAGTTTCTATAGTTGTATTTGGTGATAATTCTTTAACAGCTCTAATCGTCTGATACCAGATTTCAGCGCCTTTATCTTTCAGTTCGTCGCGATTGACAGAAGTAATAACAGCATGTTTGACTTCCATTAATTTGATAGCTTCAGCTACTCTACGAGGCTCATCTTCGTCATATTCAGGAGGTCGACCTGTTTTTACGGCGCAAAAAGAACAAGATCGGGTGCAAGTATTACCTAGAATCATAAAGGTAGCAGTGCCTTCGCCCCAGCATTCACCCATATTCGGACAATTGCCACTTTGGCAAATTGTATGCAATTTGTACTGGTCCACCAAAGCGCGCACTTTTTTAAATTCTTCACCAATTGGCAATTTCACTCTAAGCCAATTTGGTTTGCGTTTCTTAGGTTCTTTATGGTCTACTATTGGTAATTCAAACATAGTTGCTGAATTCAAAAAATTACTTAAATCAAAAACTGGATAGATGATTTAAACAGTCTCAATATTTAAAAAGTTTAGGATAATTGTGAAGGGATATACTAAAAAGGATTGCTAACTTGAAACGATTCAATCAATAAGTCGTCAGATTTATACAAACTTTAGTTTGCCTACCACCGTTTTCCAAGCTGTAAAGATATATAAAGATTGATGAAAAAAGGTCGGTTTTCGGCATTTTGTACATCGACCATGATAGGTATTTTTTTGAAAAAAGCATCAACCATAATACCTGCTTCAAATGCTTTGACAAACTCATCGAAAGCGCCCCAGGCAAAATGAACCCCAAACTTACCTTGTACCCCTGGAGTCACCGAAATCTCACCCAATCCTTTTGCAAACCCAGATGAGCCATAGATTCTGCTAATATCTAAAAAACTATCTTGGTTGTCACCAGTGTATTTTTCACTAACGAAATAAACATCGGTTGGGTCACCAGCAACATTGCGCCAGAAGTCCAGGTAATAGGGTTTTAATAGACCCAAAGAAAGCCCTGCTTCGTAACTAATTCCTATTGCTATGCCTTTTCGTTTGGCTTTTTCAGAAAAGTACCGCTTTGCGCCTCTTCCGGCACGAATGACCAAAAAGTTATTTTGTTTTCCATAAACGAAGGAACGGGAAGTTCTTCCATTACTTGGATAATCAAAACTGTGTCTTTGCTCTTTTGGGTGCTTAATTTCACCGATTTCGAAATGATAGTATTTTGTGAGGTAGTAAGTTTTTATTTTACCAATATTTGCTGATAGCGCAAATCCATGGGTATGCATTCGGAGATCAAACGCAAGTTCTTTGTTGTAAACAACGCCTTTGTTTTCATCAGCAAATTCTCTGGATTGAAAATTAACATTTTGTGCATTGACTACTACAAGTCCTAAAAAACAAGCTATTAAAAGAGTTAAAATACTTTTCATAATCAAAATATTAATTTGCCGGCATGGTTTAACAAGGTGTTGATAAACTGTAAAACCTTCAAACTAATTTTAACAACTTATATAAATCAAGATGTATTCCATTTAAAACGCAAAACAACAATATTTGTTCGGTTTGCATTGAATATAAAAAATGATCTACTAAATATACAAATTATAACGAACAAAATAAAGTCCTTTAGCGTGGGAAATGTTAGGAAAAAATTTAAAAACGGTTTAAAAAGCTGAAAACATAAATTTTTGGATGACCTTTTGAATGTATTTGCAAAAATGAAAAGATTAAGATCAATGGAAAGATTATGAAGCTTTAGTATCTGCGGAGTTTATTAAAGTAGATTTATTTTAGTAGTTTTGAAAATACAGATTACCAAAAAGCGAAATATGACATTTATACTAACCAAACAAAATTCAGTAGCCAATAAATTTATTGCTGAGTTGCGTAATGTAAATGTTCAAAAGGATAGATTGCGTTTTCGAAGAAACCTGGAGCGAGTGGGAGAAGTGCTTGCTTATGAAATTAGTAAAACCCTGAAATACAAAGGAATTGAAGTCGAAACGCCATTGGGAATAGCGCACACAAAAATGTATAGCCACAATATTATTCTTGCTACAATTTTAAGAGCAGGTTTACCTATCCACCAAGGTTTATTAAACTATTATGATGATGCGAAAAATGCATTTATTTCAGCCTACAGAATGCATCATAAAGATGGTTCTTTTGAAATTAAGTTAGAATATGTATCATGCCCAAAGCTAGATAATAGTGTTTTAATTATTAGTGATGCCATGCTTGCGACAGGTGCTTCTATGGGCCTTTCTATTAAATCATTGTTAGAATTTGGAACGCCAAAAGAAATTCATGTGGTGGCAGCAATTGCGTCAACAAGTGGAGTTAATTATATCAAAAGATTATATCCAAAAGCCCAAATTTGGCTCGGTGCTCTTGATGAAGAACTGACCGCACGGTCATATATTGTTCCTGGCTTAGGTGATGCGGGAGATCTGGCGTATGGGACCAAAATTCAGGACTAGTTTTAGGAATGTTTTCTTTGATAAAAAGTCTCTAATAAATTGGTTTTCAATTTTTATAAAGTCAATATAATATTTTAATAATTTTTAATGTTTATTCTTCCTTAAACGTTGTTGAAACTAACCCGAATTTAAATCCACATATTTATTAGATTTGCGTTCACAAATGAACCTACGTAGTATTTAATATGATTGAAACCCTAAGTCCGATTGTGATTCTTGGTGTGATTGCGTCCTACTTTTTAGTATTGATGGTAATATCTTATTACACGGGTAAAGACTCTGGTAATGCTAATTTCTTTCTTGCCGGTCGCCAATCTCCCTGGTATGTAGTGGCTTTTGGAATGATTGGAGCTTCTCTTTCCGGTGTAACCTTTATTTCAGTGCCAGGCTGGGTACAGAGCAGTGAGTTCAGCTATATGCAGATGGTTTTGGGATATTTGCTTGGATATTTGGTTATTGCAACTGTCCTGATGCCCATGTACTATCGCCTTAATTTAATCTCGATTTATTCCTTTCTGGAGCAGCGTTTAGGTGTTTCTTCTTACAAGACCGGTTCAGCCTTTTTCTTGCTTTCTCGCACAATTGGGGCATCGTTTCGCTTGTATTTGGTAGCGATTGTTTTACAGGAATTTGTCATGAATCCATTCGGTGTTCCATTTTGGCTAACCGTATTACTTACGATTGTCTTGATTTGGGTTTATACCTTTAGAGGAGGAATTAAAACGATAGTTTGGACGGATACCCTTCAAACGCTTTGTATGCTTTTAGCTGTAATTTTTACAATAGTTGCAATTGGTCAAAGACTTGATTTGAGCATTTCTGGATTGGTAGATGTAGTTTCTGAAAGCCAATATTCTCAGATTTTCTTTTTTGAAAATGGCTGGTCCGATTCCAACAATTTCTTTAAAAAATTCTTGGCAGGGGTTTCCATAGCAATCGTCATGACAGGACTTGATCAGGATATGATGCAAAAAAACCTAAGCTGTCGAAATATTGGTGAAGCTCAAAAAAATATGTTCTGGTTTAGTATAATTCTGGTATTTGCCAATCTTTTATTTTTAAGTTTAGGTGCGTTGCTGTTTATTTATTCTGGAGAAGTCGGAATAGAAATTCCAGCAGATACTGACCTGCTGTATCCCATGATCGCTATTAATCATTTAAGTCCGGTGATAGGAATTGCTTTTGTACTTGGATTAATCGCGGCAGCTTACTCAAGTGCTGATTCCGCACTGACGGCGTTGACTACTTCTTTTTGTGTGGATTTCTTAGGTTTTGAAAAAGAAGAGAACAAAGAAAAAGAGGGACAAAAGCGGACCCGGTTTTTGGTTCATATTGGGTTTTCATTCTTACTCTTTTTAGTGATAATGGTTTTTTATTTTGTAAATGACCGGGCAGTAATTGAACAAATATTTACAGTTGCCGGATACACTTATGGGCCATTATTGGGATTATTTGTTTTTGGTTTTTTTACAAAAAGGAAAATATTAGATCGTTTCGTTCCAATAATTTGTATTATGTCTCCGGTTCTTACTTATTTCGTCAATCAATATTCAGAGCTGCTCTTTTTTGGTTATAAATTCAATTTTGAATTGCTAATCGTAAATGGATTAATCACTTTCCTTGGATTACTCATTATTTCCTATCCTCCTGACCATACTAAATAAAAAAAGCAATCCCCAATTTGAGGATTGCTAAGGTTAGTTTAATTTTAAAAGTGTTAATAGGATTATAATGCACTATGAGTGCTATTAAATGAGATCAAATATTTATCAAGTTTAATTTTCCAAGCCGATTTTAGCTCCCATTCTTACTGCAACATCCTGCGACGAATTAATAATTACAGGAGTAGCCCCATTGTTTGAAGTTGAAAAAGAAGCATTAATTAAAACATTGCTTGCACTTTGAATCATCAGCATTCGCTCTTTAGGAACATCAATGTAAGTGGTCATTTCAGTCGAATTCGTAGTGTTGCCGTGTATATCAATAGCGGCAGCACCCAGTAAAGCCTGTTCTTCATTAAACAGGGAATCGATAATATTTCCGTTTTTATCTTGAAAGTACAATTGCAAATCAATATCAAGTGGCATTCCATTGTCAGTGATTATTTTAAATTCTGCATCACTAATATTTTCTATATTCTGCAAATCAATTTCAGACGAAGTTTGAACAGTAAAGTCAGATGCTGTTCCATAGATCGGCAATTCCATTGTCAAAAGAGAAGTTAAATTACTCTGATCGGTCACAAATCCGGGATCATTGGTGTCATTTGGATTCATTATACCTTCTATTTCATAGTACAACTTTGTAGGCCTCATATTGATTATATCTTTGATATTTGAATTGTTTTTATCGAAATAGAAAGTAGTGGTTTTTGCTTCTCCCAATTCATTGAAGGTAGGATAATTTACTTCAAAATTATCAGTGGTAGTCGTTAAGCTAACTTCATTTCCTGCGGAAGTTATAGCGACCACATTCTTTAATCGTACACCTACAGGAAATCCAAAAGAGTTTTCAATCTGGATTGCAATTCTAGGATCCTCGAAACTAATATCTCCTTCTAACCAGCTACCATAAAGATCGATTTCAATACTGTCGTCAGAAATAAGGAAAGTTTGTTGAGCCCAAATACCCTGAACCAAATCATAGCTCCAATTGTCAGCAATTCCAGTGACGAGATCCAGTACAACATGATCACCTGAATTTGTAATGGCTTCATAATTAACCTGCAGAGAATTTGTGCTGAGATCAAGCATATAGCCTTCAACAGATAGCTGGCCGATAGAAGCCGTCACCGGCAAACTACCCTGGTAAACCAAATCAATATTTGTACTAAACGGAAATCCATTTTTGGTAAGTTGCGGGATCATAATTGTTACGTTGATATTTTCTGCTAATCCGGATTGCAGATCAAATGAAAGAGTCCCACTATTCAGAGAAATGCTGGTAACTTCAAGATTATCAAAAACCTGAATGGGCACAGTCATATTTGTATCAACCAGTATTAATGGAAATGATGGAATTTCACCTAGCAATTCATTTGCAGTATTATTTTTAAATTCTGCTTCATAATTTAAAATCATGTTTCCATCTTCGTCAATTTCTAAAATGGCAATGTCATCTTCATTGTCAAGAATATCTTGTAACGAAATTCTTGAATTTATCAGAGGAATCGCAAATTCCGCATCATAGGCGATATCTTCCACCACTCTGATATCTTCAAATTTTTTGCAGCCTGAAAGAAGCAGCAGCAGGGATCCAAGCATGCTGACAACTATTGTAGTCATAGGGTTTCTCATAGATCAGTATTTTAATGCGCTTTTAATATTTATGGAAAAAAGGAGAAGGGGAAACGTCAATGACCAATTTGCAAGAACCAAGCCATTGTAATCTTCAATAGTTCATTTTGGGAATGTCGGGAAGGATGTCTATTTTCATATTAAAAAATGAGGTAATGCATCAAGGAATCATCAATTTCAAACAATATATTACAGATAGCTTATTAGACGAAAAAAGATTGATTGCTGATCCACCGGCTGATGCCGTTATTGAGAAACTAGTCGCTGAAAAAGGAGATGCGGCAGCCAAAGCGCTTTTTGATACCCTCGTCAGTAATATTGAATTGCCAATTGTACAATTACCCGAAATTGTTCAATTGTTTGTAAAAGAAAATAAAGAACTTCCGACATGGGCAGACCCTGCTCAAATCAAATTAGCAAATGATCTCTTTGTTGATCATGGGCCAAAGTTTTTAATTTTTTTGTTTTATAAATCGCTCCCGATTCTTTATGCATGTGCTAATGGAGCTCAGGTTTTAGTACAAACCGGAAGGCTTGCTCATAAAGAAGATGGTCACCAGCAATTCAACCGAAGGATTGCTGAAACCGGTCAGTTTATTATTGATGTTATGGCTCCGGGGAGCATATTAAATTCCTCCCACGCGATTGAATCGGCAATGAAGGTCAGGTTGATTCATGCTTCAATTAGAAAGTTTATTCCAAAAGAACATTGGGACACATGTAAAGCTGGGAAAAGCAATCAATCAGGAAGATATGGCGATTACTTTGATGACGTTCAGCATTTCTATTTTGGATGCTCTGGGAAAAAGCGGAATTGAAGAAAGTGAAGAAAGAAAAGGGGCTTATTTGCATACCTGGAAAGTCATTGGGAATGCAATGGGTATTCAAAATGATTTGTTTCCACCAACACTTGACGATGCTCGTTTTTTACTCGACAAAATAGCACAGCGGCAGCATCGTGAATCAGAAGCGGGTAAAATATTAGCTGCTGCATTGATTGATTTTTCGAGCGACAAACTTCCCACGAACGTATTAAAAAATGCTCCTCAAGTTTTATTACGTTATTTTAGTGGTGATAAAGTTGCAGATATGTTGCAGGTGGAAGCTCCCCTGGGTTGTTTGCTTTCCTGGTTGCCAGATGCTATAAAATCGGTTTTTCGTTTAGAAGAAAAGCTGGAAGACCGGTCAAAGCCACTAAAATTAGTCATCGACGCCTTGTCAAAAGAAACCACCCGACGTATGGTGAATTATTTCAACAAGGCGAAGAATGTACATTTTCAAATACCAGAAAGTTTAAAATCGGCTTGGTTTGGAGATGACCTCTAAGTAAGTTGTTCTCTTTTATACATAATCAAAATTTCCTTTTTCAATAGATGTTCAAGACGGTCTTCTGAGTAACTTAAATACTTGTTGTTGGTAAGTAAGTCAAGGACAATTTGCACGGTTTCTTCTTTCAACCAAGTTCGAAGTATTTGCAACAATTTTAGGTCGTCTTGTAACTGACCGGTGAATTGGAGCAGGTTGTCCAAATTGTTCATTAAAGATTTTGCGGTAGATGGGCCATGATAGGTCAACTCCTCAATGGAAGCTGAAGTATCACAATTAGTACAAGTGTTAAAATAATTGTGCACTTGATAATCAATAAATTGGATTCGAGAATCAAGAATGCTGTAAACTTGTTCCAACAAAGGATTAGTGCTTGAACCGTTAAGTTCATTCAAGTGTAAATAGTGTTTCATCTTGCTGTTTCGGTTCGGGATTAAAAAATTTGTTTTAAATACCTTGCAGCCTCCGGACATAGTGTTATGTAAAAAAGCCATAGAATCTGAAAAGTTAGATGGCTATTATTTTACATATGAACAAATATATAATATTAAACTTGGTTTGCAAACTTTTTATAAGAAAAGAAATTGAATTGTAGAAAAATTGAACAGAATTGGGAGGTTAAGAGGTTCGGAAATTAAAAAGTAGGGAAATCCATAAGATCCAAAAAACAACCTCTAAACAGAAACTTCCAGTTTCGAACTCGTAACTAATCTGTCAATTTGATTTCCAAAAAGAGGGCGTAAAAAGAATTAGAATAGTAAATAATTCCAATCGGCCGAGAAGCATCAAGAAACTTAGAAACCACTTTGCAGCGCCAGGGACAGCGGCAAAATTGTCAAGTGGGCCAACGCTTCCAATACCTGGTCCAACATTGCTCAAGCATGTAGCTACTGCTCCAATGGCTGAAATGAAATCCATGCCCATTATGGTGACAACGATAGACCCAAAGATGAAAAGGAAAAGGTAAATCAGCAAAAAAACCAAAATATGAGTTAGTATTCGGGGTGATACAATTTGACGATCAATTTTGATGCGAATAATGGCTCGTGGGTGCAATAATCGCTTAAACTCCAACAAAGAGTTTTTGAAAAAAACCAAATGCCTAACTAATTTGATGCCTCCACTTGTCGAACCGGCACTTGCTCCTACAAACATTAATATAAAAAAGAACATCGTCAGGCCAGGTGACCAGGCTGTATAATCGGCGGATACAAATCCTGTGGTAGTAATCACAGAAACAACTTGAAAAGCGGAATCCCTGAATGATTTTTCGAGCGGGGTACCACTTAAATTATACACAGAATAACTTACTAAAAGAACGAATAAAAAAACAACCGTTAAATAGGTTTTGAATTCGTCGCTTTGCCATACTTTTTTAAACTTTAACTTCAGCCCAAAATAAATTATCGTAAAGTTGGTACCAGCCAAAAACATAAAAAGGATGATCGGATACTGGATCATAGGAGAGTCGAAATGAGCTATGCTGGAATTTTTGGTAGAGAATCCACCCGTTGACATTGTCGTCATTGCATGGTTGATCGCATCATAAAAGGTCATCCCGGCAAAGGCCAAAATTCCCGTAAGTACTGCCGTCAAAGAGACATAAATTAGCCAAAGTCTTTTGGCCGTTTCTTTTATTCTCGGATGGATTTTATCAGAAGTTGGGCCAGGAGATTCAGCTACGAAAAGTTCAATACCACCTATTCCCAGTAATGGAAAAATAGCTACAGTTAGTACTATAATTCCCATTCCTCCAATCCATTGAGTCATGCTGCGCCAAAACAAAATCCCTTTAGGAATGCTTTCGATATCATTTAATACAGAAGCTCCAGTTGTAGTAAGCCCTGAAACAGTTTCAAATATTGCATCAGTCAGGTTTGGAATTACGCCGCTAAACAAATAAGGCAACATGCCAAATATAGACATGGAAAACCAACCCAATGCCACGACCAGGTAACCTTCCCGTTTATTGACCCGTTTGCCGCGTTCCCCTCTCGTAAAATACCAAAAAAACAAACCGGTGATGAAAGTCAATAAACCGGAAAATAACAAAGCTGTTTCGTCGCCACTTTTAAAATAAAATGAAAAAGGTAGAGAAGATAACATCATCAGGCCAACGATTATCAGCAAAACACCGATTATACTTATTATGGGTCTGAAATTTATCATTTTATCTAAACAACTCTTCGACTTTTGAAATGGCCTCAGGAAGTGCAAAAACGATTACCTTATCATGCAGTTGTATTTGAAAATCGCCATTAGGAATAAGGCTGTCTTCTCCTCTGATCACGCCGGCGATAACTGCTTTTTTGGGAAAATGCAGGTCCTTCAAACTGTGTTTAGTGATCCGATTACTTTTTTCAATTATAAATTCAATAATCTCAGCATTTACTCCATGCAGACTAGTGATAGCCTCAACTTTTCCTTTCCGTACAAAGCGAAAAATATTATTTGCTGCGATCAGTTTTTTGTTTATGATGGTATCAATTCCAATATTTTGAGAAATATGGGTGTAGTCCGTATTGTTCACCAAAGCAATGGTTTTAAACACACCGGCATCTTCAGCCATTAGGCTGGTAATAATATTAGTTTCCGAATTTGGGGTAAGCGCAATAAAGGCATCCATAATTTCCAACCCTTCCTCTTTGAGCAGTTCCACATTTCCAGGATCTCCTTTTACAATAAGTGTATTATTTAAAGTTTCTGCCAATTTTTTACAGGTTTCTTTATCTTTTTCAACCAAGGTGACATTATATTCATTTTCGAGGAGAAGTGCGGTTGAATAGCCCACATCAGTTCCACCGACAATCATGATATTTTTCACCTTTACGAGGTCTTTACCTACGAATTTGACAACCTGGTCAATAGTATCATTTTTTGTGATACAATAAATATGATCCTTGCCATATAATTTGGTATCTCCGCCTGGAATAATCGTTTTATGATTCCGCAATATTCCAATTGGTTTGAAAGGAACGTCCGGGTTGTTCTTATCAATTTCACGGATCGTTTGATCAACTAAAGGAGAATGATCATCCATCATAAAACCAATAACTGAAATTTTCCCCTTTTCAAAATCAAAAATATCCGTTAAAGATACCTGATGAATAAGACGGACAATTTCTTGCGCGGCTAGTTGCCGGGGAGAGATTAAAGAGTCTACCCCAAGCTGGGCAAAATGTACTTTGGTAACTTCTGTCAGATATTCCAAGCTATTAACCCGGGCAATAGTTTGCTTGGCACCTAATTTTTTGGATAAAATAGCTGTGATAAGGTTAGTCTTTTCAGAAGTCGTTACAGCCAGAAAAAGATCGGCATTTTTTACACCAGTTTCTTCCAAAACCTTTATGGAAGAAGAATCACCTCTGATTGTAATGACATCAAGATGCGTCGCCACATAATCGAGGACCTCCTGATTGTTATCAATTAAAATGATATCCTGTTGCTCCAGTGCTAAAAGTTTAGCAAGGTGAAAACCAATATCCCCAGCTCCGGCGATTATAATTTTCATACAGTAATTTTAAGCTTAACTTCAAATCTTTAAAAGCAAGTTTTTATAGTTTCAACAACTAGTTATCTTTGCGCTTTCAAAAAGCAGTGCAAATATACTTCTATTGCTTCTTTAAAAATCAAATTAAATGAAGATTTTAATGATTTGTTTGGGGAATATATGTCGATCTCCCCTTGCAGAAGGAATAATGAAAAATAAAATAGCTCAGCATGATCTGGATTGGACAGTAGATTCAGCAGGAACCGGCTCTTGGCACGTGGGAGAAAGGCCGGATCAACGCTCAGCAGCCGTCGCTCAAAAGTATGGGATTGATATTAATAATCAGCGGGCACGCCAGCTTCGAGCGGACGATTTACGGGAGTTTGATCTGATTTTTGCGATGGACAGTTCGAATTATCAGAATATTATAAGCATGGCGAATTCGCCGGCAGAAGAAGGAAAAATACATTTGATTATGAATGTTGTAAAACCTGATTACAATCAAAATGTGCCCGACCCGTATTTCGACAATGATGGTTTTGAGCAAGTCTTTCAAATGCTGGATGAAGCTTGTGAGCATATTATAGAAAAGTTTACTAAATAGATTAGACGGAATTACTTTTTAAAAAAAGATTCTAATAACATTTTAGCAGCTCGAAAAGGAGATTGTTGACCCTGAAGAATAGTAGTTTTAATTTTTGATAACTCGTCCTTCATTTTAGGATTTTGATAAAACATTTCTTTTAATAAACCTTCAATACTTTCGTGAAACCACTGAAGTGACTGCTGTTGACGTTTTTTTTCAAAAAAACGATTGACTTTCATTTGCTGCTGAAAAGCAAGAATTATTTCCCAGGTTTCATCGATACCTTGGTTGTTTAAAGCGGAGCAAGTCACTACCGAAGGAGTCCAGTCATTTTCCTTTGATGGAAAGAGATGTAGTGCATTTTGATATTGTCGCTTGGCTAATTTTGCAGCTTCGACGCGGTCCCCATCGGCTTTATTTACAGCAATCAAATCAGCCATTTCTACGATCCCTCTTTTGATACCTTGTAATTCGTCACCTGCGCCGGGAAGCAAGAGCAGTAAAAAGAAATCAACCATTGAATGCACTGTCATTTCTGACTGTCCAACTCCAACGGTTTCAACAATAATGGTATCAAATCCGGCAGCTTCGCAAAGAATAATCGTTTCCCGGGTTTTACGGGCTACGCCACCAAGCGAATTTCCGGCAGGGGAGGGGCGTATAAAAGCGTTTGGATCTGCAGACAATTTTGGCATTCGGGTTTTATCGCCAAGTATACTACCCCTACTCAATTGACTGGAAGGGTCGATAGTCAGTACAGCTAATCGATGATTAAGAGAAGTCAGATGCTTTCCGATTGCTTCGATAAATGTACTTTTTCCAACTCCGGGACTACCTGTGATACCAATTCGAATAGATTTATCCGAATGAGGCAAACAATTTTCGATGATTTGCTGCGCGATGTTTTGGTGTTCCGGATTTTCGCTTTCTATGAGTGTGATGGCCTGGCTGAGTAAAACGCGATCGCCTTTTAATATCCCTTCTATCAAATGTTCAGGATTTGGTTTTACCTTTTTCCGCGTCAGATAATCTTTCGCTGATTTTGGATCTATAGAAAATGGATTTTCTTTCCTTTTTGGCTGATTGTCCGGCTGATCGGGTTTTGCCATGATTTTAAAGCGGGTTAAAGTTTTTTAACAATTTTTAAATAGTAATTTTAACAAATTTATATAATATTGATAATCAATATTTTATGTGCTTTTTATTTAACATTCAAAGTGTTAAAATGCCTTTTGAGGTTAAACTTTTTGAATTCGATTTTGAGGCATATCAAACCCTTTTTAGCGACGTTTTTTTAACATATCTTGCATCTGAATGAGGTCAAAAGAGACTTCTTTTTAAAAGGTTTAAAAGAAAACCCTTTATTTGTTTTTTGATATAATTTCGATATTATTTCGCTATTAGTTTTGCAAGACTTTAATCTTCTTTACTATGATAACATCCTCCGGGCTCATTTTTTTGGGTCCGGAACTTTTTCCCTTTTGAAAGCAAACGCATACGAAATATGTCGTCTATTTTATTGTCGCAGGCTAACAAAATTAAATGTAAAGCTATGAATTTAATTTACCCTCTTTCTTATTCAATAATTGAAAAGCCTGCTGGTCATTTAAAGTTATGCTTAAGTGGTTGGCGGCTTTTCTAATTATTATTTGTTAATCCGAGTAGTTATTAGACTCTCTTACCCGCTGGCCACTAACGCATAATTCTTTATGGTTTTGAGATAAGATTCCGGCAAAAGTTTAAAAACCCTTTGATACTTGTCTGCCGGAGTCTTTTTTTATTTTCCATTCCCGGTAATGCTGTTCTGTTCCATTTTTTGAAATTCCGACCATGCTGCTTCAGCAATTTTTTCTGTCAATTTTTCAATATAATAACTCCCTTTGGCTGGATCGATAACTCTATCAAAGAAACTTTCCATCATCATTAGGTGCTGTACATTTCGGGCAATGCGTCTAGAAAAATCTGTTGATTCACCTTGATTTGCGTCAGATGGTAAAACAGTCAATCGATTGACACCGCCCAAAGCAGCAGACATGGCCTGCGTTGTAGCGCGGATCATGTTAGTGTTGGGATCCTCGCCAAACGAAGCTTCAGAAAGATGTGCTTCAATGGCAGGTATTTTAGAGTCTTTGATGCCATAAACTTCCAAAATATTTGCCCATAAGATTATTAATGCACGGATTTTTGCGATTTCTATAAAATAGCTTTTCCCAATTGGAATTGAAAATTGCAAATGATTAATCGTTGTATTTGGTTCAATTCCTTTTTTATAAAGCAATGTCAGGTAATCGTTACCTTTTACAATCGACTTAGCCAATGATTTTGAAATATCAGCTGGATTGGAATCTTCAACATTGATGGTAAAAATTTTAAAGCTCGGCAAATTTTCAATTGCAAATTGGATTAACTCCGCTAACTGGTCATCATCACCGTGATTTATGGATCCTTTGATTTCGTTTTTATTGATATTTTTTTCGACAAGATAATTGTTGAAAACTTCTAAAATTTCTATTGCTAAGTTCGCTGATTTTAATAAAAAATGAATCGAAATGTAGCTTAATTCAACATGCTGGAAAAGCGTCGCCATTTGGGTTCCATCTAATGAAGTATCAATGATTAGTCTTGGCGCGTTTACCCCATTAGCTAAAGCGTTAAGTAATTGCTGGTTTGCTGATTTTGGATTTTCTACAAAAACATCTTCACTGATCTCCCAACTGTTTGATTTTGTTTTGTTAGCTGGAACACTTGGTATCTTATCATTATTGTAATAAAAAGGGGCAATGTTCAGGTCTTCATTAATCGTCCAAAATAGTTCCTCAAACGCTCTTCCTTTTAAGTCTTTTTCAACTTTTTCAATCCATTCCTTTTCATTAGTTTCAGGAAATTCTACGAATATATTTTCTTTATTGTTCATTGTTTTTACTTATAAAAATAGGCCTTTTGCTTTGATTTTATTTCATTTGCTAAATTAAGAGAATCATTAGACTTAGCAGCTTTAAAAAACTTATTTTTTGTTCGAACTTTTTTTCATAAAAAGGGTTATATTTGCAGAACAGACAAAACTCTTTAGAATTAATCTAAATAAAAATTAGAATCAAGAAATGGATAAACACCACATATACCTTGACAACAACTCAACGACACCATGTGATCCTCGAGTAGTGGATGCTATGGTACCGTTTTTTTACCAAAACCCTGGCAATGCAGCCAGTCGTAATCACCCATTTGGATGGGTCGCTGAAGAAGCGGTGGATTATGCACGTGATCAAATAGCCAGCTTGATCAATGTAGATTCAAAAGAAATCATTTTTACAAGTGGTGCCACAGAATCTGATAATCTAGCATTGAAGGGTGTTTTTGAAATGTATAGCCGAAAAGGTAATCACATTATCACGGCGAAAACGGAACATAAAGCCGTTTTAGATGCTTGTCAGAAAATTGAAAAGATGGGCGGTGAAGTGACGTATCTTGATGTCAATTTGCAGGGATTGATTGATTTAAAAGAACTGGAAGCGGCCATTAAAGATAATACAATTCTCGTTTCGATCATGTGGGCGAATAATGAAACAGGAGTGATCCAGCCCATGAAAGAAATTGGTGAGATCTGTAAAAAACATGGCGTTTTGTTTATGAGTGATGCTACGCAGGTTGTCGGAAAGATTCCGGTTGATCCAAAAGAAGTTGGCGTTCATTTGATGGCATTTACAGCCCACAAAATGTACGGACCAAAAGGTGTTGGGGCGTTATTTGTAAACCGTAAAAATCCTCGTGTGAAAGTTACTGCTCAAATAGATGGTGGCGGTCATGAGCGCGGAATGCGATCAGGAACACTTAACGTTCCAGGAATCGTTGGTTTTGGGAAAGCTGCTGAATTAGCTAAGAAAGAAATGGCTCAGGATGCAGAGCGAGTCAGCAAACTTCGCGATAAACTTGAAAAGGCTTTGATCGCAAATCTAGAAGAAGTTTATATAAACGGAAGCAAGGAACATCGAATGCCAAACGTTACCAATCTTTCTTTCAAACATGTTGAAGGGGAAGGGTTGATGATGACCTTTAATCAAAATATTGCTGTTTCCTCCGGATCAGCTTGTACTTCAGCTTCTTTGGAACCATCTTATGTTTTGGTCGCTTTGGGACTTGGAGATGATTTGGCACATTCTTCAATTCGCTTTAGTCTTGGACGTTTTACAACCGAAGAAGAAATTGATTATACCATAGAGGCCTTGACCGAAGGGGTAAATCATATGCGCGATTTGAGCCCGATTTGGGAAATGTACAAAGAAGGAGTTGATATTGATTCCATTGAATGGTCAGCGCATTAAAATGCTTCTTATCACGAACTCATAAAGTAAAATTTTAGTTTAAATAAATAATACCCACTAATTAAAATATTCATATTATGGCTTATTCAAATAAAGTTTTAGATCATTTTAAAAATCCAAGAAACGTCGGTACACTGGATAAAAGCAATAAAAACGTTGGAACGGGTTTGGTTGGCGCTCCTGAATGTGGTGACGTCATGCGATTGCAAATTGAAGTGGATGAAGAAACCGGTATGATCAAAGATGCTAAATTCAAAACCTTTGGTTGTGGTTCTGCAATTGCTTCTTCTTCCTTGGCTACGGAGTGGTTGAAAGGAAAATCAATTGACGAAGCGCTTTCTATCGACAATATGGAAATTGTTGAAGAATTAGCTTTGCCTCCTGTAAAAATCCACTGCTCTGTCTTAGCTGAAGATGCTATCAAAGGAGCAATTAAGGATTACCAGGAAAAGAATGGAATCAAAGCAAGTAGCACGGTCAAGACAGCTTAAAAAAACGATTTTCGAAAAAAAAGATTTTAAACCATGTTGTTTGTAGCAAATAACGCAAAGGATAAAATAGTTGAGTTAAAGAGTTCTCAAAAACTTGATGATAAGTTTTTTGTGAGGGTATCGGTGACCAGTGGTGGTTGTTCAGGACTTTCTTATAAAATGGATTTTGATAATGAAAACCAGCCGAACGATCAGGTTTTTGAAGATAATGGAGTAAAAGTGGTTACTGATTTAAAAAGTTTCCTTTATCTATGTAATACCACACTTGAGTTTTCAGGAGGATTAAATGGAAAAGGTTTCTATTTCAATAATCCAAATGCATCAAGAGAATGTGGTTGTGGCGAAAGCTTTGCGGTATAAAATAATATAAAATAATTTTATAAAAGCGCCTGGAAGAGTTACTTTCAGGCGCTTTTTAAATTAAGTTACAGCAGCTTTTCGTACAATGCTGTGGAGCAATCCCGGAAAAAATCTTTTAATATAAACTGCCAGGGTTTCCTTTCCTCCAATGAGCGTTTCCATTTTTCCATTTTCAATAGCTGAAATAATTTCCAGCGCACATTTTTCAGCAGGCATTCCGGCGCCAGTAGCTTTGTCCATTGTGTTTTGGGAAGAACCATCAGAAGTCAAGGCATTTACGGATACGTTGGTCTGAATATACCCAGGGCAAATTAAAGTTACCTTAATATTATCATCGTGATGTTCCATCCGCAGGGCATCAAAAAAACCGTGAAGCGCATGTTTCGCACCGCAATAGCCTGACCGAAGGGGAGAAGCAAATTTTCCCATGAGGCTGGTAATTACACCATAATGACCACTTTTTTGTTTTACAAAAACCGGCAAAACGGCTTTGCTAAGTGCAACGGTTCCCAGATAATCAACATCGACAAGCTTTTTATAAACTGAAAAATCAGTATCAATAATCATCGAACGCTGACTGATTCCACCATTATTAATCAAGGTATCAATCCTTCCAAAATAATCCATTACCTGCTGTACTTTTTGCTGCATTTGATTGTGCTCACCCAAGTCAAGAGGCAAAACCAAAATATCCTTTTCTGACAACTTACAGGCTTTTTTAACTCTTTCTAATTCGTTTTCCCGTCGTGCTGAGAGTACTAATTTTGCACCTGCTTTGGCACTTTGATAGGCCAACGCTTCTCCGATTCCGGAGGAAGCTCCGGTTATCCACACTACATTCCCTTTAAATGATGTCATTGAGTTATTTTTCTGTAAAAATACAGATTTGAAATTAAGTCTCCAGAGGAAAGCCATAACTTATTTATCCAATCCTGTTCTTATTAAGAATAAGTTGTTTTAAAGAAAACAGATGCATCGCAAATGCAAAAGGAACAATAAATCCAGGAATCCAAATAAATGGAAAATAAGCAACCATCGTATTGGCAGGTTCGTTCATGAAAACGCGGAAGGGAAAGGGCGCTGATAAAAAAGCGATTAAAACGATGTTAAAAAGTAAAACGATACCAAAGACATTCCACAAGATCGCTTCAAAACGGTGATATCGACCACGTGCAAAAAAAGTGTATCCGCCCATCAAAGCTGTAATTCCAACGATTATGTCGAAATTGAGCCACTCAAAAGTCATTTGAGGAGGTACAAAACCCGCGATAAATCCCAGCCATAAAAATATTTCCATTACAATGCGAAAAGACTGAATATAAACCAGCCAACTTTGAGGGATATGTAGAAGTATTTTATAAAATGACCTAGAAAAAAGTAAAATCACCGTTAAAATTAGAGGAGGTAAAAATACGATTCCCACTCTTGGAGGAAGGGCATCGAAGTTTTGAAAAAACCCTATAAATGCAAGCGCTGCTATAATACTCAGCCAACATCCAATCCCAATAATTGTGTAAGCCAACAATTTCCTTTTGCTTGATTCAGCAATCTGCAAATCGCTGAGAGCATATCTTAAGCCATAAAAAATGCTCAACACCAAAGTCAAGACGATAAGAACTAAAAGGATCTGGGTACCTAAGAATAAGGTCATAACAGGAAAATAAAATTATTTGAATGTTATATCATTGGTCGCCAATTGACCAAAAAAAAAGTTTTTAACATAGTTTTAACAAGCGACTGAACATCAGTTTTATTCGGATTAGCCTATTTTTAAGTCAATATCTCTATCTCTTCTTCGATTTTACAACTCACGATAAGTTTACGATTTTTTTACCTTCTCAAACCATTAGATTATGAAAAAATTTAATTACACCCTGATTTTGGTTGTTATTTCTCTGCTTTATACGGGCTCATTAATTTCGCAATCAGCTGTAACGACTCAACCAAGAGTCAGCCAGAAAGCTGTGGCTTATCAGGTTATCGGACTTTCAAAAGTAAAAGTGGTTTATTCCCGACCTGCTGTGAAAGATAGGGTAGTGTGGGGAAATCTAGTCCCTTACAATGCACCCTGGCGCGCAGGCGCCAATGAAAATACGACGATTACGTTTAGCGATAATGTAAAAATTGAAGGAAAAGAATTAGCTGCGGGTACTTATGGTTTGCATATGATTCCAACAGAAAAAGACTGGGAAATTGCTTTCTCTACCAATAGTACCGCCTGGGGAAGTTTTTCATACGATCCTGCGCAAGATGCGCTAAGAGTAAAAGTAACACCTAAAAAGTCTGATCACTTTTATGAATTATTGACTTATACTTTTGATGAAGTAGATGCTGAATCCGCAGTTTGTGCTCTGCAATGGGCGGATAAAAAAATACCTTTTAAAGTAGAAGTGGATGTTCATTCTGTTGTGCTGGCAAGCTTGAGAAATGAATTGCAAACACAAGCCGGATTTACCTGGATCGGCTGGAATGAAGCAGCGAATTATTGCCTGCGAAATGATATCAACCACAAAGAAGCATTAGGCTGGGCAACACGTTCTGCTTTTATCAATCCAAATCCAACCAACCTAACGACCAAAGCAAAGTTGACCGCTAAAGTAAAAGGTGATGCATCCAAAGAAACCGAAATAATCATGGCGACTTTAGAAAATGATCTGAATACTTTTCCGGTAACCTGGAAAGAATGGCAAAGTGCTGCCAACTGGTGCGCACAGCAGAAACAAAACGACAAAGCACTGGAAATGATTGATCGATCCATAGCCATGAATGCAAGCATGACAAATATGATGACCAAATCAAAATTGTTAGAGACTTCAGGAAAAACTAAAGAAGCTAAAAAAGTGAAAGATGATGCGATCGCAAAAGGCAGTAATGCTGAACTGAATAATTATGGTTATCAATTGCTGCAAGGAGGAAATGCAGCAGGGGCTGTTGAGGTTTTTGAAGCCAATGTCAAAAAGAATCCTACTGATCCAAATGCCTGGGATAGCTTGGGCGAGGGATATTTCAACAATGGGCAAAAAGAAAAAGCCATTGAAAGTTTTAAAAAGTCATTATCGCTTAATCCGCCAGCAAATGTAAAAGCCAATTCCCTTAAAATTTTGAAACAGTTGGGTGTGGATATGAGCGAAGAAAAGAGTACACCGTAAATGGTTTGTGGTTTATAGTTTGTGGTTCATGGTTAAAGCTATGAACTACAAACCACAACCTAATAACTTAATAACTCCGCTATTGCCTTTTCCACTTTTTCAATAGAAGGAATCATTGTTTGTTCTAATGTAGTATTCAGCGGAATAGCAGGCATATTCTCAGAACCAATTGTTCTTACAGGTGCATCAAGATCCTGGAAGCAATTTTCCTGAATACGAGCTGCAATGCTTTGTGCAAAGGAATTATCGACAGGTTCTTCTGTAATAACCAGGCATTTATTATGACGTTTTACACCTTCATAAATGGCTTGCTCATCAAGTGGATAAAGTGTTCTTAAGTCAAGAATTTCAATTTGACCTGCAAATTTCTTTTCCGCGTTGAGTGCCCAATGAACGCCCATTCCATAAGTTACAATAATAAGAGAATCTCCTTTTTTTGTTTTTGCGGCATCAGCTTCCAGAGCGGTACGTGCCTTTCCAAAAGGGATGACATAATCCTCATCAGGTTCAATCGTTTTTGCAGCATCGGTTCCCCGAACTTTTGACCAATACAAACCCTTATGTTCAAAAATAACAACCGGATTCGGATCATAATAAGCAGATTTTATCAAACCTTTCAAATCCGCACCATTGCTTGGATAAGCGATTTTAATGCCTCTGATATTGCAAAGCACGGACTCTACGCTTGAAGAATGATAAGGCCCGCCGCTGCCATAAGCTCCGGTTGGAACCCTCAAAATCATACTTACAGGATATTTGCCGTTGGTCAAATAACAGGATCGGCTCACTTCGGTAAACAACTGATTTAATCCGGGCCAGATATAATCAGCAAACTGAACTTCAACGATTGGCTTTAATCCTACGGCTGACATTCCAACTGTACTTCCGACGATAAATGCTTCCTGGATAGGTGTATTGAAAACGCGATTATCTCCAAATGTTTTTGCCAGCGTCGCCGCCTCTCTGAAAACACCTCCAAGGCGAGCTCCGACATCCTGGCCGTAAAGCAAACATTCGGGATGCTTTTGCATCAATTCTTTTATAGCAAATAAGGCACAATCAACCATGACTTTTTCTTCTCCTTTGGCAGGGGTGCGTTGTCCTTTTTCTTCAGTTATCGGAGTCGGTGCGAAATCATGTGTAAATAAATCCTCAGGTCTTGGGTTTTCCGCTTGTAATGCTCGCTTGTAATCTGCTTCTACTTTTTCTCTAACCTCTTTTTCAATCTTGGATATGTTTTTTTCAGTAATTCCTTCTTCGATTAACTGATTTCGGAATATAGGGTAGGGATCACGTAATTTGTGTTCCTCGAGATCATGCCGATACCACTCTTTTCGAACTCCGGAAGTGTGATGATTTAACAGCGGAACTTTGGCATGGATTAAAAACGGGCGTCGTTCTTTTCGGATAGTCTCTAAAACTTCTTTAACGGTTAAATAGGACTCAAAAAAATCATTCCCTTCAATCGTTCTTACTTCGATTCCAGGAAATCCTTTTGCATATCCTGTGGCATCTGTAGCTCGTATTTCATCGGCATGAGCCGAAATGTCCCATTCATTATCTTGGACGAGATAAAGAATTGGAAATTGTTTTAAAGCCGCCATTTGGAATGCTTCAGAAACCTCTCCCTCTGTGATAGATGCGTCTCCAAAAGAGCAGACGACAACAGGGTTATCATTTTTACTTTTTTTATTAAGGCCTTCTTTTTCTTTGTATTGGATACCCATTGCAATACCGGTTGCAGGAATAGCTTGCATTCCGGTGGCTGAAGATTGATGAGGTATTTTGGGTTTGTCATCATCGCGAAGGCTTGGGTGGCAATAATAGGATCGTCCTCCTGAAAAGGGATCGTCTCTTTTTGCCATCAATTGGAGCATGAGGTCATAGGGTTCCATCCCTATTCCCAAAAGAATGGAATCATCGCGGTAATAAGCGGAAAGGTAATCCTGTGGTTTGAGTTGTATGCCGACAGCTAGTTGGATAGCCTCGTGTCCTCTGGAAGTAGCATGGACGTATTTTGAAACGACCTTAAAATTCTCTTCATAAACTTCCGTCAATGTTTTGGCAGTTGCCATAAGACGGAAAGCCTTCAAAAGTGTGTTTTTGGCAATTTTTGGCACAGAATCAATCATGATTATTTGGTTAAAAAGTAGATTTGAAGAGCAATGAATATAGGCATAAAATTACGGCTTCTTCCTCAGAAAAACGCAAAATGGCAACTCAAACTTGAATCTGAAAATGAATCGGTGGGAAAATTTTAGAAGATTTCTATACTTATACCTTAAACCAAGAACTTATTAGATAGGTCTGTCTGGACAAATTATAAAATAATACTGGAAAAATGAATTTTATAAAAGAGGTAATCTGGCAATTTTGAGTTTACCAGAGCTGGATTTTGATAGGAATAAGATTTCGAGAAATCTATTTATTCCTATCAATTTGCATCGCCACCAAATTTTTTCTGTCGGTAAACTGCTTTTAGCATTTCCGTTCTACGTTCAACAGAAGGTTTTGTAAATTGCTTTCTACGGCGCAATTCTTTGATAATGCCGATTTTTTGTTGCTTACGTTTGTAACGTTTTAATGCTCTGTCGATAGTTTCACTATCTTTTACATTGATTATTATCATACTTTATAAATTATAAATAAAATTGTCTGTTTAATTCCGGGGTGCAAATATACAAATAGTTATTATTGAAAACTATCCTTTAATGGAGTTTTTTTTATTAAAAGAGCACAAAATTTAAGCTAAAAATTCCAAGACAGCATTTTTCGATAGTATTAAAACAACGAGGCAAAAAGCGGAATTTTTTAAGATAAATATTTCTTTCGGACGTATTAATGATTTCAAAGTTGATCCATTTAAAGTTAGAAAAACCCGAAAACTCGTTCAATTCCCAAGGATCATTTTCTTTTTTGTATCAAATTCTTCCTGAGTTAATATCTCAGAATCCAACAGCTTTTTCAGTTTCTCAAGTGCTGCAACTTGTTCATCAGTAAAACCAGTAGGATCTTTAAGTTTTTCAACTTGAGTCTTCAGTTCTGCTATTTCAGCTTCTAGGCTTTCTATGGTAGTTGACATGGTAGTAATAGTATCTCGCAACGATTCTGATCCGGCCATAATATTGGCAAATGAAGAATCTCTGCTTGTTTGAAGGGAATCAATTATTTCACCTATATCTTCTGGCGCAAAATCGTAGGGTAGTACCTTCTCCTGGATGGTTTTGTACATGCTTATATAGGAGTCCAGCACTTTGGATGTTGAATCATGAACCGTGGACAAGCTACTGTAGTTCGCCTTGACTGTATCCAGTTCAGTCTGCAATTGGTTCACTTTAAGTTCAAGCTCTTTTTTGCTTTGACCGTTTACACTGGCAGAGGCTAGCAAAACACATAGTAACGCAATAATGTAATTTTTCATGAGTTGTAAAGTCTAAGAGGTTAAGAATTTGAATTTATAATTGTAAAATTAGTATAAAAACTTTCTTTTGGAATTTTAGCATGGGCACACAATATAGTATTAAAAATAGTTTCTACCGCTAATTTACAAAGCGAACTCCGTATCTGTTGGCATAATTCTGAACAATTTCAATCAACATTTTTGAGGATTTTACGGAAGTGAATTCACCATCGAGGATACTTTGTTCCACTTCATCGTTGAGTTTTATATAATCAATTTCATCGACCATCTGGAAGTTTAATTCAAAATCTTTGTCATTTCCAACGAGTCGCATTTTGTTTTCATTCAGGTCTATTCTTTGGATTTTTCGCCATTTCCAGCGATCAACAAAATAATCATCGTAAGAAAAAGATTGCTCATCAATATAAATGGAAGGATTGCTGTTGATTAGAATTTGTACCAAATAATACAGTAAAAGAATAAATATTATTATTGAATTGGGATGCTCCAGCGTGCCGAAATAGTAACGATTGTAGGCTAAATAGATTAGGGCCAAAACTGTTCCCTGCCAAAACAACCGGCTTTGATAATCGCTTTTTTTAACCAGGCGGATCACGTCGATGTTCCCTTTTATTCGGTAAAAAAATACTCTTTTGAGTATCATAAAAGAGGTAAATCCAAACAGGTAGAGTTCAATAATCGTCTTATAAAAATTAAAAAACCACCTTTGATGTGCCACATCACCAGCGAAAGATATCATTATCCCCAGAACGATAATGAGCCAAACCACAAAAGAAATTCTTTTAAACATTAAGCCTTGCTTTTGAATTTTTCAATGGCTTTTCTCGTAAAATCTGAAAGCACCAATTTTCCGCTCATCGCAGCTCTTTCGTCGAGCAATTTGTCCCAATGATCCGCTTCTTTCCAAAAGGCCTGTTTCATTAAGCGCATGGCTTCCGGGTTGGATTTTACCAGGTTTTGAGCTAATGCCATTATTGCTTCATCCATATGATCAATATCTTCATAGATATCGGCATACAGCCCTTTGTCGCGGGCCCATTGTGCAGATTGCCACTCCGTAGCATTAAAAGCCAGTTGGGTCATCGCGGAGGTTCCAATTTTCCGCTCGACGGCAGGACCGACTACAAACGGGCCGATACCAACGGCTAGCTCGCTCAATTTCACGGCTGCAAACTTCGTAGCGAAACAGTAATCCGTTGCTGAAGCTACGCCAACTCCACCGCCCACGGCTTTCCCCTGAACCCTTCCTATGATGAGTTTCGGGCATTTACGGCAAGCGTTGATTACATTGGCAAAACCCAGAAAAAACTGTTTGCCTGTTTCAAAATTATCGATGGCAATTAATTCATCAAAACTAGCGCCTGCGCAGAAAGTTCGTTCACCTGCACTTTTCAAAATGACAACTTTGATCGCGTCGTTTGCGCCTGCTGCATCAATGTTGTCGCGTAATTTGGCCAGCAATTTTCCAGGTAATGAGTTGTGCGCAGGATGCTGAAAAGTGATGGTGCCGATGCCTTTTTCGACAGTTGTTTCCACTGAGCCGAGTTGTGTATTATCTTTTGTTTCTGACATTTTACGTTTTTAAAAGAATTAATCTTTCTTTGCGACTCCGCGCCTTTGCGTGAAATTTAATTACTTTGATCCAGCTTTTTTACCATTGTCAAGATAGTCGCAATGGCCACCGTTTCTCCAGTTTCATCATACACATCAACGAGGAATTTTACGATTCCTTTTGCAATATCGTCCTCCTCTCGTTTTTCCTGATCCACTTTTTGCTTGACCGTAAGTTTTACGCCGATCGTCATGCCTGGATAAACAGGTTTGGTAAAACGACACTCTTCAACACCATAATTCAATAAAACCGGACCTTTCTTCGGGTCAACGAATAAACCGGCAGCTTTTGACAGTACAAAATAGCCATGTGCTACCCGTTGCTCGAAAATGGTTCCTTCGAGTGAGGTCGCATCAACATGAGCGTAAAAATTATCGCCGCTAACGTTTGCAAAGTTGGAAATGTCTGATTCAGTTACGGTATGTTTTGCCGTGATTACCGTTTCACCGATTTCCAGTTCTTCAAAATACTTTCGGAATATGTGAACTGGTGTTTCGGTTTGCTTAGCTCCGTTTTGATAAACGTTGGTGATTGCCGTAATGGTCGTTGGTGTACCTTGAATGGCACATCTTTGCAAGTAATGTTTAACTCCGCGCATGCCACCCATTTCTTCACCGCCGCCCGCACGTCCCGGACCGCCATGCACCAACATTGGCATTGGCGAACCATGACCGGTACTTTCTTTTGCAGATTCTTCATTGAGCACCAGGATACGGCCATGGTGCGTAGCAGCTCCGAGTACATATTCCCGTGCAATCTTATCATCTGCCGTTGCAATGGAACAGCAAAGGGAACCTTTACCCATATTTGCCAATTCAATCGCTTCATCCAGGTTTTTGTATGGCATTATGGTGCTAACCGGCCCGAATGCCTCAATATTGTGTGCATCCAGGTTTTTAAAAGGATCATTTTGAAGCATCAAGATAGGGGAGATGAATGCGCCTTTTTCTTTACTTGCTCCAATTACTTCAAAGTTTTTGAGATCGCCGTAAACAATTTGAGAGGTACTTGCAAGCTGAGCAACCCGCTCCTGAACTTCTTCCACCTGAACTTTTCCGGCTAGCGCTCCCATTCTAACTCCTTCAACACTTGGATCTCCAATTGTCATTTTTGCTAACTCTTTTCCAAGAGAAATTTGCACATCTTCAACAAGTTTCTCTGGAACGATAATACGTCGGATTGCTGTACATTTTTGACCACATTTGGTCGTCATTTCGTTTCGAACTTCTTTTACAAAAAGGTCAAATTCAGGAGTTCCAGGCACCGCATCTTCCCCGAGAACAGAACAGTTTAAAGAATCCGCTTCCATATTGAATGGAACTGCATTTTCAAGAATATTCGGATGTGATTTGAGCATCTTCCCCGTTGTAGCGGAGCCTGTGAAAGTAACGATATCCTGAGAGTCAACATAGTCAAGGATTCCGTTTGCTGAACCACAGATTAATTGCAGTGCACCATCGGGAAGAATCCCCGAATCGACCATATCTTTTACAAAAGCTTCTGTCAAAAAAGAAGTAATCGTTGCAGGTTTTACAATGGCAGGAACTCCCGCTAAAAGATTAACAGCGACTTTCTCCAACATACCCCAAACCGGAAAATTGAACGCATTGATATGAACAGCGATCCCTCGCTTTGGTACCATGATGTGATGTCCGATGAAACTCCCTCCTTTCGATAAACCTGCTGCTTCCCCGTCAACATAATAAGTTTCATTTGGAAAGTTTTTTCGGAGGCTGGCGTAGGCGAATAAGGTACCGATACCGCCATCGATATCAATCCAGCTGTCTCCTTTTGTAGCTCCGGTCTGGTAGCTAACCGGATAAAATTTCTTGCGAATTCCATGCATGTGAAGTGCAAGCGCTTTTAACATTCTTCCGCGTTCGTGAAAAGTCATTTTACGCAAAGCAGGTCCGCCAACTCTTCGGCCGTAATCAAGCATTTCACCGAAGTCAAGTCCTTTTGTTGAAGCAGTTGCGATGATTTCACCAGTTATAGCATTATAAAGCGATTTTCCGTCTCCTTCGCCGACGGTCCATTTTCCGAGAATATAATTTTGTAGTTTCATTTTAGGTGGTTTTGAATGGTTAGTGTTTTTAGCACTCAATTAATAGTTTACAAATATACAACAGCGAAGATAAAGAGAAGGATTTGGGTTTGTAAATGAATTGTCAATTTGAAAAAAGAAAAATCTGATCTTCCTGAGCTATTTGAAATCCATGTTGAAGTACATTTTGAAAAGCTTCGCTATTTTTTTGCAAAACAGGATTGGTGTGATTGAAATGAGTGAAATTTACTTTTGACTTTTGGTCATTCGGAAGTTTTTCGAAAGTTTCCATGGATTCCACAATAAAAGGATGTGGAATTTCACTCATGTCACGACCGGGGATCTCTCCATTTTGATAGAAAGAACCATCCAAAAAAGCAATATCGTGGATTTGAATTTGCTCTGTAATAGAACGCCCCCAAAGCTGCCATTTGTCAATATCCGGAATAAACAAAGCTTTCTTTTGATTGACGATTATTGAAAAACCAACCGTTTCAGAGAATTCATCGCGATGAGGTACTTTAAGTGGCGTGATTTGGAAATTGTTATTTAAAATTATGGTAGAATCTGATTGTAAAGGCTGAATTTCAATATTTTTTAAAGCAACCAATTGACTCCAGGGGCCGTTGGTTTCTAAGAAAGTTTTCATGCGTGGCATTGCAAAAACAGGAACCTGTTTGGCTCCCATGGCTTCTCTGCCGAGATGCATCAATCCGGTGTAATGGCCGATATGAGCATGCGTCAGAAAAATGCCTGAGAGTTGAATTCCAGGTAACATTCCTTTTACCTTTTGCAACTGAAATTTAAAATCCGGAGTAGCATCAAAAACCCAAAATTGATTGCTTTGTGGATCAACCAAGGCCAGACAGGAAACCAATTTTTGCTTGACTTCACCTTTCCAAACTGTTTTGCAACATTCCTTATGACAATCAGCTTGCGGAAATCCAGCATCCTGCGCAATGCCAAGCACCATCAGGAAAGGCGTTTCCGGGATTTTTTCAGTTTGAGGGTTTTGGTTAATTGCTATTAGACCACAAGAGAGGAAAAAAAAGATCGTTAGAAAATAGAAAAGGTGTTTGATTCTAATTAGCATATTTGAAGTTTGCAGTTTTTGGTTCATGGTTTGGACGCTGAAAGACGCTGATTTTTTATGATTTTCTGGCTATTGACTTCACGCTCCCATCTTCTAATCCTTCCCTTTAATCTCATTCCAGGTTTTAAACAAAGATTCTTGCGTTGGGCGATCTTTTGGAATTTTACGAAGTGGTTCACAAGGTTTTAGGCTTTCGTAGAGGTCTTTTGGAAGGCTTTGATAAAGTTGGGTTCCTTTGGTTTTCCAGCTGATCATTTCATCGCTGACAGATTTAATGACTTTTCCGGGATTGCCAACTACCAAACTCCTGTGAGAGATTTTTGTATCCGCTTTTATAAAACAAAGTGCTCCAATAATGCATTCCTCTCCAATTTCCACATTGTCCATGATTACGGCATTCATGCCAACCAAGGTGTTTTTGCCGATGTTTGCTCCATGAATAATCGCTCCGTGGCCGATGTGTGCGGCTTCTTGCAGACGAACGGTCACGCCGGGAAACATGTGGATGGTACAGTTCTCCTGTACATTACAACCATCTTCGATGATGATTCCTCCCCAGTCACCCCGGATGGCTGCTCCAGGGCCAACATACACATCTCTGCCGATAATGACATTACCGGTGACCGCTGCCTGAGGATGAATAAAAGCGGATTCATGGACTACTGGACGGAAACCTTTGAATTCGTAGATCACTTTTATAAAGTTTTAATTATTTCGTTATAAACCTGTATGAGCCTAATTTATTTATAAAGCACTAATTTAAACATTCCGGAAATAAAAAAGGTGAGATCATTGATCTCACCTTTTTTTAAATTCATTTTCTAAATCTTATTAAGTTATTGGGCTAAATTATCAATAATTTTTTAGGCCTTCTTAATCACGTCCGGAGAGCATAGCTACCAAACGGAGTACTTCCAAATATAGCCAAACAAGAGTGATGAGCAATCCCATCGCTGAAAACCACTCCATATAAGCCGGTGCACCGTATTGTTCTCCTTTTTCAAAATTGTCAAAATCTAACAACAGATTCATCGATGCAATTCCAATAATAACGACGCTAATTCCAATACCGATCATTCCACCTTGATGTAAAAAAGGGACCTGAATGCCAAACATTCCTAAAACCATAGAAACAACATACACTAATGCAACTGCTCCCGTTGCCATGATAACACCTGTTCGGAAACTCTTGGTTACTTTGATGATTCCTGATTTATATAAAAATAGCATCACAAAAAGAATTGCCATGGTGATGGAAACCGCCTGAAAGATGATACCGTTAAATAGGGAGGCATACATCGCAGAAATTCCACCTACAAACAAACCTTCAAGGGCTGCGTAAATCGGTGCGGTAATATTGGAATATTGTGGTTTGAAAACAGCAATTAATACAACGATGAATCCTCCTATTGCTCCACCCCACATAAAAAGTGGATTTGGATTAGCATAGCTGAAAACCGTTGTAAGCAATAAAATCCCCGTTAAAATCAATGTTTTATTAACTGCGCCACTGACCGTCATTGTTTCTCCTCCCTGCACTAATGTTCCGGCTGATTGCTGAAATGCCTTATCATTCATCACTGGATTGGAGGATTCGAAAAAAGATCTTCTTCTACTCATTTTTATATTATGTTTTAGTTTTTTTTATGATTAATTATAATCGCAAAATAAATAAATTTAACTGGTAAACAACTGAAAAAGCATTAAGTTTTACTGAGAGATTAGGCTTTTTCAATAATCGTGGCATATCCCTGGCCAACGCCAATGCACATCGTAACCAGTGCATAACGTTTATTTTGTTTGTGAAGTTCAATAGCTGCTGTTTGTAGAATACGAGTCCCTGACATACCAAGCGGATGACCAATAGCAATCGCTCCACCATTTGGATTGATACGTGGATCATCATCGGCCAAACCAAGTTGTCGGGTACAGGCCAGGCTTTGAGCTGCAAAGGCTTCATTGAGCTCAATGATATCGATATCGTTCATTGTCAAGCCTGCTTTTGCCAGTGCTTTATTGGAAGCTTTTACAGGTCCGATCCCCATAATGCGAGGCTCCACGCCAACGACTGCTGAAGATACGATCCTTGCCAATGGTTTTAGGTTGTATTTTTTTAAAGCAATTTCTGACGCAACTAACATCGCTGCAGCACCATCATTTAAACCTGATGAATTTCCAGCGGTGACGGTTCCTCCATTTTCTGCTTTTTTGAAAGCGGGACGCAGTTTTCCTAAAATTTCAAGCGTGGTTGTTGGTTTTATAAATTCATCTTTATCAAAAACAATGGAAGCTGCTTTTCGCTGTGGAATTTCAACTGCTACAATTTCTTCCGCTAATCTTCCTGATTGTTGTGCCGCTGTGGCTTTCATATGCGACCAGTAGGCAAATTTATCCTGATCTTCGCGATTAATGGAGTACATTTCGGCGAGATTCTCTGCGGTGGAACCCATAGGGTCCGTGCCGTAAAGTTCATGCATTTTTGGATTGATAAAGCGCCATCCAAAACTGGAATCAAACATCTGCGCATCTCTGCCAAAGGGTTTTGAAACTTTTGAAATTACCCATGGACCGCGTGTCATATGTTCTACTCCTCCGGAAATAAAAAGATCTCCATCGCCGGTTTTGATGGCCCGATTTGCATGAATAACTGCGGACATGCCGCTCGCGCAAAGCCGATTAACCGTTTCACCCGGAACATCCCAGGGTATTCCTCCAAGCAAAAGTGCCATTCGGGCAATGTTTCTATTGTCTTCACCAGCCTGATTTGCACAACCTAAAATGACATCGTCAATTTCTTTAACATCAATGGAAGGGTTTCTTTTGATCAATTCCCGGATCACATGGGCAGCCAAATCATCCGTCCGAATCGTTGAAAGTGTTCCTGTGAAATTTCCAACGGGTGTTCTAATCGCATCAATAATAAATGCTTCTTTCATAAAATAGTTTGTAGTTTCTAGTTTGAAGTTGCTGAGTAATCAGTTGGGAGATGTCAGGTGTCAGATTCTTAAATTATACTGACAACTCGCCACTCTTGACTGACTCCTCTAAATAATTTAAGAATGTGCAAAGGTAACAGAATGAATCATAGGAAGGAAATGATTGATGCAATTCCATGATTCTCCATAATTATTTGAAAGAAATAGGTTGCCTGTTGTAGTACCAAATGCAACATGGTTTTCTGTAACATCCAAACCATGACGATAAACAATGTCAAAGCAACTTTGCTGTGGAAGGCCTTTTCGGAAATCTTGCCAACTCTTTCCACCGTCATCGGTTCTGCAAACGACTAAAGACTGATCGAGTGCAACTCTGATTTCATCGCTGATGGCAGGAACGACCCAGGCTTGTTCCGGATTGTCGTCATTGACTGCTATTGCGAAACCAAAATTTGCAGGCCCTTCTTTTTGAGAAACATCCTGCCAGGTTTTTGCACCATCTTCAGATTTGAAAATGCCGCAATGATTTTGCTGCCATAAATAATCCGGATTGGACTGACAAGCGACTAGCATGTGCGGATCATGTCCGATCTCAGCATGTGGGTCAGGAAGGAAATTAGCTACAAGCCCTTTATTTCTGGCTCGCCATGATTTTCCGGCATCGTTAGATTCAAAAACACCTGCACAACTGATTCCAATAAAAATATGATCGCTATCTCGTGGATCAACAATTATTGAATCGATACCCGGATGATCAAATCCACCACCAAACCACTGTTCTTTGCGGGAAGGTTGCTCCCACAAAGGGCGATTGAGTTCAAAACTGTTGCCATTGTCTTCGCTGAAAAATAGTCCGGCAGGGATCGTTCCTAGCCAAAGCTGGCCGGGTTTGTCGTCACCGGCATTTGCCATTGCCCAAAGGTATTTTGTAGTAGCTGGAATGCCATCTTTGATTTCTTCGCCTTCAGGATATTTTGGTGCGGCGACTTCTTCCCAGTTCTTTCCGAGATCATCAGAACGATGAAGTTTTGTCCCCCAATGGCCGTGATCGAGGCAAGCCCACCATGTGGTCGTTCGATCGTCGACATAAGTAAGCGAAACAGGTATTCCTTTAAAATGAAGACTTTGGTAAGACCAGTCGTTTACCGTTTTTTTATAAACGACGAGTCCTTTACGGGTGCCGAGAAGGAGGTGATTTTTTTGCATTTTTGGACATTTAGGATTACAGAATTTCTACATTAGCCGCCGGAGAGGGCTTGCATAATGTAAACTTCACTATCGGATGTCAGTGTGTCTGAGAGTTGTTCGCGGTCTTTTATTAAATTGCCATCAACAAAAATATTTACATGTTTGCGGAGTGCTCTTTGGTCATCAATCAAATAGTTTTCAATGCCCGGAAACTCCTTTTCAATACCTTTAATGACTTCATTGACATTGGTGGCTTCAATCTCCAGCGTATCCAACTGTGGATAAAATCGTTTCAATGCTTGAGTAAAGTTGATGGTTACCATGCTTTTTGTAAAAGGTTAAGTGGTGAGTGGGTTAGAAAGTTAAGTAGATGATGTTTTCTACTTCAATATTTTAAAGGTAATAATTTTTTAGAAAATCAAACGTCCCATTCTTTGCTGGTTCGATAAACGGTTCCTTTAAAAAGTGCGACGGTTTCTCCCTCCTGGTTTGTAACAATAACTTTATAAACTCCAATTTTGTTCGTCAGATTTTCTTCGATAGCAGCGGCGATTAAAACATCCCCTTCTTTAAGTGATTTTGTATGTGAAATAGAGGTCTCGATAGAAACTGCTTTTTTGCCGTGTGAATTGGAGGCGAAAGCCAAGGCACTGTCTGCAAAGGAATACGTGATACCTCCGTGTGCTATTGCAAAGCCATTCAACATTTCTTTTCGAACGGTCATCCTTAAGACAGATTTTCCGGGACCTTCTTCCAACCTTTCGATACCCAGCCATTGGCTGAAATAATCGTTGTTGTACATTTGGTCGATTATGCGGGTAGCTAAAGGGCTCATGAGGTTAGAAGGTTAAGAGGTTAGAAAGTTATGTGGTATGTGGTTAGAGGGTTTTGAATTTCAACTCTTATCTTGGGACTCCTGATACCTCAGTTATTAGTAAAAAGTTTTTCCATCTCTGGCCATTTTGCGAAGGATTGGGCTACAGCGATAGCGATCTTCGAGGTATTCATTGTGCAATCGATCCATGGTGTCCACGCAGTGCTGAATCCCTTTTTCATCCGCCCATTTCAACAAACCTTTTGGGTAGTTGACTCCTTTGGTCATTGCCAGATCAATATCGTCACGTGTTGCGATATTCCAGTATAAAGCATCAGCAGCTTCATTGATGAGCATCACGAGTATTCGCCAAACGATATTTTCGCCAAGTTCTTTATTGGTGTCGGGCTTTGGATTTTCTACATTTTCACCATAGTTGTAATAACCTTTTCCAGATTTTCTACCAAGGTATCCTGCTTCTGAAAGTCGTTTTTGAGTAAAAGCGGGTTTGTATCGAGGATCATAGAAAAATGATTTGAAAACGGTTTCTGTAACGGTAAAATTGACATCATTGCCAATGTAATCCATTAAAGTAAAAGGCCCCATCCGGAAGCCACCAAGTTCTGTCATTGCCCAATCGATTGTCGCGACATCCGCCAATCCTTCTTCGTAAATCCGTAATGCTTCGCCATAAAAAGGCCGTGCGACACGATTGACTATAAATCCGGGAGTATCTTTTGCTAAAACCGTTAATTTCCCCCAACTGTCGATTAGCTTGCGAGATTTTTCAGCGATTTCTTTACTGGTTTGAATGGCTGGAATAATTTCAACCAGTTTCATCAATGGCGCAGGATTGAAGAAATGTATACCGATAACGCGAGATGGGTTTTTACAAGCGGCAGCTATGGATGCAACTGAGAGGGATGAGGTATTTGTCGCCAAAACACAATCCTCGGAAACGATACTTTCCAGTTCAGTAAAAACACTTTTTTTAATGTCCAGGTTTTCAATAATTGCTTCGATGACCATTCCGCATTCTGCAAAAGTTTTCATACCATCAATAAAATAGATCCTTCCGAAAATAGCTTTTGCTGTCCCGTCATCGATTCGTCCCTTTTCTACGAGGCGATTCAATATTTTTTGTAAGGCTTCCGAAGCTTTTTGCAATGCATTCGAATTAGTATCAAAAAGCATCACTTCGTGACCTGCGGTTGCAGCGACTTGTGCAATTCCTGATCCCATTGAGCCAGCTCCGAGTACTCCGATTTTTGTCATTAAGTTGTTGGTTGATTAAGTTGATTTTGTTAGTTAAGTTGAATGGGTTTAAGCATTCTTTTGTTTCTTTAAATATGATATGTAGCCGTTTATTAATCTAAGGCATTCATTGTATTTTTGTCTCAGATTATTTAAATTAATATCACCAATATATTTTTCAGCTTAAGCTACGATTAAATGATCCAAAGTTTCAGTGAGTGATCCACGAGATATTCTGCAAAATTGAATATTTTCTTGAAAATGATACCTCCCTGCGCCTTCCGCTATATTTGCCGTGATTGAACGTGATGATTTTATAATTTGAGATTTTAATGAATATTTCTCGTGCTCTGGAAAATGTTGATTTACGACATTGGAAACCTCAATCCTCAATTCAATTCTCTACATTTTTTATAAACCTCCAAATCTTCGAAACTTCCGAAAGCCATTTTTAAAATATTGTTTTCTCAAAAATTACTATATAACTTAATCAACCAATCAACCAACTACTCCCCCTTAAACTCCGGTTTTCGTTTTTCTAAAAAGGCATTAACTCCTTCGTTGTAGTCAAAAGTATTTCCAGCTATGGTTTGATATTTATCTTCTGCTGCAAGCTGTTCTGTCAAATTATTGGAATAAGATTGATTAAGCAATTTTTTGGTGTAGCCAAGTCCTTTGGTTGGCATTTTGGCTAGCTTTAAGGCGATTGCATAGCTTGTGTCTGAGAATTCATTATCTGAAACTACTTTGTAAATCATGCCCATAGATTCGGCTTCTGTTGCTGAAACTTTATCGCCTAACATCATCAAAGCCGAAGCTTTCTGCATACCAATGATTCGGGGCAAAAAGAAAGTTCCTCCGCTGTCTGGAATGAGTCCGATTTTGCTAAAAGCCTGGATGAATGATGCTGATTCAGTTGCAATCGTAATATCGCAAGCCAATGCAATATTGGCACCAGCACCCGCTGCTACTCCATTGATCGCAGCCACGACTGGTTTTTCGATATTTCTAATTCTTTGGATGATCGGATTGTAATGCTCGCTGACAATGGTTGTCAATTCGGGGCCATCAGGATCAATCGCTTCCTGTAGATCCTGGCCCGCGCAAAAGGCTTTTCCTTCACCAGTTAAATAAATCGCACGAATAGCTGGATCAGAAGCACATTCGTCAAGTCTGGCTTGCAATGCTAAAGCCATCTCGCGATTAAAACTATTGTAAACTTTTGGGCGATTGAGGATGATTTTGGCAACGCCATTTTCGACAGAAAAAAGAATGGAATCCATGGTTTAATTTTATTTAAAATAATTGCCGCTAAGGTAATAAAAGAGCCAATGAAAGCAAAGGAAGAAAATTTAATGCTTTTACAACATTATTCAGTGATTCCAGTTTTTGGGAATCTCTTATTTTAAAACAACTTTGCAGTTAAAATTATCCAGGATGAACGGCTTGATGCATTTCTCTTATTCGCATCATGAATTCCCAAGATTCCATATTATGCTCATACGTATGCTCATGTTCACTATTATGAAAGGAGTTCATCATCCCACTATGATGGATGTTATTTCCTCCTTCATGATGGTGATCATCACAGGAGTTGCTGTGGCTGTAATTACCATGATGAAAATTGAACATTTCGTCAAATTGGTGATACAACTCATCATAATGAGCCATTCTTGTTGAATCACAAGTTATTGGATCATCATAGCATAATTGTAAGGAATCATTATATCGTAAAGCACTTTCGTAAGCTTCATCCATGCCTTCCAATGCGATTAGGTCACCTTCGGACATCGGATTAAGTTGATCATTGTCTTTTTGGCAAGCAAATAAAAAAGAGATACTCAATATGAAAACGATATATCTTAATTTCATGATTTGGTATTTTAAGTTAAAAACTTAAAGAGATTATTAAGCAGCAAGTTAGCAGGCATGAAAAAACTTATCACTGATGTTTGTCAATTTTGGCAGTGATTTTTTTAAGACTTCAAAATCGTTTGTCAATCTGGTGTTGTAGTAAGAATTTGTATAGAAACCTGCTACTAATTTTCAAACACGCTCAATTAATAGAAAGGAAGAAGAGTGGAAAAATTCTTATGGAATTTTTACCTTAATGACACTTAAAATAATCAAATGGCTCTAGGCAATTATTGCATTTATACAAAGATTTGCATGGCGTAGAACCGAACTGGCTAACGAGTTTTGTATCATAAGAATCGCACTGAGGACATTGCACTGTTTTCTCATCTTGGAAAAGCGCATTTTTATCTTTAGAAGGCTCAACTGGGGGAGCGATACCGTATTCTTTCAATTTTTTTCTACCATTTTCAGAAAGCCACTCTGTCGTCCAGGCAGGGGAGAGAACGGTGGTTACTTTTGGGTTTTGGAAACCATTTTCCTGTAAAACAGATTTTATTTCAACTTCGATCATATTCATAGCAGGACAACCCGAATAGGTAGGGGTGATCACGACTTCCACTTCGTTTTCTGAAAGGTTAATATCGCGAATAATACCCATGTCTATCACTGTAAGTACAGGAATTTCAGGGTCTTTTACCTGCTCGAGGATTTTGTAGATTTGATCTTTTGATATGGTTTGCATTGGTCAAATAGTTTTAAGTTTGTAGTTCATAGTTTGGGGTTTTAAGGGCTAGTGGACGATAATATTTTCTGTTTCAATTTTTGAGAGCTCTTTTAAACCCTGGTTTTGGAATAATTCTCCGAAAGCATTGATATCCTTCGTTTTTTCAACAGGTTTATAATTGATGTAATCTGCAAAGCGGATACCCTTAATAATTCGGTTGTTATAAGCAGAACGAAAGCGGGCTCCGCCCCCGTTTACATGGAAATTATAAGCCAGGTAATTCATGGTATAAGTTTTTTTATTGATCCAGTATAGATATTCATCTTCGAAGTCACTTCCTCCACCGTTTTGTTTGAACGTTACCTTGATTTTTTGATAATCCGATCCTTCAATAGTTTCTTCTCCTACATAATCTTTCATCACAGCTGGGTCATTTAAGAAATAGGGAAGGAGAACAAAATAGACTACAGAATTTATAGAATTGGAATTTCCGGCTATTTGTTTTTCACTCAAATCAACATGTTCACCGTTGATGGCTCGGGTAAAAGTATCGTTGCTTAATTTGTCTTGAATTTCCTGATTGTTTTCATCCGAATAAATTCTTTCGTAGCTGTAAATCCCGTTTTTCCTTTCAACTTTATAATGGCGCTTTCTAAAGTCGAATTCTATATTTAGATCTTTATATTTTTCCCCTCCGTGTACGTTGATAGATTTATCGATAATTTCTTGCGCTTTAAGCTCAGTGGCTGATAGATTTGACACATTGGATTTACCAGCTTTTACAGTACATCCAATTCCAATGGTTATTAAGCAAAATGAAACGAAAAGAAGTTTTTTCATTAACAGTTTATTTTCTGTTACTAGAAAAGGTAAGAAGAGGTACATCTCATGTTGAAATGGCACTATTGATTCCCTATTTTTAAATCATCAATTTACCAGACTTGTCCGGGATAAGTTTTTTGTAAAAACTGCATTTCAGCGAGGATGAATCCAAGGTACTCAGTATGCTTACCTGTTTTACCCCCACTTTGCATCCAGTCGTTTTCAGGTATTGTCAAAGTTGCTCTTTTTAAAATATCATCTACCTTCTCTATCCATTGGGGTTTCAATTTTTCAAGGTCGACGCCAATTCCTGCTTTTACCATTTCTTTTTCAAAATCATTCATTTCCATCAGCTCTCCTGTAAACATCCAAAGATCATTCAAAGCATTTTGGACTTTTTCGTGACTCACTTCCGTTCCATCACCAAGGCGGATCACCCATTCAGAGCTGAAGCGCAGGTGATAAGTTACTTCTTTGAGTGATTTTTCAGCAATAGCTGCTAGTTGCTGATCTTTGCTTTTTGTGAGTTCTCTGTAAAAAAGAAAATTGTAAGCATCGAAAAGAAACTGGCGAACAATGGTTTTACCAAAATCACCATTTGGTTGCTCTGTAAGCAGCACATTTCTGAAATCCCAGGCATCCCGTAGATAAGCAATGTCATCATCTGTTCTTCCTTTTCCTTCCAATTCAGCGGCATACTGATAAAGGCTTCTCGCCTGACCGATTAAATCCAGAGATATATTGGTCAATGCAATATCCTGTTCGAGGATAGGGCCATGACCGCACCATTCTCCAAGACGATGTCCCAGAATGTGCGCATTGTCGGCGAGATGGATCGTATAGTTGAGCAGGTTGTTGTTCATTTGAAAGTAGTTGATTGAGTTGACTAAGTTGATTAAGGCTAATAAACCAATTAACTTAATAACTGTTTTTTAAATATGTTTCACATCATCCGGCATCTTATAAAAAGTAGGATGTCTGTAAACCTTATCGGCAGCCGGTTCAAAGAGTTCAGGATTTTCTTCAGGTTTGGAAGCCGTAATTTTATCAGATTCAATGACCCAAATACTTACTCCTTCATTGCGTCGGGTATATACATCTCTGGCATTTTCAATAGCCATTTGCGCATCAGCTGCGTGCAGACTTCCAACATGTTTGTGGTGCAATCCTTGTTTGCTCCGAATAAATATTTCCCAAAGTGGCCAGTTTTTCATGATTGATAGTTTTATGGTTTTTTAGTTGTCAGTTGCGAGTCACTTTTTTAAGCTACTTGTGCCGTTTCAGCTACTCTTCGTTTCGCCTGCTTTTCGGCATAAGCCATGGCAGCTTCTCTGACCCAGGCTCCTTCTTCGTGAGCTTTGATCCGGGCATCCAAGCGCTGTTTGTTGCAAGGGCCATTGCCTTTGACAACATTCCAGAATTCATCCCAGTCGATTTTACCAAAGTCGTAGTGACCTCGTTCTTCATTCCATTTTAAATCAGGATCCGGTAGTTTTACATTTAAAATGCGCGCTTGATCCACACAAACATCAATGAATTGCTGTCGTAATTCATCGTTTGTTTTTCGTTTAATTCTCCACTTCATTGCTTGAGCAGTATGTGTAGAATCTTTGTCGCTAGGTCCGAACATCATCAACGATGGCCACCAAAAGCGATTGACAGCATCTTGAAGCATGCGTTTTTGATCATCAGATCCTTTGCTAAGCGTCAGAAGAATTTCATAACCCTGTCGTTGGTGGAAACTCTCTTCTTTACAAATTCTGACCATTGCTCGAGCGTATGGCCCATAAGAGGTTCGGGTGAGCATCACTTGATTCATGATCGCAGCGCCATCAACTAGCCAGCCAACTGCTCCAATATCAGCCCAGGTAAGGGTAGGGTAGTTGAAAATACTGGAATATTTTGCTTTTCCGGTATGCAATTGATCAAGGAGTTCATTGCGTTCGATGCCTAAAGTTTCTGCTGCGCTGTATAAGTACAAACCATGGCCTGCTTCATCCTGTATTTTTGCCAAAAGGGCAACTTTTCTTCGAAGTGATGGAGCTCTGGTTATCCAGTTGCCTTCGGGAAGCATCCCCACAACTTCAGAGTGTGCGTGTTGGGAAATTTGTCGAATTAAAGTTTGGCGATATTTCTCAGGCATCCAATCTTTTGGCTCGATCTTGATATCCTGATCGATTTTTTCCTGGAATTTTGCTTCAAGTGAATTAAGGTTTGCCATGGTTGAATAGGTTTGATGATTTTCACAAAATTAATGCTTAATATTTGGCTTTCAAAATAAAAAACGAATGTTTGTTCGTATTGTTTAAAAAATTTCTATAATCCTTTTATTTTTTTAGCGTTTTATGGAATAAATGAATAATGAATTAAGTTTGAAGAAAAATAAAGTTTAAAAGTCATGAATAAAGTTTTAATAAAGCAGTCCTTGATCGAGCGATGTGAAGAATTTGTTCAGCAGAAAATCGATGTTACGGAAAAAATGATGAATGAGGCGCAAGAAAGCGCTAATAATGAAACGAAAAGCAGTGTAGGGGATAAATTTGAAACCGGACGAGCAATGATGCATGCGGAACGAGACAAAAATGCACAGCAGTTTTCAGAGGCGATGAGAGTAAAAATGAAACTCGATCTTTTAAAGAGAATTCCTGCTTCCGATAAAGCGGCTTTTGGGAGTGTTTTAATGACAAGCTTCGGAAACTATTTTATTTCGATTAGTGCAGGAAGGTTGATCGTTGAAGGTGTGAAGTATTTCGCCATTTCTCCCCAGGCTCCTCTGGCTCAGCAATTTTTACAAAAAAAAGTCGGCGACGTGGTTGCCTTTAATGACCAGGAAATAAAAATCCTTGATGTTTTTTAGTCCTTTTCAAGTCCTGTGAGGAGCAGACTGGTGATCGCTTTTTCCAGGTCTTCCCGGCTAAGTTCTCTTTCTTGATTGTACCAGTAATGTAACCAGCGAACTGAGGTGAGGATGGTATACAGCGCAACAATGGAATGCGTTTTTTTAAATTCTCCTCCTAGAATTCCTTCGTCAATAATTTTTTTAAAACGGGTCTCGTAATCTCGCCTTAATGCCAAAAAATCACTCAAATATGGTTCGCTCAGATGCCGCCATTCGTCATTAAAAACAGTGACTGAAGTAAAATCGTCGATTGCTACACTAATATGAAGGGTGATGAGTTGTTTTATTTTTTCGGAAGAGGAGACTTGCTGTTTTTCAATTTCTGATATCCCGTTGATGAATTTATGAGCATTGTCAAAACAGATTTTTCGAAGGACTTCTTCTTTTGATTTTAAGTGGTTGTAAAGACTTGAAGCCTGCTCCAGGCCGACCCGTTCAGCCAGCTCCCGCATTGATGCTGACAGATAACCTTTTTCCATAAAAAGTTTTCCTGCCGCTTCAAATACGAGTTCTTTTTTCGTTTTTTTCTGACTTTCGGGCATTGGTTGAGAGATTGAGTATCTAGTGAATAAGCGAGTTAATAGGTTATAAGTTAAAAATACTAGCCCTCTAACCTACTAACTAACTAATCTACTGGTTTTATTAATGATCATAATCAACCACTAATTTTTCAGTTCTCGGGTGTGACTGACAAGTTAAAATATAACCGGCCTCCAGTTCATCTTGTTCGAGCGCATAATTGACCTCCATTTCGACTTCTCCTTCTAAGAGTTTTGCCTTGCAAGTTGCACAGACTCCGCCTTTGCATGCAAAAGGCAAATCGGCTCCTTGCTTTAAAGCTTTATCAAGTATGGATTCTGCGCCATAGGTTAGTTTGAAATCAAAAGAAACACCATCTAAAATAACGGTAACCTGGCTTTCTTTAGAAGGATCGATTATACTACCACCCGGTTTTGGCATTCCAAAATCCTGCTTTTGACCAGGCGTTGTAAATAGTTCAACGTGTATCTTTTTGTTGTCCACGCCAAGGGATTGCAAGGCATCGCGAATGGCTAGCATCATGGGTTCAGGGCCACAAATAAAAAATTCATTAATGGTGTTTACATCAAAAAGGTATTTGGCAAACTGTTCGCATTTTTCTACCGTAATAAATCCATTGAAAAGCTCGCCTTCGAGTTTTTCTTCACTAAATATATGATGAATCGTAAGCCGGTTCATATATTCATTTTTCAATGATTCGATCGCTTCCCTAAAGATGATGGAATCAAATCCTCTGTTTCCGTAGAAAAGCGTGAAACTGCTTTTTGGTTCTACTTGAAGCACTGTTTTCAGAATAGACATAATTGGAGTGATACCACTACCTCCGGCAAAGCCAACGTAGTTTTTTTCATTTTCCGGCTTCAATTCAGTGAAGAATCTACCCATGGGGGTCATCGTTTCCAGCACATCTCCCACTTTTAAAACTTCATTTGCAAAAGTAGAAAACTTACCTCCGGAGACTTTTTTTACAGCTACTCTCAATTCGTTTTCCAACGGGCTCACACAAACAGAATAGTTGCGACGGATTTCTTCGCCGTTAATCTGCTTTTTGAAAGTCAGGTATTGCCCTTGCTTGAATTGATAAGCTTCTTTCAGTTCATCAGGAACTTCCAAAACGACCGAGACCGCATCTTCGGTTTCTTTTCGAATTTCTTGTACTTTAAGCGGATGAAATTTCGACATTATATTATACCTTTTTCAATAACATTACAATACGAATGAGTGTTCGTTCGCAAAGGTAAAAAAGAATTTGGAGAAGAGGAAAAGGAAAATTAAAAACTACTGGCAGGAAACAGAAAAAGTGTATCACGCTGCAGCAGGATACACTTTTTTGAGTCAATACGATGTATTGATTAGAACCTTCTTATAGTCCGCTAACGAATCGCGTCAACTTTCCTTTAAGATTTCCAGCTTTATTTTTGTGCCAGGTATTTCTCTTCGCTAATCTGTCAACCATACTGATTACTTTGGGCAAAAACTTTTGAGCTTCCGCCTTGTCGGTCATATCCCGTAGCTTTTTCATCGCGGAACGGGCTGCCTTTTTATAATAGCGATTTTTAACACGTATAACGGCGTCCTGGCGAATTCTTTTTTTTGCTGACTGATGTTGTGCCATATTATAATAAATCTTCTGTTTTTAAAATTGGACTGCAAATTTAGGCTTTTTATGGAAATAATGAAACTTCTTTTAAAAATATTTTATCCCAACTAGCTAAATCAATCCAGAGATTAGAATATAATTGATAAAAATTCTCCGATATTTGTGGGGAACAATTTGCGGCTACTTAAAATGACCGCTTAAAAGCAAAGAAAGTTAGAAACAATTGGCTTTCTAAAACGTTTTAACTGAAGCATTTTTAAATTTAGTTTTCAGACTATAATCAATATAAAAAATGAGAGATTACTCTTATGTTTTCAATGCCCATCCATCATTCATTGAATCCATGTATGAAAAATATCTTCATAATCCTGATTCTGTAGAAGAAGGCTGGAGAACTTTCTTTGAAGGCTTTGAATTTGCAGGGATCAATAATGGAAATGGAAAAGCAAAAGAGGTTACCGGAACAGCTACCGTTCCTTTTTCCTCTAAAGAATTTGGTGTATTAGCGATTATCGATGGTTTTCGACATCGTGGACACCTACTTTCTACCACTAATCCGATTCGTCAACGCCGTGATCGCCATCCAAACTTAGAATTATTTGATTTTGATCTGGATGAAAGTGATCTCGATAAAGTTTTTATTGCGGGGAATGAGATCGGTTTAAAAAATGCAACGCTTCGACAAATAATCGATCGGTTGAGAGCAATCTATTGCGACAATATCGGATTTGAATATTCGCATATCGAAAATCGAAAAAAAAGACTTTGGTTGCGTGATAAAATTGAAAACCGCTCATTCGAAAGTTATGGACTTGGACTTGATAAAAAGCGTCGCATTTTAGAAAAACTCAATGATGCGGTTAGTTTCGAAAATTTTCTTCACACAAAATATGTAGGTCAAAAACGGTTTTCACTCGAAGGTGGAGAAACGACAATTGCTGCGCTTGATGCGATTATAAATATGGCTTCAAGCCGTGGTGTGGAAGAAGTTATCATCGGAATGGCGCACCGAGGCCGCCTGAATGTGTTGGCCAATATTATGGGCAAAACATACGAACAGATATTCAATGAGTTTGAAGGAACTGCAGTGCCTGATATGAGTTTTGGTGATGGAGATGTGAAATATCATTTGGGGTTCTCTTCTCAAGTGAAAACGACAGCAGGAAAGACGGTTCACCTCAAGTTGGTTCCAAATCCATCTCACCTGGAATCTGTAGATCCTGTTGTTGAAGGTTTTGCAAGAGCAAAAGCGGATATCCTCTACGATAGCGATTATGACCGGATTTTACCGATATTAATTCATGGTGATGCAGCGATTGCAGGCCAGGGAATTGTCTATGAAACGGTGCAAATGAGCCAATTGGAAGGTTATTATACCGGTGGAACGATGCATTTTGTGATCAATAACCAAATTGGTTTTACGACAGATTTTGATGATGCTCGTTCTTCAACATACAGTACAGCAGCGGCTAGTTTGGTTCAGGCTCCCGTTTTCCATGTCAACGGAGATGATCCGGAAGCAGTGATTTTTGCTGTAGAATTGGCCACTGAATATCGACAACTTTTCAACAATGATGTTTTTATCGATATGGTTTGTTACAGAAAACATGGCCATAACGAAGGGGACGATCCGCAGTTTACGCAACCCGAGATGTACAAATTCATCAAGAGCCATAAAAATCCGCGGGAAATGTATTCTCAAAAATTGATTGAAAGAGGAGATGTTGAAAAAGACCTGGCCAATAAGTTGGAAAAAGGATTTTGGGATAACCTACAGGCGCGGCTGGATTCCGTAAAACAAAAACCCTTGCCTTATGAATACCAACCACAGGAACAGGATTGGCGAGCTTTGAAAAAAACTTCTGATCCAAAAGATTTTGAAGTTTCTCCGAAAACAGGTGTAGAAAAGAAAACAATTGACAAAATTGTCAAACATCTGATGACCCTTCCTAAAGACTTTACGCAGCTTGGTAAGATTAACCGGCTGTTGAAAGGCAAACAAAAATTGCTCGACGAAAACAATTTGGATTGGGCAATGGCGGAATTGCTGGCTTATGGCACTATCTTGCTCGAAGGTAAAGATATACGAATGAGCGGCCAGGATGTCAAAAGAGGAACCTTTTCTCATCGGCATGCTATTTTCAGAGATGCCAAAACTTATGAAGAATACAATCGTTTGGGAGCCATAAATCCAAAACAAGGGCGATTTAGAATTTATAATTCCCTGCTTTCTGAGTTTGGTGTTTTGGGTTTTGAATATGGTTATTCACTGGCTACGCCAAATGCTTTGAACCTTTGGGAAGCGCAGTTTGGTGATTTTTATAACGGTGCTCAAACGATAGTTGATCAATACATTTCGGCGGCAGAGAGCAAATGGCAACGTATGAGTGGTCTGGTTTTGTTATTGCCTCATGGTTATGAAGGACAAGGCCCTGAGCATTCGAGCGGTAGGGTAGAGCGATTCCTGCAAAGCTGTGCAAAATATAATATGACTGTTGCAAATATCACGACACCAGCTAACTTCTTTCATGTTTTGCGCCGTCAACTGGCACGACCATTTCGAAAACCAATGATTTTAATGGCTCCAAAATCTTTGTTGCGACATCCTTTGTGTGTTTCCGATCTTTCAGAATTTGAAACCGGAACCAAATTCCATGAAGTTTTTGATGATACAATGGTTAATTCCGGCAACCTGAAGAAAGTTAAAAAAGTGCTTTATTGCTCTGGAAAAATCTATTACGATTTATTAGCTAAAAAGACAGAAGAGAACAGAGACGATGTGGCGATAGTTCGTTTAGAACAACTCTATCCGTTCCCTCAAACGCAAGTGGAAAAATTGTTTAAAAAATATAAAAATGCGCAAAGCTACTGGGTACAGGAAGAGCCGCTGAATATGGGGCCATGGCAATACGTGTTGTCTTTTTATCCAAATCAATTTGAACTAATCTCTCGTAATCCAAGCGCTTCAACTGCTACGGGTTATAAGAAAATTCATGATGCACAACAAAATGCAATTGTGGACAAGGCATTTGAATAGAAAAAGCGGTGAATACTGAGATCGCTTTTTCATACTTATTGCATGAGAGTGTTCACAATGCCAAATTCAATTCTATTTAGTTAAAGACGGAACATCGAAGTTCCGTCATATTCAATTCCTATTGTTTTACAAATTTGTGTACTAAAAATTTGTCCCTTGAATTTACTTTTAACATGTAGAGTCCTGAATACATGTCTTTCAGTGAGATCGTTTTCTGTAAAGTATTGTTAAATGAATTCACAGAAAGACTTTTGGTTTTTTGGCCTACCAAATTGAAAATCTCAATTTCTATCCGGTCCAGGTTTTCATGTGATTCAAGTTCAAAAGTTAGGAAATCGCCAGCAGGATTAGGATAGAGTTTAAGTTTCGCATCCAAATACAGTTCTTTGGTAGAGACCACAACATCTATAGTTTTGCAAGCCGTGTTTTGACAATGCATACCTCCGCCGGCAGTCAGGCACACATTGTATAACCCAGATTGGGTGTAAGTATGTTCGGGATTTTCCACAACGCTTGTATCTCCATCTCCAAAGTCCCAGTGGTACCTGATAGGTCTATCCGAGGAGTTATTGGTGAAGGTGTAGGTTGATCCATTACTGGTGGTATCGAAATCCACTACCTCCGGATAACTTTGGTTTTCGTAAAACCATACTCCCTGCCCTCCCTGCACTTTAAAAGTTATCAGGTCTAGATCCCCATCGCCTCCAATATCAACAAAACTACCCATCACACCAAGCACTGGTGTTGGAGTATACATTGAACTAAAATCAGGTAAAGTGGGTGAGCCGGTATTTTCGAAGAAATAATAGAAATTCTGGCCTCCTGATCGGCCCTGATAATACATATCCAGATCCCCATCACAATCAACATCCGCAAATGCTTCCACATGTAATGAAATAATGCTTTGCGGATAGGTCAATCCGTAGGGGTTTGGTACAGGAGCTGCATAATCTGGTTCGGCAGGGTTGTCAGATATGTTCTCAGAAAAATAAAATGCTTCATTATACTCATTATCAAAAAATAATCCTCCGTAGAATAGATCCAAGTCACCATCCGAATCAATATCCACAAAATTAGGGATCACCCTATCCAATACATTACCATTATCACTTGCTACCGGCAGGGTGATACCATAAGGATTGTATACTAAGGAACCACTAAAAACAGGCTCCTCCTCACTTGGGCCACTATTGTATATTAAGGTAACAGGATTGTTAAAATTAATAAAACTATTAGTAACAAAATCTTCTTTTCCATCTACATTTACATCCGCAAATTGCCTTAACCAATTCGAAGTATTCGGAATCCCAAAAGGAAACGTTTCTACGAATTCAAATAGAGGATCTTCGTCTGTTTGCATGTTTTCATAATATCTCAAATCCTGCCAACTAAAGGGAGGAATATTTTCTATTATATGAATAAATGCTTCTAATGTATCATCATGGTCAATATCCGCCAGTATCACTCGACTTATTGTATCCTCACCCATAGGCGCTGACAATCCAAATGGATCGGGTACCGGATCAAGCCAATCGGGTTCCTGTGCCAATATAGTATTTCCGAATAATATTAACAGATAAAAATGGAGAGAAAACATTTTAAAATAAAAAGTAAGGGAGTTTTTCATCTTTGAAGGTTTTTTGGTTAAAAAATAAAGTGTTATCAACTCATAGGTAGAATTGCTAATCTTGTCTTATTGTCTCAAAAAAAATTAGGGTATTGGTGCCTAATGCAGGCTGGATATTTTGTTTTTGGTGTATCGTTCAGGGTATGTTAAAGGTATCATGGTTGATATCTCCCTGGGAATGTCAGAATGGACAATCTTGACTAGTGCAATGGTACAAATGTAAAGGCAGTAAAGTATCTATTTTTGTAAATAAGGCTCAAATCCCTGTAAAATTGGCTCCTGCCAAGATAAAGAATAAAAATACAATTAGAAAATTTCCAATTTATAAAAAATTAAAAACAGTACATTTTCTAATTAGAATACGAAAAAAACCTCTATGAAACACAGTATGAAATCCTTGATTAATATCAATTAAATCAAAATTAAAGTAGAGACAAAATTTTCAAAGCTATAACTTTTTTGATACAGTAAAATTTGAGCTGATAGTAATAGATAAATACAAGTTTTCAAAGTAAAGCATTCCAAAGAACTTCCACAGGATGTAAAGCTTGCGTTTTCGTTCCATCAAAAATCTGATGGCGACAGCTGGTTCCGGGAGCTGCGATGATTACTTCGTGATTCGCTTTTCGGATTGCTGGAAAAAGCACCAATTCCCCAATTTTCATACTCACGTCGTAATGTTCTTTTTCGTAGCCAAAAGAACCAGCCATTCCGCAGCAGCCCGAAGGAATGACTTCAACTTCATAGTTTTCAGGTAAACCAAGCAGCCAGGCGGAGTCCTCAACGGAAGCTAATGCTTTTTGATGGCAATGACTGTGGAGTAAAATTTTGCGCTTTTCTTTCGTAAAGGAATTTGCCGAAATATTTCCTTTTTGGATTTCTTGACTGATAAATTCATCGATTAGGAATACGTTCTTTTTGAGCTGCTGAGCTATGGTTTGCAAATTGGAAGGGACCAGTTTGAGGTATTCATCGCGGAAGCTCAAAATAGCAGATGGCTCAATGCCGATAAGCGGTGTTTCTTCGTTGATCAATTTGCTGAAAAGGTTTACATTTTTCGAAGCCATTCTTTGTGCGGGAAGTAAAATACCTTTTGAAAGGTATGCGCGCCCACTTTCTGAGTGTTGTGGCATTTTTACGGCATAATTCAAATTTGTGAGCAACTGAATGGCTTTGATTCCGATCTCAACATCATTGAAATTGGTGAACTCATCACAAAAAATAAAAACCGTTTTTTGTGGATTGGACGGCGCTTGATAATGTTTTTTAAACCATTTTCGAAGGGTTGTTTTGTACAAAGAAGGTAAGCTTCGTTGTGAAGCAATTCCCAATATTTTTTTAGTAAAAAAAGCACCTTTTCCTTTTATGAAAAAGTTGCTGATTGTAGGAAATATTGAAGCAAACTGATTGAGTTTGGCAATATTTGCAAAGGCTCTTGCTCGTAATGGAATTCCGTTTGATTGATAATAATGATGCAAAAATTCCGCTTTTAAAGTAGACATATCCACATTGCTGGGACACTCCGAAGTACAACCTTTACAGGAAAGGCAGAGATCCATGACCTCATAAATTTCCTGATGATCAAAAGCATTATTTTTATTGCTGTGTGTCAGAAATTCCCGAAGGGTGTTTGCGCGGGCGCGGGTCGTATCTTTTTCATTTCTGGTGGCGCGGTAACTCGGGCACATTGTGCCTCCGGAAATATCCAGCTTTCTGCAGTCTCCGGAGCCGTTGCATTTTTCAGCAGCACGAAGGATGCCCTGTGTGTTTGAAAAATCAAAAACCGTTTCAAACGCTCGGGTTTCCACTTCCGGTTCGTAGCGGAGCAAAGTATCCATCGGTTGTGGATCGACTATTTTTCCGGGATTGAAAATGTTTTGTGGATCCCAGGTTTGTTTGATCCTTTTTAATAGCGCATAATTTTTTTTACCGATCATCAAAGGAATAAATTCAGCACGAACCCTGCCGTCACCATGTTCTCCACTGAGAGAGCCTTTGTATTTTTTTACCAATTTTGCTGAAGCCGTGCTAATCTGCCGGAAGAGTTCCACATCTTTTTGCTTTTTCAAATTCAGGATCGGACGCAAGTGTATTTCGCCGGCACCGGCATGCGCATAATAAACCGCCTGTTGGCCAAACCCTTCCATAATCTCCTCAAAATCAGCAATATAATCCGGAAGGTCATTTAGCTCTACAGCCGTATCTTCGATACAAGCCACTGCTTTTGCATCACCGGGAATATTCGCTAGCAGACCCAGACCAGCTTTGCGCAGGTTCCAGACATTCTGCGATAAAGGCGATTTGATGATAGGAAAGGCGTAAGCTGAGCTTTTAATTTTTAAATCTTCAACTACGGCATCAGCTTTTTGAATTGCTTCATTTTCTGTTTCACCACGGAATTCAATCAACAAAATGGCAGCCGGATCTCCTTTCACAAAAAATCGATTTTTCTGCTGCTCGATATTATCTTTCGTACAATCAAGAATAATGCGATCCATCAATTCGCAAGCGTCAGGTTGGTATTTCATGATGATCAAAACAGCTTTTAAAGCTTCGTTGATAGATTCAAAATGAGCAGCCAGCACAACTTCCTGTGGCTTTGGCAATGGATTAAGATGGAGTTTTATTTCGGTAGAAAAAGCAAGTGTTCCTTCCGAGCCGGTCAGCAGCTTACAAAAATTGAAATCGGGCTTTCCATCCTGATAAATGGAAGACTCCAGCAATTCATCCACCGCATAACCGGTATTGCGACGATGGATCGTTGGTTTTGGAAAATGTTCTCGAATTTCATTTTGTTGATCTGTTTTTGAAAGTTCTTTTGAGATGTTTTGATAAATTTTGCTTTCCAAACCATCGCCTTCCATTTTTTGCTGAAAAGCAGATTGGTCCAAACTTTTAAAAATGACTTCAGATCCATCACTCAAAATGGTTTTTAATTCAAGTACATGATCTCGTGTATTTCCATAAACAATGGAGGAAGAGCCGCAGGAATTGTTGCCGACCATTCCGCCAATCATACATCGATTGGCTGTCGAAGTATTCGGCCCGAAAAATAATCCATGCGGTTTTAAAAAAGTATTCAATTCATCGCGGATAACGCCTGGCTGCACTTTTACCCAATGCTCTTCATTATTGAGTTCGAGAATTTTGGTCATAAAACGCGAGGTATCCACAACGATTCCACTTCCAACGCACTGACCTGCCAGAGAGGTTCCTGCGGTTCTGGGAATGAGGGAAGTTTTGTTTTCAAGAGCAAATCGAATCAGTTTTTTTATATCCGCAGCATCTTTTGGGAATGCGACAGCCAATGGCATTTCACGGTAAACGGATGCATCGGTAGCGTAAAGCGTCCGCATTAACTCATCAAAGTGCAGACTGCCGGAAAGTTGCTGACTTAATTGATGAAGAGTTACTGATTTCATGAGTTAAATATACCAGTTGTAATATTAGTTACGGAATTCGATTTGAGAAAAATCTTGATCTAACATAAGAAACTTATAAAAAATATTAACGAACTTGATTGACATATTATAAAACTACGCAACCATTTTCAATCCATATTCCGTAATGGTAACAGATAAAAATGAGCAGCGATAATTTAAACCTCCAACTTCTTATCGAAGGTTGCCGGAATAATAACCGGCTTAGCCAAAGGAGGCTTTATAAGTATTTTTATGGTTATGGAATGAGTGTTGCCTTGCGTTTTGCAGAAAATAGGGAAGAGGCATTAGAAATTGTAAATGATAGCTTTTTGAAAGTTTTTAATCGATTGAACCAATATGATCCATCGTTTCCATTTAAAACATGGTTTCGCAAAATTCTGATCAATTCGGCAATTGACTATTTTCGAAAATTTCATAAACACCCCAGGCATTATGAAATGACAGATACCGTAGATTTGAAAGATTCAGTTTCCTCCTTATATAATATTTCACCTGAAGACGACATGTTGCCGGTCATTCAGAAACTGCCTCCCGCTTATCGAATGGTCTTCAACCTTTATGTGATGGAAGAATACAAACACCATGAAATTGCTGAAATGCTGGACATTAGCGTGGGTACTTCAAAGTCCAATTTGGCCAGAGCTAAAATGAAATTGAGGGAGATGTTTTTAAGAGAAAAAAGTAGTTCTTCAAAACAATTTAAGAATGGATGATTTTTATAAAAATATAAAAGACAACCTGGAGAACAGACCAGAGCCTCCGTTCAATGAACGGGCCTGGCAGGATATGGAAAAGAGACTGAACACAAAACCTGGGAACAGCATCAAAGCTTTTGGTTTGTTTTGGTTTTTGCCGCTTGTTTTGGGTTCCCTTTTATTGTCAAATATTTTTTTCTATAAAAAACTAAATGATGCAAATGAAAAAATCAGCCATTTAGAATTTAGAACAGATACCATTCATCAAACGCATATTATTTATCAATACGATACAATTTATCGCAACAGCGTTAAAACAGAATATGTTGTGATTTCAAAACAATTACCATCTAATTTTTATACTTCACAAGCATCCTATTTTAATCATCCATCAGCGTATTCTAATAGGTCAAATTGGATAAATACAAGTCTTGCTCCGCTTACGTTTGCTGAATTAAAATACCTTTTCGAAGACGAGCAGGTAAATGAAACACCATTTTTAGCTGAAAATAACCTTTTAACTCAGGAAAATGGAGAAAGCCCATATGCCAGTCAATCCATAGCGTTGCAAGTCACTCCTTATCTTAAAACGCAACGGGCTCCATTGATCTACGAATCAGCACCCGTTGTCTTTTCCTACCTGGATCCTCCGGCTGATAACAAAAAAGTTCGTAAAAGACCTTTGCAAAAATTAGCCAGAGACTTACAACCAACTGGTTTTGAAATTGGTATGCTGGGTGGTTTTGCTTTTCCGCAGCATCATCAAGTGGCTGAAACAAAAGGATATTCAGTCGGAATTTATGGCGCGATGTCCTTTTCTGATAATATTAGAATGTGGGCTGAAACATCATATTATAAAATTGAATTTAAATCAAATGAGATCGGTAAATCATTGGGCATTCCAGAAATCGAACTACCTGATGACGATTATAAATTCCATGAAGCTAGTGTCCATCAACCTTTTTTGCAATATGTTTTGGGCTTGCAGTATGTTTTTTATCCAAAAAATAAATGGAAACCGTATTTTGGACTTGGTTACACTGTTGCATCAATGAAACCATATGAAGTGAGCTATGATTTTAACCATGTAACTGATGATTTAGAGCTTTCAATTGAAGAAAATATTCATCGTAATGATTTAATTATGAATATGGCTCTTTTTAAAGGCGGTATTGAAGGAAAATTAGCAAACCGGATTGGCCTTAAGTTAGAAGGATATTATCGGTGGAATGGAAACAAAAAAGGTCTTGTTGTTACAAATATTTACGGAATAAGAAGCTTGTTGATTTATAAATTTTAATACCTGATACCCAAATGATCTTGAAAGAATTTAAGCGTATTTTACTGTTTGTTTTGATACTTACCGCCTGTAAAAAGGAAAAGAACCATGAACCAATCGTGATTAGTCCTGGCATTGCCTTCCAAACCATTACGGATTTGCCTTCTGTATTGGAGGAAAGTTCAGGAATAGAAACAGCCGATTCTAACAAGTTCTATTCTATAAACGATTCTAAAGGAGAAGCCGAACTGTATGTTTTTGATACTATTGGCGAACTGACCCGAACAATTAAAATTGACAATGCCGATAATGTGGATTGGGAGGATTTGTCGCAAGACAAAGATGGCAATTTTTTTGTCGGGGATTCCGGGAATAATGATAATAATCGAACTGATTTAAAAATCTATAGAATACCTTCTCCGGCTACTTTTACCGAAAATACTATTTCGGCAGAATCAATATCTTTTTCTTATGAAAATCAAACCAAGTTTCCGCCTCCGAATAGCGCCGCTTTTTTTGATAGTGAAGCATTCTTTGTTTTCAATGATTCCATATTTCTTTTTATTAAAGATCGTTCAAAGCCATTTGAAGGAAAAACTTTGATGTATCAAATCCCGGCTGAGTTGAGTAATCACTCCGCTCTATTGAAAGGAGAATTTCGAACTTTAAAAACTAAAAGCGAAGGCGCGATAACTTCCGCGGATATTAGCCCGAGCGGTAATAAAATGGTGCTGATTTCACAAAGAAATGCCTGGATTTTTACTGATTTTTCCGGAACCAATTTCTTTGAAGGAAAAGTAAAAGTCATCGCGCTTCCAGTAAAATACCAAATGGAAGGGGTGGTTTTTGTTGATGATTGCCTCCTTTACCTTACCAATGAAAAAGACGGCGGGCACTTCAGCGCTTTGCATAAACTGAAGATCTGTGAGTGAAAGGAAATTTTAAAAAAAAAAGAATACCTACGCAACCATTTCGATTTTTTCCCTCGTAATAGATAATGACACTTAAAAGATTGTTATGTCTTTGAAGATGAGATTCTAAAGATATAAAAAGGTCGTCCCAAACTATTCAGGAGCTTATCCATTTCGATCTTTTTAGTGAAGACGAATATGGATAAACTATGGGAAGAAAAAATCAAGTATTGTATACCAGGAAAAACTAAAAAAAGAAATAGAGAGTAATTAAAAAAAACGAAAGGCAACAGAAGAACTGAACAGATAAAATATCAGAATTAAAGAATAAGTTTTCAGTTTAGTTTTAACAGGGTAATGAGTGGCAGGAAAATCTATTTTCTTGCCCTCTTTTTTTCAATATTTTTTAAAATAATATTCACTTAAATTATGAAAAGGATCCAATGGCTATTCATGTTTTTATTATTTGCTAATTTGACTTTATTTGCACAACAAAATTCTAGTGAAAGTACTGAAATAGCAAAGACGCCGAAAAGCTCAAAGGTGATGAACGTTTTTAGTAAATTTTCAGTAACGGCTTCTGCTGCTTCACCATCGGTCAACTTCAAAGAGATGAACAATGCAACGCTTCAAGAAAGCCACAGGTATTTCGATGGGGGAGTTGAGTATCAACTTATAAGCTGAATCCTCGATTTTCTTTTGGACTGGGAACTATGGGGTCACTGGGTTTGTGCCATAGTGGTTATTATAATGCCGAAGGTGCTTTCGTTCCTTTCAAATATGATGATGACGGTGAGCAGGAGGAGGATAGCAACGAAGACTCCGATGATGATGATATGAAGACGAAAGTGATGAAGGTGATTGCGGAGATTTTGGTGATAATCTGATGGGAAGCATTACGTTTAAATTTTCTAAAAAAGTTCCGTTTTTCGTTCAGGCAGCAGGAGGTTATTCATTTGGTAGCAATGCACCTGCCTATTCTGCGATGATCGGTTATAATCAAAAAATATTTAAAGGGCTTGGCATCATTGGTGGTATCCGTTTTAGTGATGTGTTACACCAAAAACCTGTTGATGCGGTTAATATGGCTCCAAGTAGTGGAATAAGAGCTGAGCTAGGGTTAAGTTGGAATTTTTAAGACCTTTCTAAATTAAACATAAGATCAGGGAGGGCGTTGGCTATCTGATTTTTTGATGACCAATTCATTTTTTTCCGTTTTAAATTAATTAATTCAAGTTGCGATATATCGCAAACTTGAAAATGATGAGTTAAAAATGATGAATGATAAGTTGGTTTTTACACGTTTTTGGAGAAAATTCATAATTTATCATTCATCATTCATAATTAGCAAGGTGTTTCGCCACTTGCGTTAATCATTTAAAGGATTTTTTAAGGAAATAGATTAACTAGTATGTTTTGATGGTTTTATTTTTTTTAATTAAAAAAAATAGCTTATTCTTATGGCCTTCATAGGCAAAAATTAATTTAAATGTTGATCAGGAAAACCATAATTTTAAATATCTTATTTCTTTCTTTTTGTTTGCAACAAGTAAAAGCCCAGTCGCCTTATGATATTAACTGGAGGCAAGAATCTTATCATTTGATGGTAGGAGGTGCCACATTAGGAACCGGACTTATCTTTGCTTCTCAGGCGAAAGGATTGACTGAAGAGGAAATTGCCACATTTGATCGAAACAATGTCAATCGATTTGACCGAGGAGCTACCTACAATTCATCCATTGGGGCGAAAACAGCCAGTGATGTATTATTATTCAGCTCTTATTTATTACCACTTTCTTTTCTGACTGCAGAAGATACCAGAAAAGATTTTGGAAAGATTGCCATTTTGTATGGGCAAACTATTTTTATAACTACAGGAGTTACTTATCTGGCTAAAGGGATTTTGTTGAGGTCCCGGCCGCTCGTTTACAATGAAGATTTTGATTTGGCTGAAAAACAAAAAGTAAGGGCACGGCACGCTTTCTTTTCCGGGCATACCTCTCAAACTGCGGCGAGTTGTTTTTTCACGGCCAAAGTATTTTCAGATTATTATCCCGACTCAAAGTTAAAACCCTTTGTTTGGGCTGGGGCGATTATCTTTCCTGCAGTAACCGGTTATTTGCGTATAGCTGCCGGAAAGCATTTTCCAACTGATGTAATCACAGGTTACGCCGTTGGAGCCACAATCGGTTTTTTAATACCCCATCTTCACAAAAAGGTCAACATTGGAAATTCGGATTCCTCGTTAAACTTCATGGTAGGAGCTACCGGAGCTTCTTTGAGATGGGAACTTAACTAGCTTTTTATTTTTTTTAAAGAAAAGTACGATTACTTATAAATTGCTCAATTTTGCCTTTTGTTTGAAATTCGATCATTGTAAAGACCACTCGATTGTTTGTCAAAGCATCCTTAAATATTTGGTCATCAGGTTGTTTAATGATTTTATAAGATTGACAAAATAGATTAGCTTGGTTTTCTGTTTATCTACTGTTGAACAAGGGACTATTGTTCAATGGTATTTGGGAAATAAAATTTTGTAATAGGATGAGAAATACTGTAAAAATCTTTTTTGGTATTTATTTTTTAATGTGCAGTTTTTTCACAAAGGCACAAGATACCACACTCATACCTTTTGGGTCAGAATGGAAATATTTAGATACAGGATCCGATCAGGGATCCGCATGGAGAGCCACAGCTTTTAATGACGGCAACTGGTCGTCTGGCTTTGCAGAATTTGGATATGGTGATGGCGATGAAATCACAGTTATTGATTTTGGAACAGACCCTGACGACAGGCATATTACAACTTATTTTCGACACACTTTTGAAATTCAGGATTTATCCGACTATGCTAACTTTCTAGTGAAATTAATAAGGGATGATGGTGCTTTTATATATGTAAATGGTGAAGAAGTCATGCGTTCAAATTTTAGAACAGATACTTATACCTTTGATGATGTTGCTGAATCTTCTGTTCCTTCAGCAGTTGAAGAAATCATTTTTCAGGAGATCATTCCTACCTCATTTTTTCAAAATGGAACGAATGTCATAGCTGTAGAAATTCATCAGTCCTCCCCTTCAAGTAATGACCTTTCTTTTGATTTTGAGTTAATAGGATTGGATACTGTTCCAGCGTTGTATCGGGAACCTTATCTGCAACTTGCAACACCAACCAGCATAGTTATTAAATGGGCAACGGATGTACCCACTAAATCAAGGGTTAAATATGGCAATGCACCTGGAAGCTTAATAGAAATTGTTGACTTATCCGATCTGACGATGAACCATGAGGTTACTGTTGATAACTTACAACCTGACACCAAATACTATTATTCAATTGGAACAGATACACAAGAATTGGCTGGAGGTGAGGAAAGTTATTTTTTTAATACCAATCCACAAGCTGGAACAGCCAATCCAACGCGGATTTGGGTTATTGGAGATTCAGGAAGAGCAACTCAGAAACAAAAAGATGTACGCGATTCTTATTTAAATTATACCGGCGAGGAAAAAGCGGATTTATGGCTGATGTTGGGCGACAATGCCTATTATCACGGTAGAGATGCTGAATATCATGTGGGGCTGTTCAAAAATATGTATGAATCTATTTTAAGGAACACGGTGCTTTGGCCCATAGCGGGCAACCATGATTATTACAGTGGCGCTGATGCGGCTGCCCAAACCGGTGTTTACTACGAAAATTTTGCTTTGCCTGCAAATGGAGAGGCAGGAGGGGTGCCTTCTGGAACGGAAGCCTATTATTCTTTTGATTATGGAAATATCCATTTTATTGGATTAGATTCCTATGATACCGATAGAGATTCAGCGGAAGCCATGGGACAATGGCTCAAAGAAGATCTGGAGCATACTACTGCTGACTGGCTAATTGCCTATTGGCATTATCCGCCTTACACCAAAGGGAATCATGATTCTGATGAGTCCACAAAGTGTATCGAAATGAGGGAAAATTTTAATCCTATTTTGGAAAGATATGGCGTTGATTTGGTACTAAGCGGGCATAGCCATGTTTATGAAAGAACTTATTTTATAGATGGGCATTATGATGTTTCCAGTACCCTTGATACTTCAATGATAATAGATGGATCAAGCGGTAAATTAGATTTGTTAGAAGCTTATACGAAACCAAAAAACCTGGCATCTCATGCAGGAACGGTGTATACCGTGTGTGGCGTTGGTGGTTTAACATCGGATTTAGCAGATACGCATCCAGCAATGTATCTTGCTACAGACGAGCATTTAGGTTCAATGATCATTGATATTTCAGGAGATACTCTGAAAGCAAAATTTTTGAATAGTGAAGGTTCAATAATTGATTATTTTGATATTATAAAAAAATCAACCGTTGGTGCTAAAAATTTTAATTTAGCTGCTGAAGAATTTAAAATTCACCCTAATCCCGCAATAGATTCTTTTTTTGTGCAATATTCTTCCGTAAGCGCAATGAATAAAAATATTCAAATTGAATTGTACGCCATGAGCGGGGTGAAGGTAAAAGAGAAAGAGCTGATTTCCGTTTCAGGAAGAACTCATACTTCACAGATAGATACCCATGATTTACGTCCGGGGATTTATACCGTCAAATTGATTGTTGATGGTAATATTGTTTCAGCCAAACTTCTCGTGATTAATCAAGAGTGAAATAATTTATAACCTATTTTAGTTTGTAAAGTAATAATGACAACCATTGATTTGAATAAGTTTATGAACAAGATTATTTTTTTTCTGGTGTTGCTTTTTTTGCTTTTTTTTAGTTGTAAAAAAATGCGATTGATTCCAAATCAAACTGGTCCTGTTGTTGTCGAAGCGGATTCAATTACCTTTGCAGTTATTGGTGACTTTGGTAAAGCAGGTGAGCCCGCGCTTCGGGTATCACAAATGGTGGATAGCTGGGATCCGGATTTTATTATCACACTTGGAGATAATAATTATGAGGATGGAGAGCTGTCTACAATGAAAGATAATATCAGCCAATATTACTGCAATTACATTTACAATCCCGATGCTCCCGAAGGATATTCCTGCACTGGCAGAGCCAATTCGGAACAACTTAATCGTTTCTTTCCGGTTATCGGTAATCATGATTACAATCCAAAAGACGACATCATACCTTATTTGAATTTTTTCTCCCTTCCCGGAGCCGAAGAGTATTACGATTTTCAATGGGGTCCGGTCCATTTTTTTGCACTCAACAGCGGCAAGAAAGGAGATTCCGAATGCTGTACTTCCATTCAATCTACCTGGCTGAAAGAAACAATGGAAAATTCTTCGCGTCTATTTAAAATCGTATATTTTCATCATGCACCCTACTCGCCTTCAAATCACGGAAGTAATGAAGCCATGCAATGGGATTTTAAGGCTTGGGGAGCCAACACTGTCCTGAGCGGACACGATCATGTTTATAGCCGGATTCATATTGCAGGGCAGCATGATTTTGCCTACTTTGTAAATGGCCTGGGTGGAAAAGCTTCCAGATACGGTTGTGATTCCAATCCTTTGGATGAAACGTTTTTTGATACCTTTTGCTATCAGGAAAATCATGGCGCAATGCTGGTAAAAGCTAATAAAGAAAGAATCGTTTTTCAGTTCTTTCAAATTGACGAGCAGAATGTCCCGGTTGATGAGTTTGTTTTATTAAAATAAGCCTTATTCAAAAATTACCGTATCAGGATGGAAAGCATACCATGCAAACCAATACAATGTAATCGCTGGCAATTCTTCACCTGATTCATCAAAAATCTGAGCACTTTGACTCGATTTATCAAATTTGATAACGAGAGTTTTCTCGTTAAATATATCGTTTAAATCACCCTTGATTTTTTGAAGTTTTGAAAATGGATAAGCCTTAAATTTTCCATCGATTTCAAGGCCAATTACTTTTTCTTTGTTTTTAAAAATAGACTTGCTTTGGCTTACCGGGAACATTAAATCATCTGTGTTTTCGTATCGGGTGTAAGGTGTTTTGGTATAATCCCGATTATAGCCGGTATCAGTAGAGAGTACTTCAGTATTTGGATGTTCCGCTCGCCAGTTTTTCCAGGTAGTGTGATTTGTTGGGATCAATTCAAGCGATTTCCCGGAAGCAATTCCTGATACAGCTTCACCCATTATTTGGGACCAAAGCGATTCCGTTTTTCTATCATAAAGCAATACATCACTATTGTACAGCAAACCTGAAACGCCAAAAATATGATGCTCTTTATCAATAAGCGCCGAAAATGCAGCACCGCTTCCACAAAGAGGACAGTACGTGACAACTATAGGAATATTTTCAAACTGATCATTCACAATTTCATGGTAATTAAGAACTCGAATAGGATAAGCTTTTGCCAGACCTTTAATCTCAATTCCCAAAACATAATCATCATCACTAAGAAAATTTGCAGTAGATGCTTGAATAAATTTTGGGTGATCAATCGAAGGGATACCATCTTTTGGAGGCCCGCCCCTTTTTATTTCACTATAAGGTATGCGGAGGTTTTTCATTTCAAACCCCAACAATGCAGGGAAGGTGTCCTGTTTTACCTGGCTTTTTGGTTTAGTTTGATTGGAGTGATATTCTCTCGGCAAATGGTCAGCAATTCTTTCATAACTCCAATAGCCATATTCAACCAACAATTCAGGGGATCGGAGGAAACAAACGCAGGTAAAAAACAAAATTATGATTGGTAGCTTCATCGTTTTTCTTTCTACTTGTGATTCTAAGCAATTTTTAATTGAAAAGTTATCGCAGTGCCGACATGTATTCAAAATTTTAATCTGGATGAAAGGATACTAAATTGGGTCATAGAATTTTTATTCGTATAAACACTTTCAAATTCATTTTTTCTTAAGAAATTTTAATTTATATGAACTTTTTTGTATCTTTTTGCCGGTTAAGACTAATCAATATTAAGAAAGGTGTAATTTATCTAAATCCTGAAAACTGACCTGAAAATTATTGCATCTGCTTCTTAAGGAAAGCATAAATTTTTAGTGTATTTTATTATGAAAAAAGTATTTTTCATTAGATACTATATTTTGACTATAGTAGGTTTTTTCAAATGTATTGACTAAAAATACTTTCTATATTATTATAAGTCAAAAAAGGATTGTTTACTGGATTTTTACGACACTAATAAATTGTTATAACATTAACATTTTTTTACCCTAAATCACCATATTGAATAATGATTAAGCTTAAAAATTTCATTCTGGTTATCCTTTTGATTGGAATTATTGCCTCGCCAATATTAGGTCAACAATCCTCCAGCGCTACTGTTTCCGGTATCATTGTAGACTTTCTAAGTGGGGAGCCTTTGGGATTCGCTACAGTATTAATCTATGACGTTGAAGCTTTAGATTCCTCCAAAACGGCTGAAGCCTGGTATAAAGGAACGGATGCTGATATTGAAGGAAGGTTTCAATTTACAGGCATCCCTGTTGGTGAATATTTTATTCAGGTAAGCTACATAGGATATGAAACCAAGAAAACGAAAAAGTTTTCCATTGAAAACAACGATCAGCAGCTGGATTTAAAGAAAGTTAGCATTGAAGCTATAGCTGAGTTTCTTGATGGTATAGTAGTTGTTGAGGAAAAATCGACCTACAATCTAGCCATAGACCGGAAGGTTTATAATGTCGAAAAAGACCTTCTGAGTGAAACCGGGTCCGCAACTGAAATACTAAATAATATTCCTTCTGTTTCAGTTGATTTAAATGGTGCTGTTAGTTTGAGAGGTACCACAAATGTTACTTTTTTTATAAATGGGAGACCTTCGGCTCTTATGCGGGCAAACGCCACAGCTTATCTGGAGTCTCTTCCAGCTAATTCAATTGAACGCATCGAAGTGATCACCAACCCTTCAGCCAAATACCGGCCCGACGGCGCTGGTGGTATAATCAATATCGTATTGAAAGGTGCAGCGGATGGTTGGGAAGGCTCCGTCCAGGGAAATGTAGGTAATCTTGATAGGTATACCGGAAATGTAGCGCTTAATCTCACCAAAGAAGATGTTAGTGTTTTTGGAACCTACGGCATTCGGCATACAACGACTCCTCAGGATATCACAGACATAAGGACAGAAAAAGTAAATGGCGATACACTCAGCAATTTTAACAGATTTACTGAAGAAAATTACAAAGAGCTGTCGCATATTGCCACTGCCGGGGTAATTTTTCCTGCAGGAGAGGGAAGTACTGTAGAAATTTCAGGTGAATTCTTTTACGCTGACGCAGATAATAACTCAACGGCTAACACCGTATCGAAAGCTTTTGTGGACCAAGAAATTTCTGAATATACCACCCTTCGAACATTCAAAGGTTTTGAGCAAGAATACCAGGTAGCGGCTGCTTTTGAACATGAGTTTGAAAAAGAGGATCACGTTATGGCTGTTGAAGTGGCCTATGGCCAATATGATGAAGAGGAAGATAATGTTTTTGATGAAACCTACAGGCAACCTGAAGTTTACAAATTGGAAACCCACAACCTTATCTCCAAGGGCGGACCATTCACTGAAGTCGCGGTGGAGTATGCTTATCCCATTGGTGGAGATACAGAAATTGAAGCAGGGTATGCTGGTGAGTTTTTAACAGATAACATTATGAACTTAAGTGAAAATAAAAACGCTGAAGGAAACTGGATCAAAGACCCTAACCGGACAAATGAGTTTAATTTTACTCAAAATATTAATGCGGGTTGGGCAATCTTTAGTCAGGGTATTGATGCATTCAGTTTTGCGGCTGGCTTACGTGCAGAACAAGTAAATATCACATCCAATCTGGTAACAGATAATATTGAAATTCCAAATGATTATTTTAAAATCTACCCTTCGTTACATTTGACTTATGAGTTAGGGGATTTTGAGGAAATACAATTGAATTATAGTAAAAGGGTAAATCGTGCTGACAGTGATGAACACAATCCTTTTGCAGAATACGATGATCCCAGAACCCGGGAAGTTGGTAATCCTTATCTGAAGCCGGAAGTAATCCATTCTTTTGAACTCGGTTATCTGGTTCAGAAAGATAAATTTTCTTTTATTCCCACGCTTTATTACCGACACAAATTGGATGCTTTTACGGAGATCAGGGAGATCGTTGAGGATTCTGTTTTACAGACAAGGTTTACCAATTTAGATGTTGAGCGGGCAGGGGGCCTGGAGTTTATTTTTACTACTAATATAAAAGAAAGGGTAGGCTTAAACTTCAGTGCAAATTTCTTTTACAGTGAGCTGGATGCCAGTAGTTTGGGTTTTTCTGCTAATAATTCTCAATTTAACTGGGATGCCAAATTAGCCGCTAATTTTACGATTACAAAATCTACGTTTGCACAATTAAATGCCTATTATCGATCTGCTCGACAAACACCACAGGGGAAATTTGAACCTGTTCCGTTATTGAATTTGGGATTCCGGCAGGACCTTTTCAAAAAGAGAGCATCAGTATCATTGACGATTTCGGATGTATTTAGTTCAGTAGAGTGGGAGAGTATTACGGATACTCCTGATTTATTTCAAAAGACAATTTACGGGCGTAATTCGCAAATTATCTATTTAGGTTTTACTTACCGATTTGGTAAGAAATTCCAGAAACAGAAAGCTGAAGAATTGAAATTTGAGGATGAAATTGATGCTGGTAAAAAACCGCCGGAAGAAGAAGAATAAAAAAAATAAGAATTTCAGAATTTGCTGGTAACCTTTTGGGTTACTGGCAAATTCAAGGTTTAATTAAAGCGTGGAACACCATATTTTATTATGTTTTTTAGCCGTTTAAGATAGCAGAAAAGTTGGTTGGATTTTAGAATTTTTTTATTTTTGAAATTACAAAAAACAAAATTTTACTGAGATAGAACCAAACGATTTGAGTATTTTATTAACCGGATGAAACATTTTTTAAAACCCTAAAAAAAAACGCCTGGAATCTAAAAAGAAAACCACGCCATAAACGCCGTTTAGCTTTTGATATTTTACCGGATTACTTTCTTTAATTGGATATTGTGAGCAGTTATTTGTAACCTTCTTCAGTGTTAAAGTAGAGTTAATCTAAGTTAGATTTAAAAGCATTAGTTAATATTTTACATTTTTTATTGTGACTTAAGTAAGTTGTAAACAACTTGCGATTATTAAAAAAAGAAAATCATCATGAAATCAAAATCAAACTATTTGAATCAGACAAAACAAACTACATTTTCTCCTTTTTGGATGATGTTTGGCATCTTAACCTGCCTTATGTTTTTTAGCAACGAGATCATTGCCCAGGACGATGGCAAAGAAGAAAAACAATGGGAAGACTTTGATCCCAGCAACTTCGATGATAATTCAATCAATAGTACTAATGACTGGTTCCCTTTAAAACCAGGAATGAGGTTAGTCTATGCTGGAACTACGCTTGATGACGATGACAATCCTGTACCGCATCGTGTGTTGATCCATGTGACTGGTTTGGTCAAAATGATCGAAGGTGTCAAATGTATTGTTGCCTGGGATTTGGATTATAGTAGAGGTCAATTGGTAGAAGCAGAGCTTGCGTTCTACGCAGAAGACAAGGAAGGAAATGTTTGGCGTATGGGGGAATATCCTGAAGAATATGATGAAGAAGGAAAATTTGATGCTGCTCCAGGATGGATTGGTGGCATTAAAAAGGCAATACCAGGAATATCAATGAAAGCTAATCCATGGGCTGATTCTCCTAGTTATTCACAAGGATGGGCTCCTTCTGTTGGCTTCACTGATCGCGGGAAAGTTGATCAGATGGGTGTAAAAACTTGCGTTCCGATGGACTGTTATGATAATGTACTGGTGATTTCTGAAACCAGTCTTGAAGAAGTGGGAATTTTCCAGCTAAAATACTGGGCACAAGGTGTTGGAAATGTGCAGGTTGGATTTAAAGGTGATGATCCTTCTTCAGAGCTTCTCGAACTGGTAGATGTTATGCAATTAGGCTCCGAAGGCATTGCAAACTTGAATGAAAAGGCATTAGAACTGGAAGCAAGCGCTTACAAAAACGGCAAAAAATTTTACGGTAAAACCGAACCTTGCTTTCCTCGTGACAAGTAAGTAATTAATTCAAGTTGCGATATATCGCAAACTTGAAAATGATGAGTTAAAAATGATGAATGATAAGTTGGTTTTTACACGTTTTTGGAGAAAATTCATAATTTATCATTCATAATTCATAATTAGCAAGGTGTTTCGCAACTTGCGTTAATTATACCAATTTTAAAGAAGTTTTTTATAAAACACACTGATGATTGATCGCCAGTGTGTTTTATTATTTAGGTGTGTTTTTTATAGTGTGTTTTCAAATTCAAAATCATGATTGGCTTAAAATCAACAATTTAGTAACCGTCAGTGGTGTTTTCATTTCTTTTCTTTAGTTGAAAAATTGAAAGAAAATAAACATGCTGTTCAAAATTCTCTTTTAAATCAATCTCCTTTTTTTGGTGAGAATTCATTATTAAAAAAATATAAGTTAATTTATGATTTTAAAAGAAAAATTACCCTTCGAAAAACCTGTGAGCACTTGTAAATACACATCTTTTGCATAGCTATCCTTCTACTCAAACCCGTAATATACACCAATTGTGTAATGTAAATAATCCAATTTAATATCCTGAATCTTGTATAATTCAGGTTCAAAATTCAAAATTTCAGGAAACGTAAAAATTTTGTAAAAATTGTTATGAATATAAAAAAAGATATTCTATCTTAGCACATAAGAATTATTAAGAATATGAATTCTAACTTATATTCTAAATTAAATTCTTTACACGTATACCCTGATAAAACGAACACTGAGACCAACGAAAATTATACTTACCAGTTATTAGTCGAACCAAAACGAACACTGTATTCCCGATCCCATCGGACATGCTTATAACATTGTTTTTACTATTCACTTTATGCCTTGCATTTTAGAATAATGTAGTTAAAGGCTTTTTGTCTTTTTTGCTATGTTTCGAAGAAGCTCGGAGTTGTAATAGTAGGACTGTTTATGACATGTAACACACTTTCCAAAAACTGAAATTTACATTATTGACCCTTCTCGTATTGGGACAGGGGTGACCTAATTATATCTAATACTAACTATTATGATGCGATCTATTATTTTGTCAGGCATTCAGTCACGCGTACTGGTTGTATCCGTTGCTGCCTTGTTGATATTTTTTGGTATTTACCAACTTCGTGATGTGCCCGTCGGGATATTCCCTGAGTATTCACCTGTTTATGTAGAAGTTCAAACGGAAGCACTTGGGCTTTCTGCAGATGAAATTGAGCAAATTCTTACTGTATCAATGGAGCAGGATTTGCTCAATGGTATAGCTTACGTTGATGAAATTTGGTCTGAGTCTATGCCTGGATTATCGAGGATCGTCTGTGTTTTCGAACCCGGCACCGATCCAATGATAGCGCGGCAAGTGGTAGCAGAAAGGTTAACTCAGGCGCATGCTTTGCCCAATGTTTCTAAAGCGCCGTTAATGCTACAACCTTATTCGTCGACCAGCCGGGTAATAAAAGTTGGACTGAGTCCAAGCTCACCAGAACTTTCGCTTATTGATCTTTCTGTATTGGCTCGTTGGACCATTCAACCTTATTTATTAGGTGTAGAAGGAGTAGCAAATGTCTCTATTTGGGGCCAACGAAAAAGACAATTGCAGGTACAGGTTGATCCACAAAGGTTGAGCGACAATGACGTCACCTTGCACGACGTAATAAGAACCACAGGAGAAGCACTTTGGATATCTCCTTTAAGTTTTTTAGAATCTTCAACACCCGGTACAGGTGGTTTTTTCGATACACCTAATCAACGGCTTGGGATTCGTCACGTTTTGCCTATTTCCACGCCAGAGGATTTGGCTCAGGTTTCTGTACATGGAAAGCCGGATTTGGTGCTTGGAGATATATCAAGTGTCGTTGAAAATCATCAACCGCTTATTGGAGATGCCATCATCAATGGCAACGAAGGGCTTTTGCTTGTAATTGAAAAATTCCCATGGGCCAGTACGATGAAAGTTTCCGAAGCTGTTGAGGATGCTATGGATAAATTGGCTCCGGGCTTGGGTGGAGTAGCCATTGATACAGAAATTTATCAACCTGCCACGTTCATTGAAGCTTCCTTTGATAATGTCTCAACAGGAGTTGTTGCAAGCATTATTGTAGTTGCTTTATTATTCTTCTTGTTCTTTTATGAGTGGAAAGCCGCATTGATTTCTACGGTAGCCATATTATTATCTTTAGTTGCAGGAGCATATGTCCTCTATGTACGCGGAGTTATATTTGATATGATGGTTATGGCCGGATTTATTGTAGCCTTAGGGGTTATTATTGACGATGCCATAAGCACCGTGGAGAATATCAGGCGACGATTGCAAGAAAGAAACAATAATGGAACAGATAAAAAGACCGCCAACATTATCCTTGATGCTGCAATTGAAATGCGCAACCCCATTGCTTTTGCAACAGGTATCCTTTTATTGGCGGCATTACCACTCTTTTTCATGGGAGGAATAGCCGGATCATTTCTGCTACCTCTTGCAACCTCATATGTTTTAGCATTGGTAGCTTCTTCTTTAACCGCTATTTTGGTTACTCCTGCGATGTGTATGTGGTTATACTCTAGTAGTTCATCAAAGGTACATCGAGAATCTCCAATATTAGCTGCTTTAAAAGGTGGCTTTAATTCCGGAGCTACCCGTTTTATCCAAAAACCTACGATGGCTTTTGCTATTTTAGGGGTCTTGGCCATAATCGGCATTGGCCTAGTGGCAACGACTGATATGGGGTCACGCCTGCCTTCACCTCAGGAGAGAGATTTAGTGATAACCTGGGAAGCTGAGCATGGCACCTCTCATCCGGAAATGGTAAAAGTTACCAAAGATATTATCGGTAAATTGAGAATCGTTCCAGGTGTTAACAATGCCGCAGCTCATATTGGCCGAGCCGTGCTGTCTGATAAAGTCAATAATGTTCATTCCGGAGAGATTTGGCTCAGTATGGATGAAGATGTTGATTATAATGGCACTATGGCTTCTGTTCAAAAAGTAGTGGACGAATACCCGAATATGAACAGTGAGGTAATGACTTATCGCAATCAAAGCCTCGGTACATCACTAACTGGAATCGGAAAGGAATATGCAGTTAGAGTGTATGGTGAAAACCAACAAACGATAACCACAAAAGCAGAAGAAGTCATGGCTGCCATTTCAGGTGTAAGCGGTATCGCTGATACAAAAGTTGATTATCCTCCTATGGAACCAACTATTGAAATCGAAGTAGATCTTGAAAAAGCAAAACAGTATAATATCAAACCTGGTGATGTTCGAAGAACTGCTGCTACATTGTTGGCAGGTGTTGAGGTAGGTAGCATTTTCGAAGGGCAGAAAGTTTTCGGAGTCGTTGTTTGGGGAGTTCCCGAAGTGCGCAAAAGCATAGAAAGTGTTAGAAACCTCTTAGTTGATATGCCAGGCGGTAACGGAACGGTACGAATTGGAGACGTAGCTGAAGTACGAGAAGTACCAAACCCAGCTATAATAAAGCGTGAAAAAATATCCAGATACATGGATGTAAGCTTTACCTATAGTGGTAAAAATACGATTGCATTAAATGATGACATCAACAGTAGCCTTACAAACGTCAATTTCCCATTGGAATACCATGCAGAGTTGATTGGAGAATATTCAGAAATTCAGGCTGCGGAAAGACGTGTTATGAGTGTCGTTATCGCCGCTATAATCCTTGCTTTCTTATTGTTACAAGCTGCTTTCTGGAGCTGGAGAATGGCATTGGTTGCATTCCCAAGTATAATCTTGGCACTTTCAGGCGGTATGATTGGCGTGTTATTGAGTGGAGGAAACCTTTCATTGGGTGCAATGGCTGGATTTCTAGCTGTATTAGGAATTGCCACACATAATGCTGTGGTGCTAATCAAACGCTTTAAGAATCTGGAGATACGGGAAGGATTGGTGTTTGGCCCTGAACTGGTAATGCGAGGTGTGCAAGATCGTTTAGGCCCCATTTTGATGACCACTGTGATCACAATATTGGCTTTCGTTCCATTCTTAGTCATAGGAAATGTGCCTGGACTTGAAGTAATATTCCCAATGTCCTTGGTCATAATTTGTGGAGTGATTACCACTTTGCTGCTCAACTTGTTTGTAATGCCAGCCCTTTATTTGCAGTTTGGAAAAGCATCAGAAACTGCAATGCAAGAAGAAAAGGCAATGCTTGAATTGGATGTTGAGCAGGCAGTTCCTGCATAAAAGGGTCATTATAAAATTGATATAAAACGCGATATGAAAAAATACCCCTTTCTTAATCCTTAACAAATCCGATGGTACTGATCCTGCGATTGCGGGATTGGTACCAAAAAGAAAGGGTTTACCAATAGAGCGTTAAAATACTATCAAATAACTTTTGTGAAAAATCCTAAAAAGAAAGGAAATGAAAAAAATTAACCATAAAATAGTTCTTCTCGCATTGCTTATTGCTGCACTTCAATTAGTAGCATGCCAAAAGCAGAAAGCGACTAACTATGAACATATAGTGCCGGCCCAAATCGAACATATAGAGGGTAGCGAACTGAGCAAATTGACGCTGACCGAAAGGGCAGCTGAAAGGCTTGGAATCTTAACAGCTAAAGTTGTAGAAGAACCAATTACAGGTGAAGGAGGCTACGGAGCGCAAACTACTCAGAAAGTTACTCCTTATGGATCGATAATATATGATTTTCACGGCCATACCTGGGTTTACACAAACCCTGAACCGCTTGTTTACCTTCGGCATGAAATCAAAATCGACCGTATAAAAGGCGATAAAGTTTATTTGCATGAAGGCCCACCTGTTGGTACAACAGTGGTTACTCAAGCCGCAGCCGAATTATATGGAACAGAGTATCATGTTGGACATTAAGGCATGTTAAATCTTCACCAAAGGAATGCCTTTGGTAGCATCAATTTTTCATTGCCTATCAAAAACAAATAAAAAATGATTAGATCAATAGTTAAAACGAGTCTTAAATTCCGATACCTGGTTTTAGCCGCTGCGGTAGCTATGATGTACTTTGGTATCAAACAAATTCGAGAAATGCCGGTAGATGTTTTTCCTGAATTTGCTCCACCGATTGTAGAAGTTCAAACGATATGTTTCGGATTAGAATCCAGTCAGGTTGAAGCACTTGTAACGGTTCCATTGGAGCAGGCTTTTAACGGAGTACCTGGTCTTGACGTGATGCGTTCAAAATCAGTGTCTCAGTTGTCTGCAGTTAAAATGATTTTTAAACCAGGAACGGACTTGATGAAAGCCCGCCAGCTGGTTTCAGAAAGAATTGCAATAGCAACACCTACATTGCCAACCTGGGCAGCACCCCCTGTCATGCTGGCCCCTCTATCGGCCACTAGTCGTTGTATGAAGATTGGGCTTTCATCGGATACCCTCTCTGTGATAGATTTGTCTATGGTTGCATATTGGACACTCAATGATGCAATAATGGATGTTTCGGGAGTAGCTCACGTAGCGATTTGGGGCGAGCGCATCAGATTGCAGGCGGTAGAAGTTGTACCGGAATGGATGCAACAATATGGTGTTACGCTTCAGGAAGTTATGAATGCTACTGCTGATGCCTTGGATGCGGGCTTGTTATTTTATTCAAATGGAGCTATGATTGGAACAGGAGGGTGGATTGAAACCAAGAGCAAAAGGCTGGGTGTACGGAATATTCTTCCAATCGCAAGTCCGGAAGACCTGGCAAAAGTAGTTGTTAAAAAGGTAGATGGAAAAGATATACTCCTGAGCGATATTGCAAAAGTTGTTGAAGACCATCAGCAAATGGTTGGTGATGCTATCATTAACGACGATATAGGCCTGATGCTTATCGTTGAAAAATTGCCTTGGGGCAACACCAGAGATATTACCTTAGGAGTAGAAGCAGCGCTCGAAAAGTTAAAGCCTGGTCTTCCCGGGGTAAAAATCGATACTGAAATCTTCCGACCGGCAACTTATATTGATATGTCGATCGACAATTTGACGGAAGCTTTGCTTATAGCTTGTGTGCTTGTGATTATTATCCTGTTTGTCTTTCTTTTTGAATGGCGTGTAACTATAATAAGTGTTGTAGCGATCCCATTGTCCCTTATGGCTGGAGCACTCGTGCTTGCAGCACAGGGAGCAACCATCAATACGATGATACTGGCTGGATTTGTAATTGCATTGGGTGCTGTTATTGATGATGCCATCATTGGTGTTGAAAATATCATTAGGAGATTGCGGCAGGCCCAGGAAGAAGGTAGCAAACAGTCAGCCTTTAAAATTATTTTAGATGCTTCGCATGAAGTACGGAGTCCCATAGTATACGCAACACTTATTGAAGTGATAGCTTTGGTTCCTGTCTTCTTTATGGAAGGTTTGTCAGGAGCATTTTTCCAACCGCTTGCGTTTGCTTACGCGATTGCGATATTGGCATCAATGGCTGTTGCACTTACTGTTACACCCGCGATGAGTTATATTCTTCTTCGAAATACCTCACTTGAACACCGTGAACCAGTTCTATCAAAGTGGTTGAAAAAACATTACAATAATATTCTTTCAAGAATTGTTGATAAACCTGTAAGTGCTTATGCTGTTGTTGGTCTTGTTGTGATAGCAGGTTTAGCAATAGGACCTCAACTCGGGCAATCTTTGCTTCCTTCGTTTAAAGAAAGAGATTTTTTGATGCACTGGGTAACCAAACCAGGCACTTCCTGGCCGGAAATGAATAGGATTACTATTGCGAGTAGCAAGGAACTACGTGCTATTCCAGGTGTACAAAACTTTGGTGCACACATTGGGCAGGCTTTCTATATGGATGAGGTAGTAGGTATGAATTTTGGCGAAAATTGGATTAGTGTTAGCCCTGATGTTGATTATGATGAAACCCTCAATAAAATCCAAATGCTGGTAGACGGTTATCCCGGACTTTACCGCGATGTTTTGACCTATTTGAAAGAAAGGATCAGAGAGGTACTGACGGGAACATCTGAAACCCTTGTTATACGAATTTATGGCCCTGATTTGCCGGTGCTACGAGCAAAGGCAAGAGAGGTCAGAGATGCAATGAAGGGAATTGAAGGTCTGATTGATCTTCACGTAGGGCTAAGCGAAGAGATTCCAAATGTTGAGATAAAAGTTGATCTTGAAAAGGCCAAAAAATATGGACTCAAACCCGGAGATATTAGGCGTATGGCCACTACTTTGGTTGGTGGTGAGGAAGTTGGCGATATTTTCAGAGAAGGAAAAGCATATGATGTAAACGTATGGAGTGTACCGGAGGCACGGGCTAATTTAACGGATATTGAAAACCTTCCGATCGATGTTCCCGGTGGAGGATATATTACTATGAAAGATGTGGCTGATGTGAGGATTGTTCCTACTCCAAATGTGATCAAACGAGAAAACCTTGCTCGCCGCATTGACGTTGGTACCAATATAAAAGACCGGGATCTGGGTGAAGTGGCAGAAGATGTTAAAGTTGCCTTAGCAACGGTTGATTTTCCACACGGATATCATCCTGAAGTATTGGGAGAACATTCCGAGCGTCAAGCTACCCAAGGGCGATTATACACTTTTGCACTATTAGCATTGTTTGGTATTTTCTTGCTGTTGCATACTTCTTTTAACAGCACACGTCTTGCTCTATTGTCCTTCTTATGCCTTCCAATGGCATTGGTAGGTGGCGTATTGGCGGCTTATTTAGGTAGTGGTATTATTTCCCTTGGATCCATGGTCGGATTTCTGACGATTTTGGGTATTGCAGCCCGAAATGGAATTATGATGATCAATCACTTCCAGCATCTCGAAACACATGAAGGAGAAGTCTTTGGAAAAAATCTCGTCATTCGTGGAGCACTGGAACGATTATCACCAATTTTGATGACCGCCGCGACTACGGGCCTTGCGCTGGTGCCTTTGGTTATCGCTGGAAATATTCCGGGTCATGAGATCGAACTACCCATGGCTGTGGTCATTCTGGGTGGTTTGGTAACATCGACTCTACTGAATCTTTTAGTGATACCTTCTTTGTACTTGAAATTTGCAATTCCTTTAGCGGCAACGACTGAAAGTGGTGCTGTCCCTTTGGATAAGGAACAAATGAACTAAACTAAACTTTGAAAACCAAATAGACTGACTGTGATGGATGGCGGTATTTACCGCCATCCAAACAGTAGGCAAGTATCTTTTACTGTTTAGAACTAAACAAAATGAAAATGCTTAATCCTGTTAAAACAAATCCCTGGTGGAATGAAAACAATTGTTCTAAATCAATCAGCACTTTATCAATATTCGTATTCTTTTTTCTATTCACAACACCACTATTCTCACAAACTACGGACACAACAAAGACCACTAAAGAAACTTATGAACCTCTTGATAAATTTCTTACTCAAGCATTGACGCCCGATGGAAAAGGTAATATTACTTTTACACCGGGTCTTCGAATTCAAACCCGCTATGATTTAGTAGATAGTAATAATGATTTTTATATCAACAGATTGCGATTGAAAGGAGGAGGGAAAGTTTTTGACGTAGCCAATTATTATTTTGAAGTTAAAATTGATGGTACTGGTAAGTTCAACAGAACACCCAGGGCACAGGTTGAAAATGCCTGGCTGGATTTTAAGATAAATACCTCATTTATTATTCGAGCAGGATTGTTTGATGATGTATTTTCACGGAATGCACTGACTTCAGATTCAAAACTACTTTTGATGGATCGTAGTAAGATCAAAGATGTGATGACAGCTATAGGCATAACAGATAATACCGTTGGTATTTTGTTACACGGACGGCCCTTTGACGGTCACCTTTCTTATGGAATTGGTGTTTTTGATAATTTAGGATTTGAAGTATTAGGGCAAGATACGACTATAGTGTCGCGAAAATCTAACGGAGCAATGGTTTCTGGTCGTGTGGGTTATGACTTTTTAGATCCTGCATCACCAGGAGGATATGGTGATTATCGGGGATCATATATCGGTCAAGGGAAAAGATTAACCGTCAGCGGTAATGCTGCTTATCTCTCAAAAGCACAAATTGGAGATCAAGAATTTACCCTTTATGCATTTGGATTTGACGTCTTTTTTAACATGGGAAAATTTGTGTTTGAGGCAGAGTATAACGAGTATTTTGAAGATTTTACAGATAATGGAGCTGAAACTTTGGACGGTAAAGGATGGTATGCTCAGGCAGGATATATGATTTTCCCTAAAATTGAGCTTGCTGCCCGATACCAGGAACTTGACCCTGATAATCATATAAATGATGATAAAATAATGTGGTCCACTATCGGTGTAAATTATTACATCAGAGGGCACAACTTAAAAGTTCAGGGTGAATATACCTTCAGAAAAGAACAAGGGACAGAGATCAACGACAATGATTTATTCCAGGTTCAATTACAATTAGATTTTTAATTTTTTTCCAATTTAACAAAAATAAAATGACAAAACAGATATTGATCGATTTTCCAAAACCAATTAAAATCGTAAAACTATTTATTCATTACTCAACAATTAATATCATGAATGTTTTAAAAAATCTACTATTATTAATACTTCTTTGTACTTTTTCATTCACTGTTTCGCAGGCACAGACTGCAACAATTACAGGTGAAGTAACTGAAGGCGATGATGAGAATCCTATGGGTGTAACCGTTTCAGTCTTTGAGGATTCGACATTTATAGTCGGGGCTGTTACAGATGAAGATGGAGAGTTCACTATAGAAGGCCTTAAGCCTGGGACCTATGATTTTACCTTCCAACATATTTCATTTGTAAAATTAGTTCAGACCGTCGAAGTGAAAGCAGGGGATAATGAGCTCGAAATTACTTTGCAGGGTGCATCAGAAATTATGAAAGAAGTAACCGTAATAGCTGATATGGGGAAGCAGAATGACTTTGGTCGAATGCCCTCTGTGTATGGCACTAGTATATTGGCAGGCAAGAAGAATGACGTTGTTCTTATGGATAAAATCAATGCGAATCTTGCCGTAAATAATCCTCGTCAGGTTTTTGCAAAAGTGGCAGGAACCAATATTTGGGAAAATGATGGTACTGGTATCCAATTAAATGTATCGAATAGAGGATTGAGCCCAAATAGATCCTGGGAATATAATACTCGGCAAAATGGATATGATATTGCCGCTGACATTATTGGGTATCCAGATAACTATTATACGCCAACCATGGAGGCTGTTGAGAGAATTGAAGTAGTGCGAGGAGCAGCATCTTTACAATATGGTACTCAATTAGGGGGAATGATGAATTTGAAAATGAGAGGGGCTCCGAAAAACAAGGAATTTGAATTCATCACCAAGCAAACAGAGGATCCTATAACTTATTTAATTCTTATACTAGTGTTGGAGGAAAAGTAGGCAAATTTGAGTACTTCGGTTATTATCACCATCGAAGTGCTGATGGGTGGAGACAAAATGCTGATTACAAGATCAATAGCGGGTATGGATCAGTTTGGGTACCAGGTTAATAAAAAATTAAAACTTGGTTTCGAAATGACGAAGATGGCTTACCTGCTGCATCTATCAGCAGGAGTGACTGATGAACAGTTTGAAATTGACCCGCAGGTTTCTAATAGGGAACGAAATTGGTTTGAAGTGGAGTGGAATTTACCAGCCATTACATTGAATTATGATTTTGGAAACGGTACCAAACTTTCAGTGAAAGCTTACGCTGTACTTTCCAGTAGAAATAGTGTAGAAAATACAAATCCAGTCAATATACCAGATGATGGTGGTTTTCGGGATTTAAGACGAGATGAGTATAGAAATTATGGTTGGAGAGCTAAATTTTTAACAAGGTATAAGCTTTTCGGTGGTCAAAAAAGTACCTTATTGGTGGGAACAAGAATATACGATGGAAATACCAGAAGAGGTCAAGGATGGGGAACAGATGGCAGTGATCCTAATTTCAACTTTCTTAATCCTGATTCGCTTCAGTACAATGACTATAAGTTTTATACCACAAATATTGCGTTTTTTGCAGAAAATATTTTCCAAATAACTGATGAATTTTCTGTAACTCCAGGTGTCCGGTACGAGAATATCCTTCTTGATTTTGATGGCTATTATAATGACGAAGGTATATTGGTACCTGAAACTGCCAAACACAATAGGCACTTCCCATTGTTTGGACTAGGTCTTCAGTATCAATTCGATGGGGGTACGAATATTTACGGTAACTGGTCGCAAGGATTTAGAGGAATCAATTTCAATGATGTAAGAGTCGCAAATCCTAATATCGATGTTGATCCTAATATAGTGGATTCCTATGGTTTCAATGCCGACCTAGGTGTTCGAGGGGAAATTAGTCAAGTGATTAACTTTGATATCAACGCATTTTATCTTTCCTACAATGACAAAATTGGAAACGAATTACGTACGGTTGATGGTGAAGAACGTCTATACAGAACTAATATTGCCGATTCAAGGAATGTGGGAGTAGAGACATATATTGAAGTAGACCTTATCAAAGCATTTAAGGGACATAGTGATTGGTATTTAGGTATATTTAGTTCATATGCTTATGTAAATTCAGTATATTTGAATTCAAGGTTTAAAGACAATAGAGTTGAATTCGCACCTGAGCATATTTGGAAGATGGGAGCCTCTTTACGTGGTAAAAATCTCTCATTTACTTTCAACTATTCTTATATCACCGACCAATATTCTGATGCCAATAATACGGAATACACGGAAACGGGAAACCAAGGAATTATCCCATCTTATGCTGTTTTGGATTTTTCAGGAAAATACATGATTCCCAAGTACGGACTCGGAGTAAGTGTTGGTGTGAATAATATGTTGAATAATAAATATTTTACTCGGAGAGCTACAGGTTATCCAGGTCCTGGTATCATTCCTGGAGAACCTACTCTTTGGTACGTCTCTTTAGCATACAAATTTCAAAAATAAGGACTGTACGAAATATTAAACATTAGTCACCTGAATTTTGAGCGGGCGTTCGTTTTGGTAGGAATTGGTGCAAGCTACAAGCCAGTAAAAGGGATTGAAATATTTGGTAATTTTTCTCAAAATTATCGATCCGTTACTTTTTCAGATATCCGGGTGGTTAATCCATCGTACCAAATCGATCCGAATATTTCGGACGAAAGTGGATTCACTGCTGATCTCGGGATGCGAGGTATTTTTAGAGATATCTTAAATTATGATGTAGGCGTATATGGTTTATGGTATGCTGATAGATTAGGGGAGGTACTTAAAGCAGAAACATGCTAAATTTTCAGGACTTCTAGTTATATTACATTTAGTATTATATTTTCAAACTTACACACGCGGAAGGGGATACCTAATATTAACTTAATATTATTTAAACACTTTTAACTTTTTAACCCTTTAATTGTATTTGAAATGACTAGAAAATTATTGTTCTTTATTTCTATTGCATTTTTTATTGGATTCGCTTGCAACTTAGAAGCGCAAAGTAAAAAGAGTCCATATGAACATTTTGAAACTGCTAAAGTTTATTTTGAACAAAACTATACGGATGGTGATGCCGAAGTGGTCTTCAAAGCAAAAGCTGGAGACGAAGGTATGACAAAATTGATGGTGGTTGATCCGAATGGACGAACTGTTATTAACTTTGAGTCACCTGGCGATGCTTCAATGATGGGAATTCGGTCCTTTCAGTTGGAATCTCCTGAACCAGAGGATATTGCAGCCGTCCAGAAAGCTTACCCGGCAGGGGTTTATAAGTTTTCAGGGACTACAACTGATGGTAAAGAATACCAGAGTGAAGCGACACTAAGCCACACGTTAGCTACTGCTGCTACCATTAATAATCCAGCCAATGACTCCGAAGATATTAGTACATCAGGTTTAGTGATAAAGTGGACTCCAATAAAAGGAGTAAAAGCATTTATGGTTGAAGTTGAGCAGGAAGATTCGGATGTAAAAGTTGAAAGCACTTTGCTTCCAACAGCAACTTCGTTTTCGGTTCCTGATAACTTTCTTCTTCCTGATACAGATTATAAAGTTGTTGTGGGCACAGTGACTGAAGATGGCAATTTGAATTTTGTAGAAGCATCTTTTTCAACAGCGAAGAAGTAAAACCAATTTTGGATTTTGTGATCGCAATCGATCAATATGGCCGTCAAGAAAAACTGACTCTGATTAGTTTTGCTTGACGGTTTTTTTATTTTTTAAATGGTACTAAAAAGGGACATTTTTTTTTATTTTGCCATCTTATTTTAAAATAGTAAAATTATGTCTCCATTCCATTTGGCTTTTCCCGTAACAGATTTACAAAAAACTCGAAAATTTTATGAAGAATTGTTGGGCTGTGGCGTCGGCAGGACTTCTGATCGCTGGATAGATTTTGATTTTTGGGGCAATCAAATTACCGCGCATTTGATTGATGAAGAAAGTCATGCTGGACCGACCAATCATGTTGATGGCAAAGATGTTCCCGTCCGCCATTTTGGTGCTATCCTCGAATGGAAAGATTGGGGGAAGCTGGCCGAAAAACTAAAAACCAACAATATTGAATTTGTCATCGAACCTTACATTCGATTTCAGGGGGAGGTGGGGGAGCAGGCGACGATGTTTTTATACGATCCAAGTGGCAATGCTTTAGAGTTTAAATCATTTAAAGATTCTGCTCAGATTTTTGCAAAGTAGTTTTTTAGCTAATAGTTGATTGAGTTGGAAGGGTTGATTAAGAAAAAATTGAAACTTAAACCCAATCAACCAATCACTAATTAACTCGTTTTCAAAAACTTGCCTTTAAAGAATTGATAATTATATTTTCCAATCTGAAGTTGCTGTCCATCTTCCAATGATTGCAGGCGCTCCGAATTAAAGTCCTCGTCAGTTGTGTGGATAGAACCACCAGTTCGGTATGCAATTTCAAGATAATGTTCGTTGACGCCATATTCGGATGCAGTGAGCAAGACTCTTACCGGAACCGTCAAATCTTTAAGTTTGTAAAGATCGCTGACATCGCTGTAATTATCGGCGATAAAAAGTAATTCTTCGTTTGGTGACTTGTCTTTTGCTCCTAAGATCAGGGCTTCGACTACATTTTCAAGGCGATTGCCGCCGCAGCTGAAATTAACGATCTTATCGACCGTATTGCAAAATCCTTCGACATCATTATTGGGAACATTGAATATTCCTCTCCGGTCATGACCCGAATCGCTTGGTTTGGAATTATTCTGAAAGCCGTTGAATAGCCAATAAGTATTATTATTTTGTTCCTCTGTATCGGAATAGTTCCAGACCATTAGTTCGTCAATATATTGATACATACTGCAATCAATATTTGCCACGATTCTTTTTGATTTCCATTGATCTTTATTTCTGTAAAGCATGGCTTTGATCTCCTGATTTGTTGAGGCATAATAATCCGGATTTTCAGTTACTTCCTTTTGATCCCTGAAAGCTATTTTTACGACATTGGTTTTTATTTTATCATAATCCTTTTTAGCATAACGATGCTGTAAATAGAAATTGTAGCCTTCCATTTCGGCAATTCGAACAGAATCCTGTAACCGCTGCTCTCGCTGGATAGAATCCCGCTGAGCGAGCAGTATTGCTCGTTCGTGTTCTCGTTGCTTAAATTCTGCTGTGCTGATGGTATTCAATTCAAAACGGCTGGTTCGCGAATTTGGATTGTCTTTATAAGTTTTACAAGTGATGTTCTGAAACCCATAGGAATGTACGCAATAAGTGTCTCCTTTTGGGAGCATCAATGTACTGTTTCCGTTGGAATTGGTCAGCGCCAGATAGACTTTGTTGGTTTTTTCGCTTACAAAATACAATTCTTCCTTTGGCAAAGGATGATTGTCCAGGTCTGCTATTTTTATGGTAACCAAAACCCTTGATGCTGTTGGCATTTGGCCTTGTGTGAGGTATTGGTAAATGGTGTCATTTTTCTCAACCTCTTTAATTCTTGTAGACATGAAAACGATAGGAACTGTTTTAGAGAGGTCTTTCTCGTTTGTTATGCTGAATTTGCGATAATCGATTTCCTGATCAACATTGACGGTATAGTCGTTTTTGTTGGGAAGCAGAAAAAACGCTTCGCCACGATCATCCGTGATTCCGTACCAGTATTGATTTGTTTTTTTAAGATAGACCCAAAGCGGAATACCTTCCAGTACTTTCTTTTTAAAGTCCATTACTTTCAGGCGGATCAATGCTTCGTTTTTTGTAGGTTGGATTTTATCAACTCGATGATAATTTTGAACAATGGTATCGGGACTTAAACCTTTTGGAGCCTGTTGGCCATTTGTAGGATTAATAAAGAACAAGGCATAGAAAAGTACGATGAAAGAAAGTAGTTTCATGAATCTGGCTTTTTGTAAATAATGAGAAATACTAAAAGTAGAATTGCCTTATGCGTAGAGTTTTAGAGAGTTGTTTTTAATGGGATACTGATTAAACAAAAAATATTCTTAAAAATTAATTGTGTAGATAACTACGGAAGTTGCGAATTTATTATGCTTACACTAATTTTTTATAACCAAAACTCATATGATTTAAAGAATGAAATGTGTTACCTACTTTTAAAGATTTTTAAATGAAAATAGAAATGAAAAAGAGAAAAGCTTTTCATGAAAAATGTGATTATTGCTAATTTTGTAAAAAATAAGAAGGCAAATATGAGCAAAATGCAAAATGTCAGTTTTAAAAATGTGGAAGAATTTCTTGATTCTCTTCCAGAGAAGGAAAGAGAAATTGTTGACTATTTGCGGGAGATCATTTTGGAATGTATTCCTGATTGCCACGAAAAGCTATCCTATAATGTTCCTTATTTTTCAAAACATGCGCGGATCTGTTTTATCTGGCCGTCGTCAATACCCTGGGGCAAGGTAAAAGCTAATGGCGTTCAATTGGGTTTTTGCCAAGGAAATCTTCTGATGGATGACATCAATTATCTTGACAAAGGCGACAGAAAACAAGTTTACAGCAAAACATTTTTTGATATCGAAGATATTGACGTTGACCTTTTAAAGGCATATCTTTTTGATGCAGTAGAAGTGGATGAAGCAAATAGATAGTTTATGGTTTGTGGTTCCAATAATTTATTGGAACCACAAACCATAAACCATAATTTTCTACAAACCCAACACCTTCACGCCCTGCTCAAATACCACGTCAACAGGAATATTAGCTGCGGTCAACCGGTCAAGGTCAGCTTGTAATTGTTCTTTTATAACTCCTTTTTCGGCAACCAAAGCTGCGACGCCATCGTAGTCGCCATCACCTTGCAACGTAAGGATTAACTCAGATAATTCATCGGTTGCTTTTTGGAAATTTTCGAAATTGACGCGGTATTTTCCGGTGGTTTCATCTTTCTCGAACGCACCTTTTTCATTAAAAAAGTTGAAACGAATCATGTTGGCTTTTCCATGTGCACTTGATGCGCCAAAGCGAACGGATCGGAAAATGCCTGCCATAAAAGTCACGTAATAATCTTTGATATCTCCGCTGATTTCTCCTTTTTTGTGCAATTGATTGATCATATAAAGACCGAGAATATCTGCTTTTCCTTCTTCAAGGGCAGACGAATGTTCTTTCAAAGCCTGCCGAACGGTCCCTTTCCCGTTGATTGTATTTTTTATGCCCAAACCATGTGCTACTTCATGAAACATCGTATTGCTGAAAAAGGCATCAAAAGTGATGTGATTTCGCTGGTCATCGGCGATTAAAACGTCTGCAATTGGTAACAAGATTTTATCAAATTTTGCACGCATGGCATTTTTGAGTTGCAAACGACGGGTTCCTTTTTTCAGCTGAACTTCTTCATCATTGGGTAAGTTGATAGCTATAGTTTTGCTACCTGCATTGCAATCACCGGCATAATAAATTACATCATAGGCATTGAGTTCGGTATCACTACCTGGTTTTTCTTTTTTGTATTTTTCAGGAACGGGAATTCCAGTCTGCAGTTCCGGAAGAAAGGCAGCATATTTTGCTAATCGTTTGCTCCATTCCATATCTTTTACAAGTACATAAGCTTCATGTGCGGCTTTGTAACCGTACAGTTGATCTTCATAGTTTTCGATAGGTCCGATCACACAATCAATCGTATTGGTTTTCATATCCAGCCAGGCCAAATCACTAGGTTGGTAATTGTCGTCAAGTAATGCTGCGGCACGCAATTCAAGGTAATTTTTTAAGCCCGCATCTTCAGCAAGCGCTGCCGCTTGTCTGAGCAAATCAGCTACTTTGGTTATTTCTTCATTGAATTGTTGATGATAAGGAACAGTAATTAGTTTGCCGGTTTCATCTCGGCGAATAAAATTATAGAGCTCAGTTTTACCTTCTAATTCGGCAGCTTCAAATTCTTCTTTGGTCATGTCAACTGGGTAGTAATTGGCGCCGGCCGGCTTTTCTCCAACTCCTTCTACAAAGGGTTTGTTTCCGTCGAGGCGATCCCAGGGGCCATAATTGATCTCAACAAATCGCTTTGTATCGGCATCTGAAATATTATTAAATAGTTCATTTTTATCGCCATAGGCTTCATACCAAAATAGCTCATTCATGATTTCTCCGGCCTCAATCAGAACAGGGATCATTTTTTTCTGATTTTCTGTTAAACCAGAAAGGTCGGTTTCGAGTTTGAACGAAACATATTTTTGGAGTTTTTGCTTTATTGGTATCGTGTCCATTAATTGAGTGTCAGATGTTTCATTTTCAGTGGAAACTTTAGTATCGTCACAGCTGAAAAATGAAAAAATAAAGATCGAAATGATCAGAAAATATTTCGCTTGCATAATGAGGATTTTAAAAAATTATATGATTCTTAAAGCTTATTTTTTAAATAATGGCCCGTATATGATTCTTTGACTTTAACCAAATCTTCGGGAGTACCCTGGAAAAGTAATTTTCCCCCTTCTTTTCCACCTCCTGGACCCAGGTCAATCACCCAATCTGCGGATTTTATAATTTCCATATTGTGCTCAACGACCAGTACGGTATGTCCTTTTTCAACAAGAGCATTCAAAGCATCGAGTAGTTTTTGTATATCGTGAAAATGAAGCCCGGTCGTAGGTTCATCAAAAATAAACAAGATCTTCTCGGTATAACGCTCTTTGCCTAAAAAGGAGGCTAGCTTCACGCGTTGTGCTTCTCCGCCAGAGAGAGTGCTGGAAGATTGTCCCAATTTGATATAGCCCAGGCCAACATCAAATAGAGGTTTAATTTTAGTAACGACATCCTTCGCATCTGCAAAGAATTCCAGCGCTTCTTCAATACTTAAATCAAGAATTTCAAAAATATTTTTGTCTTTATAACGAACATCCAGAACCTCCTGATTAAAACGTTGACCTTTACAATCCTCACATTCCAGTCTGACATCAGCAAGAAATTGCATTTCAATGACCTGTTCTCCTTCCCCTTTGCAAGTTTCACAACGACCTCCATCGACATTGAAAGAGAAATGTTTGGGTTTAAAACCTCGAATTCGGGAAAGTTGTTGATTGGACATCAGGTTCCTGATGGTATCATATGCTTTGACATAAGTCACCGGATTGGAACGGCTGGATTTTCCAATCGGATTTTGGTTCACCATTTCTACCTGCGTAATGGCGGAAAGATCGCCTCCGAGTTCTTTATGTTGACCCGGGATAACCCGATAAGGTTCTCCAAATTGCTTCTTCAATGCAGGATAAAGAATCTGTTTGACGAGCGTTGTTTTTCCACTTCCGGAGACTCCACTCACCGCTGTGAAAGTGTTTAATGGAATTATTACATCAATATTTTGCAAGTTGTGCTGGGAAGCACCTTTTATAGAAATATGACTTACAAATTTTCGTCGTTTTTCAGGAGTAGGAATTTGCATTCGACCACTCATATATTTTGCTGTGAGGCAGTCATTTGCTTTGTCGTAAATTTGTTCGTAAGGCCCTGCAAAAACTACATGACCGCCATGTATTCCAGCATGTGGGCCGATATCAATCAGATAATCCGCATTTTTAATAATATCTTCTTCATGCTCGACGACCAAAACCGTATTTCCCAGATCCCTCAATGATTTCAAGACATCAACAAGCCGGCCGGTATCCCGAGGATGCAAGCCAATACTTGGTTCATCAAGAATATACAGAGAACTGGTCAGATTGCTACCCAAAGTCCTGGTCAAATTGATTCTTTGGGTTTCACCGCCGCTGAGTGTTGAAGAGAGCCGACCAATAGATAAATAGCTCAAACCGACTTCCATCATAAACTTGAGCCGATTGGTTATTTCAAAGATAATTCGTTTGGCAATAGAAAGGTCATATTTATTGAGCTTTAGATCTTCAAAAAATGCCAGTAGCTCGTCAATTGGGATATCTACTAGTTCTGTAATAGCTTTACCATCAATTTTGACATAAGTGGCTTCTGTTCGTAAACGTCCTCCGTCACAAGCAGGGCAAGTAGTTTTTCCGCGATAGCGGGCAAGCATTACCCTATTTTGGATTTTGTAAGTTTTTTCTTCAAGTTCATTAAAATATGCATTTATTCCGTAAAAATATTTATTCCCTTTCCAAAGTAACTTTTGTTGTTTGCGGGAAAGATCCTGAAAAGTGCGATGAACCGGAAAATCAAAATGGTAGGCATTATCAATTAACTCCTCCAGCCATTTGCCCCCTTTTTCACCTCTCCAGCAGGCAATAGCTCCTTCATAAACGGAAAGAGATTTATCAGGAATAACTTTATTTTCATCAATCCCCATCGTTTTGCCATAACCTTCACATTTTGGACAAGCACCATAAGGATTATTGTAATTAAAAAGATGAGGAGTTGGCTCCAAAAATTCCATCCCATCCAGTTCAAATCGATTGTTAAAAGGTTTTGATGCTGCACCAACTACTTCGATAATACATTCTCCTTCACTTTCATAAAAAGCGGTTTGGACGGAATCGGCGATTCGCTTTTTATTGTCTTCATCATCGTGGTTAACAGAAAACCGATCGATAAGCAATTGGATTTGATTATCCTGGAAGGCGGAAACCGGTTTTTTAAGGTCAATTAGATTTTTTTCTAAAACATCTTCAACGCGATGTAAATTATCTTTTATTTGAACCCGGGTATATCCTTTTTGTAAAAGTAAATTAAGTTCCTGCTCAATAGTACGATCCTTGTATTTATGCTGTAAAGGAATGAACAATTGAATTTTAGTTCCTTCTTCAAAATTATGGATGAAAGTTGTTACATCACTTACTTCGTGCTTTTTTACAACTTTTCCGGAAACAGGAGAATACGTTTTTCCGATGCGTGCATAAAGTAATCTCAGGTAATCATAAATTTCAGTAAGGGAACCAACAGTTGATCTTGCATTTCGCGTACTTACTTTTTGTTCAATCGCAATCGCCGGACAAATGCCTTTTATATAGTCAACATCAGGTTTTTTCATACGCATCAGAAACTGTCGGGCGTAGGAACTAAGGCTTTCAACATAACGGCGTTGCCCTTCCGCATACAAAGTATCCATGGTCAGGGATGACTTTCCCGAACCAGAAACTCCTGTTACAACAACAAGTTGATTTTTGGGAATTTCAATATTTATGTTTTTTAGATTATTAGCTCTTGCACCTTTTATTAAGATAGCATCGGAAAATTTTTCCAAACTTGGCCTTTCTAAAACAACGTTTTCTTTCTTTTGAGCCATAAAATAGGTTTGTGATATTCATTTTGAAGCAGTTGGCAAAATTACCCTTTTTCAAGTAATTAAAAAAGAGATCTTTTTGTTTATGATTAGTAATTTAATCTTTCATTTAATAAGTTGACAAAAGATACAATTAATTCTTTTTTGATGATTTTTGATGCATTGATAGAAAAAATATTTATATTTTTTATTGTATTTAAAATGGTTTAAAAGAAAGTGTAATTGTGTTGTGAAGTATTGTTTATAGGGTTTTTGGGGTTAGGTGATATTTTGTAGATTAGAGCTTTTTACAAACTATAATTCGGGGAACATTGATTTTTAGATAAAAGATTTGAATCTTTGGGGACTGGAAGCAATTAATTAATCCAGTTAATTTTTTGTTAAGATAAGTTAAAATGATACTAAACATTTGTTTGTTCTTATAATTTGGACTTATCTTTGGAAAGATTATATTTGTTAATCGATATTTTACACCTCATTTTTCTAATCTAAAAAATTGTTCGTCTATAAGTAGTAACTTTTACACTAAAGTATTTTTTCTCGACAAGTAAAAAATAGGATAGTTATGCAAGTTACGCAAATTAGTGACCAACAATTAATTGCTCTTTATCTAGAAGGTAATGAGCGCTCCTTCGAAGAACTTCTCAACCGCCACAAGCAAAAAATCTACACATCCATTTACTTATTTGTAAAGGATCAGGCGCTTGCTGAAGACATTTTCCAGGAAGTTTTTATTAAGATTATTGATACCCTGAGAAAGGGTAAATATAATCATGAAGGTAAATTCGTGCAGTGGGCGATGCGAATCTCTTACAATATGTGCGTGGATTACTTCCGTCGAACAAAGCGTCGACCAAAAGTAGCACCAACCGAAACCTTCGACATTTTTGACGTGCTTCAGGTTTCTGATGACAACGCTGAACAGCGTATTATCAAGAGCCAAACGCACGATAAAATCCGCCACCTCGTGGATCAGTTGCCTCCCGAACAACGCGAAGTGGTCATTTTACGCCATTATGCTGATATGAGTTTTAAAGAAATCGCAAAACTTACAAGAGTGAGTATCAACACTGCTCTAGGAAGGATGCGTTACGCTTTGATCAATATCCGTAAAATGGTTGAAGAAAGAGAAGTCATTCTTCAGTAAGCGTTTTTTAAAAGTAAATTGTGGAGGCGTAACTTAATTGCGCTATCTATTAATAGTATTAGCGGGGTAATTTCCGAAATTACCCCGCTATATTTTCACTCCCCCCGTTTTAATTTCGCAAAGTCTTTCGCAAAATAGGTAATGATTACATCAGCACCGGCTCGATGAATACTCAACAGGGTTTCAGGCATTGCTTGTTTGTAATCTAACCAACCGTTGCGAGCAGCGGCGATGAGCATGGCACATTCGCCACTGACGTGATAAGCTGCGATAGGGAGTTCAAAATTTTCTTTTAAAAGATGGATGACGTCGAGGTAATTAAGCGCTGGTTTGACCATCAAATAGTCTGCGCCTTCAGCGGTATCCAATTCAGCTTCGATGAGCGCTTCGCGCTTGTTGGCAGGATCCATCTGATAGGTTTTTTTATCACCAGATTTTGGCGCTGAATCAAGTGCATCCCGAAAAGGGCCATAAAATGCACTGGCGTACTTGGCAGTGTAGGACATAATGCCGGTTTCCATAAAACCAGCATCGTCAAGTGCTTCCCTAATATAACCAACACGACCATCCATCATATCCGAAGGCCCGAGGATATCAAAACCTGCTTTTGCTTGTGCGACAGCCATTTTACCTAAAATGGGGAGCGTTGGATCATTGAGGATTTTACCATCTTCAACGAATCCATCATGCCCGTCAGAACTATAGGGATCCATTGCCACGTCGCTTATGAGACAGCATTCCGGAAAACGTACTTTGATAGCTGTAGCTGCTCTTAAATAGAAATTATCGGGGTCATAGCTATAAGTTGCTGTTTTATCTTTGAGCTTTTCGTTTACGGCAGGAAATAAAATAAAATTGGTCAAACCTAGAGAAATAGATTCTTCAATTTCAATTAATAAGTTGTCAAGGGAGAATCGATAATTTCCCGGAAGGGAAGCGATTTCGTCTTTTATATGTGAACCATCTACTAAAAAAAGTGGATAAACTAAATGAGCTGTTGAGAGTTGGGTTTCCCGGATCATTGCTCGTTGAGCTGCAGATCTTCGGTTTCTTCGTGGTCTTCTTAACATAAACGAGTTTGTAGTTATTTTTTGTTTTGATTTTTTTTTGTCTTTTTCGGGACAGGATCATGTCCATGAGGTCCCCAAGGATGGCATTTGGTGATGCGTTTTATGCCCAGCCAGACTCCTTTAAAAATACCCCACTCTTCGATTGCTTCTACCATGTAATGCGAACAGGTAGGATTGAATCGGCAGGATGGGCCAAGCAAAGGTGATATCGCATATTGGTAAAAGCGAATCGGAAGGATAAATATTTTTTTTAAAATACGATTCATTAAAAAGTTGCTTTATCAATGGATTTGCCTTTTTCAAGCATGAAATATCCTTGTTTATTATTCGGCATCATAATATGGATGATGTTTTTCTGATCTGCAAAAACTTCCATTAAAAGGCTATTTTCAACAGTAACGCTTTTAACAGATTCAATATTCGTGATTTCCAGATAACACCAAATGGCTTGTAAATCTTCGCTTGTTTCTTTACCGACAAATTCATACGCAACGATTTGCTCATTGACTTTTAGGTGAAAGTGATTGTGGAGATATTGTAAAAGATATTCATCCGCATGATCAGATTCCTTTTCGGTGCCAATAAAAAGTTTACCCGATCCTTGATTTCGGAGCGCTTCTTCTAGGTCATCAATAAAAATATGCATAGACATTTGAAGTGCTTTTTCCTGGAGGTTATATTCGATTTGGCATTTGCTAATATGAAAAGCATGAAATCCAATCTTGAAATCGGAGATGGGCAGGCTCCTGGCAATAAGACCATTCGTAAAAACAAAAACGAAGAAAAATAAAAATAAGCCCTTTCTCATCGAAGGTAATTTTTGAAAACTATAATTGTTCTAAAAACAGTTTAACAGCCATCAATCCAACAATTACAGAGAGACTATTGTTCCAGTAGGCTTGCTTGAATTTTATCAAATTAAAAGCGACAAAAGAAACGATTAAGATAATTAAAACGATTAAGAGCTGTCCCAATTCAATTCCAATATTAAAAGCAAAAAGTTGTTTTACCAAAACATGTTCCTCTCCAGGCATTAAGGTAGCTTTTAAAAAATTGGAAAACCCCATTCCATGGACCAAACCAAAAAACATGGCAAAAATATAATTAACGTTGATTTTTTTATTAAAAACCGAATCTGCTTGGCGGCTATTAGATGTAAGGATATTGTATAGGCAAGTTACAAAAATAGTTACGGGAATCAGCAATTCAACCGTTTTCATGGGGAACGAAATAATATCCAGAGCCGCTAAAGCCAAGGTGATACTATGGCCAATGGTAAAGGCAGTGACAAGGATAGCTACTTTTTTCCATTCATTGATTTTATAGATCGCGCACAACGCTATAATAAATAAAATATGATCATATGCCCTGATATCTGAAATGTGCTTAAATCCTAATTCAATATAAGTCTGGAAAAGTGTAGACATTCTATTTTGTTCAAATAATTTAGTTTAAATAATAGAATTGATTAGGAGTTGTTTGTTCTTTATTTTGTTATGACATCATACACTTGGACTTTTACCCAAAGATGACTTTGCGTTGCTGCAAATGCATCGTGAATAGGATCAACCTGATAGGCATCATGTCCTTTTGTGTCATCCAAATGAACAACCAAAGCAAAGTCATAAGAGTTGTCAACTACGTTCCGCGGTGTGCCTGCAGGTGTTCCGACGTAAAGAGATCGAACTGTTTTTATTTTCTCAAGCCTTTTTAACGCTTTTAGGAATGATGTTCGTTCTTCTTCAGCAATGCTTTCTTTTAACCAGAAGAAGACATTGTGAATAAAGCCGGGTGTATGATTTTGAGGAGTCATTATTTTAGTTTTATATTTTGAAAGTGCCAAAGTACTAAAATTTGCCTCATCTCGTCTAATTGTTTTGTCATTTCATAGGGTTTATATTATTATGAATTTTAATAAGATTTATGTAACAGTTGAGACCTTATTTGATTAAATAATTGTTAAACAGTCCTAAAAAATAATCTTTTTGAGCCAAAAAATACTCTAATAGATAAAAGTGCAATTACCCGAATGCCAGTTGAAAATAAAAACATTTTTAATAAGCACTTATTGATTGACACCAAATTACATAGCCATGAAAAAGATATTTAAAAGTAGGCTCGAAGCGATTGACTGGATCGCAGCAAATGTGGAAGACGAAGGTCAGTTTGAGGTGTTGCGAGAACAGTTAAATTTCAATTTTATTTATACCGGAAAGTATTTTTTGGATATTGATGAATCAATTCAGGAGGTGGTATTTCTGGGTAGTGACAATAAAAAATAATTATCTCAACACAAGTAGAAAGCTACTTGTTGTTGATTTTTCTTCTTTTATGTAGTTTGACAGAATCATCAAGACTTTAGTTCGCTTCGGATTGCTTTAACCAAATCATCAGGATTGGGTGCAATCAGAAATTCAATCCTTCGATTAGCTGCTTTACCTTTTGGTGTTGCATTGGAAGTTCGGGGAGTAAATTCTCCTTTTCCGGAAGCGGTAATTCTACTCTGGCCAAGGTCAAATTCATCGGCCAACATTCTGGCAATAGTCGCCGATTGAAGTACACTAAAATTCCAATTATCTTTAAATGATGGATGAGGCGGAGTGTTGTCCGTATGACCAACTACCGAGATTCGCAAAAGTGGATAACGTGTAATTACTTTACTAAGCTTTTCCAAAGCGTTGAGACCTTCTTTTTCAAGCCTTGTGGTACTTTTGTTTCGAAACAAAAAAGATTCGCTCATAATCACTTTAACCTCATTATAGGTATTGGTGACCAATACGTTTTCTTCTTTAACACCTTTAAACGATTCACTCAATTCAAGAGCGAGTTTTTCCATGGTTTCTTTATGACGATCAAGTACGGTATCAATTTGTTGAAGCTGGATATTTAATCGTTTAATGACGCTTTGTTTTTGAAACAGCTCGGTATTGAGATTCTGCTGTTGTGAGGCAGATTTACTACCCATATTTTCTAAAATCAATTCCATTTGAGCGATAGTATCATACAATTCCTGACGCAAATTCATCAAAATATTGATTTCGCCCTGCCGTTCGGCCAACTGAAGATTTAGCCGTTCATTCATAGACAAGCCAACTGCAATTTCGCTGTTGCATTTATCGATTTCGGATTGATGATTGGCTTTCAAAATATCAATCGATTCGTAGTGTTTTTTGGTGCTTATACAGCCCAAAGAACAGCCAATTAGTATACAGAGGAAAATCCTGAGATGTAAACGAATATAATTCATCAATATAATATTATCTCAAACGGAAATTACTTGCTCCCAATAAACCAATATCGGTATACACAATTACTCGATAAAAGCCTTTTGCAAGCCTATTTTCCAGGTCATGAGAAAAAGATAAACGTTGATTTTCTTCAATTTTAACTTCCTTACCTTCAGCTGCCAATATTTCGTTAGTTTGTCCATTTACTGTAACAGTTGCGTGAATAGGGTTTTCCAGTTTGATGGGTGTAGCTTTATCATCGGTAATGACCAAATATACAGGCCGAACTCCTTGATAAATTTGCGGAACATTGGTAAGGTCAAAGCTTACAAGTATTTTTTTTGCACGTTTTGATTTAGCAGTTACTTTAGGTTTGCGCTGCTCAACTTCAACTTGAAAAGCAGTAGCTTTAAAATTTGCAAGGGTAAGTTGATCCATTTCGCCTTGCATGGTGCGGTTGAGGTTAGATAATGCTGCATTCTCTTGTTTGGCAGATCCCAGATCAGCTTCGAGTATTCCAGTTCTCGAACGTAAGGAGTCATTTTCCATTTGCAATCCTGTGATGGAATTTTCAAGAAGTGCTTTTGCTTCCAGAAGAGAAAGGATTTCAGCTTTCAAATTACTAATCTCAGCTTGTGAAGCATTACTTGTTTTTTTCAACCCTTTAATCGTTTTATCCCTTCGACCTACTCTCATTTTCGCATCAACTAATGAGTTTGAAAGGGAGTCATTTTCAAGAGAAAGGGATTCATAGGTCATTTCAAGGCTGTCGACCTCGCTCTGTAGTTCTACTTTCAACTCTTCCAGATCACTGATTTCTTTAGTCAATGTTTCGTTATGGCTTTCAAGTTGTTTGTTGGTCACGCTTTGGCTATATCCCCACCAACCTGCAGCGATGAGCAAAAGTGCAAGAATGATCGTTACAACAATTAATATATCCCTTGTTTTCATAAACCTGTTTTTAATGATTTAAATGACAAATTGAACGCTACGTATGGTTTAAATCGTATGGTCTAAATGTTAATAGCATAAAATTAGCAAAAAGGATATGCTTTCCAAATCTATTGAAACTTAACCTATAATTAAAAAAAGTTATCCAGTTGTTTTAACCTCTGAATAGCCCTTTAAAATTAAGAATTATAATGGCACTTCTAAAAAGAAAACGCCTTACCAAAAAGTAAGACGTTTTAATAAAATCAGAATTATATGGTTTCTTTATTAGTCACTTTTTATGCGGTTGGATTCATCTTCCAAACCTGATTTTCTTTTACGGCTTTTAATCTGATCGTTACCTAAAAGATAGGAAAAATTGACGCGGAGCCTTTGGCTATCCCAACCTCCTCCAACATTCATATAAAGTGCTCCGTATTGACTGATACCATGCCAATTGTTTGAATCGAAAATATCACTGTAGGAAATTCTGAGACTACCACGGTCATTGAAAAGTTTTTTCTGGATCCCTGCATCAACACTCCATTGCTGGTCCATTTCGAAGGTGCCTCCCCAAATCGAAGGAGAATTGTACCAGCCGGATATTTCTAAAGATAATTTCCAGGGTAATTTGAATGTTTGCTGGCTGTAAATGTTGAAAGTGGATACGGCAATGTCTACTTTTTTTCCGTCAATATTTTCAGATTTATTTTGGGTGTGATAACCGGTCAAACTAGTATAGGTGCTCCACCATTTTGTGATCTGGATGGATCCGCTGACACTAAGGTTGTAGTTTCTCTGCTCATCGAGATTTTCCCACGTGATGTAACTGCCTTTAATGCCAGTAGTATCTGTAATCCTGGTAATTAAATCTGTGGTATGACTATAACCAATACTGGTGTTCAAAATATAATTGAAAGTATGGGTCAGCTGAATATTATGGGTATATTCCGGATTCAGGAATGGATTTCCTTTTTGGAAAGTAAGCTCGTCCAGTTTGTATTCAAAAGGATTCAAATCCTGATAATTTGGCCGATTGATCCGGCGACTGTAGGACAATTGAAAACTGTTTTTAGGATTCAATTGATAGGTTATTCCGGCGGAAGGGAAAAAGTCAGCATAACTCTGTTTTACATTGTCATTTTGTGCTGTTTTTTCACTTGTGAGATCTCCCTCGGAATTGGTTTGTTCCACCCTTAAACCAACTTGAAATCCGATTTTATCGATTTGTCTGGTATAATTGGCATAAACTGCATTTACATTTTCAGTATATCCAAATTGATTGGTTCGATCTAAATCAAGTTCTTCAAAATGTAGTTCTTCATAAACATTATAAAAATTATAGTCATTATCCGTTTTGATATATGCTAACTTGACACCGGTGCCTAGTTTTCCGTCAAGGAAAGGCGTCTCGTGATCGACCTTGAAAGTGAAAATATCGATATTAGTAAAAGACTCATTTCGGTAGATATTTTTAGTAAACTTTTTGGTTTCAGCCGGATCATAATATTGGTTAGGTTGGAATTCTTTTCCAGAACTGCGATACATACCGTAATCCATATCGAAGTTGGTAAGTTTATCTTTTCCATCGCCAAAGCTATAATTGATGTTGAAATTTAAATTGTCATGACCGCGGTCATTTAAACTTTGAGCAACCAAAACGCTATCATTCAACTCTTCTCCAGCCATTCTAATATCAGTCCGGCTATTTCCAACATTATAATTTGAAGCGATATTCCCATTAACCATAAATCCAAAAGTGCTGTATTTATTTAGGTATAAATCAGCTCCAGCTTTAAAATTATGACTGTTCCACTCATTGCTTCTGTCATTTCTTTGATCAAGAACAAATCCGTTTTGTTCTCGATAAAGATCCATGTAGTTGCCACTTTTTCCATCGCTGTAACTGTAATTTCCAAACAGGTTGTATTTTTTAGCTTTATAATTGGAACTTATCGAACCATTGTATTGGCTATAATCGCCTTTTGAAAAGCCCAGATTAACACTCGCGTTTGCGCCTAAGCGCTTATTTTTTTTCAATTTAATATTAATAATTCCTGCACTTCCTTCTGCATCATATTTCGCTGATGGATTGGTAATGATTTCAATATTATCAATTTCAGTAGCCTGCATGGTTTTGAGGTAAGCGGCCAGTTGATCACCTTGGAGCGGTGAAGGTTTACCGTCGATGTAGACTAATACACCTGATTTACCTAGCATGGTTATATTTTCGTTGTTGTCAACGACAACTCCTGGAGCTTTGCGCAACAATTCCAAAGCATCGCTTCCAACAGCATTGATACTGTTTTCTACATTGAAGACCATTTTGTCGGGTTTTACTTCCAATAAAGGCCGCTGTGCAGTAACTGTTACTTCTTCCAATTCATTAGTGGAAGGGTGAAGCTGGATCACAGGAAGTTCAATGTTTCCGAATAGTGCAAACGACTCAGTTGCATGATTTGGAAGGCCAACATAACTTATCTCAATCCAATAATCTGAGTCTGGAATATTAGTAAAATAGAAATTTCCATCCAAATCGGATAATTCCATTTTTGCGATGATGCTGTCAGCGGCAGTATATAAAATAACACTTGCATAAATAACTGGGTTTTCTTCAGCATCAACGATCGATCCTGAAATATTTCCCGATGATTGGGCAAATGAAAAAATGGTAAATGATAAAAGAGCAAATGTTAAAGTAGTCAGTTTTTTCATAACAAATAGTATTTTTTCAATTTTCTGAACACATTCAAAATTAGTTTTATGAGATACAAGTGAGTTGCTTTTTTCGACCAGTTGGCTGCAGAATTTCGATGAATGACTCCTGAAAAAGTAATGCGGTATTCATCGCAGGAATGACGACTGGTTCTTTTCGTTGGTTTCAAAAGCGGAATCATTTATTAATGACAAACTCATTGATAGTGAGTTGCTTACGTTCGTCGATAGGAAAGGTGTGTTTGTCGGTAAAGGAAGCAAAAAGAGACAGCCGAAAAATTTCCGACTACCTCTTTTTAAAAAAATATATCCTTTAAGAGAGTAAATTTAATTATCCCCGAGGGAGGTGCAATAGATATGCGAGCTAACAAGATGACATATGTTTTTATTCAAGTAAGCATTAAATTGAATAGCAAAAAGAATCTATAATATGAAGTGTTCAAAGTGAGATATAACAAATAAATAGATGTCGTTTAAACGAACAATAAGTCTGGAAGTCCTATCGCCCTAACCAACGTATTAATAGCGGAATTGTAAATAAATCTGCAATCAAAGCACTCGCAAGGGTTAGGCTAATTAATAAGCCGACCGTTACACTGGGTGGGTTGATGGAAAAAAGCATGACCAAAAAGCCGAAGAATAAAATCACACTTGTCAAACAAATCGCTTTTCCGGTTTCGAGAAAAGTGATTTGCAAAGCAGCCTCCATATCTAAGCCCTTATCTCTCGACAATTTGTATTTGCTTAAAAAGTGAATCGTATCGTCTACCGCTATACCAAAAATCACGGCAAACACAATAGCCACTCCCGCTTCTAATTCAATTCCAATAAACCCCAACAGTGCTCCTGCAATTAGCAATGGAAATACATTAGGAATAATAGAAATAATGACCATTCGCCAATTACGAAATAGAAATGCCATCAACACACTAATGATCAAAATGGCAAGGCCTAAGCCTTGTAATAAATTTCTTCTTACGTATTCAGCATTCTTATCCAATATTAATCCCGTCCCGGTAGCTTTAGCAGAAATAATCGTCGTGTCAGTATTCATTGTGATCCAATCTTCTATTCGCTGAGTAATATATTTTAAGCTGTCACTACCCACATCTAAAACCCGTGAAGTTATACGTGTCTTTTTCCTATCCTTACTAATCATGATCCCGGTGGCATCATCGGGAATTTTTTTGGCGAAGCGTTTATACTTTTTATAGGTAGCTGTTTTTTCAGGTAACCGGTACCAATCACTTTGATTCCCATGACTCATTTGATTTATACTCTTATAAACCGTTGATATCGAATTGATCGATCGGATATCCGGAAAAGTGTATAAAAACTGTTCAATTTTATCTACTTCCTTAACTACCGCAAAATCATCCGCCTGATAGTCTCCTTTGGTGAAAATGGCAATCTCCATCGGACGAAAGCCCGCAAACGTTTCTTCAAAATACAAAAAGTCAGAACTCACTTTTTCGCCTCGCGGAAGATTTTGAGTGATGGTATAATTCGTACTGATTTGACTAATACCCAAAAAACATAATAATAAAACCGCAAGTGCTGCAGTAATTATAGTCCCCTTCTTTTCAAGTGTTGCAGTGTACGCTCCCTGCATTAACTTTTCCCAAAAAGCCTGACCTCTTCCCAGTTTAATCAATTGATTGGTATGAAAAAAAGAGAGGAGAGCAATAGTAAAAGTTATAACGGTAAGGTAAGCTATAACAACACCTATGGCCGCATTAAGCCCAAAATCGCCAATGGGACCAATCCGACTTGTCATTAAGGAAGCAAAGCCAATAGCAGTGGTAACAGATGTCAAAAGTGTGGCAAGGCCTATCTCTCGTACCGTTGTTCGGATGGCTTCTTTTTTCGGATGCCCCTTTCTTAGCTCGTCAATATATTTAGACATGATGTGGATAACGTCTGAGGTTCCCACAATAATCATCAATACCGGATATAAAGCTGCCATTGCATTTAATGGTCTACCCCAAGCTCCTAATAAACCCACAAACAATAACATTCCGACACCAATTGATACTAAGGCTACAATCACCCCCCACTTCCGTCTGAACAACCAGAACATTACCAAACTAACCAGTATTCCTGAAACCAATGCAGAAACCGTGATTTCTCGCTTCTGCATCCGAACCATTTCCTTTTGAAGATAAGGGGGTCCTAATACATAGTAATTATCAAAGTTATATTTTGAGACTGTTTCTTGTAGTCCCTCAATTAATGCCTTTGACTCTTCTAACCCAACCATGTCAATAGTTTTCATCGCTACTACAAGGGCATTGCCATTATCTGATATTAATGTATTTCGAAAGCGGACATCCTTCAGTGCCTTCTCCCGATCTCTATTATATTTATTCGGCTCATCCAAGTGAATAACAGGAATTCCCATTATTCCAAAAGGCGTTTTAAGTGGATAGGTCATTGTTGTCAATGACTGCACTTGAGTAATATGTGGAAGATCCCGACAAGCTAATGTAAAATCATGGAAATTGCTTAAAAAAGTACTATCAAATACTCCTTCTTCATTTTCAACAGCTACCAATAAAAAATTGATATCTGACTCAAACTCTTCGACAAAATTTTGGTAGAATTCTAGTTCTTCATCACCTTCCGGGAAAAACTGATCTAAGGAAAAAGTAAACTTCAATTGAAAAACAAAGTAGACTGAAGTTGCACAAAGAATAGCAAAAGTGATCAGAATAAGGCGGACTCTCGTTGGGCTCATATTTTTTTTATTAACAAAGCTTTTTAGAAAACTAAACCATCATATTGGATTAGATCAACCACTTTGAATATGCTACCCACGTAACCCTTAATTATGTTTTTTGTTCTTCGTTTTCAGGCTATTTTGCATACTTTAAACATTGTTTATATTTTTTAATAAATATATTTTATGAGAGCAATTTTAAATATCTTTTTTCAGATTCATTGAAAAGAATCCAAACCATTGTGCTCCATCACCTGACCATTCACCGGTTTCTGTCCAATTACCGTTTTCATCCAGGTTGATTTTGTAACGAACTGTCCCGCCGTTCATTTTATCCATCGTCCAGATGAAACTTCCGGAGTCATCAAATTGAGCTTCGTAATCTCCGCTAAGCCCGTTTTCAAGCCAGGATTTGAAGCGGTACGTTTCAGATGTTTCGTCATAACTGATTATCGCAAATGCGTGGTGAACGGTTTTGGATTCTTCGTCAGCAGATTTACCCAAGCCTTCAATCACCAGAATGGTGCTATCGAGTTTGAACTGAACATGTTCAGTTTGATCAATGACTTGATTGCCTTGGCCACGAACCATCATATTGGCTGTCCCATTCCAGGTACCTTCAAGAAACGATAGTTTTTTCATAGCCTCTTTTTGCACAGTGTTGTCATGAACCTGTGCGGATAAAAAGCTGCTTGCGATAATAAATAACACTAATAAAGGAATGTTTTTCATGTTTTTTTCATGCAAAATAGGCTTGATATAATTTTTAGGATAGGAAAAATACGACTTTCTGATTTCAATCATCATTTTCGGAAGAAATACCCTTGTGCTCAATTTGTTTGATATATTTTAAAAAATCGGTAGGATTTAAACCGGCAACCATAGAAAAGTCTCGATTAAAATGGGAGTGATCGTAATAACCAGCGTTAAATAGTGCATCTTGTAAACCTTCCTCTTCCAGCAAAACCTGGATCATAGAATTTCGCAATCGGATATTTTTTACAAATTCTTTCGGCGTCAAACCTGTAAAATACTTAAACTTACGCTGAAAATGCCGTATGCTCAAATGGACATCTTTGGCAAGGGATTCGATTTTTACATTCCCTTTATTTTTTAAAATAAGCTGAACGGCATGCTGAATTTGAAGGGTTGGTTCTTTCCCCGATTTTTTAATCAAAGTTTTCAAAAAGTCATCAAAAATAGTGAAGTCTTGAAATTGTAAATTAATAGATTGCATAATGGCTTCGTTCGCGAATTCAGGGATTAGTCTTTGGTCAAAAACTACTTGATTTTTTAAAAGGGAAAGCTCTAAATTAAAAAGTGTTTTAAACGCTCCGGGCATAAAACGAATGCCAATCACCGTCGAATTTGGATAAATTTCGGTTTGAAAAATCTCCGTTCTCGGTCCCATAAGTAAAGGGCCAAATACACCCGTCGATTCCTGAAACAAATAACAAATCGAGACACAACCGTCAGGTAAAACATGGTGCTGCATCGCATCCCTGTTTTCCGGTAAAATGGTGGTACTAAATTTCCAATAGCAGGAAACATGCTTTTTTAAAAAACCGACCGGTTGAATTTCCTGATAATGCATTTTGATTTCAGTTGGTGTGATTAAGTTTTTTCCCAGAGATTACGGCGAGGTATCCACCGGGGTACATTTTTCTTGTATTCTTCGTAGTCTGCTCCAAAGCGTTTTACCAGATCGGGTTCTTCTTTTACAACGAAATAAATATAATTTATAGTAAAAAAGAACAGCGCCCAGCAAAAAATGTAAACAGATTTCAACAATAAACTTTCAGCGATCAAAATACACAAAACGCCGGAAATCATCGGATTTCGAGCATATCGATAAGGACCTTCTACGACTAACTTTTGAGTAGGCGTCCAAGGTGCAAGCGTACCTTTTCCCTTTTTATAAAATAATGAAATGGTTTGAAACATCAGCGTCAAGCCGGTCAACAGAGCAAGGATAGCGATTGGGAAAATGATCCAATTGGGCTGATTAACTAAAAAAGAAACCTGACTTCCATCCGTAAAGTAATAAAGGAGCGAAGGAATGACAATCAACACATTAAAAGGAAGAATGAGGATGGACATTAATAGATGAAATGGAGTAGGGGAGGATTTGGCCATTTTGAAATTTTGTGGATAATATTGTTTTTTAAGCCACTGGTCTCTTAAATTTAAGATTAATTTTCTTTTGTTTAAACTACGATCTTTGGGAAAGGAGTCAGGAGCGAGGAATGAGTAGCGAGAGGCGAGAACTACAAACTACAAACCCTCTTAACTTTTAACCACATAACCACATAACCACATAACCACATAACCACATAACCACATAACCTCTAAAACTATGACTCTAGAAGAATTTAAATCCTACTGCCTCTCCAAAAAAGGCGTCGAAGAAACATACCCGTTCAAAGGCGAAGCCGTGTGGATGAAAGTAATGGGAAAAATGTTTGCCCTGGCTTTTGTACAGGAATTCAAAATGGATGGAAAACAAATGCCTCCTTTTCCTTTTATCAATCTCAAATGCGAACCAGAATATGCTTTGGAACTTCGTGAAGAACATGAAGCCATCCGCCCTGGTTGGCATCAAAACAAAGACAACTGGAACTCCGTTTGGATGGACGGCAGCCTGACGGATGATTTTATCAAAGAATTGATCGACCACTCCTACGACGAAGTGTGCAAAGGTTTGACTAAAAAAGCACAGGCAGAACTGGAATCGCTATGAATTTCCCGTTGTTTGAGCTCATTTTGTTAAACAAATCCCCTTTCCAATTGACAAATATCATTGCTTTTTATAATATTTATCATTGCCGTTTTAATTATGACTGGATTAAATTATCTGTCACTTGCTTCGAAGACAGAAATGCCGTCACAATACCCAGATGGCTCTACCTAAGAATTTTCATTTATCATATAAGCTTTAGTACCTGACTGTACGAAATAATATCCATTAAATGTGGCAAAAAGTTCATTGCAAACATGGAGTTTATTTTTCCTTTTGGTAAAAACAAGGTTTAATTAGCTCTAAATACGGGCATCTTTCTGCTCCATCGACAGTTTGAAATGATCCGGCGATCTTTGCTTTGTTTTTGCTAAAGGATCTTCAATTTCTGTTCAACAAAACAGCTTGCCATAACTACCTAACCTTACCTTGATCACAAGTACGTCGCTCCGGATAATGGAGTTATTGTGGTTTTTTTGAAATGGAATCAAATGCAATTAGTTCGATTCTCTTACTCCGATTTCTAAAGAAACGATATAATTCTTAATCCAAAAAAATCTTTTATTATGAAAAATTTAATTAAAATACTTTTAGTAATTGCTTTTATAATCCCTTTGGGAGAAGCAAGTATTGTAAACGCTCAAGACTGGTTCCAAAAAGGAATCGACTTTGATGGTGAGGCATAGACTGAGTACCAGCATTTCAGGAAGCTTGAGTTCAGATGGCAATATGGTGGCTATTGGTGATAGTGAGTGGCCTCCGGTGGGGATTCCCTGAGAAGCAGGTCATGTGAGAATATTTGAGTGGAACGGAACTACTGGATCCAAAAAGGAATGGACATTGACGGGGAAGCGGGTGGTAATTCAGGATGGTCAGTAAGCTTGAGTTCAGATGGCAATACAGTGGCTATTGGTGCAGTAGCTAATGATGGAAATGGAGAACAAGCTGGCATGTGAGAATATATGAATGGAACGGAACTGCACTGGATCCAAAAAGGAATGGACATTGATGGGGAGGTACAGAATGGTTCATCGGAACTTCACTAAGCTTGAGTTCCGATGGCAATACAGTAGCTATTGGTGCTCCAGGTTATCGTTAATGGATACGTAACAGCTCCCGTAAAAATATATGAATGGAGCGGAACTAACTGGATCCAAAAAGGAACGACATTGATGGAGAATCAGAAGATGATTATTCAGGACGGTCACTAAGCTTGAGTTCAGATGGTATACATGGCTATTGGCGCACCAGGTAATGATGGAAATGGAGAAAATGCAGGCCATGTGAGAATATATGAATGGAGCGGAACTAACTGGATCCAAAAAGGAATCGACATTGATGGTGAAGCAGCCGAGGATTATTCAGGAAGCTCTGTAAGCTTAAGTTTAGATGGTAATCTCGTGGCTATTGGCGCAGGGGGTAATGATGGAAATGGAGAAGATGCAGGCCATGTGAGAATATATGAATGGAGCGGAACTAACTGGATCCAAAAAGGAATTGACATTGATGGTGAAGCAGCCGGTGATTATTCAGGAAGCTCTGTAAGCTTAAGTTCAGATGGTAATATCGTGGCTATTGGCGCAACATTTAATGATGGAAATGGAGAAAATGCAGGTCATGTGAGAATATATGAATGGAACGGATCTGCCTGGATCCAAAAAGGAATCGACATTGATGGTGAAGCAGCCGGTGATGAATCAGGAAGGCCAGTAAGCTTAAGTTCAGATGGCAATACAGTGGCTATTGGCGCTCCAGGTATTGATCGTGTTAAAATATTCTCCTATGGTTGCGCAATTGATGTTAGCCTTACAGACTCATCACCAACATTAAGTGCAAACCAAACCGGGGCGACTTACCAATGGTTAGATTGTAATAATGGTTATTCAGCAATTATTGGTGAAACTTCACAAAGCTTTACCGCTACAGCAAATGGTAGCTACGCCGTTGAAATATCGATATTTGGATGTGTTGATACTTCTGAATGCATTCAAATCACAGAAGTTGTTAATATAGAAAATACTTTTGGAAGTGATTTGGTCTTTTATCCAAACCCAACATTTGATTATCTCAATATCGAACTCGGTACTCCTTACTCTAATATATACGCAAAAGTGATTTCCATTAATGGACAGGTTGTAAAATCCAAAGAGTTTTTCAACACTGATCGAATCAACTTAATGATCGAGGGTCCCCCTGGCTATTATATTGTAGAAATAATCACGTCGGATTCTAAAAGAGCAGCATTTGGAATAGTAAAAGAATAATAATTTGCAAATAATGTGGAGTCGTCGAAACTTGCATTCGCTTAGTGGAAGCTATGTCGAAAAGGTGATGATACTTGAATAGGTAGCAGTGGGTCTGCAGGAGTCTGAGCTCGACTTTAGTGTTTTATCATTATCAACAATCTAATTGTTTGGTATTCACTCACGTTGCAGCAATCTTTAATCTACTAATAATCAGTTAGTTAGCATGGGTGGTAACTTGTCTTACTTAGTAATTGCGAGTATTTAAATTTAATTTGAGTTTAATTATGTGCCTTCGGCGAGGTACTTTTTCAGTCGAAAAAAAGTACCCAAAATTCTCGACAAAATAAATGCTCGACCCGTTGCAGGCACCCGCACCCACGTATTTTGTCCTTCCAAACCCGCTTTAAAAAAGAGATCAGCAGGTAACAAAAAAGCATTGGCTGATCTGGAATCGCTATGAATTTCCGTTGCTGATCGCCAGAGCTTTTCTGCTTTCTTTTTTTAAGGCGGCTGTTTTGTGATAAACTACTTCAACACGTAAAGCTTTAAGCCCCCTAACACCTTGTAAATCCTGAAGATCCAACCACTCGATATTTGGCCCGATATAGTTTATCGATTGTAAATATTCGAGATAGTTGATATATTCTCTGGCTTCTTTCTCCTGCGAATAAACGATAGCAATTTTCCTGGGTTGAGTTAACCGCTCTTCTTTTCCGTTAATATAAGCTTTGTCAATTCGTTTTTTAATAATCTCGTAACGCACATTGTAAGCGCCATCTACGTCAAAGTGTTTTTCTTCCTGTCGAAATTTAATCGCTATCGGATTGCTGTGGATCAAAATCAGAGAACAAATATCCAAAGGTACTTTCAGACTTGGGCGTAACCTCGAAACAACATTTTCAACCTCACAGATCATCATGAGTTGCCACAATCGCAGATTGGCCAAATAAACAGGATCAAACTCTTTATTATTGACCATGGACTGTCCGATATAAATATTGTGTTCCACACCGTCTGTTTTATACTTCTCAAAATAGTGAGGGAACATCAGTTGAGCTTCTTCCTGCGCTTTATCTACGTATTCTGCGACTTTGTTATTGATTTGGGAAACGCTATTTTCGTAATCTTTTCGTTTGTCGTAAATGACACCAAGGTCTTTATCAAGGCTGTCCATGTAGTTTTGAACCGATTTTTTGAGATCGCCATTTAGCTTGTTTAAATGACTGAAAACTGGATAGATTTCTCGTTTCATAAAATCTAAAATACTTATTTCGTCGCCGGCACCTAAGCCCTTTTTCAGGATTCTGACTTGTTTTTTAATGCGAAAATTGAAATCCTTATAAATCGGAAGCGGATTATTTGCGATCGCCAGATCAAAGACATTCTTTGCCAAAGTAAGTTGCTGAATCATATCTGCTTGTATGCCGGCATTTCTGGCAGTTGATGATCCTTTGATATCGGATTGACCATATAGCGGATAAACATCAGGGAATGTAATATCTTCCATTTCATTGATTCCGTCAATCCGGCGCTGATGGAGGAGCGTTTCCGCAGCTTCCATAAATCGCCAGTTAACACTGGGATGAATCGCCGTACATTTTTCCTGGATAATTGCTTCCAGTTGAGTTTCCATCTCATCGATTGAGCGTTCAAGTGCTGTTGCAAAAAGAGGAGCAATTTCCTCAAGTCGCTTGGCAACAACGGAGTCCAACTCTTTGGTTTTTTCAGAACCCAATTCCAAAAGACCGATAACTTCATTATCAATTATTAAAGGAATGGCGATGTAGCTTTTTAAATTCAATTGTTGCAGTTTCTGAATCACGGGATTATTTTTATAATCCTTAACAATATCAAAGTGGGAAGCAGATAGTGAGTTTTTATTTTTAAAAATATGAGGATAAGAATAACTACAAAAAGTTTCATCAGCAACGCTGGAGTCTTGATCAGCCAAAATAATGCTATTCCAAAATCCATAAGCTAAAGACTTTAGCCTGTTTCTGTCCTTATCGAAAGCGGTGAAACCGACTTTTATATTTGGAATGCCCAGCATTGAACTCAATTGAAAACGAATACGCTCTATGATTTCAGGGGAGTGAAGTGCATCTTTTTTAAGCAAATCATATTTAAGCGCAGATATCGCTTCTTCTTTGGTGACATCGACTAAAGTCATCAGCGCAAAACCCTCAAATTCAAAACTGTGTGGTGGAATTTTTTCTTTCCAGAGTTCGATGTTATCAAAGTTATCTTTTAACTGTTGGATTTCTTTTTCTGAAAGTGGTTTGAAGTTTTTGTTGTCTTTAAAAGAAGAAAAATCTCCGTTGACCAACGCTCGGTAGTGCTTCACCAGGCCAGTTTTTCGATCTTTTAAATCAATATACAATGATTCATTGTAATTAATATTGGCACCATATTTAAAATTGAGGATAAATACACACGCATTGATATACATCATGTCGTGACTAACGATCCTCATATTAAAATTTTCCTCAGCTCCAGCGGCTTTGTATATGTTATGAAAGCGCTCAGTGAAATTGAAAAGCACAGGTTTAAATGGCATACACGCTGCCTTTATTTCGTTCTTTGTAATCAACTGCGGAAATACTGGAGACAATAGCAAACGTATTTCTTTTTCATGTTTTTCGACAATTGCCTCATCGTCAAAAGATGTTTTAAGGACTTTGACTTTGTTAAGTTTTTTCAAAGTTTTCTTTGCGTAAGCAGCTACCTCTTCAATCTCACTTTCTGCGAGTGACTCCCAATAATCGAACATTTTTGTAAAATTGAATTTCACACTAAATGGGAGGTCATTATGCTCGAAAAAACCATGGCTTGAAAATTTTCTGACGTAGGACATGTATTAAGGTTTGTAAGTTTCCGGAAATATTGGAAATGAACGTTTTTTCCGTTCTTTGAATAAGAACAACGATTGAGACCGGTTGGTTCTAAGTTGAAGTTAATTAAATTGTGGGAGATTTATTACTCAAATAAACAATCCCTGATTTTCAGTTATTGAAAATCAGGGATTGTTTAAATATTACTTTATAGTTTTAAGAACAAACTATCCTCTTCGTTTAAACTTCTTTTTAGGTTTAAATTTCTTAAAATCTTTTTTCTTGGCGCTGCTTTTCTCGTCATTGACACGAAGCGGGCGGCCTTGATAATCGCTATCTTCAAAGGCTTTTAATACTCTTGGGGCCATTTCGTTTTCTACTTCGAAAAAGGAAAAACTCTTTTGCATATCGACCCTTCCGATGGATTTTCGGGGAATCTGAGCATGTTCACTCACAAGAGTCAAAAATCCTACTTTTCCATGGACATCCATAGTGCCGACATTGATAAAAAGCCGTTGAACACCGACACCTGAACCCGAACCAGGTTTTTGCCTGCCTTTTTCAGTTGGATTCAAATCCTCGGTATAACGATACTTTTTTAAGAAGCGGCTAAACGATTGGGTTGCGATTCGTTCAATTATTTGTTCTTTAGACAGGTCTTTAAATTCCTCGTAAATCGATGGGAGAAACTCCTGGATATCTTCACTTTCCTGTACCTCTTTAATTTTTTTGATGTATTCTAAAAGCCGTTGCTTACAAATTTCTCGGCCGGTTGGTACGTGCGCCACCGAAAAACGAACTTTGATCTTTCGTTCCAATAATCGTAGTAAACCCATGTCTTTTGGATGTGCCAGCACTAAGGAAATTCCTTTTTTTCCGGCCCTCGCGGTACGACCGCTTCGATGGGTGTAAAAAGAAAGGTCTTCCGGAATATTGTAATGGAAAACATGGGTGATGTCCTGCACATCGATCCCTCTCGCCGCTACATCTGTTGCCACCAAAATTTTGATCCGTCCGTTACGGAAGTTGGCCATTACGCGATCTCGCTGACTCTGATTGAGGTCACCATGAATAGCATCTGAATTATATCCATCGGATGAAAGCGATTCTGCAAGTTTCGTTGCATCTCTTCGTGTTCGGGTGAAAATCAAAGCAAACATGGAAGATTCATAATCTAAAAATCTTTTCAGTGCTTCATACTTTTCAGAACCACGCACAATAACGTATTTGTGATCGATATCTTCGTTGCCGATATTTTTTTCACCGACACTCAGCTCCAGTGGTTCACTCATGTAATTTTTAGCAATGCGGCGAACGTCATCAGGCATCGTGGCAGAAAACAACCAGGTTAGTTTTTCTTCAGGAGTGTTTTTGAGAATGTCATCAATTTCTTCTTTGAAACCCATATTGAGCATCTCATCTGCTTCATCTAAAATGACATAACCGATTTCAGAAATATCAACCGCTTTTCTGCGGAGAAGATCTCTCAATCGTCCCGGTGTAGCGACGATGATGTGAGCACCTCTTTTTATTTCGCGCATCTGCCGAACGATATCGGTTCCGCCGTAAACAGCCCGAATTTTCAACTTTTGAACATGACTGCCAAATTGTATAAGCTCTTTAGATATTTGCAAACAAAGCTCCCGGGTAGGAGCGAGCACCAAAGCTTGTGTCTGAAATATTGTTGTGTCCACTAATTCTAATAATGGCAAGCCAAAAGCCGCTGTTTTCCCTGTTCCGGTTTGAGCTAAACCTACAAAGTCCTTATCATCCTCTAATAATTTTGGAATGGCTTGAGTTTGAATGTCGGTGGGAGTGATAAAGCCTAATGCTTCAATATTGTCCACCAGTGGCCGGGATAATCCCAACTTTTCGAAATCCTTCATTTAATTTAATTGTGTGGATTTTTTATAAAAACGTAATCCACTTTTGATTTAAGCGTACAAAGGTACGCTTTTGCTGTGATATTTTAACTATTGAGTTAGAATGTTGCAATATGGTATAACTGAAAAAATAGTGAGGCTTCTCGAATAACGTGATGGCTTGTTTTAATCGAACAATTTCAATTTACTCAATTATTTCTAACCCCAATCAAATTTCCATCTAACGAAAGCTTCCATGGCTTCATATTCGGCAAAACCAAGTTCTCGGTAAGTGCTAGCCGTGGCCTTGTTTCTTTCTTCGGCTCTTTGCCAGAATTCCCGAAAATCGCTTCCCGGAAACGGAGGCCTGTCTTTTTGAGATTGGTGCATGTAGATGGCTTTTCGTTTCTTCTCTAATTCGTCGGGACTCAGTGGAACCGCCATTTCTATTTCGTTAATACTCCATTCAAGCCATGCTCCACGGTATAGCCAAAGCCAGCAATCCTTCATCCATTTTTTATTTTTCAACTTGCCAAAGGCTTCGATAATAGCATCCAAACATACCCGATGGGTACCATGCGGATCGGCAAGATCACCTGCTGCGTAAACCTGATGGGGTTGAATATCTTCCATGATTTTGCTGACAATATTGATGTCCGCTTCGCTCAGTTTATTTTTACGGGCGCGCCCAGTCTCATAAAACGGCATATCGAGAAAGTGAATATTTTTGTCCGGAAGTCCACAGAATCTAGCTCCGGATCTGGCTTCGCCCCTGCGAATCAGTCCTTTAATATTCCTTACTTCGATAATGTCAGATTGATTGGCTTGTTTGTTTTTTAAGAACCTGGTGGTCTTTTTTATCAATTTTGACATGTCCTCATTGAGGAAGCCTTCTTTGTTTCCCAATTCATCAAAGAATTCAATAAATCGTAGCGCATCATAATCATGTACTGCTATATTTCCGGAAGTCTGATAAACCACATGTACTTCGTGTCCCTGTTCTACCAAACGAAGGAATGTACCTCCCATGGAAATAACATCATCATCCGGATGAGGACCAAAAATAATGACTCTTTTCTTTGAAGGGTTCGCTCTTTCAGGGCGATAGGTATCATCTGCGTTTGGCTTTCCTCCGGGCCAACCTGTAATGGTATGTTGCAGGCGGTTAAATATTTTGATGTTTATACTATAAACGGAAGCATAATTAATAATAAGATCGCTCAGCCCATATTCATTATAATCTTCTTCTGTAAGTTTTAAAATGGGTTTGTTTATTTTTTGAGATAACCAAATGACTGCTTTACAAACCAGATCATCGGTCCAGTTGCACATTCCAATCAACCAGGGGGATTTGATACTAGTCAATTCTTCGGCAGCTCCTTTATCGAGATATACTTTTACGTTTGGATGTTTTTGTAAAAATGTGGCTGGAATAGTCGGCGTAACCGGACCTTCAATGGCTTCTTTAGTTATAAGCGCTTTGTGTTGCCCCCAGATCACCAAATAAATGGTTCGGGCTTTCATGATGCTTGCGATCCCCATGGTAATTGCCCGGTAAGGCACATCTTCCTCTTTGTCAAAATCCTTTATCGCATCTCTGCGCGTGAGGCCATCCAGTTTTACCAGCCGTGTAGGTGAGTTTTCCCAGGAGCCTGGTTCATTGAAACCGATATGTCCCGTGCGACCAAGCCCTAGAATTTGAATATCAATCCCACCAACAGCATCAATTTTCTTTTCATAATTTTCGCAAAATGTTCGGACCTCATCCATTGAAAGCGTACCGTCGGGGATATTTATATTTTCTGGTTTAATATCCACATGGTCAAACAGGTGTTCTTTCATAAACTGAACATAACTCTGCTGAGCTTCAGGAGACATGGGGTAATATTCATCGAGATTGAAAGTGATGACATTTTGAAAACTCAGTTTTTCTTCTTTGTGAAGCCTTACCAGTTCTTCATAAATCTTTATGGGCGATGATCCCGTTGCCAAACCAAGTACAATGTTTTCTCCATCCTGTTGCTTTTGGCGAATGGCCAGGGCAATAGATCGGGCGATGTGAACGGAAGCATCTTTGGATTCTTCCCAAATTTTTACAGGCAACTTTTCCAGTGATTTAAGTTGGTACTTTAAAAGCGGATTGGAAGCGTTTGGTGCCTGATTGATCGTCGGTTGGTTTGCCATTGGATCTTGTTGAAATATGTTTTAAGTTATTAAGTGGTTTGACTAAATTATCAATATTTTTTTACACTTACTGAACGAACAAGGACAATCACTTAAATTAATTCGTTTTTTTGAATATTTTTAAATAAATAGCCTATCCAATTGATTTTACAAGCTAATTAATTCAAGTTGCGATATATCGCAAACTTGAAAATGATGAGTTAAAAATGATGAATGATAAGTTGGTTTTTACACGTTTTTGGAGAAAATTCATAATTCATCATTCATAATTAGCAAGGTGTTTCGCAACTTGCGTTAATTAATAGTTTTGGTGGTTTGAAAAAGGTAGCTATAAAAAGTTGCCTAATAATCAAAGCTGGCTAAATTTGCATAGCGTTGTCATAATATTTTAAGAAAAAAGGATAATAAAAATCGTATTTGATTTTGGATTTTGGTCCAAAATTTAATAATTAAAGCATTAAAATGTTTGAAAAATACAAGGAAGCTTTAAAATGAGGAAAATTGCTATTTCAGATATTCATGGATGCCTGGAAACGTTCAAAGCTCTTTTGAACAAAATTGGGTTATCTAAAAGTGATGAATTGTATCTGCTGGGCGATTTCATTGATCGGGGACCAGATAGCAAAGGGGTGATCGATCATATTTGGCAATTGCAATATGAAGGGTACTTCGTGTGCTGTCTTCGGGGCAATCATGAACAAATGCTACTCGATAGTTTCAATGATCCTTTTGATTTGCAGTTATGGCAAAACCACGGCGGAATTGATGCGATGAAAAGTTTTAAAGTGAAGTCTATTGATGAAATTCCAGAGGATTACCTTCGGTGGTTTGATGCATTGCCATATTACATGGAAGTAGACGATTACATATTAGTTCATGCCGGCCTTAATTTTAATCTGCCAAACCCATTTGATGGTGCTCAGTCAATGATTTGGATTCGCAATTGGTACGATCAAATAAAAAAAGATTGGTTGGGCCATCGAATTATAGTGCATGGACATGTACCAACAAAAGCTTCATCCATCCGCGACAATTTGAGTAAAATAAAGGAAAAATCAACGATGATTATTGATGGTGGATGTGTTTATAATGTAAAAGAATTAGGTTATTTATTTGCTTTAGATTTGGACAAAAAGCAATTGTATGAACAAAAGAATATTGAAAAAATTATTGTTTAGGCCCTCCTTTTAATCCTAAAATAGAATTTTTTGAATGGGTAATCAAAACTTCGACTTCTTTTTGTCTAAACTGACTTTGAAGGTAGTCCTGAATTTGATCGGTCCCGGTTTTGATTTTTGAAGCAGCGATTCCATCGTCCAGTTCCAGCCAAAGTACAAGCAGCACTTTTTCTTTTTTTTCATCAATCAATTGGATAACAATGTTCCAAAATCCCCAGTCAAATCGAAGTAACAAACGCCGAGGGATGTGCTGAAGAATTAATTTTCTGAGGGTTTTGAACCACCATCTTCGTTTGTAATATTTGCGTATAATGCCAATGAGCTGGAAAGTATCCTGGAATTTTTGAGCATATTTCTCTGCATAAGCCCCCGAATCTGCTATTAGCTCCTCTGTCGGATCTGATTCGTCCAGTGAATAACGATCTTTATAGTTTTTAACTTCAATCAAAGCCAGTTGTTTTTCATCCAGAATTCCAATAAAATCAACACCTTTAAAACCGGAGCCACTCAAATACCGGTAAAATCGATGTTCATCATATTTTAAAACTTTCCATCTATCGGAAAAACTAAAGGCCAGCCCACTTTCTGTAAATGCTTTCAATGAATATCTTTTATTTTTTGAGCACTTAAATTACTTAAAATTGAATATCCTATTGAATTTTCAATTGTTTTTGTTTTTTTTAAAAACAAGCCATTCAGGTGATTTGAATTCTCTATCATTTTTTATATTTACCGAATGAAGCAAAAAATAAAAAAATACCTGCTCTGGGCTTTATTGGCTTTTCTAATTATCGCTCAGTTTTTTCCGATTGACAAAACGAATCCGGAAATCGATCCTGCCAAGGATTTTATCACTTTAAATAACCCGCCACCAAATTTAGCAACTTTAATAAAAGATGCCTGCTACGATTGCCATTCCAATCACACTGAATATCCTTGGTATACTAGTGTTGCTCCGGTTTCATGGTGGATAAAAGGCCATATCAATGGAGCTAAAAAGCATCTGAATTTTTCGGAATGGACAGCTTATGATGCTAAAAAGGCGGATCATAAACTGGAGGAATGTTTTGAAATGGTTTCCGATGGTAAAATGCCCCTTAAATCTTACACCTGGTTGCACAGTGAAGCAAAAATGACTGCGGTGCAAAGTAAAGAATTGGCTGATTGGTTTGAAGGATTGCGAAATGGCGAAGACGAGGATCATGAGGAAGAAGGGAATGATGTAGATTGAGATCTCAATAATGGATGCATCAGTCTTTCTTAACGGCGCATTTTATAGGCAGAGATTAATATTGTGTAAATCGATTATTTTCGTGACAACTTAACTTTGATCATTGAACTCAGCTCAAAAGATATTAACGATTGCCTTTTTATTATTGATTATTTTCTCCCTTTTCGGCTGGAACAATATCATCGAACTGCGAGCTGAAGAGCCGCGTCGAGCGATTGTTTCTATGGAAATGGCACTGACTGGAAATTATCTGGTTCCAAAAATTAATGATTGGAGTTATTACAATAAACCTCCGATGTTCAATTGGATCATGGTTTTGTTTTTCAAACTTTTCGGTTCTTTTGAAGAGTGGGTTGTTCGATTGCCTTCATTATTAGCTTTTCTGGCTACCGCTGTGATTAATTTTTTAATTGTAAGGCGATTTTTGAAAACAGAAGTTGCCCTGCTTTCCAGTTTATTTTTTCTTAGTTCAGCAGACTTATTGTTTTATGGAACAGTCAACGCCGGTGAAATTGATTTGTTTTTCAGTTTTCTGGTTTTTCTGCAGGTGATGGCCATTTTTTGGTTTTTTGAAAAAAAGCAATTTGGCAGGCTGTTTTTGATTTCCTATTTGCTGGCAGCAGCTGGAACGCTTACTAAAGGTCCCCCATCCATTGCTTTTCAAGCTTTGACGCTATTACCATGGTTTGTCGTCAACCGTCAATGGAGAATGTTGTTTTCCTGGAAACATATACTTGGTATTGTCGCTTATTCTGTGGCGGTAGGCGGATATTTTTATTATTATTCGTTTTCTGATGATGCCTTGGGATTCGTGGTGCGATTGTATAAAGAAGCTGCTCAACGAACGGGAATGGAGCACACCTTTTGGATGACTTTGGTAGGGACGGCGAGTTTTCCTTTTTTGCTTTTAAAACTGCTGGCTCCATGGAGTATACTGCTTGTTTTTTTATTCAGAAAAGATGTTTTAAAAGTAGGACGATCCAATCCATTACTGCTGTTTTGTGGCGTGTTTATTTTGTTCAATATTCCGATTTATTGGATGTCTGCTGACCACAAATCGCGATATTTGTACATGTTTTTTCCTTTCTTTTGTATTGTACTGAGTTTTTTCTTTTTAAATGTAAATTCAGTTTTAGATCAAATGGAAAAACAATATATTTCGTATTTTTTGGGGAGCTATGTTTCTTGGTACATTAATATTTTTTGTCCCACCTTTTTTACCACAGACTGCTGATTTACCTTTTATTGTTTTGAAATGCGCGACACTAATACTATTGGGAACAACATTGATATATGCTTTCCGGAAATATTCGGAGTATAAAATTTATTATTTTATTTTATTTATCTTCTTAATGCGGATTGGTTTCAACTTCACCTATTTACCTGCTCTGGCAAATGAATCTGATCAATTGGTTTATCGTGACCACATTGAAAAAATGCTGAAAATTACCGGTGAAAAACCGGTTCATTGGTATGGTGTTCCTAACACATTTAAATCAGACGCATCCATTGGACCGTTTACCTTAAAGGAGGTGAAACTTACTTCAGCGGGTATATTGGCCTATCAAATTCCTTATTACCTCACCAAAGGGAATCAGCATATCATGAAATTTGATACTAGCTTTTACGCGGATCAATTTTACCTTGCCCGAAAAGATGAGTTAATATTGAATGATAAGTCGGTTAAAGTTTTGTATAATTTTACCGATAAATTTATTGACAGAGAGATGATTTTATTTAAAACGGATTCTGAAGGGAAATAATAGTTTCAATCATTCCAGATCGAGGTCATTTTATGAGGCATTGATTTGCTCTACTTCATGCCTGGCCAAATAAGAGGGAAACAAAAAATAAAACAATCCACCCAAAGATGTTACCGCTAAAGAAAGGAAAAAGAATAGACTGACCGTTAGGGACAGGTCTGGATCCAGTCCTAAAAACGATGCGCCAAAAACAAAAGCCATTTCCCTTGCACCAATAAAAGGCAATACAAAAGCTAGGCTGGAAAGCAGAAAAATAAAAAGATAATCGATGATATGTTGGTTAACATTAAGGGATAAGAGAATGAAAAAAGTACATGCTATCTGTAGGATTTGAACTAAAATAGAATAGCCATTTACTTTCCACCAGGCTGTTTGGAATGATTTGAAAAACCATCGGTGAGTAATAAAATAAACTGCATACATCAACGGGATTCCTAAAAGAAACAAAGGCTTAAAGGTTAAAGGTATTCCGGTAAAAGGCAGCAATAAAATAGCCAGGCATAAAAGAGCAAAAAGCCCACTTATCCTATCCAGAAAAGAAGTCCAAATCAATGGCTTGATCGCTGTTGAGCTATTCCGTTTGAGCCAGTATACGCGATAACCTTCTCCTCCGATCATCGGAATAAACAAACTGTAGAATATCGAAAGTAAGGTTAGTTTTAGATTAAGAATTTCCGGTATAATTAATTGCTGAGCCCGATAATAATAATTGATACGAATCGCGGCGATGGCTTTTGAAACAAAAAAAGATAAAAAAGCTAGAAGTAGAAATATCCAATTGGCTTGCTTTAAATAAAACACAACCTTTTGCCATTCTACCTTTTGAAAAATGATATAAATGGCTAAGCCACTAAATGCAAGCTTAAAAAAACCAATGAGAATCTTTTTAAAGGTCCATTGTTTTAATGCTAACCCAATAGGGAGGGCCACACTTTTAATTGCTTCTTTCATAGTTCGAAAAGGGCATCATTAATAGTTCATCCAAGTCTTGTATAATTATAGGAAGCGTTACTTTACAGCCGTCAAAGATAAATCTAAATCATAAAAAATTATACTTGGATAAAGGACTGTTCTAATAAACAGCTCCAAATTAATGTAAAAAACCAATCAGATCGTTGAAATTTTAAACGAATAGGTTTGAGGTATAGCCATTGCAGCATTTCAAAATATTGATTTTTAATGCATTTTTCTTGTTCCATTACTTCCAATAAGTTTCCAATATTTTTTATTAAAAAAAATCGGATTAGATACAAACAAGGTCAACTAAATTACTTTATATGATAAAATATTATTATCTTTAACCACGTGCAAATCTGAAAGCTAAGTAACCCAAACTTAGAATTAGTGAAATGAAAAAAATTGGAATTCTTCCTTCTTTTCGGAATAGTAAAAAGGCAAAATAAAATTTGTAATTGCAAATTTTAAACAGAGGTTGATGTTTTACAGCCACTTTGTTTTTATACAATAATCAAGAATATAAAATCACTTATTTTTTAACTAAAATCCTAACCAATGAAAAAAGTATTTTTTATCCTTACCGTTTTAATGTTCTCTTTACCATTAGTTCAAGCTCAGGAATTGACCGAAAAAGGTGTTTCAACGCTTACTTCTGAAGAACAAGCCGTGAAACAAGTAATCGAAGACGAAACCAAGTACTTTAATCTTCGCGATTATGAAAAATGGTCAGATTGCGTGGCCAAAGATCCAATGACTGTTTTTTCATGGACTTCTCCTTTCCGAGGAGAAAATGGGGTTTTTGAAGCCAAAGGTTGGAAGGAAGTTTCAACACAAACGAAGGCTTATCTCGAAAAAAACCCTGTTAATGAAGACCTTCCCAAAAAGTATGATTATCAATTTAAAGTCGCAGGAAATATGGCATATGTTAATTTCCTGGAAGGTAACGGTACTCATGAAACCCGGGTTTTGGAAAAGCGTGATGGAAAGTGGAAAATCCTTCGTATGGAGGCTACCGCTTCTAAAATGTTCAAGTCCATGCATAAAAAATATGCGCTACAGAGAATGGCAGGAACCTGGAAATTGGACCCTAATTCCATTAAAATGGAAGGTGGCAGCGGTTGGAAGTTACTGGCTTCCCAGGTAAAAGTTAAAAGCACAAATACCGGCTTAAAGGCTCATGCAACGGTTTATATTGAAAAATCTGATGGCGAAGAGTTGGTCATAGAAGATGAAAGTATCATTGGTTATGACCTGGGAACTGAAAAAGTCTCTCTATATTCAGCGTCTTATTTTCCAAATTCCGGTTGGTCTGAAGTCGAAATAGGCACAGGTGAAATTGATGATGATGGGGTGCTACATTTTGAATCACACCGAGTAGGAAAAGATTCAAAATCAAAAGGTATGATGAAAATAGGAGATGATGGAAAGATGCATTATAGTGTAGAGAAGATGAATGATAAAGGAGAAAAGGTTTTCTCAATGTCTTATATGATGATTGAAGACAAACCAACTACTGCCATGAAGCCATAACGATTTTGAAAAGGGAAGGTGCTCATTTCAATGGGCACCTTCTTTTTTGCCTTTTCTAAGCTAAAAAGGTAAAATTATAAAAGCGTATCTTTGTTATAAATACAACAGCCCTGCATTTGGGGCTGTTTTTATAATTGAAAATATGTTTGATAATCGACCTGTAACGGATTGGCTGCCCATTACCCGAAAAGAAGTGGAACAGCGAGGCTGGGATGAACTGGATGTTATTCTGATCTCAGGAGATGCTTATGTGGACCACCCTGCATTTGGGTCAGCTGTCATTGGTCGTATTATCGAAAGTGAGGGACTGAAAGTAGCCATCGTTCCGCAACCCAACTGGAAAGATGATTTGAGGGATTTTAAAAAAATGGGTAAACCCAGATTGTTTTTTGGAATCACCTCCGGTTGTATGGATCCCATGATCAACCATTATACTGCTTCGAAAAGAAGACGCTCAACCGATGCTTATACACCTGGTGGAGCAGCTGGATTTCGTCCGGATTATGCAACTACGGTTTATACCAAAATTCTAAAAAAACTATATCCTGATGTTCCTGTTTTGATTGGAGGAATTGAAGCTTCATTGAGGCGAGTGACGCATTATGATTACTGGGCGGATAAGTTGTTTCCCAATATCCTTGAAACGAGCGGTGCTGATCTTTTGGTATACGGAATGGGGGAGATGCCCTTGCGAGAAATTATCCGATTACTTCAAAAAGGGGTGCCTTTTGAATCATTGAACACGATTCCTCAAACTGCTGTTCTTCGCGGAAGGCAGGACCCGCTTCCGGTAAACAAAAATTGGGAAACCTTGGAATTGCATTCCCACGAAAAGTGCTTGAGGGATAAACGATCTTTTGCAGCAAATTTCAAACATGTAGAACAGGAATCTAATAAAGTAAATGCCAACCGGCTCATCCAGGCGGTCGGAGATCATATGTTGATCGTCAATCCACCCTATCCTCCGATGACAGAAACGGAAATTGACACCTCGTTTGATCTACCCTACACCCGGATGCCACATCCCAAATACAAAAACCGTGGCTCGATCCCGGCTTATGAAATGATCCGCTTTTCGATCAATATGCACCGCGGATGCTTTGGTGGCTGCAGCTTTTGTACGATCTCTGCGCATCAGGGGAAATTTATAGCCAGCCGATCAGAAGAATCGATATTAAAAGAAGTGGAAACAGTAACCCAAATGCCTGATTTCAAAGGTTATATCAGTGACCTGGGAGGACCATCAGCCAACATGTATCGCATGAAAGGCAAGGTTCAATCAATTTGTGACCGCTGCGTGAGTCCCAGTTGCATTCATCCGGTGATTTGTAGCAATCTGGATACTAGTCATAAACCTTTAACGGAATTGTATAAAAAAGTAGACGCGAATCCAAAAGTGAAAAAAGCTTTTATCGGTAGCGGAATCCGTTATGACCTTTTGGTAGATTCTTACAATAAAAAGAATGATGGATCTTTGGATGAATATATGGAGCAAGTTGTTTGCCGTCATGTCAGCGGCCGATTGAAAGTAGCTCCCGAACACACCTCGGATGAGACTTTGAAAGTGATGCGAAAACCTTCTTTCAAGCATTTTCACGAGTTTAAAAAGAAATACGAAAAGTTCAATAAAAAACATGGATTGAATCAACCTTTGATCCCTTATTTTATCTCAAGCCATCCTGGCTCGACGGAGGAAGAAATGGCTAACCTTGCCGCGGAAACCAAAGATATGGGATTTCAGCTCGAGCAGGTTCAGGATTTTACGCCTACGCCAATGACTGTGGCAACGGTGATTTATTATACAGGACTTCATCCATATACCCTGAAGCCAATCTACACCGCTAAATCACCCAAAGAAAAAAAGAACCAGCATCTGTTCTTCTTCTGGCACAAAAGAGAAAATCATCAGATTATCCGCGATAAGCTGAAAAGTATCGGCCGTGAAGATCTGATTGAAAAACTTATCAACGACAAAAAGAAATTTAACAAAAGAGTAGCGTTGAATGAACGAAAGATCACTACAGCTAAAAATAAATTCCGGGAAAATAGGCCGAAGCGCAAAAAGAGAAAAATCTGAGCTTTACTTCATCCCTTCTTCAGCGAAAAATTTAATTTTCCCGTTTTATCAAATTGATTTGAAGACCTGATATTTTTGAATCAGCCCATGCTCTTTACCTCGTTATCACCAGTTTTTTAATGGCAACCTGATTAATTCTTACAAAATAGATTCCCGCTTCCCATTTTGAAACATCAAGGTATTTGCGGCCTCCGTAAGCATGCATTTTTTCTAATTGACGACCCATGATATCAAATATTTCAAATTCCGTGCGATCCATGCCATCCCATTCAATGACGACCATGTTGCTGGCAGGATTGGGGTAAAGCTTCAGTTTGTAATCATGTTGCAAGTCAATTGAAGATAAGATCAGATCACAGAAGGTGGTATCAGGATTGTTTTCGAGATAACCTTTCGAGGATAAATCTTTTCCTTCAAAAACACTATAATCCATAGGGTAACGAGTCATTCGAAAAGTAAGGTTGTTATTGATTTCGAGGGTATCGCCCTGTGAAGCTGGATTCCCGCCAACCAAAGGCGTTTTATATTCCCAAACGATTTCTTCATTTGGAGTAATTTCGAATGCATAACCAAAACGCCCAACTTCAATTAGCGTATTTCCATTTGGTAAAAGTTGTACGCTTGATAAACCTGTGGAATACATTTTAGTTGGCTCTGGATGCGTGAAAGTCCAGTCAAAAGCATTAGGCAAATAAGCTCCGGCATCAAGGAGATAAGACCAACTGTACATGTCCCATGCAGGAATAAAAATATTGGCAGTAGAATAATCATCACCAACCCGGTTATTAAATACGACAATTTTGCCATAATCAGGATGTGAACCATCCAGAAACCGATCCGCCCAATGCGTGTCGTGCTGATAAAAAAGCTTTTGATCTGCTTCTGTACCACCACCATAAGTCACCGGATTTCCCCAGCGATATAATAAATCACCGCCTCTATTTCCAAATCCACCATTATGGCCGGCAGCTTGTTCGGTTGTGGTCGTATGATCGATAATCCAAAGTTCATGGAAAGTCGGAACACTGATCATGATCTGATCAAGCTCAGCATTGTAATCAATAGCATTAGTATGCATCCAGTCGGCACCACCATCGTTTGTTTCGAAGTTGATGATCAACCAATTCAGGATGATCGGCGATTACTCCGTAGTTATCTTTGGTAGCATCATAATTCTGTATTAAATGATCCCAAACATGCCATTCCCAGACGATTTCATCGTTGGAAGGATTGACTTCGATAATATAATCCGGCCACAATTTATCCTGTGGAAGCAAGGCCGTATCTCTTCCTGCCTGAATCGATTCTTCTTTGGTTTTCAACTCCCAGCTGATCATTAAAATATTTCCATTTGGCATAGGAGCGATATCGTGGTGCAGGCGATTTAGAGAATCATTGAGTTCGAATTGCCACAACAGGTCATTATCCCAACTACGGATTTCGACAATTCCGCCGCCGCCGCCGGCCCAAATCGGATTACCTGCTACGGCCGATGCACGTTTAGTTTTTACCAGATTTCCATCGTCCATGATATAGGCAGTATTTCCGGGACGAAAATTTATACTGTCTTCCCAGACGTGAACGATCTCTCCACAATTGTTTAATAAATAGACATTTGGCTGGTTATGAGGATAGATTAAGTTATAACCGTCAAATGTTTTCATAGGATTGTAAGAGAGCAATCCCACGGTATTTTGTGCAAAAATTTGAATATTTAAAAATGATAAAAGAGAAACGGTTAGGCATAAAATTCTAATCATTGCTTAATTAATTTTTGGATGTAAAAATGTTTGGATCCAGCATCGGTAATACGCAAAATGTAAAGCCCCTGAATCCAGTGATTCGTTTCAATCTGAATGTATTGATTATCGGTTTTATCAAAAAGTAAAACATGACCTAACAGGTCTACGACTTGAATATTAATTTGTTTTCCGGTTTCATTTTCAATAGTAAGCAAATCTCTTATCGGATTCTCAAGTACGCGCACATTTTCTAATTCCTGAGGTTTAAAAGTTGAAACGGAGCCATCGTAAATCTGACAATCCGAAGGAAAAGGATTTAGTTCTAATGGATCTCCGGGGGTAAGATTTTTACCTTCAAATGCCGGAGAATCTGCCCCATAACGATATGCCCTGAAAAGGCTATTATTGTTAATAACGGTGCCTTGTGAAACCGAGCCTGTGGGTTTTACAGGATTTATATAATCCCAGACTATATTTTCGTCTGGGTCAATTTCAAAAACATGCCCATCTCTACCTACACAAATCAAAGTATTGCCGTTTGGAAGGCGATTGGCTCCAGAAATGTTTAAAGAGTAAAACATATTATCAGGCAGACCATCATAGGTCCAGAAAAGCTCTGTTGGGCCATATGACTGGCCTGTGTCAATTTGATAATTTCCTTCTGTATCCACAGGTGGCTCAATGATGTCAACAGAAGAATAGGATCCGCCAGGCCTTCCTGCACCATTATTATAAATCATTATTTTACCTTCATCGGGGTATCCTTCGGGAATCCAATGAACATCATGTTGTCCAAAGAGTTTTTGATCTGAAGTAAGGCCTCGATCATAGGTTTGGGGATTTCCCCATCGGTAAAGGATATCACCTCCTTTTCCTGAATTGCCCCCTTCGCTGGTAGCTGCTTCTGCTGAAGTTGTACTGTGATCAATAACCCAAAATTCATTGAACACTCGGGAATTAATTATTATTTGATCCAAATCAGCATTATAATCAATGGCGTTTAAATGAACCCAATCAAGACCCATTGTTGCTGCAAAATTTACATCAACTAATTCCGGGTGATCAGCGATCGCTGCATAATTGGCTTTTTGTGAATCATAATCCTGGATCAAATGATCCCATAAATGCCACTCCCAAATAATATTTGCCTGATCGGTTCCAACAGGTTCGATTTCGACAATGCGCTCGGACCAAACGCCATTATTGGAAGTCTGAGAAGGGATGCGTCCAGCCTCAACTGCTTCTGAAAATGATCTTGCTTCCCAGGCAATTAAAAGAATGTTTCCATTTGGCAACATTTCAATGTCATGGTGATGGTGATAATCACTTGTTGAATAATTATATCCCCAGATCAGATCCCCGTCCCAATCGTACATTTCAATTCTTCCGCCCGTTCCGCCACTTTGAAAACTACTTGACAGGCGTGCAGTACGCAATAAGTTTCCATTTTCAAGTAAATATGAAGATTCGCCATGCACATAATTGCTTGTCCATCTATTTATCTCATATCCGCAATTATCGATCAAATAATCTGAAGTTGAGCCAGTTGGTGCAATTAAGGTATAACCGTTATAAGAAGCAGAATCATTCAGAAATAAGCCCACTGTTTGTTGTGCATAAAAGGAGCTTACCGAAAGTATTGAAGAAAATAAAAGTAAAATTCGAAGCATAGGTTTTAAATATTTAATATAGCACAGATATGCTACGTTTTTGCTTTTCTCATTGAAAGCCGTTGCAAAGATTAAATGTATTTACTAATAATGATAAAATTAGAGGGTTAAAGGTGGTATGTAAAGTGTAAAAAAGAATAAATTGACTAACACAGGTCATTATCCATGACCTCCTTTTTTCTGAATACACAAGGATTGGATATTTTCTTTTTTACTAATTGGAATTTCCATATTTCCATAAAACCTCATTTTCCATAAAACAAATGATACCGAAGATTTCCGTAGCAGTAGCGACATTTATAATTTAGGACATAAATTTTATTGATCTGATTTGGAATTGTATCTTCATCTTTTTTAAGATTTAAATTTGAAATATGAAAAAGTATGCTTTTCTGATATTCTTTGTTTTAACGACAACTTCGGTATTTGCGCAGCAGAATGAACTGACCCTGGAAGATGCCGTTTTAAAACGATTTAGCACTTTGGGGCCGGAAAGACTAGCCGATCTGCAGTGGGTAGCCAATACTTCTCTGGTTTCCTGGCAGTCCAAAGACCGCGACAAATTATTGGTGCGAAAACCGGGAACGATGTCGCCGATTCAGGAAGTACCGCTTACAGAAATTAATGCCACACTAAACCTGGAACTGAAAAAATTTCCATCTGTTCGCTGGCTGGGAAGCGGAAATTTCTATTTTCAAAATAAAGATACTTTTTACACTTACAGTATTTCTTCAAAAACAGGAGCGACGTTGCTTGTTACTACCGGAAGGTGCGGAGAACGTTGATTATCATTCAGGAAATAACCACGCAGCCTTTACGAGAGAACAATAATCTTTTTGTAGTTGATGGAACTGGAAAAGAGCAGGCGGTGACTTCCGGTGATGATCCAAATATTGTTAGTGGACAAGAAATCGCCCGACAGGAATTCGGGATCACAAAAGGAACTTTCTGGTCACCAAAAGGTAATTTTTTGGCTTTTTATCAAAAGGATGAAACCGATGTTGCCGATTATCCATTGCTGGATATCACGACCACGCCCGGTAGCCTACAAACGATCAAATATCCCATGGCGGGCCAAAAAAGTCAATACGCCAAAGTCGGGATTTATGATCTAAAAAATGGTAAAACAATTTATCTGAACATAGCTGGCCCGAAAGATCAATATCTGACTAATTTGGGTTGGGGATCTGAAGGAAAATACGTTTACATCGCGATCGTCAACCGCGATCAAAACCATATGTGGCTCAATAAATATGATGTGACAACTGGGAATTTGATCAAAACGCTTTTTGAAGAAAAGCATCCGAAATATGTAGAACCCGAAAACCCGGTTTGGTTTTTACCCAATAATCCAGATGAATTTCTTTGGTTAAGCGAACGTGATGGATTCATGCATGCTTATCATTACAATGTCGAAGGTGAATTGCTGGGGCAGGTCACAAAAGGAAACTGGCTGGTTCAGCAAATTCTAGGCTTGGATGACAGCGGTAAAAAACTCATTGTGCAAGGTTCTGATGAAAGCGGTTTAAATTCCAATGCTTATTGCATAAATCTGAAAAAGGGGGAGATGGAGCCAATTTCCAAAGAAGATGGAATTCACCGTTATAAATTAAGCTCCGACGGAAAAGAACTGATCGACACCTGGTCTAATATAAAAACGCCTTATGTTGCTGATGTCATAAATTTGAAAGGTAAAAAAATTGAAAATCTACTGACTTCCAAAAATCCTTTGACTGATTATAAAATCGGGACAACCGAAATACTTGACATTAAAGCAAAAGACGGAACAGTGCTTCATGCACGTATGATCAAGCCAAGTGATTTTGATCCTTCAAAAAAGTACAAAGTATTGGTTTATGTATACGGTGGACCACATGCCCAAATGGTCAGCAATCGCTGGCTGGCCGGCGCACCGCTTTGGATGCATTACATGGCTGAGAAGGGTTATATCGTATTCACCATTGATAATCGCGGCTCTGCCAATCGAGGATTTGAGTTTGAAAATATAGTTCATCGTCAGTTGGGAACTTTGGAAATGGAAGATCAATTGGACGGCGTTGATTATTTAAAATCTTTGCCTTACGTTGATGGAAACAGAATGGCCGTTCATGGCTGGAGTTATGGTGGTTTTATGACGACTTCGCTGATGCTGCGGAAGCCCGAAACTTTCCAGGTGGGAGTTGCTGGAGGTCCTGTGACTGATTGGAAATATTATGAAGTGATGTACGGTGAACGTTACATGGATCGCCCAGAAGAAAACCCGGAAGGGTACAAACAAGCGAATTTGCTCAACCACGTAAAGAACCTGAAAGGTGATCTTTTGCTGATCCATGGTACTTCCGACCCGATTGTGGTCATGCAGCACAACTTAGCCTTGATACAGCAATTTGTCAATGAAGGTATTCAAGTTGATTTCTTTCCATATCCTATGCATCCGCACAATGTGCGGGGCAAAGATCGCGTGCATCTGATGAGAAAGGTGTTGGATTATGTGGATGACAAATTGAAGTAACAAATAAGAAGATACTCCAATCTTTTAATCGTTCTGCTACTATGTAGTTGGAACAGGTTCATGATTATCATTCCAAACCTTTTCGATGAAGATTTCGAGAAGAGTATAGTTAATCTGAATACCAAAAATAAATCCTGTTATATTGATTTTAAAAGCTACATTGCTTCGCTATCAGTTTTAAGCTGGATAAGCATCAATCACGCAACGTGGATACGATTTTCAATGGCCTGGTTAACAGCTTTTTAGAGAGCAGAGTAGGGTTGGCCCAGGATTTTTTAAGTAAAACTTTAGCTGCTCATCTGAAAGAAAATTTGTTAAAATTATACTCAGAAAAGCAACTTCTGGCAGCAGGAATAGGCAATAATACTAAACTCACCCAGGACAAATTGATGAGAAGTGATGTGATCTACTGGCTCGACCGTAAACATCAGGATTTACACGAAAACAGTTTTTTTGACTTGATGGATCAGTTTGTGATTTATTTGAATAGCACTTGTTATACCGGTATCACAGGATACGAATTTCATTATGCTTTATACGAAAAAGGAAGCTTTTACAAAAGGCATTTGGATCAATTTCAGGATAATAAAAGCAGGGCCTATTCAATGATCATGTATTTGAATGACAACTGGCAGGAAAACGACGGTGGGGAATTATGTATCTATCGTGCTGATCATTCACAAATGATTACTCCGGTAAATGGAAAATGTGTGTTTTTCAAAAGCAGCGAACTGGAGCACGAAGTATTGCTCAGTCATAAGCCCAGATTGAGTATTACCGGATGGTTGAAGTCTCATTGATTTGGGTGGGGGATAACGTCAGGCTAAATACAGTAGGTGAGAAATCGAACTTATTGACATTTTAGCTATTGTTAGCCTTTTGTTATTTCATTTTTTGCGCTCCAATTCTTTCAATATTTTAATGCTGTTTTCATTATCTGAATTTAATTGTACAGCCTTTTTATCATTCTTGATTGCCTCAGTTTTTTTTCCAAATGCCAACGCCCTGGGCGAACGTAATCTATCCAAAGTTGGAAGCGCATTGTTGAAAGCAGCTTCTGCTTTCGAGATCAGATAGTCTGGCAAGTCGTCTTTCTGCGAAAGCAAATAGCCTAAACCCCAAATGGTTCGACAGTTGGCATCTTCCAGATTCACATAATCATTTTTAATGTGATAGCGCCCATTTTTATCCAGATAATTTAGAAACATACCATCCTCCTGCTGGCAATACTGAATAAAGTTCAAATAAATATTGATTAGTTTTAAATCTTCCGGATCACTAGTCTCTGAATAATGCATACAAGCGACAATCATCGCACGGGCATTATCATCTATAGTGTATCCAGAACTTTTGTCAGGAATACCAAACCTGGAAAACTGAATAATACCGCGCTCATCAGTTAACCGTTTCAAATGAGACAATGAAATTTCAGGCAAAGCAAATTCCAGTTTTTGCCCCTCAAGGAACGGTTCAAGAATTTTAGCTGTCTGGATCGACACATTATCCCAAACGGTGTATCTGGTTTTGTGAAAAACATTTTTTGACATGTTTTCTAGCCGGGTATTATCACTCAATATAGAAAGTACATCCTCCGCCATTTGAACTGAATTTTCAAAGTCAATCAGGACCCCCGTGTCTCCATCCAACAATTCCGATGCATGAGGAATGGCTGTTGCAACCACAGGACAGGCACTACTCATGACATAGGCAAATGTTCCGCTCACTTTCTGGTTGGGGTCTTTTGAAGTAAACAAATAAATATCTGCAAGCTTAAGATAATCGAGGAGTTCATCTAATTTCAAATAACGATTAACAAATTGAACATTGTTCTCCAACCCTAAACGTTCCACTTCTTCTTCTAAAATGTTGCGGTAGCGTTCTCCCTCGTATTTGAATACTTCGGGGTGGGTTTGACCAAGTACCAAATACAATACATCTGGAAATTTTTCTTTGATTTTGGATAAAGCCCTGATGGCGGTTTCGATATTTTTATTTTCGCTTAACAAACCAAATGTAGAAAGGACAGGGCGCTGGGAATCAATGCTGTATTTTTTCTCAATTGTTTTTTATCGCTCCACATGACGATGTGTGTTCCATGAGGAATAACACTAATATTGTCTGGTGAAACACCATATTCTTTTAATAAAAACTAATTTGCATCAGAATTGAGATAATGATCTGCCAAAGGCAAGTCAATTTTTAATTTTTCAACCCTCCACCAATTATGATTGATTTTATCCTATTGCTGTTTGGGGTTTTGGGTTTATGGATCGGTACTGAATTAACAGTAAAGGAGGCAAGCAATATTGCATCGAGATATCATTTGTCTGAGCTGTTTATCGGGATGACAATTTTAGCATTTGGTACGGACTTGCCAGAACTGGCAGTTTCTGTAAAAGGCTCGTTGAATAATTTAAAGGGGGTTGAAAGCTCTGGTATCATTGTGGGAAATGCCATTGGTAGTTCAATCTGCCAAATTAGTATTGTGATTGGAATGACAGCAATTTTTCATTATCTCAGAGTAGGAAAAATCCAAATCCGTTTTATTGCGATGGAGTTAATCGGCTCAGTTCTGCTATTGATATTAGTCGCGTATGATGGAGTAGTGACATGGAACGACGGTGCGATCTTGATAATCTCTTTTATCATTTATATTGTCACCAATTTGTATCGCGAAAAAAAGGGAGCGAAAGCAAAAGTCAAAGAATCGGATTTACTACACAAAGGTATTTTTCTAAATATAATTATACTCATTGTTGGTTTATTCATCGTAGCCTTCAGTTCGGAGTTGACTATCAACAAAGCATTGGACATAACAGAAAATTGGGGAGTCAGACAATCTTTTGTAGGAGCAATACTATTGGGATTGGGAACAAGTTTGCCGGAGCTGGCAATTTCGATCAATGCAGTCTCGAAGAAAAAACCTGACCTTTCAATTGGCAATGTGATGGGGAGCAATATTTTCGATTTGCTGATTCCTTTAGGAGTAGGATCACTGATTGCTGACATTCAAATAGTGCGATCCTTTCTATGGTTTGACATTCCAGTACTTCTACTGGTTTCAATCATTGTCATTTGGTTTTTAAATAGAAAAGAGGATTACAAAAATTGGAAGGATTTGTTTTAATCCTGTTGTATCTCATGTATGCTTTGTTTAAGTATTGGGTGTAATTTTAACAATTAAATATGGAATTTCAAAAACAGGTTTTAATAACAATTGGTTTATCTGGCAATTTTTAAGGGTAAAAATTATCTCTTATTTTTTTCCGTTTTTATCCAACTTTATTTGAAGATGTACAGATTTGAGTATGTGATGAGCTGGTATTAGAAGGGGTACCTCAACTTTTTTTTTAGAAATCTTCTGTATTCCTCACATAAAAAACCAGGTTAGTAAATACAGTTCCCAGTTTCTTTTTCAAAAAAATAAGCCTTATCCAGATTGATGTAAAAATCAACTTTTGTATTGATCTCCACTTCGTATTCTGATCTGAATTTTGCAACAATGTCTTTTCCTTGATATTCTGAATAAATCAATTTTTCGTTCCCTAACAATTCAATGGCAATGATGTGAGTTTTAAGGGTTGCGTAGTTTTTTAAATCCCCAATTTGGGCATGGATGTCCTCTGAGCGGATACCCAAATCCGCTTTTTTTCCTACATTTCTTTTAAGTGTTTGCAACTTCAGATTTGAAATATCAAATTGAAGGTGGTCATTTTTAAAGACCAGTTTCTGGTCAACTTCAAGGATTTCTCCGCTAAAAAAATTCATTTGCGGGGTACCGATAAATTCCGCAACAAACTTGTTGGCGGGCTTTAGAAACAACTCCATGGGAGAAGCCATTTGCATGATTTCTCCGTTATTCATCACGACGATCCGGTCACCCAGCGTCATGGCTTCCACCTGGTCATGGGTTACATAAATAATCGTGGCATCGAGTTTTTTGTGCAATTTTGCTAATTCAATACGCATTTTTCCGCGCAACTTGGCATCCAGATTACTCAGCGGCTCATCAAAAAGAAATACTTTTGGGCGCCGAACAATAGCTCTTCCAATAGCAATTCTTTGACGTTGACCACCCGACATTTTTCCCGGTTTTTTTTCCAGAATATCCACTATGTTTAGAATTTCGGCTGCCTTCATCACCAGTTCATGGATTTCAGGTTTCGGTACTTTTGCTATTTTTAATCCAAAAGCCATATTTCCGTAAGCAGTCATGTGCGGGTATAAAGCATAGTTTTGAAAAACCATGGAGATATGCCTTTTGCTTGGTGCAAGGTCGTTGACTTTTTCATTTCCGATGAACAGTTCTCCTTCCGTGATTTCTTCAAGGCCTGCGATCATTCTCAAGGTGGTGGATTTTCCACAGCCTGATGGTCCCACCAGCACAACAAACTCTTTGTCGTTAATAGTACAGCTGATGTTTTTAACCGCTTGTGTTCCTTCCTTATAGGTTTTTCCGATATTTATTAATTTAACTTCAGCCATATTATTTTGTTTTTAACAAGGTCAGCAAACATTCAATTGTCGATTCCGCTCCTGAGTTTTTATTAATCGCGTCACCAGATATAATTCCATCAAACCCTCTTCCGGTAGTCTCATCATACATCGTTGTTTTTGCAATGTTATTTCCGAAAAACCAGGATTTTAAGTCTTCCGACAAATCTAAGTAAACCTTATCGTTTGTTATCTCATAGGCTTCGGTTGCTGCCCAGACCATGGGCCGAATGCCATAGGCGATCTGTGGGAAATCATTTCTTTTGGTTTCAGTAAAATGATTTTGATCTTTTTCCACCCAAAAGGCTTCTGCAAAGCCATTTTTCAAAAGGTAGGGATAAAAATAGTCAACTTCCAACAGCGCACTTTTTATATAATCCTCATTGTTGAATTGCTGGCCGGCTTTCAGTAAAGCATAAGCTTGACTATTGCCCCAGGCATGCCAGAGGTTTTCCCAACTCAAAAAAACGCCGTAAGGATAATGTGAAGCATTACCTTTTTGCATTTGAATAATGCCTTTTGCCATGGCATCAATGAGACTTTTAACTTCAGGATCTCCTGTTCTTTCCTGATAAGGAAGCAAACCTAAAATCAAAACAGCAGCCTGGTCAGCAGCATGTTTGTGTGGAAGCCAGGAAGGAACTTCGAGGGTATTCACAATGTCTACCGTTAATTCTTGGGTCTCTAAATCCCTTTTAATATTAGCTACTAATTTTGAAATAGCAGATTTTATATTTGCAGATAATTCAACATCTGAGCTAATCAGAGGAAGGGCTGTTTCCAGCGCCCATAAAGCGCGCAAAGACCACCAGTTTAATTCGGCTACTGAAGTTTTATAAGTGGTATTTATAGTGAAATCATTCCAAAGGAAATTATTGAAATAACCATTTTCATTTTGCATATGCAAGATAAATTTGATCAGCATTTTTATCTTACGTAGGGTTGTTTCCCTGTCCTCTCCGGTCTTGTAATATTCAGTCAACATGATTACTGACCTCGCTACATCATCCACACAAGTGAATCCTTCTGAAGGTTCAATGGCATAGACATAATCGGGGTATTCACTGTAAATATGGACGATTCCCATCGTATCATCATTGACAATGACTTCTTTATACAAATGATTAAAATGTTGGAGGTTGATGGCATTTTCTTCAGGCACTTTGTTTAATTGATTATCATTATTCGTATTGTTGCAGGACATTGTCATGAAGACATAAACCAACAGAACTGACTTTAAAATAAACTTACTTTTTATACTCATCACCTAATTTTTTCTGCATTCATGATTTGAAAGGAATCATATTATTTAGTAATTCAGAAATCTCAACCGTAGCAAATGTCGAAGCAGAATCAGACATCGCATAAGGGATAATTAATAGATTTTCATGTTTCATCGAACCACAGGAATAAACGACATTCGGCACATAACCCTCCCGTTCCTCCTCATTAGGAGACAATAAAGGCTGATTTAGTTTTTTGATGATTTTTGAAGGATCTTCCAGGTCTAATAAAATGGCACTGATTACATATTTGCGTATTGGCCCGACAGCATGAGTAATCACCAACCATCCATCTTCCGTCTTGATGGGGGAGCCACAGTTGCCCAATTGGATAAAATCCCAGGGAGTTTCAGGTGTCATTATAGGTTGATGGTTTTCCCATACAAACAAATCGTCAGAGTACATGATGGTAATATCTTCTCCACCTTGTCTACCAAGCATTACAAACTGTCCATTAATTTTTTCCGGAAAAAGGGCAAACCCCTTATTGTTGACTGCTTTTCCATACATCGTTCTTATTTTGAACCGCACAAAATCTTCCGTTATAATGAGCTGCGGAGAAATATGATGTCCGTCATAAGCAGTATAGGTTCCGATAAAGGTAAATTTTCCATTTTCAATAAATTCAACAAACCGTACATCCTCTATTCCATTTGATTCTTGTTTTGCGCTGGGAAATATGATGCGTTCTGAAAGAGCGGAATCAGGTTGAGCCACCATATCATAATTGGTATCGAGGATACTATCCAGGATATCTTGCGTACTTTTATCATAGGTAGAAAAAACAGCTAGGGGATTACTTAAATAGGTCTTTTTGGTAAAAGTATTTCCCAATTCATCGAGAATAGTAGGATCAAAATCTGCCAGGACACTTGTTCTCTTTTTAATTTTTTGTGCATTAAAAATTTTGGAATCATCAGGTACCGTGCAGGAAGCAAAACCGGTTTCATTCGCCAATTTTATTTTTCCCGTTGCATTCACAATACCACTTCTAAATTCTATCGAAGAGATATGCCCTTCTCCAACTGCACGCAAGCTTATTATAAATCTTTTTTCTCCGGCCGCTAATCCACTTTGATCCGGATGCGCCACCATTGACGGATTGAACAAGGCTGCCGACCTGATAGAATATTCTTTTGTAAAATAAGCACCTAGTAGTAATTTTCGGGTTTTAGTTAATTCGGCATTTTTTGGAATCACCGCTTGAATGCGTTCAAAATGTGCTTTTAAATAATATTCAAATTTCAAATGGCGATGAGCAAATTCTTTTTTAATATCCCGATAAAGGCGGTCCACCTCTTCTTCACTAAGCGCAAGAATTCGATTGACAAGTGCAGCAATTCTTTTCGAGGCACCCGGTTTTCCTAAATTCAAATAATTGAGGATCACTTTTTTGACATCTGCTTTGATGCGTATATCGGATCGCTTGATTTGCATAATATGCTGTTTTACAGTCTTTTGTGTTGTCTTTTTGAAAATAATTCAGTTATTCCTTTAAGCCGGAACTGGCCATGCTTTGAATAAAATATTTTTGGAAAAAGGAATAAGCTAACATAATCGGCAAGGCCAATAACACTGCTGAGGCCAACTTTACTCCAAGCTGGGCATCGGCTCTTCCGCCTACTGAAAATAAGGTTACCATTTGTGGCATCGTCATCAGTGATTCTTCTCTGATCACAATTAAGGGCCAAAGTACTTCATTCCATGAATTCATAAAGGTCAAGATACCTACGATTACAACCGTCGGAATAATATTGGGAAATAACACCTGAAACAATATTCTAAAATCCGAACACCCATCCACCCGGGCAGCATCTATCAAGGCTTGAGGAATCGACATAAATGCCTGCCGGAACAATAAAATGGCAAAAGAATTCAAAAGGAAAGGAAGAACCAGTGCTGCATAAGTATCTACCAGATTGAGCTTTACCATGGTGATATAATTCGGAATTAAGGTGATCTGAAAAGGTAAAGTCATGGTAAAAATGATGACATAAAAAATGACGTTTCTTCCTTTAAATTCCATCAGAGACAAAGCATAGCCAACCATTGAACTAAAAACAATAACGCCTCCTGTGGTCAGCAAGGCTACGAAAATACTATTCACCAATGCTCGGCCAATGGGGATTTTTGAAAACATCTGGATATAGCTATCAAAAGTAAATGCGGAAGGCAAAAACAAGAGTCCTCCGATTTCGGTTTCAGGAGATAAAGATGCTACGATCATCCAGTAGAACGGATACAAAAAGGTAATCGCAGCAAGGCTCAAAAAGATATATATCAGTGTTTTTTTCATTTTAATCCTTGGTTTCGATGTACTTTTTCTGAATCATGACCACCAGTAATATTAAGAAAGCAAAGAAAAACCCAAGCGTTGCTGAGTAGCCCATATGATAATATTGGAAGGCTTGTTTGTAAATGTATAACACAGAAGACAGCGTACTATTGAGCGGACCTCCGCCAGTCATGATATAAGGCTCAATAAAAAGAGAGAATCCACCTATAGTAGATAAAATGACAACCATAAAAATGGTAGGATTGATCAGAGGTAAAGTGATATGTCTAAACTTTTGCCAGTGCGATGCCCCTTCTATTTCAGCGGCTTCATAATAAGAAGGAGGCACTGTTTGCAACCCAACCAGGAATAAAATAACATAAAGTCCGACATTTTTCCAGGTGGCCATTACCGCAATGGATCCCATTGCAATATCAGGATCAATGAGCCAACCTACTTTTCCAGCTCCCAGCATCACGAGCAAGCGATTTATCAGTCCGGTATCAAAGCCAAAAAGTTGTTGCCAAAGAATAGTAACAACAACTCCAGAAACAATGACAGGAAGGAAAAAAGCGGCCCGATAAAATCCCTTGAGTTTAATATTTTGGTTTAAAAACTCCGCCAATGCAAGAGCGAATATTAATTGCAAAGGGATGTGAATGATTAAAAATTTAAAAGTATTATAAATAGCTTTCCAAAACATTCGATCATGAATCATCCGGGAATAGTTAGCTGTGCCAACATATTCCACAGGAGCAATAATGTTCCATTTATGGAAAGTTAAAAACAAAGAAAAAAAGACAGGAAAAGCGACAAACACCAAAAAGTGAAGCAGGTAAGGAGATACAAACAGATAGGGTAGCCACTTATTTTTTTTCATAATTCATTATTTCCCAATAAAACATTGACTGCTCTGGCAGCATCCTCGATTGCTTTTTCAGGCGTTTTTTTATTATAAATTACACAGGCTTCATACTCCTGTGAGATGATATCAAATACCTCAACAATGACTTCGCAATTATCAATTCCTTTTACATAATTTGCCTGTTCTGCAAAAGTCAGCACCTTTGGATTTTTTATAAAAAAATCTGTAAACAGCGTATCTTTTTCCAGATGCTGGCGCCTGGGCAGCTGACCTGCAGTTTCCAAAAATGCTTTGTCCCCTTCGCGGTCGATCATCGTTTTTATAAAATTCCAAGCTGCCTGAGGATCTTTGCAGGTATTGAAAATGACAATGTTTTTTGGATCTGCATAAGTATAAATAGGACCTGTGTGGTCATCAGGAACTTGCATCGGATAAAAATCGAAATCGAAGTCTGTTCTTTTCTTAAATTTTTCAACATAGTTAATTTCCCAAGGGCCTGTCCATTTTGTCAAAAAATTTTCAGAAAGAAAGCGGTCTTGCCCTGCAGATAATCGCTCCTTGGAAAAATAATCATTGACATATAATTTTTGTAAAAAACGAAAAACGTTTACCGCGGATTCATTATTGAAAGCTGCTTTATTGTCTTTTACGAGGGAGCCCCCGTGTGATGCTGCAAGGTATAAGGGATAAAAATTAAAAAATCGCTGGTACCAGATCACTTTCACCTCGGTATATCCGATCCATTGATCAATATATCCGTCATTATCTAAGTCTTTTTTTACCTGCGCTCCTGCTCTAAGGTATTCAGAATAGGTGGTGGGCAATTCCGTAGTACCCAATTTATCGGCTAGCGCTTTATTGTAAATGGTCATGATGGGATTTATTTTCCAAGGAACTTGGTAAATATGCCCGTCGGAAGAAGTGATTTCTTCAACGGTTTCCTGACCGCACCTTTCTGTAATAAATTCCGTAAATCCTTCCAACGAATCCAGGGCGACCAGCACACCTGCTTTTGCGTACATTTCGACACTTCCCTGCCACATATTAGCATAAATGTCCGGAGTAGTATTTCCGACTACTGCGGCAAGGATAACCTCTTCACTGGATTGCCCTTCAGGTATGGGTTGGTGTCGGACTATTTGATCAGGGTGTTCTTCGTTCCACTTATCAGCAAATCTGGTTGTAAAATCTATTTCTCGGTTATTATTGGAAGACCAAAATATTAATCCATTCTTTTCCCCCGCAGAGCGATTACAGGAAAAAGAAACTGACAATAGCAGGATTAACCAGTAGTGGTTTTTTTTCATCAAAAGCGAATAATTGTTTCTATAAACGCGATATTTTAAATGTGTTTTCAAGTTAATCAATCCGTTTACCTGAAGTAAAAAAATGTTGACGAAATTATTTAATTTATGACCTTCAATCCCGATAAAATACTTTCAATGGAAAGTCTTGCACCACAAATAACCTCGTCGGAAGCACCATAATATAAAGTAATCTCATCGCCGTTGACTATGTGGCCGTTACTAAAAACGACATTACTGAAAAAGCCTCTTTTTTCGTAATCAGCAGTCGGTTCCATTAGTGGATTGTTGGAACGGGCAAGCACTTTTGAAGGATTTTTCAGATCGAGTAA
>CAWBZX010000022.1:0-102052 GCA_963793295.1 uncultured Saprospiraceae bacterium | reverse complement strand
ACTTGTTTTAATAAAGTTTCACCGTCTTCCTTTTTTAAAAAGCGCCCTTTTTCACAATTAAAAACCACTTCCCGATAAATGGTTTGCAATTCCCAAAAAGGGTGGGAAATGAAATTTTCGATTTCCTTGTGTCTTTCCACCAGCATCGCAAGGGTAGGAGTTTGCACTCTTCCGATTGAAAGCACTTGTTTAAAACCACCATATTTTAAAGTGTACAAACGTGTCGCATTCATGCCAAGGAGCCAGTCTCCGATGGCCCGCGAGCTTCCGGCGTAATACAAATTGTCAAACTGGCTAGCGTTTTTGAGGTTTTGAAAACCATCTTTTATAGCTTCAGGAGTCAAAGAAGATATCCAGAGTCTCAACACTTTCCCTTTATATTTTGCTTCATTGAGTACCCAGCGCTGGATGAGCTCACCTTCCTGCCCGGCATCCCCGCAATTGATAACAAACTCAGCCGTTTTTAATAATTTTTTAATAATCCCAAATTGTTTTTTGACACCTTGATTCGAAATCAGTTTTGTTTCAAACTTATCGGGAAGCATGGGCAATGAGTTCAAATCCCACTTCTTCCAGTGGGCTTGATAATCGTCGGGTGTTTTCAAGGTGCAAAAGTGTCCGAAAGTCCAAGTGACCGCATAGCCATTACCTTCAAAAAAGCCATCTTTTCTGGTTTTCGCTCCAAGGATTTGAGCAATTTCTTTTGCGACACTGGGTTTTTCTGCAATGCAGACTTTCATGAAAACAAATTTAAGAAAAACGATAGTTGTTTTTCTAACTGATATTACCCGTTTTTATTAAAAGATTACCGAGGGTTTACCAAAAGTAGCAAATCAGATTAATCGAAATAACATTCATCTGGCTTGTGCCTGCGGCGCCTTCATTTTTTCCATTGATGAAAAAATGAAGCAAAAAAATCTAGACAAAATAAAGGCTATGCACATAGCTGGCACCCGCACCCACGTATTTTGTCGAACCTAACGCTCTCAATATTTTGGAGTTAGAACGTAGAAAAACTAAAGTAATTTCCAAAGAACATTTCTGAAAAAAAAATTACATTGCGTTACTTCTATTTCGAATTTAAACTTTTTGCCAATTATTATTCAATTGATTTTCCAGCATGCACGCGAAATCACTTTTTCGTTCTAATTTTAAGTATTGATATTCTACTTTTGAAAGATAGAGCCCTTGTGGATAAGCTATTTTGTTAGAATATTTTATTAGTCCGCCGTTTAAACCATTCGCTAATTCGTCAATAGATAGTTTTCCTTCTCCGATTTCTAAAAGCTTTTTAATTATTGACCGGATCATTCCTCTTAAAAATCGATTAGAGGATATTTGAAACCGCAATCGATCTTCTTTTTCGGTAATGAAAAGTTGTGCAGAAGTAACCTCACAAATCGTTGATTTATAAATGTTTGGAGCAAGGCAGAGCGATTGGTAATCTTTGTGAATGGTAAAAATACCGGCTGCTTTTTTCATTTTATCGAAATCCAGGTTTTTCAATAAATACAAAGTACTGAAATCTCTTAAAAAGGGATCTTTGTAAAAATGGATAAAGTAATCGTAGGTTCTTTTTATTGCATCAAGTTGAGCGTTTGCATTTTTATGAACGGGGATAATTTCAAATACAGCAATATCATCTGGCAGCATTTTATTAATCCGGAAAACGAAGTCAAAATCAATTTCTTTTTCATAATTAAAATGTAAGAAATACTGACTTGCATGAACCTGCGCATCTGTTCTTCCACATCCATGGATAATGATTCTTTCGTCCAGCATGTTAGAAAGTTCTCTCTCCAAAACCTCTTGTATACTAATGACATTGTTTTGTCTTTGCCAGCCACGATAAGCAGCTCCGTTGTATCCGAGATGTAGAAAATACCTCATCCTACAAAGGACGCTATTTTTTTGTCCTGCTAAAAACTTAAGCGCTGGTTTAATTGGAATCAAATAAAAAAGTGTAAATTAATCCAGCCAAAACGAAAAACAATGAAAAGATTTAAGGCCCTTGATGTATTTAGAGGAATGACCATTTGCCTGATGATTATTGTAAATACCCCAGGAGATTGGGACTTCGTCTTTTCACCATTAAATCATGCCAACTGGCATGGATTCACGCCAACAGACTTGGTATTCCCATCATTCCTATTTGCTGTCGGAAATGCTTTTGCATTCGTGAAAAACCGCTGGACTGACAAGTCTTTGGGGGATGTCTTTGGAAAAATTTTAAAGCGGACGATCATCATTTTTATATTGGGTTACACGATGTACTGGATTCCATTTTTCAAATGGACGGAAACAGGAGATTTGGCTTTTATCTCTTTTCATGAGACTAGAGTACTTGGTGTATTGCAACGGATTGCTCTGTGTTATTTCGTTGCTGCGATTATGATATTTTATTTGTCAAATCGTCAATTGTTGATATGGTCTGCCATGTTTTTATTGGGTTATTGGGGTTTGATGTATGGCTTTGGAGATTATACTTTGGAGAATAATTTTGCAAGAACTGTTGATCGTATGTTGCTGGGAGACAGTCATTTATATGGTGGAGATGGATTGCCTTTCGATCCCGAAGGTTTGCTGAGCACAATCCCTTCAATCGTGAATGTCATTGGAGGATATCTTGCCGGAGTATTTATCATCAATGGCGGAATGAATTATGAAAAATTAGCCAAACTATTGATGGTTGGAGCGGTGCTCTGTGGTTTGGCTTATCTATGGAATCTCAGTTTTCCGGTCAACAAAAAATTATGGACCAGTTCTTTTGTCGTATTAACAATCGGGCTTGATTTGATTATACTTTCCCTGATTATGTATACGACGGAATTCGTTAAAAAGCCAGTCAATTACAATTTCTTTGAGATATTTGGCAAGAATCCTTTGTTTATTTATTTGCTGTCAGAATACCTGGCGATTGCAATGCATTTCATCAGAGTCAATGGTGAGCAATCGCTTTTCAACTATGTTTATATTAATGCATTTAGCTGGATTGGTCCATATTTTGGCTCTTTTGTATTTGCTTTAGTCTTTATGTTTGTATGCTGGCTACCTGGCTGGTGGCTTTACAAAAGGAATATTTATATCAAGGTGTAAATTTTAAAACCTACGCTTAATTTGAATGATGAAAAATCTGGCATTTCTACTTGTACTTCTATTCTGTTTCTCATGCAATTCAACTGATGAAAAGAACAAAGCTGATAGAAAGGCAACTGAAAATTGGATCACTCTTTTCAATGGGAAAGACCTAACTGGCTGGACGCCAAAATTCAATAAATATAATCTTGGAGAAAATTATAAAAACACCTTCCGGGTAAATGACAGTGTTTTACAAGTGAATTACGATGAGTATGAAGGTTTCGACAGAGAGTTTGGACATCTATTTTATAAAGATAAATTTTCTCATTACCGCCTGAAATTACAGTATCGCTTTATTGGAAAACAAGTGAAAGATGGACCAGGATGGGCTTTTAAAAACAGCGGATTTATGTTTCATTGCCAGGCTCCGGAAACCATGCTGGTCAACCAGGAATTCCCGGTTTGTCTGGAAGCTCAGTTTTTGGGAGGTAATGGAAGCGATGAGCGTCCAACGATGAATCTTTGCACGCCTGCCACCAATGTGGTCATGGGCGACACCCTCACCACAAAACATTGTATTGATTCCAATTCAAAAACCTTTCATGGGGAAGAGTGGGTGACTGTTGAAATACTGGTTTTAGGAGATAGCCTTATTCAACATTTTGTAAATGGAGAAATGGTATTGGAGTATAAAAAGCCGCAAATTGGTGGAAATTACATTCCCGAAGGTTACCCCATTTCTCAAGGTACGGCAGTCGTTGAGGGTTATATTTCCCTACAAGCAGAAAGCCATCCAGTGGAATTTAGGAATATTGAATTGTTAGACCTTTCGCAATAACAAATTTAACAGGGATCTAAGCTGTCATTGCAGCAGTGATAGAGTCTGCAACGGAAATTTCTTCAGGAACAACATGATTTGCACCAAGTTTGTGCAATTGTTCAGCTTCCCCCACATATTTTGTTCGGACAACGATATTGGCGTTGTGGTTGAGTTTTCGAATTTTTATTGTAATATCTTCAGCCATAGCAGCTTCCGGGACGGTTATGATCACTTGCTTTGCGGATTCAACCGCTGCTCTTTTTAAGACATCATCTTCTTTTGCGTTGCCGATAATAATCTGTGCGTAGGTATGATCCTCTTCATTAATATTTCTATCATTTAATTCTATTACTGCCAATGCCTTTTTTCTTTGTGATAAAAATTTAGCGATTCTTCTGCCTCCGGGACCAAAGCCAACAATCACGGTATGATCAACAAGAGTACACGGTGAAGGCAGACAGATTTTATCATCAAGTTTATTCAGCTGACGACTCCAAAAAGGGAGTTTTACAAGATATTCCGCAATTTGTGGTGCGTAGCCAATCATAATGGCAGAAGCGATCATTGACAGGATGGAGACAGACAAAAAGGCCTGGTAATTATAATTGGAAAGAATTTGGCCTTCCAATCCTACTTTGGATAAGACAAAAGCAAATTCACCAACCTGACAAAGTGCAAGGCCACTTACAATGGAATTTCTAATTCCAATTTTTAAAAAAAAAGCAGTTGGAGCAATGATCAAAAATTTAACCAGCATCACTAAAATTGTAATTCCTGAAAGCAGCCAAAAATTTTCAAAAACAAAATTAAGATTTAAAAGCATACCCACCGAAATGAAGAAAATCGCTGTAAATACCTTTTTAAAGGGCATGATATTTTTTAAAGCCTCAAAACTATATTCTGATTCCGAAATAACCAAGCCAGCCAAAAAAGCGCCAAGCGCCAATTTCAATCCTAATTGTTGAGTGATAAACGCCGTAGCGAAACAAATAACGATAATCGTGATCAGAAATAATTCCTGATTGTGGGTGTGGACGATACTTCGAATAAGCGGCGGAATAATTTTACGCGCAGCAAATATGACAACGATTATGAATAAAATTCCTAATAATAACTTACTGAATGATTTGGATTCCAGGTCACCGTTTTGCGATAAATAAGGGGTAAGCAGCATCATTGGTATGATGATGATGTCCTGGAAAATAAGGATAGAAACAGATGTTTTTCCGAAAAGTGTATTCATCCAGCCTTTCTCCTGAAAAAGTTGTAATACAATTGCGGTACTGCTCATTGCAAAAAGCATCCCCACAAAAAGAGCCTGATTGACTCCTAAACCAAAAAAGTAAGCTCCCGTAAAAAACAAAATAACACTTAAAACAACCTGCAAGGATCCTCCAATGAGGACATACTTTTTAGATTCGATCAGTTTGTCAAGCGAAAATTCAATTCCGATTGAAAAAAGTAATAAAAGAATACCGATCTCAGCCATAACATCTACTTCTTCCTTCGTTGAGATCAACTCAATACCATATGGTCCAACAAGCACTCCAGCTGTTAAAAATCCGACAATGGAGGGCAGCTTCAGTTTTGTACTTATAAAAAGAACAACTGCAGATATTGACAAAATAATGATTAGGTCGGTGAGTATATTCATATTTTCAATTGAAAAAAATTAGATTTGTTATAGAAGTAAATAGAATAAACGTTTACAATTAATACTTTATTAATACAATTTTTTCATTACTTAGTTGTGATCATTATAACATTAGTAAATGGGTATTCAAAAGTTTAAAATTAGAAAATTATCTTGGCTCCCTAATCCATCTGGCGAATATTTATATTTAAACTTTAACCATAAAATCCCATAGAGTAATCAAAAATTAAAATAATAGAAATACTCCTTAACCTGCTAAAAAAAACACTCATGTTCCCAATCTCAAGTTTAGAAAAGCTTTTTATTTTAATATTAATTTTAGGTTGGTTGAGTTTTCAGTCCTGCGGAGTAAATAAAAGTACTGAATTCCAAAAATCTTCTTCCCAAAATACAGCGTTAGACACCATTCGTTTTGCGACTTACAATGTCGCGCTATTCAGAAATAAGGCTGGGAAACTGGAAGAAGATCTGAAATCAGGAATGGACACACAAATCCAAAACTTAGCCGCGGTTATTCAGCATGTCCGCCCTGATGTGATTGCTTTAATGGAGGTTGATTATGATCCCAGTGGCCTTTTGTTAAATTATTTTCAACAAAACTATCTTTCTAAAAGCCAGTCTGGTGAGCAACCAATTAATTATACTTATGCCTTGTCTGTTCCTTCAAACACAGGTTTTTTGAGTGGACAGGATCTTAATAATGATAAAAAAATCTCTCTTCCTGAAGATGCTTTTGGCTTTGGTAGGTACGAAGGGCAATATGCTTTTGCTTTGTTGTCAAAATATCCTTTTGATACCGCTCAAATAAGGTCCTTTCAAAAATTTATATGGGCGGAAATGCCTGATGCCAAAAAACCTTTGAACGAAAATGGAAGTCCATATTATAGCAGAGAAGCCTGGGATATTTTTCGGCTTTCCTCAAAAAATCATATTGATATTCCAATACAATTGCCTTCCGGAGATTTGATCCATACCATACTGGCTCACCCAACGCCACCGGTTTTTGACGGGCCAGAAGACCGAAACGGTTTGCGCAATTTTGATGAAATTCGATTACTCAGGGATTACATTTCGGGAGCTAAATATTTAAAAGATGATAAAGGCAAAAAAGGTGGTTTGAAAGCAGGAAGTTCTTTTGTAATCATGGGTGATCTAAATGCAGATCCGGTTGACGGCGATAGTTATCCTGGTGCGATTGACCAGCTTTTGGATGCTCCAAATATTCATGCTGAAATCGCAAAAGGTGGTCTAATTCCAAAAAGTAAAGGTGGAAAAGCACATAATCAAAAAGCTGGTGATAAAGGAGATCCTGCATTTGATACCTCTTTCTTTGGAAAACGAATTGACTATGTATTGCCTTCAAAAGATTTGAATGTCATTGCCTCCGGTGTCTTTTGGCCTGCTGAAGGGGAAGCGCTTTTTAATCAGGTAAAAAATAAAAATGCTTCAGATCATTTGCTGGTTTGGATGGATCTGGTGATTGGGGGGAAAGATTGAAAATTAGCTTTGAAAGCTAGCAAATCCTCCACCTGGAGTTGAGTTGCTCCGAATGGAGGATTTTTATTATTTATTTAAAATAACACAACTAAAGGAAATTTGGATGCATTACCTTTTTACTCTTCCCTTTGGATGCTTTTCAAATATTCAATAATTTGATAGATTTTTTTGGGCACCATCACCTCGTCAATTCTTTCTGAATTGGCAAGTGTTTCACCCCAAATGGGCATATCCCGATTGCCATGTCCTGCTGCTTTTGCTTCCGTTCCATCAATGATTTTGTAAATTTCTTCGTCGGGAAAAACACCGTTTCTTCTTTTGCTGATCAGAGTCAGGTCCGGTGGTGGAACTTTAAGCATATCAGCAATGCTGCTGTCGCCGTATTTACCGTGACAAAAATTACAATAGGCAATGTAAAGGTCATGACCCATTTCCACATCCGTTTTTTGAGTAGTAGTGTTTCCACAGCTACTGATCATTAGATAGAAAAATATAGGGAATAAACCGACAAGTATCCACCGGATTTTTGTGCGAACAATCGTTTTGTTTTTCATGTGAATTAATTTGATTCTGAAAATAAACGTTTTTAAATCATTGGATTTATGTTGCTACCCAAGACTCATTAAAAATAAATATAAAGTGATAGGACGTACAAAAAGGTGACAAAAATCAATTGGATAGTTGATTTGAGTCATAAGGATTTCTCAATTGTTAGCTTTCCAACTGCTTAACACCGGAAATAGATACCCTAAAGCTGCACACATCATCACCCACCAAAAACCGAACTCTACTGCGATGATAGTTGCAAGCGCGGTGCTTATAACAGAAAAGTATCCATTAATGCCCCAGGCCCAGGGCACTGCTCTGCTACCCTTTTCGGCAATATCAGCAATGCCGGTGGGGAAAGGAATGCCCATAATGAATCCAAGAGGCATTATTAACAGAAATAAAATAATCAATTTGGTCCATATGGGCCATCCGATCGTGCCCAGGAGTATGGGGTTGAGTATCCCGGCAATAATAATAAGCAAAAGAATAATAATGGCAGGGGCTATCCAGATTCTATAATCTCTTTGTGTTAACTTGGAAGAGTAATAACTCCCCGCTCCCGAAGATATCAACAGGCAACTGATTACTGCTGCAGCAGCATAAATCGGATTTCCAAAATAAAGAATGAACCGTTGGATAAGAACGATCTCTACAAACATATAGCCCAAACCTATTCCTCCAAAATAAAACAAGATGCGCCATTTGCCCTCACTCTGGATTTTAAGGTGAAAAAGGGGTAGAATGATCATTATCATCGCTATGAGTAGGATCTGAAAAAAAGTTAAAACAACTATCAAATAACCAAGTTCCAGAAAAGGGAAGCCTTGGAAACCGAAGGTTTCAGAAAGTGTAAAAAAATTCCTCCAGCGAATGAACTGAGAAAAATAAGGCCGGTCGTCCGTAGCTGGCTGTATGTTAAAATCATACAATTTATAAAATGTCGATCGCCCTGGTGAAAGGACGGCATCCATATAGGAAAAAAATAGTGTGTCCTGAAACTGGTTGTATTGTTGACGCTCTTCTGGCTTAATTCCACGTAAAACGACCGGATCGAAATGCATTTTCTGACAAAATTCACGGACCCCAAGTATTTCTCGTTTGGAAAAAGGTGATCTTTTCAGCAGGAAAGTAATCGTTCCCCAACTTCTGATCCCAATGAGGTGGTCTTCAAAATTGTCGATCCCTTCTTTTTCAAGTGTCTCAACTAACGTTGCCAGAATCTTGATTGGATTTCGAACCGGATAGTCAACCCAACTGCTGATGGTGATCATTCCGTCAGGCTTTAGTTTAGCATACATTTCCTGGAATGCTTCTCTAGTCATCACATATTGCTCCTGCAATGCATTTAAACCGGAGGTTCCTCCAAAAGAGCTTACAATTGGTAATATGATCAGATCATAATAATTTGTGTCTGTATATAGAAACGTCCGTGCTTCAAGGTTATGAATGGTCAATCTCGGATGGAAAAGTAAAGAATCGGTCTCCATAGTAAGCTCTGTCCGCAAAAAGGATAAGATAACGGGATTTGCTTCTGCCAATTCTACCTTTTCTGCCCCTTTTGCAATTGCATAAGCTACCTGCTCTCCGGTTCCAGCATTCAGAATAAGAACATGTTCCGGCGTTTTCAAAAAATAGGGAAGAGCTCCGGTCGTATAATCCAGTATATCGACAGAATCAGGATCAGATGGCGGAATTACTGCTCCAATCCAATTACCATTATTAAAAATCGCCTTATGTACTGGCACTGTTTTTTGAAAATTTAAACTCAATCCGGGAGCGTATCTCAGCACTGGCGACGAAACGACCTGAACTAATCCATAAGGGCTGTTTTTTTCAACTTCAATCTTTGCTTCGGGTAATAAAAGTGTTTTGCTGATACTTTTAAATTCGGAAAGTTGTGGTCGTGGGGAGTTAAAAGTACTGATGGTAACAACCACAATAGAAATCACCGCCAACAGCTTTGTAGCTTTGCCACAATCTTTTTTAAGAGAAAAAAATCCCGCTAAAATCGGTAATATGGCTATCAATCCGGGTAACTCCCAAGGAAAAAATAACCACATGAGGAAGAGGCCGAAAAGTGCTCCCAGACCCGAACCAAAAAGATCAGCAGCATACAAGATCCCGATTTGTTTGACAAAACGAACAAAGGTCAGTCCAATGGCCAACGCACCCAGGAAGAAAGGTGTAAAAAAAAGTAAATAAGTCAGAACTAGCCGACCCACTTGCTGAAAATCTGTGAAAATGAGATAAGTATCGAAGCGGATAAATGACCAATTTGACATGCCCACCACCGTTGCCATACAGATGCCACTTAGGAACAAGAACGATGGAAAGAGCGAATCATACCTGTCTAAAAGCCACTTCTCAAAAAGCGTTAGGAAAGTACCTGCTGCCCCAAAACCAAGCATGGCCACTGAGATGACCATATAAGCAAAATGGTACCATTGGGTGATGGAAAAAATCTGTAAGAGTACCAGCTCGAAAGCAATTATCCCCGTCGACAGTAAACCGATTGAAAAATAGATTTTTTTTTGTAGCTCAAGCATAGATTACTTTCTTGTAAACGGTACAAAGCTAACCGGGAACAGGCTCTCAGTAGTAGTTTTTCCATTCTTCTTCTCCACCAACATCAATGTTTGAACAAAGAAAGGAGAGCCTACCGGAATGACCATTTTCCCGCCTTCTTTGAGTTGTTGGATCAAAGGAGGGGGAATAAATTCTGCAGCAGCAGTGACGACGATGGCATCAAAAGGGCCTTCTTCTTCCCAACCAAAGTAACCATCGTTAATTTTTACTTCCACGTTATCATAACCCAAATATTTTAATCTCTTTGCCGCCGAATCTCCCAGCTCTTTAATAATCTCAATAGTATAGACCTTATCAACAATTTCGGCCAGAACGGCAGCTTGGTATCCTGAACCCGTGCCAATTTCAAGGACTTTAAAGTTAGGTTTAGGCTCAATGATCTCAGTCATAAAACCCACTATGTAGGGCTGGGAGATCGTTTGACCATATCCAATGGGCAAGGGACCATCACTGTAGGCCTTGTTTTGGTAATTTTGAGGAACGAAAAGATGCCGTTTTACTTCCTTTAATGCTTTTAATGTTGCCGGATCCGAAACCCCTCTTCTTTTGATCTGGCGTGAAACCATTTCTTCTCTACTTTTTTCATAGCTGTCTTGCGGGTAAAGATCTGCAATCAAAAAAAAGGTCAAACCTATCGTTAGAGTAATTTTGATTAGGGTTTTCATTACTTTAAATTTATAAAATTCGGTGCCTGGGTCTTTCTTCTATCTGTTGGTTCAATTCATCCGATCTAGTTTATTTTTCATCAGTGGGATGTTCTCCCATATTTGACAATATAATTGTAGTTTATTCTTGAGTTAATTTAAGTATTTTGATGATCATAACTTATGATAAAAGTCATTAAGGCATTTCCATAATAAAAACATCTTTCTATACCAAGGTGAGAAGAATGAATAGTTTGGATATTGGAGTCAATGATAGCGTTAATGGTATCATTAAACTTGTATAAAAATCATGAAAAGACCCTATAAAAATGAACTTGACAAATAGTTAGTTTTCTACAAGACCGACACCGATTTTGCATCTCACCAAAGATTGCTGTAATGTAAACATGAGTCATCCCGAATTTTGAAAATTATAAATTTTTATTAAAAAAGTATCTTTTTAAAGTTTTCGAGCCGAATAAACTAACCTGTTATTGTTGTTATAATCTTCGATGAGTGCCTTCGGCGAATGGCTTTTTCAATCGATAAAAAGCCATCAAAAATCTTGGCAAAATAAAAGCTAAATTTCAGGCTGGCACCCGCTCCCACGTATTTTGCCGGGCTTGCCCTCAACTAAAAAAGCTTTAAATTTTTCGGTTTTTAAATACGATGTGAAGACTTGTTTTTAGCTGACCTTTTTTAATTTTGGGTAACAATTATTAGCAAAGGTTTTGTGCTGAGGAGTGCGAAAGTAGCCATGTCTGAGCGAAGCGAGTTTGGCTACACGGCTAAATCGAGCTTATATTTGTCCAAAAGAAAAAATAGTCTTGATTTTTTTGTTTCTTTTTTCATCAAGGAAAAAAGAAAGTAAACAACAGATAGTCAAATACTTATATTTATATTTCCTTAACTATATTAAAAATAATCCCGAATTCTCAAATATTGAAAATTCGGGATGACTCATGTTTGTTATTAAGCATTTAAATTATTTACCGAATAAACCTCCAGCGAATTTTCCTAGTTTATCAATTGCACTATCTTTAATACTATCCATCGTTCCTCCTTCCTTGTTTCCACCCATCATTCCTGCGATAGTTCCTAACATACCTTCGCCGCCTCCAAGAACATTCATTAAACTAGCTGCGTCGATATTATTAGTATCTCCGTCTGCCTGAATTTTACCGGCAAGGTTTCCTATAATACTTGTCATACCAGATCCGGCTACCAAACCAGCAACAGATTCAGGAAGACCCATGCTCGTCATTACTTTTTTCATAAACAGATTCTTGATGCTTCCAAAGATACCGTTGCTTTCCAATCCTCCGCCTGTGAAACTCTTGAACATTTCAAGTACACCGTCAACATTTCCTCCAGTCACCTGAGAGATTAATCCTTCTTGTAAACTATCTCCGGCAAGTGGAAGCATTTGTTTTGCTTGATCCATTGAGACGCCAGCTTTTTCCGTCATTGCATTTAAAGCGTCTCCGCTAACCATTTCCATGATTTTGTCTAACATAATTTCTTATTTTATTAGGGTTTGATAATAATAATCGTCTTTTAGACGCATCAAACCCAAAAGGGTAACATAATTATGATCGTATAACACATTAAATATTATTTTAAATTATTCAGCGACAACCAAATTGTCTATTTCTTAAGCGTTTGGATAAAAGCATTCAAGTGGGCTTGAGTCCTTTTATTCAAACAAAAAAGTCCTTTCGCTTTCGCGAAAAGACTTTCTTTTTCTAGTGACCGCGGGAGGATTCGAACCCCCAACCCTCAGAGCCGAAATCTGATATTCTATCCAGTTGAACTACGCGGCCGATCAAAATGCAAAGTTACGTTACAGTTTGTTACAAACAAAAAAGAAAGGAGCTAAGTTTCTTACTTTTTAATTGATTGGATTATATAAAATCTCTTCTTCAACGATCTTCTTTAAATAGGAAACGACCTCTTCATTGATTGCCACCAGTTTGTCCATCACTTCCAGTAAGTTCTCAAAATCTCTGATCATAACCAAAAGTTGAGTTGATGGAGATTCAATTTGATTAATTTTTAAATCATGCAGTGCTCGCAGGCCAACAGCTACTTTTTTAAGTTGTTCTGTTTTTAGCTCATACACATTGACCATTACTTTTCGATTCTCTAGTAGCTTGTTGAGTTTTTCCTGAATGTTGGCATTTGACGTGCGGATTTTTTCAGGACTGAGTTGTTCCAGGTTTTCTTCAATCAATTGAGTCATACTGATATTAAAAAAACGCGCTATTTCAACCAGTTTAATAGCTTTGGGCTCTGCTTTGCCGCTTTCATAAGAGGCAATATTGCTTCTGGAAAGATAAAGCCGATTAGCAAGTTCTTGTTGACTAATTTCTAGCTTTTTTCGAAGAAAAGAAATATTTTTTGATAGATAATTCACCAAATACATAGATTAAAAGAAAAAATATTGAATATATGTTTAAATAATAGTCAAAATAAGATAAAACATTTAAAATATTGAGTTTTTTGTGAACAATTTTGACAATATATATGTTATAATAGCAACGAAAGCGAAAAATTAGGAGGAATTTAGATTTAAATCGTGGTTAAAATACATTTTAATTTTAAGAATAATGTTTTCTCCTTCTTTCTGTACACTGTACAACCTGTACACTGTTATTTTAAAATTCCAATATTCCAAGTATGATTGATATTGAGATCGGAAAAACAAAATAAAAAAAGAAATTAATGATGCCTCGAAAAGTACCAAGAAAAATTTATCTGATTAACTGGACCAAATTTATGGTCAAAATACGAAAATTGAAAAGACCTGGCAAAAAGTTAAAGGGGCTACAATCGAAAGTTTTGAAGAGTTGATATCTGAAAACAAACTGTTGAAGGATAGTTTAATGGAAACCAGAAAAGCTAAAAAATAAAAAACCTTCTTTTGAAAATATATTTATTAACTAAAATTTAAAATACTAATATGAAATATCTAGAATTAGATCGATCAAAAATACCCTCACTCGTAGATGATTTAAACCAGTTATTGGCAAATTATCATATTTATTATCAAAAACTGAAAAACTTTCACTGGAATTTGAAAGGTAGAAATTTCTTTGAGTTACATCAAAACTTTGAAACATTATACAACAGAGCACATGAGGATATTGATCAAATCGCTGAAAGGATACAAATCTTAAAATACAGACCTTTGAGTACGTTACAAAAATATCTAAAAACAGCTCAAATTAAAGAGCATGATAATTTTCTAAATGATCGTCAGATGGTGGAGAAAATCATTGATGATCACAAAATCTTACTTAAAAACATGCGCAGCGTTTTACGAAAAGCAGAAGCTGCAGGTGATGAAGGAACTATTGACCTGATAAGTGGGATATTGCGATATGTCGAGAAACAAAGTTGGATGTTAGATTCTTGGATCGGCGTACCTGTCGAAATGCAAATTGACGCTCCTTCCATGTCTTAATGTGCAGCATTAAATAATACTATCCGCCGAAAGGTATCCGAATACCATCAGTATGAGATGGATCAAAATTTGATTCTTTTCGGCGGTTTTTTAAAATGTTATTTCTTTTACGATATATAATATTTTCCCTACTGTCCAACGTTTAATGCTGAACTATAAAAAAAGTAGATAATTAAACTAATAAATTAAAGCTCCACTAATTTAGGATAAAATTTTCCACAAAACAGAACTGTATTTAATTCATTGAATGCTTGATCAAAAAAAGTATAGAATTCATTGTGCTGCCTTGGAGGCACTTTAGTCTCTGGTGAATTGAGTTATAAAAACATTTAGAAGCTAAATTTTTCTTACTAGGCGTCTAAATGTACTTGTTCACATTCTTTTAATTGACTTAACGTCTAGTTTGCTAATAGATTTGGAGCACAAAATGAAAGGAACAACCTTTTAGTGGGACAATGAACAGTTTTGTTTTAGAGATTTTTTATTTATTAAACCTAAAAACTTAAAATCATGGCATCGACTAAAAGTCAAATTCAGCAAAATCAATTAGATTGGTTTATCACTTTTGCCGCCCTTGCACTTATTGTATTTATATGTGTAGGCTTTTACTACCACACGCATCCAAATATTGAAACTAAACCTGCTCAACAGCAGGAAACTATTGATTATACGCTATAGCATTCAAAAGGATTTCTGAGAGAAGAAAATAAGGTCACAATTAAGGCCACACATGAGGAAAGTCTTAAAAAGCTAAAATTTCAAGATTAAAAAATAAGATTGTTATCCATGGCTGGTACCAAGGGAAGACGTTCGATAATTCTCTCGCTAAAAGCTAAGGGGTAATAAAACTAATCCTTCAATCAATTGGTTGAAGGATTAGTTTTTCAACAGTAATTTGTTTTCCATTATTCAGGGAAATAAAAAACAACTGCTCTTTTTGGTTGGAAAGATCGATTTCAAAGAAGTTAAATCCCTTTTGTGGATAAATCGACTTTTGTTCGATTATCTGGCCATCAATCGTTGCTACAGTAATATTAATTTTTCTGATATCAGCAGGATTGTGGAAATAAATTTTTACAATCCGGTCAGGATTGTTCCAGCCTAGTATTTTTGTGATTTCAAAACCCTGGATATCAAATTTTAAATCAACGGCCACCACCCAGGAATACCAATAGGTTTGGTCATAGTTGATTTGTTTGAGTCGGTAATAAACGGCATCTCCCAAAGCCGTGTTTTTAACATCAAAATCCTCGAAAGAGTACCATACCTTTTCATTACTATTGCCAGCGCCATTAATTGAAGCAATTCTTTCAAAATTATCTCCATCAAAAGAACGCTCGATTTCAAAGCCCGCATTATCTGATTCGGATTCCGTTGACCAGGTTAAAAACACATCATTTCCCATTAAATGACCATTAAAAACGCTGAGTTCGATCGGAAGTGGATCGTTATATATTCCATTGACATAGTCGCAGATGTCTGTGCTTGAATCGATGTAGTGGATGGTAATCGTACCTGTTAAAGTAGGTGCGACAAATCCTTGATCAAGGGTTTGCCATGTAGGTGGAAATCTCTTTACTGCGTAATCTGTTCCAATAGTACCGCTTTCCATATTTACATCTATGGTTTGTAGGTTGTAGGGAGTACTTGAATCATCAGGATAAATAAGAACTATTCGTTGATTAAGAATATTAAACCAGGGAGCACATTGCCCTTGTAAAAAGAAAGGTGAGAGAAACAGCAAAGAGAGCGCAGCAAGAAATTTTGCAATTTTATAATTTGCAGACATGAGAATCGGTTTTGGGAAATAAATGTTTAAAAGTGCTCTCCCCATAAAATTAATGCACAAAGATTGAATTGCAAAACATTCTATCAAGTATTGTTCAAAAAATAAAACCGTCTCTTAAATTTGTAATCCACGATCTTCTTCACTGCTCGTCTTCACTACTCTTCAGTCTTTCATCTTTCACCCAATTTAAAAATGTGGGATTTATTTATTTTAACAGCGCCAATTTTCACAAAAATGTCATTTAAAACCTATAGGGTTTGAAAACCGTTTAATTGATGTATTTTTATGCTTCGAAAAAATAACTATGTCAAAAAGAGTTGCAAATAACGGTTTAGAAGATGCGCCCAAAGTGAAGGTGACGCGTGAAACCTTCAGAGAGGCCCTTAAGATCTTCGAATATGTCCGGCCCTATCGCTGGATGTTGGTAGCAGGAATGGTACTGCTTTTTCTTTCTAGTTTGGTTTTTATGCTTTTTCCTTATTTGATGGGACAAATGGTGGATATCGCTCAGGGATCATCCAAACTCAATTTGACACTAGGCAGTATGGGCTGGGTATTATTGATTGTTTTGGTTGTGCAGGGGATGGTGTCTTATACCAGAGTCATTTTATTTGCAAAAGTAAGTGAAAAAGGCATTGCTGATATCCGAAAAGCACTATATGACAAACTCGTTTCCTTACCGATTGTTTTTTTTGAAAAGAGCAGAGTAGGGGAGTTGATCAGCCGGTTGACTGCCGATGTGGAACAATTGTATAGTGCAATTTCCATAACACTTGCTGAGTTTTTAAGGCAAATAATCATTTTAGTAGTTGGCATTGTTTTATTAGGAGTAACTACTCCCAAACTGGCTCTAATCATGTTGAGCAGCTTTCCGGTCATTGTCATTGGAGCGATCTTCTTTGGAAGATACATCCGAAAACTTTCTAAAGAGCGTCAAAATCAACTGGCGGATACCAACATCATTTTGAGCGAAAGTATGCAATCCATCAATGCTGTAAAAGCTTTTACAAATGAATGGTTTGAGATTGGCCGATATAGAAAATCGGTTGATTCCATGGTGAAAATTGCGCTCAAGTTTGCACAGGGCCGAGCTTTGTTTTCCGTTTTTATTGTGTCCATTTTATTTGGAGCATTGTTTTTCATAGTATGGCAGGCAGCGATTATGGTTCAAAACAATGAAATCACAGCTGGTGAACTGATCTCTTTTGTCGCATATACTGCTATCCTTGGTGGTGCAATAGCTGGACTGGGCAATTTTTACACCCAGTTATTGAGTGCAATCGGAGCAACGGAGCGCGTCAGAGAAATTTTAAATACAGAAAGTGAAATAGATGTTAATAATAAGCCGGGCAGAAACCTGATGCGATTTCAAGGGAATATAGAATATCGCGATGTACATTTCTCCTATCCTACCCGTAATGATATTGCGGTTTTAAAAGGCATCAACTTTAAAATAAAAGCTGGTCAAAAAGTAGCATTGGTTGGTCCCAGCGGTGCCGGAAAGTCTACCATTGTTCAATTATTATTACAATTTTATAAAACCGACAGCGGCGATATATTACTGGATGGTAAAAGTATTTTCGATTATAATATTTCAGAATATCGGCACAACTTTGCAATCGTGCCACAGGAAGTTTTATTGTTTGGCGGTACCATTCGGGAAAATATCCTTTACGGAAAACCTGATGCAAGTGAAGCTGAAATTATTGAAGCTGCCAAGCAATCCAATTCCTGGGAATTTATTTCTACTTTCCCGGAAGGCCTTGAAACCATCGTGGGTGAACGAGGCATCAAACTCTCCGGAGGGCAGCGTCAAAGAATTGCCATTGCCAGAGCAATCCTTCGAAATCCTTCTGTCTTATTGCTTGATGAAGCAACGTCTTCTCTTGATGCAGAATCCGAAAAGGTGGTTCAGGAAGCCCTCAATTATTTGATGAAAGGTCGTACATCAATCATCATCGCCCATCGTTTGGCAACTATCCGAGATGTGGATTGTATTTATGTGATCGACAATGGTAAAATCGTAGAACAAGGGACGCACAACGAACTTTCGCTTATAGAAAATGGTGCTTATAGCAGCCTCGCAAAGTTGCAATTTGAATTGACGTGAAGTTAGAAAGTAAGGTGGTTAAGATGTAAGATGGTAAGTAATTAAAAGATATTTTAATCCACTAAGCACTCATTAGTAAAACGATGAATCAAAAACCAAAAAATACTGATGTTTAACATCGGACCATACGGCGGTGGAAACCGGATCAAATTAGATAAAGTGGGCTACCTGAAAGCTGTGGTAGTTGCTGTGATAATCTTTGGACTTATAGTATTGTATGTTTTTGAATTTCCACATTTTGACTTGATTCTAAATCCGAAAAGATTGATTTTATTTGCAGTTGCGTTCGGTTTGGTTTTAGGGATAATACTTGGAAAAAGATTCAGTACAGGAGTGAAAGAGGCTTATGAAAGGATGCGAATTTATATGATTTTAACGGTGTTATGCCTGTTTTTTATGCCGCTATTGATAAGTCTGGCAAATCGATTCCTGGATTTCAGAACCCCTGAATCTAAAGAAGTGATACTTGAAAATGTCGAAGCTTATATTTCTGAAAAATATGGTGTTTTAAAAGGAGAGGATGTAAAAATCGCAGGTTACAAAATTGTTATTGTGATGGATCAGGAGGTACATCAATTGAAGTCAAAACAAAACCCTTTTCCAAATTACAAGCAGGGCGATAAGGTCCAAATTGCTATTTATAATGGACTTTTTGGAATAAAATATGTTGGTTTAAAAGATACCTGAAAAGGATTCCGTTTACTGCTTGATAAATCCTACATTTTCTCTACATTGCGTAATTATGTCAGAATTTCAATTCCACCAATCTTTACTTTCTTACAATACTTTTGGAGTAGATGCTACTGCCCGAGCTTTTATTGAAATCAACAGTGTAAACGAACTCCAAAATGTATTGATAAGGAATGCTTTTCCAATTATCATTTTGGGAGGAGGCAGCAATATTTTGTTGACCGGAGATCTGGATGCTTTAGTGGTGAAAAATAACCTTTTGGGAAAAACAATAGTAGAAGAAACCGACGATTATGCAATTGTTGAAGCAGGTGCCGGTGAGAATTGGCATGAGTTGGTTCTTTGGAGCCTTGGAAAAGGCTTGAGCGGACTCGAAAATCTTTCTCTGATACCTGGTTTGGTGGGTGCTGCTCCTATTCAAAATATCGGTGCTTACGGGGTAGAATTGAAAGATGTTTTTGTGAAATTAGAAGCTGTCGGCTTGGCTACTGGGAAAATAACCTCTTTTTCAAAAGAAGAATGCCAGTTTGGTTATCGGGATAGCATTTTTAAAAAAGCTTTAAAAGGCAAGTATTGTATAACAAAAATTTATCTCCGGCTCTCTAAAAAACCGAGCATCAATATTTCTTATGGGGCAATAGCGGATACACTTAAGAAAATGGAGATCACCAAACCTACAGCACAGGATGTGAGTAATGCGATCATTCAAATCCGTTCTTCCAAACTCCCGGATCCAAAAATATTAAGTAATTCTGGAAGTTTTTTCAAAAATCCTGAGATCGATCACGATACCTTCGAAAAGCTGCGCAATCAATTTCCGGATATCGTTTTTTATGAATTACCGGATAATCAGGTAAAGATTCCTGCAGGCTGGCTTATTGAGCAATGTGGCTGGAAAGGCAAACAGGTTGGTAATGTTGGATGCCATGATAGGCAAGCCCTTGTTTTGATCAATTATGGAGGAGCTACTGGCCAGGAACTATTAAATCTTGCTAGAATTGTCGCACAATCTGTAAAAGAAAAATTTGGGATAGACCTTAGTCCTGAAGTGAATATTTATTAAAATAGTTTTTAGTTCATCGTTTCTAACCACCTAATCTTTAATTCCCTTCCTGTTTAGCATCTTTACTATCGTATCGATTGACTTTGTTTCGGCTTTTTAAAGGCATATATCGATAAGGTTTTTCTTCAAAGTCTTTGAGAAGCACTTCTAATTGCAAGCTCGCGTTATTGATGTTATAATAGAGCGAATCATTGGTGAAAAATTTGCCCATCGTTCCTTCTCCATCTTTAACGCCGCGGACAAGATCCGAAATACTGGCCAGTGCTTCGTTGGCAGATAGTAAGGTCTCTTTGAGTTCTACAATTGCGGAATCAGCGTTGGTCATTGTTCCGTTGAGATTAGAAAAAGTTTTATCTAAGTCCAGTTTATTTAATTGCTCGCTGAAAGCAGCTACATTAGTTAAAAATGCACTTATTTTTTCATTGTCGTCATCGATTTTTCCCATGATGGAAGATAGATGAGCCATAGTACTTTCAATACTTCTGCTGGAATTTAATATCAGTATATTGAGGTTAGCAGTCAGTTCATTAAAATTTCTTATTGATTCAGCAACTCCTTTTGCTTCTGGATCGGAAATTTTATTGCTGAGCGTATCCAATAATTCCCCGACAGCGTTGGAGACCTGGTTGAGATAAATGCTGAGTTCGTCCTGCGGAATCATCGAGCCTAATAAACCCATTACACGACCTTGAATATAGTCACCGTTTTTAACGCAGTCCTCACCAGTACACGGTTGTGTAAAGGCCATTCTGATTCCTTTCCCTCCCATGACATCAGTGCTAATGATTTCTGCAACTGCATTTTTCGGAATATTAACTCCTCTCTTGATGTCCAACACAACTATAATTGTTCGCATGTCTTCTTCTTTGAGATACATGTCGGCGACGACTCCAATCTGAAAACCATTGATCAAAACAGGTGAAGAAGCAGATAACATATCCACACTTGGATACTCGACATAAATCAAATTAGAGGTGGAAAGCATATTTCTTCCCTTCAGATAAGTATAGCCCCAGATTAGCAATGCAATAGAAACAATCGCAAGAATACCAATCCTTGTTTCATGTGATAAGAATGCTTTTTTAGCTGCCATAGGTGTAAAGGTTTGTAATATTTTTATTCCTTTTTACAAAATTGGCTCAAAGATCACTTTTTTTATTAAAAACTAATAAAAATTCAGGTGTTCTATGTTTAAGAATTTAAGAAAGGACAAACATATTAACAGGTTAAACCTACTAATGATTGAGATGGCGAGCGATTGAATACGGGAATTATAATGATGTTAAATATTTAATGTGACACTTATTTAAGTGCATCTTCAATTTTAATTCGTTTTCCGTTTTGGTAAGCAACGACAAATGCTTCATTAAAACCAGAACTTCTTAACTGGTTTTTTGCTTTTGTCGCTTCTTCATAGGATTGAAATCCAATAGCGAGATATTTAATGGTATTGCCATCTTTTAAAACCTGGATTGAATAATTCAGTGATTTCCATTTTGCCTCGCTGGTGTCTGCAAGTCGGTCGGTGACTTCTAAAAGTACTTTGAATTTTACTTTCTGCGCATCTTTTTGATTTTTAACAACCGGAACTGAAACGATTTTAGTTTCCTCTCTTTTTGAAGGTATAATTAAAGATGGTTTTAGGCTTTTAGTATCATGGTGTTCCTTTTTAGTGGGCGCTTTTCGGGTAGGAGATTTTATCATTTTAGGCTGGTATACTTTTGATGGAGCAGCAACGGTTTGGTAAGTTGGCGAAACAGCTACAATCTGATCCTTTTTAGTAAAATCAGTTAAGTTACCCTCGACTTCATTTTTATATTCTGCGAAAGCATTAAAAATAGCTTTGGCAATTTGCCTTTGGCCATAATCTGTTGAAAGATACTGATCATCGGAAGCATGGCTGAGATAGCCAGACTCTACCAAAACGCTGGGCATTGTGGTTTTTCTTAGAACGAGAAAACCAGCTTGCTTGACGCCACGACTTTTGCGGCCTGCATCATTTTTGATATTATTTTCAATTTTATTAGCCAGTGAAATGCTTTGCTCCAGATAGGCGTTTTGAAACATAGATAAAATGATATGACCTTCAGCAGAGTTGGGGTCATAACCATCGTAATTTTCCTTGTAATTTTCTTCATAAAAAATAGCAGCATTTTCCCTTTTTGCTACAGCTAGATTATCCTCCGCACGATGTAATCCCAGCACATAAGTTTCGGAACCATCTACATGACTGGCATTTGGAATAAAATTGCAATGGACAGAAATAAACAAGTCTGCATTGTTTTGATTTGCTATTTCAGCTCTGTCATTGAGGGGGACAAAGACATCTTCCGTTCGGGTGAAAATCACTTCAATATCCGGATAATAGGCTTCAATCGTTTTACCTACCATCAGCGCAATATTAAGGGATACATGTTTTTCACGGGAATGCTGACCACTACATCCACCATCTCGTCCACCATGGCCCGGATCAATAACGATCTTTTGAATGCGATAGTCATCGCAAAGTTCTCGTTCTTTAATATATTTGCGGAAAGTTGCATCAGCAAAGGATCGCTCAAGATCGCAATGATCCATGTTTTTAAAGAAAAAAGTACCCTGATCTGTAACTTTTTCTGAATTGTTAAAGTGAAATAAGTAAGAAGGCAAAAACGCAAAAAAGAACGTTAATGAAAAGAGTGAGGATTTCATTTTCTTCAAAGCTGGCATTTCATGTTTGCTTAAAGTGTTTCTTAATGTTACTTTATTCAGTGTTAATCCACTGAATGTCAATGGCTTTAGTAAAAGCCACTTTGGACACAAAATAGTATAAATTCGTTTGAAAGCAAAGCTCCTATTAATAATTTTACTTTTTATCGTAAATCTGCAAAGGTCTACTGCACAAATTATACCACCAGAACCAGACACAATTCCGCTGATTCAAGAGAGAGATTTAAATCCCAGCGATACTTTGCCAACAGTGCTTTCTACTCGTGATTCTACCCCTTTTAATGCAAACAACCAAAAAATAAAATATTCCAAAGATTCTTTGGATGCGCCGATCAATTATACAGCCAGGGACTCCATGATATTAGACATCAAAAACCAGAAAGTTCACCTTTATGGCAGTGCTGTGGTCACTTACACTACGCTGGAATTGAAGGCCGATTATATCGTTTTTGACTGGGGTAATAATATCGTGGAAGCTGAAGGGCTGCCTGATAGCCTTGGAAATATTAGTGGAAGCCCTGTTTTTAAAGAATCAGATCAAACTTTCAATGCAAAAAGGATAAGGTATAATTTTCAAACAAAGAAAGGATTGGTGTATGAAGCGACGACACAGGAGAAGGATCTTTATGTTTTGGGTAAGGTAGGTAAAATGCATTCTAAAAATGAAAGTCGCGGGCAGACAGAAGATTATATTTATAGTGAAAATGCGATTTTCACAACCTGTGATCATCCCGAGCCACATTTTGGGATTCGGAGCAAAAAGCAAAAAGTAGTTCCCGGTAAAGTCGTTGTAGTAGGTCCGTCAAATCTGGAAGTAGGCGGAGTGCCAACGCCACTTTGGTTGCCTTTTGGTTTTTTTCCGTTAAAAAAAGGCGATCGAACCGGGCTGATTTTTCCCCGTGATTACGAATTTTCTGATGCCTGGGGATTTGGCTTGAGAAATGTAGGCTGGTATTTTCCAATCAATGATTACATGGATTTGACCGTTTCGGGAGATATTTACACCAGAGGATCCTGGGGCTTGAAACTGAATTCAAAATACAAGAAAAATTATAAATTTAACGGAAATCTTTCCCTTGGTTATTCTGATCGTGTCGGAGAGCAAAGAGGTGTTCCTACCAGTAACAAATCTTTTAGTGTGCAGTGGTCACACAGCCAGGATCCAAAAGCTCATCCGCTGAATCGTTTTAGTGGCAGTGTAAACATTCAATCCAATAATTACCAAAGTATTAACAATAACGATTTTGCAGATAAATACCAAAATACATTTACTTCGAATGTAAATTATTCCCGGTTGTTTCCAGACAAGCCATTTACCTTCTCCGCGTCGATGAGTCATTCGCAAAATACGCAAACACGTCAGGTTGATATTAATTTGCCGACCGTTGATTTTCAGCTTAGAAGAATCTACCCTTTCAAAAGAAAAGAAGGAATTGGAAAAGACAAATGGTATGAAAAAATCAGTTTACAATATGCTGCCAATGCCCGTAACCGGTTTGTTGCCACAGATACCACCTTGTTCACCCAACAAACTTTGGATGATGCCCAGTTTGGAGTCAAACACACGGCTAATACCAATGCTTCATTTCAGTTACTTAAGTTTTTTAATGTAACACCCGGCGTCAATTATAAAGAGATCTGGTATTTTGATCAGGTCCAAAAAGAATTGGATCCGACCTTAGTCGTTGATACAACCTTTGTATTTTTAGATCCAAATGATCCGGATTCTACAATGATATTAGATACCGTCAGTTATGGAACCATTGAGGAACTTAAAGTTCGTGGATTTTCACCGCTGCGATTGTTCAATGCAAACATATCGGTGAGTACACAGATTTTTGGGGTAAAGAAGTTTTCAAAAGGTAAAATCCGTGGGATAAGACATATTATAAAACCATCTGCTTCTTTTGGTTATACGCCGGATTATACAGATCCTTCTTTTGGATATTTTGATTATGTAGATACAGATACCCGTCCGGAGTTTAACAATCCACAGCGATATGACATTTTTGAAAACGGTATTTATGATCGGACACCAACTGGAGGCAAAGCCATGAGTTTGTCTTATTCACTCAATAATATTTTTGAAGCCAAGGTCTGGTCAAAACGTGATTCAACGGAAAAGAATATTAAGATTTTTGACAACTTCCGGATCAATGGAGATTATAACTTTGCCGCGGATTCTTTTCAGCTTAGTAGGGTACGCATGGACGGTACAACGCGGCTGTTTAATGGAATAACAACCCTTTCATTGAATATTTCATTGGATCCATACGCTTATGATGTAGAAAACGGACGCCGGATAAATAAATTCTACTGGGATACCGATCGCAAGATTCTGCGATTTGAATTTGCTTCCCTGCGTTTTAATACTGGTTTAACAATAGGTAAAATAAAAGGCATATTCGCCGGAGAAGATAAAACCAAAACCAGCGCTAAAAAGCCTGCACAAGGACTTCTAAGTAACGAAAGCCTGCTGGATGTTTTTAGTGAATTTAGAATCAGCCATCAGTTGGCGTTTTCAGGATTTTCTCAGCCTAATGGAAGAGATACTTTCCTTGTTAGTACCAATTCCATTTCTATGAATGGAAGGATCAAGCTTACTGAAAAATGGAATTTGCGAGTTGGAAATATTTCTTATGACTTTAAGCTTAAGCGTCTTGTCTATCCGGATATTGGATTTTACCGGAACTTGCATTGTTGGGAATTAGGAGTGGATTGGCAGCCAACAAACGGAACTTACTCCTTTTACCTCCACGTAAAACCCGGGACACTTGACTTTATTAAAGTGCCTTATCAACGGGGGAATCAGGATGCCTTCGGGGGATTTTAGCGATGGGAGACCTGTGTCCGGAAAGTTTAAAACAAAGAATAAGGCTCCTGTAATTGGCATTACCAGGTTTCAAAAACAAACCTTTAAGGATTACGACAATGCGGCAATATCATCCTTCCGGTTATTACAAAATTGCTGAATGAGATGAGGTTCACCCAGGCCACATGAAGCATCAAAATTTGGCCGTCACTTCGTAGCAGGCATTACTTACACCGATCTGGAGCTATCACATCAATTTTTTGATAAAAATCATAAGATAAATTGACCTATGTCATTTTTTATATGCCGTTTTTTGGTTACAATAGCAATGTTTTTTACATAAAAAAATGAGTATATAAAACTGGATGATCAGAACAACATTTGATGAACCGGTTTTAGATCCTGTCAAAGATGCCTTTCCCATATCAAAGATACCTTTCCCCAATTGCATGTATCTTTTTTTCATCACTAAATAATCCCCAAAATGAAAAACATTAACCTCTTTTTATTATTGACGGCTTTATTTTTTACCAATAGCCTATTTGCCCAATATACCCCTATTCCTGATGCCAATTTTGAGCAAAAACTCATTGATCTGGGCGTGGATTCAGAAGGCCTATTGGATGGACAAATGTTAACTTCTGACGCTGTAGCGCAAACGGAATTATATGTTAATGATGCTTCTATTTCGGATTTGACCGGGATTGAAGCTTTTACTAATCTCATCACATTGCGGTGTCAAAGAAACCAGCTGACTAGTTTAGATGTATCGGCTAATACACTACTCATCACATTATATTGCCATAGAAACCAGCTGACTAGTTTAGATGTGTCGGCGAATACAGAACTCACCAGTTTTTATTGCAGCGACAACCAATTAAGCTCCTTAAATGTGTCAGCTAATACCAAATTGGAAGAGTTATTTTGCCACAGAAACCAACTCACTGCTTTAGTTGTGTCGGCAAATCCAGCGCTCACTATATTGGAAATTTATTACAATCAACTCACTGCTTTAGATGTGTCGGCTAATTCAAATCTTACATATTTAGGCTGTGCTTCAAATCAATTGACCAGCTTAGATGTATCAGCTAATACAGCACTAAAAGATTTTTGGTGTGATAGCAACCAGCTGAGCAGTTTAAATGTGTCTGGTTGTACGGCACTTGCACGTTTGGTTTGTAATGATAATCAACTGAGCAGTTTAGATTTGTCAACTAATGCTGCGCTTGTAGAATTGGACTGTCGTGATAATCAATTGGGCAGTTTAGATATGTCTGAGAATACTACGCTCGAATTTTTGGCTTGTAATGGAAATCAACTGACCAGTTTAATTCTGCCGGCACTTCCCTTCCTTAAAGAATTTTATTGTCATGATAACCAGTTGACGAGTTTAAATGTGTCAGCTAGTATGGTGCTTGAACGTTTGAATTGCCAAAACAACCAACTGACGAGCCTGATCTTACCTCCTAGTACAGAACTGACTTCTTTGTGGTGTCAAAGCAACCAGCTGACCAGTTTAATTCTGCCGGCACTTCCCTTCCTTGAAGAATTTTATTGTTATGATAACCAGTTGACGAGTTTAAATGTGTCAACTAGTACGGTGCTTGAACGTTTGGATTGCCAAAACAACCAACTGACGAGCCTGATCTTACCTCCTAGTACAGAACTGACTTCTTTGTGGTGTCAAAGCAACCAGCTGACCAGTTTGGATGTATCGGCAAACCCCAATCTTCATGAAATCCATTGTGCCGAAAACCAACTGAGCAGTTTGGACGTATCGAATAATCCTGAACTTGAACTATTGTACACAACTAGCAATCAAATAAGCTACTTGGACGTATCGAATAATCCAGAACTCGTGCGTTTAGGTTGCAATGACAACCAGTTGAGTAGTTTAGATGTAACAAATAATCCTGAACTTACATTTTTAGCATGTGGAATAAATCAATTAACCAGTTTGGATGTTTCAGCCAATCCTATACTTACAGAATTGTATAGCTGCTGTAACCAGTTAACCGCTTTGGATGTTTCAGCCAACTTGTTGCTCACATATTTTAATTGCTATTTGAATCAGTTAACCACTTTGGACGTTTCAGCTAATTCAGAACTCATATTATTGTACTGTTTTGATAATCAACTAAGCAGTTTGGATGTTTCAGCTAATCCAATGCTCGTAAGATTGTGGTGCTCCAGAAATCAATTGACCAGTCTGGATGTATCGAATAATCCGGAACTTGAATTATTGTACACAACTAGCAATCAAATAAACAGTCTAGATGTATCAAATAATCCTGCATTGCAATTGTTTCACTGCCATACTAATCAATTAACTAACTTGGACGTATCGAATAATCCTGAACTTCGAGAATTAGGTTGTAAAAACAATCAACTAAGCTACTTGGATATTTCCGCTAATCCGGAACTCGAGTTTTTAGGATGCAATAACAACATGTTGAGTAGTTTAGATATGAGAAATGGGAATAATCCCAATATCGTCAATGATTTATTTTACGCTTTTGATAATCCAAACCTGAACTGCATCATCGTTGACGACCCTGCCTGGTCGACTGATAATTGGCTAAATATAGACCCAGGGGCTTCTTTTTCCGCCGACATTGATATTGACGGAGACGGCATTTGTAATGAGGTTGATCCCTTGTTAAATGTTTGTGCTGCAGGTAGCCTTTTAATTGGTGAAGTGGAGCGTTTAGGTTTGCCAAATGGCCTGGAAAATGCACTTAGGGTAAAAATAGAAAATGCCATTATAGAGTATATTGCCGGGAACACCGAAGACGCTGTCGGATCACTTGGTGCATTTGTCAATCAGGTTAATGCTAAGCGAGGAAATCCCCTGACCGATGAAGAAGCAGATGCCTTAATAGCAATTGCTCAGGCGATAATTGATGCAATTGAAAATGATTATGCAGATTGTGGCGATCCTCCTCCTGCTTATGGTTCAAATTCTTCACCTTTTGACCTGGCTCAATATACACAGGTTAGTATCCCACAACTGGACGTGGCTCCTAATCCATTTAACATTGAAACCAGGATCAGCTTTATTCTTCCACAAGAAGAATTTATAATCATGGAGATATATAATTTAAGCGGTCAGCTTGTCCATCAATTGCTTTCAGGTACTGTAGATTCAGGTGCCCATGAATTGATTTGGAACGGTTCTTCAATGGATGGCAAATTATTAGGAAGTGGTATTTATTTTATCACGATGAAAACAAGTGGGCAGCTGATAACGGAAAAAGTGAGTTTGGTAAGATAAATCGTTAAAATCGAAACAGAGAAAAGAAGGTTCTGGATTTTTGAAATATAAATCCTTTTCTCAATTGGGATAGTGAGGTGTTTTACTTTAAAAATAACGAGGACACCAGGTGTATAAGTATAGAAATTTGGATCACCACTAAGGAACTTGAGTGGACACGTGGCTTAGTGCAACTTAGTGACCTCAGTACCTTAGTGGTAAATGAAAGATATATGCATCAATTGACACGTTTTTACCAAAAATATTTTGAATCTTCTTTCTTACATACTGATGACTATGGGCACTCAGTCCATACAACCAGGAGAAAAGAAACAAGGTGATAGCGATTATCTGACATCCGGCTTTCCGTAATAATAAACTATTTCCAAATAGTCTGAACGTGAGATTCCTCCGGGATTAAGCCCTGGCTCTCCTTCAGGAATTGGCTCTCCTAAATTATTATAATAATCTACCCAAACCGGAAAAGGTTGATTGGTATCCGGATCGTTGAAAGTCATCGGTTGAAGCTGAAATACTGGTTGGTCATTGTTGGCTTCTTTAAAAGCCAGGTAAATTAATTCTGAGCAATAATATTTGTCATTGTTGATATCAAAGATCTCATCATAAGCTTTGCCTATCCGAAGATAAGCCGAGTCAATAGCTGGCCGGATCAGGTGATTGTTTTCTGACTTTATTCTGCCAACCACGACTTTTGGATTGTTTTCAGCGTCAAAACTGCGATTCAAAAAAGCATCGATCTGTGTTTCAATTACTCCTTTTGAAATGGCTTCAAGCACCACCAGTTCGCCTTTTTGGTTTTTGACCACCAGTCCAATATGTGAAAATTTTGCCTGTTTAATGCCAAAAGTTACCTTTTCAACGGCATCGCAAAACGGGCCGCAATCGCTGTCCTGAAACAACAAATCACCTTCCTTTAAATGGAATGAATCCCGCTGTTCTGACTTTATTTTTAAAAGTAAATCGGAATATATAGCTTCTCCGTTTTGTGCACATAATCCGGAAAAGATCAAAACCGGAAATATGATAATTAAAATAAAAGTTTTGAGCAATTTTCAGAATTTAGATTAACCATTGGAACGTCTGGCGTGGTGTTGAGATTTTTTAAAAAAGTGTAAATCAATCATTATTTTGAGGGGTTGCTTTCATCGTCCATCCGTCAGATTCTGCAATTTGAGTCAGAATTTTATCGAGGCTTAAAACGATAGCAGGAAGTGAAGTTTCATCGCCGGTAACTGTCTTTGAATTTCCTTCTTTAAGATAAGTGATAGCTGTTCTGGGAAGATCAGGGAGATCGCTGGGATAATCGTCATTCAAAGCAAAAAAATCGCTTGCTTTAAAAGCGCGGTGAACACCTTCATATTCTTTTTTAGTCAATATTTTGACATGCAATCCTAGTTTTTCAACATCCCGTTTTCCTTCAAAAGACGCAATCCCGTTTTCGTAAATTGTCAAGGTATAATGAGGACAGGTACCAAAACAAGGGTGTTTGTCCATTGTTATTTCCTTTTTTAGGGTACTTAGATCCGCAGGGATTTCCTGTGTTGTGTTACAAGAATAGGAGAAAGCAAACAAGATAACTAAAATCAGGGGCGATCGAAACATCATGATTTTTATTTTAAATAATTGAAAACCAAAAGTTGAGTCAATGAATTCCATTTTTCAAAGTGCAAAATACAGCTTTAATGAATTAAAGAGGAAAATTTATCCGGCGATTTGATTGGATTGTACAAAAATTGATTTTTGGATCAATTCGCGACGAGTACTTTTTTGGTAATGAGTCTTTTTCCTGCTTCGAAAGTAACGAAATAAATCCCATTGGAAAGCGATGTGGCATCAATAGACCGGAAACTTCGGGCACTTTCGATATCTCTGAATATCAATTTACCCATGGCATCTTTTAATTCGACGATCACGTCTCCGTCGATTGTAGCGTTGAAATCAATGTGAATACATTGTTTAGCAGGATTTGGATAAATGACTATTGCAGCGGCATCAAAGGGGAGATTTGGCTGAAGCCAGGCGCAACCGACCGATTCTTTCAGTCCTTTTCTCGGGCCGTCGAGCGCAGCAAGCATACGCATTTTTTGACCCTCTGAAAACATAGACATACAAAGGTCATCTGTATAATTCATAAAATTCATAAACATATCACTTGAGCCACAACTACTTTGGGGATAGGAAGGACAACCATAATAAATAGCATCTTGCTGTGGTGTATCTTCTACAAAGTCTCCGTCCGAACTATCGCAATCACTCCAAAGATGATGTAGATTCAAATAATGACCAATCTCATGTGTAGTTGTACGGCCAAGGTGATAAGGTGAAGAAGGGGCAGATTCGCAGTTATTTCCAAAATATTGATAATCAATCACGATACCATCTTCTTCAGGTACGAGTATAGAAAACGCCAAACTAGGCGTGACACCAAGCACTGTTCCACAGGAATTTGCTACCCAGATATTCAAATAACTATCCGTATCCCAGGCACTTTTACCACCGAGATAGTCGTAAAGTAGCATTGGTTTTTCATTTTCCTTAACCGTATAGATATCGGCGATGCAATTGATCTCTGTTTTAGTACGAGTAATTCCAGTGGTAGGGATTCCGTTCGGGGTAAGAGAAGCCAGGCAAAATTCGATTTCTGTATCTGCCGCAATCGACTTGAATTCAGCAGGAATAGCATCGATGTTGCTATTCATCATTCGGAAATCTTCGTTGATGACATCAATTTGAGATTGGATCAGCAAGTCTGAAATATTTTCTTCTTCATTTGTATAAACGATATGAACAACCACTGGAATCGTAATGATCTCTCCATCTCTAGCTCCTGCTTCAAAAGCATTTTGATTAATCCAGTTTTGAGTATAATTTTCTAGCTCTATGATCTTGCGATCTAAAGAAGGGATTCGTTCCAGGTGGTTTTGCAACAACTCATCTGTTCCGCACCTTTGTATCGTTTGTGCCTGAGAAAAGGCAAAGATTCCAAGTATGAAAATGATGGAGAGGATATTTTTTTTCATGTACTTTTAATAACGATTGAGTATGGAAAATGATTCTTCAAGTAGAATGAAAATTTATAGATAAAATGAATAATGCCCAAAATTAATACAATTTTGGGCATTACCGTGTTGAAAGTCTGAATTTCTATTTACTGATTAATTATTTCATACAACTCATCCAATTTTGGAGAAAGGATGATTTCAGTTCTGCGGTTTTTAGCTTTTTCGGCAGTTGTGGAGTTACTCGCAATAGGATCATACAGGGCACGACCCGAAGCGGTGATTCTCTTTGAATCTACATTTTGGCCGGTTAACACTTTTACAACTGATGTTGCACGACGAACGCTCAGATCCCAATTCTGGCTTGCGCTTCCATCAGAGTCTGTATGTCCTTCGACATTAATGTCAATGTCAGGATTGGCGTTGAGAACTTCTGCCAATTGAATGATGGCTTTTTTACCTTTCCAGTCAATATTATCACTCCCTGAAGCAAATAATAAGTTCTGACTTAGCGAAACATAAATTTTCCCTTTCTTTTCACTCACTGTTAAGTCAGTATCTGCAAAACCGTGTAAGGCTTGGTTTATTTTCAATCGAAGCGCATTGAGTTTGGATTGTTGGGCTTCAAGCAAAGCCGTTAGATTCTGTACTTTCTGCTCATATTCACTAAATTTTCCGCTCGATTCATTGAAAGTAGCTTCCTTTTGTTTCAGGTCTTCTTCAATGCGTCTCAGTTCTCGTTCCCTTTGATCCAAAGCAATTTGTTTGGCAGATAGGCTATCAATTAAAGTCTGCTTTTCACCTGATGTTGTTGCTAGCAGTGCTTGATTTTGAGCGACCATCTGGTCAAAACGATAGAGCAGATCCTGGTTGTTTTGGCCGAGTGCCTGAAATCGTTCTGATAAACTTAGATTTTCTTCTTCCGTTTTTTTCAACTGTGCCTCAAGTCTTTTTACATCATACTCCAGGTATCTGTTTTGGTCCACAATTCTATTCAGAGAGTCCGTTTCTTTGCGGTACAGATCGCTTCTTTTCGAAAGATCATTATATTTTTTAGTAGGAACGCAAGAGGCAATTATTGAAAATAAAATGCAAGACAGGAAAATTTTCTTTAGTGATTTCATTAGTGAATATTATTGACGATTGTTAAAAGCTTGAAATTGATTCAATTATATAACTCCTGCAAATTTAATACTATTTTGGGAAATCGACTGATTTATTATAAGCATTTTGAAATGAAGAGTTATTAGTTATAGGTTAAAAGTTACAAGAAAAATCATAAACCATAAATGACATTTAAAAGTTTAATCTAACCAAATAACCAAATAACCAAATAACCAAATAACCAAATAACCATAACTAAACAATCTCTCCACCGCAACTTGATCCGGCTCCGGCAGTGCAACCGTAGCAGTGTTGATTCAGTACAATGTTCCTTTGACGAAGCAGATCTAAATCAAAGTTGTCAATATGATTGGAATTTTTTGATTCCACTTTCAGGTCTAGCATTTGATTAAAATCACAATCATAGACAAATCCATCCCAGCTCACGGAGATCGTATTTCTGCACATCAAGCCCGTTATGGTTGACGGATTGAAGGCTTCAACGAGCATTTGCATGTAATCTCCGTAGTTGTCGGATTGGATGAGATAATCTAAAAAACGACTGATTGGCAGATTGGTAATTGCAAAAAGGTTATTGAATTCAATATCGTATTTTCGTTTAAGTTGCCGCTTAAATTCAGCCTGCAAAGTTTCTTGGTTTGCAGGTAAAAATGCGCCTGAAGGATTATAAACCAAATCCAATTTTAAATCAGTTTGGCCATTTCCATAACCAGCCTCATTAAGCATTTTTAAAGCTTTGATGGAATCATCAAAAACGCCGTCACCTCGTTGGCTGTCTGTTCGACCTTTACTAAAGTAAGGAAGGGACGAAATAACATGGACGTTGTGTTCTGCAAAAAACGTGGGAAGATCGTTGTATTTTTTATTGGAAACGATAATTGTCAAATTACAACGATTCATCACCTTCTTGCCCAGTTTGCTACATGCCTCAACAAACCACCTGAAATGAGGATTCATTTCCGGAGCCCCTCCTGTAATGTCAACGGTATGAACACTTGGAATGGATTTTATAATTTCCAAACACTTTTCCAAAGTCTCCCGCGACATATTTTCCACCTTTTTATCGGGTCCGGCGTCCACATGACAATGCGCACAGGTTTGGTTACATAGTTTGCCAATGTTAAGCTGGAAAATTTCAAGCAGATCAGGTTTCAAAATTTCATAACCGGCTTCGGCAACTTGTTGACCGAAAGCAGGAAATCTAGCATCGACAATCTCCTTTCCATTTAAAACCTGCAATTGAAAAAATCCATTGGATAAGTCATTTTGGGTAGCACTAAGTGATTTTGTTCGCTGCTTTATAGCCATTTATTTCTGGGTTCGAATTTATTAAAAGGTGTCATTTTAAAATCAATGAAATTTTCAGTTTAGAAAATTACATGGAAAGTTTTTTAACATGTTTCATCATTTGAGTGGCATAAACCAGTGTGGTTCCACTTTTTATGGCAGCCGCAACGTGCACAGCTTCCATCATTTGCTCTTCATCCGCTCCTTTGACCAGACAAGTACTTGAATAAGCATCAATGCAATATGGACATTGAATGGCATGCGCAACAGCTAAGGCGATCAAAGCTTTTTCACGTTCGGTAAGCGCTCCTTCTTTGAAAACAGAATTGTAATATTCGAAAAATTTTTTGCCATTTTCTTCCTGCCATTCGGTGATTTTTCCAAAGTTTTTAAGATCATCTGGACTGAAGTAGTTTTTTTCACTCATCTATTTTTTTTTTGCTGGTGTAAAGTAAGAATAGAATATAAAACTAATATTCATTGTTTTGGTTTTAGCATCTGTGATAAAAATAGCAGCTCTTTTCACTATTAAATGTATTGGATCAGACAATTCATTTAGCGCTGTTTAAATAAAGTTTTTCTTTACCTTTGAACTCATTTTATCTATTAAAACCAATAATGAAGATAGTCAAATTAGTCATTTTTCCAATTCTAATTTTGTTATTGCAATGGTCTTGCAAAGTGGAAAAAGGCCCAAATCCATTGAGTCTGCCTGCTTTCGGCGAAAAGGGCGTAAACGTAGTCATTGAAATACCTGCCGGGTCCAACCAAAAAATTGAAATCAATAAAGCGACGGGAAAATTTGAAAATGACCAGTTGGATGGGAGCAACCAAGTGATTGACTTTTTGCCTTATCCTGGCAATTATGGTTTTATCCCTTCAACGATGATGGACAAGTCAGCCGGCGGCGATGGAGATGCCCTGGATGTTTTAGTGATTGCGGAAAGTCTGCCAACCGGCACCATTTTGGAAATAATCCCGATTGCAGCATTAATGATGATGGATGGAGGAGAAATCGACACAAAGATTATCGGAATACCGGTTGATAGCACAAGAAGGATTATCCAGGCTACGGATTTTGAGCATTTTCTTATTGATTATAATATGGCTCAAAACATTATTCAGGATTGGTTTTTAAATTATAAAGGACTTGGTAAAGTGGAAATGAAAGGATGGTTTGATGAAAAATATGCAATGGAAGAGATCAAAAAATGGAAACTGAAAGTCGAACAATAATTTATGGAATAATGGTTGTTTTTGAGATGTTAGTAATTTTAAATAAAAAAATGCTTTGATTAAAAAAAGCTGGTTGAACAAATTATTGGCTTAGGATGTTATTTTAAAACTAATGACTCGATTCGAAAATATGACTCAAAAAGCTACTCCTGAAGTTTCAACTTTACTAAAAGGGGAAAAACTGCTGTCTGAATCAGGCATTAGCGTTTCGATGTTTCGTTCTGTTGATGACGTACCTTTATCAAATTGGGAGTTTTTAGCAAGCCAGCCTAACTTTTTTTTACAAAAAGAATATTTGTCAATCGTTGAGAAGAATCCGCCTTTAGGGATGAAATTTTGTTACTTTTTCTTTTACAAGGAAAAGGCACCGGTTGGTATAGCTATTGGTCAAGTTCAATATTTTAAGGCGGACAGAAGTATCAATAATGAAGAAAAAAAGGATGCCCCTTGTTTTTTTACAACCTTTTTTCGTTTTCTAAAAGGATTGGTCAGCAGCCAAGTTGAATTTAATATTTTGGTCAATGGAAGTTTGTTGTTGACTGGTGAGAATGGATTTTATTTTGATCCCAAAGTGGTCAATAAAGACAAATCCATCGTCTTGCTGCATGAAGCCCTTGATTATGGCATGGATGCTTTTGAAAAGGCAGGGGAGCGGCTTTCAGGAACCCTGGTTAAAGATTTTCCGGAAAAGGAATTAGTCTATTCCCAGAAATTAAGCAAACTTGGGCACAATGAATTTACTGTGCAGCCAAGTATGATAATGGATGTCTGGCCGGAGTGGAAAAATTTTGATGATTATTTGGAAGCTTTACATTCTAAATATCGGGTTCGGGTTAGAAGGGCATTCAAAAAGGCGAATGCTATTGAAAAACGGCAATTTGACGAGGAGATGATCCATCAAAACCTCCCGCAGATCCATCAGCTTTATCTTAATATTGCTGAGAATTCAGGATTTAATATGATCAACCTGAACGACACCTATTTGCTTGCGTTAAAAAAACAATTTCCGGAGCGTTTTCAAATGATTGGCTATTATCTGGAGGATAAATTAATTGGTTATTTCACAACATTTCTTAATGGCGATGAGTTGGAGGCGCATTTTTTAGGATTTGAACCAAAATACAATCATGACCTTCAGATTTATTTAAACATGCTTTACGATATGGTTCGGATTGGAATCGATTCCGGAGCCAGACAAATCATCTTCGCTCGTACAGCTATGGCGATCAAAAGCTCCGTTGGAGCCGTTGCCTATGAAATGTACTGCTACATGAAACACCGCAACACTTTTCCCAATAAATTCATCAAACCAATCCTGAAATACCTTCGCCCGGAGGCAGACTGGGAGCCTCGTCATCCTTTTAAATAACGCAAGTTGCGAAACACCTTGCTAATTATGAATGATAAATTATGAATTTTCTCCAAAAACGTGTAAAAACCAACTTATCATTCATCATTTTTAACTCATCATTTTCAAGTTGCGATATATCGCAAACTTGAATTAAATAGTTTATTTTCCTTCCTCCAATTTGTCTTTTTCTTCCTGGATATTAGCTTTGAGCTGCTCTTTGAACTGGTCCAATTTATTTAGGCGCGATTCTAAGTCAGATTTTCGTTTGTCGTCCTTACATTGGCTTAGTTCTTCCTGAATGGTTTTGCGAACATTTTCCAGTTCTTCCATTCTTTCTCCCTTTCGCTCGATCGATTCTGCTTGAATCGCTTTATCCAAAATCAGTTTTTCAGGAGCAACCATTTCGATTTCCTTTTGCTTTTTTACTTTCTTTGGGATAAAGAGCGTTTCGCCAACCTGCCGTTGGTTCATAAAAATCGGAGAGACAATCTCAATGCCGGCCTCGTGGAATACATCAAGAATAAAACCGTTGAGCTTTGATTTACTAGTAAATAATTCCATTTTTTCCTCTTTTTGTAAAAAGCCATAAAGCTTATAGTTGACAGAATAATCTCCTAATTGACCAACGTAAACAAAAGAATCCAGCAAACCGGTCCGCTTGGCCGCTTCCAGCAAACATTCGGTAATTCTCATTCTTGACACTTCATATCCAATAGATATTTCAGAAGCAATGATCCGGTTTTTAAAAGACCTCACCTCAACAGGATTGGACACAATATATAAATTAGGGAAGGTGATCAGACTGGAATTCTCGGTCTGGATTTCCACATGAAATAGCCCTCTTTCTGTTACCGCTCCAAAAACATCATTGACCGAAATGAAGTCGCCAGGTTTGAAGTTGCCTATGGATCGAATCATGATACCAGCAAATGCATTTCCTAAAAAAGAGGTTGAACTTAAGGCAAGTGAAGCACTGAGCACAACACCAAGCAAAGCCAATAGTGAACCTCGAATTTCAAAGGATTTATCTTCAATTGGCAAAGTAAGGAGTATTGCGACCAGCCCGGCTATAACCAGAAAGAACGCCACAATTTTCAAGATTGGGATCTTTTCCTTACTCTTAACTCTTCGATTGACCAAATACCGGGCACCGTATAAAAAAATAATCGTCAGGAAGACGGCGAAAAAAAAAGGATACTCGGTTTTAAATATTTCTAACATTTGATAACTTTTGGAAAGTACAAAATAGATTTAAAGAGGAGCGCTGTTACAATTTTATTAAAAGTCTTTCCTCTCATTTTATGATTACAATCAAATCAGGCATTTTCTTTTGGCATCCATAAACCCACAACACACATCAACTCCGGGTATCCCGTATAAATATAAAACTTTTTCCTGATCCTCCTTTATCATTATGGCTACGCAGAATCTGATTTCAATCTTTTATATAGACATTTTTACCTATATTTACAAAACAATCTTGTTTGAGAAAAATACAATACTATTGAGTATTTATTAATGAAATGTATGCCGTAAATTCCCCTTTTAAATATAAAGCTTTTATTTCCTACAAACATTCAGAAATAGGGAGGCAGCTTGCGGTGGCTGTTGAAAGAGGACTTAAACGATATGCTAAACCATTGCTGGCACGTCCTACCAAAATATTCCGCGATGAGAAACATATGGTTCCTGGAAATGATTTATCAGCACTCATTAAAAAAGGTCTTGACGAATCTGAATATTTGATTTTTATAGCTGAAAAAGATGCAGCAGCATCTACTTGGTGTAAAGATGAATTAGTTTACTGGTGCGAAACGCTTGGGCGAAAAAAGAATCTTATCATTGTACATGCCAGCGATGATATTGTTTTAGACCTGAACACCAAGAAAATTCATTGGGAAACCACCAATGCCTTGCCTTCATTGCTTCAAAAATATATTACAGCCATTCCTTTATATGTTGACCTCAACTGGGTAGAAAAAAAGGAAGATCTGCAATTGGAAAACAGCAAGTTTAAATTCAGTATCAATGCACTATCTGCAAAATTAAGAGGAGTAGTGCCAGAAGAGTTGAATGATGAAGAACTACGGATTTTTCGAAAAAACCGGAGATTACGAAATTGGGCGATTACGATGCTTTCTTTGATGCTTTTGATTTCTGTTTTTACTTCAATTATTGCTATTCAAAAACAAAAGGTAGCAGAAAAAAAAACCAGAGCCAGCCAAAATGCTGCCCTGGCTTTTCAAGTCGTAAGAGCCGATCCTACCCTTGCATTGCGTATTGCAGAATATAATTTAAATAAACATGCTGGGGATGCGAGCGCTGCTTCCACCTTTCATGAAATTATTAGCGACTCTTCGAATAGTTTTTACTTAAAGGATTTTCGCGGACAAAGGGGCAATGCAGGAGGCTTTGCCTTTTCGCCAACTAAAGAAAGTATTCTGACGGGCAGTGGTGATAATACGGCGAAGCTATGGGACCTCAACGGCAATGAATTACAAAGTTTTGAGGGACATACGAGTTTAGTTTTTGGAGTCGCTTTTTCTCCCGACGGCAGAAGTATCCTAACGGGCAGCTTGGATAGTACGGCGAAGCTATGGGACCTCAACGGCAATGAATTGCAGAGCTTTGAGGGTCACACTTCCGAAGTTTTCGCAGTCGCTTATTCACCTGATGGCAAAAGTATCCTAACAGGCAGTAGTGATTATACGGCAAAGCTTTGGGATATTAACGGTATGGAATTGCAAAGTTTTAAGGGTCATAAGTCTATTGTTGCAGCGGTTGCTTTTTCACCCAACGGCAAAAATATTCTAACGGGCAGTGACAGTAAAGCAAAGTTATGGGATCTAAACGGCAATGAGTTGCAAAGTTTTGTGGGTCATGAGTTCAACATTGAAGCGGTCGCTTTTTCTCCTAATGGCAAAAGTATTCTAACGGGCAGTGATGACAGTACAGCAAAGTTATGGGATCTTAACGGCAAAGAATTGCAAAGTTTTCAGGGGCATTTATCCTCGGTTGAAACGGTCGCTTTTTCTTCTGACGGGAAAAATGTTTTAACAGGCGGTTTGGAAGGTACAGTGAAATTATGGGATTTAAAGGGTCAAGAATTGCAAAGTTTCAAGGGCCATAAGTCCTCTGTTGTAGCGGTTGCTTTTTTGCCTGATGGTAAAAGTATTTTGACGGGCAGTAGAGATAATACGATAAAACAATGGGATTTAAAGGGTCAAGAATTGCAAAGTTTCAAGGGCCATAAGTCCTCTGTTGAAGCGGTCGCTTTTTCACCTGCCTGTCCCGAAGGACAAGATTTTCCATTCGGGAATGGGCAAAGTATTCTGACAGGCAGTTTTGATAATACAGCAAAGCTATGGGATCTCAACGGTAAAGAATTACAAAGTTTTCAAGGACATGAGTCTCAAGTTGTAGCGGTTGCTTTTTCTCCCGACTGTAAAAATATTTTAACGGGTAGCCATGATAAAATGGCGAAACTTTGGGATCTAAAAGGTAATGAATTACAAAATTTCAATGGACATAAGTCACTTGTTGAAGCAGTCGCTTTTTCGCCCGACGGTAAAAACATCCTGACAGGCAGTTGGGATAGTACGGCGAAACTATGGGATCTCAACGGCAATGAACAGCAAAGCTTTCCGGGGCATGAGTCTACTGTTGAAGCAGTCGCTTTTTCACCTGACGGTAAAAGTATTTTGACGGGTAGTAGTGATCATACTGCAAAATTGTGGGATCTCAACGGCAAAGAATTGCAAAGCTTTCAGGGGCATGAGTCTAAAGTTTTTGCAGTCGCTTTTTCACCTGACGGTAAAAGTATTTTGACAGGCAGCTTGGATAAAACAGCAAGACTATGGGATCTAATGGGTAATGAATTACAAAGTTTTCAGGGACATGAGTCTACCGTTACAGCAGTTGCCTTTTCGCCCGATGGGCAAAGTATCCTGACAGGCAGTATAGATTTCACAGCAAAACTATGGGATCTAATGGGTAATGAATTGCAAAGTTTTCAGGAAGAAAAATCTGCCGTTGTATCAGTCGCCTTTTCGCCCGATGGTAAAAACATCCTGACAGGCAGTTGGAATGGAACAGCGAAACTGTGGTTGACACCTCATGCTTTTCTCCGAGAAAAAGTACATCCATTCACCTTGCAAGAATTATATGACTTCGGCTTACAACTTGAGCCTGAAGATTTGAAAAAGATAAAGCAAAAGGGGCAGTGATAACGATTTTATTAAAAAAAACTTCGAACCCAAAAGTTATTTATTAATCATTCACCCTTCTTAAGTTTCTAATTACCTGTTCTTTTTGGATGTAGTTACGGTTTAAATAATAATTTTGTTGGGTTTCATCGATATTCCCTGGCTGGGTATTTTGATAAATCGTTGAAAAGTTTGAAGAATTGGTCCGCTGCAAAACAACCTGATTAGGGAAATTAACGTTTTTATTTTCAAAAACAGCTTGAAAACCATCGTTTGAAATAAGCTGGTAATAAATTGGATCTCCGGTACCATTCAAATCCGCCACAAAATAAATCACACCATTCATCTCCTGGATTTTCATGTTTTCATTGAAAACAGATTGGTCGTTGACCATAAGAAAGCCTCGGCCTTCAAGTGTCTGGTTATCCACCTGCTTCCATTGCTCAATCGAAACCTGGTTATTAACGTTGCCTTCCCATTTTCCGGTTAACCATTGGAATTGCTGGATGCCAAAATCAGATTTACCTTGTCCCATAGCTGCGCCAGCTAAAGGTGATTCCATGATTTTAGAGGCTTGATCCGTTTTTGCAGCTGCAGGTGCGTCAGCATATCGCTTAGCTTTTTTCATTGATAAAGTTTCAATTTCTTTGGCTTCCTCTTTTTGAGCGATAACTTCATCTTCAACAGCTAAATCTTTCAATCCGAAGGAAGTATTGTCTTCAGAGGATTCTTCTTCAGCGAGACTTTCGGAATCAGAAACAGCCACGTCCTCTGAGATCGAATAGTCCTCATTTTCATGATAAACTTCAACTGCAGCGGATCGTTGATCGCTTTCTGCTATTGCGTTTGCAGACATCGAAGAAATGGCAAATGATTGCTGGTTTTCTCTCTTAGCTTTTGCAATGAAGGAGTTGAGGTTTCCATCACGGCGCTCGATATCCATTTTGGCGATTAGCTTTTTATTAGCTTTTCCCTCCATGATCGGGTTGGAAAGATGGTTGTTGTATTTCCTTTGGTAAGCAGCAATTTTGGAATCGTGTTCACTTGAAACAGTCATTACTTTGAGTTCTTCTATTTTAAAAGATGCTGACATTGACTCATTCAGCGCCATAGGCTTTTCGTTTGTATTCAATACAAAAGTGATAACAGATACAAAAACGACAAGTACTACAATAGCTGCCGCCATTGATAAAATACGATAAAGCGAAGTTCGGTTTCGAGTTTTATGATTATCCAAACGAGCCTCCAGCCGGTCCCATGCCTGGCGCGAAGGGCTTTCGTTCAGCTTCTGCTGATTGTCCCTGAAGAGATCGAATATATCTTTTTTAGGTTTCATTTTTTTTAGGTTTCATTTTTTTAGTTGTCAGTTGCGAGTATCGAGAAAGGTTACTGGTTATAAGTTTTGGGTTGTTTTTTAACATTAACTCTTAACCTCTGACCTCTTAATTAACCTCTTTCTTTATTCGCCTGTCAACTCATTTTCACATCTTCAAATTCATAATTTTTCTCTCTAACCCCCTCACCCCACTCCCGGCAACTGGTTCTGTTGAATCAAACGCCGCATTCTCTTTTTCGCTAAAATTAGCTGCGACTTTGAAGTATTGATACTTATATCAAGGAGTTCAGCTATTTCTCGGTGTTTATAACCTTCTAAAACATACAAATTGAAAACAGTTCGATAACCGGTTGGTAATTTATCGAGAAGATTTAGGATGTCCTGAGCAGAAAGTTCATCTTCAACATTGACCTGTGATTTTATTTCAATATTACTCACCTCTACAGTCATTCGGAAATTGTGTTGTTTTCTCAAGAACATCAGCGACTCATTAACCATGATCCGCCTGATCCAACCCTGAAAATTACCAGCACCTGTGAATTGATGTATATTTGTCATTGCTTTAAAAAATCCTTCAATCATCACATCTTCCGCATCTTCCCGGTTTTTTACATACCGCATACAAACCCCAAACATTACAGGAGAATGTAAATCATAAAGCAACTTCTGTGCTTTTCGATTATTCTGTCGACAACCTTCTATTAACTCGTTATCAGTCACTTAGGTAGCTTTCGATTTCATTCCAATAATAATCAGAATATAAAAATTATTACAATTATCAAGTTACGTAGAAATTGGGAAATGGTGTCATCAATATTCTAAAGCGCAACTATAGTAAAGATGTTTTGATCTGCAATTTTGGTGTACGGGCAATAAATTTTATGAAATTATTAAGAGAGCAAGAGAAAGACAGGTAAAAAAAAATCAAAAGCTATATCTTTGCAGGCATTATTCAAAAAATCCAATCCATGGAAATTGTAAACAATCGTTATGAGCTCTCCAATGGTATAAATCCACTGGATCTGAGTGAAAAATATGGATCACCGCTATATATTTATGATAGCGCTATTATGCAAAGGCAGTTTGATCGTCTCAAAAATGCTTTTGACGTAAAAAAGCTGAAGATAAATTATGCCTGTAAGGCATCGACGAATATCAATATTCTAAAATATTTTAAACAATTAGGTGCCGGATTGGATACTGTTTCCATCCAGGAAGTGATTATTGGACTCAAAGCCGGATTCAAACCAGAAGATATTATATACACGCCAAACTGTGTTTCTTTGGAAGAAATCGAAATGGCCGTTCAACGGGGCGTGAAGATCAATATTGATAATATCTCCATTCTGGAACAATTTGGACAAACACACAACCATATTCCGGTTTGCGTTCGGATCAATCCGCATATTATGGCGGGTGGCAGCTCCAAGATTTCAGTCGGGCATATTGATTCCAAATTTGGGATTTCAATCCACCAGTTACCGCATGTATTGAGAGTTGCGGAAGCCACAGACCTCAAGGTTGAAGGTATTCATATGCATACGGGTTCTGATATTTTGGATGCCGAAGTGTTTTTGAGGGGAGCTGAGATTTTATTTCAGGCGGCCATAAATTTCAAAGAATTAGAATACATCGATTTTGGAAGTGGATTTAAAGTTTCTTATCGGCCAAACGATATTTCAACAGACATAGAAGATCTTGGTGAAAAATTATCAGAACGGTTTAATAACTTTTGCGTGAGTTACGGGAAAGATTTAACGCTAATGTTCGAACCTGGAAAGTTTCTGGTGAGTGAATCCGGTTATTTTTTAGCTAAAGTAAATGTAGTGAAGCAAACCACATCAACGATGTTTGCAGGAGTTGATTCCGGATTGAATCACTTTATCCGCCCCATGTTTTATGATTCTTATCATCAAATCATCAATCTTTCAAAGCCCACTGCCAAATTGCGGATTTATACGGTAGTTGGATATATTTGCGAAACGGATACTTTTGGGGTAAATCGCAGAATCCAGGAAATTCATGAAGGTGATCTACTTTGTTTTTATAATGCCGGAGCCTATTGTTTTTCGATGGCTTCAAATTATAATTCGCGCTTCCGTCCTGCCGAAGTTTTTGTTCATGAAGGCAAAGATTATTTGATTCGGAAACGGGAAACGATGGAAGATATCCTTCGCAACCAGGTTGAAGTGGAGTTATTTAAAAAAGTGTCCGCATCTTAAATGTTTTTTAAAATAAAAAAATGAAAAAATTACTTTCCATAAGCTGTGTTTTTACCCTGTTTATTATTTCTTGCCAACAACCGGTTAAAGAGTTAAAAGTTAAAGAAATTACAGACAAAGAAATTCTACTCGAAGATGGGACAAACTTTGAAATAACTGGTTTTGGGGATCAAGGAACTACTACTTTTATTTTGATTCGTCATGCTGAAAGTCAGGTGATTGATGATCCTGATTTGACGGAACTTGGTTTGGAACATGCAAAGCACCTCACTACTGTACTAAAAGATTTTCCTTTGAAAAATATCTTTTCTACTTACACCAAACGGACCAGAGCTACAGTTACTCCAATTGCAGAATCGCAAGGTTTGGAAATTGTAAACTATAGTTCGGAGAATCAGGAAGGTTTAATTACTAGTATCATGAGGCACGGTGCAGGAGGAAATTATCTGATCGTAGGACATTCGAATACTATACCTTCTTTATTGAACCTTTTTAAAGGAAATGAGGTATATGAAAATATTGATAAAAGTGTTTATGATGATCTATTCGTTGTAGTTGCCAAATCCGTTGGAGATGCCCAGATTGTTGCACTGAAATATTAAAATGGTAGAAGGTTAGGTATTTAAAAATGATAACTACATAACCACATAACTCACAACCCACATAACTCAATCAACTAAAATATAAATGACTTTAAATACTCGTTACAGTCCGAAAGATATTGAAGAAAAGTGGTATGCTCACTGGATAGAAAACAACTATTTTCGTTCGGTTCCGGACGAAAGAGAGCCGTACACGATTGTAATTCCTCCCCCAAATGTAACCGGCGTCCTTCATATGGGGCATATGCTCAACAATACGATTCAGGACATTTTAATCAGGAAAGCTCGACTTGAAGGTAAAAATGCCTGCTGGGTTCCCGGAATGGATCATGCCTCCATCGCAACTGAAGCAAAGGTAGTAAGGATGTTACGCGAAAGAGGTATCAAAAAATCTGATATTTCACGCGATGAATTTCTCAAATATGCTTTTGAGTGGAAAGACAAATATGGAGGGATCATTTTAGAACAGCTCAAAAAACTGGGTGCTTCCTGTGATTGGGAACGTACCAGGTTTACCATGGAAGAAAGCCTTTCCAAAGCTGTTGTAAAAGTTTTTGTTGACCTTTATAATAAAGGAAAATTATATCGCGGCCTAAGAATGACCAATTGGGACCCAGAAGCAAAAACGGTTCTTTCAAACGAAGAAGTTATTTACACCGAAGAAAATTCTAAGCTGTACTACGTTCGTTATAAAATTGAAGGGATAGCTGATGAATGGATAACCATTGCTACAACACGGCCGGAAACCATCCTGGGCGATTCTGCAGTGGCTGTTAATCCTGAGGATAAAAGATACGCACATTTGAAAGGAAAAAAAGTAATTATACCGATGGTTAACCGTTCGGTTCCGATTATTTTTGATCGCTATGTGGAAATGGAATTTGGAACCGGAGCACTGAAGGTAACGCCTGCTCATGATCAAAACGATTATGAAATTGGCCAGCGTCATAACCTTGAAGTAATCGACACTTTCAATGCAGATGGAACGATGAGTGAAGCCGCTCAATTTTATATCGGAGAAGACCGATTTGTTGTTCGTAAAAAAATGGCTAAAACACTTGAGGAACTTGGACAGATCGTCAAAGTTGAAGACTATATCAATAAAGTGGGAAGATCGGAGCGCACCAATGCCATTATAGAACCTCGACTTACTTTGCAATGGTTTTTGGAAATGAAGGAGTTAGCAAAGATCAGCCTTGATGCAGTTCGAAAACAAGATATTACATTCTTTCCGGAGCACTTTTTTAATATGTACCAGAATTGGCTGAATGAAGATAATGTCCGGGATTGGTGCATATCAAGGCAGTTGTGGTGGGGGCAGCAAGTACCCGCTTATTATTATAAAGATGATTTTTTTGTTGCCGAAACACCTGAAGAAGCACTTGAATTAGCCAGAACAAAAACGGGCAATTCAGCATTGAAAATGGATGATCTCCATCAGGATGAAGATGTGGTAGATACCTGGTTTTCAAGCTGGTTGTGGCCAATTTCGGTTTTTGATGGATTCGAAACATCTGAGGAGCTCAAATATTATTACCCTACCAATGTTTTGGTGACCGGTTGGGACATCATGTTTTTCTGGGTGGCACGAATGATCATGGCTGGTTATGAATACGCTGGTGATTTATTGGGTGAGGAATTAGCAGCTAAAAAAGGAGTCTATCCTTTTAAAGAGGTCTATTTTACCGGAATGGTAAGGGATCAGCAAGGGCGAAAAATGAGCAAACAATTAGGTAACTCTCCCGATGCCTTAAAATTGATCGAAGATCATGGTGCTGATGGCGTTCGGTTTGGAATGCTGTTCTGTTCTCCTGCCGGTGGTGATTTGCCTTTTGATGAAAAATTATGTGAGCAAGGAAGTAAGTTTTGCAATAAAATGTGGAACGCAATGCTTTTGGTTAAGGGATGGAAAGTCAACGAAAGCGCCAAAGATGAAACTACTGCAGCAATCAATAAAGTGGCGGGTGATTGGTTTGAAAATAAGTTAAATAAAACTTTGGTAGATCTTGATGAAAAGTTTAAATCTTACCGCTTGTCAGAAGCTTTAAAAGAATTGCACAGCCTGTTGTGGAACGACTTTTTTAGCTGGTATCTGGAAATCATCAAGCCAGCTTATGGCGAATCCATTGATAAAGCAACATATGACAGAACAGTCGCCTTTTATGAAAAAATGATGATTGTTTTACATCCTTTCATGCCTTTTGTCACGGAAGAAATCTGGCACCAATTACAGGATCGAAAAGAAGGAGAAGATTGTGTAATTAGCAGTTACCCAAAAGCGAAGGCGTTCAATGATGGATTGATCAATAAGTTTGAAAAAGCGAAAGATGTCATTACAAAAGTCAGGGATATCCGACAAAAAAATGGAATTGCCTGGAAAGAAACCTTATTGCTTTTTGTGGAAGAAAGTGACCGATCAAAGGAATTGTACAAGCTTGATGGTTTGAATGTCTTGATTTGTAAAATGGGAAATCTTTCCGACTTTAAATTTACCAATGAAGAAATTGAAAACAGCGTGTCTTTCCTTTCTGGTACAGAAAACTATTACGTTGAACTGAAACTCGATATCGATGCTGATGCAGAGCGCGAAAGACTCAATAAAGAATTAGAACTCGCACGTGGCTTTGTAAATTCTGTTATGAAAAAATTAAGTAACGATCGATTTGTCAGCGGAGCACCACCAGCTGTTGTAGAAAAAGAAAAAAAGAAACTTTCTGACGGAGAAGAGAAAATCAAAATACTCGAGGAAAGTTTAGCGAAGTTGAATTAATGTCTTTAAAAAAAAATAGAACTATTGAGTAAGTTAAAAGCCTTCCGGAAATGTTTCCGGAAGGCTTTTTTGATTTATTTATTTGTAAAATTAATCGTTTTTAGTGCTGTACAATAAAGCGCTCTGTTCTTACTCCACTTTCAGTAATGAAATGGAGGAGGTATGTTCCATTGCTATAGTTGCTGATATCATAAGTGAATGTTTCTTTTTGAATGCCTTCATATTTGCGTTCCAAAAGAACTTTTCCGCTTACGTCGAGAATCTTTACCTTGGCCTTTTTGTGAATTTCCGTCAAATCCAACGATAAATTGATTTTATCACATGTCGGATTTGGAGATAGGAAAAGTATGTTGTTATCAGATAAAATATCCTTTGTACCCACGCTTAACGGTTGGTCACCAATGCTCAAGCGACAAACCGGAACGATACCACTGGCAAATCCTCCATTATCAAAAGCTTCTGTTTCCAGATCTCCGTTGATTGCGATCATTTCTGCTTGTCGTGCAGCCGGAGGTACAAGATTTTCCGAATGATACACCTGCGCACCATAATCAAAATCTATACTTCCGGAAAAATATAAATTAATTTGATCAATAGTTACATACTCGATCATTGCAATATATCGGGTCGTATCTTTCAAAGGGATCGGAGCCAACTCAAAAGTAGGAAATGTGAGCAATGGTAAAGTAATAACATCCTCTAATGTTTCCGTGCCTTGAATTTCATAAATATTGGAAGCGATTTTTGTTCTTTCATCCACATCAGCATTTCCGTCCAGGTTAGTGTCTTCTTCCCATTCCCAAAGGTTTAGAGAAATCAGGCGGGTTGCAATTCCGGGGTCATCCGCATTGCCGAGTCCAAATGAAATGGTCCTTGCAAAATAGCCGTCTCCATTTACTATGTAGTAACAATTCCCCATCGTCCAGCTGTGACCTTCATCCACCCCTTCCCAGTTAGAATCAGCAGGTTGAATAGAATTGGTTGCACCCATTTCTTTTGAGAAAATCGTATCTGTAACCATAAAGTTGAATTGTCGGATGTTATTCTCAGGAGCTAGATCAACAGAGTCTGCGGTGATCGTATAGGTTCCATTATAAACATTTCCTGGTGTGGCATCAGGGGTAAAACATCCTTCAAATAATTGATTTTCAGCTAAAGAATCTACGGGCATATCACCATAGAATAGATCTTCTGAGTAAACTGCATTTCCATTTTCTTCTATCATCACATTTAAGTTAACCCCTGTTTGAGGTGCAGAACCCACATTCTCAACATCAGCGAGAAATCCAAAACATTCTATCTGAGAAGCCGGCCACATCGCATTTGGAGCTATAGCATAAAAGTTTTCATTGACGCGCATATCGTTAGCTACAATAAAAAGTGCAGTTGGATCTGCATCATAAAGTTGCATGTCATCAATAAGCCAATAGTATTCAAAATTGCCGGTCCATGAAAATTGTAGATAGACCGTTGCTTCTCCGGCAGCGACGCTACTGATGTCAATAAATGAAAATTCAGGATTGTCAGACCAGCGTGTTGCTATCGATATATCAAAAAGATCAAAGCCTGTCCAATCGGTACCATTTAAGCTCACACGAAGGAAAACATTATTGGGTGTAGGATTCTCAAATATACCGATCAGGCTTTCAAACTTAACCCATACTTCTGGTTGTCCAGAGCAATCAATTGAAGTAGTGGTTAGTTGAACAACATGATTGGGTGAAACGTTACCAAGTCCATCAGAATCCATCAATACAAAACCGTTTTCCGCTGTGCTTGAAAAAAAACCGCCTTCATGCTGATCAGAGAAAAGGTCCCAGCCTACGATACACGAGGAAGCTTCAATAGGAGTGTCACACCAGATCCACTCGCCAGCTCCACCAGTAGTATCTACAGTAGTCCATCCTGTTGGAAGCCCCATAATAGAAGAGAAATCTTCCTCCCAGAATACAGTTTGTGCATTAATTATTTGAAAGCCAAATAATATGGTGCAGAGAATAATTAAATTTTTTGTGAGTTGTTCCTTCATTGTTTTTAATTTTAGTTGAGATAAGTTGTTGAGTAAATTTAACTAAAAAAAAAGAATTAAAAACGATGATTAGCAGTAGTCATTATATTTAAGTTGTTTGACGGAATTATCAATAAGCTATTTTTTAAACACATCTTAAAAATAATCTAAAAAATTTTTGGTAATCAGTTATTTAGATCATTTTCAAAATGTGAAATAGCTTATCAATAATTTCTTTCCGTCACTTATTGAAAAATACCGAAGCAAAAATTAATTTGAAAAAAGACGAAAAAAAAACCTTCAGAAGCATTTTTGCTCTGAAGGTTTTTTATTCAATCATGGAGGGAATATTAGTGCTGCACAATAAAGCGTTTGGTTCTAACTCCACTTTCGGTAATGAAATGGAGGAAGTAAGCTCCTGATGCATAATTACTAATATCAAATTGAAGTGTTTCCTGCTTTACGTTATCATGTGGTTGATCCAAAATCAAACGACCATTGACATCAAGGATTCTGATATTTACCCTTTCGTGCATTTCGGTCAAATCAATATTCAAGTTGATTTTATTATCCGCAGGGTTTGGAGAAATCTCGATAATATTGGAAGCATCTAAAACTTCATCAGCTGACTCAATCATTGCAATATTAAGCCTGACCACCGGAGCCATTCGGGTCACAAAACCAGCACTGCTGTATGGTTCTGCCTCTAAATCACCGTTAACGCCCAGCATGTAAGCATATCTTGCATTTCCTTCAGGAATTCCATCTAACTCGGATCGGAAAGTCATCGCATCAAAATTAATTTCACCGGCAACCAAAGCAAAATCAACTTCATCGAGGGTTACATATTCTATCATAAGCACATAAGCCTGATTGGATTCAAGATCAACCGGCCCTGGCTCATTGCTTGGAAAATTAAGTAAAGGAACCGTAATCAGATCAGCAGTTTGTTCAGTTCCCAGGATTTCATAAACATTAAAAGCAACCCTTGTTCTTTCACCCGGATCCATATTGCCATCTTCGTTGGTGTCTTCATCCCATCGGTACAAATAAAGACTGATCAAACGACCTGCAATCCCTGGAGCGTCGGCATTTCCAAGACCAAAAGTGGCTGAACTGGCATACCAGTCGTCTCCATTGACGATATAAAAATAATTTCCGAATGCCCAGCTATGAGGCTCCATGTCTCCTTCCCAATTGTTTGCAGCAGGCTGAATCGTTCGGGTTGCACCAAATTCATTAGCAAAGACACTGTCAGTTGTCATGAAATCAAAAGACTGGAAATTGTCAGAAGGATCAAAGTCTACACTATCCGATGAGATTTCGTAAGTGCCTGTATAAGTCGTTATAGATCCATCAGCTGTAAAATAATCTGTAAAAGGAACATTCTCAACTAAAGAATCGGCAGGGATCGTATTGTAGGGCAAATCAGCACTAAATACTTCTGTTGAAGTGGTGTTATCAACGATTGAGATATTTAGGTTTACATTGGTTTGTGGCTCTGCACCAGCATTTCTGACATCTGCAAGAAAACTAAATGGAGCAACCTGGCTATAAGGTGTCATGGCATTGGGTGCAATTGTATAAAAGTTGTCCATCACAATCAAGTTATTTCGCTCAGGTTGGATAAGTTGCACATCGTCAATGATCCAGTTATAATAATCTCCATCAAAAATAAATTTTATTCTAAAAGAGTCAACTCCTGCAGCTTCAGAAATATAATGACGTTTAAAACTTGGGGTTGGCGTACTTTGATTTCCTGCTATATCATCATTTACCTCGATTTGATCTACCCAGGTATTTCCACCATCAAGGCTATAAGAATAATAAGTAGCTCCATTCAAAGCATCATAGCTTTGATAATATTTTAAAGATACCGCTTCAAAAGTGGAGCAATCAATAACCGGAGATATCAGTTCTCCTTCGTGAAAAGGGTATGGTTGAGAAGTAACATCATAGTTTAATAAATCGGCATCAAAAATCATCGCTCCGTTATAAGCTGTTGGTGAATTTATAACAGATTGACGCCAAAAACCTTCAGAGCAGGAGCATGCCTTGTAAGTCCAGACAGCAGTATCAGAGGTAATACCAACTGTTGTCCAGTCACCCATTCCGCCATCAAACTGGCCACCATCCCATAAAACAACATCATCAGAAGGAGGCTCGTAGAAACCGCAAACTCTGAATGTTCCTGAATTATCGTTTGGAGATAATCCAGACCAAATTCTCACATAATAAGTATGATCGGTCAACAGATTTCCTGTAAAAAAAGGTTCTAATTGATTTTCATTTGGATCATCAGAGGAAAAACAAAAAATCGGGTTTGCTTCAACACTACAGGTATCATAAATAGCCATCCCCACCGCTTGAATATCACCAGTCTCGGTACCAAAAAATGCTTTTATAATTATTGCCCCTTCCGGCAAATTGGAATCAGTTGTGAACTTAAACCAAATATCGTCTCCAAACCAACTTGTGGAACAAACATTTGAAGGTATCGTTGAGCCAGTAGCTCCTACCGTATTTCCATTCACCGGCACACAAGAGGCTTCATCTGCTGCAATTGTAAATTCGAAAGCTCCACTACAATCGTCATTGGCAGGTTGGGCAAAAAATGGTGTAGAAAATAATAATACAACAAAGGTAAAGGAGGGGATCAAGTTTTTTGAAGTCAAATTTGTCTTCATAATTGTGGATTTGGATAAATGTAATTAAATATGCTCTTATAAGTAGTTTGACGGAAATATTAATAATCTATTTTTTCTACATATCCCAAAAACATTCTAACAACTTCCTTTTAGTCAATTGATTAGATTGTTTTCAGAATATGAAATAGCTTATCAATATTTTCTTTCCGTCACTTAGTAAAAATAATAAAAAAAGTAAAATTTGCATTAGCTTAATATTGTTAAAACTGAAAGTTACAGTGCATGCTATTTTAAATCAAAAAAAACCTTCCGAAAATTAATTTCGGAAGGTTTTTTTTAAAGAATTTTACGAGAAATTAATGTTGTACCACAAAGCGTTCGGTTCTAACTCCATTGTCAGTTATAAAATGGAGGAAGTACGTTCCGGAAGCATAATTACTAACATCAAATTGAAGCATTTCCTGCTTCATGTTTTCATAATGTTGATCCATGATTAAACGCCCGTTAATATCGAGAATTCGAATGTTCACTTTATCATGGGTTTCTGCCAAATCAATACTTAAATTGATTTTATTATTGGTAGGATTCGGAGAAATTTTAATGATATCCTCGGCACCCAATTGATCTTCCGTACCAACGACCATTGCTATATTCAATCTAATAACAGGAACGGTATTTCGACCAAAACCTACTGATCCATATGGTTCAGATTCAAGATCACCATTTAAACCAACTAATGGCGAATACCTTCCGTTTCCTTCAGGAATACCGTCCAATTCAGAACGAGTGACCATTGCATTATAATCGAGCGCAGTACTATTTCGCATAATAAAATCTACTTGATCATTTGTAGAATACTCAACCATAACAGCGTAAGCCTGATTGGATTCTATATCAATCGGGCCGGGGGTATTAGCCGGGAAGTATGATAGTGGTAATGTAATCAAATCATTAACCGTTTCTGTGCCTTGAATCTCATAAACACTAAACGCAACCCTTGTCCTTTCATCCGGATCCATATTACCATCTTCGTTGGTGTCTTCATCCCAGGTATAGAGATAAATAGAAAGCAGTCGGCCAATCATTTCAAGATCTTCACCGTTTCCGATGGCGAAAGTGACTGAAGAGGCGTGCCAGTTGTCTCCATCGACGACATAATAATAGTTGCCATAAGCTGCACTATGAGGCTCCATAGCTCCTTCCCAATTACTTGCGGCAGGATTAAAATTACCGGTTCCGCCCAATTCTTTTGCAAAAACGGTATCGGAAGTCATAAAGGTATAAGTCTGAATATTATCTGCTGGCGTGAAATCCATACTATCAGATGTGATTTCATAGGTGGCTGTATACGTGGTCGGAGTGGTACCATCAGGAGTAAAGTAACCTGGCATAGGCAGATTTTCTACCAAAGAATCTCCTGGGATGGGATCATAGGGTAAATCATCTGTAAAGACTACATTACTAGTATTGTCATCGACGATGGTTACATTCAAATTGATATTGGTTTGCTCAACAGCACCTGCATTATAAATATCAGCAAGGTGGCTGAAAGGCTCCACCTGGCTTACGGGAGTCACCACGTTAGGCGCTATCGCATAGAAATTATTAGGTGCCACCTGTAAGTTGTTCGCTTCTGTTTCGATTAGCTGAACATCATCAATGATCCAATAATAAAAATTAGCTTCATACCTAAATTTTACTCGAAAATTGGTGGAACTTAAATCGGCATCTTTAAGAAACACCTTTTTAAATTCATCGGTAGCAGCATCGTTTGTAACAAGTTCATCGTTGATTTCTTTTTCGATCCAGGTCGCTCCATCGTCATTGCTATATAAAATATAATAGACACTGTTAAATTGCCGGGTAGTTTGAAAAAATTTAACGGAAATACCAGAACTTGAAGGAAGTCCAAAACCAGAAAGATCAATAGCGGGAGAAACCAATTCACCGTCTTGGGGGGCAGAACATGGTCCACCACCGCCACCGCATGGCCCGTTGCCACTGTCATAAGCATCAGAACTGAAAGCCATACCTCCATTACACGCAGAAGGTGCTGAACTTGTAGCATCACCACAAGAGTTTCCATTCGAAGCGGCATTGGGATCCCATCTCCATAAGTCAAAAGTATCGCCACAACCCAAGGTATCATTAACGATTGTCCATCCATTTAATCCACCGTCAAAATCTCCTTCTCCAGGATTTCCTCCCCAAAGTATAACATCTGTTTCAGGAGGAGGAGGAGGAGAATTAAATACGCATAAGCGAAGCGCTCCTGAATTATCATTGACTCCAGGTGCAGACCAGACACGAACATAGTAGGTGTTATTAGGTATAAGTTGGCATGCATAAGGCTCAATCGTAGTTCGGCCAGGAGCATCAGAAAAACAGGTCAAGGGAACTGCGTCTAAATCACAACTTTCATACAATCCCATGCCGGCTTGTCCTAAATCTCCTGGTTCTGTTCCATAAAATGCTTTAATCGTAATACTATTATCTGGTATAGTAGATCCTGTTGTGAATGAAAACCAGATATCGTCTCCGAACCACGATCCGGAGCATACACTAGATGGCGTAGTAGAAGGTGTTCCGTCCACTGTGCTTCCTTCAACTGGTACACAATTGGCTTCATCGACTCCAATAGTTACGGCAAAAGCATTGGCACAATCATCATTGGCAGGTTGTGCAAAAACTTGTGTTGAAAATAATAAGGCAAGAAGGGTGAAAAGGGGTGTCAAATTTCGTAAAGTCAAATTTGTCTTCATAATTGTGTGAGTTTATGTTTTTAAAAAAAGGTTTCGAGTATCTTCTAAATTTAATTTTTTTGAATAATTTGAAATAGATTTCGTAGCTAATCGAAGCTCATTTTGAGTTACATGCTTGTTGAAGATCCAAATTTATTGGGGGAAGGCATATGGCAAAAAATAGGTTAAGAGAAGCAAAGAAAGATAATTCATTTTAACGAAAGATTTAATTTTAAAAATACTCTTAAAGTAAAGCTAATAAAAAAAGTAAACTTTACAATAGCTTAACCTCATTGGAAAAACGGAAAGTGGTAATCATAGCCAGTTTTAAACAAAAAAACCTTCCGAAATTAATTTCGGAAGGTTTTTTTTAAGTAGTTAAACAGGAATTAATGCTGAACAATAAAACGTTCGGTTCTAACTCCATTTTCTGTAACTAAGTGTAAAAAGTATGCTCCGTTAGCAAAATTGCTAACATCGTATTCGAAATTTTCGCTTTTTATATTTTCATATGGCTGATCCAATATCAAACGTCCATTTACATCTAAAATTCTTACACTTAAGCGCTCCTGTAATTCAACCAGGTCAATTTTCAAGTTGATCTTTTCATTGGCTGGATTTGGAGAAACCTCTATAATGTTGGCAGCATCCAATGTTTCTTTAGTATTAATTGGCCCTGGCCCTATATTCAATCTAACCACAGGAGCGATCGGAGTATTAAATCCTGCACTGCTGTATGGTTCAGATTCAAGATCTCCATTCACGCCAAGCATGTAAGCATATCTTCCATTTCCTTCAGGAATACCATCTAATTCAGATCGGAATGTCATTGCAGCATAGTTAAGCTCTCCTCCGGCCATGAAAAAGTTGATTTCATCATTCGTAGCATATTCTACCATGAGCACATAGGCCTGATTTGATTCAAGATCAACAGGTCCAGCTAGCCCGCTTGGGAAATTAAGTAACGGAACAGTAATGAGTTCATCTAATAATTCATTCCCTGTGATTTCGTAGATACGGAAACCAACTCTGGTTCGTTCATCCGGATCCATACTGCCATCTTCATTGGTATCTGCATCCCATCTGTATAAGTATACAGATATCAATCGTCCAACTAATTCAGGAGCAGGTTCACCAATTCCAAAAGTAGCCGAACTTGCCCACCAGTCATCTCCATCGACGACATAAAAATAATTACCATATGCCCAACTATGAGGTTCCATGTCTCCCTCCCAGTTTGCATCTCCAGGCGTGATAGCGGTTGTTGCACCAAACTCTTTTGCGAAGGTGGTGTCTGAAGTTGCAAAGTCAAAAAACCTGAAATTGTCAGAAGGATCAAAGTCTACACTATCTGATGAAACTTCATAAGTTCCGCGATATGTTGTAATTGATCCATCAGGTGTGAAGTATACCGTGAAAGGCTCATTTTCTACAAGAGAATCAGCAGGGATATCACCGTAAAAGAGATCTTCATTAAATACTTCCTGTGAAGTGGTATTGTCAATAATAGATACATTTAGAACAGTATTTGGTTGTTCAACAGCACCCAGGTTAGCAACATCCGCCAAAAAACTAAATGGCTCAATCTGGCTGCTTGGAGTAACTGCATTCGGTGGAACAGCGTAGAAGTTTTCCATTACCGCAAGGTTATTTCTTTCCGGCTCAATAAGTTGAACGTCATCAAGTAAAAAGAAATAACGATGGTCATCGAATGTAAACTTGATCCGGCAATTGGCTTCTCCAGGAAATTCTGAAATTAAATATCTTTTTATTTCAGTACCCACCAAATTGGTTTCATTTGCAGTGAAGACATTCTCTGTTGTAATTAAAGTCTCATCTCCCCAGGTAACTCCACCATCTATACTTACAGCAAAGGTAACCGTACCATTCAGCCCTAAGTTATAAGTATAAAATTTTAGAGAAGCAAATTCAAAAGTTGAGCAATCGATAATAGGTGAAATCAACTCTCCTACATGGTCTTCTCCATTTCCCACTGCATCCACATTGTAAAAAGAAGCATCAAATATTGCAGCACCATTGCAAACAGTAGGAGAATATAATCTATTTCCAATGGAACTAACACCATATTCAGACCAGGTCCAAAAAGCAGTATCAGGCATAATAGCATTGGTAGTCCAATCTCCTAAACCGCCATCAAACTGGCCGCCATCCCACAACACAACATCGTCATTCGGAAGTATTGGATTCCAAGATATTGTTATTGTAGCACCAGGGATTTCAGATCGGATCGTTGTGCAGTCATCCAAACTGATCATAAGAGCGGGAATAGTCACCTGATCACCTACAACACCTCCACCCATTGAAAAAATATCAGTGGATTGGTTATTACAAACGATCACCATAATCGCTCCTGCATTTTCAGCATTTAAGCATTTTACACCAAATTCGCATGCTCCTCGATCAATAACCGCTATCTTACCGGTAAGATCGTTTGTTATAGTCTCACAACCATCAGAAGTAGGAGCAGTACCATCTTCTACTATGATCAATTCTCCGGAAACAGGAGTCATGTCAGCACAGCCTGGCAAGTCACCACCAAATCCAGCAGGGACCATATCATATGTGCCGGCAATTCCACCCGGAGCGGTAACTTCAAGTATTGTCTGAGCCAATGCGCTATTTAACAAAAGCGTCATAAGAACAGCTATTAAAAAAGGGATTTTTGTGAATGTAGATTTTGAATTCATAACTATTGTTTTTAATTGAAAATGATTTTGTGCGAATTTAAATAAACTTTTAAAGAAGCTGAACATAAAAATTGAAAACGTTAGTCGTTCAACTAGCAATAATGGAAAAGAAAACCCTGCGCAAATAGTTTGTGCAAGGTTTTCTAAAGTATTTTATACTAAAAAAACATTAATTTAATGTTGAACGACAAATCGCTCTGTTTTAACTCCGTTTTCTGTAATGAAATGAAGGAAGTAAGTTCCGGAAGTAAAATCACTTACATCAAATTGGAGCATTTGATGCTGCATATTTTCGTAAGGTTGATCCAGGATCAAACGACCATTTACATCAAAAATTCTGATACTTACGCGCTCCTGTAATTCAACGAGGTCAATTTTCAAGTTGATCTTTTCACTGGTTGGATTTGGAGAAAGTTCAAGAACATTTGCCGGGTCAAGTGGATTATAAGTATTGACAGGTGTTCCAAGATTTAATCTAACTACAGGCACTAAATCCTGACCAAAACCTACAGAGCTGTATGGTTCGGATTCAAGGTCACCATTTACACCCAGCATTCCAGCATATCTTCCGTTTCCTTCAGGAACTCCATCTAATTCAGAACGGAAAGCCATCGCACTATAATCTATCTCATCACTAGCAACTAAGGCAAAATCAACTTCGTCCGTGGTTGCATATTCTACCATAAGGACATAAGCCTGATTAGATTCAAGATCTACCGGCCCTGGATCACCACTTGGGAAATTAGACAACGAAACTGTTATTAGATCAGAAGTTGACTCGTTTCCCTGTATTTCATAGACATTGAATCCGACTTTTGTTCTTTCATCCGGATCCATATTACCATCCTCGTTGGTATCTTCATCCCACTTGTACAAATAAATAGAAATCAATCTGCCTGGGATTCCAGGATCATTTGCGTTTCCTAATCCAAAAGTAGCCGAACTTGCCCACCAGTTATCTCCATCAACTACGTAGAAATAATTTCCATAAGCCCAACTATGAGGTTCCATGTCTCCTTCCCAGTTACTTGCAGCAGGAAGAATATCTCGTGTCATACCGGTTTCTTTTGCAAAAACCGTATCAGAAGTAGAAAAAGAAAAGAACTGGACATTGTCAGATGGGTCAGCGTCAACACTATCTGAAGAAATTTCATACTTTCCGCTGTAATTATTTATTGAACCATCTGGCGTGAAATAATCCGTAAAAGGAATATTCTCTACCAATGAATCACAAGGAATATCATCGTAAGGCAAATCAGCATTAAATACTTCACCAGAGTTGTCATCAATCGTAACATTTAAGTTTACCCCTGTTTGTGTAGCACCACCAGCGTTATACACATCTGCCAAAAAGCTAAATGGCTCAACCTGGCTGGCTGGAGTAACGGCATTAGGAGCAATTGCATAAAAGTTAGCCATTACCCGTAGATTGTTGGCTTCCGCTGCAGTAGCACCAACAAGCTGAACGTTATCCACGATCCAATAGTAATAATTAGCCTCGTAACGGAATTTAACTTTAAAGGTGGAAGAACTCAACTCAGCACATGGTAAATAAATTCTTTTTACTTCGTTAATATGTGCGCTGTTGACAATAAGTTCATCGTTAATCTCTATATCATTCCAATTAACACCATCATCATTGCTGTAGGAAATAAAATAAGTACTGGTAAATTGACGGGTAGCCTGATGAAATTTTAGCGCTACACCTTGTTCATTCCCAGCGATACTGGCAAGATCAATGGTTGGAGAAATTAATTCGCCGGTATGTGGGGCTGGGCAATCGCCTCCACCAAGATTACCGGAATCTCCATTGTTGTCATAAAAATCAGAGTCAAAGGCCATTGCTCCATTACAAGCGGAAGGAGAATCACTCGTGCCACCACCTGTAGAAAACGCTCCATCAGTAGCAGTTGCATCAGGGCTCCATCTCCAAAGTTCAAAGTTCGCGCAGCCACTATCATCTATTGTTGTCCAGGCATTTAAACCTCCATTAAAGTCGCCTTCTCCAGGTACGTTACCCCAAAGGATTACATCAGTGCCAGGAAAAGGATCATATTGCCAATAAATTGAAACTTCAACAGTTGGAATTTCTACTCGGATTGTATTACAATCAGCCTGTCCCAACATTAAGCAAGGTATCGTTACCTGGGCACCAACAGCCCCTGGGTCCATTGCGATCGGAGCGTCAGGAACATTATTACAAACGATTACTGCGATGGCTCCGGCTGTCTCAGCATTCAGGCATTGTTGTCCAAATTCACAGGTACTGCGGTCGATCAAAGCAATTTTTCCGGTAAGATCATTTACCAATGTCTGGCAACCATCTGTGGTAGATCCTGTTCCGCCTTCATCATCTCCATCATCGCCAATCATGAGCTCCCCGGAAATAGCACCTATTGCGTTGCATGTATTTTGAAATGCTCCGCCAAAGCTGGCTTTTACCATGCCATATTCTCCGCCAATACCAGCAGGAGAGGTAACTTTAAAAGTAGTCTGGGCATTTGTATTTTGGTATACAAAGAGCATCGCCAAGACCAAACAAAAAGTGATTCTTTTCAATGTTAAGGTTTTTTTCATTGTTAAGGTTTTAAATAATTTTTAATCGTTTTTTAAAGTAAAGTGAAATATTTGATCTAAACATTTCACACCATGTTTAGAATATTTACTGTGAGTTGTCGTAATGTTATTATAACGAATTGCAAAAATAATTTTTCTTTCGCAGAAAACTAATTCTTGTCAGCTGAATTGCAAAACAAAGCTTTTTATAGCTAATTGGAGACAAAAAAAGGCTTACCGTTGAACGATGAATCGTTCGGTAACAACATTTTTGTCTGTGATGAATTGAAGGAAATAAGCACCAGGGTTATAAGTGCTTACATCAAAAATGAAAGGTTCATTTATCCAGTTTTTATAATTTTGCTCAATCAACTGTCTACCATTTAAATCAAATATCCGAATGGTAACTTCTGGCAACATTTCTTCTGAATTGACATTTAATCTTAATAAATTGCTGACCGGATTGGGTGATAAAGTCAATGTTAAATCGCTGGTTAATATTGTTTTATTACTTACTAGTTGGTCAGTGAGATTTAATCTCACCACAGGCACCATATCTCTTCCGAAACCGACACTGTTATATGCAACAGAATCAAGGTCACCATTTATGCCAAGCATACTCGCATATCTGGGGCTGCCGTTTTGTTCTGAAAGTGCAATCTGAGCAGTATAGTCCAATGCGGTACTCGCCACAAATTCAATATCAATAGTTGAAGCTGTTGCATATTCCAACATTAACACATAGTCTTGATCTGATTCCAAAAAAATCGATTCCAGGTCATCGGGATTTCCATCCGGGTAACTAATGAGCTGAAGCGTAATCAGGTCTAAAGGTTCTTCCGTTCCTTGAATGGTGTAGTGCCGGTAAGCGACCTTCGTCCTTTCGTCCGGATCCATATTTCCATCATCATTGACATCCTCATCCCACTTGTAAAGGAACAGGCTGACGACCTGGCCGGCTACATTATTGTCATCCGCATTACCAATAGAAAAAGTGCCGGAATAAGCATAGCTTTTAGGGGCTTCTTCCGAACCGTTTACAATGTGAAAAAAATTGCCATAAGCCCAGCTATGAGGCTCTCCGATATCCCAACCAAAAAAACCGGGATGAATGGTTTGCGTTCCGCCTTTTTCTTTAGCAAATACAAAATCAGTGGTTTCAAAACTGAATGTAGCAATATTGGTTTCCGGATGCAGATCCATGCTGTCCGAGCTAACCGTGTAAATGCCGGAATAGCTGCTCACTGTACTTTCCGGGGTGAAGCAACCTCCGATGATTTGGTTTTCTAATTTGAAAAGAGGTGCAATTGTTCCCAGAAATTCTGTTTCATTATAAACTTCATCACTCGTGGCATTATCAGAAATGCTGACATTGAAATTGACATTTGTTTGAGGAGCTGCTCCCAAGTTGGAAATATCCCCCTGAAAACCAAAACATTCCAACTGACTAACTGGCCACATCGCGTTTGGGGCAATTGCAATTGATCTTTGTGCAAGATTCAGGTCATTGTTTTCAAGTGAAACTAATTGTACATCATCGATTAGCCAGTTATAAAAGTTTCCGCTAAAAATGAATTTAATTCTGAATGCTGATTCTCCGGCTGCTTCAAGGATCGGAATTCGATGAAAACTGGGACTGTAAGTTTTTTGGTTTGGCCCGATATCGTTATTCACTTTAATGGTATCCAACCAGGTCATTCCACCATCAATACTGTAGGCAATGGAAGTAGCACTAGTCAGCGCAGCATAGGATTGATAAAATTTTAATGCAACCGATGGAAAATCAGAGCAGTCGATTACTGGCGACCACAGTTCTCCTGTTTGCTGAATAATAGCTGGTGGTGGATCATCATCAAGGCAACAATTTAATGAATCGGCATCAAAAATAACTGCTCCATTATATGAAGTGGGTGAGCTTAAAATCGAGTGTTCCAATTCGCCAGCGGAGCAAGCACATGCCGCCCATCGCCAATATGCAGTTGTATCAGGCGATATTGCTATTGTCGTCCATCCATTCAGACCTCCGTCAAAATCTCCTTCACCTGGATTGTCACCCCATAAAACAATCTCTTCTACAGGGACTTGATTGTAAGCACAAATCCTAAAAGTTCCTGAATTATCTGTCATGCCTGGAGTTGACCATACACGGACATAATAAGTCTGATCAGGGATCAAAGAGCCTGAAAAAAGAACGATTTGATTCCTTTTCGGGTCAGCAGTGGTAAAACAATCCAATGGTATTTCACTGAACCCACAGCCTTTATACACCGCCATTCCTACAGATGGTACATCAACGAAAGGAGCTTCAAAATAGCAGCGAATAATGATCGCTCCTTCAGGAAGCGTAGATCCCGTGGTGAAAGAAAACCATACATCGTCAGCGAAGGAAGTTCCCGAACAAACATTAGCAGGCTGAGCTGAAGGAGAAGCATTGACCGTGGTTCCATTAATTAATATGCAGGATGCTTCATCTGCCGCGACAGGAAGTTCCAACGCATTTGAACAATTATCGTTAGCGGGCTGGCCAATTATAAAAGAGTAAGAAAACAATAAACATAAAATAAGTATAGCCTTAGTGTGTAGTATCTGTAACATCTAAATTCGTTTTAACTATTAGTGGTGTATAACAAAGCGCTCTGTTATTATATCGGTTGGGCTTACAAATTGCAAAAAATAAGTGCCAGCTACAAATTTAGTCAAATCAAAATTTATTTTTTCATATTTTATGTTTTTGTAACTTTCTTCTTTCAACAACTTTCCTTTTAGATCAAAAATCTTAATAGTTGCTTCTTTTTGGTTTTCTGGAAAATCGATTTCTACATTTAAAACATGATCAGCCGGGTTGGGCGATAAGTTAAGTATGTTTTTAGAAACTAAAAGTTCTGAAGTGGGGTCAATAATTTCCATTTCTGTAAGATTTAATCGAACAACTGGAACAATATCTCCAAATCCATTAGGGTAATATGTTTCGCTTTCAAGGTCACCATTGATGGCAAGCATTGATCCATACCTCTGTTTTCCTAATACATCGTATAAATAACCAGTATACGCATGATTAAATGTTGAATTTGCAGCCAATGGTAAATTAACTTCATCATTTGTTACATATTCAATCATTAGAGCATAAGCTTGATCCGAATCAAGATGAATAGGTCCGGGATCACCGGTTGGGAATTGTAAAAAAGGAATTGTAATTAAATCATTTGGAGATTCATCACCTGTTATTTGATATACATTAAAGCCCACTCGAGTTCGTTCATTTGGATCCATATTTCCATCTTCATCCTCATCTTCATCCCACTTGTATAAGTATAATGCAATCAATCTTCCAACCAATTCAGGATTTTCGACATTGCCAATAGTAAAAGTTACTGATTCGGCTCTGTAGTTTTCTGGTTGATCACTACCTTTTAAAACATAATAATAGTTCCCAAATGCCCAACTGTGTGGTTCATTGTCACCCTCCCATTCGGAATCGTCAGGAACAATTGATTCTGTTGCTCCATCCTCTTTAGCGAAAACAGATTCTGAGAAACCAAATCTGATAGTGTCAAAATTATTCCAAGTTATAGGTTCGTCAATATTTGTAGTGAAATGATAATAGCCCGTGTAAAAATCTAATGATTGTGGAGGGATAAAAGAATCGGGAATTATATAAAACGGAGAACAAAGGTTGCCAGGGCCTTCATAAGAAAAAGAATCAAACATGATTATGTTTTCACTTACATTTTCAATAAGTTTAAAATCAAGATAGATATAACTTAATAAAGTATCTGAATTCGGTTTAATTCTACCGCCAAAAAATAAAGTTTCAATCTGGCTAATTGGTGTTAAATAATTTGGTGCTTCCATACTAAGACCATTTATGTAAAAGTCCACAGAATTAGCTATAAAAGATACATTTTGGGATACTGGTTTTGATTTGTATTTGAATGTTGGTTTTTCTTGATTTAAATTTAAGTGTTGCCCAAATGATGTTTGAAACCCAAACAAGATTGTAATTAAAAAAGCGAAAATTGTTTTGGTTGTAAAAGTTGTTTTCATGGCAGGAGGATTTTGATTTTTCTGACTATGAAATAATCAAAGAAGGTGAATTGTTTTTAAAAAAATAGAAAATATAATCAGCCCAAAGCACTTTTGTAATATGTGAAAATTTGATGAAAAGAAATGTAATTTAAAAAGCAATTTGCGATTATTTCCAACATGCTTTCTTGCCTAAAGTCAGGTTTCTGGAAAGACAGAAAGACAGAAAGACAGAATGTTATATAGTTATATAGTTATATAGTTAAATGGTTAGAATGTTAGAAAGAAAAACAACTATAACCCACTAACCACATAACTCACTTTTAAACTATCAACCGTTCATACTCTTCTTTCAATTGTTTTTTATTGACCGGAACCACACCAACTTTTTCGCAAACCTGGCCACCGGCCAGATTGGTGAGCAAAGCGATATCTTTTAAATCCATCGAAAGGGCTAATCCCAGTGCTGCAATGCTGATCACGGTATCACCAGCTCCACAAACATCGGTGATGTTTCTGGGTTGCGTGGGAAGTATCATACTTTGCTTTTTGTCATCGGCGAAGATGCCTTTTTCAGACAAGGTGATCAACGTATTTTCGTGATTTAATTTTTGGCGTAAAAAGTCTGAAGCCTTTTGAAGGGAAGCCAAATTGGGATCAATGGAAAAGGGCAATGCTTCGCGAACCTCTTTGAGATTGGGCTTGAAAAGGGTTGTATTTTTATAGGAAAGAAAATTATCTTTTTTGGGATCAACGGCAGTTGGAATATTTCTTTGCAGTGCTTCTTCAATGATCGCATTGATTAATTCATGGGTTAAAACCCCTTTGTTGTAATCCTGAAATAAAATGACATCTATTTTTTGACGATTTAAAAAAGACTTTATGGCCGATAAAAATTGATCCGTTTCATTAGCAGAAAGGTCATGGGTATCTTCTGTATCGACGCGAAGCAAATGCTGATTGGATGCAATTACCCTGGTTTTAACGGTCGTTTTTCGTTCGTTGGATTGAAGAATATTTTGTTGATCTAAATTCTCCTGTGGCATCAAACGAAAAAATAATTCGGCATTTTCATCCTTTCCGATAAAGCTGCACAAATGCGCTTTAGCTCCCATAGCTTGTACGTTTAAAGCAACATTGGCAGCACCGCCAAGCCTGTTTTCTGTATGATAAAGCTGAACAACAGGAACAGGCGCTTCCGGTGATATCCGATCTACTTTTCCTGTCAGGTAACGGTCAATCATGACGTCGCCAATAATGAGCACATCTAGATTTTCAAAAGCAGTAAATATTTTTTCGGCATCAATCATTTAAGACAAATCGGTTTGTTTACGGTGTGCAAAAGTAAGGGATAAATATTACTTTTTTGAGCGTTTCCAATTTATAGGGAGTTTAAAGGATCCTTGAAATATATTGTATGATTTTTTCGGTTGCGCCACGATTTTGCAGGATGTAATTTTGCGCTTCCTGTGACGCTTTTTTATAAAAACCTTTTTTATCCAGTTTGTTCATTATTTTTGAGAAATCATGTTTATTTTCAATCGGGAAACTTCCACCTTTTTCAACCAAAGTTGTTGCTTCTTCAAATTTTTTAAACTTCGGACCAAAGATCACAGGCAGCCCAAAAGCGATAGGTTCTAATGTATTATGAATGTCTTTTCCGAAGCCTCCACCGATATAGGCCACTTTTCCATAACGATAAATCGATGACAACATTCCGATGTTATCGATAATTAAAACTTTACTGTTTGACACAGAAAAGACGTCAGTTTTGGAATATCGGATCGTATTTTCCGGAAGCAACTTTTGCAGCCTTTTTATATTGCTTTCTTTGATTTCGTGTGGCGCAATGATGATTTTCCAATCGTTCTCTTTATTAATGAAATCAAGTAAAATAGCTTCATCAGGGGCCCAGGTACTTCCACAGATCAGGACTTTATTTTTTTGTATAAATTTTTCAATAATATCAAAGCGTTGCGCCTGAGCTGCTATGGCAGCAACCCGGTCCACGCGCGTATCGCCCGTAAGAGTGACCCGCTCGTAATGATACTTTTTGAGTAGTTGAAAGGAAGTCTCGTTTTGTATAAAAATATGGTCAAATCCCGCCAGTATATTTTTAAACAAACCGCCGTACCATTTAAAAAACAATTGCTTGGGGCGAAAAATTGCGGAGACTAGCAGGGTAGGGATGCCCTTTGATTGAAGGGTATTTAAATAGTGATACCAAAATTCATATTTTACAAAAATAACCAACTTTGGATTTACAATTTCTACAAACCGGCTTGCATTTTTTTTAGTATCTGTCGGGAGGTAAAATACATGGTCTGCTAAATCATAATTTTTTCGAATTTCATAACCGCTTGGCGAAAAGAATGTCAGCAAAATTTTATAGGATGGATAGTTTTCTTTTAATTTTTCTATGATCGGTCGGCCTTGTTCAAACTCTCCCAATGAAGCAACATGGATCCAGATGATTGGTTGATTTTTAGTTTGTAGTTTTTGGTTATTGGTTGTTTTGTCTCGCCCTTCACTCCTTACTCCTCGCATAGCATTCGCGTCCGAAAATTGAATTCCAAGCTGTTCAAAGATGTCTTTTCTGCCATCGATCCATTGTTTGGCTTTTTTATTGAAAAAAGATGCCAGCCAAATACCAAAAGAATAAATGCTAATTGCAATATCGTAAATCCAAATCATCGTGATTAATAAAAAATCTCATCGGCGCTTTGGCCAACAATGAAAGGAAGCGTCCAACCCACTTTAAATCCGTACATTAAGTCAAGACGATTTTCCTCTAGTTTTGCCATAGTTTTAAAATCCTGTTCACGGCGATTTTCAGTGAAAGCCTGCATAAATTCAAAGCCTGCATAAAAGTTGATCAAACCATTTGAGCTAAGATGTTGGTAGCCAATAAATTGCCGCAAAGCTAATCCGTTGGATAATCGGTCCCAGCCTTTTTTATAATCTCCTGCTACAATCGGTACAAAAGAAGTAGGGTCTTCCTGAACCCTGATCTTATGCTGAAAAAGTCCGACACCCAAAGTTGCTCGTATACCGGATCGTGCATTAAATTGGTTTAAAGAAAATATTTTTCCGATACTGCCTCCGATGTACAATCCTCTTTGACGCAGCACCACATTCGCATTGATTTTATTATTTCCAATTAAAAAACCATCGCTGTTTCTGATTTCAGAAAGAACGTCTTCCTTTACGACATTACCAAAATAGAAAGTGCTTTGCAGTCCGAAAATCAAGTTCCCCTTTTTGGTAATATACTCTACTCCGCCGCCAGCGTCGAGGTTATTGCCAAACCGATTACTCAAGTCTCCGCCTGGCGTATTGAATCCAAATTCAAAGTTTACCAGGATAGCAGGAGGGAGGCCAGCTTTGTTCTCCTGCGAAAAAGTAACTAAGGGAATCAATAAGCAAATTAGGAAAAGTATATTTTTATTAAAATTCATACACTATTTTTAAATTCAACGATAAAGAAATAGACATTAGTTGAATCAACCAAATATTCATTTGTCAAAAGTCAGTTTTTTAATTTGGCTGGGCATTTTTTTGTTTAAAACGTTTTACTGAATAGAAGAGTTAAAACTCATAGAAGCAGTTGCTTTTATTAATAATAAATTCAATTATATTTGCAGGAAATATCAAATATGCGAAATATACAAATGGTCGATCTACAAGGCCAATATCAAAAGATAAAGCCGGAGATTGACACTGCAATCGATCAGGTTGTACAAAGCTGTTATTTTGTAGGAGGTCCGCAGGTGAAGTCATTTGCTGAAAATCTGGCTCGTTACCTGGACGTCAAAGACGTGATTCCTTGTGCAAATGGTACTGATGCTTTGCAAATTGCTTTGATGGCGCTAGACCTTAAGCCGGGTGATGAAGTAATTACGACGCCTTTTACTTTTGTAGCGACTTCTGAAGTCATTGCTTTGCTGCATCTAAAACCTGTTTTTGTAGATGTTCATCCAGTTACGTTTAATATTGATGAAAATTTAATTGAACAAGCGATTACCAAAAAGACCAAATGTATCATTCCGGTGCATTTATTTGGACAAGGCTGTAATATGGAAGCGATCATGAAAATTGCTAAAAAACATCAGCTTTTTGTAATAGAAGACAACGCTCAGGCTATTGGCGCGGATTATCGCTTTAGTGATGGTAAAACCCAAAAATTAGGAACGATTGGGCATATTGGATGCACTTCATTTTTTCCTTCCAAAAATCTCGGATGTTATGGAGATGGAGGAGCCATTTCAACGAATGATGAATCATTGGCAGCCAAAATTCGTATGATTTGCAATCACGGTTCCAATATTCGCTATTATCACGACGAAGTCGGAGTGAATTCAAGACTTGATAGTATTCAGGCTGCTATTTTGGATATAAAATTAAAATACCTGAATAATTATAATAAAGCCCGGCAAAAGGCTGCTGCTTTTTATTCAGATCAGTTGAAAGGAATTGAAGGAATTGAAGTTCCTCAGGTAGGTAAAGATACGACACATGTGTTTCACCAATATACCCTTATCGTTGAGGAAGGGCGTGATGAGATCGTTGAAGCTTTAAAAGAAAAAGGAATTTCATCAGGCGTTTATTATCCTGTTCCGCTTCATTTACAAAAAGCGTATCGTGGAGACGGCTATAAAGAAGGTGATTTTCCGGTTGCAGAAGAGATGAGTAAAAAGGTGATTTCTTTACCGATGCATACTGAGTTAACTGAAGAAATTCAACTTTATATTCTTGAAGAAATGAAAGTAGCGCATAAAGCGAATTTGTATAAAACAGTTTAGAATTATTTATTGAGAATAAATTAAAATATTTAAATGCAGAAGGTACTTATTACAGGAGCGGCGGGATTTTTAGGGTCTCATCTTTGTGACAGGTTTATAAAAGAAGGATATTATGTTTATGGAATGGATAATTTGCTCACGGGCAACTTAGCCAATATTGAACATCTTTTTGCGAATCAAAACTTTGAATTTTATCATCACGATATTACTAAATTCACGCATGTTCCCGGCCAATTGGATTACATCCTTCATTTTGCCTCTCCAGCTAGTCCGATCGATTACCTCCAAATGCCTATTCAGACGATGAAAGTAGGCGCTTTGGGTACACATAATCTGCTGGGCCTTGCAAAAAATAAAGGAGCCAGGATGCTAATTGCTTCTACCTCTGAGGTGTATGGTGATCCCTTGGTACATCCACAAACCGAAGAATATTGGGGAAATGTTAATCCGATAGGACCTCGTGGTGTTTATGATGAGGCAAAACGTTTTCAGGAGGCGATTACGATGGCTTACCACACTTATCATAAATTAGAAACCAGGATCGTTCGTATCTTTAATACTTACGGGCCGCGAATGAGAGTTGACGATGGACGTGCTTTACCGGCTTTTTTCAAACAAGCGATTTGTGGAGAAGGAATTACTGTTTTTGGCGATGGTTCACAAACGCGTTCTTTTTGCTATGTAGATGATCTGGTTGAAGGTATTTACCGATTATTGTTCAGTGATTATGCTTATCCTGTAAATATTGGAAACCCCGTTGAGATTACAATCAAGCAGTTTGGTGAAGAAATATTAGACTTAGTTGGGAATCCAAAAGCTCATTTGATTTATAAAGATTTGCCACAAGATGATCCCAAACAAAGGAAACCAGATATTACAAAGGCTAAGAAAATCTTAGACTGGGAACCGAAAGTTTCACGGGAAGAAGGCTTGAAATTGACTTATGAGTATTTTAAAAAAGTAGTGAAAGCAGACTAGAAGGCTAGAAAGTTAAGAGGTCAGAATGATAGAAGGTTAAGAAGTTAGAAATCATTTCTCACTATCCTTCCAACCATTTTACCACATAACCTACTAACCATATATTAAATTCTGAACTTTTCCAGCACTGAATTGTATCAATAAATAAATAAAAATGTCCAAACACACTATCTTGATAACCGGCGGAGCTGGATTTATTGGCTCCCATTTAGTGACTTTGTTGGTCAATAAATACCCTGATTATCATATCATAAATCTAGATAAACTCACCTACGCCGGCAATCTGGAAAACCTCAAAAGTGTTGAAGGCAAATCAAATTATACTTTTGTAAAAGGAGATATTGAAGATGTCGCTTTTTTGAATAATTTATTCAACCAATACAATTTTGACGGAGTGATCCACTTGGCTGCTGAATCTCATGTTGATCGCTCGATCACAGATCCCATGAGTTTTATCATGACCAATATTGTTGGAACAGTAAATTTATTGAATGCGGCCAAAGACAATTGGGGGGATTTTAAAGGAAAAAGATTTTACCACGTTTCAACAGATGAAGTTTATGGGACTTTAGGAGAGACTGGATTATTTAAAGAGACAACTGCCTATGATCCTCGATCACCTTATTCTGCATCTAAAGCCAGCTCGGATCATTTGGTGAGAGCATATTATCACACTTATGATTTTCCGATCGTTATTTCCAATTGCTCTAATAATTACGGCCCATACCAGTTTCCGGAAAAGTTGATTCCGCTTTTTATCAATAATATAAAAAACAACAAGTCCCTTCCGGTTTATGGTGATGGGAAATACACGAGAGACTGGCTTTGGGTAGAAGATCATGCTTTAGCTATTGATATGATTTATCATAAAGGAAAAAATGGGGAAACTTACAATATCGGTGGAAACAACGAATGGAAAAACATCGATTTGATCAATCAACTTTGTGATATCATGGATGATTTGCTTGGCCGTGAAAAAGGAACTTCCAAAAAACTGATCACCTATATCAAAGACAGACCGGGTCACGACAGACGCTACGCTATCGATGCTTCCAAATTGATGAACGAGTTGGGTTGGAAACCCACTGTTTTTGCAGAAGAAGGACTCCAGAAAACCGCAGAATGGTACCTTGCCAACGAAGAATGGATGGAACATGTCACTAGCGGAGCCTACCAAAAGTACTACGAAGAAATGTACGGCAACAAGGTTTAAGCAACCTTATGATTATTAGAAAAATTCATCGTTTTCTGTTTTACTAAAAAACAGAAACATTCAGCTATTTATCGGATCGCACCAATGCCAGGCAATTCTTTTCCTTCTAAAAATTCGAGCATCGCTCCTCCTCCTGTAGAAACATAACTCACTTTTTCGGCAAGTCCCATTTGATTGATTGCTGCAACTGAGTCACCGCCCCCAACCAGCGAAAAGGCTCCTTTAGAAGTCGCTTTTGCTACTGCTTTTGCGATTGCTTTAGTTCCATTTGCAAATGGTTTCATTTCGAAAACGCCCATCGGGCCGTTCCAAAGAATGGTTTTGGACTTTAGAATAACAGCAGTAAATTCTTTTTGAGCAATTGGCCCGATGTCGAGACCCATCCAGCCTTTTCGAATTCTTTTGCTGTATTTGGTTTCCCTTTTTGCTTTAACGTCAAATTTGTCAGCGATGACAGAATCTTTCGGCAAATAAATTTTTACGCCTTTCTTTTTGGCCTTTGCTAATAGGCGAGTTGCTAATTTGAGTTTGTCTTCTTCTACTAAGGAGTTTCCTACCTGCCCACCTTGCGCTTTCAAAAAAGTATAAGCCATTCCACCTCCAATAATGAGATTGTTAGCAAAATCAATTAGTCGTTCCAGTAAAAGGATTTTGTCCGAAACTTTTGCTCCACCAATAATCGCCGTAAGTGGACGTTCGGGATTATTTAAAACTTTTTCAGCGTTTTCAATTTCCTTTTGCATGAGAAAGCCGAAAGATTTTTCAGCTTTTTTAAAAAACTGGGCAACAACTGTTGTGGAAGCATGCGCCCGGTGTGCGGTACCGAATGCATCGTTTACGTAAAGATCTCCCAAAGCAGCCAATTGCTTGGCAAATGTTTTGTCACCGGCTTCTTCTTCCTTTTGAAAACGTGTATTTTCCAACAATAAAACCTCGCCGCTTTTCAACCCTTTTACCAGTTTAGTAGTTTCGGGACCAACTGTTTCCGGTGAAAATTGAACCTTTACTTTTAAAAGCTTTGATAAATGTTTGACAAGGTGTTTTAATGTAAATTTATTAACATTTATACTTCCGTCAGCATTAAGTTTTTGTAATGGGCGACCCAGGTGAGACATAAGAATAACTGCTCCGCCATTTTTTAAAATATGGTTGATGGATGGAAGAGCTGCCTGGATACGGGTATCATCTGTAATATTAAAATTTGCGTCAAGCGGAACATTAAAATCTACTCGGACAAGGGCTTTTTTATTTTTAAAATCAAGGTTCATTGTTGAAATATTAGATGAGCAAATCAGTTTGAAAACAAATACCGAAGGACACAAAAATAGAAAAACACTACTAATATTTAGTAGTGTTTTTCCGAGATATTTAAAAAAGCGTTTAAGCTAAAACTTTGTTGCTTTTGGCTTTAGTTTTTTTCGGCGTCGTAAACTTCGAAATCATATAGGCAACATCTGCTAATCGTGCAGAATAGCCAGCTTCGTTATCATACCAACTTATAACCTTGATCATTTTTCCACTTGTTTCGGTCAATTGGCTATCAAAGACAGAAGAGGATGGATTTCCTATGATATCAGAGGATACTAAAGGTGCTTCCGAATATTCCAAAACGCCTTTCATTTTACCATTAGCTGCGCTTTTGAATTTTTTATTGATTTTTTCTACCGTTACTTCTTTTTCAACAACAACATTTAATTCAATTAGAGAACCCGTAATTACAGGAACACGAACAGCCATAGCGGAAATTTTGCCTTTCACTTTAGGATAAACTTTACCTACCGCGGAAGCAGCTCCGGTACTTGTTGGAACAATGTTGAATGCTGCTGCACGCGCTCTTCGAAGATCAGAGTGAGGCGAATCCTGAATATTTTGATCCCCAGTGTAAGCATGGGTTGTAGTCATGTTTCCTTGTACGAATCCCCAATTTTCGTCAATCACTTTTACGATTGGTGCCAGGCAATTCGTCGTACATGATGCGTTGGAAAAAATAGTGTGATTTGGATCTAATAGCATCATCATTTACCCCTAAAACGATAGTTTGAATATCAGAACCGCTTCCCGGAGCAGAAATTAAAACACGTTTTGCACCTGCATCAATATGCATTCCTGCGGATTCTGAAGAACGAAATATTCCGGTACATTCCAAAACAAGATCAACCTTCAATTTTTTCCATGGAAGATTTGCAGGATTTCGCTCAGAAAGCGAAACGATTTTTTTATTTCCGATTAGAATATGGTCGTCGGTTGCAGTAACTTTTCCCGGATACATACCCTGAGCAGAATCGTATTTGAATAAATGAGCTAAAGTTACATTGTCAGTAAGATCATTGATTGCAACAACTTCAATATCTTTATTTTTTAACAGGTTACGGAGTGTAAGTCGTCCAATTCGTCCGAAACCGTTAATTGCAATTCTTTTTGCCATCTTTTTTAAATTATAGGTTTAATATTAAATTAACTTAGTGTAAAAGTAACAATATTCAATTGAACTTAAAAGTTAAAACAAAAATAATAGATAAAAGTTATCTTTTATTAATAAAAAAGGAACGAATAGATAAAATAGATGTTTTAAATAAAGTAAAAGAAAAGTGTATTTTTTTTTCAAAGGTATTTTGATATTGACAGAAAGCACTTATATTTGCATCGCTTTTAAAAGAAAGGCTCCATTTTTAAAGATCCAACCGACTCATGTCGAACGAAAAATTCCGATTGTTCGTAACGCTGAATAAATAATTTTAAGCATTACGAACAATTAAAGATGGCCCGTTCGTCTATCGGCTAGGACGCCAGGTTTTCATCCTGGTAAGAGGGGTTCGATTCCCCTACGGGCTACTAAGCCAATTGTTAAACCCTTGTAATTCAACGAATTGCAAGGGTTTTATTTTTTAAGTTATGGTTTGAGGCTACTAATCTATTTTTTGATCCTTCTTTTTTATTGATATAACTGCATTCTGGTTCGATTAAAAAGCATGAAGTGCGAGTAAGAGGATGCTTTGATAGGATTGCAAGGAATCCCCGGGTAATTCAAAATAAAAAAAAGCACAAAGCCCCAAAGCTATCATTTTCTGCCGACCAATTGATTTTCTCTCATAAATAGCAATGGCGAAAAGACGGCTCGGGGCTTTTGTGCGATAAGTACCCATCTAAAACAAAAATCTTCAAAACAAAAACAATGATTAACTCGAGATCAAATTTGTAAAAGATCACAGCATGTCCTTCACCTCTGTCTCATCCGATCTGCGCAAAGTCTTCTCTTTGTGTGTGTTGATTGGAGGAGGATCTGGACATGTGTGCTTAAAAACCCCTAATTCAAAAAACTAAAAACATGGTTTTTCTATAGCGATATGTGTATTGCTGCTCGATTTTTTTAATTAAAAAGTTCACACAAAGCCCCTTGCTTACGATTCTGTTGACTCCCTTAATTGTAATTCATGAAAAAGAATCGGATTAAACTGGCTCAGGACCCTGTGTGCTTATGTACCCACCTAATAATATCTTTTTGAATTGCGCTTTCGCAATTTTTTTTATTTGTTTTGAAATATCCCTGGTGGAGTATTTTTTAATTAAAAAGATCACACAAAGCCTTTTAGCTCCTATTTTTAATACCGTTAAACGCTTCCTTAGAAAAGCCGGAACTTGAAAGAGATTAAAGGCTTTTGTGTGCTTAGTACCCACCTAATAATATATCATCTAATTACAGGTCAAAGATAGGAGTAGGGGAAATTAAAATTTTGAAAATAGCATTTATAATATTAGGTTTGTAAGGAGGTTTTGTTAGCTACTGGTAAAGTGTAAAAAACTGATATCCAGTCATTTGAAATGGTTTTTTATAATATTTATGATTAGTAGTTCAACGGTGTTTTCTTAATCTAATATTTCTTTATTATGCATAAAAATGCCCTTTATGACTTGATTCAAAGCCTGACTTCCGCAGAAAAACGAAGCATTAAAATCCTGATGAGTGGACAGGGAAAGACCGGAGATCAGAAATATTTGAAATTGTTTGATGCCATTGCAGCCCAAAAAGAATATGATGAAGTCAAGTTGACTAAAAAATTTGGTTATACGAATAACTTAAATGGTTTGTCGGTGGCCAAAAACTATCTTTTTAATATGATTTTGCGTTGTATGCGGTTTTCCGGTAAAAGTAGTACTGCTTATTTCGGAATGTCTGACCTGCTGAGCAATATTGAGATCCTTTATCTAAAAAGACAGTTTGAAAGTTGTAAAAAAATGGTGGACAAGGCGATGGGAATCGCCATAGAAAATGGTTGGAATGACCTAATCGTTTTGGTTTGCAGTTGGGAGCGTAAATTACTCGAACACTTGCTGGATGCATCGGATTACATGAAAGCTCATGAAAGTATAATCGAAAGGGAAAAACAAGCGGTCAGGGATATGAAGCTCAATAATAATTATTTTAGCCTGTATCAAAGACTACGTGTGTTGAATTTCAAATACGGCTTTATTAAAAAAGGAGAAGTGCTTACCGAATTTAATAATTTGATCAAAGACCCTTTGCTCGAGAACTACGATAATGCGAGGACTTTATTGTCAAAAATGTATTTCTTGAGTTTTTATTCGGAATATTATGAAGCATTGCGGGAGCATGAAGAACGATTTATATGGAACGAGCAATTGATCCAGCTTTTTGAAGGAAATGCTTCGCTTAAAAAAACATTCCCAGATCGGTATTTAAACGCACTATTCAACTATCTTTTTAATCTTTTGGAGCTTAAACAATATGAGCTTTTTGAGCGGGAAGTGGGAAAATTGACGAAACTGAAACTGCCCGCTCATGAATACGAACTGAAAAAGAAAAAAGAAAGAGCTTATCTATTTTTATACCTCTTTTTTTATAATAATACCAATCAGGTTGACAAAGCGCTTGATGTTATTATTCCCGGAATTGAAAAATACTTTGAAAAAAATAATAACATTGTCAACAAGCTCATCGAAGGTGCTCTTTTAGCAAATGCCGCATGGACCTATTATGTTTCAGGTAATTTTGATAAAGCATTGGAATGGATTGTTTTGGTAGACCGATATGTCGATCGCAATGTTTTTGTAGATGTTTATATTCGATCAAGGGTGCTGTTGATGGCCATTCATTATGAGCTCGAGAATTTCCAGTATTTAGATTCATTGGTGAATAGTACCCTTCGGTTTTTGGAAAGCAGGGACAAACTAAATACACTTGAAAGTTTTTATCTTAAATTTTTTAAAAAAGCGATTGCGCTGGACCGAGATGCTAAAAGCCAAAAGCAGGCGCTGCTGGATCTCAAAGAAGACATCAAAACCATTTTAAATTATGTGCAGGAAAAGTCAATCTTTGATTTGCGTGTTTTCCTTTGGTGGGTTGACAGTCAATTAAACAATGTACCTGTTGCAACCATTATTCAGGCTTATTTTGATAGAACGAACAAAGCAAGGCAAGATAAGATAGCATAACCTAAAGATTTCAAACCTATTCGCTTATTTCGTGCGATGAATAGATTTTTTTTGATTTTGATTATTTCTATAGCATCCCCATGTGGGATCAATGCGCAATTTGGTTTCAAAGCAGGTGTAAACCTTTCGTATATTTCAGGAAACGGTGATCTGGCTTCAAACAGGGTTTCCAAATTTGGTTTTCAGGGCGGTGTGATGGTTAGGATTCCAGTCAAGGAGGACTGGTTGTTTGTGCAGCCAGAGTTGATCTATATCCAGAAAGGTGGAGCCTTTGACATTGGGACAATAAACTTCGATGCTAACCTGGACTATATTGAACTGCCTGTTTTGGCTGGCATCAATCTGCTCGGAGGAGTTCTGAATTTTCATGCTGGCCCTCAATTCAGTTTTTTGACCAAAGTAGCTTATACCGGTGCTGATGGGAATAATCCTTCTAATAGTTTTAAAAATACGGATTTGAGCAATTACAATTCTTTTGACATTGGTCTTGCAATAGGTACCGGCATTGAACTTGAAATTGTGATGATCGAACTGCGCTACTCCATTGGTTTTTTAGCGGTTGAAAAGGATTTTAGTTATAATGGACAGCAGTATGATCCATCTTCGAAAAACTTTAATGTGCAATTATGGGTTGGCTATTTATTTTAAAAAGGGAAGTGCTAATCAGAAAAACCAAAGCTTCTGTTTCTTGTTTTGATTACAATTTTTTTAACATAATTCAAACTGTTCTTGTAATAGAATAAGTTATTTTTGCCAGCAGATTTTTTTGAATAAAACTCTTCAAACACTTGAGTTTCCAAATCAGATTGGTTTTAAAGTTTTCAATAATAAATCGATCTGAAAAGAGTTTAAATTCAGATAAATATACAATTCAGATCTTCCACAAATTTTAAATTGATGAGATATATTTTTCCACTTTTGTTTTTTTTGCTAACGCTGCCAATTAGTCAGATTTCAGCTCAACTCGCAATCGGTGGAGGCATTGCCTATACGACGAATACCAATGATGTCGGGGCTCAAATTAAGAGCCAATTTTCTATTGGAAAGCGTTGGCGTGCAGAAGCTTCTTTCGATGGTTATTCTACTGGCAATAAACGTAGTTTTTATGGTGATTTTAACTTAAACGCCAACTACATTTATGCTGATGCCGGAAATGTTGAACTTCATGCCTTACTGGGAGGAGTAGTTTTTTTTTGGATCTACCAGTACTTTAGGCTTTGTTGAAAGCGGAAAAATTGCTGCAGGGATCAATCTCGGTACCGGAATGCAATATGAATTAAACGATAATTTAAATGGCTTTTTAGACGGAATATTTACATTTACTGATTTTGGACGCCCTGAATTAGCAAACCGCTTTTTATTTACGTTGGGCGTGATATACGAGTTTAACAACCAATCAAATTAACAAAAACATATAAACATGAAAATCCTAATGACCTGGCTGACATTTATATTTGCGCTTCAATTATTTGCGCAAACGGATGATCAGCCTGTGGCCAACTGGCCAAAAGAAATCGCAACAGAAAAATACACCATAACCATTTACCAGCCGCAGAATGAAACTTATGATGTAAAGAAGAATGAATTGATCTCCCGTGCTGCTTTTTCAATCAAGGAAAATGATAGAGAAGGATTAACCTTTGGTTCCTTGTGGACCAACGCATCGCTTGATGTTGATCGGGAAACCAGAATGATGAATCTCGCTTCTATAGAAGTGACCGCTGTTCGTTTTCCTGATGAAGTTGACGAATCAAAAACAGAGCAATTCAGCGCTTTTATGGAAGGCGAAATTCCGAAATGGAATATTGAATTTTCACAGGATGAACTAATTGCTTCACTAGAGGAGGTTGAAAATGCAACTTATGATGAATTAGATGTTGATCCGCCTTTGATTGTTTTTTCGAACGAACCTGCTGTTTTGTTATTTATTGACGGAGAGCCTAGTTTAAAGGAATTAGATAAAAACTATGAACGGGTGATTAACACCGCGATGTTTGTGGTGAAAGAGAAAAAATCCGACAAGTATTATTTGAGCGGTGGTGAGCTTTGGTATTCCGCGGATAGCCCTTTAGGTCCCTGGACATACCAGAAAAAAGTATCGAACAAGCTTGAAAAGTTGAAAAAAGAAAACCTGCCAGAAGACGAAGAAAATGCGGAAGATGATTTAGATGTACCGGTGGAAAATAATGATGTAATCCCGTCAATTGTTGTGGCCACTAAACCGACAGAATTAATCGTAATCAAAGGCGAATCAAAGTTTGTTCCGATACAAAATACCAAATTGCTTTATGTGGACAATACTGAGGCTGATTTGTTTATGAACATTGAGACCCAACAATATTATATTTTATTATCAGGAAGGTGGTTTACTTCTTCAAGTACGAAAGGCCCATGGGTATTTATGGCGTCCGACCAATTGCCGGAGGATTTTGCCAAGATACCGGAAGGTTCTGATAAAGACGGGGTTTTGGCAAGTGTAGCTGGAACTAATGCCGCACAAGAAGCCAAATATGATGCCCAGATCCCACAAACTGCAGCAGTTGATCGCGAAACTGCCACGGCAAGTGTCACTTACGATGGCGACCCTGCTTTCGAAAAAATAGAAGGCATTTCCTTGCAATATGCGGTTAATACCTCAAGCACTGTTTTAAAATCTGGAAATAAATACTATTTATGCGACAATGCCATTTGGTTTGTTGCGGACTCGCCAACCGGTCCCTGGAAAGTTTCTGATAATCGCCCGAAAGAAGTAGAAAAAATTCCTTCTTCCAATCCAACTTATAATGTCAAGTATGTGTACATCTATGAAACAACTCCAAAAGTAGTGTATGTGGGTTATACTCCTGGATATTATGGTTGTTATGTTTATGGACCAACAATAGTTTACGGTACAGGGTATTATTATAGTGGTTGGTATGGCCCATATTATTATCCGAGGCCAGTCACTTATGGTTTTTCATATCGGTACAATCCATATTATGGTTGGAGTATGGGTTTCAGCGTAGGCTTTGGTTCGCCATATCGTTGGTATGGCTATGGCCGCGGATATTACGGCCCTCGATATTATAGGCCTCCGGTGTATTATCATCGCCCTCCGGGTGGTTATTACGGACATCGTGCAAGACCAGTTCAATATAACAACTATCATCGGTACAATAATAATTACAATCGGAACGCTTATCACAACCGAAAAGGCGCGACCCATTATAATCGGCCGGGTAATCCGAGCACACGCCCAACGACGAAACCGTCACAACCAGGTAATAGACCTTCGCAGCCGATAACGAAACCGTCACAACCAAGTAATAGACCTTCGCAACCAACGACTAAACCATCGCAGCCATCGACACGGCCTGCTCAACCAAGTACCAATCAAAGTAAGAAGAATAATATCTATTCTGATAAGCAGGGAAATATTCAAAGAAAAACTGATAAAGGTTGGGAACAACGCCAAAATAATACCTGGTCGCAACCTAGTCAAAATAACCGCTCCAATCAACAGATGAATCGGAGTTACGAAAACAGACAACGAGGGACACAACGAACACAGAATTATAATCAACAAAGATCAAGAAGTGCTACTCCATCCACCAGGCCTTCAGGTGGCGCTAAAAGAAGTGGAGGTGGAAGACGACGGTAAAAAATAATTTATTTTTGTATTTTTTTGAAAGAGAGATTGCGTATTGAAGTTCAATTAAGCAATCTCTCTTTTTGTTAAGACTTAAAATAAAAACGATGAAGAAACGGTTATCATCAAAACCGATTATTTGATATAATCATTTTTGAACATATCAATTCAAATACTAATCCTGATCAGCGTAAAAAATGTCAGCATTTTCCGGATTACTAAAATGACAAACTTTCAGTTAAAGAGAGGTGAGTTATTCCCAAATTTTATAATCCAGTTTGAAATCAATATTGATGAGTTGATGTACTTTTATAAAACCCATGACGGTAGGAGGATCAATATCATGTGCTTTCATATCGAGATCAAGTTTTCCTTTGAAAGTGACCAAATCATTTGTTCTGCCGATATTATTAAAAGCAATTTTATAGGCTTTGGTTTTTCCTGCAACAGTCACATCTGCATCAGCCACGATATTATCTCCGTTTTGTCAATCTTGACATTCTTTTATCTTCTAAAGTAATTTTTTTAATAACAATTACAACATGCGGATATTTGTCAGACTGCAAAGTCTTTTTCATGATTTTGGTCATCTTCCCGATATGGCAATCAAAATTGTCGACCGTGATATCCACTCTCGCATTTTTATAGCTAAAGACTCCTGGATTACGGGTTACAATAACCTTGTTTTGGTTTTCATAAAAATCCTTTATTGCTGTGCAGGAAAAGTTTTTTACGTTACTGGTTCCATTTATCGTGACCTCACTTTTCACCTTGTAATAAATGACATCGTTGGTTTCCTTGACTATGAAGTGAATAAGAAACAGTCATTAGGAGCAGACCAAAAAGACAAGCAATAATTTTCATCTGTTTTTATTATTTGAATTGCTTCCAGTTTTAAAAATGTAAATCAAATTTTTAAAGCGTCATTTCCATATCTTCCCTGGCTAACACACAGTTAGGAAATCTCTGCTGACATTGCTTTTCAATTTTTTTCAGGAATTCATCATCGTGGTTGGGATCGTGGTGTGTCATGGCCAGAAGTTTGACTTCTGCCATCTCGGCAACCTGAAGTGCCTGTTCGTAACTGCTATGGCCCCAGCCTTTATAATTTAAAAGCTCTTCGCTGGTATATTGCGCTTCGTGGATAAGCAAATCTGCGCCTTTAGCTAGTTCAACTACATTTTGATCAATACCGTCGGCATGTTCCAGATCTGTACAAATGACTAAAACTTTGCCTTCTCTTTCGATACGATAACCATAAGATCCTCCGGGGTGGTTCTGCTTTAAAGTCGTAATTTTTGTTACATTAAAATAACTGGTTGCCTTATCTGGTAATAGAAAATTAAACTTTGCACCCATATCCTCTAATTGAATAGGGAAAAACAGATTCTGCATTTGTAAAGCCAAAACTTCTTTTAAATCTTTGATATTTCGATCCTTACCCATCGCGGCTAAGGTGATTTCTGCACTCGAATCATAAGCAGGATTGAAGAATGGAAAGCCTTGAATATGATCCCAATGAAAATGAGAAAAGACAATGAAAAACTGTTTGGAACTTAGCTGTCCATCTTGGTAAAGATCCATCCCAAGTTTTCGGATTCCGGTGCCGGCATCAAAGATCCCAATCACTTCCTTATTTGGTGTATTGACTCGAATACAGGTGGTGTTTCCACCAAATTGTTGGAATTCTTTATCACAAATAGGAATTGAACCTCGGGTGCCGTAAAAAGTCACTTTCATCAGAAAACTTAATATTCTGTATCAAGAAATGATCGTCAATTAAAAAAAAGAAAAATTATCTGAGATCAGCTGTTTTCATTTGATAGACTGACTCAGAAGATTTAATTCAATATTAAATTATTTTACCGGATCACTATAATAAATCCTGCAGAAATATCTCCCTGTGCGATAATTGTAGCAGAAGAAATTCCATAATTGCAATTACCGCTAGTTCCACACCAAACACCTGCACCCGAAAAATATATAGGAAGTAATAAGCGTCCCTGTAATCTGAAGCCAAATCGATCAGAGAAGTAAAACTTCGCACCAGCCCCTAGTCCGACTGAGAAACGCCATATCGAACTATAAAAGGAATCTTTCGAATTAAAAATAGTGGTTCCCATGCTAAAAGTACCAAATGGTCGAACAACTTGACCGTCATTCATTTCCCTTAAAATCCCCACATGGATGTAGTTTGTATTTAAGTCAAAAACAGAAGTTTCATTTTCATACAAGCCGTACTCAATAAATTTCATTTTTGCAGACTGGATAAACCAAAATCCTTCGAGTTGTGTGCCAGGGGTAAGCGAATAATTTAAGGCCAACCCATAGTTTGGCCCATCGCCAGCTCTTAATTCTCCGGTATAAACCCGAAGATTACCTCCCCACATATAGCCTGCGAAGGGAGTAATTTCAAGTTCCTGAGCCATTGCTTGCGATGCACAAAACAAAAAAGAAAAGGTTAAAATAATCCCTTTGATTATTTTATAGAAAATTGAAAAATTCATTTATATAGTATAGCAACTATTCTAAAAAAAGACTACTTATCCAGTGTGGTTCTTTATTGAAGTACGATAACCAAGCCCGCGGTAACATCTCCTTGTGCAATAGCAGTACCTGCAGATAATCCGTAGCCACATCCACCTGTTCCACACCAAACTCCTCCACCCCGGAAATAAACGGGAAGTAGCAAGCGGCCTTGTACTTTAATTCCAATTCTATCAGAAATATAGTATTTTAAACCACCTCCAAGGCCTAAAGAAAATTGCCAAACAGTGCTGTATCTTTCTGGGCTAAAAATGGTTGTTCCCATGGTGAAAACACCATAAGGGCGGAAAGCTTCCCCATAATTCATTTCCTGGACCACTCCTAAATGGATATAATTGGTTGTAATATTGAATTTATCCGTAAAATCCTTGAAGCCGTACTCGTAGTAATTAACTTCAGAAGTATTGATGGTCCAAAATGCTTCGAAGAGCGTGCCCGGAGCAACAGAATAATCAACTGTCAACCCGTAATTCATGCCTTCTCCCAGTCGTAATTCACCATAATAGGTTCTTAATTTTCCACCCCAAAAATACCCGACAGTAGGGGTGATTTCAAGCTCTTGTGCCTGTGCACTCGAAACAGAAAACATAAATAATAAGGAAAGCGCAATGCCTTTTAATGATCTGTAGAGGAAAGTGTTTTTAGTATTCATATTATTTTTGTGTTTAAGAATTTTATTAATAAAATTAGGCGGTTTAATCGGAGCGGTAAAGATAAGGCATGTATGAAAATAAACAAGATTCTTCCAGCTATTTTCTGCCTTTTTATTTTTAAAGACTCTTTACAAGACTTGAGCTCCTTTTGAAAAACGTTTTTGCCAGTATTTTGGATGCCTCTATTTTTTGATTTTCTAAGGATAAGATACTTTTGGAAGCAATCAGCAACCTGGAGTTCATTTAATATTAAAGTCGCTTTCTTCAATTAATTGTAATGAAATTCATCAGGTATAGAATTTCATAGGAAGCAAATTCAGATTTGAAAACTTTATTTATCTTCACCGCCGAAAGAATTCTTAAAAATGAAGATTTAAAAATAGATTATGTATAAAACTGGAATTATCGCATCAATAAGCTTGGTGTTTTTGTCTTGTGGTGCAGGCAAGATGGGTTCAACTTGGACAGATGAAGCTTATGAAGTGGAGCATTTTGATAAAATTTTGGTTGTAGGAAATTCACCAAATGCCAGCGTTCGCTATGCTTTTGAAAAAGAGCTCAAAGAAAAAATATCAAAAAAAGGAGTGACAGTGATTTCTTCTCTGGAAGTATTGCCTGCTGAGGAAGAAATAAGCAAGGAAACTTTTTATAAATATTTCAAGGATGAAAACATCGACGCTGTTTTGGCTACCCGTTTGGTTGATGTAAAAGAACTGGCGGAATTTGTAGAAGGGGAAACCTATGTGCAACCAGTATCCGGTTATTATGGTGGATTTTATAGTTATTATCATTCTGTATACCGGGAAGTTCCGGACCCGAGCCATTTTGAAACAACCAGGGTTTATAAAATCGAAACCAACTTGTTCAAGGTGGAAGGAGAAAAACTGGTTTGGCATGCGCTTTCCGAAGCCTACAATCCCAAAGATGCTTTGGAAATCATCGATGATCTTGCAAAAAATATCGCAAAGAAATTATCTGACGAAGGGTTCCTGAAAAAGTAAATTAACATCTTTCTATTTCAAGCAGATATCAATATAATATGTCTTCTACTAAAATATCGGGCTTAGTATTTTGTTTGATACTATTTCTGTTTTTGAAATGTGCTCCCCCAAGCTCTACTTTATTAATTGATAGCTGGTCTGATAATAATTATCGAAGCACTGGTTTTGAAAATGTATTAATTGTTGGAATTGCCAGAAGGACAGAGGTTCGGAGAGCATTTGAAAACCATTTGAAGTCAAGGTTGAAAAATAAACAAGTCAATGCTATCGCTTCGCTAGAAGTATTACCTCCAGATGAAATAATCGATGCAGCTACTTTTCATAAATATTTTAATGATAAAAATATCGACGCAGTTATTGTCACCCGCTTATTGGCTGTAAATGAATTGCCTTCCGGTTCTTCACCCGGCCCTGGTAAAGAAATGGACGCGGCTACTTTCTATGAGTATTATCAAAACAATTACGGTAATAGAGCAGAACAAGTTATGGATGAAAAGAACCTGATTTTGAAAGTAGAAACCAGCCTCTTTGAAACAAAGGAGGAAACAAAGGTTTGGAGCTGTATCTCCAAATCATTTCAAAATGGCAATACGGAAAGAATACTCGGAGATTTAGCCAAAGTAATCGCCAAAACGGTGAAAGAAGACGGATATATAAAATAGTTGATTTTTTAATTCCTTTTTATCCGAATCAAAAACGATCAAAGTAATGTTTAGACAAATTTTAAGTTATAGATCAATTGCAGTGGTTATCGCTTTTTTTATCTTTCTGAATGCTATTGCATTTACAATTATGGGAGCATATATGTCGGGCAAAGGTATTTACCTTATATTAAAAGGAGAAATACTGGGAGAAGCACGACCTGGCTTGATGATTATGGAATCTGTTGATATCTTTTTATTGGCGCTTGTTTTTTTGGTGTTCGCCATTGGGATTATAAAATTATTTGTGCCGGATGCGCACCAAGCTATAAAAGTGAGAAACCTGCACTGGCTTAAAATCGAAAATTTCACGGACCTTAAAATGTTACTTTGGGAAGCGGTTCTTACAACACTTGTCGTATTTTTTATTACCGGATATGTGCATAATGAAGACCATATTGATTGGAAAATAATGATCCTCCCCGTTTCGATACTTTTGCTGGCTATCAGCTATTTTATCATGAAAAAATCCGAATCACCACACCATAAAGAAGATGATCCGGCTCCTCCGGTAGAATGACCTGCTACGTGTTTAAAATATTCTAAGTTCACTTTCAAGGAAAACTAAATAACTTGATAGCTGGTCTCTTTGACCTCTAACAAACTCAACACTGTTTCATAGAGATCCTGAAAAGGAATTAATTCTCTTTCCACTGCATTAACATTCAGCGGATGCTTCAACAGGTAATTATAATATAATTTAGTTTTCCGCTCAAAGGCAATCCTATGAAAATTACCCTGTGAAAGTTGCGTCAGTATTTTTATAAAACAATTTGATCTGAAGGTGTAATCCTTTTTTAGGTAAGTAAAACCATAAGATTGCAAGCTGTGTATCTTATCTATGATTTTACCTTTTTGATTAGAAGCCAGGTAAATTAAAATTTGTGCAATAATAATTGAAATATTAGCACCTTGTTTGTCTTTTGAAAGTGTTGGAACCTCATTGAGGAATTTACTTAATCTGAATCTATTTTTATGATGGACTTTGCCAATCTTGTCAAGAAAGTACAAATAAGCTTCTATTATACACCATTGCTCTTTGAGGTTATTGGGCATCTCGTGTCGATTAGCTTTGGCAAAAACCGTCTCAGCGATTTCATATTCCTTTTCGTGAAAGGCGACAATCGCTTTATAAATGCAGGTGATTTGCCAGTTGTGTGAGCCTGGTTCCGTGTGTTTTAAACATTGCACTATCGCTTTCTTTGCTTCTCTAAAATTGCGAACAGCAAGGTAAGAAACGATAAGTTTGAAATTCATAGAAAAGATAGAAACCTTCCCAGCTTTAAAAGCCAAACTAGTGAAATATTTTAGTGCATGTTTTGCTGTTTTAATTACCTGTTCATGATCATCCTTTAGCAAGTGTCCGAAAATAGTAATATTGAACTTCAATAGGTTAATTTGATAAGAATCGAAATGTGAAAATTCCTTATTGAATTGATTAATCTCGGCCAATAGTTTCTTTTTTTGGTCATTACTTAAGCGGCGCAACCTCGAAGTATAGGAAAACACAGTAGATAAGACAAACCACGCTTCAGCTTCAGCATTTAGTAGTTTTAAAGATTCTCTGCAAATCTTTATATAATAACTTAGCCTGGGATTATTTTCAAATGAACAAATTATCATCAATTCCTGTGAGAGATGAAAAGTCATTTCAGTAATCTGATATTTCATGCTCTTTCTGAGGGTATCTTTTGCAATAGAGAAAGCCTCTTCGGTCTGATTATCATTTCTTAATCTTTTTACATTTGCATAGTTGCGTACACACTGGTTGCGGGCTTCTTTTAGCTTTTCATCATTATATTTATTTGGAATCAAGAAAAATAGATTATAGAGGTTTTCCTTTAATTCATTTTTCAGGTTGGATAATTTGTTATAAGCATTATGATCATGAAATATGAGTGCTTTTGCTTCATCATTATTTGTAATCGCCCCATCGGATAACCCATCAAACAATCTTTGCATATGAGTATCTCCATAGTCTCCACGGGTGAGTAGTTTTATTTTTTTAGAATTATTGTTACGAACTATTTCAATTAGTTTTTTTATTTCATCCATACCATATTGTTGATAATCAGAATTTTATAATCTATTTAACCGCTGGAACTACTTTATTTCTATATGTAAATATAGGGATTTTTCATAAGGATTTAATGATGCATGAAGAATAATTTTATGTATCAAAAAGATAGTGAGTAAAAATGAGGAATACATAACCACGCTCACTCGAAGTATAAATCCTTTATTAATTAATATTTACAACTTTCAAAATATCATTTTATGAAAACCCACTTGAAGCAATTTATCACCTTATTATTGTTGACCCTCGTATTTGGATTGACATCATTTACTACCAAGAATATCGCACCACAAAACGAAGAAGTATTTTCATGTTACATATATCGGGCTGACCTGACTATGGCAAAATGGAATGAGATAGCAGGCCAACATGGTTATACCCAATACGTTGTCATCGATCAATCCGCATTTAGCGGGCAGGACCATATTATTACATCTGCAAGTTATAGTGGTGATTGGGAAGCTTTAATGAACTGCATTGGCCTACCTGCATCAACCGAAAGCATAATAATTGCTGAAGATTTAGGTGGGACTTAATTTTTTTATTAACACGCTCAATTTTAAATGGAATGAAATACCGGTAGATTATAGCATTTTTGATTTTAATCATATCGGTATTTCTCTTTTTGAAAATATATTTTCAGCAATCTGGTTTGCTCCTACTTATTCTATATATATTAAAACTATTCATGTAAATAAATAAAAACAGAGCATCAATTGAAGATTAAAAAACACTTATAAAAAATGGCATCTTCTGAACCTTAAGGTTCAGAAGATGCTAAAAGTAGGTAATACAATATTCATTTTTTTTGGATATATACTATTTTTTGGTTCTCTAAAAAGCAAGGATACAAGCAATATTAATAGTCCTTTATTATTCTTTATCATTTTAAAGATTATAGGGTAATCTTTAATTTGAATGGTGGAAAGTAATAAAGGTATTTTGTAATATTCAAAATAGCAATTAATAGATGCCTGTCAAACTTTCCGGAGAGAGGTTAAAGGAAGAACAAATCTTATTGGATGGTTTTGTAAAATCTGAACGTGAAATACTGTTGCTCTTTTATGAATCTTACTTACCCATTGTCATCAATTATATACGTAAAAATGGCGGAAATGAAGAAGACGCACGTGATGTATTCCAGGAAGCCCTGCTGGTTTTGTATAAACAAGCCAAATCAGGGAAATTTGTTTTGTTAGCAAGTTTAAAAACTTATATTTTTTCCATTTGCAGACATCAATGGCTTAAATTATTGCGAAAAAACCAAAGAGTTGAATCTTTTGATGAAAGTCTTGAAATAATCGATTTGAGTTCAGATATTGTTCAGCTAGTTGAAAAAGCGGAAAGATTTAGATTATTGCAAACTCATTTGTCAAAAATGAGTGAATCTTCCCAACAAATCCTTAATTTACATTTTCAAGCTTATTCAACCGAAGAAATCGCTAATGAACTTGGATTAAGTAAATTGTATGTGAAAAAGATAAAAACTGAATATTTAAAGGAATTGATTGAATCAATTTGGAATGATTCGCGTTAGACTAATCCTAGTTCCCCATCTAAAAATAAAGGCTTTAAAGTATTTATATTTTTTTTTCAATCTTCATGATGGAAACAAACAACTATTCCCATTTAATTGAGAAATATCTTTTCAATCAAATGAGTGAAAGCGAAAAACGAGAATTTGAAATTCAAGTTGAATCTAATCCTTCTCTTGCTGAAGAATTAGAGCTGCAAAAGAGCCTTTTTGAAGCAGCAAATGACGAGGATTTTAAAAAGATCCTTCCCAGCCTCAAATCGGCTGAACAAGATTATTTAGCGACTTTGTCTAAAAAGCGTTATTTATGGTTCAGCCCAAAAAATCTTTTATTATATGCTGCCAGCCTGCTGCTGATTGTACTTTTTAGCTGGTTATATTTTGTGAATAATAATAAAGTTGAATCAATAGAATTATTTGCAACTTATTATGAACCATATCCAATGGTCTTATCTTTCAGAGGAAAAAATGACTTGATAAATGGAACGGTCAATAGTTATAATGAAAAAAACTTTGAATCAGTCATCACATCAATGAACCAGCTTATTTTAGAAGATAGCTTAGGCTTTGTCCCATATATGTATTTAGGAATAGCCCATCTAGAATTGGGGAACCTGGATAAAGCAATTGAAAATTTTACCGTTGTATCTGATTCAAATAATGCTACCTTTCGTCAACAAGCTAATTGGTATATAGCTTTAACTTATTTAAAAGCTAATGAGTCCGAAAAAGCAAGAAATATTTTAATTGAATTAAGTAGCGATATGGATTCAATTATTAATCAAGAATCAGTGAAAGAGATTTTAAAGTCTTTAGATAGTAAATAGTACCACGATTCTTTATTTCGAAGTGCTTTACATATTTATAAGACCTCTTTTTTAATTAGAACAATTCCTAATCCAAAAGCAATAATTACAAAAATATATAACCAATTTCTAAATTTTTCTTTTCCAACTGAGTCATCAACATATTTTAAAGGCTGTGTATCACCAATTACTACAAAATTTGCCCAGTAAAAGGGATGAATGGTTAAAGGGGCTGCACTTTCTACATATTTAAGTTTCGCTTTTTGCAAGGCTTCATCTTTAGTAGCACCTTTTGATAAAAAGTGATAAAAATTTTCCATTATTTGACTTGTTGATTCATCATGAGCTAGCCACAAACTGCTAACAACACTTGAACAACCTGCTCTTAAAAAAGAACTGCCCAGGCTAATAATACCTTCTTTTTGGACTGTTTTTCCATTGCCAGTGTTGCATGCAGCCAATACTGCCATATTAGCGGATAATTTCATTTTTGAAAGTTCATCTACATAAAGATATCCATCATTATTTGCATCCGTTGAACTAGAAAAAACCAGATAAGAATTATAGGGATCTAAGTTATCGACAATAGCATGAGTAGAAAAATGAAGGACGTTATAACTTTCTGACAAATCATAAAAAGCTTGTTCTGTTGCCTCAACTCCTTTTAAAGCTTTAGTATGAGAAAAGAGCTTTTCTATAATTTCAATTTCCTTAAAATTAAATTGCAAAGTGTTAAAGCTCCTTGTTCCGTTAATATTATTATTAGCTAAAGAGTCTGTATTGAAATTTGGAGCGAATCCAAGAAAACCTCCATTATTTTCATTTACTTTTTTATTTAGAATATCATATGAATAAGCATAAGATATTTTATGCTTTTTAAGCAAATAGTCAAGGTTGTTGTAATTTACTACATCCTTTTTATTTAAGTCGGGCTTTTTTTCCAATAAAACTTCAAATGGAATATGGTGTAACGGACCATCTAATATTAGAACAAGATCATGATCAGTAATTTCCTGTTTAATCGGTAATATTAAATATTCAAACAGCTTTGATGCACTTTTAATAAATTCCTTATAGCTTTTTAAGGGGGAATTGATGGCCATTTTGTAGTTTGTCAGACAACCGTGAAGCTTCTCAATTTGAGTAGGTAAATCATCAGGGAAAGAGATTGATTTAGTTTTTACAATAAATTTATCGGTTATGGTAATTTCAATTTTCGAATCAACTATTTTATATTCAACAATTAGCTGATTCGCTTTTAAAAATTCACCATGATCTGATATTGACTTACTTTTTGATTTTTGAATATTATGTTGAAGTGTTTTTTGATATTCAAGTTTTCTTTTATTTCTAATATCCCTTTTCAGTTTAAATCGCTTATTTTCTGGGTTATTATCAACTTCAGAGTGGTTTAAATTAATGTTTGCTGTTTTGGAATTATCTGTTGGTATATTATTAATAAAATCCTGACCATACAATTGGGACATCAAAGAGATAGAGAAAAGACAAATAACTAGTAGAGATGGTTTTTTTAGAATTCTCATATTTTTTATAAATGTAGTGTTCCATATGTAATTTAAGTTTCAGTCCTTTCGACGCTAAAAATTATATTACTAATAAGTTGTTTCTATTAATGTCGTTGTTGAAGAGAGGTTTTTTAGAAGATGCCCGGAGCAAAAAAATAAGCGAAAAATAACTCGATAAATTGAAACGGAAGGAATGGAAAATTAATTCCATTCCTTTCCATTTTCTTTGAACTCCCGTTATCTTCAAATTATCATGTATTATTATTCTCTCCAAATCAAGTTGGAACACAACAAAGGTATACTGTTTATGAAATTCAAGCATTGGTAAAAAACCTAAATTTCACAAATAGGTAAATTGCTTATAACATTACTTATGCAAAGCCAAACTTAAAGGATATTTAATGTGGAAATAAGGGAAGTGTTTTCTGTTTTTCTAATTATTTGCTTTATTCCACATGGCAAATACAAGTTATTTAAAGGTTACTGGAAAGGGAGCAAAATTAACATAAATATATTGTTAGGATTAGGTTTGAAAAATTATTGATAGCAAGAAAAAGATTGTTGATAGTTTAATCCAATGATTTATACTTAAAAATGGAGTATTAAAGATCGTCAAAAAGTTGGTTGTTTATGGCATATAAAACAAGACCGGCAGTATTCCTTGATCCTGATTTTTCAAGTAAATTCCGCTTATGGGCATCTACCGTACGCGGGCTGATAAATAGAGTACTGGCAATTTCTTTATTTGAATATTCCTTCAAAATAAGGTGTAGGACTTCTTTTTCTCTGTCAGTTAATGGAATTTGATCACTTTGAACAACTTTAGGCTTATTCCCACTAAGATTTCTCATAATAGTTTTAGTAACCTGGGGGCTGTAATAGCTACCCAAGTTTACAATTGAATTTATAGCGGTGTGAAGTTCCTCCTCCTCACAATTTTTAAGCAGATATCCGGCGGCGCCAGCGGAGAGCATTTGTTTGATATGTTGGTTTTCTTTGAGCATGGTCAAAGCCAACACTTTTTTTTCAGGGTAAAGCCTTAATACTTCCCGGGTACAAGTAATCCCATCCATCACTTGCATATTAATATCCATAATGATGAGATCAACCGGGATAGACTCTAGAAGCTCCAAAGCTTTTTCGCCATTGACTGCTTCGGCTACAATTTGATAATTTTCGTTTCTTAAGAGATAAGATTTTACGCCATCTCTTATTAGTTTGTGATCATCTACCAGCATTATTCTTAGCATTGCTCCAAATTTTTAAATTTTGCAAAACAACAATTTTAAGCAGGAATTTCGATAGTGATCGATGTTCCTCGTCCTGGACTACTATTAATGTCAATAGAACCGGAAAGTGCGCTTACACGAGTTCTCATATTATCTAATCCAAAAGAATTTCCACTAGATTTTTCGATTTCAAATCCTTTTCCATTATCTTCTATTGTCAACAATATAGCATCAGGATATTTCATCAATTGAAAGGTAGCTTTTGTTGCTTCTGAATGTTTCAATATATTATTAATCGCTTCTTGAGTAATACGAAAAAGGCTTAGTTCCTGATAGGGTGGCAAACGAACATTTAGAAGATTATTGTAAAAGACAAATATCACATCAGTCGTTCCACTTAAATCTTCTATCAAACTTTCGATGGTCATTACATAGCCAAAATCTACAATAGACTGCGGCATCAGGTTATGGGCTATATTCCGGCTTTCGTCAATAGCATTGTTCAGAAATTTTATACCTTTTTGAAATTTTATTTTATAACTGTCATCGATTTGGGTAATCGCACTTTTTAGAAAGTTTAGGTTCAAAGATGCAGTAGTCAAATTTTGCCCTAAACTATCATGTAAATCCTTGGATATCCGTTTTCTCTCCCGGTCTTCAGTTTCTAATATTTTTGAGATGAGTTGCTCTTTGGATTTCTTTTTAAAAGTAATATCACGTGCTACAAATAATAGTTTATCACAGTTACTCCCATCATCACTTAAAATAGGCGATAAAGTGACATCCAGGTAATATTTGTTGTTGTTTAAAGCAAAATATTCCTCTTCGAAATTATATACTTTTTTATTTTTGATGACTTGCTGTAGTTGCTTGTTTAAATTCTTGGCTTTTTCTTTGTTGAGCTTCAAAATTGCACGGTTGAAAAAATGAATGTCTTTCCCATATAGTTTTTTTAAATTCAATTTAAGTCCGGCCTTATTTGAAACTTCTATAAAACTTTGGTTGACTTGTTCCAGGACAATTTTACCATCTTTCCTAATATCGAAAATTGCCATGTTATCTTTTGTCCCGTTAAAGACAGAACTCATGCGTTTTTCACCCGAGATCAAAGATTCTTTTGCCATTTCTTTCTCTGTAATATCTTTTATTACGAATAAGACCTGTACACATTGTTCGCTTTCAAGGATCGGAGAAAAAACAGTTTCAAAGACAAGCATTTGACCATCCATGGGAGAGACCATTTGATTTTTAAAAATAATCCTTTCTCTTTTATCAATAACTTGTTTAACAATGGCTATCCTTTCCTCAATATTCTCCTCAGAGAAATTAAGATACTTTTTAAGTATTATTTCTACGTCCATTCCAATTATATCGATACTACCCTTGCTACCAGATGCTTTATTTAAAAATTCGATAACCGATCGATTAACAGATTCTATTTGAAACTTATCATTGCCCCCCACCTTTATCAAGCCAATATAGTCGATATTATTATTGTAGATTTGAGACAATCGTTGTTCACTGGCTTTTATAGCATTCTCAACAATCTTCCTTTCGGTGATATCCTGAGTGACAAAAAGAACAAAATTACAATCTCCTTTTGGGTTGACAATAGGGATAAAATTGGCTTCAAAGGCAAAGAATTTATTGCCTTTAAATGGGATCGGTACAATACCTTGATAATGAATCTCTTTTTTTGATTTAACCAGTTGTTTAAAATCTTTTATTCTTTTATTTATCAGCTCATCGTCGTATCTGGCTATAGTCTTATAAAAAAAAGCTAACTCCATCCCGATCAATTGTCGGGGGTCGAATTCAGGCAAGATCATTTTTATAGCTTCAATTGTTGTTTTATTCAGCGATTCAATGTAAAAACTATTTCCGTTTTCAACACGAAACAATCCAATAAATTCATTGGTATTGTTGTAGATCATGGCCAATTGCTCTTCCGAATCTTTCAGTGCTTTTTCTCCTTTTATTCGCTGGAGTACGTTTGTGATCATAATTCCCGAAAAGCGAAGTAAAACTTCCAAATCTTTTGGCCATTCTTCAATTGGTTTTAATGCATCATATCCAATAAAACCTATTACCTTATCTTGCATGGTCAATGGTACATGGATCTGAGATTGAATTTTGCGATTTATTAAATCTTTTTTCAAAGCTATCGCTACTTCAGGTATTTCGTCCAGGGTTTTAACTATGATTAATTCATTATTTTTTAATTTATTAGTGAACCACGGGAAATCATCATATGGAATGTTTTGGTATTTTTCTTTAATTGAATCTAGTCTCGGTTTAAACCATTCATTATGAATACTTCCGTTATTTTGTTCATAGGAGAATAAAACCAAAAACGCCCGGTCGAAACCTATGAATTCACAGATCTGTTTCAAAGTATTATTAATGCCTCGGTTTAAATCATGCAGTGGAAGATTGATGAATTTTGTGGATATTTTTGTCAGTAAGCTTTCAAAATTGAGCCGGTATTCCAATTCTTTTCGGGCTTTCTTTCGATCAGTGATATCGATGAATGAAACAATAACACTTTCCCAGGTATCTTGATATTCCGGAGGAATGGAAAGTTTGATAATAAGATATAAAAGTTCACCTTTTCTATTCTTGATTGGGATTTCGCTCTCGAAGGTGGAGGCTCCTTTAGCTAAAGCTATTAATTCAGCTTTAAAAACTTCCCAAGACTCCTCGACGAAATAAATAGGTGATTCCGTAATGTGTTTTTCCTTGCTTTCCATCTCATAAAATTCGATGCTCTTTTGATTGACGTTTTTGACCTTGATCAACTCGGCAAGCCGATTAAGTTCGTCGGGAAATTGTTCAAAATAAGCGTCGAGTTCTGTAATTTCTTTTTTCGTGAGCGTGTTAAAATAGGATTTAACCGCTGAAAAATCTTCTTCCCAGATAATGATCGGAGAGTGTTCAAACAGTGTTTTGGAGTGTGCTTCACTGGCCTGAAGTTCTAATTCCGCCTTTTTTTGTTTGGTAATATCCTCGGATACAAAAAGTATATGAGTACAATCTCCTTCCTGATTGAGGACAGGGGTAAGTTTGGAGGAAAAGTAAAAGGAGGTATCGGTATTTTTTAGATTGGTTACTCCTTCGTATGTTTTGTTTTTTTTATCTTTTACAATTTGCTTAAAGAGAGCTACTCTTTCTTCAATTTTATTATTGTCAAAGTTGGCAAGGATCTTATAATATTTAACCAGATCAATCCCTATTAATTCTTTGTCAGTAATAGAGGCATTACCTAGTTGAAATAGTTCTAAAAAAGGTTTGTTGATAGACTCAAGAATAAAGGATCCATCATTTTTAACCTCAAACAAACCCATGTATACATTTACATTGTTATAGACCAGAGAAAGCTTTTCTTCACTTTCTTTAACCCTCTGTTCAGCAATTTTCTGGCTTTCGATATCCCTGCAAATTTTTGCGACACATTTGATATTTCCTTCCTGATCTCTGACCGGGTAGATATATTCTGAAAACCATTTCCTTGAACCAAGCCAGTCTAAACGATTTTCAAACATGATACTTTCGCCGGTTCTAAAGACTTTCTTGAGCGAGTCAATGATGCTTTTTGCGGATTCTTGATTGAAAAAATCGAAAGGTGTTTTTCCGATAATTTCATGCGGTTTAATATTATAACACTTGGGGCCATTATAATAAAGATAAGTTCCCGCTTCGTCATGAAGGGTAATCATGTCCTCCGAACTTTCTAATAAATATTTTAACTGCTGATCTCTTTCCTTGAGTGAATTTTCAGCTTCTACCTTATCCGTTACATCCAACCATATTCCATTATAGTTTAACTCTCCATCAGCATCCTTTGTAAATTTGCCTTTATCAAGTATCCATTTATTTCCAACCTCCGTTTTTATCGGATAAGTAAATTCATAGTTTGATGGAAAATCCTGATTTTGCTGAGCCTTTTTTGATAAATTGATAATTTCATCTACAAAGGATGGTTCGATGAAACTTTTATTGAAAAGTCCCTTATTACTAAGTTCTTCAGCTGCCAGGCCTATCACATTAATACTTCCTTTACTGACAAAACTTGGGCGGAAAGAGCCATCAACTTTGCCAGAGTAGACGACTCCCGGAAGGTTATCAAAGTAATTGTTCAGCAATTCATTTTTTTCTCTGAGTTCAATGGTGCGTTCTTTTACTTTTTCTTCTAATCTTTCATTTGCTGTCGTAATCGCTTCATTTTGTTTTAAGATTACATCTTTTTGACTGGTAAGTTTTTCTTTTTTTACTTGAAGTTTTGAAATCAAATCTGTATTCACTTTTTCCGATTGGTAGTTCTTTAACTGGAAAAAAATCAAACCAAAAGTGATGATGCAGATATTAATTAAGTTGATAACAATAACCATAAAAGGGTTATAGAACATGCTGCTATCCATTGGAGTTTTTATCCATTGATTAGTAAGATCCTGGAACATAAATATGCACCAAACTATTATCACGCTAAACAACATCATTTTTTTTTCCCGGACATCAAAAACTAAAAAGGGGATGATAGCAATAGCAATGTATCCAATGGATAAGGAGGTGATTATTGGGTCGTTTGTTTGAACGATATTTGCTTGAATGAGCGATAATATAGTGGTAGGCATTAAAACAACTAAAATACGGGATGCATTATAGTATTTGAAATTATTAAATACTAAAACGCCTATACATAAAACGACTCCTATCGCTGAAAGCAGAGCAATTGGCAGAAAAGTAAGCGTTAAAACTCCAAAAACTGATCCTACACAGAATAGAATGAATGCTAATTGATTGGTTAGTATGACTTTGCCTTTCAAATAGGGTGACAATTCTTTTGTGATGCCAAGATTGAAAATTTTATTCATCATTAAATTTTTTGAATTATTCCAATTAAAGGCTTTCTATAGTATTGTTTTTCTGTGATAGTAGCTTGGTTATTTAAATATAAATTGGGTGGATATTTCAGTAAAATATGTAGATTTTCATTCTGATTTTTTAGGGGAGGAAAAAGGAATAGTTTTAACAAAACATGAAAATATAGACCAATTGTATACTCCTGACGGAATAAGTTTATCATATTAAAATCAAATTTCTGCTTGATCGGCAGATCAGATTTTAAAAAGAAATACAGGTCGCTTAGGGAAATAAAGAATAGATGAAAAACTAGGATTAATCCAGAGGCAAATTTCATTGTTTCGTGCTTATATAATTGCTTTGCAAACGAATTACCTTTGACTTAAAAAGCAAACGCATCGATATTTAGTGCTAAAACATTAGCACCAATTGCAAAAAAAATATTACAATAAAAGTTGCTTGTATTAATTACTTTTGCTGAAATTTTAATTTAATTAACTTATGTCGTTTTTTGGTAACGTAATAATCCAAAAAAAATTAAATCTCAACCTCTTAAATGTAGCAAAATAAAGAATAAATTCAAAATCTTTTGCAGATTTATGTTCATGTTTTTCATTTCTGTCAATACCCAAACATAAAACTTAAGCCATCTTCGATTAAAATAAATTGAGCAAATATGGAAATTTAATAATTAGAATTATTATAAAAAAAACCTATTCCCATCCTTTCATTTTTCCGCTGTAAAATAAAAAGATTACTTTTTTTGAATTTAAATTTTTATAACTAAAGCATTGAAAAACAATACGTTATAGTAAAATCAGGCGGCATCAAAACAAAAATCATATTCAATCAGGGTACCCTATTCTTTTTAAATGGTATTAATTAATATAAAACTTTTAATTTCTTTAAGGATATTAAATATTTTATTAGATAATACAGACATACACCATTCCTTTTACTTCATACCATGTATTAATTCCTAACCATTGTTTTTGGTGCAAATCCATCTTGTGGATCAATTACCAGGATGATTGCAAAGCAAATTTGACGGAATATCTTGAAATGAGCTTTTGAGGTATTTTGGAGCTCAGTGCATTTGACATGATGTTTAATAAACATTTGAGGAACATAAAAAATGATTGAAGGGACAATATTTCGATTTATGATAAAGAAATATAATAAAGGTATTACCAATTGATTATATGACATCTTCTGAGCTGAATTGCAAAGAGGATGTCATTTTTTGATTGTACAAATATAGATAAGTATTACTCGGTGAGTTTTTATATCAAATCAATTTTTCAAATAACCATGCAAACTATATAAGTTATTAATTCAAAATGCTAATTCAAAATGGAGGACATTTCAAAGCGCGAAGTTATCAGTTCAGAGGGTGTGAAGTATCTTGATTTTCGGAAAACACTAAAACCCAGGTATAATATTGTTTGGAGAGATATTACAATGGGATACGTCGTTCTAATCTTTTTTATGGCTTTGAGTTTATACTTTGAGGAACTTTATACTGCTAATTTTTGGATGTTAATTCCCGTATTTAGTTTCATAGTTGGCTATATTATAGCTTACCTGCAGCTGTTTAGCCATGAAGCCATCCATTTTAATATATATCCAAAGAAGAAACAAAATGATTTCCTGGCTAATATATTTTTATTTTCTTTAGTTGGGAAAGAAATTAACGCTTGTCGCGTAAGACATTGGCAACATCATTATCTTTTAGGTACAACAGAAGATCCGGAAAATATTTATTTCAAGCCTTTGTCGAATAAGCTAATATTTAGCATATTATCAGGAATTCATTTTGTCCAAAACATACTTTTTGCAAGGGTATTTCAAATGATGCATTTGAAACTTAATAAAAGAGACGGTTATAAAATATTAATGCTTTTTGTAGGGGTCACATTAAATTTGAGTATCATTCTTTTTTGCATAAAATATGCGCATTGGCAAACCGGCTTGATTTGGTTTTTATCGATGACCCTATTTTTTCCTCTTTTTTCAACTATTCGGCAGATTTTAGCGCACAGAGACAAATGGGCAGATTCAAAAATTGATTATACAACTGTTGACCACGGAAAAGTTAACCGCATATTTCAAAAGGATTTTTTCAGCAGAACGTTTGGAGGAGCAGGATTTAACCGTCCGTTGTTGCATCAATGGGATCCTGAAATCTCGTACACGAGATTTGACGACATTGAAGAATTTTTACTTGATTGTCCCAAATGTTGGATTGAGATCGATCGATCAAAGACCACTTATTTTGATACTTACCTTTGGCTTGTCCGATGATGTTATAGTATAATTAGTTTGAAGAGATTAATCTTCTCCAACAAAAGGAATGACATCATCAAGTTCGTAATTGATGGCTGTTCGGATATATTCCTCCAACTGGATAAAGGAAGTGGCTTTAGCAGCACCAATCGCTTTTGATATTTTTTTAAAATACTGTTTCTGCAACTTATAGTCAGCACTCCGGATGCTAAAAAACTCATTAGCGATTTCTTTGGCAGTTTCATCACTCATTGTGCTTCGATGATCAGCAAATTTTCCGAGCATGTCAATTCTTCTTTGCACGATTGTTTTTCGTTTTTGTTCGTACTCTTCGTAGATCGGCCAGAATTTTTTGGCTTGTGCTTCATCAAGTTCCATATAATCATGGACCATTGATTTTTTTTCTGTTTTAAAAATTTCCATGACCATATCTATATTCTCTCGCACCTGGCTGAAAGCCGAAAGGCTACAAAGAAGAAATGCAGTTATTACAAAAAAGCTTTTCATTTTCATTTTATTAAATTTGTTTTTATAAAGAGATTATTCCTTTAATTTGCCTGTTAAATTTATGATTTTACCTTCCCGGTAAACTTTCAAAACGAGTTCGTCATTAGCGTTGATAGAATTGAAAATCGCTTCGTAACTTTCCTCCCCATTTACTTCGATTCCGTTTACCGCCAAAACGATATCTCCTCCAACATCTATGGTCGTTTCATTTAATTCCAGTGTTGCAATACTACCTTTCAGGCCCATAAGATCAGCCGGTGACAAAGGAGCAACTTTCTGAATTAATAAAGCCTCTTTCTGAGGAACATTTAAAATCGAAGTCAATTCGTCTGAAATAAAAGTAGCCTCAACACCAATCCATACCGGATCGGAACTCAACAACAAAGTTTGACAAATATTGGAGGTAGCCGCAAAACCTAAACCTTCAAATCCTCCGGATTTTGTTAATATATAACTTGCAATTCCAATGACTTCTCCATCCATATTGAACATTGGACCACCAGAATTTCCGGGATTTATCGCGGCATCTGTTTGAAAAAACTCAATGATTTTGCTTCCATTTGTAAATTTTTTCAAAACCCTTCTGCCACTGATGTAGCCCTTTGACATACTAAAGTCCAGCCCAAAAGGAGCGCCGACCATCATGATCTCATTGCCTACTTCCATTTTGTCCGAATCGCCCAACTGGACAACAGGACTTTTAACTTTCCATGCTAGTTTTAAAAGAGCCACATCTGCTGCAGGTACGGAAGAAATAACATTAGCCGGAATGGTTTCTCCATTCGCAAATTCTACAACAATTGAGTTAGCCATTTGAACCACATGAGATGCAGTAAGGATAATTCCTTCCTCATCGATCAACACGCCGGAACCCAATCCTCCCGAGGTCGCAACAAAGCCTAAACTTGGATGCTTTATATTTTCTTTGGTATAAATTTTTACCACCGAAGGCAATACCTTATTATACAAAGCGCTCAAATCCTGAGCTTGTAATTGATGAAAAATAATGGAAATAAAAAAGGCAAAAAGTAAACGCATTTTCATGTTTTTTTAAATAAGACAATCGTTTAGTAAAACCAAATTTATGATTAAATGCTCAGTGATTGTCGTAAAGTCTGTTCCTTTCTATGATTTTAACAGAAACACTATTCGTCCTTCCAAAATTATTGTTTTCTTTGTCAAAACTTAATTTTAAAATACTTTTATTCATCAGTTCATCTCAAAACTTAAATTTATGAAATTTCTTTTTTACGGATTTCTGGCAATAGTGCTCTTTTCAGGTTGCGCCAAAAAAACGACGAGCCTCCTGGGTTCATGGACTATGGAAAATTTGGAACCCAAGCAATATGAGAAGTTGGCCATAATTGTTTTTAGCCCGAATATTGACGCCAAAGCAAATGTGGAGTTGGCATTAGCTGATGAATTTGAAAAAGCGGGAGTAAAAGCCATGTCAACATTCAGTCTTTTTACACTTGCCAGCAATATGAAAGAAATAAAAGATGCTGGAATTACCGATGAACAAATCCAGGAAGGGATGAAGCAAAAGGTAAAGGCTAATAATATCGATGCACTTCTGATTATCAGTGTGTTGGATCGAAAAGAACATGAGCGTTATGTACAAGGTTCGGGAGCCAGCGTAGGCATATCGTTAGCATCTCCTTATTATAATAATATGGCCTATCCGGCGTATAGTTA
>CAWBZX010000021.1:0-9231 GCA_963793295.1 uncultured Saprospiraceae bacterium | reverse complement strand
ATATCCTGTTTTTATGTATGTTTACGGTGGTCCGGCAAGCCAGGAGGTACTCGATCAATACGGTGGACAAAATTATTGGTGGTTTCAAATGCTTGCCCAAAAAGGATATATCGTAGCCTGCGTGGATAATCGCGGGACCGGAGCGAGGGGGGAAGCGTTTAAAAAAATGACTTATTTACAACTCGGTAAATATGAAACGATCGATCAAATTCAAGCTGCAAAATACCTCGGAAGTTTGCCGTATGCTGACGCTGATCGTATTGGAATCTTTGGTTGGAGCTACGGCGGTTATGTTTCTTTGCTTAGTCTTTTTGAAGGTGCTGATGTATTCAAATCTGCTATTGCAGTCGCTCCGATTACCAATTGGAAATGGTACGATACCGTTTTTACCGAAAGATATATGCGCACTTTAGAAGAGAATCCAGACGGATATAATGACAATGCTCCACTAAATTTCGTGGATAAAATGAAAGGTAATTTATTGTTGATTCATGGAATGGCTGATGATAACGTGCATTTTCAGCATACCGTGGAACTGACCAATGCATTAATACGCGCAGATAAGCAGTTTGATACCTATTTATATCCAAACCGTAATCATAGTATTTATGGGGCCAATGCAAGACATCATCTTTATGTAAAAATGACTAATTTCATAGTTGAAAAACTATAGCTAAAAATGAAATTTCCATGTAGCTTTTCCATTTTTTTGTTCTTACTTTTTTTGTTTTCTTGCAAAACACAATCAAAACTGTCAGATCTCAACTGGGTTTTAGGCCAATGGCAAGTCAACGAAAGCAACAATTTTGAAGAATGGGAAAAGGTCGACGATGGTCTTTATCGGGGGAAAGGCTACCAAGTTCGAAAAAATGATACATTGATTACCGAAAACATTAATATTGTCCAAAAAGGAAAAGAAGTGTATTATGTTCCTTCAGTAACTGATCAAAACGATGGGAAACCGATCGAATTTAAACTCGTTTCAAAAAACGCTGGAAAAATTGTTTTTGAGAATAAAAATCATGACTTTCCACAACGGATAGTTTATGTTAAAATTGGAAACGATCAAATCGATGCCTGGATAGAAGGCGAAAAAGAGGGACGTTTTTCAAAAGTAGCATTTAAATTGAAAAGAATCAATTAATCAAAAAAGGATAAAAATTATGATACTTTCAAACACAGAATTCATTGCAGGTCGCGAAATTATTGAAGTTATTGATATTGCTCGGGGCAGCACGGTACGTGCCCGAAATCTCGGAAGGGATATTTTTGCAGGGCTCAAAAATTTGATAGGGGGAGAAATCTCAGAATATACTAAACTCATGGCCGATGCTCGTGAGCAAGCCATTCAGCGAATGATCGCCGATGGTCAAACCTTGGATGCTGATGCTATTATCAATGTTCGTTTTACGACTTCTATGGTCATGCAAGGTTGCTCGGAAATATTGGCTTATGGAACTGCGGTCAAGCTGAAATAAAGGGTTTTCTCATTACTATTGCTTACGCTAATCTAATTTTAAGTTGTAACTTTGTCCTTTTAAAACTAATCCGTTGAGATTTATGAAAAAAGTGAATTACAGACCACAAATTTATTTTATCTGGTGCTTTTTATTGTTGGGTTTTTCTCATTCATTATCTGCTCAGGGTTCCTTTTCCGTTTCTGCTGATACCGTTTATGGAATCAAACCAGCAAATTATTTTGTGTTTTACAATTATGTTGAATTTGAGAACAACACTGGCGATACGCTCCAAATGCGATGGAAAAAAATAGAATCATGGAGCAGTAATTCTGGCGAACCCGGAAACATTTGGGATATTGGAATACAGGACCATGTAAATTTTTATAATCCGGCGAACAATCTGGACAGTGCTGGTTTTTTTATACCAACAGTAACCGGTTCTACGGATAAATTTTTACTCCATCTTTTTCCAAATAACTTGCCCGGGGATTTAGTTGTAAAATTTCAATTCTATCTAATCGATAATCCTTCAGATTCGTTGTCGGTTGTGTTTGATTACACCGTGACAGATGTGGTAGGAGTCGTTGACTATTTTATTGAAAATAATTTTAGTATCTCTCCAAATCCTGCTTCTCAGTTTTTCAATATTTCGAATCTATCCAATTACGATTCTTCCGTTTCCGTGTTTAACCCGGAAGGGAAAAGCATGCAATCCTTTTATTTAAATACGCAGGAAATGAAACAGATTGATTGCACGACCTGGCCAAACGGCATTTATTTTTTAAAAATCGATTGTGAAGGAAAGCTTGGTTTGAAACAAATAGTCATTAACAATAATTAGATCATGGAACCTTTCTCTCTCCTGGAAATGTTAAATGGTGTGTTTTGGATAGTCGGGTTCTTTCTTTTCATTTATTTAATCTTTAAAAGAATAGAAGATAAAAAGAAAGAAGACTTTGAGGATCGGAACAATTAATGCGAATCCTTTATTCATATTTATACATTATCACGTAATATCATCATTAGAAAGTGGCAAAGGAAAAGAAACCCAGGAAAGTAGAAATCGTCAATCGAAAGGCGAAATTTGAGTATCATTTTCTAACGGAATTTGAAGCCGGCATTATGCTGACTGGTACTGAGATTAAGTCTATTCGTGAAAATAATGCGAATTTAAAAGAAGCTTATTGCGTGTTCAGAGATGGAGAACTATTTATTAGGAATATGCATATCGCTGAATATAAATATGGATCCCACAACAATCATGATCCGGTAAGGGTGCGTAAATTGCTACTGAAAAAAGCAGAATTAAAAAAACTAGAACGGAAAGTAAAAGAAAAAGGACTTACCATTGTGCCTTACAAATTATTTATTTCCGATCGGGGAAAAGCCAAAATACTAATTGAGCTCGCTCAGGGTAAAAAATCCTTCGATAAACGGGAATCGATTAAAGCCCGCGACAGCAAACGAGATCTCGAAAGAATCAAAAAAATAAAATATTAGTTGAGTTATAAGAAGTCAGGAGCCAGAAGAGTGCGGAATTATGAGCTATAAGTCAACGTGTTTGGAAACAACAGATAACACACAACTCGCTCCTGTCTTCCGACTTCTGTCTTCTGTCTTCATGCTTCCGACTTCTGTCTTCATGCTTCCGACTTCTGCTTCATGCTTTCGACTCTCTACTCATTCAAATTCCAATCATAATCCAAATAATCTATTTCGGCGTTTTGGTTGATCTTTACTGGAGCATACTGATTTAGAAATTCAATTAGAGAGCCTTTCTTTTTAAAATCTTTTTTAAACCAGGAAAATATACTGGAAAGTTCAATTTTGTCTTCAGTAATTTTATTTTTTATCGGATTTTTCAGGAATCGTTTTGCTTGTTCAGTGAGTTGGTCTTCCAGTTTTTCAGCGGTAAAGGCATCATTTCTCAGATCGGGGCAGGAAACCGAAGCACAATTTATGGCAAAATGAATTCGAGGTTCTTCAAATTTACTCCTCAAAATACTATGCTCAATATTATTTAAATCATAGGTAGCTCCTTCGATCTTTATAAATTTGATATCCCAAACAGAGTTGATAAACGGGAGTCCTTTTTTGATATCTTTTATACTTTTGAGCGGATAGTTGTCTACGATCAGTTTTACAGTAAAAGCGTTGTAAGCATTTATCCAATAGGCCAACTGTTCTTTTTCGTTCCAGTTTTTGTCATTCGGATGATTATTTTTTAAAAGTGCCAGATAACTGTCGAACCGAACACTATCCTGAATAAAACCCTTGTAGTTTACCTTGCCATCTGGAGTAGCATATTTATTTACAAGTTCATCCCAAATCTCGTGAGTAACAGGACGAGAGTTTGAAGGGTATTCACTGACTTTACAGCTTATCCACTCGAAAACAAAAAGTAATGCTGCAACCAATGATAGAAGTATTTTTTTCATAACTTAATTAAAAATGTAAATATTGAAGTTAACCATTGACCTTATAACCTACAACAAATGATTCCAACAATTATTTACTTTTGTTATTAAAATCAAAATACTTTGTCAAAGTACGGACTTATAGCAGAATCAATGGAAGAGGGCTTTTTAGCCTATGGAAATGCGAAAGTACATTTTCTGAAGTTTGGAAAAGGCGATAAATTACTAATTGCCCTTCATGGTTTTGGCGACCGGGCCAAATTATTTTTGTCATTGGAACCAGCTTTGAAAAAAAATTATACTGTTTATGCAATCGATTTGCCGTATCATGGTCAAACCCAATGGCAAGAAGATTCCTTTTCTAAAAGGAATATGATTGACATTTTTGATCTGATTTTAAAACAGGAACACAAAAAGCGTTTTGAATTAATGGGCTTTAGTTTTGGAGGACGCATTATTCTGGCATCGCTCTTTGAGCTTATTAATCAACTAAATAAAATCTATTTGATCGCTCCGGATGGAATTCAAACGAAGGGGATTTTCAATGCTATGCTTGTTCCGATTTGGTTTAGGCGTTTATTGGAAAAGTGGATAAATAAGCCTGATTTGATGGTCAAAATAATAGAGAAAGGTCATCAGATCGGATTGATAAATAAATTCAATTTTAATTTTATCCAACAAAATATTGCTACGGCAAAACGGAGAGAGCGTATTTTTAAAACGTGGGTATCTTTGAGCGATTTTTCAGTTGATCTGAAAAAAGTTAGAAATCTTTTAAAGAAAAATTCAATTCCTGTAGAACTCTACTTTGGAAAGTGGGATAAAATAATTCCTCTTGAAGTAGGTAAGGAATTAAGCGATGGAATCCCGAATGTTCGATTAAATGTAATAGATGAAGGGCACCTTCTTTTAAATGAAAAATTAAACGAAATGATCAATGATCAATTGAATGGAGTTTAGCTTAGATTAATGTTTCTTTTTTGATCGCAGCGTAACACGAGCTCCTGTCATAATAGAAAGTGAATTGATTTTATCACTTTGAGGACCAAGACCTTTTGTGATTTGGTGCTGATAAGTTGAGCCTAAAAAGACACTCATTCGTGAATTAAAATGTCGTTCGACCCCTAAACCAAGGTTGGCGGTTATAAAAGTATTATCAATCAAATTGCCACCTTCGAAAACGCCGTCATAAGTTGGGATCGAGTGAGGATCAGCAGCTCTACTGGCAATAGTATTAGAATTGCCTACATCTTGAGAAGTATATTCGTAAAGCGTTTCTACGGTCATGTTAAAAGAAGCACCTGAATGAGCATAAATGTTCCATTTGCTCTGATTCATAAAATTATAACGAAGATGTAAAGGTACTTTTAAGATATCAAGTTGAACCCCCAACAATCCTTGTTGTACATATCCACCTTCTTCAAAACTGCCATTGACTTCAAGAATATTTCGTGATCCATAATATTTAGCAGCGTAAACAGCTCCTGTCTCCAATTCCCATTTGTGATATTTAACGCCTAATGTAACTCCTCCGCTATAGCCCATCGCAATCTGTCCATATTCTTTTTGGTGATACTGGTCATCATATGGAGTCGTAATGTAGTCAGCATCTGCACCTCCCATCATTCCAACACTAATTAGAACTGAAGAATTAATTGATGCACAACCAACGCATTCAGGTAAATCCGAAGAAGAGCTTGATGTGCTTAGTTTTGTTGTTTTATAAGTATTAATTGGCAGTAAGATAGAAACAGGTGGATTAGTATTGACATCGTCGTTGAAAGCAAAACGGTTTGTTAATGACAGATCAATATCTTTTTTAGCAAATTGATTGACCTTTAAGTCCGGAATATTTAGATCAATGACTTCTTCCCCATTAGCATCTTCATTTATTGTTAAACCGAATTTTCGTTTTGAAATATCAGTTTTTTCAGAAGTATTAGTTGAAATATCGATTTTCGATGTTTCGTTAATCGCAGTTATATTTTTATTACTTTCTGGCAATGAAGTACCCTTTTGATCGGTCTTTTGGCTTAAAGTTTTATTTTCGGAAAGATGGCTTGTATTTGATAGACCTTCAGGTATCAGATTTTCAATATGGTTTTCTATTCCGGCTAATTCTTTAGGAGCGTTATGTTTTTTGAAAGGTAAAAACTGTATCACTGTAAAAATTGCCAAAAGCATGAGGCCTATTTCAGCAACTTTATAACGGTATAATTTACGTCGAATTGAATAAGCATCATCTAACTTCTGCTCCATCAAGTCCCAATGAGCAGGCTGATAATCAGCTTTATAATTTTCTAAACTGCCATAAGCTATGCCATCGAGAATAACGTCCTCGAATTCAGGATTTGCATCCACTTCGGCCCCATTGAGCTTTTGCTCCATCAACTCCCAGTCCTGAGGCTTGTATTCCACCTCCAGGTTTTGAAGTTTCTCCCGGATTTGTTTATCGAAGTTATTACTCTCCATATCGAACATAATTTGAAGCGAGAATATTTTTTAATTTGAGCCTCGCTTTCACTAAATTAGAGCGCGATGTACTTTCGGTTATGCCTAAATCATCGGCAATTTCTCTATGCGAATATCCTTCGATGACGTATAAATTAAAAACAGCACGGTATGCTGGGGAAAGACTTTGAACAGCAATTAAAATTTCTTTTTCGGTACACATACTTACCGCATCGGCATCGTTATTATTTACTTGATACGCATTTTCTATGTTCTCGGTTCGTCGCCGGATGCTTTTTCTGTAAAAGTCAATTGACGTATTGACCATAATCCGTCGAATCCAAGCAGTGATAGATGTGCCGGGTTGATACTTTGAAATGTGATTGAAAACTTTTAAAAATCCTTCATGTAAAATATCCAATGCATCTTCGCGATTACTGCTATAACGTAGACAAACACCCATCATCATGCTATAATGATCTTCATATAACTTTTTTTGCGCCCAGCGCTCCTTGTTTACACAAGCTGTGATGAAATCTTTTTCTTCGTGTTGCAATTGCAAAGCGATATCCATGGACAATGAAAAATTTAAAATTTAGTCCAAATTGCCATACTGTACAAAAAAAAACTTTGACCCTTGTCTCGAAGTTTAACGCTTTATAATGATCTAACGAACGGTAAGAAAATTATGCTGCTTATATTTCTTCGAGTAAGCTGGACTAAATTGTTCAATAATGAAAGCAAGATTGACTCTTAATTGTTTTTGTCAAATTCTATTATGTTTAAAATAAACGGAAATTGTTTAGAATTTTAACTTTTTAACGACTTTTAACATTTTTTGGAACCTGAATGACTTTTTAGAAATAATCTTTGAAGTATATCAGTTAAAGTGCATTTAATCAATGAATTACTTAACGGACTTACTGCAAAGGAGTTGATTTAGGGGCCAATCAGAGAATAAGTAATGCAAGTGATATTTCCAGATAATTATTTGATTCTTTTTACTTTTATAAAGTGTTAGAAAAATTCGTAGACTTTATTTTCTCAGTTTTACCCCAAAGGACTCCTTCACCTTTGCTAGCCAGAAATGTGCAATTGGTGGCCCATCGCGGAGCCCATAAATACGGCATTAAAGAAAACACCCTAAAGGGTTTTGAAATATGCATAGATCACCAAATCTGGGGCATTGAATTTGATATTCGATGGACTAAAGATCATGAACCAATTTTACTTCACGATATTAATGCAAAACATATTTTCCATCGTCCTGATATCATTCCAAATCAACTCACCATTTTTGAACTTAAAAAAGAATTGCCAGAAATTCCAACCCTCGAAGAGGTTGTACAAAAGTTTGGTCAGAAAATTCATTTTATGATTGAGCTTAAAGAGTGTTTTTCCAGTCACTCACTTCAGATAGAAAGGCTCATGCAAGTACTTTCTCCTCTTCAACCCATTAACGATTATCATTTTTTAAGTCTCCATCCCAAAGAACTTCTTTCTTTTTTAAAGACCCCCAAAGAGGCTATGATTGGTGTATCTATCTTAAATACAAGAACGATTTCTAAAGCTGTTACAGCAAACTCAATGGGAGGGCACTGTGGTCATTATCTCTTATTGAACAAAAAAATGCAAAAAAAACATGAAGCGTTTAAACAAAAAGTCGGCACAGGATACGTTTCATCAAGAAATTCACTCTATCGTGAAATCCAAAGAGGAGTGGAATGGATATTTACAAATAACCCTATCGAAATTCAAAATGAACTAAATAATGTGATTTGATTGCTTTATCTTCAAAAATTGTTTTTCATATCTGGAGATGTAAACAACAAAATTTGTTTTCATTGTAAATTTTTTAAAACAAAAAATTTATTTCAACTATATTTTTTTATCTTTACAGACAAGAATGCAGTAAAATTGAGATTTCTTTCGTAAAGTAAGTTTTCAGTATTAAAACATTTCTTTTCTTTGTTTTCTAATTTCTGTTTCAAACTTTTTTTGATAATTGTATGAGTGAAAATAGTAACCTAAGCGATAATAATTTTCCACAAAATGGAGAATCCGGAGAATCCATCATCACCCTTTCCGGAATGTATGAAGATTATTTTCTGGATTATGCTTCTTATGTAATTTTAGAAAGAGCAGTTCCTTCAGTTGTGGATGGGTTGAAGCCTGTTCAACGTCGCATCTTGCATGCGATGAAGGAAATGGACGATGGGCGTTATCACAAAGTAGCTAACGTAATCGGTCAAACGATGCAATACCATCCTCATGGTGATGCTGCGATTGGTGGTGCATTGGTAAATTTAGGACAGAAAGACTTGTTGATTGATTGTCAGGGCAACTGGGGAGATAATCGTACCGGGGATAGTGCGGCTGCACCTAGGTACATTGAAGCCCGTCTTACAAAATTTGCGCTTGAAGTAGCTTTTAATCCTCAAACTACGGAATGGCAATTGTCCTATGATGGCCGTAAAAAGGAACCTATCAATTTGCCTATGAAATTTCCACTACTTTTGTCACAAGGAGCAGAAGGAATTGCTGTCGGGCTTTCTACAAAAATTTTGCCGCACAATTTTATAGAACTAATTAAAGCTTCCATCAAAGTATTGGAAGGCAAGAGTGTGAAAATTTATCCTGATTTTCAGAATGGAGGAATGGTTGATGTAAGTAATTATAACGCCGGGAAACGAGGTGGAAAAGTTAGGGTAAGGGCTATAATAGAGCAACTTGATAAGAAAACCCTGCTCATTAAGAGAACTTCCCTTTGGAATAACCACGGTAAACCTCATTGATAGATATTGTAAAGGCCAATGAAAAGGGGAAAATCAAGATAAAACAAGTAGTAGATAATACAGCCAAAGATGTTGAGATTTTGATTGAATTGGCTCCTGGTATTTCAC
>CAWBZX010000020.1:0-39176 GCA_963793295.1 uncultured Saprospiraceae bacterium | reverse complement strand
GTGGGACATGTTTGCATCGAACGGGGTTTGCAATCCGTTCAGAACATAGTCTCATTAAATGTTCCGGCAAGTCCTCCTTCTCCACTAGATCCATTATCTGCTGTTACAAAAATGATTGTGTTATCATATTGCCCAGTTCGTTTTAAGGCATCGATCATCCTTCCAATCTGTTCGTCAACGTGTGTAAGCATTGCCGCAAAAACTTCCATCTGTCTTGCATTAAGAACCGTCCTTCTGCATTAAGGCTTTCCCAAGCCGGAATTTCTGAAATACGCGGTGACAGCTCTGTCCCCTGTGGAATAATACCGGTTTCTAGTTGAGTTTTATGGATAATCTCGCGAGCATTATCCCAGCCTTTATCAAATTTACCCTTATAGTAATCAATATATTTCTGTGGAGCCTGGTGTGGAGAGTGCATAGCAACCGGTGCCCAGAACATCATAAATGGTTTATCGGGTGAAACAGAAGTGTGTGAAGTTATGTTTCTGATAAACTCATCTGCCATTGATTCACTTAAATGGTAATCTTTTTCGCCTTTCCAGTCTTCGATTGGCGAATGATCTCGCCAAAGTAAGGAACGGTAATTATCTGCATCTGCAGCCATAAAACCGTAGAAGTGATCAAAACCTTCTCCACTAGGCCAGCGATCAAAAGGTCCGCTTTCTGAGACTTCATAAAGTGGCGTGTGATCCCATTTACCGATTGCATAATTGATAAATCCTGCTTTCTGTAAATGTTTCGCAATAGATTTTCCACTTTCAGGAGCAAAGGCATTGTATCCAGGAAATCCCATCGCGGTAAGCGAATGCGAACCTAATCCAATCCTATGATGGTTTCTAGCTGCCATAATTGTTGCTCTCGATGGTGAGCAAAGTGCGGTGGTGTTGGAAGTTATTAAAACGAAGCCCATCATCTGCTAGCTTGTCAATGTTTGGTGTTTCGCATAATCCACCAAAACTGCTTATATGACCAAAACCAGTATCGTCTAAAAGCAAGATTACGACATTCGGCGTTCCTGCTGGAGGTTCAGGTGGTGTAGGCCACCACTCTTCGGACTCAGCGTAAGACTTGGCAATTTTGCCTTCAAATTCCTGTCCGTATTTTTTGAAAGATTCACTTTCATCTGAATGGTCTCCGCCTGTATTTGCTGGTTGATTACATTGACTAAAAACGCCAACGATAAACAAAGCGACAAAAATTAATAAAATGTTTTTTCTCATGATTAAGAGTATTTAAATTGTTTTGGTAAGAATTAAAGTTTTTCTCAATGTTAATATATCTTTTTTTTTACAAATGTATTTTCAAAGCCATCTAAACTGGTAACTAATCGCAAAGGCATCATAATCGGCACCTCGCTCAAAGCGGATCGCTGATAATGCCGTAAATTTAATCGTATGACTTTTCGCAAGGGGAATAGAATAGGTAGCTCCAAATCTTATGGTGAAATCCGATCATCTCTTAAAAATCATTTAATTCTGTCTTTCCCACCTATACCATATCCGACATCAACTGTTAGCCAGGTATTTTTTGGTAAGCGATCGGATCAGCATGAACTTTAAATACATGCAAAGGCTGTGAGTCTTCAACGTATTGGCTACTGAAAAAATCTATTGTTTGCGTGTAAAAATCCAAATGCTGAAGTAGCCTTCGAAAATCCATTTCCCTTTATATCTTGCTATACCAAGCTGTGGTTTAATCGTCCATCGATTGGCTGCCGAGGTTGATGAGTTTGTCTTCAAAATATTGACCTAATGGTGTATAAACCTGAAGACTAAATCCTGCAATGGTATGTGGCTGATAATATTTAAAATCTTCCAGTTTTGTAGCCGGTGATCCAAAAAAATTAAAAGACAAGCGAAATCTCGGATCTCCCATACCACTTCGGGATGCGGTAGCATAAGTACCTTCCAGGTAACCGTCCCAATCACCAAAAGCAAAAGGCACAATGACATCTACTTTACCTCCCATTCCAAAAAAATTGATGGACCGGGCGTATGCAGCAACAATACCATGCAATTTCGAATTTAAATCTTCAATGGGGATCGAAGAGTCCAGCAGCGTATTTCCATAAGAGTAGCCATAACCTGCAACAACAAAATTCATTTTTACGGGAATATTGGTCAGACTCCTAGGTTCGAGATCCTGCGCAAACGTAGATCCATTTAAAACTTCCTACTGTGAAAATAAAAGGATGCTATGCACTTCAGCAATAGCGAAATTTCCCTGTTGCAAAGGTTTAGTCGTAGTATGTTGTTTTTGTTTAAGATGATGGTACTATTTTATTTCATTAGATTTATAGTGGTCCCATATAAATTACCTTTCCAAATTCGTGTTTGGCCAGACCATTACTTTCAGGTCAGGAATATTACTAAAACTATTTACCAATCGGAATCGTGTACGATACGTTTAAGCGGTAAGAATTTTTCACAGCAGGGCCTTCCCATTCTTTATAAATTGCACTCGTTTTGTACTCCACGTATACATTCCATGATGCTTTTTCCAGCACCCATACTTTCCCAAAACGCAAACCTATCGGAAGATAAAATCCTTTGGTGTTCCAGTCATATAAGGCAACTATATCAGCAGTTTGAAGATATATTCCGGTACTTCCAAATCTATAAGCCAAGAACGGTGCAATACCTAATGGATTGATATCTGATGTGCCTGCTGGTAAAGTGCGCGGATCAATACTTCGCCATGATTGCGTAAAAAGCAAACCATAAAACCATTGTCCTGAATTGTTTACAATAGCTGCAGCAAATCCATAACCCCATTCATCTTTTGCTACATCTGGGTTCCCTGGTGCATGTAACCAGTGGCCCAATACCTGCTCTCCCCGAACCCCAATCTGTGGCTTTTGGTACAATGAGTGCAAATAGTTCCGTATTCCCAAACCCGGATTTCATTTTTTCAAGATCTTCGTAGTGTCGAAATGTTAATCGTGGAAGAATGGTCATTGTTTTTAATGGAATTGGAGCGACAACACGTAGTTGTGCGTAGTTGTCAAGGCCAGCACGGCGTGGTTTACCATTCACTATATCGTTATAATAATCAGGCATATATTGATATGCAAACTGAAAACTCCATTGAGTTGCAGTAGCATCCATTGCTTGTGATGCACGACTTGGGCCACCTTCTTCGGTTACTACATCAACACTTGTTGTATCCTGGCTATAAACAATTGCGGTAAAAAATATCAATAAAATTGATGAGGGTTAGATTTTTCATAATTAGATATCGGGTTTTGTGAAATTTGTATGTTTTATTTTAATTATTTTGATGGTAAAAACAGATCAAAATGAATCTCAAATTTACGTAATGATATAAACGGATCAAATGACGTTTGTCACTGTCTTAAGTGAGTTTAATCAGTCAAAAAAACAAAGAAAGTAAAAATAAAAGAAATAACGAAATATCGTTATTCAAGCTGCAAAGCATTGTAAAGTAAGAGTCTTCTAGCAAGTTAGTTTTAATGTTTCGGGTCTTCCAATATCCATTTTTTTCATTTTGGAGCGGAGCGTATTTGGATGGAGATGCAAGAGCTCTGCAGCGCCTTTTTTACCATTAATTTTCCAGTTGGTACGATCTAAAACGGAAATGATATAATCTTTCTCGAATTGTTCCAGGGAATAGGTTTTGCTGGTCCAGCCTTTCATACTCGAAACATCCTCCATGTCGTCCAGAAGGGTACCGATATATAATGAATGGTGTTCATTGTAAGCATTTTTGGTCCAGCCGATGATGATATTTTCTTTGCCGGGGCCTTTTGTTCCCCAGGAAACAAATTTGTCAGAATTTTCAAAATCTGACGCATTGTTTGAACCAAACACTTGCCGGAATTGAATTCCCATTACTTCGGCAGGAGTGGAATAAGTGATTTCACCAAAATAGGGATTGGCATATTGAATGACCTCATTTTGATCCACTTCTATAATGATCAAATTGACGGACTCCATCATGGCTCCCCAACGCACCTCCCTTTCTTTCAGCTGGAATTCCAGGACATTCTTTTGGTAAATATCTTTGCTCAGCTTTGTTCCTATTACAATTGAAAACAGCAGGGGGTATAAATCAAGTGGTAAAAAAGGCAGGTTGTCGTAATTAAACAAAGCGAGTCCGGTTTGAATTTGTATTATTTCTTCCACCCCTAAAAGAATAAAAATTGCGGTCAACCCTGCCATAATGATAGATTCTCTTTTTTTGGCATCAAAAGAAATAATCACTGCATAGGACGCATAAATTATCAATCCAAGCAATCCAATATGTGCAACCAGTTGCCAAACACCAAACTGGCCGTTTATGAGATGTAAAACAAACAATATGAAAGCCGTAAAAAATACGAAAGGAAAAGTCCAAAGTATTTTCTTAGGTACAACTTTCAGAAAAGTCCCCACAAACCAGGGAAAAACTGCATAATAAGCTGCAGCGGAAAATAGCTGAAGAACAGCAAAATTTTTGTTATTGGCTTCACCAATAGCACCAAAGAAGAAATAAAAACTGGCAAAAAGACTGAAAATGCCGAAAAGGAGGTAAAAGCTTTCTGATTTTTTTTGAAGACCAATTAGGATATATAAAATTGCAAAAGCAAAACTAATCCCCGCACTGATATATAATATCCCTTCACTCATTATGCTATTGAATTGAAAGCAGATCACAAATAAATCGAAAAACTATTGCAAAAATATCATTAATAATGTCAGATTTCCAAATGATTGCTTCCGTAAGGAGCAATTAAATAAATTTTGGATCAAATAAAAAAACCTTCTGCGTCAATGACGAGAAGGTTTTTGGTGCCCAGGACAGGAGTCGAACCTGCACGCCCTTGCGAGCACTAGCCCCTCAAGCTAGCATGTCTACCAATTCCATCACCTGGGCAGGTTTTGTGTTTATCGTTTTGCGTTGCCGCGTCTGCAGTCAAAACTTTTTCGACCCTATAGCCGCAAAGATAATTTTTGATTTTCAATTAAGAAACAATTTCTGAACAAAGAATCGTTCAAAATGAATTTTTACAAATCCAGTGAATTCAAGTCCTTTTATTTTTTTATTTGTCACATTATTAAAAGGAATTATATTTTTTGCTTTAAAGTAAAAAATTCAAATCCTTGAATTTAATTACCGGTTTTCTTTGTAAAAGACACTTTAGAACATTTTTTCCAACCATTTTTCGTCAAAAAATCATTGGTAGATATCAGCTTATTCGAATTTAAGAATTCGTTAACAACATTTTTTCAAGCGTCACAACAAATGAACACAAAATTTGCTTATGTATATTAATTTATTCTATATTTGAATCAAATTAATTGAATACAAGTTTTTTACATAATTAAATAAATATAATTTATAAAAAATCTTAAACAAAATATGAACTGATTTTTATTCTTGAAGAATACCTTTTTTGAAACACTAATTACAAGCAGGAAAAACACTATCCCGATTTTTATCGCGGCAAAAACACCACACACTATGGAACTTTTTTTATTGATTGCTATTGGCATAACGATCATTTCTTTTATTTCAATTGTGCTTACCAAGCCTTCTCAAGCATCCTTACAAGAACTTATACCTGAGCCCACACAAGTTGAATTCATCATGGAAAATGATGCAAATCCGAGTGATTCATCAATCGAACAAAATGATAATGATTTGGCAATTGAAGCGGAAGAATTAGCGGAAGAAAAAGTCATAATAATTTAGTTTAAAGGAACCTATAAAAACCCATTAATTTAAATATTGAATAACACTATGAAGGTATCACTACGACAAATTATTTTCCCTTTGACACTTATTTTATTAATTCCTTTCGGTCTTTCAGCACAACAAAGCTTATCAGATGAATCACCGATTTTGGCAAATGCAGACTTTAAAAAGTCCCCTGTTAGCCGTCCCAAATACCCGTTTCGTAAAAAACAAAAAGAAGAAATCCCCGATTATTATCGCCATCATAAGAAGTTATCTTCTATTTATGAAGGTTATGTGATCGAACTGACAACTTCTGACCTGCCGCTCAAAAGAAATTATTTTCTTTTTGATCAGTTTGGAAATGTTCATTACGATAAACTTAAAAAAGGAGGATATTCATACTGCATTATGGCCAATTTTTCAAGTAAGAAATCTGTGGAGCATTTTATGGAAACTATCATTCTTCCTAAAGCTCCAGAAGCCAAACTAATAGAATATAAAAAAGGGAAACGCAAGTACCTTTAAAGATTTTTTTGAGACCGAAGATGATTCGAGCCTGTTCCATTTTGGAATGGGCTTTTTTTTGAAGTTGGAAGTCGGAAGTCGGGAGTTGGAAGTCGAAAGTGAGGAGGATTCTTTAACTAAAAATAACTTATAACCTTTTTACCACTTTACCTTTTAACCCATAACCCATAACCCATAACCCATAACCTACTTTACCCTTTATTCAAAGCTGCTTTTCGCAACCGCTGGAGAAATGGAGAAGCAAAAATAAAATCTTGAAGGATCTCATTATCACTATCAAGCACTTCATCTTTATTACCTTGCCATACCAACTCTCCTTTATAAAGTAGGGCGATATTATCACCGATTTCCATCACGGAGTTCATATCGTGTGTATTGATAATTGTTGTGATATTGTTTTCGATGGTAATACTTTTTATCAATTCGTCAATGACTATTGCTGTTTTGGGATCCAGGCCGGAGTTGGGTTCATCACAAAAGAGGTATTTGGGTTCCAGCACAATGGCTCTGGCAATACCGATCCGTTTTTGCATTCCACCACTCGTTTCCGATGGATATTTATCGTTGATTCCGTTAAGATCCACACGATCCAGACAATAGTTTACGCGATCTAATTTCTCTTGTCTTGTCATTTTGGTAAACATATCGAGCGGAAACCGGATATTTTCTTCGACGGTCATCGAATCAAAGAGGGCAGATCCCTGGAAGAGCATTCCCACTTCCATACGAATGGCGCGTACCTCTTTTTTATTTAACTCAGAAAAATTGACATCACCATACCATACTGAGCCACTATCCGGGTGCATCAGTCCGACCAGCAGCTTAAGCAAAACTGTTTTTCCAGCACCACTACGTCCAATGATAAGGTTGGTTTTCCCTTTTTCAAACACGGTACTAATGCCTTTCAGCACCGGATCATCATCAAAAGCTTTCACCAAATTTTCTGCTCTGATCATTTAAATATCGATTGATATTGAGGTATACTGATTTAATAAATCATTTTTAAAAAGCTTTGGTTCATCAAATCAATGAATACCCAATTTTTAACCCGTTAATATTAATGCAATAATATAATCCGCTAATAAAATCAAAATATCACTAAATACGACAGCTTGTGTGCTCGCATGCCCCAGTTCAATGCTTCCACCTTTTACATAATATCCCTGATAGCAGGAAACAGTGGTCAGGAGATAAGCAAATACAACTGCTTTTACGAACATCATGAAAACATTATATTCTTCAAAAAAGGTGCGAAGCCCTCTCACATAATCGGCGTCAGTGATAAGTCCGCTTGGCACACTTGCGATATAACCTCCAATAATGCTTACAAATGCTGCGATACAAACCAATAACGGAATAACAAACATTGCAGCAATGATCTTTGGCAAAATCAAATAAGCTGCGGTATTGACACCCATGATTTCCATGGCATCAATATGTTCTTTTTGCCGCATTCCGCCGATTTCGGCAGCCATATTAGAGCCCACTTTTCCGGCAAGGACCAAGCAGGTAATCGTTGGTGCCAACTCAATAATCGTACTATCCCTCACAATGTAACCGATGTAATATTTCGGCACAAAACTATCCTGCAATTGGTAAGCAAACTGAACAGCCGTTACCATTCCGATAAAAATTGCAATAAGTCCTACGATCACCAGCGATCCAACGCCGATGTCATTCATTTGACGCATCGTTTCTTTCCAATACATGGAAAAGCGCTCCGGACGAGCAAATGCGGTCCGAATCATCATTAAGTACCTTCCAAAGTGAAATAATATTCTAAAATTCATAAAAAGGAAGTCCTGCTAATTGATTGTCAAAGAAGTTGATATTATAAAAAAATGCAACCTGTAATCTCCTCACCAAGTGGCAAAAATAGCACTTTATAATAAAAGATGACTTAATTTTTTCACTATCATAATTTTTAAATCGCTTGCAAAGATTAGAATAGTATTGTTTATCACCAAAAAAATAATGGTTTACTTATTTATTAGTTTGCGGCTAATTCCATTTCAATCGATTTGACTAATGATGTGTCATATTATTCTTACATTATCTTTGTCCGAAAAGCATTTTTTAAATATTACTTTTGTAAAAAATCACTACCAATTAACTAATAATTATTATGAATATTGTCATCACAGGAGGAACAAAAGGAATTGGCTACGCGATTGCACACGCCTTTGCTAAAGAGGGCTTTGATCTTGCCATCTGCTCTCGTAACGATTCCGATTTACAGGATTTTAAAAAGGAATTTAATGCGCAATATCCTGGCATTCAAATACTCATCAAAAAAGCGGATCTCAGCAAAAAAGAAGAAGTGATAGATTTTGCCACTTTCGTGAAAAGTTATTGGAAAACACTTGATATTTTGGTCAACAATGCTGGAATATTTTTACCAGGACTTGTTCACCAAGAACCGGACGGTACCCTGGAAAGTCAAATTGAAACCAATCTTTATAGTGCTTATTACCTGACGCGTGAATTATTGCCGACAATGCTTCCTCAAGAAAAAGGACATATTATTAATATGTGCTCAATCGCCAGCATCATTGCTTATCCAAATGGCGGATCGTATAGTATTTCCAAATTTGCGCTACTCGGGTTTTCAAAAGTATTACGTGAAGAAATGAAAGACAAAGGTATCCGTGTAACCAGCATCATGCCTGGTGCGACCTGGTCCAATTCATGGGCTGGAGTGGATTTGCCAAAAGAGAGATTGATGCAAGCTGAAGACATTGCCATCGCAGTGATGAGTGCCTGGAAAATGAGTCCCTCCGCCGTTGTCGAAGATATTGTTTTACGCCCTCAATTGGGGGATCTTTAAAATATTACAACAATGAACGATCATCCTTTTATCAAATATAAACCAAAACAATTCTCCGCTTCGGAAACGGAACAGCGCGCCAAGGATTTTTATGAATATATGAATACCCGTCGATCTATCCGTGATTTTTCGGACAAACCTATTCCGAAAGAAATCATCGAAAAACTAATCATGACTGCTTCAAGTGCACCTTCAGGTGCGCACAAACAACCGTGGACCTTTTGCGCTATTTCTGACAAAATAATCAAAAGCGAAATCCGCAAAGCCGCTGAAGAAGAAGAATACACTAATTATCATGGCCGGATGTCGGAAGACTGGCTCAAAGATCTCGCTCCTTTACAAACTAATTGGCAGAAAGAATTTTTAGAAATTGCTCCCTGGCTAATCATCGTTTTCAAAAAAGCGTATGACCTTGAAGATGGTGAAAAAAGGAAGAATTATTATGTCAATGAATCCGTAGGACTTGCCGCTGGATTTCTTTTAGCAGCCATCCATAACGCAGGCCTCGTATCGCTAACGCACACGCCCAGCCCAATGAATTTTTTACAAAAAATACTCAATCGTCCGGAAAACGAACGTCCATTTTTATTGATTCCTATTGGTTATCCGGCTGAGGAAGTGAAAGTACCCGATTTGGAACGAAAAGGCGAAGCGGAAGTGATTGTTTATTATTGAGGTAATGTTGGATTCAGCTAATTAGGGTTTTTGCCGGATCGATTGTTTTGGAAAACCAATTCTTTATTTCTGCTATTTCTTCATTTTTCAACTCCAGAAATCCAATCTTTAAAGGGTCATTTTTACCGCTTTCCTCCGCTACAATTTGGTTTAAATAAATGGTCAGCTTACTAATTTTTTCTTTTTCCATTTGGATTTCCGGATCATCAACCTGAATGATCTTCGAGGCTTCCTTTTTAAGGACGATTGTTTTTTGATAAGTCAACCCGTTGAAAAGTATAAATAATCCCAGCAAAGAGCACATCAGTGTACCGCCGGTAAATTGCCCGGCAGCTAAGATATACCAGACGGAACCAATGATCAATAAAATGCCGATTGAAAGAGACATCATTTTTTCGACATCGTCATTTTCGTGCCGCAGTCTCAAATACTGCTCTCCTGAATATTTCTTATTTCTTTTGAGCCTTATAAAAACAAAGAAAATCCCGAAAATTAAAATAAGTACGGACAACACTTTATAGTTATGAGGCCTTTCCGGTAAAATAACTAAAAAGAATATCAGGACGACATATAAAATGACTTTGACTGCTGTTGCCCAAAGGCTCCTTGATTTTAGAAATGCAGTGATCCGTTCCATAACTTTTTATATAATAATTTTCAGACACAGATTCATTCAATGATAACAACTCCTCACAAGTTTTTCAAATACTCGATGACAGATCGGTAATTCTAACCTTGTTTTTGGACTTTATTATACATAAACTTAAGGTTTGAAACAAAAAAAATGTCAAACCACCAGTCTTTGTATGGCTCTGGAATTTCAATATTTTCTAGTTCTTCAATTGGAATTCCATCTTCCACTATTTCTTTCGCCTTTTTTTCTATGGAAATTATATAATTTCTCATTTCAGCAATTATTTCTTTGTTTCCTACTGGACCATGTCCGGGAACTACCGAGGTAATATTTAACGATCCTAAATCTGTTAAGTATTTTTTCCATTCTTCTGGAAATCCATTCGCAAGGTATGGGTGGCATGTATTAAAAACTAAATCACCAGTAAAAATGATCTGGTCATCTGGGAGATACAATACCAAGTCGCTTTCAGTATGTCCCTTTCCATTTGAAAAAAGTTGGACTTTCCGCATAGGACCGTCAATATTTTTTCTTTCGTCTACAAAGAGGTTTGGAAGGCGAGTTTTTACGACTTTGTGGCTTTCAGACAAAATCTCAAAATAGGGTCGCCACATTTGGATATCCACGTACTCCCGATCAGTCGAATCCCCTTCATAAGCAGTCAGCAGGGAATCAAAATATTCGAAGCGTCTTGGAGCATAACTTTTTTCGTCTTCAATTTCTTTAGGTTCCCAAAATTCAATGAGTTCAGCTGTTTTTGTTGTACTTATAATAGGAATATCTTCAGAAAACATCTGATTGCCGCGAATGTGGTCGTTGTGGTAATGACTATTGACAATATATTTTATTGGGGAAAGTCCAAATTGCTCGACTACTAAAAGTAATTCTTCAGCCACTTTCGGCGAAAGAAAATCATCAAAGATGATGGTTTCTTTTCCATTATCAATAATTCCAGCATTACTGATGGCTTTTCCGCTAATTTTATGAATGCATGCATATACGCCATCCGCAAGTTTAATAAGTTCAAAGTTAGAAGAAGTATAATGCAGATTTTGCTTTGGGCCACACCCAAACAACATCGTCAAAAGCAAAACAATTGAAATCAATTCTTTCATAAATTGTGGTTATTTTGAATTTAACTTAAATAAATAACTACCTCAGCGCAAAAGGTATTCACAAGTTTTTCAGATACTCGCTGACAGGCTTGCCTTCAAAATACAATTCTTCGATAAGTACTTCGCCATTCAATACGCGGGCATCCAGATAAACATTTACTTCGTCTCCCTCTGCACTTCTGACCAATTCCAGAAATTGCTCTTCTGCTTTCGGCGCTAATTTTTCATTTAGGTAATAACGCTCCAAATTTTCAGGTGTAAAGACAGCCACTCTTTTTTCGCTAGCATTCCAAACGGTCACTTTCAGATAATTTTGGCTTTCCGGTTTTTTAAAAGCAGGATTTGTAAAATAAGTAAAGCCCAGGGAATCTCTTTCTAGCTGCACATAAATTTTATCATCATACTGAAAAACATCCTGTGCATTTGGGAAATCAATATCTTGCTCGACAAAACTGAGAATAATATGTCGCCCACGGAAAGCATCGTAAGGATCAACCGGCTGTGGACGGAAACGGAAAATTTCTCCTTCTTTCAGTATTCGCTGCTGGTCAGCAATCATAGAAAAGGGAAACCAAAGATAAAGGATCATCACTGCGCCGAATGCAATATTTCTGACTAACTTCATGTCTTCATTTTTTATAAATTTAACTTATAAAATCCGATTTTCGAAATCATCGATATGCAAAAAATATTTCTCACCGCCGAATGGAAAAATTTGATCATGGCCAATTATGTGGTCGATCCAGCTATTTTGAAAAGCTATGTTCCGAAAGGTACTGAGCTTGACAGCTGGGAAGGAAAGACCTTTGTGAGTATGGTTGGTTTTATGTTTTTGAAAACCAAAGTGCTGGGAATACCAATACCTTTTCACCGCGATTTTGAAGAAGTTAATTTGCGGTTTTATGTGCGCTACAATGACGATGGCGAGTGGAAAAGAGGCGTCGTATTCATCAAAGAGATTGTTCCGAAAAGTGCGATCGCTTTTGTGGCAAATACTTTATACGGTGAAAATTACCAAAGCCTGGCCATGAAAAATGAGCTTTCAAAAGAAGGAAATTTTCAAAAGGTCAACTACTCCTGGAAATTCCAAAACGATTGGAATTTTTTAAAAGTCAAAGCTGAAACGAAAACCCAAAAAATAGTAGAAGGCAGCGAAGCAGAATTTATCACTGAACACTATTGGGGATATACTCCAGGAAAACATCAAAATACATTGGAATATCAAGTGGAGCATCCGCGTTGGAATATTTTTCCGGTCAATGATTTTGAAATGTATTGCAACGTCGCTCCACTTTATGGTGCAGTTTTTCAAGAATTTTTAGACACAAAACCGCATTCCGTTTTTATGGCTGAAGGATCGAATATTATCGTCCGGCAAGGGAGAAAACTTTCTTAAAAACACTTAACATTCTGTATTGCTAAAATCTATCAGAATTTTGCTTGTTTCCTTACTTTGGTTAAGTCCAGAATCCTATTAAATTAGTTCAAAAAATTAGTCGCCAAAACCTCACCATTCTTCAATTTAATTTTCAAAACATAATTTCCTTTTCTCAATTTTTTCAACTTGATTTTCTTTTTGAATTTTGAAGATTCTGCAATCAATTTTTCTGTCGCATCATAAAGTTGCATGGAAACGAATTCGCTATTTTCAAATTTCGGTTTCAAAATGATTTTATTATTCTTGATTTCATAAGCCAATTGCGCTGTTTCAACCATTCCTTTTTTACCAAAAGTATTATCCATTTGGGTTAAAATCTCATCCGCTTTACAGGCATCCGGAACACCGTATCCGTAACCTTCTTTTGCATCAGGATTCAGATAACGATCTGAGCTTTGCCGAACAGCTGTGATGATTTCCATGTTGGAACGATTAGGGTGAGCTTGTTTGAGGCAAGCGACCATTCCAGCAATGCAAGGTGCGGCAAAGGAAGTTCCGTTACCGGGATGGATCTTACCATCAGGATCAACGACGATAGTTTGAAATCCGACCGCCATAATATCCGGTTTGACCTGTCCATCAGCTGATGGACCAAAAGAAGAAAAAATTGCTTTCTTACCATCCACTCCTGCTGCACCCACCGTCAATACCGAATCAGCATCTCCCGGAGTCGTCACATAATGCCAGGGATCATTACCAAAATTCCCCTGAATAGCCACGACTAAGATCCCTTTCGAAGCCGCATAATCAGCAGCTTTGGCAATGACGGAAGTATTACCATCCATATCTTTGTAGGTGTAATTACCTTCTCCTTCATCAAAGTTGTTGTATTGCAAAGAACTCGTGATGATATCAGCACCGTTTTCAATAGCCCAGTCAACGGCACGTTTCCAGTTTTCTTCTTCTTTGTGGGTTTCCGAAGGGGTGTATTCCGTATGCGCCAGCAAAATATTCGCATCGAAACCCGTACCGACATATTTACCCGGTAAATAACCATTCACTATCGAAAGGGTGTTGGTGCCGTGGGTTCCGTTTCCTTCATATTTGATTTCCGTGTCAAAACAAAAATCATAATTACCTTTCAGCAAGCCATTTTCAATTGCATATTTAAAGACTTCCATTTTATCAAACCCATCATATCCATCATCGAAATGAGCTATCGTAACGCCTTTACCGGTAAATCCACGCTCGTGGAGACAGTCCAGGTTTAAAAAATCAATTTGCGCCTTGGTTTCACCATAATCAATCGTTTGGGCAAAGGAAGCCGTTAATAAAATATTGAAAATAAAAAGAGATAATACGTTTCGGTTTTTCACGATATTAGTTTTAAAAGGTTATTGGTTAAATTTAGCTATCAGTTGCGAGTAACGAGGTGTCAGATTTTGTTCTAGTTCTATCATTTTTACAAAATTTCTGATTGTTAACGCAATTGTGCTTTGGTTACTTAGTTTGTTACCATTTTCTTCTTTCCAGCTCGCTGCTGACTCCTCACTTCTCGCTCCTCGCCCCTCCTCCTCAACAATTCAAAGCGCCACAAACACTTAAAGTCTGTCCGGAAACATAACTGGAAAGATCCGAGCCCAAAAACAAACAGGCATCAGCTACTTCAGAACCGGCACCAAGACGTTTCATAGGAATGCCAGCAAGGAAAGTTTCTTTTGTTTTTTCGTCCAGATTCTCCGTCATTTCTGTTTCGATGAAGCCTGGTGCGATAGCGTTGCAGCGGATATTACGGGAACCAACTTCTTTTGCAATAGATTTGGTGAAACCAAAAATACCCGCTTTTGAAGCTGCGTAGTTGGCCTGTCCTGCATTTCCGAAAACACCGACGACAGAACTCATGTTTATAATTGATCCACTACGATTTTTCAACATCGATCGGAGGGCGTGCTTCGTGAGGTTAAAAACGGATTTGAGATTGGTTTGGATGACTTCATCCCACTGCTCTTCTGACATGCGAAGCATCAAATTATCGCGGGTGATTCCGGCATTATTGATCAGGATATCTATTTTTCCATAATCTACTAAAACAGCCTTTACCAGTTCCTCTGCCTGCGAATAAGAACTCGCATCGGAGCGATAGGCTTTGGCTTTGCTACCCAGTGCTTTCAAATCAGATTCCACTTTTTTAGCGCGATCTTCCGAAGAGAGATACGTAAAAGCTACATCTGCGCCTTGTTCGGCGAACGTTCTGACTATGGCTTCACCAATTCCGCGAGATCCTCCGGTAACCAACGCTGTTTTTCCTTCGAGTAATTTCATAGTTATTTTGTTTGATGTTTCTTGTTTAAAGTTTTAGATTCGAATAATACTAAAACAGTTGCGAAAATAGCAGAAATCATTAGTAATTTAAAATGAGTACACAAAAAAAGGAAACTACCTGCTGGCAATTTCCTTTTTCGCTTTACGCTCATTTTTATTTAAAAATCAATTAGGGTTCTGCTGTATTGCAATTTTCAACTTCATCTTCCAATTTAATTGGTGCATCAGATGGTTGTTCTTTAATTGGCGCATACCCTAAATTTCGATCTCCGTACCAACCTCCGCCGTGGCATCTTTTAGTGCAAGAACTCATACTTGTTGCTGCAATTATCAATGCTACAGCTAAAAAATAGACTTGTTTTTTCATAAAAATGCAGGATTATAATTAATTAAAAATTCTTTTATTGAATGGAAATCATTGGACAGGGACATCTCTTCAGGGCTCAAATATAATTCCAAAACACAAAAACGATTAATTTTAAACAATTATTATCTGTTAAAAAATTAAATACTTAATTGATCGCATGAGAAGTCAACCGGCACTTTACCCGAAGGATTTGCTGCACCTCCTCTAACTCGACCGTATAAGGCTGGTATACTTTATTATTATCAGAAATCAATCGCAACTGTTGCAGTTGATTCCCTTTTCTCAATTGCTGAATCCGCTTAGCGACCACCACGTCAGTCACCACCACATATACTTGATTGTCCCGTAATGGCTCTCCTCTTTCCACTTTTTCACAAACGACCAGGTCTCCGTTTGTGATCGTCGGCATCATACTGTCACCACTTATTTCAAAAGCGATCAATTCGCCTTCCTGGCCCGGGATAGAAAAATGAACCAAGGCATCTAAAAATTTGGGATCCTGATGCTGGGTCGCATAACCGGCAAGTACCTTTTCAGGAACCAAAGAAATGTTCTTTCTGCCCGCATCATTTAATCGTTTTATCGAATGACTTGGAAAACCAATATCATTTTCATAATCGCTTTGAAACAACTCATCACTCAAGCCAAAAAGATAATTCGCGTTGATATGATAAATTTCAAACAATTTGTTCAACTGATCAACAGTAATATTGCGGTCACCTTTCAAAATACTGTTTACAACATGGTTATAAGTGCCTAGTTTTTTAGCAATATCAGATTTACTCTTGATTAAATTTCGCTTCTCTAGGGTTTCATATGCTTTCCTAAACCGCTGATTTACAATATTATTTGAAAAATCTGTCATTTTTAAAATAAAATGTTTTAAAAATAGTTTGCTAAATAAAACTTTTTGTTTTATGTTTGTAGTACACTTTGAAACATTGAAACAATATATTTCAAAACCGGACCAGCAAAGGTACAAAATTTATTAAAATCATGGATAATACGAGAAAACATAAGTACGAACACATCCCTTTAACGATTATTGATACGCGTACTCAAAAACCAGAGATTGTCAATAAACCAAAACGAATTCAGAAGAATGAACTAACTGTTGAAGATTTCTTACCAACGTTAGAAATGCTGCTTAACCGTTTGTTACTCATTATTCAAAAATTGCTGATTGCTCTAAAGTATCGCTTTTTCAAAATGCTGGATAAGTTATTCGAAGATGTAGAGGTACCCTGGCTAAAAATTATTGCCGTTTTACTGATTGGTTATATTATTATGAAAAAAGATTTCCAGTTTAACATGGCTTTTAATTCTCCTTTTTCGATGTTCACTGATGATCAATACTCAAATAACGAATATGCTAAAGCGACTACTTTCAGTGCGCTTGAAAGTAATCCTTATGCTCCGGTTTCAGCAAATACTCTTCAGGAAAAAAAGGCGTTGGCTTTCATCAATAAATATAAAGAGATGGCAATTACAGAAATGAAAAAATTTGGTATTCCTGCAAGTATAAAAATGGCGCAGGCACTCATCGAAAGTCGCGCAGGCCAAAGCAGACTTGCGCTTAATAACAACAACTATTTCGGAATGAAGTGTTTTAGCTCGAAATGTAAAAAAGGGCACTGCACCAATGCAACGGATGATCACCATAAAGATTTTTTCCGAAAGTATCAAAATGTTCAGGAAAGCTGGCGCGCGCATAGCTCATTGATTAGCCAGGGACGCTACGCTAGTTTATCACAATTTGGAAATGACTACAAGAAATGGGCCACCGGGCTTAAAAAAGCCGGCTATGCCACTGATAAAAACTATGCTAAAAAATTAATAAATACCATTGAAAAATATAAGCTGTATCAATTAGATCTGTAATCATAATGGTTTTCTGACCATTTTTGATTCACCAATTTTTTACCTCCTAAACCTTGAAATGCTATGCTCAAATATTTACTTACGGCCATTTATTTAGGTCTGCTGGTTTGTTTGTTGTACCAGCCACTTTCTATTCCCGATGACGATTCCATGATCAATAAATATCGTCCTTCTTTTCAACTCCAGACAAACCCTGATAATGTAACTCAGTCTTCAAAAGACAAAAAGAATATTGCGATTCAAGATTTACAAAAAGATTCTATGATCCCAAAAGAGGATCATATCCTTGTAGATTCAACACCATAATCCCACGAATTTTTCCTCTCATAGCGGTTCTCTCATAGTCTGTTTTTCAAGATCGTCCGGTGGACGATCTTTTTTTTTATTTTACTTCAAAATATTTTTTTAATAAAAAAAGTAAACCAACAATTTTTTGGCACCTATTTTGATTAATCCTAATATGTTGAAAGCGAAGTTCTAAACAGGCAAAATAAGACAAAAAAAATTGCTGAATTAGCTTGAAACAAACAAAAACTAAGAACGGGCAGAACACCCATTTTTTTGTTCTTAGTTTAAGACTTCAACCTACCACATACATAGCCCACGACTATAACCTGCTAATAAAATAATAGTAAATACCTATACCAAAATAATACTGCAAACCTGAGTTTACAGTAAAATTTTAAACGATTATTTTTCCTTCGACACCTTAAGTATTGAACGTTTAAGGTTGTCAAACCTACTTGAGAAAACAAACAAACATTCACTTCCCAAAATCTTTTCTGATGAATAAGGTTTTGGGAATTTTTATTTTAGGCCGGATTAAAAAACCTAAAAAAGCAGTACATTGTTTAAATAATAAATGAAGCAATGTCATGAGAAAAGATTCTCTCTCTCTTTCCAAATATTCTCCAGGTGTTTTAAGCTTATTGCCTTTGTATTATGTGGGATGGGCCGATAGCATACTCAGTCCAAGCGAAGTAAAATTGATCCGCAATAAGGTCAAAGAGTTAGATTTTTTGACAAAAGAAGACAAAGAACTCTTACTAAAATGGTGGGATCCTTCCACTCCACCTCCACATGCTTTATTTAAAGAATGGATTTCCATTTTACAAAATGCTGCGCAAGAGCTTCCACAAAATTCGAAGCAATCATTGGTTAAATTAGGCCTTGAAATGGCTCAAAAAAGTTCAACAAAAGAAGAAAAGGCTCGTTGGCAAACAGCAAACACCCTTGAAGCTCTTGAGAAACTTGAAAAGGCAATGGGCATAATCAATACGGATAGTCTTAAATATATTTTCAAAAGAACCAAAATTGAAAAGCAAAAGCTGAAGCAGCGATCAAGCTTCGATATTGCAAAAATGCAACGCCTTTTGGATGATGACTATCCCGAAATCAAAAGGAAAATGCGTACCCTTTTAGGTGATCCGGTTTTTGAACATCCTGATTTACGAAACAAAGAAGATTACCGAAATAAAATATTGGAATGGTGTGGCTACATAGCTGAACAGGGGCTGGGTAAAGTGGCATATCCAAAAGCGCAAGGTGGAAAGGAAGATATGGGACAATATATCGCTGTTCTTGAAATGCTGGGTTATCACGATCTAAGTCTTGCCATAAAATTTGGTGTTCAGTTTGGCTTATTTGGGGGAAGCATCCTTTGGTTAGGTACAAAAAAACATCATGAAAAATATCTAAAAGATATTGGAAATCTCAGGCTGCTGGGTTGCTATGCAATGACCGAAACAGGCCATGGATCAAATGTCAGAAATCTTGAAACCACTGCTACTTATGATGCAGAAAGCGATGAATTTGTAGTCCATTCTCCAAACGAGCAATCTTCAAGAAAGGAATATATTGGGAATGCCCTTCATGGTAGTATGGCTTCTGTTTTCGCACAACTTATAGTCAATGGTAAAAACCATGGTGTCCATGCACTATTAGTTCCGATGAGGGACAAAGCTGGGAATTTATTACCTGGAATTCGAGTGGAAGATTGCGGATATAAACTTGGACTCAATGGGGTTGATAACGGTATAATTTGGTTCAACAATGTGCGTGTGCCCAGAGAAAATCTGCTCAATCGATTTGGAGATGTTGATAACAAAGGCAATTATACCAGTCCCATTAATAATCCTTCCAAACGATTTTTTACCATGCTTGGCACCTTGGTAGGAGGACGTGTTGGTGTGCCGAGGGCTGGACTCAGCGCAGCTAAATCAGCACTAACAATTGCGATAAAATATGCACTAAAACGCAGGCAGTTTGCTCCGAAAGACGGTGAGCAGGAAACACTTTTGCTGGATTATCCCAGCCATCAAAGACGGTTGATGCCGCTTCTCACAAAAGCTTATGCCTTAGATTTTGCATTAACGGAACTGACCAGAAGATACGTAAATCACACAGAAAAGGATATCCGTGAAATAGAGACATTAGCTGCCGGATTGAAGTCATATGCTACGTGGTTTACTACAAAAACGATTCAGGAATGCCGGGAAGCTTGTGGCGGAAAAGGTTATTTAGCAGAAAACCGTTTTGCTGATTTGAAAGCTGACTCGGATATTTTCACAACTTTCGAAGGTGACAATACTGTTCTTATGCAATTGGTGGCTAAAGCATTGTTATCTGGATTCAAGCAGGAATTTCACGATGAAGGCTTCCGAGCAATTATTCGGCTTTTGGTTTCTCAGGTTTCAAATTCTGTTACGGAATTAAATCCCATATTCACCCGCAAAACTGATATTGATCACCTTTTAGATAATGAATTCCAGCTCAACACATTTTATTATCGGAAACGAAAACTCCTGATTTCAGTGAGTCAACGGATGAGAAACTTATTGCGTAAAGGAATACCTCCATACGATGCGTATCTTCGTTGTCAAACACATCTCATCGCATTGGCTAATGCTTTTATTGAGCATTTTATTTTAAAACAATTTTTGCTGGTAACTGACAATTGCGAAGACGAAGAGGTGAAAATAATGCTTGAAAAACTCTGTAATCTTTTTGCACTTTCTACCATCGAAGAGCATAAAGGTTGGTATCTCGAACAAGATTATTTTCAAGGTGTAAAAACGAAAGCTATTCGCAATGTTGTGGACAAACTTTGCAAAGAGGTTCGACTAGATGCAAATGCGTTGGTTGATGCTTTTGCCATTCCAAAATCCAGCCTGGCTGCACCGATAGCGTTTTAAATATTTTTTTGAACGCGAATGAGGCAAATTAAACTGTTTTAAAAAAAAGATTCCCAGAAAGGTCAAACGCCACCCTGGGAATCTTTTTTACAAAATCTATTAAAAAGAAAAATTATACCTTCCCCAATTCACTTTTCAAATAATCAATTACTTTTATTTCAACAGCATCGATCCCTTTCAAAGCAGCTAGATTTACAGAAATCCAATCACCTAAATGAACGAAATAAAGCATGCGCTCCGCCAATGAATGCCCTTTAGAATAAACCTCAATGATCGAAGAAGTGTAATTGCCGATGATTTCTTTGTTGATATCCATTCTGACCTGATTTCGTGGATAATCGTCTTTATTGCGGAAAAAAAGAACGGCCAATTGATTGTAATCATCTCGCCAACCGACTAATTCATTGTGGTTCATTTCGGGAATGACCTGGTGCCAGCACAGCGATTTTCCGTTTTCATTGATTTGCTGACGAAATCGTACAGCTACCGCTTCCATCCGGTCTGTTGTATAAATCACAGGGATTTTACCTTTCAACATAGGAGCAATACGCTCGGCACGGGATTGAATGTCTTCTTGTTCTTTTTTTAATAATTCAGATGCGACTTCAACTTCGCTGATAATTTTATCAGAAATCAAACCCAGTTTATTCAAAATGAAAAGCTGCTGAACAAAAGAGTAACCCAGACAAGCCCGCGGCGATGGTGAACCTGCAGGTACCTGAATATAATCCAGTCCATTTTCTTTGGCGAGTTTGATTAGCTTTCCTCCTGAAGAAACAACCACGATTTTTGCACCCGTTTTTAATATTTGCTGAAAAGTTTCGAGCGTTTCTTCCGTATTCCCGGAATAAGAAGATGCGATTGCGAGTGTATTTTTTCCAACATAACTTGGCGCAGAATATCCTTTTCCAATCAAAAAAGGCACTTTACATTCCTCGCGGATTAGCTCCGATACAAAATTAGCTCCGATACCGCTGCCACCCATTCCTGCAACGAAAATGTTATGTATAGGGTTTTCTGATTTCGTTAACTTCGCGTTTCTTCCAATCTCCAAAGCTTTGTCGAGTTGTTGCGGAAATTCTTTTATAAGCTGATCCATCATTGTTTTAGTAGTTAAGTTGTTCGAAGTTTATAGTTTGAAGTTACTTGTTTTCCTTTTAATATTTGAAAAGTTATGGGTTATTTAATTCATCATTAATAACTCATCATTTTTCATTTCTCATCTGCTTGTACGCATTAATAAGTCCATTGGTTGAAGAATAGTGCGACTTTATTTCATTTTCGTTTTTCAACTCCGGAAGGATCTGCTCTGCCAGTAATTTTCCAAGTTGTACCCCCCACTGATCAAAGCTGAAAATATTCCAAATGACTCCTTGCGTATAAATTTTATGTTCGTACATCGCAATTAACCTTCCCAGGTTACGGGGTGTAATTTTCTTTAATAAAATAGAATTCGTAGGCCGGTTTCCTTCAAAAACTTTAAAGTCGTAATAAACGAAATTTCCTGTTCTGATTTTCCCAATTCAACAACTCTTTTTCTACCTCTTTCCTACTTTTACCATTCATCAATGCTTCCGTTTGTGCAAAGAAATTAGATAAAAGAATTTCATGATGATCGCCAATTGGATTTTGGCTAATTGCAGGAGCGATGAAATCACAGGGAATTAATTTTGTACCCTGATGGATTAGTTGGTAAAAAGCATGTTGGCCATTCGTTCCTGGTTCACCCCAAATAATAGGTCCTGTTTGATAATTTACCTTTTCACCATTCCGGTCAATAGATTTTCCATTACTTTCCATATTGGCTTGCTGAAAATACGCTGCAAATCGATGCAAATATTGATCATAAGGAAGGATGGCTTCCGTTTCAGCATCAAAAAAATTGTTATACCAAATTCCGATCAAAGCCAAGACAACTGGTATATTTTTTTCGAATTGGGTATTCCGGAAATGCTGATCCATTGAATGCATTCCTGTTAAAAGTTGGGTGAAATTTTCGAAACCAATGGAACAGGCAATCGACAATCCAATGGAGGAAGACAAGGAATAACGACCGCCTACCCAATCCCAGAAAACAAACATATTTTCTGCTGCGATCCCAAATTTTTGAACACCTGCTGCATTCGTTGAAATCGCTACAAAATGATTTTTAATAGCTATTTCGTTGCCCCCATTTTCCAAAAACCAGTTACGTGCGGTATGCGCATTTTTCATGGTTTCCTGAGTCGTAAAAGATTTTGAGGCGATTATAAAAAGAGTAGTTTCAGGGTCAATTTCCCGAAGCGTTTCCGCAATATGAGTTCCGTCAACATTTGAAACAAAATAGGTTTTGATATTGGGTTTTCGATAAGCTTTTAAAGCTTCAACAACCATCACAGGCCCCAAATCAGATCCTCCGATCCCAATGTTGACAATCGTATTTATTGATTTACCAGAATAGCCTTTCCAATCGCCGTTGGCAACAGCAGTTGAAAAATTTTCCATTTGATTAAGTACCAAATTAACATCCGGCATCACATCTTTGCCATTCACATATATCGGAATATTCTTTCGATTGCGTAAAGCGATATGAAGGACAGCGCGATTTTCTGTTTCGTTGATCGCTTCGCCTGAATACATTTGCTCAATCGCATTTTTCAAATCACATTCTTCTGCCAAAGCAAGCAACAAGTTCATCGTTTCCTCTGTGATGATATTCTTTGAATAATCAACAAGAATGGATTCGTTTTGAATAGAAAACTTTTCAAATCTATTGGGATCTAACTCAAACATGGTTTGCATCTTTTGAGTTTTCATCCTTTCAAAATGTTCTTGAAGCTTTTGCCAGGCTTTAGTTTTTGTTGGATTCTGTTTTTTGAGCATTTGAGATTTGAAGTTTTGATATCGTAAATTTTCAGGCTGCGAAAATAACCATTAAAGCTAATAAATGATAGCAATTTGATTATCTTAGGTAGTTTAATCATTGATTTAATATTAAAATGTCTACACATCTTGAATTGGGAAATCGCGGCGAGTCCCTTGCAGAAAAGTACCTTCTTGAAACGGGTTATCAAATCCTTGAACGAAACTGGCGCTTCAGTCATGCAGAAGTTGACCTCATCGCTAAAGAAGATGATGTATTGGTGTTTGTGGAAGTAAAAACACGGAGCTCTAATATTTTTGGAAACCCGGAAGAATCTGTTTCGCCTAAAAAAGAAGCATTATTGAAAGATGCTGCTGCGGTTTATATGGAACAAGTAGATCACCAATGGGAAATCCGTTTTGACATTATTTCGATTCTGATCAAAGGGGATGGATATTCATTTGAACATTTTAAAGATGCATTTTTTTCTGAATGGTAAACCCTATTTTATTTTAACCCCTTTTTTTAAAATTTGAAGTTCGCCTTTTTCATTTCTCCAACTGAGATAATAATTTCCGAGTGCAAGATCTGCAGTTTCAATTTCAATATTGTGTGTTCCTTTATTTAAATATTTACTTTTTACTCTTTTACCTTCAACGTCGAGCAATTCTAAGTTTCCATTTTCTATGCATTTTATTTCTATCTGCACAGATTCATGAAATGGATTTGGGAATAGGATGGCTGTTGGCATTTCATTGACATCGTAAACGTTAGTACTAAAATCAAATGAAAGATCATCCACCCATAATTCCCCACCAATAGTCGGTGCATGCGGATCTGTAGAATAAAAAACCACAATTACAGAATCCGGAGTCACATCTGGAACTAAATACTGAATGGGTACTTCAAAAGCTTGAAAACCAGCTGATGGATTTAAAAGCACATTTTCACCATAACCAATGGTATCTGCTTGGTTAGTTGAAGTATTATATTTTTTTAAAATAACATGAGCTTGCCCAAAATCTTCGATCGGACTCTCAGACTGAAACTGATATTGCCCCATCATTTTTGCAGGACGATAAGGAAAAGGAGTTCCACCGGTTATAATTTCTACTTCGCCAGTTTCATAATCCATCTGCGGTGAGCCACTTACAATATAGGCAGCAAACGGAGCCATGGTATCTTGTTGAAAAGTAGACAATCTGCACGAGACAAATCCTTCTGTAAAATTATCCCAATCGGGATTAGCTGAATAAAACCCAAATTGATTGAACGTATAAAAATTAGAAGTTCGCCAATCTTCAGCTTCCAGCACAACATCGCCGATATACCAGATTTCAAACCCTGGGTTTGGAATATTTTGAGCAGATAAAATATGGGGAACCCAAAGAAATAGTGCAATTAAATATTTCATAAACCAAGCTTTTATTATAAAGACGTTAATTAATACAAAATCGTTGGGCCATAATTCTCAACCTTATTTATTTTTTCAATAGGCTAATTTGATTTTCAACCGTTTTCTTCAATTATTTTTCTCCGATTTCATTACAATTTCAAGCTTTTTTCAAATCATTTATAAAAAAACTTAAAAAAATTTTGTGCGGCTCGTAAATATTAATACTTTTGACATGTTACCTAATAGTAACATGTAGAATAACTTAATATGATATGGAAGGCTTTATCAGATCCGACCAGAAGGTCGATCCTGAGTTCATTGAAAGAAGGTCCAAAAACAACTGGAGAAATCAGTGAATCTTTTAAAAACCTCTCACGCTACGCTGTAATGAAACACTTAGGCATTTTGGAAAAAGCCAATCTGATTACCGTCAAAAGAGAAGGTAAATTCAGATGGAATCACTTAAACACCATGCCTATTCAGCAAACCTATGAACAATGGGTAAGCAACCTTGTACAATTGAAATATCTTGCAGAGCAAACAACGGAAACCATGGGAGAATCAAGTAAAACCATTACTACAACTACTGTCTTTATTGAATTGATCATCGAAGCAAAAAAGACCCGCGTATGGCAGGCACTTACCGAAGAAACGGGAAAATGGTGGACAAAGGATTTTTTCACTAATCCGAAAACCCGCGAATTTGTGTTAGAAAGCCGTCTCGGTGGCCTGATGTACGAAGATGCTGGCGAAGACGAAGGTTTGGTTTGGGCATCCGTTATCGGAATTGATTCCCCTAACAGTCTTCAACTGAAAGGACAGCTTAGTCCAAAATTTGGTGGTCCGGCGATTTCATTTATGAAAATCCAACTGGAAGATTCAGAAGGCTCAACTCTTTTGAAAATAACAGACACCATTTTTGGAAGTATTCCGGAAAATCTGCAAAATAATTTAACACAGGGTTGGCAAGCCATTTTTGAAGAAGGATTAAAACCCTATACAGAAGCAACTATTTAGAAAAAGTCTTTTTGCGATTAGTTTCTGCTCCAGGTTTTAAATTTAAATTCTAAGAGCCTATCATACTCCATTTTCTAAGCCGGAAAGAACAGATCAAGCTTCTTTCCGGCTTTTTTGTTGCTGTATTTTATTCCGTATTTTGCTAAAAAATGAGCTTCAAATGATATTGAATTCAATTTTAAAAGCTGTTTTTATAATAAAATTGATTTTGACTTCCATGAAATGTAAAAAAGTATTACCTTTGCATTCCTAAATTTGAAAAAAGATAGTAAAATGAAAAAAGATATTCATCCTCAAAATTATCGCTTAGTTGTATTCAAAGATTTTTCTTGTGACGAAGCATTTTTGACCAGATCGTGTGCACCAACTAAAGAGACTATTACCTGGGAAGATGGTAAGGAGTATCCTTTGGTAAAACTTGAGATCTCGAGTTTTTCACACCCGTTCTTTACTGGTAAGATGAAGTTTGTGGATACCGCCGGACGTATTGACAAATTCAACAAGAAGTTTTCGAAAACAAAATTTGCGAATAAAGAGAAAAGCTAAGTCCGAAAAATGATTAGCTTAGAAAGTCCCGATACTGCAATATTATCGGGACTTTTTTGTATTTACTAACAAATGGTAATTTTCCCTTGTTTTATTTGTAATTGTACCACAATTAAACTGTAAATTTGTCGCTCAGATATTTAAATAACTTATACCCAATGACTATTTGGGCACATTATTACCTTCATTTTTTCTATGAAAAATGTCATTCTTTTCGACAGTGATACCCGCGAACAACTGCTTCCTCTAACTTTTACCCGTCCGGTCTGTGAATTACGGGTTGGTATTTTGACCATACGCGAGAAATGGGAGAAATGGCTAAGTGCAAAAGTTTCTTACATTACTCAAGACTACCTGGCAGATAAATATCCTATCAATATTTCGGAAAACAACTTTGTTATCAATGGCTCTGTACTTCCTTCGGAGCGATTGTGCCGCCTAATCAATCAATTGGAAGAAAACGAAGCGCTACTTCAGGATGGGGAACTGATTGCTGCCAGACTAAATGAGGAACAGTTTGATCATTTGATGCGTGATGAGGACATTGAAGAATTGGAAGGTTTTGATGTTGAAACTACCCCGTTTATAAAAATATCAACACTATCTGATATTTTTAACTTGAATGGTATTGCCATTCAGGAGGATTTCAATTTGCTGACAGAAGGCAGAGAATCTCAACCTATTTCTGATACAAATTCAGTAGTTGGAAGCGAGCATATTTTTATAGAAGAAGGCGCTGTTATTGAAGGTGCATTTTTGAATGCGTCAACCGGCCCGATTTATATCGGAAAGCACGCAGAGATTATGGAAGGAGCAATGATACGTGGCCCTTTGGCGCTTTGTGACCATTCTTTAATAAAAATGGGCGCTAAAATTTATGGTGCTACTACCATCGGCCCTCACTCCAAAGCAGGTGGCGAAGTCAGCAATTCTGTTTTGACTGGTTACTCCAATAAATCTCATGAAGGCTATTTGGGCAATTCGGTACTAGGAGAATGGTGTAATATCGGCGCTGATACCAACAATTCCAATTTAAAGAATAATTACACTGAAGTCAAAGTTTGGAGTTATGTCGCGGAGCGATTCCTCGACACCGGCCTTCAACGTTTTGGTCTTATCATGGGTGATCACTCCAAATGTGGCATTAATACCATGTTCAACACTGGTACTTTGGCTGGTGTATCTGCGAATATTTATGGCGCCGGTTTTCCACGAACTTTCATCCCCTCCTATTCTTGGGGAGGACCACAAGGGTTTACTACCTATCAAGTTGAAAAGGCATTGGAAACAGCTAAAATTGTGATGGAAAGAAGAAACATATCGCTGGATGAAAAAGACATAAAAATCCTTGAAAACGTTTTTAGTCAAACCGGAAAATGGCGGCGGTGGGAGAAAATCGTGATGCAGTAATGAAGCAGCCCCTTTGGAAACGTCTGTTAAGTTATCTTTTCGAAATACATATTGAAAGCACGTCCAGCGAATACAACCCTCATCTTTATGTTAGCCTTCGCAAGGGCCGCTACCAGTTAAGTACAGCCAATGCTATTTATTCTTTTGAGGATTTATATGACAATTTCCTAGAAGCTTTCAGAGCAATTCACCTGGATCAGTTGGGTATTCAAAAGGTTTTGATTTTAGGATTCGGGCTTGGCAGTATCCCTATCATGCTTGAGCAAAATTTTAAAAAAAGATATCATTATACGGGTATAGATATCGATGAAGAAGTCTTATATCTGGCGAACAAATATGCCCTTCCGGGAATCGCTTCGGGGATAGAACTCATTTGTGCTGATGCTGTCAATTTTGTAAAATTATCAACGATAAAATATGATATGATTGCTGTTGATTTGTTTCAGGATGATATCATTCCACAGCAATTTGAAGAATTAGCCTTTCTGAAAAATTTAAAAAAAATAATGACTTCAAAAGGAATTATCCTTTACAACAGGCTTGCACATAACTCAGAAGATATAAAACAATCAAAGGATTTTTACTATAATTCTTTTAAAAAGGTTTTTGCCAATGGCACCTATCTGGAAGTTAATGACAATTGGATGTTGTTAAATCGCCAGGATATTTTGATATAACCTCTAAAAATTCCGACCTTTTGGTTTAAATAATTTTCCTTGCCATGTTCACCACCCGGATTCGATTTATACTGATCTTTTTGTTTCTGATTATCGGCATTGTCCTGCAAATTCAAAATGGATTTTCTTCTGCGTGGTATTTATATGCAACAAGCTTAATTTTACTCTTCACACATTTTGCCTTCGGAAATGTTTGGGCTGCTTTTAGAAAATTGCAAAGAGGTAAAATTATGGAAGCCGAATTGCTAATCAACCAAATCAAAAGACCAGAATGGCTGGTCAAACAAAATCGAACTTATTATCATTTCATAAAAGGTATGATTGCTTTGCAACAAAAAGAGCTTTCCAAAGGAGAAGAGGAACTAAAAATCGCGGTAAGCCGTGGCCTTCGTTCTAATAATGACAATGCTCTTGCTCTTCTAAACCTTGCCCACATTTGTTTTGTTGAAAAAAGGCAAGAAGATACCCGAAACTATCTTCAACAAGCACGCTCGTTCGATCCAAACGATTTAATGCTTAAACAAAAAATAGAAGAGATGGAAAAATTAACCGTTCAATCGAATAGCTAACCACCGATTCTTATTACTTTAGTTTTTATGCTGATTCAATTAAAATCTTCCAACAGAAAGCCTTTTTTGTTGTACCTTTGCAGCCATTATTTTAAGAAAAACAATTAAGAAATTATGTTTACAATCAATATATATTTACGTTTTGCCTTAATTGCCCTCACATTGATTGGTGGTATTTTTCTGGCATTTTTATACGGATTTTGGTATGCCTTCCCATTTTTACTGATTGGGGTTATATTGCTGTTGGGTTACATTTTTTTAGGAACAGTGCAATCCGCTGCACAATTAGTTCAGGAAACGAAATTTGAAGCAGCTGAAAAACGACTTGACCTAACTTTCAGATATAATTGGTTGTACAAAACCAACCGGGCTTTTTATTGCATGATCAAAGGAACTTTGGCGATGCAAAGAAAAAATAATGACGAAGCGGAAGAATGGTTGGAAAAAGCAAAAAAAATTGAGTTGCCATCCGACAATGAAAAAGCCATGGTTTTATTGCAATTGGCAAATATTCATGCGAATAAAGGGAAGTGGAATAATGCAAAGATACACTTTAGAAACGCCAAAAAACTTAAGGTCACAGAGCCGGAACTCAAAACCCAAATCAAGCAATTTGAAAAAGCACTTTCTAATCGTGGGCAAATGAAACACCAGCGAACCATGAGAGGTGGCCGTGGCGGAGGAAGGATCAAGAGGATGTAAACTTGGTTGTGGTTTGTGGGTTTTGTGGTTTTTTGAAATTTCAACCATTTAACGTTCTACCCTCTTTACCTCCAAACCTTCTAACTTCTTGTTGATAAATATAGATAATTGTTATAATTTGGCAACTGAATCTCAAATACTCCCACAATGCCACCAAGCAAAAAAGAACTTACAAAGCTCTATTATACGATTAGCGAAGTCGCGGTAATGTTCAATGTGTCCAAATCTTTGATTCGCTTTTGGGAAAGTGAGTTTGATTTACTTCGTCCGCATAAAAACAGTAAAGGTGACCGGCGGTTTACCGTACAAAATATCGAACAATTCCAGACCATTTATCACTTAGTCAAAGAAAAAGGATTTACACTCGATGGTGCTAAGCGAGAACTAAAGCAGAGCAAAGAAAGAATTGCCATGAAACAAAAAACGGTGGAATCATTAACGAAAATCCGGAATTTTCTGGAAGGATTAAAGGAAGAACTTTAGTTCGTTTTAAAATCCTGAATATTAAGTTGATTTTCACAAAAACTATAATCAGTTTCTACATTAGAAGCGATAATCATTAGTCGGTCCTTTCCAAATTCTTTAATTAAATCCAGATACCATTTTATTCCCTGCTTGTCCAAATTTGTAGTTGGTTCATCAAGCAACAAAACCCCTGTATTTGAACAAATAGCCAAAACTAGTTTGAGCCGTTGTTTCATTCCTGAAGAAAAATATTTAACTTCTTTGTGGCTGGATTTAGAAAATTGTAATAATTCTTCTAAATCTTTGGCTTGCAGGTTTTTAAGAAAGGGTTTAAACTTTTTGTGAAACGCAATGGCTTCAACAAGCGTCAATTCTTCAATCAAATCAATATACGGTGCTGCATAACTAACTTGCTGATAAATCAAATCCTGTTCGATTGGGGATCCGTTTTCACTAAAAGTGATGATTCCTTTAGAGGGAGAAAGATGGCCGGAAAGAATTTTTAGAAAGGTAGATTTTCCGGCACCGTTAGGTCCTAAAATGGCATAGCTGCCTCCAGATTTAAATTCATAATTTATATTTCGAAAAATCCACTCAAACCGGTATCGTTTGGCAATATTATGGAGTTTGATATCCATTTCTAGATTTATTGCCATTAAGTTGTCGGAATCCCTTGATAATTCCACGATCTGCTTTTCGAATAAATTGGAGAATATTTTCTCTTTCGGGTGTATCAACCATAGCAGTTTCTATTTTTTCCAGAGCCTGGGTCGTGTTGAACCCTTTGACGTAAAGAATACGATAGATATCCTGAATGTTGTAAATCTGATCTTTGGTAAAGCCCCGGCGTTTCAAACCAATTGAATTAATTCCTGCGTAACTAAGTGGCTCACGCGCTGCCTTTACATAAGGTGGCACATCTTTTCGAACCAGAGAACCGCCACCGACCATTACATGGTCGCCAATCCGAACGAATTGATGGACTGCTGTGAGGCCGCCAAGCACTGTTCTGGGTCCAATTTCGATATGGCCGGCAAGATTGACACAATTGGCCAGCACACAGCCTTCACCAATAATACAATCATGAGCAATATGGCAATATGCCATAATCAGGCAATTGTCGTGGATTTCTGTTTTGTAGTTGGCGCGGGTACCCCGATTGATCGTACAATATTCCCGAATCGTAACATTATTGCCGATTTCCAAAGTTGATTTTTCGCCTTCAAATTTAAGATCCTGAGGAATTGATCCGATAATAGCACCTGGGAAAATTTTACAGTTTTTCCCCATTCTTACCCCATTTAAAACGCAGACATTTGGGTGTATTTCCGTACCATCACCGATTACTACATCTTCTTCAATGGTTACGAAAGCGCCAATTTTGACATTTCTGCCAATTTTAGCATTGGGATGGATGTTTCTTATTGCGTTATTCATTATTAGTTCTTCTGATGATTTGAGCTGTGAGTTCTCCTTCTGATACAATTTTTTTTCCAACATAAGCGGTACCTTGCATTTGTACAATTCCTCTACGAATCGGTGATAGAAGCTCCATTTTAAGTATTAAAGTATCTCCCGGAACGACCTTAGACTTAAATTTTGCATTATCGATTTTAATAAAATAGGTGTCCCAGTTTTCTGGATCTTCAACAGTGGAGAGCGCCAACAATCCACCAGTCTGAGCTAATGCCTCCATTTGTAAAACTCCTGGAAACAAGGGGTTTCCTGGAAAATGTCCCTGAAAAAAACTTTCGTTGCAGGTTACATTCTTAACCCCAACAACTTCTTTTTCAGTAAGTTCAATAATTTTATCCACCAATAAAAAAGGAAATCGATGCGGAAGCATCTTCTGTATAGCTACAACATCAAATATTGGTGTTTTATCCGGATCATAATTTGGTCTGCCTTTAAGCTTCCGTTGTTCTTTGTAGAGTTCTTTCAGGATCTTTGCAAAAGCAATATTAGCAGTATGGCCTGGTTTTGTAGCAACGATTTTTCCTTTGATCGGTTTGCCAACAAGCGCAATATCTCCGATGATATCCAGCAATTTGTGACGTGCAGGTTCGTTCTCAAAGTGAAGTGAATTTGTGTTTAAAATACCTTCTTTATCAACTTTCACACTTGGCTTTCCAAGCTTTTTAGCTAGCTTATCCAAATCATCCTGGTCCATCACCCGATCAACAATGACGATGGCATTGTCAAAATCTCCTCCTTTTATGAGATTCTGGCTAAGCAATTGTTCTAGTTCGTGTAAAAATACGAAGGTACGTGAAGGTGCAATTTCGTTGACATAGTCTGAAATTTGCGATAAAGAAGCATATTGATGTCCTAAGACCGATGAATTAAAATCAATTAAGGCGGTAACTTGGTATTCTTCGGAGGGTAACGCCATCAATTCAGAGCCCGTTTCTTCATCGACATAAGAGATCGGTTCTAGTATTTCGAAGTATTCTCTTTCCGCATCTTGCTCCTCTGCGCCTGCTTTCTTCAAAGCTTTCACAACTTCTATTGCACTTCCATCCAAAATGGGCACTTCCGGGCCGTCAATCTCAATTAAAACATTGTCGATTCCCATACCTACCAAGGCCGAAAGGGTATGTTCTACTGTGCTGATTTGTGCCTCTCCGCTCTTGATGGTGGTACCTCGATTAGTAGAAACAACTTTAGAAACGTCTGCATTAATAACAGGTTTTGATTCTAAATCAATCCGTTGAAATTTATATCCATGATTAACAGGTGCAGGAATGAAAGTCATTGTTACTTTCTTACCGGTATGCAAACCAACGCCTTTAATGGAAAACGTTTTTTTAATAGTATGCTGTTTCATATTCGTCAACGACATTCAAATTTTACGCAAATATACATTTTTTAGGGCATTTTGAATAAACAGAATGCGCCTTCGTATAATTATATTTGAATCATCCTCTTTTTAATTAAAAAAATATTTGAACTCAGCTTATTTGTCCGCATGTTTGATCAATTCAGACAATTGTTTTTCCAATTCATTGATCTTTTGCTGGAGTTCGGGTAAGCGACGAAATATAGCGTAAGATCGGAGATAATTATTGTATTCGAGGGCTGGAGAACCATAAACAGAAGAACCTGTTTTCTTTATGGATTTATTAATTCCGCTTTGCGCCTGTACTTTGGTTCCTTCAGCAAGTTCAATATGACCAATGATTCCGGCTTGCCCGCCAATCAGGGCATTTTTTCCAATCTTAGTACTTCCTGCTATGCCAGCCTGGGCAGCAATAACCGAACTTGCTCCTATCTCTACATTGTGAGCTACCTGAATCAAATTGTCCAATTTTGCTCCCTGACGGATAATTGTTGAGCCCATAGTCGCTCGATCAATTACCGTATTAGCCCCAATTTCAACATTGTCTTCAATGATGACATTGCCCAGCTGTGGAATCTTTTTATAAGTGCCGTCTGATTGAGGTGCAAATCCAAATCCATCACTTCCAATTACCACATTTGCATGAAAGATACAGTTATCACCAATTTTACAGGCATGATATATTTTTACACCGGGATATAAAATAACATTTTCGCCGATCACTGCATTTTCTCCAATAAATACTTGAGGATAAATAATCGATCCTGTGCCAACTTTTGCTCCTTTTTCAATAACAGAAAACCTCCCTACAGAGACATTTTCACCAATCAAGGCTTCCTCATGGATGAATGATTCTTCCGAAACACCTTCAACTTGTGGCACATTTTCTCCAAATTTTTCAAGCAACTGAGCCATAGAAACGTACACATTCTCTACCCGGATCAAAGTCGGTTTTATTGGCTTTTCAGGTTTAAAGTCATTGGAAACCAGCAAGATAGAGGAATTAGTGGTATAAGCATATTGCTCATACTTCGGGTTAGCAAGAAAGCTGATTGTTCCTTCCTTTCCTTCTTCTATTTTACTCGGTCCGGTAATCTTTACATCAGCATCACCTTCGACTATTCCATTGAGTAACAAACCAAGTTCTTTCGCTGATATTTGCATGATGCAAAGGTAAAAAAATAAAGTATTTCCAAAGTCATTCTTTTCAATTATAACTGTGCTCCTCTTGTAGGAACTTTTTTTATTTAATGCTTATCTTTGCCCGAAAATCAAAACTTTTGGAAACAACAACAAAAACGCTTAAAATCGGAACTCGTGGAAGCCTTTTAGCACTTTGGCAGGCAAACTTTACATTGCAGCGATTGAAAGAACACGGGATTAAAGCCGAGCTCGAAATCATCAAAACAAAAGGGGATAAAATCCAGCATCTCAGTTTTGACAAAATTGAAGGAAAAGGTTTTTTCACTAAAGAGATTGAAGACGCGCTGTTACGTGGAGACGTTGATATGGCCGTTCATTCTATGAAAGATTTGCCAACCACATCACCTGAGGGATTAAAAATAGCTGCGGTATCCCATCGGGAAGATCCTGCAGATTGGTTGCTCATCCTTCCAAAAAAAGTCGCTGATAATCACCTTTTTAAATTAAATAAAAATGCAGTTGTCGGAACTTCGTCAGCAAGGCGAAAAGCGCAACTGCTGGATTTTAGGCCCGATTTGAAACTGAAAGATATACGTGGCAACGTACCTACAAGAATTGATAAACTACGTAAGGGAGATTTTGATGCTATTGTTTTAGCAGCAGCAGGAATCAAAAGGCTCGAATTAGATCTATCGGATCTGAAAATTATTCCGCTGAACCCAAAAGAATTTATTCCTTCTCCAGCTCAAGGTGTCCTGGCTTTCCAAACTTGTGAAGACAACCTCAATGTTCGGAAGGTTTTAAAACTTTTACACCAACCGGAAGTTTCGGCGGTTACAAATATTGAGCGCAAAGTGCTTAATTTGATGGACGGAGGTTGTCATCTTCCTTTGGGCGTTTATTGTGAAAAGGACGCTACGGGCAATTACCACGTTTGGGCCGCTAAAGCAGATACCTGGGATAGCCCTTTAAAAAGAGTTCAACTTTCTTCTGCCACCAGCCATGGCCTGGCTGAACAAATAGTAAGCGAACTTTCTAAAAAATAAACTTGAAAATGGATAAAGCCGCATTAGAACCATTACGCTTTCCAATAGGGCGTTTTAAAATATCCGAAAATATATCGGAGGAAACGATTAATCAATGCATTCGCGATATTGAAGTATTGCCAAATCTGCTCCGTTTGTCAATCGAGCATCTTATTGACAACCAACTCGACACCGCCTATCGTCCAGAAGGCTGGACTGTTCGGCAGGTAGTTCATCATGTAGCCGATAGTCATCTGAATAGTTATATTCGATTTAAATGGGCTTTGACAGAAGATGCGCCAACGATCAAAGCTTATGATGAGAAAAAATGGGCTGAACTGGAGGAAGCTAAAACTGCGCCTGTAAATATTTCTTTAGATTTATTAGAAGCTTTGCACCAACGCTGGGTAATGATGCTCAAAAACCTGAGCAAAGAAGATTTAAAAAAGACTTTTGTTCATCCGGTTTCTGGTTTTGCCTATACTTTGGAAATGGCGATTACCCTTTATGCCTGGCATGGAAAACATCATGTTGCACAAATTGAGTCGCTTAAAGAGCGCAAAAGCTGGTAACTTTATCAAATAGACTTTGTTTGACCTATAAGTTTCTATTTATGAGTATGTTTTTATTTTTTGATGTTGAAACAACAGGAATGCCAAGAAACTGGAAAGCGCCCGTTTCTGATACTTTCAACTGGCCGCGAATGGTCCAGATTGCCTGGCAGGCTTATGATAAAGACAGGCTATGCACTGATGCTCAGGAATTTATCATCAAACCAGAAGGTTGGGAAATCCCTTATGAAGCCGAACGCATTCACAAAATCAGCACAGAAAGAGCCCTTGAGGAAGGTGTTGAACTTAAAGGGGTATTGCAACAATTTGCTAAAGCAATTGACGAAGCGGAGTATATCATTGCCCATAATCTGAATTTTGATGAAAAGGTCGTTGGTGCTGAATTCATCAGAAAAAGCATTGAACACCGGCTCTTCAGTTCCGAACGTTTTTGCACCATGCAGGAAAGCACTTATTATTGCAAGCTTCCAGGCACAGGAGGCCGCTTCAAATGGCCCACTTTGAGTGAGCTCCATCAAAAACTCTTTGGAGTTCGATTTGCAGATGCGCACAGCGCAATGGCAGATACACAGGCAACCGCCAATTGTTTTTTCAGACTTCTCGATATTGAAGCAATCGACGTGTTGGATTGATGGGTGGATAAAAATTGGAGAGATGTAGTGGATAGTGGGTTGGGGGCTAATATTTCTCCACATGCTGACTTCTGACTCCTGACTCCTGACATTTAACTTCTAACCTTTAACTTCTAACTGTGAAAACTGTATTCATCACCCGTCATTTAACGGAAAGCAGTATTTTCAAAAAGCAACTGGAACATGCCGGTTTGAAAGTTTATGGTAAATCACTGATCCAATTTTCTGCAGTTCCATTTTATGAAATACCAAAAGTGGATTGGATCTTTTTTTATAGTAAAAATGGCGTAAAATATTTCTTTGAGAGAGTAGAACAATCAGATTTAAAAATAGCGGAAAATGTGAAGTGGGCCGCGATTGGCCCTGAAACCGCTAAAGCTTTGGCTTCAGAATATAGAGAACCGGATTTTATAGGTAGTGGAAACGGAGAACAAACCGCTTTTTCATTTGTAAAAATAGCGAAAGGCCAAAAAGTCCTTTTTCCGCAAGCGGAGTCTTCCCTCCAGTCCATTCAACAAAGCCTTGAAAAAGAGATAATTGCTATTGATTTAGATTGTTTACAAAAACGTCTGCAAAGAAAGATTCAAATATTCCATCGAGTGATTTTGTTGCATTTACAAGCCCTTTGAATGCAAAAATATATTTTAAAAATAAACAACCGATGCCAAATCAAAAGCTATTTGTCATCGGTCAAACGACTGCTAAATCGCTGATTGATTTGGGAATCAATGACTTTAAAATTGCTGAATCACCATCTGAAGAAGGGCTCGCAAAAGTTATTATAAAAAGTTTAAAATCTCATGGATAATTCCTTTTTACATTATCTTTTGTTTGTAAATTAGCAGCATAATACAACAAGCCGTTTTTGCGTTTATTTAGACTATCCCCAGCCTAGTAAAATAGCTTTCCTATTCTAAAACCGTAAACTTTAAGACTTTTTGCTTTAAATAGCTTGATTTGATATGCTTTCGGTTTAATTTTTGATAATTTTACAGGTACTCATTGCTTTTTTATTTTTTATATCGTATTGAAAATCAGTAGATTTACAAATTAAAAAATACAACACTTAATACAAGAACTTCCCATGAAGAGATTATATACAATTGTTTTGGCTTTTTTTATCACCCTTCCTTTTCTACAGGCTCAAATGTGGAATGGCACGGATACGCTTTATGGCAATGAGTGGATCAATTACGATCAGACTTATTTTAAGATTATGATTGCCCAGGATGGTATGTATCGTATCTCCAGAAGCACACTTGAAGGAGCCGGCATTCCTGTAAATAGCATCGAAGGGACAAAATACCAGTTGTTTCACATGGGAGAGGAGGCGCCCGTTTATGTGTCTACAAATTCTATTTTTGGGGCAAACGATTACATTGAATTTTATGGTGAGAAGAACCGGGCAAGCTTAGACAACTATCTTTACGTTAATCCCGACGATGAACTGCTTAATCCTGAGTATAGTTTGTTTACCGATACTTCCGCGTATTTTCTGACCTGGAAAACTACCGCCGACCCAACAAATCGTTTTCAAACCGTTCAAAATGATCTGACTAATTTGCCCAATAAGGAGCAATATTTTATGCATGAAGAGAAAGCGATTTTTTCTTCAACAAACATTAAAGAAAGCATTACGAGTGGCATTTATTTTTCAACTTATGGAAGAGGAGAAGGTTTTGCCAATGGTTTTACGGCTTCTCTCGAAGTAGCATTTTCTCCAAATCATATTTATACAGCTGTTGCAGAAAGTAATTTAAAAATCAGATTAGCGACCAGCGAAGGCAACCACGATCTTTCTATTGATTTAAATGGAAGTCAACAATTGTTTGATCAGCCAAACGGATTTACCTTACAACAATACGATTTAGATATTTCTACCGCTTCATTGAACGGTGATGATAAAGTTTTAATTAAAGGCAATTTTGATAGCTACGACAAACATGCCGTTGCCAATGTTACAGCTGACTTATCCGCGGGCTTTTGATTTTGATAATCAGTCCGGTTTTAAGTTTAAAATTAAGGCCAGCAGCAGCCCGCTTTATTTAGAAATCGAAAATTTCAATGCAGGTGGCAACCCAATTCTCTATGATTTAACCAATGGAATTCGAATAGTTACAACGAACGAAGGAAATATTATAAAAGTAAAATTACCGGCGTCCACCCAAGAGCGTATTTTGTATTTAAACAATAACACTTCCGGTTCGGACCAAGCCAGCTTACAGCCCGCTAATTTTATTAATTACGACCAGCAGGAAGCACAGTTTATTATTATCTCCAATAAGAAATTATTCAATGATGGAAACGGCAACAATCGGGTTCAGGAATACGCCAACTACCGTAGTTCCATGCAGGGAGGAAACTATCCTTCAACCGTTGTTGAAATCCAACAGCTTTATGATCAATTTGCCTATGGCATCAATCGGCACAGTATTGCCATTCGCAATTTTGGGCATTATGTCAAAAAAGAATGGGAAAATCCGGAATATGTTTTCATTATCGGAAAAGGACGGGAATACAATGCCGTTCGTAAAGGTTCTGACCTTGCAAATGCAGACAACCAAACTTTCTATATTCCCACCTTTGGAAAACCAGGCTCAGACAATCTGTTGCTCGCCGGAGTAAATACCAGTGTACCAGTGATCCCATTAAGTCGTATCGCTGTTTCCAATCCCGAAGAAATAAAAACCTATCTGGAAAAAGTCGAAACCCTAGAAAGCAACGTAAACAATCCACAAACTCTC
>CAWBZX010000019.1:0-27183 GCA_963793295.1 uncultured Saprospiraceae bacterium | reverse complement strand
TTCATCCGCAATCTTTTTTGCAACTTCCCGCTGCAAGCTGAAGATATCTGCTGCTTCCCGATTATACTGTTCGGACCACAAATGGCGATCACTTCGCGCTTCAATCAATTGAATATTCAATAAAATCTGATCACCGATTTTTTGTCCGCTGCCTTCCACAAAATAATGGACACCTAATTCCTGTGCAATCTCCGGAATAATTTTGTTCGTGTTTCGATACTTTTCAACGGAGGTTCTGCTAATAACCCTGAGATCTTCAATTTTTTGTAGATGATTCAGGATGGATTCCATGAGTCCATTAATGATATACACGTTTGTGGAATCATTGCTATCGTTGATAAATGGTAAAACCGCAATGGATTTTTCAGAAATCGCTTGATCAGTTGCGGAACTGAACGATTGGGTTGATTAAAGATTGCCTGTTTTGAAAACCAGGTATCCGCCTACCATGACAGCCAATGCAATCAAAATCCATACGATCCCAATCTTTTTACTTTTTGGCGAAGTGCCTCTTTTTTTGAGTTTACCTGTCAGTTGATCCTTTTCGGGAACGACCAGGCCAGGGTTGGTGATGGCAAACACCTCCAAGGGTTTATCTACGTTTTTGAACTCAAAAGTGCCCAAGGAAGTGGTTTGAATACCTGACTGATTCTTGACTTCATCATATACTTTTTCTGAGATAAAAACACTTCCGGCAGCAGCCAGCGATTCGATCCGGGAAGCGACATTGACACCGTCACCGATAATGTCTTCTTCACTGAAGATGATATCTCCGCTATGAATCCCGATTCTGACCGGAATTTGAGGGGTCTGAGCGAAATGCTAGTTGCAGTTCGATCCCACACTTTACCGCATCAATGGCACTATGAAATATACTCAAGGTTCCATCTCCGTAATATTGCAGGATTTTTCCTTTGAATTTTTTGGTCACCGTATTGAATACCTCCCGGTGCCGATTTCTAAATTGAATCGCTTTTTCCTCATCTTGTTGCATAAGTGCCGTGTAACCCTGAATATCGGTAAACATGATCGCAGCCAGTTGGTGGGATTGAGCAGGTTGCTGGGCATCACTTTCGTCAAAATCTCTTTTTTCGGCCTCTCCGGGCGGGTAGCCATAATGTTCGCGAAAGCATTTAATGAAGTAAGAAGTACTGTTAAAACCAACCTGGTAGGAAACTTCAGACACGGTGCTGGAAGTCTGTTTTAACATTTCCATCGCACGGTTTAAACGCAACTGCCGAATAAACTGACTCACCGATAATCCGGTCAATTTTTTGACCTTCCGCAAGTAAGTTAGAGCGGCTCATACCGATTTCGTGCGCCAGTTCGGAAACACCAAACTGCTCATTCGATAAATTCTCCTCGATCACTGCTGTAATCTGCTTTAGAAAATCGTTTTCTGTGATGAAAGAATCAGACATTTTAGGAACAGTTGATATAGGAATCGGAAAATCTTCGACAAGATACGAATTTCACCTATTTGCGTCAAAATTGATATCTTTTCATCATAGTTTACATGCCCGCGCCAAACTTGATATTCTTTGGCTCTTTTTTGATTAGTCGTAGATCCCTTTTAAAGAGACCTTTGTAACATTGAAAAGATATTAAAATTATAGTGATGAAAACACGAATTTATTTTTTAGACCATCTCAGAACATTTGCCATTTTCCTCGTGGTATTAATTCACGCAGGAATCGTATATGAAACAATCTTAGAAAATATCTGGATCGTCAGTGACCCGGCAAAAAACAGCTCCATCGGTCTGGTGCGCATGTACCTGGAACTATTTGTGATGTATTTGATCTTTTTTGTTTCAGGATATTTTGTCCCTCTTTCTGTAAAAAGGAAAAGTGCCATGGATTTTCTGAAATCCAAATTCAAAAGAATTTTGTGGCCTTGGGTTCTCGCTGTTTTTACACTCATTCCTGCCTACAAAATCATTTTTTTATACTCGAGAGGATTGCCCCAGGAAGAATGGTATTCCTACTTTCACATTTTCCAAAGAACAGGGTCCGATTTGGGCATTCTTTTCCAATAACCCTAGTCAAAACTGGTTGTGGTTTTTGCCGATATTATTTCTCTTCCAGGTATTGTATTTGGCTTTCTCAAAAATCAATTCATTTCAGTTAAAAACCTCTCTTAAAACGGGAGTGGTTTTGACTTTTATCATTGGAGTCATTTACAGTATGATCATTTCAAATGCAGGGCTGACGGGATGGTTTCATTCCGGATTTCTTGAATTTCAAAGAGAAAGATTGCTCCCTTACTTCATGGTGTTTCTGTTAGGTGCTTTGTGCCAAAAAGAGAAGGTGTTTGAATCAAAAAAGAACAAGAAATATTATATTATTGCAAACGTGGTACTCACGCTATCATTAGGTGTTTTCACAGCTGTTGCATTGAACCTGTTTTTTAATCTCATTGACCCCGGGCGAGATTACTTTTTCATTTCTGATCCGATTGACAGAACGATTTATTATATCACTGCGCTCTTGTCGATGTTGAGTTTCCTGTACGTGTTGATCCACGTTTTCAGGTTCAATTTCAATAAAGACTATCGCCTCATGGATCCCACTCAATAAAAACTCCTATTCTGTTTATATCATTCATGTGATCGTTTTGGGAGTCATTGCAATGATGATGGTTCACATTCCGATCCCTGCAATTGTGAAATACCTGCTGCTTACGGTACTGACTTTTGCGGCGAGTAATTTCCTGGTGTATGCTTACGACCGTTTACTTAAAAAAAATGTGGTTCTGAAAGTTGCTGCAGCTTCATTGCTTGTTTTCGCCTTTTTTGCTGTTACCCGTTCGGGAAATCAGAAAACACAGTCCACGGTTTCTCAAAGCGATGCGTTGCCACCAAATGTTGAACTCCACGAGGCAGTTATACAAGGGAATGTGGAAGCCGTTCGGCAACACATCAAAGCAGGGTCGGATATGGATGAAAAAGAACCATCTGGCGGTTCCAGTCCACTGATCACCGCAGCAGCATTTGGAAAGACAGAAATAGCTTTGGTTTTGATAGAAGGTGGCGCTGATGTGAATTTCCAAAATGATGAGGGATCAACACCGCTTCATACCGCTGCTTTCTTTTGCAGCGTGCAAATCGTTGAAGCATTGCTTGCCAATGGTGCTGATCAACAGATCCAAAACAATGAAGGATCAACAGCCCTTGACGCGGTGACTGCTCCTTTCGAGGCCGTTAAAAAAGTGTATGATTATTTCCAAAACACGTTGGGTCCTTTGGGGTTACAACTGGATTATGAGCAGATTCAAAAGGATCGCCCCAGGATTGCAGAAATGTTACAGCGTTGATTTTGGTTCATTTGGCAGTATTTATTTCTAAACTCAGATTCCCCTGATAATAATCATATGCCTTATTGACGTTTGTCATTGGGATTCTCAGAATAATTGCTTATTCATTGCATGGATAAATTTATCAAAATTTACGTGACATTTTTATGGAAAAATCCTTAGAACAACACACACACTTCACTGAATATCAATCCTGTAAACCCAATGAAGTAAATTGCATGAACTGCCGTTTGAGGCGCGACTCACTTTTTAATGATCTAAGTTTTGAAGAATTGGCTGTTTTGAATGAAAAGAGATATACGATGTCTTTCAAAACTGGAGAAGTTATTTGTAAAGAAGGCAGCAGACCAATGGGACTCATTTGTTTAAGATCCGGAAAAGTGAAAATCACCCGATGGGGAGAGAATGGTACCGAGCAAATAGTCGGACTAAAAAAACCAGTTGATTTTATTGGATTCAGATCCGTGATGCTGGATTGTCAGAGTCCGGTTTCAGCGGTTGCTTTGGAAGATGCTACGGTCTGTGTTATTGATAAAAATGATTTATATAAAGTGGTTCAAAACAACAACAGGCTGGCTTTCAAATTCATTCGCTATTTTGCCAATGAATTTAAAAAAGCGGAAAGTCGCTTTGTCCACCTTACTCAAAAACATATGCGTGCCCGTCTCGCTGACACCCTTTTGCATCTCGTGGACATCTATGGCACCCTGCCCGATCATGCTACTATTGACGTCTCCCTAAAACGGACAGAACTGGCAGCGCTATCCAATATGTCTACTGCCAATGCCATCCGTTTCCTTTCCGCTTTTTCTAAAGAGCATTTGATTGAAATTGACCACCGGCAGGTTAAAATCCTCAACCTGAAAGCTTTGAAAGCTATCAGCCTGTTAGGTTGGTAATTAAAAAGTTCATCAAATTAAGTCAACTATTAAACTTGACCATCTTATAAGGCATTCTTTATTGCTCAGCGAAAACCAAGCGGTCCTTACTGGACAGATTGGGCAATGCCAAATGGTGTTATTTAACATATCCCACTATGTTTTTTATTATTGTAAACGGGTTGATTTGTTTTTATTTTACACTAAAACAAAAGATAATTTTAAATCATTTTCCGCTGACTTTGGCGCTAAATGATTCAAGAAAAATTCCTCTATTTATTAATAATAAAATCTAAAATAATGAGAACAAAAAAGATTCATTTTAACGGAAAAGCTAAAGAATTAGTTGACTTTTTGACCCAACAATTTCCGGAAAAATATCTTGCTGCCTTCAAAATTTTGTTAGACTTACAATATCCCATCACAGACAGCCAGGTTTTTTATAGCCAAATAGAAAAAATTAAAGAAGATGATTTGGTCAAAGAACTATTGTTTAGCAATTTTACTCCAGGTGATTTTGGTTTAGAATCCGCTTTTAATGCATTGGAAAAATTCCAGTTTAATGTACGATTAAACAATATTCCTAAAGCTGAATACGGACGCTACAATCAACCCTATGAATACAATTATGGTAGAATGCCAGCTCCAGGATATTCTATGTACAACACCTATAGAGAATATCCAACCGGAATTCCATTTGAGCGTAATGAATTTCCAATGAAACAATTTAACACATTGAAATCACCTACCTATTTTTGGCCTGAATGGAATATGCAAAAAGATTTCACTCGACCTTACATGAATCGAGAATGGGAATTTGGTAAAGACATTTTTGGCTATGTGGCAACTAGTTTGTTTAGTGAGTTAGTTGGCAAGGGAGTAAGGGAAGATTATGCCTACAAATTTGCCCGCGAAAAAGAAATAGCTTGCCGAAGTTTTATTCCTACATTTGATGTAGAATTTAACGAAAGAGCCCTGTTTGTTTTTGCAAGCCATTTTATCCTTCTTGGTAAAGAGGTCAAAGAAAGTTATTGGGCAGCAAAGTTTTTCTTGACAAAGCCTTATACCAGCTACGCAAAACCAGAACCCATTACACCCTATTTCGACAAATTTTCCCCTAAGATGAAAAAAGAATTTGTTGAACCTGTAATGTAAACTGATGTTTTTTACCTCGCTAAGAGGTGCCTAAAAAGGCCCTTTGGCACTTAGCAGTGCAAAAGGGCCTTTTGTGCTGCAGGTAGAGTGGCGCAAGCAAATAGATATAGCGCTAATTAGTGGTTCTGAAATTTTGTTTAAAGAATAAGTCTTCAAATTCGTTTTTTAATATTAACTTACTAAGTTAAGTTTAAAAAACAAGAGCGAAGTATGCAAAAATCAATTGTGTTATTGTGTGCCGGTGGACCTGCACCGGGTATTAATACTGTCATCAGCACGATTTCAAAGGTGTTTTTGAAAGATGGATATAAAATCATTGGGATACATGATGGGTATAAAAACCTTTTTAACGGAAAAGCGGAAACCGTCGATATCAATTTTCACTACGCCGATCGGATATTCCCGAGAGGAGGGTCCACGCTACGAATGAGTAGGTATAAACCATCTGATGATGAATTTTCGGTTGATTTCTTCGTTGAAAATAACGTTAAATTGTTGGTGACTATAGGAGGAGATGATACTGCTTCCACGAGTAACCGACTTGCTAAATTTCTGGAAAAGAAAAATGTAAAAATTCAGAATATTCACGTTCCAAAGACGATTGACAATGATATTCCTCTCCCGGATATGATGCCTACTTTTGGCTTTAATTCGGCGAAGGATGCGGGTGTGCATATTGGCAACACGATTTATGAGGATTCCCGCACCAGCGGCAATTGGTTTGTGATCGCGTCGATGGGTCGATCGGCCGGTCATCTGGCCTTTGAAATCGGTGCCAGTTGCCACTTTCCATTAATCATCATTCCGGAGATGTTTAATAAAACCAAAATAACGCTTTCTAAGGTAGTTAGCCTCATTATTTCCTCTATGATAAAACGAAAGATCGAGCATATCGAACATGGAGTGGTAATTGTCAGTGAGGGTATCTTTCATGTTTTAGACGATGAAGAAATTAAAAATTGTGGTATTACTTTTACCTATGATGCTCACGGGCACCCCGAACTGGGAAATGTAAGTAAAGCACACATTATCAACGTGTTGGTTCAGCGAAAGCTAAAAGAATTGGATGTTGAGATAAAGAGCCGACCAGTAGAAATGGGTTATGAATTACGTTGTTGCAGGCCGGTGGCATACGATTTGACTTTGTGCACGATTCTAGGCATGGGAGTCAAAAAATTATACGAACAAGGGCAAAAAGGTTGCATTGTATCAACTACACGCGATGCCCAAACCGTTCCGATTTTCATGAAAGACATTGAAGACGAAAATGGTAAAATCCCTCCCCGCTTGGTTGATGTGAATACGGAATTTTCCCGGATGGTACTTAGTGATATGCATGTATTAACAGAGCTAGACTACAAAAAAGCAAAGCCCTGGTTGCCAATTCCCGAAGCCTATGATTTTTACCGAATTTTGGAGTGGGACTATACCTCTGCCGAATTGCGACCAATGTCGTCGAAAATACAGGGATGACTTATACATACTCAGCTAGGATTAAAGCTCTAATTCCATCTGAATGTTTGCGCGTTCGTAGGGTGAGGGTGGACCAACGATTCGTTTAAAGCCTAATTTATAATAAAGATTGATTGCTGGTACAAGTTTGGTATTACTTTCCAAGTAAAGCTTTTTGGCTCCTAATTCTTTTGCTTTTTGAATAATATGCTGGCTGATCAACCAGCCGATATTTCGACCTTGTGCATTTTCGGAAACTGCCATTTTTGCCAATTCGTAAGTGTCATCATTCATTTTGATCAACGCACAGGTTCCGACGATTTCTCCTCCGTAGCGAGCAAAACAAATATAACCTCCAGGCTGGATGATTTTTGTTTCCGGATTGTCCAGCGAAATATTATCGGTCTCTTCCAATTGGAAATACTTTTTAATCCAGTCATGGTTCAAATCTCTGAATACCATTTTGTACTTTGGATCATAATCAATAATTTCGACCAATTTACTTTCCCTTTCTTTTCTTTTTTTATAAACACGCCTGTAAAAATCCTCCTTTGAAAGTAGAAATTCCATGTCTTCGATAGCTTTCCAGAGGTTGTGGTGACTTTCTTTTAAAAGTGCTTCTGTAGCAGCTTCGACATCGATCAATTGTGTATCCATTTTCAGCGAAATGGCCTTTCCTTTTTCAGTCAAACTCACATGATTTACACGGCCATCTGCTTCACTTTTTTGCATGAGGATGACACCTCTCTTTTTCATTTCTTTTACCATCTGGCTGACGGAAGGGTGGGAATGTCCAATTTTTGTAGCAATTTCTGTGATCGACAACGTCTCTTCTTGCGATAAGCTATAAAATATTGGAAACCATTTGGGATCCAGGTCAACACCATAAAGCTGGTATATTTTCATTCCATCTTCCAAAAACTTTTCCCCTAATCTTCGCAGTCTGCTGCCAAGGGCTAATTTTCCTGTTTTCGCATAAAAATCCATAATTAAAAATATTTACGTAAGTACTTACGCAACTTAATTTATTTATTTTAAATGTCAAAATAATCAATAAAGAAAACTTGATTTCGGAGGTCTCAAAACGATGTAATTTAGGGCTCTTTTTTATGACAATAACCTATGTTTTTTTTAATAATATTCTTACATTCGTTGCGAATTGAACCCACATTTTTATCATTTACATTTAAATACAAAAACAATGAAAAAACTCATTTTTATTTTTGCGGCATTATTTACAATTTCTGTCCTAAATGCGCAGTCCGCTCAGGAAGAATTAGATTTTATTCAATCCATATTTGGAATGGAAAAGAAAGCGGTAACCATGGAATTTGTACATCCTTCAGAAGCTCAAAAAGCAGATTTTTGGGTATTATATGACGCTTACGAAACCGAGCGAAAAGCATTGGGAAAAAAGCGCGTGGAATTGCTTTTTAAATATGCTGCCAACTACAATAATATGGACGATACAACGACAGATGCCTGGATGAAAGAAGTGTTGGCTTTGGGAAAACAAACAGATAAATTGCTGGTGAAGTACTTCAAAAAAATCAAGAAAAAGACTTCACCGATTGTTGCCACTCAATTTTATCAATTGGAACTTTACATCCTAAGTTCTATTCGAAGCCAAATTTTAGAAGCTATTCCGTTTGTAGGAGAGATGGATAACTAGGTAGGAACGAATTCTTTTAGAAAGAAAATCACGCGTCCCAAAGCTATCGGGATTGCGTGATTTTTAATTTTTGGCTTTTGCATTTTTCCTTTCTTCTTTTTCCTTCTTTTTAAAATATTTCCTCGTCAAAAAGTTATGCTGTAAAGCTTCCAGGTCTTCATTCAATAACACAGAACCTTCGTTTAGATTTTTCAAAGTTTGTCTAAACTCTTCTGCCATCAAGGAGTCTTTGAGAATCGCCCCGAAGGTACCTTCTCCGTTATTTAATTCTGTTGCCAGTTGGTTTAACTCGTCGCTAAAGCTGGCAACTCTTTCTGAAGTTAATTTCAGATTATACATCGTGGAATCGAGTTGATCATAGAATGTGCTTTCTTCAAGCCGGGCAACTATTCCATCGACTCTTTGCATGATCGTGGTATCCTTTAATAAGGTACCAATGAGTCCCTCTCCGTTTTGAACCTGATCTGCAATATCTTTTATGAGTTTTCCAGATTCGTTGAGGTAAGCCGTGGTGGTTTTAATGTTCTTAATGGATTGTCGTAATTCAACAGCCATCACAGAGTCATTTAATAGCATCGAAAGCGTACCTTTTCCTTTGTTGATTTTTTGAGTAATCCTTAAGAGGTCATTTGAAAAAATAGCGATATTTTCATTGGTTTTACCAAGGGTGTTTAATAGTTCCGTTGCTTCGAGCCTGCTATAAGAAAGGAGAACATCACCGTCTTCGACAGCAGGCATATTGCCTTTTCCCCAATTAATATTTACGATCATACTTCCGACCAAACCATCGGAACCTATACTTGCAATTGCATCTTTTTTTATATGATCTTTTACCGATTCTTCAATTTTCATATCTACCCTTAGCGTAGAATCATTTATGATAACAATTTGTTCTACGGTTCCAACATCAACTCCTCCGAAACGGACATTGTTTCCGCGTTGCAAACCATTTACATTAGAAAAAATTGAACTAAGGCGAAAAGTAGAACCAAATAATTTTTGATTATCTCCGATGAAATAAATGCCTAGCGTTAGCAGAATAGCAGCAATGGTTACAAAAAGACCTAATCTTAAAATATATCCTTGTTCTTTGCTCATTTGGATTTTTTTTCTATTTAAAAAATGCCTTGATTTTTGGATCTTCTGAAGTGGACAGTTCTTCATAAGTTCCAGTTGCATAATCCACACCATCAACTAAAATGATCATTTTGTTTGAAATTACACGGGCCGTATCCATATCATGTGTTATAATTAATGATGAAGTATGATACTCTTTTTGGATATCAAGAATTAGCTGGACAATTTCTTTTGAAGTAATCGGATCAAGCCCGCTCGTGGGTTCATCGTACAGAATTATTTTGGGTCGTAAAATCAATGTCCGAGCCAGTGCAATCCTTCTTTTCATACCACCCGAAAGTTCTTCAGGTAACAGGTCAATGGCATGCTCTAATCCAACACTTCTCAATGATTCAATAACAAGCACATCAACATCTTGATCTAGTAGTTTTTCAGGGTGTCTGCGCAAAGGGAATTCCAAATTTTCCCTGACTGTCATCGAATCATATAAAGCGCTACCCTGAAAAAGAAATCCTACTTCAGTTCGGATTTCATCAAGTTCCACTTGATTTAAATCGGGAACACTTTTTCCGAGTACCAATAATTTTCCGCTGTCCGGGGTAAGCAACCGGATGATACATTTTATTAAAACAGATTTTCCGGAGCCAGATTTTCCGACAATGACCAGATTTTCCCCATCATAGAGTTTTAGGTTAAAACCGTTCAGGACAGGATTTGACCCAAAAGATTTGTGGAGATCTTCAATCTCGACCAATACTTTTTGATTCGTTTCTTCTTCTTTTGTCAAGTTTATTTCACTATCCGGTAAATTCATTTTAAACCATTAAAGATTATACAATATATCTGAAATCAAAACAGCGATAAAGTCTAGAATAAACACCAACATAGAAGCCAAAACGACTGCAGAATTTGCTGCCCTTCCGACTCCTGAGGTTCCTTTTTTAGAATGGTAACCTTTATAACAACCTACAAGTCCAATGGCAAATCCAAAGAAAAATGACTTTATAATGGAAGGTGTCAAATCACTGAAATTTAAATGATCAAATACAGTGTTGAAGTAAAGTTGAAAACTGACCTGTCCTTTTGTGTTTTCAATCAGAAAAGATCCAAATAAAGCAATGGCATCTGCATAAACAACCAAAACAGGAAGCATTAGTGTTGCCGCTGAAATCCTAGTGACCACCAGGTATTTGAAAGGATTGGTACCCGAAACTTCCATCGCGTCAATTTGTTCGGTAACTTTCATTGACCCAAGCTCTGCACCGATACTACTACCGATTTTGCCAGCACATATTAAAGCTGTGATCACCGGGCCAATTTCTCGGATAATAGAAATACCTACCATAGAAGGCATGTAAGCTTCTGCACCAAATTCCATCATGGTTGGCCTGGTTTGGAGTGTTAAAACCAAGCCCATAATAAAACCCGTAGCTGTAACAAGGAACAACGATTTATTGCCGATCAAATAACATTGCTTTAGCAATTCTTTAAATTCAAAAGGAGTCTTGAATAATTGTTTGAAATACCGAACTGCAAAAAGAGAAATTTGGCCCGTTTCAAGAAAATATGATCTCAATCCATTCATATTTGTCTCTAATTATGAAAAATGCTAAAGTCGCAAGAATCTACTTGCTATAGCTGCAATAGACCAGTTTTTGGGCAGAAATTCAATGACAAAAATCAATGTAAGCGATGAGTTATTTCGTTGTTTTTTCTATCGAAAAGGTGTAGTTAATTCAAAAAAGCGGAATACATCCAGACAAGTTTTTCTTGTTCTCGGATATTATCAGACATCAGGGCATTAGTGCCTTCATCGCCAATGTCACCTGAAAGATCTAAGATCAACCTTTGTTTAATGATCAAAGTTTTGAAAGCTTTTAAAATTTCAGCGACTGCTTTATTTCCATCACTGCCTTCCGTACTTTCTTTAATTTCAGAAGACATAATATAATCTGAATATTTATGATTCGGGGCTTTGCCGAGAGTGAGAATCCGTTCAGCGATATCGTCTATTTTTATAATGAGGTCATTATAAAGTTCTTCAAATTTTACGTGCAATTCAAAAAATTTTTCTCCTGTGATGTTCCAATGATAGCCTCTTACATTTTGGTAAAAAACGGAGTAATTGGCTAACAAATCGTTTAGCTTTTCGGCTAAATCATTTGCTTTTACATTATCCAGACCAATTGCATTTAAATTTCCCATATTGTTAATGTTTTGAAAGTGAGATCAGCTTTAAATATACTAAGCTAAATTGCAAATAAAACAAAAAATGTGATGATTGGTTATTTTTTTTCTAAATATCAATTATTCTCTCTTTAAAAAACCCTAAAATGGCCAGATTAGTGGAACGACGAATAGGGTTATGATGAAAAAGATAAAAAGCAAAGGTGCTCCAACTTTCACATAATCCATAAATTTATATCCTCCTGCAGTCAAAATCATAGCATTGGTTGTTGTCCCTACAGGAGTCAAAAAAGCTGTAGAAGCACTAACTGCCACTGCAATCATAAAAGGCTTTGGAGAAATCCCGAGACTCATCGCGGTTAAGATTGCAATTGGAGCCATCAAAACGGCGGTAGCAGAATTATTGATCGTTTGGCTAAATGCCGTCGTCAACAAAAAGATTCCCCCTAGAAGCATGATTGGATGAATTGCTCCGAGCGAATTGACCATTGTATTTGCGGCCATTTGGGCTACGCCGGTTTTTTCCATCGCGAGCCCCATTGGAATCATTGCTGCGATCATTACCACGCTTGCCCAACTGATGCCTTTATATGCTTTGGTGATCGGAACACAACCGGTGATCAAAATTATACCCGCACTAATCAATGCGGCAATTGCACCCGGAACTATTTTCAAAACCAGCAAAAGTATCATAAGAATTAGAGTGGAAAGTGCGATGTATGATTTAAAGGTAAGTTGGTCTACATTTTTGACCATACTCTCCGGGCTTCCGGTAATGACAACATTTTCATACAATTTTTGTAAAGCTTCAATATTTTCCCAGGTACCTCTAATCAAAAAAGCGTCGCCGGCTCTAACCAAGACATCTTTATCCTCTAAAGCTTCACTATTTCGCGAGGTAGCTAATAGTTGAATACCCGCTTGTTTAAAATAAAAACCAATTGGTACTTTTCGCCCAACAAAACGGGAATCTGGTGTAATGATTACCTCGGCCATTCCTACTTCTCGATTGATTAATTCATCTTTAAGTTCTCGATTGATCGATTCGATAGGCAATAAACCAAGGGTAAAAGTTTGCATGAGTTTATCGACATCTTTGGTATCACCTTTTACGGTGAGGATATCATGGTATAGAATTTCGGTATTCGGACTCGGAAACTCAACAAATTGCGAAACACCTTTCAAAACATCAGGGAAACGTCTGCGAATTCGAATAACCGTAACATTATACTTCTTTTTGAATTCCCAATGACTAATTTTTGTTCCGATCAGCGGAGAAGATGATCGAACACGCAGCCTGTTATAACTATTGTCAATTCGATAACCTTCTACCCAACGAAGCATTTCAGAATCAATGTTAATTGGCCGGTTAGTGGTTTTATTTTTAGGCAAAATTTTATGGCCAACAAACCTGAAATAAAGTATTGCTATTAAAAGCAAAGGCAAACCGATCAAGCTAAATTCAAAAAAAGAAAACCCAGTGATTCCTCGTTCGATCTAAGCATTGCTAACAATAATATTTGGCGGCGTTCCCGTTAGTGTGAGCAAACCACCAGTATTCGAACCAAATGCAACTGGCATCAACAATTTTGATGGAAAAGTTCCGATATTCTAAGCTGTAGAAACGGTTACAGGTAGCAATGTCGCTACTGTTCCGGTATTGCTGACGAAGCCAGATAAAAAACCTGATCCGGCAGTGACGATCACAATCAATTTGAGAAATCTTTTTTGTGACCATTGTATAAATTTTTGACCGGCCAATGCTGTCCAACCCGTTTGAGAAAGCCCTTCACCAATAATAAACAAAGCGCCAATCATTACCACGGTAGGGTTGCTAAATCCGCTCAAGGTTTCGCTGAGATCGAGGATGCCTGTAAGAAATAAACTTAACATTGACAACAATGCGACGATATCCGGAGGGTATTTTCCCCAAACAAATAGTAAAACGGTAATGGCCAAAATAGCCAGCATCAAAAAAGTCATACTTTAAGTGGATTTGAACGCTTTGTGTAAGCGTTGTTTTTACAGCTGCAAAATTAGTTTTTTAAATAAAAGAAAATGATTTTGAGCGATTAATTTCAATTAACATGACTACCTATTCATCATTTAAATCTAAAAGACAAATCTCGAAATTACCATTTCGGTAGCCTGTAAAGATAATTTTTTGGCCAACGGAGCTCAGTGGTACCTTTAGTGTTGAAGGTAGTCTTGTCAGCTTTTTCGTTTGTAGGTTTTGGATATAAATTTCCCAATTTCCATCCCGATTCGATTCAAATACTACTTTTGACCCGTTCGGAGAGAAAAAAGGATGACCGTCATCACCTACAGTATTTGTCAGGTTAATTTCTGAGTGATTTTAAGCAAATAAAAAATTCGCAGCAAGAATTACAATATTAAAGCTGGTCCAAAAGAAGTCATAATATAAAATTGTCCACTTTTTGTCCACTTTTGGGGATAGTACATAAATCGAATTAAGGTTAAAATTGCATATATAAAAGATAATCAATGTATTAATAATATCTACATTAAAACTAATGAAATGAAAACAAGAATTCTAGTACCATTATTTTTCTTCATAACATACTCAGTGACAAGTTTTGCTCAAAGTGGAATGCAATTACCCGAGCAAGACTCTACAACTGTTAAAAAAGATTATCCTTATGTACTTCCAATTTGGGGACAAAAAGTTGCTGATAGAAATATTGAATTGCAACTGCCATTTGGTTTTAATGTTAACTATGTATATAATCAAATGACTCTAGAATTAACAGAGTTTAGTATGAATTTTTTTAATGGTGAAAATCTGGATGATATTATTAATCCAGAAACCTTGAATTTTACTGAAACTGTTGCAACTGCAAATGGAGTTAATGTAAGAGCGGATGCCTGGATATTACCATTTTTAAATTTTTATGGTCTATATTCAAGAAATCAGGGATCTACAAAAGTATCCTTTCAACCACAAGTTACCGAGAATGGTTTAGGTCCAAATGGAAATATTAAGGAGATAAGAACGCTTGAAAACCCAATTGATGTGCCAGAAGTTACATTTGCTACAAATACTTTTGGAATTGGAGCTACAGGAGTTTATGGATGGAAGAATTATTTTATTAATGCAGATGGTAATATAACGTGGTCATCATCAGATCTTTTGGAACAAACAGTTACCTTATTTGTTGGTTCAGCTCGTATAGGAAGAAGAATAACCTTTAAAAATGACATGAAACTGGCCATTTATATTGGAGCCATGTATCGTAATTTTTTGAACAGGGAGAATAATACGGGATCTCTCGCAGTACCCGAATTAAATGAAAGCATGATACAAGCAATTGACGGTTTAACAGCAATAAATAGCGAGCAGATTGAATTGTGGGAGAGCTTGCCAGATGCCACACCTGGGAAAGATGAAAAACTAACCGAATTATATGCCAGAGACGAGAGACTTACCGGCGCAAAAGATCGGGTAGAAAACTCTGATGCCATAAATTATAGTATTAAAAAAGAGATTGTTAATAACTGGAGTACACAGATCGGATTTAATTTTGAAATATCTAAACACTGGATGTTTAGAGCCGAATATGGCTATCGTGCTGATCAAAAGTTTTTTATGACAGGACTGCAATACAGGTTTGGTTTTTAGAGTATTAAGCTATACCTTATTTGTAAGCTCTAGGAAATACGCGGAAACAAAAAACAAAATAAATTAGCTTCGCTGAGCTACATTTTGTTTCGTTTCGGGCTCCGTATGCAACTTCATTGCGATATGATAGAGAAACAAAGAGTAGTGCTAAACTTTAAACTGATGAGCCATGAATACACCAGCATACAACAATGTATAAAAAACATAAGTGGTTCAGTGGTTTACGGAAGGTTTGCAGCATTTAATCAGCTCCGCCAAATCTGCGATTTGACGGTTTGTTTTAAAACTTATAAATTTGTGTCTAATCGCAAATTTGGCTCAGTGTAACTTGACAGGTAAGAGCTTCGAAATCACTTACGTTTCTTATACTAAACGTTAGTCACAATAAATGAAAATAATAACCAAAATATTGACCCTACTAAGTTTTATGAGTTGTGGATTTCAGTCCAAGCCGATGAATGAAGAAAAATTCACTAAATATTACTTTGAATGTATCTCCAAGAAATATCCAGAAGTGAGTTATGAAATAATTGATTCCTTAACATTAAAAGCCACAACCAAATTAAAAAAAGAAGTATTTCACTATTTAGATAATGCGTTTAGAGAATATAAACTTGAACCGAAAGAATTAGAAGAGACTGTTGACAAATACATTGAATCATCAGAAGAACTATACAGGGAGCAAACTGAAGTAGATGCAAATCGAATAGTGCCGATAATAAAACCAAAAGATTATTTTGAATCATTAGAAGGAATTAGGGAAGAAATTGAAGCCAATATTTTTGTAGAAATTCAAGTTAGAGTATCTAGTAAAACACATAAAATTTTCTGTAATCATAATTATAAAAAGTAATAAAATTATTCATCTTTGAAAGTAAAAAGAAAAGGCAAGCATGGCTAGCTTTTAATTAAACTTTAACTCAGCTTTTTTTGCATAAATTAAGTTTTAATTTAGAACTGTTTTTTGAGATGAAAATGGAGCTTTATATTTAATATATTAGCTTGTAGGATTACATAAAAATTGAATAAACTGAAAACATGAAAAAATACCTTACATTTCTATTTTTTAGCTTTCTCTTTTATACAAGTTTAATGGCTCAGGATGAAATTTGGAATGATAGTTTGACGCCGGGTGCAAATTTTTTCCTTCGAGGTGATTTCGAATATGGTTATGTTTTGCCATCTGACGTCCTTCTGGAAGGGGTAAATACAAATATAGGTGGAAATATTGAGGTGGGGTGGCAAGCCAGAGGCAGGAATGTTTATGATAATTTGTTAAGATACCCAACTTACGGAGCTGGTTTTCTTACTTACCATTTTCCGCAAACGGATAGTTTAGGTAAGCCAAACGCTTTTTATTTATTTTTGAATGCTCCTTTTAAAAGAACCAAAAAATGGGCATTCAATTATATCATTAGACTCGGAATGTCTTACAATTGGGAACCTCAAGATCCTGTTGTTAATCCTGGGAATTTGGTAATAGGCGGATCACGTAATCTCTATATATCGGGTGGTATAGAAGCTCAATATTTAATTGGTGAAAGTTTGTCTGCTTCGTTAGGATTTAAATTTGCGCACTTTTCAAATGGGCAAAGTTCCTTGCCTAATTTTGGTGTGAATTTATTGAACCCACATTTGGGGGTAAAGTATGATTTTAATGGAGGAGAACGGCCGGAATATAAAAAATATCCTAAGCCAGAATTTACAGACAAAGCAATGGAATATTACTTTACTATTGGCACAGGCACCCGACAAATTTTGTTTTATGAAGATAAAACAGGCGTGCCTGATAGACTTGCAGTAAGTTATAAGATTCATAATATATCGGTAGCTGCTCAATACCATTATGGATGGTTGGGGAAATATGGTGGAGGCTTGGATGTTATTTATTGGGGCCCATATGATGCACAAATTGAGTTGGGAGATGGCAATATAGTGAAAGCTGTAGAATATCCTTTTGCTGATCATTTGCAGTTGGGTGTGTTCCTTTCCTATGAATTTGTTTTTAATAATATTTCCATTTATGCACAACCAGGTTATAGAATTCTTCGGAAGGAATATGAAGGCATGCCTACAGATTTTTACCAACATCTGGCGCTCAAATATCATGTTCGAGATTTGATCTTAGGTATAGCTATTCGAGCTATCAACTTTGGACAGGCAGAATATATCGAATGGAATATTGGATACCGATTTAGAAAACCAATTAAAAAGAAAAAATGAATAAATTAATTATAGTTTTTACGTTTGTATTTTTATTACCATTTGCAGCTCATTCTCAAGAGCTTATTGATTTGGAAGATCCGCCTAAATTTCAATTAGCTGTAAAAGGAAATATAGGAACTTCATGGCTTACCTTTCCAAAGGCTTTTTTAGTAGATCCAGAAGATGTTAATAATGTATGGTCTGTTGCTCCTGCTAGTAACAGTTTTTGTGGGGCTGTCGGTTTACAGGGAATTTACTTTTTAGGAAAAAATTGGAGATTCCTTCCTGAAATTGGATTGTCCTATTTAAGTGGAGAGGTACAAATTGCTCAACTTGAAGCCAGTAGAGCATCACGTGAATTACAAAGTTATGTTCGACTAAATGTGCCGCTTCATTTTGCAGTGATTTCTAATGATAATTTTTGGTTTGCCTTTGGGCCAACAGTATTTTTTACGCTTCATGATAATAAGGGATTTGATAAAGCGGTTAAAGAATTAACTCAGGTTGCAAAAGTCGATAGCGACATTCCGGTGGGAGTCGCATTATCAATAATAGCGGCAATCAAATTGACTAAAAGAATGTACGTTGATTTAAGGTTTGAATTTGATCAAATAAAACATTTTAGATACAATAATAGCACTGAAACCTACGAGGTGCGATCTGCTATGCAAAACATATCAATTGGAATAGGGTATCGGCTTTGGCATAAAAAATAGAACTGCAATTCCATACTACTTTGGGAATTAATAATTCATTCCAAAAGTTTATGCCACTCGTGTACTTCAATAGACTTGGTCATTGTCTTTATTGAGTATATTTGACCAAACAAATAAGTTGTGAAGCTATTTACCTCAATTATCAGAATAATTTTTTTTCACCCACGCTCTGCCATTGTGGATGGTACGAATCAAATCTTGGTGAACCATATCCAAATCGTAGCCATAACCGTCGTTGGCCCCCGAAGCTAGGTGTTTTAAATTTCGGGAAACAGACTTAAGGTTGTCAATCATTTTAATGGGGAGCGTCGTTGAATTTTCTTTTGGTTCATTTAATTGGATAATGGTCAGATCAATCAAAGCTGCTGCTCTTTCCAGGTTGTCAATGACGCTTTCCGGCAGATTTTGTTCTCCTTTCCAGTCCGATTGTTTTCTTAAATGCCAAAGTATTCCCTCAACTTCCACATACAACTGCCTTGCTGCGAGTATCTTGAAGACTTCCGTTTTCAAAGGAGGAACGAGCCCAAAATTTTTATCGATCAGGATTTTATTCAAAGTTGGAATTTTAATTTCAGTTCCCGGTTCTATTTGGTTTACATCCTGAATTTTGTTGTAAATACTCAAAATGGACGAATAATGCCGGTTGCCGTAATATTTGGTACACAAATCCCAGAGCGTTTCTCCTTTTTGAAAAATGTGAATTTCGGCAGTATCTGAATTTACGCTTTCTGTTTTCCCTAAAGTGTCTTTTCTTGTTTTTGTAGTTGTATGACTAATTGAATCAGAAGCAATTATACCTGTGGTTTTTTGTTCGGGTTGATTATCATAACAGGATTGAAAAGTGAAAAACAAAACAAATATTATCAGAATTCGATACTGCATGGTTACTATTTTTTATTAAAAGTCAATTGAACCAATCCGCTTTTAAAAGCCTGGCTTTTTTCCAAATCAAATTTTGTTTCAGCTGGTGCCCCTTCATGAAACATGGGAATCCCATCTCCAAGTGTTATTGGAATAATGGTCAGTATGATTTTATCAATCAAACCGTTTATCAGTAAAACAGTATTAATCTGTCCACCTCCTACCAGCCAGATGTCTTTCCCTGGTTTTTCTTTCAATTGCTTTGTAAACTTTGCAATATCTCCGGAAAAGAATTTCACAAATTCATTATCTTCATTATTTTCTGATCGGCTAAAAACATAATTCGTTTTGTCCGGATAAGGGAAAGGAACATCAAATCCCAAAATTTCCTGATAAGATGAATTTCCCATTAAAGTGGTATCAATCGTTTTATAAAAGGAAGCATATCCGTAATCTTCCCCTTCCAAAGCATAGTCCGGATTGTGCAACCAATCCACGTTTCCATCAGGCCTGGCGATATAATTGTCAATACTTGCAGCAATGTAAAGAATGATTTTTCTCATGTTGATTAATCGATTATGTAATTTGAATTGAAATAGTTTAAAAGAGTATTCCCTGCATCATCGAGATTCTTTCCAAAAGTAATAATTCCTTCTTCATGCCCTGCCATAACAAAGATTTTCTGTTGAGGAAGATTTGTGTTTTGGTATAAACGGATGATTTCGTTGGCCATTTGCGGCGTGCCGTAGCTTACTTTTTTATCCGTTGTGGGAACCTTAAAAAGCAGCCGCTTCCAAAGCTCCAAATGGTGAACATGAATGACAGCGTTGATGCTGGAATCCAGTTGGTAGAGCACGCCGTGGCTAAGCGATTCGGAGGAAGCTTTGATTGGCCCCTCACAGGTCAGGCTATTATTTGACAGGTCAAAATCGATGACTTTTGAATAATGAGATGCGTCTAATTTTGGAAAGTTCCCGGTCGCTGAGCCAGTGATGATAAATTGATTTCCTTCAAAACGTTCGCTAATATTGCCATAACCGATACCGTTTTCGTAGGCGCCTATTAATTTTAAATCATACAACTGGTCTCTCCACTTGTTTAAAGCGCGCAAAAGATCTTTTTCCAGAGCCTCTGTTTTTTTCCAGTTACAATCAAATTTGATATAACCCTCATCAAACATTGGCCTTTCTTTTTTCAGGAAAGAGCGTCAAAATGCTTTCAGCATTTGCTTCACAAATACCCCGTTCGGTAATCAAACCGGTCACCAGACGTGCCGGGGTGACATCGAATGCATAGTTTGCGGCTTTACTTTCTTCAGGCGTCAGCAATACTTTTTGGATCTTTCCTTCTGAAAATCCATGGATGTATTTGACTTCTTCAGCGCCACGCTCTTCAATCGGAATTTCATTCAAACCATCTTCGATTTCCCAATCGATTGATGAAGAGGGTAAGGTCACATAAAAAGGGACACCATTGTCATAAGCTGCCAAAGCTTTGAGGTAAGTTCCAATTTTATTGGCGACATCGCCAGTGTAAGTAGTTCGGTCAGAACCAACGAGAACCAAATCGACCATTCCTTTTTGCATCAGATGTCCGCCGGTATTATCGGCGATGACGGTGTGCGGAACGCCCATTTCTTGCAGTTCCCAGGCAGTTAGTCTCGCTCCTTGATTTCGCGGCCTGGTTTCATCCACCCAAACGTGCAGTTTTATCCCTTTTTGAAATGCTTCGTAAATGGGCGCAGTCGCGGAGCCATAATCTACAAAAGCCAACCAACCAGCATTGCAATGGGTCAGAATATGGACTGGTTGGTCATTTTTCTGCTGGCTGATCGCTTCAATTAAAGGTGATCCATGTTCACCAATTTTAAAACCATGTTCTGCATTTTCGTCCGCGATTTGATGAGCCGTTTGAAGCGCTTTGACGATTGCGTTTTCAACAGAATCGCAATGTGACAATGCTTCAAGCTGCCGGTCCACTGCCCAGGCTAGGTCAATCGCTGTCGGGCGAGTGGCCTTTAATTGTTCAGCGGCATTTTTAAGGTGATTTTGAAAAAGGCTGTTTCTCTGAAATTCCAAAGTTGCAAGGTACATACCGTAACCAGCGGCGGCTCCAATGAGTCCGGCACCGCGAACATGCATGTCTTTTATAGCCACACACATTTCTTTGAGGGAAGAGATATTTTCAACCACAAACTCATGAGGCAAATGCCTTTGATCAATGGCAAATACCAACGCTGGATTCCCCTTTTCCATCCAAATGGTCCGATAATGTTTTGTTCCTACTTTCATAGATTCAATTTTCAATGAAGATAAATTTAATGAGAAAATTTCAGGATTGTCTTTTTAAAGCATAAAATCCAAACTTACCCAACCATTTTTGAGGGACACCTCGTCTATAAAAGTGGAATCCGTGATTTTCGGATTCCCAGTAAATTATTTACTCATCAAAAAATATAAAAACGATGAAACTTTCAAAAACACTACTTCAGGCCATCGCTGTTGGAATTACATTGGGAGCTGTCAGTTCCTGTTCTCCTACTAAAGAGGCAAGCGATATTCATTTGAAAACCTGTGATGAAGCCTGCGATATTGATCACACCATAAACAATCACGTTTATGACAATTGCCCTGCATGTGGCTTGGGCTAGAAGCTACTAAATTCCATGACAAAAATACGGTCTGCCATTTCTTGTAACCTGGATGCTAATATTTTACAGGCATCTCTTCCACTTCTTCAAACTGAGAAAGTCCAAGCTATTGAATGGTCCTTTGATACTCTTTTCAATCATCGAAATATTCCGCATTGGTTTGTTGAATTGTTGAAAGCTTTTAGCGATAAAAACAGGTTGATTGGACACGGTGTTTTTTTCTCGCTTTTTTCCGGAAAATGGTCAGCCGATCAGCAGCGCTGGCTGCAGCATTTGAAAAAACTTTCAAATGAATTTCACTTCGACCATATTACCGAGCATTTTGGTTTTATGACCGGAGCTGATTTTCATCAGGGAGCGCCAATCAGCGTTCCACTTACTTCAACGACTCTGGCGATTGGCCGCGATCGGTTGCTTCGGATTTCTGATGCCTGCAAGTGTCCGGTTGGACTGGAAAACCTGGCCTTTTCCTATTCTCTTGAGGAAGTAAAAAAGCATGGTGCATTTTTGAATCAGTTGATTGAACCCGTGAACGGATTTATCATTTTGGACCTTCATAATTTGTATTGCCAAATGCACAATTTCGATGTCCAATATGATGAAATCATTGAACTATATCCGCTGGAACTGGTCCGGGAAATTCACATTTCGGGAGGAAGTTGGGAAGCGTCAGCGATTAATCTGGCTAAGAAAATCCGAAGAGATACGCACGATGAGGCTGTTCCTGATGAAGTTTTTCAACTTTTAGATTGTACGATTGAAAAATGCCCCAACTTAAAATACATCGTTTTGGAGCAAATTGGGACTGGTTTGGAAACCGCTGAAAGCAAAGTGCAGTTTCAAAAAGATTTTTCAAAAATGGACAAGATTGTTCGACAAAAAAATGAAAATCTTCCTGATGTAAAAAAGGAATCATTTTTTTCTAATAAAACCATTTCTTTTGAAAAACCGCTGGAGGATCAATTACTTCACGATCAGCAAACGGAGCTTTCCAATATTCTGGAAACGTCGAAAAATTATCGCGAAGTTCAAGATCGGCTGGAATCTTCTATCTTAGCAAACACCGCCTGGGGAGTGGAAAAATGGGAACCAGTTATGATTGATACCGTTTTCAAAATCGCACAAAAGTGGAAACAGGGGTTTGTACAAAAACAGGGTACAAACTAAATACACGATCAATAACTAACCCGATCCCGGATCGTGCCATCTTTCCGATGGATAATTACATCTGACTTATAATTTTTAGCAATGTCTTTGGCGCGCTCGATTGCATCTTCCTGATATTTATAGGTGGCAGTATACCTTTCATTTCCTTCCCCTTTGACTGCCCATCCTTCCTCGTGTGGGACGACGTGCTGATGGTGTGTTTGGGGTCTTGTTTTGTCTCTAAATTTTTTAAAAAGTATCCTTGCGATCTTTTTTAATAGGTTTACCCAAAAGTTTGATTTGCGAATGTCAGCCATGAGTTTAGAAATAAGATTTGATGTGATCTAAAAATTTAATAACTAAAAATAGACAAAAATAGGTCATAAACTAAGTCGATTTAGCCTTTTGATTTTTCAGTTCATTAAGTTGCAGCGCGAAGTGCTTTTACCTTTTTAAAGAGAAAAACCAAAAAGGTAATGATTAGAATAATAAAAAAGAGGGTTATAAAACCACTTTTCAGTATGGTGAAAAAACTGTTCATTTGAACAAAAGAAGATGAGATATCCGGATAATTGTTTAGTAAGCGGATCGTCCCAAAATTTTCAAAATAATCGAAAACAGCTCCCACAACTGGAACTAAACACAGGTAATAAACTTTGGCATTTTTTACGTCGATCTTTTTAAATAAATACACCATCAGCAAAAAACTTCCTGGTCCATAAAGCAGCGGGAAAATCAGGTCCAAAGGAATTTGTTGATACAAATAAGCATTGCGGCCTTCTACCCCCAGTTTTTCAAACAAATCCTTTACGTATTCAAAATCATAACCTTTTGACATCATATCCAGTATCTTCCATCCATTTGAATGGGCTAATAAATTTGGTACCGTGACTAATGCCATTAGAGCGTAGATGATGCCGGAAATAATGACAAAGAGCAGTACTTTTTTGCCAGTTGCGTGTTTGGTAATAAATTGATTCATTGATTTGAATAATTTTTTAAGGCTAAACGAGAGACGCTAATTATTCAATTAAGATACGAACTCAAAACTTTAAATTAAGATCAATACGTGTTCTTGACTTCCAAAAAGTATCTCCTTCTGATTGACTTAGCGCATACCACAACTGAAGCGACAATTGGTTGAAAATCACATAGGAAACGCTGAGCATATGAGCTTGATAAGCGTTGACGTCCAGGAGATCATCCTGCGCGAAAGAGGTGAAGACAGCCTCTTGTTCTACTTTTTGGAATTGATAAAAGAAAGTCCAGTCTTTTTTCATTTTAAATTCGCCAATTTGAACACCAACCACATAAGCTGAACGGTCCGATTCAGCACCAAAGTTTTCAATCCATTGCCCTTTAAAACGAATTAATTGCCAATCACTTCTCCAATCGAGCAGCAAAGTATTGTCAAGGATATAAAAATTATTGCAAAATCGGTCGATCGCAACGGTATCTTTGCCAATCAATTCATCTGTGCTATAAACACAATTGGAAGTATTGATACCCAGTTTGTTGTAAGAAGTTGCAGATCCTTTGATGTTGGAATAATGCGAATAACCCGAAAGGACAGAAAGTTGTGTGGTAGATGATAAATTAAAATCAAAAGCTAACTGGCTAACTGAAAGCGAATGATTGTTCTGGCTTGAAAGGATATTTTCAAGCAAATAAAAACCCTGGACAACGCGCAGTTTTCCAAAATTTGAAAGCGATATATTTGAGAGTGCAGCTGCTGTTCCTTCCGGTTGGAGATCATCATCCCAAAGGGTTTCGTAATATAATTTTGAGTTTCTGAAAGGATGAGAAAACTTACCCAGCCATAAATTCAACCGGCTAATTTTTTTCGGTGTAAAAAGCAAATAAGCTCTGTCAATGACGAGCCGGATTTGACTGAAATTGTTACTGAGATTAATGTGTGTTGATTTTGGGGTATCAGGGTTTTGAGAACTGGCGACCCGGAAATCCAGTTTAAAGCCCGGACTCAAAGTGGCTGCAAGCCCGACGCGGATTCTCATTCGCCCGCGGAACCGATTGAGCAATTCCGTATTGTCAAATTCTCCTCTGATTCGAAGATCCCCGTAAAATTTTATATGATTTAGTTTTTCTAAAACGCCTTTGCTCGTAAATAAGCCATCGGCGCTGCTACTTTCAGAAGTGGTTATTGGAGGCGTATCGGGATCGTATTCTCCAAGGTCTAATTTTGTAAGACGATTTGCTTCAATGGTGACAAAATATTCTTCGTTTCCGTCTTCCGGTTTGATGATGTATTTTCCGGGATTCAGAAATATTTTTGTTGGAGATTCATCGTTATTACCGAGATGATTCGGAACCCGAAGCATCAACTTTCCCTCTGGGCTAAGGATTTGATAAGGGTTGTGAGGATAGTAAAAAATACCTCCATCCTCCACAGGTTTGGTTGAGGTATACACAATCAAACTCCCATTGTCACCGGCCTGTTGAACATCACTTTCAACGGCTCCGATAAACTTTTTCTTTAATAAAGTTTGTCCTTCTTCGCTCAATGTCCAGTTTACAAATTCATCCACTTCAGTATTGGTGTTTCGATGTAAAAAGTACAAAGGTCTAGTGATAGGATACCAATGGTTATTAAGATTGAGTGCTTGTTGATTGACAGACAGGATTTTGACATTTTTTTCCAGGTTTTGAAGAAATGAAAAACTGATATGGCCGATGGCACCAGGTTGGTTTTGTACTTTTTCAATAATAAATGAATCGGGTTGTACCATTTCACAACCAAGATAGTTTTCTGCCCCGAGAATTTTACTTCTGAAAATCTTTCGTGTAGCGGATTCCTGACTTACGATAAAAGGTTTGATTGGAAGCTCCGCTCCGCCTAATTCCTTCCAGTTTTTAATTTTTCCGGTAAATATTCCCCGAAGTTGATCAAAGCTAATATCGTCAACTCCAACCTCTTCGTTTACAATTACGGCAATCGCGTCCCAGCCAATCAGCGTGCTGACCAAACCTTTGCCGAGTACTTCAGGACTCGGTACTCTCGCAATTCCAACGAGGTCAGCGTTATTGTTTAAAATGGCCACTTCGCCACCCGAACTTTCATCTTCGGTGTTGATATTAAACCTGACTTTCGAATAATGTTGATTCGCATCAGAAATGAAATTCCCGATGGTTGATGAACCTACGTATTGTAATACTTTTGTGTCATCCTGGCAGAGTAGCTGAAAAGACATCAAAAGAAAGAACAGAAATGAAAAAGTCTTTGTAATAAACATACGCTTGAACATAAAGGAATGCATGAGTTTTGCTTTTGCAGTGTTCAAGAATTATTCCCTTCTAACTTTAAGTCAAGATCAATCAGAAATTTAAATAGTGCGAGTTATTCCGAATTTTCAATATTTGGAATTTGGTTTTGCCTATGTTAATCGAAAGAACTGATTTATAAGTGCTGCTAACCAACAGTTTAGATGCTTTAAGTTTTTATGAAAAAAGGCTATGAGGCCTATTCTTTTTAGGATGTGATTACTTTTGATTTAATTAAAATAAAAAACCCTCTTTCGAATTTATTTCGAAAGAGGGTTTCCAAAAATTAAAAATATCTCAACTATGGGATTATAAAGAAGTACAACTCATGTTTCTAAATTTATATTGATTTTTCTGCTCCGATATGGTATAAATACATTTTCCAAACTTGAGCAGCTACATCTCTTCCAAGTTTTAAGCCTGCAACATTATCCGCCTGAATATGGTATCCCCCCATTACTCTTGAAATTCCAGCCATTTCTGCAGTTTCTGTAAAAGTTGGAAACTTAATTATCACCGGATCTCCCAGGTTATTGGGTTCGGTCAATGCACCCGGGATCAACTCAACTTCTTCACCAAATTCGTCGCTACCCGTGTATAATCTCAATATTTCACCGCAACCTCCACTGATTGTGCTATGCCCTGAAACATAACTTGGGAAAGGTGGGCACAAAAATGTTTCGGGAGAATATGGCCTCCATTCCTGACCTTTCATATTCATCATACCTTTATTAGGGCCTCCCCATGCTTTGATAACCTGATCCTGGTAATAATCGTGTACAAGTGCATAAGGCCTTGCAAAATCATAATACATTTTTGCATCCCAGGAAGCGATAAATGCATCCATAGCGGTAACTTCGGTAAGGAAATACATTTTTACATCTTCATCCAGGGTATGGTTGTCTCTCAGAGAAACATCCTGCGCAAATTTTAGCCAGTGACCTGCTTGC
>CAWBZX010000018.1:0-51600 GCA_963793295.1 uncultured Saprospiraceae bacterium | reverse complement strand
ATTGGTATGTGTCAGACACCAGGTCGTGTTATTAAAGGTAAAAAGATGTCTGGTCACATGGGTGACAGGAAGACGACAACGCAGTCGCTTGAATTAGTAAGAGTCGATAGCGAGCGCGGCTTGTTGTTGATTAAGGGGTCTATTCCAGGATCCAAAGGCGGAGATGTAATCGTTCACGCGGCCGTTAAAGCCTGATTTATTTTTGATTAATCTGAAGAGTCTAAGAGTAAGAGATTAAATAATGGATCTGCAGTTACATAACAGTAAAGAAAAGATCGCTGTATCTGATACGGTGTTCGGTTCTGAATATAAAGAGGCCCTTGTGCACCAGTTGGTTACTGCTTATCTGGCAGGTGGACGTTCAGGTACCAAGGCGCAAAAGAACCGTGCGGCTGTTAGCGGCGGTGGTTGTAAGCCATGGAACCAGAAAGGTTCAGGCCGTGCGCGTGCAGGTACTATTCGTAGTCCGCTGTGGCGTAGTGGTGGTGTGACTTTTGCTGCAAGCCCAAGAAATTACACCCAGAAACTTAATAAGAAAATGTACAGGGCGGGTATCCGCTCAATTTTTTCAGAATTAAGTCGCCAGGAAAGACTGGTAGTGGTTGAAGATATTACGATTGATGCACCAAAGACCAAGCAGCTTATTGCAAAGCTGGCTGAGTTGGGTGTTAACAAGACGTTGATTGTTACTGAAACCGGCGATGAGAAATTATATTTGTCTGCGCGCAACCTGTGGGACGTGGAAGTGACTGATGTTGACGGTCTGAATCCAGTAAACCTGGTTGGCTTCGAAAAAGTTGTAGTCACCGTGGGTGCAATTCGCGCAATCGAGGAGTGGTTAGCATGAACCAGGAACGTATCTATCAAGTGCTGGTAGCGCCACATGTCTCTGAGAAAGGCACGATGCTTGCTGAGACTAATAGTCAGCATGTATTTAAAGTGGCTCCTGATGCAACTAAATCTGAAGTCAAAGTAGCTGTTGAAGAATTATTCAAGGTTAAAGTAGATAAAGTCCGCATTCTGAACAACAAGGGCAAAACCAAGCGTTTTGGTGGCCGCATGGGTAAGCGTTCAGACCTGCGTAAAGCATACGTAACACTTGCTTCTGGCAGTGACATCGACTTTACCGGTAGCAACTAAGGTCTGCTGAGTATTTAGGGGTTTTTTAGAATGGCATTAGTAAGAACAAAACCAACTTCACCTGCACGACGTTTTGTCGTCAAGGTAGTGAACAAGGATTTGCACACAGGTGCACCTGTTCGTGCGTTGACAGAGAGCAAGAGCAAAAGTGGTGGTCGTAATAATAATGGCCGCATTACTACGCGTCACGTTGGTGGTGGTCACAAGCAGCGTTACCGCGTTATCGATTTTAAGCGTAATAAAGATGGTATTCCTGCAGCAATTGAACGCCTTGAATACGATCCAAATCGTAGCGCAAATATTGCATTGCTACTGTATAAAGATGGTGAGCGTCGTTACATCATTGCACCAAAAGGTATTAAGGCCGGTGATACAGTAGTTTCGGGAAGCGATGCCCCGATCAAGGTTGGAAACACATTACCACTGGGTAATGTTCCGATAGGTACGCAGATTCACTGTATCGAAATGAAGCCAGGTAAGGGTGCACAGATTGCACGTAGTGCTGGTACTTCAGCGCAGTTACTGGCTCGCGAAGGTATGTATGTAACTATACGTTTACGTTCCGGTGAAATGCGCAAGATACACATTAATTGCAGAGCTACCATCGGTGAAGTAGGTAATAGTGAGCACGGTCTGCGTTCATTAGGTAAAGCAGGTGCTACGCGCTGGCGTGGTGTCCGTCCTACCGTACGTGGTGTTGTGATGAATCCAGTTGACCATCCACATGGTGGTGGTGAAGGTAGAACATCTGGTGGTCGTCACCCTGTTAGTCCATGGGGCGTGCCTACCAAGGGTTATAGAACACGTAGTAACAAGCGTACAGATAACATGATCGTACGTCGTCGCTATAAGAAATAACGGTTATCGGAATTAAAGAGGAAAGACTGTGCCACGTTCATTAAAAAAAGGTCCATTTGTTGATCATCACCTGATGGCTAAAGTTAATAAGGCTAGCGAGAGCAATGATCGCAGACCGATTAAAACATGGTCTAGACGTTCTACAGTTTTTCCAGAAATGGTTGGTTTAACCATTGCTGTACATAATGGCAAGCAGCATGTGCCTGTACTAATAAATGAAAACATGGTTGGTCATAAACTGGGTGAGTTCTCGATTACTCGTACATTTAAAGGCCATGTGGCCGACAAGAAATCAAGATAGGGTGACATTGTGGAAGTAACAGCAAAACATAAATTCGCACGCGTCTCACCGCAGAAATGTCGCCTGGTTGCAGACCAGATTCGTGGTATGCAGGTTGAGGCAGCTTTGACTACGCTGACATTTGGTACTGCGAAATCAACAGATATGATGAAGCGGGTTCTTGAATCTGCGATTGCCAATGCCGAGCATAATGAAGGTGCCGACATTGATGAGCTTAGAGTATCGAAAGTCATGGTGGATGAAGGGCCTACCATGAAACGTATTAGACCACGTGCCAAGGGCCGTGCTAACAGAATTTTGAAGCGCACAAGTCACATAACTGTTTGTGTAGCAGACCGCTAAAGAGAGAATGATTTAATGGGACAGAAAGTACATCCTGTAGGTATTCGTTTAGGCATTTCCGCTGACTGGATTCAAAATTTCAACCAAGCAGACACCATCGTCCAAGCTCAAATTGACAAACAGAGGATGGTCATCGATGCTGAAGCGGAAGCTGACCAAACACGCGCTATTGCAAGAGGGGAAGCTGATGCTATTTTCATGAAGAAAGAAGCTGAAGCAAAAGGGTTATATCAAATCTTGAGCAAGCAGGCTGAAGGGTTCGGAAGTATTGTCAAGTCCACCGGAGGCAATTCAAAAGATGCCGTTTTGATGCTAATCGCTGACAAATTGGAAGTGTTGGTAAAAACCCAGGTTGAAGCGATTAAAAACATCAAGATTGATAAAGTTACCGTTTGGGAAGGCGGAAATAAAGAAGGCGAAGGAAATTCTACTTCAAAATTTGTTTCCGGATTATACAAATCTGTTCCTCCTTTGAACGACCTGTTTAATATGGCAGGCATGGATTTACCTCAGTACCTTGGCAATACAACTCCCCCTGAAAATGGCAATAAAAATGAAGAAGTCGTTGAGGTGAAAGAGTTACCAAAAAACGCTGATAAAAAGGAAAAGTCATAAATTTAAAGCCTTGTGTTTTGAAAGGGCATCGTTTACAACGAATGCCCTTTTTTTTATATCTTCCGTTAAAAATGAAAAAGATTCTTATCCTTGGCGGCACCAACTTCATTGGCCGGGTTTTTACAGAGCAGCTTCTGGCTCTCGAAAATTACGACATCACAATGTTCCATCGGGGAACTACCAATTCCCGATTATTTCAAAACCTACGTCGAATTTTAGGGGATCGATATACTGAAGATATTTTAAAAGTCACCAAAGAAGATTGGGACATTATTGTGGATATCTCCTGCTACTTTCCTTCATCCCTTGAGTTGTTAATTCCAAATTTAAAAGGCCACGTTGGTCGTTACATTTATATTTCGACAGTTTCTGTTTATGATTGGCAAAGTAATGAAAACCAGCTCATTGCCGAAGACTACCAAAAAGTAAACTTCAATGAATCCCAAATTCGCCATCCTGAAAAAATGAAACATTATGCAGAAAAAAAAGCTGCCTGTGAGGCAGTATTAGATCAACAAGACTGGTTGGATAAAATTATTTTACGACCAGCATTGGTTTATGGCAAATATGATTATACCGACCGATTGTATTACTGGATACACCGCATCACTAATTTTCAAAAAATACTTATACCAAGTCATGGATCAGAAAAAGTCAATTTTACCTTCGTTGACGATTTAGCAGCTATTATGCGTGAGGCTATCATGATCAAAAAACACCAAACGCATTACAATTTGACAACGCACGATGTCATCCCATTGCATCATTTATATGACACCATTGCTAAAGTTTCAAACAAAAATCCTGAGTTTATCAATCTTTCACCATCGCTCGCAGAAGCGCATGATTTGAAACCCTGGGTAGATATTCCGCTTTGCACAAATTTTCAGGGAAAGAGCCACGCACTTTTTGATAATCAAAAAATAAAATCAGATTTCAAAACTGAATTCACTCCTTTTGAAAGATCTATACTTGAAACTTATCGTTATTATCAACAGCTTAATTTTCCTAAGCCAATAGCCGGTATTTCGCGAGTCCTGGAGGACCAATTAATCAATGAATCGAGTTTGTCGAAAGTTTAAAAATACAGCTGCTAGCGATTTCAATTCTACGAAAAAACTTGACGGGAATTCTGCTATATTTGCCTCCAAAATCATTCATCCTAGTGCAATCGACATCAATTGTTTCAACCAAACCTCCCGGCCTAAGAGCCTGGTTATTATTGGGATTACTGGGTTTAGTCTGGGGAAGTTCCTACGTTTTGATAAAAAAAGGCCTGGAAGCCTTTGATCCAGGGCAAGTTGCTTGTTTAAGAATTGGCATTACAGCGATTGCTTTTTCTCCGGTTTTTATTCTTCGTTTTAAAAAAATCGACTGGACAAAGCTGAAATATTTTGCTGTGGTTGGCTTTGCAGGTAGTTTTTTTCCGGCATTTCTTTTCTCTTTTGCACAAACCCAAATCAGTAGTTCAATTACCGGTGTATTAAGTTCACTGACGCCACTTTTCACATTAGGCTTAGGTATTTTATTTTTCAAAACTCCCTTTTTCTGGACAAAAGTATTTGGTGTTTTGGTAGGTTTGACCGGAGCGATCTTATTAATCGTATTTGGAAAAGAGGCCGGTGCAGATGGTAATATCTGGTACGGATTGCTGGTTGTTCTGGGAAGTTTGTTTTATGCTTCAAGTGTCAATACCGTTGGGGCTCATTTGCAAACCATGAATGCCTTGACCATCAGTGCGGTATCTTTCATTTTGATTGGAATTCCTGCTATCGCATATCTTTTTTATTCGGATTTCACCGCCGTTCTTGTAGAGAAAGAAAATGGCTGGGCAGCCTTGGGATATATTGGTATTTTGTCCATTTTCGGTACAGTCATAGCAACTGTTATATTCTTCAGGTTAGTTCAATTGACCGATGCCGTTTTCTCCTCAATGGTCAGCTATTTGATACCGCTGGTTGCGATAATGTGGGGAGCGGTAGTTGGAGAACCCATTACTTTTTATCACCTGATCGGAATGCTTTTGATCCTTTTCGGCGTTTATATTTCTAGAAAATAATGAGTCAACAAGTTCCACATTTATATGTCGCTTTTAGCGAATTGCACGACCGGGGCGTGTTTTGTGCTACCTTTATTCCTGAAGGGTCCATCATTGAAATATGTCCGGTACTTTTCATTCCCGAAAGTGATATGGAAAACCTTAAAAAGACTGTGTTATTTGATTATTACTTCATGTGGGGAGAGGATGAAAAAAGTGGAGCCCTTGCATTGGGTTATGGTTCCATTTACAATCACGATTATCATCCAAATGCTCGTTATTACGTTGATTTTGAAGCGCTTACTTTAGAAATCTATGCAATCAGGGATATTGATGCCGGAGAAGAAATTACTTTCAATTATAATGGTAATCCGGAAGATCAGTCAAAGATTTGGTTTGATGTAGAATAAAATTACAGTGGAATTTATAAAAAAGCCCCTCCTCACTTTCCAACAATTATTTTAACTGCAAGATATTGAGAAGGGGGCGGTTTTGGGATCTTTCGGATCTGCATAGTGGATTAATACTTATGATGGGATTAAATAAAATGTGGTAAAATTTGCTGAGAATTCAGCAGGAAGTGTTCTCTCTCGTAAAAATAACGAAAAGAATTAATATTTCGCTGTTTTGCGAATTATTATTGAAAACGTTTTTTCAGCGCTCCAACTTTTATTGAAGTCACTCAGAAGCTGATAAAAGCAAGTGTTCGTTTTGGAACTAATTACTCTTCCTGAAACCAGCTGCTATACATCACATAATTATCGGCGATACGTTCAATCGTATCTTTAAAAGCTTCCGGGCTTAAAGGCTTGACTTTTTTTGCAGGAATTCCGGCATAGATGTATCCGGATTCAAGATGACTATTTTCTAAAACAACTGCTCCAGCGGCTATCAGGCAATTTGATTCTACAACGGCGTGATCCATCACAATAGCTCCCATCCCGATGAGTACATTATCTTTAATCGTGCAACCATGCACGATCGCGCGATGTCCGATAGAAACATTATTTCCTATAAAGGTAGCTGCTTTTTGGTAAGTACAATGGATAATCGCTGCATCCTGAACGTTCACTTTATTACCGATCCGGATGCTGTTTACATCTCCCCGGATAACGGACTGAAACCAAAAACTACAATCATCGCCGGTAACTACATCCCCAACTATTGTTGCATTTTCAGCCAGATAGCAATTTTTTCCGAAGATTGGTGAAACACCATTTACAGCTTTAATTAGCGCCAAAAGGTTTATTTTATTTTTGTAACATGAAGCGGCTTTAGTGTATACCCTTCCTGTCTGAGCAACTTGATTACACCATTTTCGCCACCAAGGTGACCTGCTCCAACCGCAAAAAAAGTAGGTTTTTCTTTCATCATCCCGCGCATAATGGGAATCCAGTTTCGGTTACGATTAACTAGCAAAACATCTTCATATTCTCCAATACCTGCTTCTTCACTATTGAACATTTCCTGCATACCTTCCAAATCCTGGCTTAGATATAAGTCAACCATTTCTTTAAATTGATCTGAGCCTTCGTTTTCTGCTTTCAGGCTTTCAACCAACATCTGAGCCTGATCTTGCAAAGGAATGCTGTCAAAAATACTTATCTGATATTCGATGGTCTCGAGGCCAGCCATTTCTTTTTCCATTTGTTGAGCCATCTGCATAAATTCCATTTCATAAGAAACAATTTCGCCATTTTGCAAACCATTCGGATCCATATCTCCAGAGGCGAACGTAGTTAAAAACATAGGTTTTATCCGATCAAGAATTCCCATCATCATAGCTGGCAATCCTAATTCAGCAAACTTCTTTTTTACAAAACTATAATCTTCTTCGTTAAGTAAATCTTTGAGTGTCATCGCATTAGGCATCATTATTTTGCTAAACAAGGTAAACATGGTAGACAGATCATTCATTTCTTCCATATTGATTTCAAAAGTGATGCGTTCACTTTTATCAAAAGAAGTTTTTGTTTCATCGGTAAGAATGAAATCATCTTTACCAATAATATGGATGGTGCCATATAAAAAAGAAGGCTTGTCCAGGCCATTGCCGCTGATTTCCCAAAGCAAGGATTTCTCCAGACTTGTTTTAGTTAATTCACTGGAATCCTGTTGTACCTTTTCCTGGATTTCAACGGCCACCTGGCCAATAGAAAAGTTAAAAGACAGTACAAAAAGAAAGATTGGTAGAAATAGTTTTTTCATCATTTGATATTTTAAAACTAGCTTAAACTGTTTTTTTTAATTATTTGCATCGAAGTATTCCACAATATTCATCATCATATGGATATCTTCAAAAAACTCCCGCACAAGGTCAAAACTTACATTTGATCTTAGTATATAAGGTTCGAGAATGTCTTTAGGTTCTGTAATTGCGATATAAATTTCACTTTCAATAAAGGAAATATAAATTTCTTTGTTGGTCTCAAAGCGATAATTAACAATTGCGTTTTGCATATCTTTCGATAAAAGAGTAGTTACATTGGCATCTTTTGTTGCAAAAGTCATAAAAGATTCCTCAAAACGCGCTTCCATCCTTCCTTCATATTCATCACCTCCAAAAGTATTAAATACTCTAATGGAACGAGAAAGATATTGTTTAAATTCTTTTGGCAGAACAATGATTTTGCCTCGCAGCGGCCGGTTAAAAGTAGTATGCAAAAAAATGCCACGAAATACATAATTCAGGCGACTTCTAACTTTTGAATACTCTTTGACATTCAATTCACACATTTTAAAATCCAATTCTCCAATTTTGCCATATATAAAATCTTCCCCCTGATAAAAAGGAGCCTGAGTAGCAAATAACTGACTGGCAATAAACCGATCTTTTTCAATAAAGCGCTTACTATCGTATTTGAGGGTGCCGAAATTTAAGCCATCATCGATAAAATCCAATATCAGGTTTACTACATGTGGTTTGAAAGTTGAGCGAAATCGCTGAATTCTAAAAATCAGATAGGATATATAAAAACCAATTGGAATAAACAACATCAAGCTAATCACCAAGATATTGAGATATAACTGAATAAATATTGCTGCACCTAATAATAAAAATGAAACCACAAACAAAAAGAGAAGTCGTTTTCGTTTGCGCTCCAGACGCAATAATTCTGGATGGATGGTTTGATTATAAAAAAGACGAAAATCTTCTATTCTTCTCACTTAGATTGATTGAGTCAACTATTTAGGTGATCAACAAGTTAGTAACGTAAATAATTGGTTGAGAACACGTTCCTAAAAAATTCTAAGGAACAAAATATGCAAAATGCTGGAAAAAGTGTGGAATAGAAAAGAAAAAGCAGCTCATTTCTGAACTGCTTAGAGATCATTAATTTTGCTCTTTTTCATATTTTTCGATAAAGTTGGAAACCACTCTGTTCATAATGTCTTTGAGATAAGCTTTCTCCTCTTTGGCTATATCCTTTAATTTAGCCAGTTTTTCTTTATCAACGACAAAGGTTACACGTTTTTTAGTGGGCACATTTACTTCGACAACTTCCATATCTTCTGTGTGTCGAATGAGCGCATCAAGTCCGGATAATCGACGCAACCTTTTTTGTCGCATTTTTGGTGGTGCTTGTATATGGCTTTTTGCCTTTTCCTGACTCTCTTCGATAGTATCTGCAAGTGCTTCTTCAAACAAAGTATCGAGGTCAGAAGTGAAATTTTTGGAAGAGCGTTTTTTTATAACTGGAGTGGCTTTCTTTACTTCCTTTTTAGTCTTATCGAGCAACGGGCTTTCTTCCTGAAAGGCTTCCTCTATAGCCGTTCCGAACAAACTTTCTAGTCCTACTGTAAATTTTTTCTTGCTCACGCCCTGCTTAGGTTATTTATTAAAATCGAAATTTTAGAATCATCAATATTTATACTTCAACTGACTCGGTACGTTCAATGACTTCCCGGCAAAGAGAGAGGTAATCTTCAGCGCCATTACTATTTCGGCTATATTCAAAGATATCTTTTCTTTGAGCAGGGGCTTCAGCTAAAGCTACATTGTCCCGGATTAGCGTATTAAAAACTTTCTCTCCGAAATATTTCCGAATGGTTTCCACAACATCTCGATTCAGTACCTTTCGGGCATCATACATGGTAGCAATGACCCCACCAATTTCGAGTTTTTTATTAAGTCGAAACCGTACTTTATCAATAATCTGTTTGATTTTTGCCAATCCCTGCAAGGCCAAAAATTCAGTTTGCAAAGGAATATAAACAAAATCACTGCTTGTCAATGCATTTAAGGTCAGCAAGCCCAAAGAAGGTGGACAATCAATAATAATGTAATCATAATCTTCAACTACTGTTTCGAATAACTCCCGCAGGATATATTCTCTTCCTGCTTCATTGATCAATTCCATTTCGGCACTCGACAGATCAAGGCTGGACGTTATCACATCAAAACCTTCCCGGTAAGAAAACGGAATAAGTTCTGATTCGCCCCTGAGCGCTTCGTAAATAGTTGAATTTTGTCTTGGAATCCCTAAGGAAAGAGTGAGGTTAGCTTGTGGATCAAGATCAATCAATAAAACTTTTCGACCGAGTTCAACAAGTCCGGCACCAATATTTATTGCACTTGTAGTCTTACCTACCCCACCTTTGTGGTTTAACAAAGAAATTATTTTTCCCATATCGTATGTTTACTTATGCTTTGGTTGTGAAAGTAATAATTATTAAACAATAATACGACAATCGTTTGCAAAATAAATGTTTTTAATATAATTTAAAATAAGGCCTTGAATTATTTTTTATTATCATGTGTTTTAATTCAACAATTGAGCCAAAATTGTAATATGTAGCTTTAAAATGCTCCTCTTTTGTATGATTTTCTACGCTTCTTTTTCCAAAATTATACCTATGCCTAGCCATAATAAAGTATTAAAAGTGGACGAATCAATCTCCCTTCATCTTCCCGAAATAATTATGGCACAGGAGTTATTTGATCTCATTGATCGACAGCAGGACTATCTCAGCAAATGGCTGATTTGGGTGGACAATACCCGATCAGTTAAAGATTCCATTAATTTTTTAAAGGAAGCAAGTATTTTCAACAGGGGTGGCCAACAGCTAACTACCATAATAAAATACAATGATAAAATTATTGGATCTATTGGTTTTGTAAAAATAGATAACGTAAACAAAAATGGAGAACTCGGGTACTGGATTAGTGAAAATATGCAGGGAAAAGGAATTGTAACAAAAGCCAGTGAAAGACTAATTAATTACGCTTTTAAAAACCTGGATCTAAATCGAATTGTGATCAAAACAGATTCTCAGAATATAAAAAGTAAAGCTATTCCAGCTCGAATGGGATTTGTGTATGAAGGCACGCTAAGACAGGACAGGTTCATAAATGATCAATTTCAAAATACCGAGGTCTATAGTTTGTTAAAAAAGGACTGGATAGAAAACAAAAAAACAAGTTAGCGTATGTTTAAATTTAGTTTTTTTGAATAAACTGTAGTTTCAAAAATAATTACTTTTAATAAAATATTCCTAAAAGAGGAGATAATTTTTAGCTGTATCATTTGTTCAAATATTTTAAAAACTACTATCATTCAAACCCAATATGGTCCTCTAAAAAAATACACGAAAAGCAACATTCAGGATTTGGTTTGCCGAAATAATATTCTATAAAAATTATAGCAGAAATCAAGAATTTGAAATCAATTTTTAATTGCTAACAATTCAAATAAAAACCAAAGAAGCAGAGGTTTTTTGCGTAAATTTGAATTTTGGTTTTTTTTCCTTATATTTTTAAAGAGAGATAAAAAACCTTATTAAAAGTGACTTTAATCTTTCTACTGGTTGCTTCACAATTTAAAATAATTAATTTTACAATTTGATTACTAAACCATCGCGATTCTGGTTTTTTGTTGGCAAAACACAAAATCGCTGGTTCAAAGATCATTTTACACTAATGAAATACTAAACTGCGCACAGCAGGATCATAAGAACTGAAGAAGCATGGCCACAAAAAAAACAAGCAAAGGCAAGCAACAGCTTTCTTTTAAGATGAACATTAATGACGAACGAATCCCCAAGCTCGTTGGGGTTTTCTGCTTGTTTCTTGCATTATATTTATTCATTGCTTTTTCTTCGTATTTGTTTTCCTGGAAAATTGACCAAGATCGTGTATTACAACATTCCTTGGGTCTCCTTTTTCAAGGAGATGTCGAAATGGCCAACTGGCTGGGAAGGCTTGGCGCTATCGTTTCTAACATGTTTTTTTATTGGGGTTTTGGTTTGCCTTCTTTTATTTTTGTTTTTGTTTTAACGGTTATAGGATTAGGCCGTATCCAACGCGTTCCATTCCGACAGCATATTAAAGTTTTGTGGCCTTCCTTTTGGCTATTATTGTTTTTCTCTGTTTTCCTGGAGTTTATTTTTCAAAATTCCGAATTCCCATGGGGAGGAGCATTTGGTGAAGAAACATCTACCTGGCTGACCAATTTTCTAGGTACGATAGGTCTTATTATACTCTTTATTTTTATTGGTATTGGATTAGTCACCTGGTTTACTAATCCTAATTTCAATGAGCTTACTTTTAATGGCGTTTTAAAAGAGGTTAAATATTTTTTTGAGGATCTAATCAGTGGCCGCAGACGTTTTCGAAAAAAAGAAGAACAAACTTTGCCTCTTGATACTTTGAAGCCTCGAAATCATTCGTTTGAAAGTGGATTAGACGCAACCAATGGCAACGCTGCAAGTGATTCAGGAACAGCTAAAAGTATAGATGATGATTCACTAACTCCTTTAGACGAAAAAGGTCAATTACAATTTAACCTTAATAAAAAGAATAGAGAAACACCCCAGTCGCTCAAAAAGGGTGAAGGCGAGCTGGAGATTGAAGATTCCGTAACAGATGATATTAAAATTGAAACGGACACTTCAACCGGGAATCCTGCTATGACAATTCAAACTGAAAATGTGGATCACGGCGAACCTTACGACCCTACCTTGGAGTTGTCTTCTTATGAATATCCGGTCTTGTCATTACTCAATGAATACTCCGATGGAAAAGTAGAAATCGACCGCGCTGAACTTGAGCAAAATAAAGATCAGATCATCGAGACATTACTCAATTACAAAATTGAGATCACAAAAATTAAAGCGACCATTGGTCCAACTGTTACCCTTTACGAAATCGTACCGGCACCAGGGGTTCGAATTTCAAGGATCAAAAACCTGGAGGATGATATTGCCCTGAGCCTAGCTGCATTAGGGATAAGGATCATTGCTCCGATTCCCGGCAAAGGAACTATTGGAATTGAAGTACCCAACAAAAACAAACAAACCGTTTCACTCAAAGAAGTCCTGATCCACGAAAAGTTCAAAAGGGCAAAGATGGACCTTCCCATTGGTTTTGGAAAGACGATTTCCAACGAAGTATTTGTTGCCGATCTGGCAAAAATGCCTCACTTGCTGATCGCTGGTGCAACCGGACAAGGAAAATCCGTTGGAATCAACGTGGTGCTGATGTCGCTTTTATATAAAAAGCATCCTTCACAGATTAAATTTGTTTTGATTGATCCAAAAAAGGTAGAACTTTTCCCTTATAGCCGAATCGAAAATCATTTTTTAGCTTATCTGCCAGGACTGGACGAACCCATTGTTACTGACACTACCAAAGTAGTACATACCCTTAATTCCCTGACTATTGAGATGGAAACACGCTATGATCTGCTCAAAAAAGCGGAGGCAAGAAATATCAGGGAATACAATGAAAAATTTATTTCAAGAAAGCTAAATCCAAATAATGGACATCGCTTTTTGCCTTTCATCATACTGGTCATTGATGAGTTTGCGGACCTGATTATGACTGCAGGTAAAGAAATTGAATTGCCGATCGGAAGATTAGCGCAGCTTTCCCGGGCAGTTGGAATTCACCTGATTATCGCTACCCAGCGCCCATCCGTCAATATTATTACAGGAGTCATTAAAGCCAATTTCCCAGCGCGAATCGCCTTTAAAGTAACGGCGAAAGTGGATTCGCGAACCATCCTTGACACAGGTGGCGCTGATCGGCTGATTGGTCGTGGAGATATGCTGCTTTCATTTGGAAGCGATATTATCCGCTTGCAATGTGCATTTGTGGATACTCCTGAAGTTGAAAGAGTCATTGATTATATATCAAAACAGAAAGGTTACCCTATGCCCTATTTCCTTCCTGAATTCCATGGCGACGAAGAAACACATTCCGGCAGTTCCATCAACTTTAGTGAATTGGATGAAAACCTGGGTGATGCGGCCCGTTTGGTTGTCTCAAACCAACATGGTTCAACTTCTATGATCCAGCGTCGGCTAAAGCTCGGGTATAACCGTGCAGGGCGAATAATGGATCAATTGGAATCGCTGGGAATCGTTGGCCCAAGTGAAGGAAGCAAAGCCCGTGAGGTGCTGATTTATGATGAAATAGAATTGGAACGGTTTTTGGAGGACATAAAAAATAGGAAATAGGAGGCAACCTTGTGATTCATTTCACAGGGAAACTTAAAACCTAGCGGATCAATTTTCGTTAGGTTTTTTTTATTAAAAAAGCACCACTTCCCCCTCTTCCACTGTTTTCTCTTCTAAGTTATCTCTTTCAAAATTCTTTTATTTTAATTTTTACATACCAATTTGATTTCCTTCTTCGTTATTCATACGTTTCCAAATTCTGAACAAGCACTATAGAAAATGTATAATAAATTATTGCTCATCGCTTTTTTGATTTTAGGTTTAAATCTTTCAGCGAATGATAACTTACCACTTATTGAAAATAAAAATGGTGATGATACTTTTAAAGCAGAGATGCTAAAAAAAGTCAACCAAATTCGTTCAGAAGGTTGTCATTGCGGTAATCGATATATGCCTCCCGCACCGACGCTTCAATGGAGTACAAAGCTTGAAAAAGCTGCTAAGTCTCATGCAAAAGATATGAATTCCAATAAATTTATTGGTCACCGCGGTTCCAATGGAAGTAAAATCAGCGACCGAATCTTTGCAAACGAATACCGCTGGAAAGCAGTTGGTGAAAACGTTAGCTGGGGAGCCAGAACGGTTGAAAGTGCTGTTTTAGGATGGAAAGACAGCAAAAGTCATTGCATCACTTTAATGAGTGCTGGCTACAAAGAAATGGGTGCAGCAAATGAAGGTCGATTTTGGGTCCAAAACTTTGGGAGTGAAATGGATTAATATTAAAAGGGTGGATGGTAAAAAAGTTAGCAGATAAAGTTATTTTTTCATTTTCATTTCCTTTTAACTTCATAATACAAAAACTTGAGCTTATTTCATTTTTCTGATAGCTTTACAAAATGGCTGAGCTCAAACCCTTTTATCAAAAGGATCTCCAATACTGGAAATTTTCGTCATACGGTTTTTTAAAAAACCTGCGCTTCTTTGATGCCTTTATCATCCTTTTTCTGAGTCAGCTTGGAGTAAGCTATACACAAATCGGCCTATTGTACGCCATTCGTGAAATCATTTCCTTCATTATGGAAGTACCTTCAGGAATGGTAGCAGATCAATTTGGAAGAAAAGAAGCTCTGTTGGGCTCTTTTATACTTTACATCTTTTCGTTCATCATTTTATTCGCTACCTCAGATTTCTATTTGTTGATCCTTGCTTTCACTTTTTATGGCGTCGCGGATGCTTTTAGGAGTGGAACCCACAAGGCCATGATTATGGAATACTTGACAATCCAAAATTGGTATGATCACAAGATTGATTATTACGGCCATACAAGGGCATGGTCACAAAGGGGATCAGCTATTTCTTCCATAATAGCAGGCTTCATGGTTTTTATGGAAGGAACCTACCAAAATATATTTCTCTATTCCATCATTCCGTACCTCTTGAATTTCTTTTTGATTTTGAGTTATCCCAAAGCATTAAACCGTAATCATACTCGAAGAAAAATGACAAAGCGCGAGTCCATTCCCGAATTTGCCCGGAAATTGTGGAAGGTTACACGACACATAAAAGTAGCTTCCATTATTTCGACTTCTGCATTGCACACAGCTTACCTGAAAGGAGTAAAAGATTTTATCCAACCAATGATGGCAGCGCTTGCAATAGCACTCCCTTTTCTTACTTTCATACAAAATCCAGAAAAAAAGATAGGTTTGGTCGTTGGATTCCTTTATTTTTTCATTTATATGCTAACGGCTTTTGCATCATCTCAGGCAGGAAGATTAGCCGGAAAAATTAAACGAAAAGGTGCTATCGCTTCCGTAACTTTATTCTTAGGACTTGCTTTTGGAATATTGTCAGGGTGGTTTTACGACTCGCATTATTTAAGCTTCGCTATTAGTGCCTTCGTGTTAGTTTATGTGCTGGAAAATCTGCGAAAACCTATTCTGACCGGTTATGTGGTGGATGAAGTTCCGGAAGAAATATTAACCAGTGTGTTGTCCGTCCAGAATTTCCTAAGAACCATTTTTGCTGCAATTATTGCATTTTTATTGGGTTGGTTTGCAGACCTGTATGGTATCGGTTTAGGCTTGATTATTTTAACCTCAGGATTGTTTTTGATTGTTATTATTTTGGAAGGAATAGTTTACTTAAAAGCGAAAAAGTTATTAAAACAATTCATTTAGTGTTTGATTGATATTTTGCTGAACCATCTCGCGCAATTCGGTTTCAAGCAAAGGAAATTCTTCCCGGCTATAAGTTTTTGCAATCTTTCTTCTTTTAAAAAACTTATTTCATCGAAAATAGAACCTTTAACCAACAAAAAAGAAAGGACAAGAAGTAATGTCAGAAGTTTTAAAAGTTTTATGGACAAATGGATTTTATTAAATAAATTATCTTGACCAAATTAATCAATCCTATCAACCAAATGCAATTAATAACCGGTTAATCGATTATACTAATGAAGCAATCGAATGGGTTGTAGTTGGAATTGTTCATAGCAATTATTAGATTTATGTTCATCAAAAACAAAAACAACATATGGAATACATTATTATTAGCGTTCAGATCATTATTGCGCTAAGCATTTTTAATGTTTGGATATTACGGTATGGGAAATCTTCGGAATGGCGGGCTGGATCAGCGAAAAATATGAAGGAAGAATTTGAAGCTTACGGGCTTCCCTTTTGGTTTATGAACGTAATCGGCTTCCTAAAACTACTCTTTGCTATTCTTTTATTGGTAGGGATATGGTTTCCAGATTTTACAAAACCTGCTGCGATCGGTATAGCTATTTTGATGATTGGAGCTATCTTTATGCATGTCAAAGTAAAGGACCCTTTGAAAAAATCACTACCTGCTTTTTCTTTATTAGTCCTTTCAATGTTGATAATCTTGGTATAAGAACCTTTAAAACAGGATGAGATAGCTTTGTCGAAGCATCAATCCTAAGAAATCGACTATAAAAATATGACCTGTGTTCAATTATCCCATTTACTTCACATACTATGAAATGAAGAAATTCATTTTATGAAGATAATACAACGCTTTTCAATAATTTGCTCGTGATTAGCTGTTCTAATAATCACTAATCTTCGATATCTTTGAATTCCTGCAGCCCAAAGTAAAAAGCAACTCCAAATAAAAGGGTGACTATTCCGGAGAGGTAAGGAATAAACTCGGTCATTTTTTTTCAATTTTTATCAGTTTCAAATAAATAGCAAATCCAAGTATGGAGGGCACCCATAACCCAATGAAAAGTGCTCCTTCTTTTTCTCCCCGAAACCACATCGTTTCGGAAAAAATTAGACACAAAAACGCTAGGAACAACATAATCACATCTGTCTTACTAAGTTTTTTTAGCATATTTTCCTATTTTTAATCAAATGATCAACAGTTAAACAATTGAAAATCAAAAAGTTCATCTAAGCTATAAATTATAAAAACCATTCTAGCTTTAACAAGCAACTTTGTGAGATAAGATAACCGTTAAGCAAAGTAAAAATAATCCAGATATCCAGGAAATAGGATCGGATTTTAGCTAATATAATAATTTCAGAAAATGAAGAACCGCATCTGAAGAAGGAAATGCATTCATCAAAGCTCAACTGCTGCTACAAATTTTCCGATTTTATATATTGTCCAATGTTATAGGTAAGTTTGCACAAATTAGGCAATCGGGTTCCGTTTTTACGCCTATTGCTTTTAACTCTTTTAATTGCTGATGCTTGCGCTTAAATAATTAATATTTTGAATTTATTGAACATAGTGCTTATCTGGTTTTCGGGTTTATCCTTTTTGTTTTATGGAGTTAGCTACTTCACTTCGCAACAAATTAAAGATGAATTCAATCGCTTTGGACTTGAAAAGTTTGGAGCACTAACAGGTGCTTTGGAGATCTGTGGCGGTCTTGGGTTATTGGTAGGTCTAAAAATTCATTTCATTTTGTTGATCTCGTCCGGTGGCCTCTCCATATTAATGCTATTGGGTTTAGGAGCCAGGATCAAAGTAAGGGATAGTTTTTGGCAATCATTTCCTGCTTTGTTTTTTATGCTATTAAATATTTACATTTTTTTTAATTCAATACAGATTTATTAGTCATTTTTGTTAAGTGTTTTAATTTTCAATTTAAGTAGATCGCAATTAACTGCTCATTCATCTTCCTAAATAGCTCAGTATTCAACACCTACTTTTTAACACTAACCTGGCAGCAGCAACGATTGCTTTTTTTCTGGGTTGATTTGCAGACCTGTATGGTATTGGTTTAGGCCTGATTATTTTAACTTCAGGATTGCTTTTGATTGTTATTTTTTTGGAAGGAATAGTTTACTTAAAAGCGAAATAATTATTAAAACAATTCATTTAGTGTTTGATTGATGTTTTGCTGAACCATCTCGCGCAATTCGGTTTCAAGCAAAGGAAATTCTTCCCGGCTATAAGTTTTTGCAATCTTACCTTCTTTTAAAAAACTTATTTTATCACAAATATTCGTTAAGGAGGATAGAATATGTGAAGATAGTAGAATAACTTTTCCCTGTTTTTTCAAGCGTTGTAATATCTGAAAAATCTTTTCATTACTTTCTACATCCACTCCGTTGAACGGTTCATCAAGAATCAAGATCGAGCGATCAAGTGCCATAATTCCCAAAAAAACCAGTTTTTTCTTCATCCCTGTTGAATAAGTATCAACCAGATCATTCAGCGGAAGATCAAAGAATTGGTTCCATTTTTTAATATCAAAATTATTATCGGTCCCTGACAAAAGTTCAAGATATTCCTGGCCTTTCATATAAGAATAGAAATAGTTTTCGGTTTCCAAAAACCCAATGGTTCTGCTACTTACGCTATTGTTTTCAAATATACAATCTCCGTCATCTTTCTTTTTAAAACCATAAATGGTCCGGAAAAGCGTTGTTTTTCCAGATCCATTCATTCCTAAAATGCCATGCAATTCCCCTTTTAAACAGTCCAGATTTAAATGGTCAAGCACCTGGTGATCGCCAAAGGAAACAGAAAGATCATTTATTTTCAGCATAATAAAATCTGATATTTTTTCTGGCTTTGAGCCAATAAATCAAAAGGTAAATCAAAGTCACCGGATAAAAAAACGGGATAATGATCGAGAAGATAAAAAGTGAATTTGCCGTCGAATTGTACACTCTCCTTCGATAAGGCGTAAACTGAGCGTATCGATAAAATATGTTGAAAAGAATCACGGTCGTTCCTAAAAACAATGCCGCTAAAAGCAAATACCAGTATTGAAAATGGAGGATCAAAAAAAGCAAAACATGCGGAATCATGAGCAAATAATATAAACCTAAATAGATTTGAATCTTGCTCGTCAAGATTCCCTTTTTAAAATGAAAAACTTCGAAAAGTTCCTTGCTTTCCACTTCATCAAAAAATGAAATAAACGTAAACGAAAGGAGCAAAGTCGCGAGAAGTCCGGGTGCGACGAACATTCCTGTCCCTAACAAAAATACATAGACAAGAGCTAAAGGAATAAAAAACCGGCGAAAAAAACTGCGTGCTTCAAAGGCCTGCGATGAGATAAATTTCAAATCCAATCTATTTGAATAACTACTGTTTATGAAGGAAACTGGCTTGACAAAACAAAGCAAAAGTAATCCGATGTTTTGGATGAATACTGCTCCGTAATTTCCGGAAAACAAGAAAATCGTGGTCAATGGAAGAAAAAAAATCAGGTACTCCGCTGCAAAAAGTTTTGCGGTGGAGATATCCAGCTTTGATAAAAAATTCCCGTCTTTTCGGTTCAAATGAATAAAAGAAGCCAGCAATATTCCTATTAAGCCTATTGCAGGAGAATCACTGTTAAAAACCTGTTCGATTATTCCCATAACCAATCCAAAAACCAATATAAGTGCAACCACAAGATAGATGACACCTATCTCACGAAGCATTCTGTACAACTGCCGGAAACGAAATATTAATAGTTTTGAAATCATAGAACGCACAAAATAAAACGAAAGAAAAGATATCAAAACAATTAATGTCGAAATCCCCCAAAATGACGACCTACGAAATGAAATGATCTTTTTCTGCACCGCTTTGTTTAACAATAGTTTAACTTCGCGTTTCTTTTTAAGTGATCCTTAACCCTTTAATTTTGTTTTTAACAAATAAACAAATCGTGGATCACGTTTTAGTAAAAATATAAATTAACGAATGAAAAATATTCTTACGGTAGTTGCCCTCCTCAGTTTCCTTTTCACAGGGATAGCTCAGGAAATTCCAAAAGAAGCACTTTTTGAAGATAAGTCTGACCCTGAGGCAAAGGTTATTTTGGAAAAAGTGAGTAAAAAATACGAAAATTCGAAATCGCTCGAGATTGATTTTAGTATGACAATTGAAATTCCGGAGGAGGACGAACTGCTTCAAAAAGGAAAAATGATACAGTCTGGCGATAAATATTATTTGGATATTCCTCAAATGGCGATTTATTGCGATGGAAAGGTAATCTGGACACATCTGAAAAAACAAAAACAAGTTCAGATCAACAATTTTGAAAAAGACGAAGAAAATGAAGACATCATGTCTCCAAAAGATGTTTTAAAGATTTATAAAAACGACAACTATTTTTATGTTTTGATGAATGAAGCATACGAAAAAGGGGTCATGATCCAGCAAATAGAATTCAAACCAAAAGACAGAGAATCTGAATATTCTAAAATGCGGGTAACCATCAACAAAAACACTTCAGAAATCATGCGCCTTAAAGTCTTTAGTCGCGATGGTTCTCGTTATACATTTTCTATTGACAATACAGATTTGAATAAAAAAATAAGCGATGACACCTTTATTTTTGCAAAATCAAAAGCACCGGATGTCACTGATATTGAAGACCTTAGAATAGACTAAACGATCATGTTGACCGTGAAAAGCGATTTGTGGTAAAGACTGCAAATCGCTTTTCTTTTTATAAACATTCAAAAAAATGATAGCGCTTTCTAACTTTGTTGGAAATTCAGTTTCTAAAAATCCATTCTTGCATGGGAGTCAAATCAAAAGTATTAAAACCGATTGCTAAAAAAATAGCAAAAAAAATAGATCGCTGGTCTGCTGATGCAGTCGGAGCACAACAGAATGTTTTTGAAGAACTGATCAAAGTTGGAAAGAAGACTGCTTTTGGGAAGGATCATAATTTTAAAAACATTCAATCTTTTGAAGCATTTAGGGCTCAAGTTCCAATCAGAGATTACGAAGAATTAAAACCTTATATCAAAAGAATCAAAAATGGAGAATCAAACGTGCTTTGGCGCGGACGGCCCAAATATTTTGCAAAAACTTCAGGAACCACTTCGGGCGTAAAGTATATTCCTTTGACTAAAGACAGCATTCCCAACCATTTTGGGAGCGCCAGAAATGCATTGTTTAATTATTATGCACGCTCTGGAAATGGAAGTTTTTTGGATGGAAAGATGATTTTCCTTTCCGGAAGTCCAGAGCTCACAAAAGTTGGAGGAATTCACACAGGCCGCCTTTCCGGTATTGTCAATCATCAGGTTCCAAAATGGCTGCGAACCAATCAATTGCCCAGTTACAAAACGAATTGTATTGAAGAGTGGGAAGAGAAACTGGACAATATCGTTACAGAAACGCTTGGCGAAGACCTGCGCTTAATCAGCGGAATTCCACCCTGGGTGCAAATGTATTACGAACACCTTTTAGCGCGAAGCGGCAAAAAGTATATCAAAGATCTTTTCCCGAATTACTCGGTTTTTGTCTATGGCGGAGTCAATTTTGAACCCTATCGCGCCGCGCTCGAAGAGCTGGTGGGCAAGCGCCTGGATAGTGTTGAAACTTATCCTGCGTCTGAAGGATTTATCGCTTTTCAGGACAGCCAAACTGAAAAGGGGCTTTTGCTCAACGCGCTCAGCGGCATCTTTTTCGAATTCATTCCGGCTGATGAAATTTTCAACGAAAATCCAACGCGCTTGTCTCTCAAGGATATCGAATTGGGCGTTAATTATGCGATTATTATTAACAACAACGCAGGCCTCTGGGGTTACAACATTGGCGATACGGTGCAGTTTGTTTCTAAAGATCCATATCGTTTGATTGTCACCGGGCGCATCAAACATTTTATATCTGCCTTTGGCGAGCATGTGATCGGCAAAGAAGTTGAAAATGCGGTACTTTCTGTCGCGAACGATGAATCGGTGAAAATTGTGGAGTTTACCGTTGCTCCACAAGTCAAACCTCCTGAAGGAGGACTCCCCTATCACGAGTGGTTTATCGAATTTGAAAAGATTCCTGAAAATTTAAATTCCTTTGCGGCCAAGGTGGATAAAATGATGGAAAAGCAAAATATTTATTACGAAGACCTGGTCAGCGGCAACATCCTCCAACCTTTAAAGATTACCCCTTTAAAGCGTGATGCGTTTCGAAATTATATGAAATCTCAAGGTAAATTAGGCGGACAAAACAAAGTGCCGCGGCTTTCCAATGACCGTGAAATCGCAACCCAACTGTTGGATTATGCAATTCCCAAATAATGCTAATTTTAGGCTGTGCAAAACAAACCTGACATTTATGGATTGATCTTGACCGGTGGTTTTAGCAAGCGCATGGGAATGGAAAAGGCGCAATTAAATTATCACGGGAAGCCTCAGTTTAGTTATCTTTTTGAGCTTATAAAACCTTTTTGTGAAGAAGGTGTTTTTGTCGTGCAGAAAGGAGCAATCATCACAATTCGGAAATCAATACCCAATGATTTTTGACCTCCATGACGGCATTGGTCCGATGAATGGTTTGCTTTCTTTTTTTGAAAAACACCCATCCAAGGCATGTCTGATCGTCGCCTGCGATATGCCTTTCATTGACGAAAAAACGCTTAGTTTTTTAATAGAAAACCGAAAGGTTGAAAAAATGGCAACTGCTTTTAAAAGCAAAAAAGGATTTCCGGAACCGCTATTAACTATTTGGGAGCCAAAATCTTATAGCATTATAAGTGCGGCATTTCAAAAAAGGAATTTTTCACTACGGGATATTCTTCAAGAAAACGAATGCCAGCTTTTACAATCTATCGATGATAAAATATTATTGAATATCAATAATCCGAAAGAGTTGGAAACTGTCCTGAAAGTACTCAAATTACCGCCTGAAAAATCGTAATTTAGGCTTCACTTATAGTTCTGATAATTTATATTTAATGAAAAGCACCACTCCTGTCAACATCTGGAATGTTACCCAAAAAAAACGCGTTGAGAAAAGTGATTTTCTTGCAGTAGAAGAACCTGTTGAAATTCAGTTGGGACTAAAAGGTCAAGACCCCAAGAGCATTTCCATCACGATGCGCACTCCGGGCAATGACTTTGAATTGGCGATTGGCTTTTTATTTACGGAAGGAATTATCCAATCAAAAGATCAAATTCAAAACATTGACTACGCCAAAGTTTGGGAAACCGAAAAAGAAGAAAATATTGTTTTGGTTGAAATTGCTGACGGTGTTGAAATAGATTTTCAAAGACTGGAAAGGCATTTTTACACTTCTTCAAGTTGCGGTGTTTGCGGAAAGACCTCAATTGAAGCTGTAAAATTTAGCGGTATGCAGAAGTTGCCCCAAGGTCAACCCATTTTCGATCATAAATTGATACATGATCTTCCAGATCAGCTTCGGGAAAAACAAGCGGTTTTTGACCATACGGGCGGCCTCCATGCAGCTGCATTATTTGATAATACCGGAAAATTACATTTGCTCCGTGAAGACGTCGGGCGCCACAATGCCGTTGACAAATTGGTTGGCGCAGCGCTGCTAAAAGACATGATCCCACTTCATGATTTTCTGATTATGGTAAGTGGAAGGGCCAGTTTTGAGTTGATTCAAAAATCTTTGATGGCTGGAATTCCAATACTGGCTGCTGTTGGTGCTCCCTCGAGTTTAGCGATTTCACTGGCTGAAGAAGCTGGAATGACTGTAATGGGCTTTGTTCGAGACAGGCGATTTAATATTTATTCAGGCCCCGAACGGATAAGTTAAACTAATTTTTGAGCAAAAAGTACCTGCTCCCCTTCCTTTAGCCCGAAAAAAGTTTTCCCTTCAAAATCCCGAACGATTACCTGAAAACCTGCTTTTTCCAATCGATATTTTAATCCTTCCACTGAGTAAATCCGGACATGGTCTTCCTGATGAAAATGAGCTTTGCGCTCTTCCGGGGTTTTTATTTTTTCATTTTCATAAATAGTTCCTTCTATAAATGGCGTCTGAATGATTGCCGTTCCTCCGGGTTTTAGAACTCTAAAGAGTTCTTTCATGGCCTGGGAATCATTTTGGATATGCTCCAAAATGTGATAACAGATTATATAATCAAATTCGTCATCATCGGCATCGAGATTCGTAATATCATATTTTCTATCCGCTAAAAACTCATTTTCAAAATCAGTGCTGACGTAATCAATTGCTTTAATTTTTTTCAATCGCCTGAAAAGACTTCGGGAAGGAGAAAAATGGAGAACTTTACCTTTTATTCTCAATTCTTCAATCAATAACTTCCAAAGTCTTCTGGTTCGGGGCAGGCTTCCACAAAACGGGCAAATGGTGTCTCCATTTTCAAGAACGATAAATCCGGAAAGTTTTTTTTCACAAACCGGGCATTGGCGCTTTGAACCACTATACCAAAGGCCAATCGGCCATCTCAGGGTTTCTTCCATTTGAAACAATATGGAATTGGGGACAACCGCTTTCAAGCCTTTTTTTAATGTTTTATACATTTGACGTTTTTACGAATTCAAACACAAAATTAAAAAAGGAAAGCCAATCCACTCGACTAACTTTCCTTTTTCAATCTAAATCAGGCAGCAATTATTCAAACAGTATTTTTCCTGTTTTAAAATGGCCTTGATCGTCTTCAATCCGATAGAGATAAATTCCATTATTCAATTCGCCACGTTGGATTTTGATACTGTTTCCGATTGCATTTTCTTCTTGCTTCATTTCTCTTCCCAGCACATCAAAAATACGGAGCCGAACTTCACCGACATCGATTGGTAGTGTAAAGGTAACTTCATTCTGCGCAGGACTTGGGAATACCGAAATCTCATCCAATGGGTTATAAACATCTTTCACGGCATTTGGATTTTCGAAAACTACTCCGGTGGTATCCTCCGTATACATCAGAATCATGACCATCATTTCATCATCTGAAGTTGGTCCAAACCAAACCGGTGAAGGGCCATTGTTTTCATAAGTCGCTTCGTGGATTATCCCGTTTTGAGTGTTAAAGGTGATTGGCAAAAAGGGTTCATAATATAGCATCGGAATGTGCCGATAATCAAAATAAGGGGAAGCACACCCAGGAACGCCTAAAGCGCATGAAGCATCATAAATCAACTCCCCTTGAACGCCATTTTCTCTTTTAAATACTTTATAACCGGTACCCCATTGATGGGTATGTCCCATGATTCCCCAAACAAAGGCTTCTCCAAAGTTGCTATTGATAGTCTGAGTTTCAATGTCTTCATTTCCGTTATTGTCAATATAGATGTCATTGTTTACGATAAGCTCTGTTTTCATTACTTGTGCAGCCATTCCGCTTGGTTGTGTGTAAATATTGACATAAACTTCAGCCTGGTAAGTATTCGTTGCTGAATAATTGATATAGTGAGAATTGAGATCCAAAACCAAATTGTTTTCCCAGATAAACGCCGTGCCCTGAGGCAACTTTAAATCGGTAGCTTCCTGTACCGCTGCGACTAGTCCGATTCCGTTGTGATAAGGATTTAATCTAAGGCCCGGACTCAAGTTTTGGGCATAGGACGGATTATCAAAATCATACATAATAAAGTGATGGGACGAAGACGCAATTTTGATATCCACGCGTGTAACATCAACATTCTCAGGTAAGTTAAGCTCATACTTTTGAAAATATTCCAACTCATCTCCCGGCTGACCTGAAGGTCTCAGGAAGAATGGTCCCATTTTGATTTGAAATCCTTCACTTTCAGCAGGAGGCTCAGGTGCCCCGTTTGGAAAACTGGCCAGGCCATTTTCATTATAAAAATCATAAATCACTTGCTCGTCGATAACTTCTCCAATCGCCGGAGCGCCATATAATATCCATTGCCTGATCAATTCTTTTTCTTCATCGGTTAGTTGAGGTTCATTTGAAGGAGGCTGAATTTCTCCTTCTTCGGTCTCGAGATGAATGGTTTGCTCCAGTCCATCACTGATTTTTCTAAATAAATAACTTCGATCGGTACGGCCGGGATAAATATATTTATATCCTTTTCCTGCTGCGAAGCTATTATCGGGCGTCACATTAAAAATATTATTGTAAACATATAGGGCTTGCGCTTCAACAGTGATGCCTGCACCCTCTAGATCCAAGCCACTTTGCGGCGCGTTGTGGCCATGACAACTTATACATTTTTCCTGAAAGATCTCGAAAACACGAATGCCTGTTGATTGGGCTATTAACCCAAGGCTAAAAAAAATCATCAAAAAGAATAAAACGGGTATTTTTTTCATAATAATACAGGGGGCTTTTAGTGAAGAAAAATCCTTGAGGAAGGTCAAATTTATAAAATCAGCTTAAATCAATTTAACCATAATCTTGCAAATTACTGTTTTATACAAATATTGATTGTTAAAATTTAATATAAACTAAATTGTTGTCTTCTATAGCTCAAACTTATTTTATGGATATAAAAAACAAAACCACTACTAATCTTTAAGAAATCCATTTTTTCAATCCACTCATTTTTTTATTAAAACAGGAAATACACTTTCCATTATTACTGTCATAACACTCTCAAAGATTAATCTTCCGGAAGCTTAAAAAGAAAGCTGCAGAATATGGTTAGTATATCGCAAACTTCAAGGTTCTAATTATTGCCGAAGGTTGATAAATTACAGGCACAATAGTGATTTTTATCACTCTTTCCGTTACATACTTTTCCTAGTTTTACATCAACTAGTCAAGTTAAAAAAACAATTATGCACCATAAAGTAACGATAGAACCTTTCCGAATAAAAGTCGTTGAACAAATCAAACTGACCACAGAAGAAGAGCGACGAAATTTTTTAAAAGAAGCCCACTTCAATCCCTTCCTCCTGGAATCCGACCAGGTCATTATTGATTTACTTACCGACAGTGGTACTTCAGCCATGAGTACCGAACAGTGGGCAGGCATCATGCGCGGTGACGAAAGTTATGCCGGAGCAAGAAGCTGGAAGAGAATGGAAAAAGAAATCCTAAGTTTAACGGACTATCCTTATATTTTACCAACTCATCAAGGACGAGCTGCAGAACATTTATTATACAACCATTTGGGAGGTCCCGGCAAGGTTTTTATCAGCAATACGCATTTCGATACCACAAGAGCGAATATCGAATTTTCAAAAGCAACGGCAATAGATTGTCCGATTGAAGAAGCGCACCAACCAAATTTAATCCGTCCTTTCAAAGGTAATTTGGATATACAGCAGCTCCTTGAAAATATCGAAAAGTACGGCCCAGAAAACATCGGTGCGGTTATCCTTACTGTAACAAATAACAGTGGTGGTGGACAACCTGTGAGTATGGAAAATGCAAGGGATGTTTCAAAAATTTGTAAAAAGTACAACATATATTTCATCCTGGATGCCTGTAGGATTGCAGAGAATTCCTTTTTTATTCATCAACGGGAAGCGAATTATAAAAATAAAACCTATCGCGAAATAGCACAGGAAATGTTCTCCCTCGCTGATGGGTGTATTATGAGTGCCAAAAAGGATGCACTCGTAAACATGGGGGGCTTTTTGGCCCTGAATGATCTTGAGCTCGCCCTGAAATGCCGTACAGTTCTTATTATTACAGAGGGTTATTCTACTTACGGTGGATTGTCAGGAAGAGATATGGAAGCTATTGCAATTGGCCTGCGGGAAATTTTTGACCCGGATTATCTATGCTATCGAATTAAAAGCACGACCTACCTGGGAAATAAATTACATGAGATGGGGGTGCCGATTATCCGTCCCGTTGGAGGACATGCAGTTTACGTGGATGCAAAAGCGTTTTACCCGCATATTCCGCCGGAACAATATCCCGGACAGGCATTGGTTTGTGAATTGTATTTAAAAAGCGGTATCCGAAGTTGTGAAATTGGTTCGGTGATGTTTGGAAAAAATGATGAAAACGGCAATCTCATTCCTGCTCCAATGGAACTCGTTCGCCTGGCTATTCCCCGAAGAGTTTATACTCAAAGCCATATAGATTATGTAGTGGAAACCTTTGCAGAATTGTTGAAAGAAAAAGAACAAGTAAAAGGTTATAAGATCACTTACGAACCACATTTTTTAAGACATTTTACCTCCCATTTCGAACAAGTAACAACCTTGAAGAAAACACCTTTAGTCAAAATGGAAGAGGATAAATGATCATGAATAATTCACTTAAGGTCACCAAAATTTTCACTTTTGAAATGGCTCATGCCTTATTGGGTTATGATGGAGCATGTCGAAATATTCACGGGCACTCTTATAAACTGCATGTGACAATTGCAGGAAAACCATTACAACAACCAGGGCATCCAAACGACGGTATGGTGATGGATTTCAAACAATTGAAAGCTTTGGTTAACAAAGAAATCATCCATACCTATGACCATGCTTTAGTCCTTAATGAAAAATTTTCATTAGAAATCATTGCTTCATTAAAAAAGGGAAATCAAAAATTGATATTAAAACCATTTCAGCCAACCTGTGAAAATTTATTACTGGAATTTGTTCAAAATATTAAATCCAGATTGCCGGAAGGAGTTGAATTATTTGGTATGAAACTTTATGAAACTGCCACTTCTTACGCCGAATGGGAAATAGAAAATATAAATAAAGAAGATTATGATAGCCAAAAGATCCTGGGCCGAACCATATAAAATAAAAATGGTTGAGCCGATTTTCATGACCAGTACAGAGGAGCGAAGACAATTTATCAAAGATGCAGGTTACAATACCTTTTTGTTGAAATCTAAAAATGTCTATATTGATTTACTGACGGACAGTGGAACTTCAGCGATGAGTGACAGGCAATGGGCGCAGATTATGATGGGTGATGAAGCTTATGCCGGAAGTAAGGATTTTTATCTGATGGAAGAAACGATTCAACAATACTATGGCTACAAGTATGTTATACCCACTCATCAGGGAAGAGCGGCTGAGCACTTGATTTCAAAAATCCTGATAAAACAAGGTGATTTTGTGCCGGGGAATATGTATTTCACAACAACTCGCTTGCACCAGGAATTAGCAGGTGGGACTTTCGTTGATGTCATTGTTGATGAAGCTCATGATCCCGATAATCATTTTAGGTTTAAAGGAAATGTGGACCTTCAAAAATTTGAGGACCTAATCTCAAAAAAAGGCGCTGATAAAATACCTTACATTTGCATTGCTACTACCGTAAATATGGCAGGCGGGCAGCCAATTTCTTTAAGCAACCTGAAAGAAGTTCGCGCTTTAGCATTGAAGCATAACATCCGAATCGTCCATGATATGACCAGAGTAGCAGAAAATGCCTTTATGATCCAGCGATATGAAGCAGGTTATAAAAATAAAAGCATTACTGAAATTGTAAGAGAAATTTGCGACCTCACTGATGTTGCTACAATGAGCGCTAAAAAGGATGCGCTAGTAAATATCGGCGGATTTTTAGCAGTAAATGATTACGATATTTATGAAGAAGCCCGAAACCTGGTTGTTGTGTATGAAGGGCTTCATACTTATGGCGGGATGGCCGGAAGAGATATGGGGGCCCTTGCTATTGGAATTACAGAATCAGTTTCTGAAGAACACATCAGGGCAAGAGTAGGTCAGGTACATTATCTTGGGCAAAAGCTCCTTGACGCAGGAATTCCAATCGTAAATCCAATTGGAACACACGGGGTATTCCTGAATGCAAAGAAATTTTTACCTCATATTCCACAAGACCATTTTCCGGCTCAAACACTGACTGCCGAATTGTATCTTGACTCGGGGGTAAGAAGCATGGAAAGAGGGATTGTTTCTGCGGGAAGAAATAAGAAAACGGGCAAACATAATTACCCTGAATTAGAATTGGTTCGGCTAACCATTCCAAGAAGGGTTTATACACAAGCACATATGGATGTTGTTGCAGATTCTGTAAATTATGTTTACGAAAACCGGAATAAGGTCAGAGGGCTGAAAATGATCTATGAACCAAAATACTTGCGCTTTTTCCAGTCAAGGTTTGAAATAATCTGAAGCAAATTCCACGAGAATATAATTTCTAACAAGATGCCAATAAAACTTCTCGGCTTAAATACAACCAACGTCAGTTTGTATCTCCTCTTTATTTTCACAATGGCGTTTAATTTATAGTCCAAAATAAATAAAATTGTTTCATTTGCTAAAAAAGCGTAATTTTGCACACTTATGAAAAATAGGTTGTTTCTTATAGGTATATTGGTGTTCGTGATATTCTTTGGCAGTGGTTGCAAGAGTGAATTTGAGAAGCTTAGAGCTACAGGGGATTCAGAAACTTTACATACCAAAGCTTTCGAATATTATGAAAAAGGGGATTATGTAAAAGCACAAATGCTTTTCGAACTTATCATCAACAATTTGAGGGGGAAGGTCCAGGCTGAGAAAGTATATTTTTATTACGCTAACACCCATTACTATCTTCAAAAGTATATTCTCGCAAGTTATTATTATAAAAACTTTGCGAATACTTTTCCAAACAGTGAATATCGGGAAGAAGCAGATTTTATGTCAGCGTATTCAAACTATGAGCTTTCACCAAAATACAGACTGGATCAGACTTACACGGAAAAAGCTATTGAGGAATTTCAACTTTTTGCTAATTATTATCCCAACAGTCCAAGGGTCGAAAAATGTAATTTGCTTATCGATCAGATGCGACAAAAGTTGGAAATAAAGGCGGTAGCGGAAGCGGAATTATACTACAATCTAAAACAATATCAATCTGCTGTTCACGTCCTCGAAAATGTATTAAATGATTATCCGGATACTAAAGAAGCTGAAAAATTACGTTATCTGACTATAAAAGCTTATTATTTGTTGGCTCAAAACAGTGTGTACGAAAAACAGGCAGAACGTTATGAAATCACTTTTAAACGAAGTAACTCCTTTATTTCAAAATATCCTGATAGTAAGTATATCAAAGAAGTAAGGTCTATTAATGAAAATTCTAATAATAAAATTAAATTCATTTTACCATGACAGACATTAAATCTAAGGTTCAGGGACTTGAGCCCAATGTAAAAGCCCGCGATGTCAAAGGGATGGTTAGAGATTCTGACAACATTTATGAAGCGCTCAATATTATTTCTAAGAGGGCGAGTCAGATTTCAGTTGATTTGAAACATGAATTACATGCTAAACTGGAAGAGTTTGCTGTAAATTCAGATACCATAGAAGAAATTCATGAAAACAAAGAGCAAATCGAGATCTCAAAGTTTTATGAAAGGCTTCCAAATCCGGTTTTAATAGCAACTGCCGAATACTTGAATGGTGAAATTCATCATCATTACCGTAATAACCGGGACGATAGAGATCGATAAATTTCGGTTACGATTTTTATTATAGCCTCTTTCAAGATCATCATTTCACTTGGAAAAGTTTCTTGAAAGAGGCTATGGTGTTTTTTATAGCTCCTTCATTTTGGACAACTTATCCTGTCCTATGATTTTAAAAGATAAAAAAATCCTGCTTGGTATCTGTGGTAGTATCGCTGCTTATAAATCAGCATATCTAACTCGTTTGTTGGTCAAAGCAGGCGCAGAGGTCCATGTATTAATGACTCCTGCAGCTACAAATTTCATTGCACCTCTTACGCTTTCAACACTTTCTAATCGGACTGTATTAACTGATGTCAGCTCAGAAAAGACTTGGAACAACCATGTTGAACTTGGCCTTTGGGCAGATGCGATGGTCATTGCACCTGTAACGGCAACTACACTTGCCAAAATGTCTCATGGCATTAGTGATAGCATCATTGTAGCAACTTATCTTTCAGCCCGTTGTCCCGTTTTTTATGCTCCGGCTATGGACCTTGACATGTGGAAACATCCCGCTACTCAGGAAAACGTTAGTCGTCTGAATAGTTTTGGAAACCATCTGATACCGGTTGAATATGGCGAACTCGCAAGTGGATTGGTTGGAGATGGCAGAATGGCAGAACCAGAACATATCATACAATTTTTGGAAAGTTTTTTTTTAAAAAAAAAGACCTTGATCGGTAAAAAAGTGCTGGTCACAGCTGGCCCCACTTATGAGCCTATTGACCCTGTCCGCTTTATTGGCAATCGATCTTCAGGGAAAATGGGCGTTGCCATTGCTGAAAATTTAGCGGAAAGAGGTGCTTCTGTAAAACTGGTTTTAGGCCCTTCCAATTTACAGCCGACCCACCCAAATATTGAAGTGATCAGGATCCAAACCGCTGCCGAAATGTTCCAGGCTGCCAAAAAATTGTTTCAGGACAGCAATATTACGATATTATCAGCGGCTGTCGCAGACTATCGCCCGGTTAAAACCGAAACTTCAAAAATCAAAAAAAAGGATCAGCGTTTAGATCTGGAACTGGAAAAAACCATTGATATTGCTGCATCTTTAGGAAAATTAAAACGTAAAGATCAATTGATCGTTGGTTTTGCACTTGAAACGGATAATGAATTGGAAAATGCAAAAAGTAAGCTGGAAAGAAAAAATTTTGACATTATTGTTTTAAACTCTTTAAAGGATAAAGGGGCAGGATTTGCTCATGATACAAACAAAATATCTATTATCAGTAAAGGCAATAAGATTCAACATTTTGAGTTAAAATCAAAGAAAAAAGTAGCCGAAGACATCGTTGAAGAAATAATTTCAATTTTATAAAAAGATTCAAAATTCGTTTTCCAGGCCATCAAATTACTAAACAAGATAATCTAAAGAACAAAGATGAAACGACATATTTTACTATTTATCGCTTGTTTGATTACAGGCTCTGCTTTTACCCAGGATATTGAGTTTCAGATAAATATAAATACCCCAAAATTACAAACAACAGATCCAAGGGTTTTTGAAAGTCTTGCCAATTCCATTCGTGATTTTGTAGATAATGTAAATTGGTCAGATGATATCTTTGAACCCGAAGAGCGCATCAAATGTAGTGTCCAGCTAACGATCAAAGAAGAGTTATCTTCTTCCAGTTTTTCTGCGGATATGGCCATCCAGGCAGTTCGCCCTGTATATGGTAGCAGTTATGAAACGATCTTATTGTCTCATGTAGACAAAGATGTAAGCTTCCAATATGAAGAATTTCAACCACTCATTTACAGTAGAAATACTTACAAAGATAATCTTTCGTCTATTCTGTCTTTTTATATAAATGTGATATTGGGAATGGATTATGATACTTTTTCTCCTTTTGGAGGGGAAAACTTTTTCCAGACAGCTAATGATATTCTAAATATTATCCCGCCTGCTGCAACACAATTGTTCCCTGGCTGGAGGTCACTGGATGGCAGACGTAACAGATATTGGATCATTGAAAACATCCTTAGCCCTAAATTCCGGGTTTACCGTTCCTCCATGTATGACTACCATCGTCATGGTCTTGATCTGATGAGTGAAGATCCAAATGCCGGAAGGGCGGTCATCTTAAAATCGCTTGAAGTTGTTTCTAATGTCAACCGTACTTATCCAAATTCAATGCTTATTCAAATGTTTGCAAACGCAAAAGCTACTGAAATCATTGAAATATTTAAAAAAGGGAATCGTGACGAGAAAACTAAAGTGAGGTCAATTATGTCTAAAATTGATGCTTCAAATGCTTCACGATATCGTACTGAAATCGGCCGTTGAATTCGTATTTTTCATTGTAAAGTAAAAAAGTGTAAGCTGTTCGAACGGCTTACACTTTTTTTATAATTTTGAGTCAATAGAAACGTTTGTTAAGTGGATAAGCATGTGAAAAAAAATGGATGACGCTATTTACTTGTTATCGTAAAATAAGTCTAAGAACTTCTTTTTAATCAGTTATTTATTCTCATTTTACGATTGCAAATAGTATAGAAATATTTTAACCAATAACTTATTATCGATAAATATCAAGAAAATGAGATTTCTAATTTTAATTCAAATTTTGCTGTTTTTTTTCCTATCACAATCAACAGCACAAAATGACAAATCTGCAGAAATAACCTGGGGAAAAGAACTACGTGAGCCCAGTGGAACCTTCCTTTCAAAAATACTTCCAGAAGGAACAGCTACTTTCTATGGGTTGCGGCGAAAAGCAGAAACTGGATTGGATGGGAAAAAAGTAAAGATCTATATCGAACGCTACAACGAAAAGATGAACCTCGTAAAATCGAAAGAAGTTGTATTGAAATACAAAAAGAAAAACCTTGATTATGAAGACTTTCTCATGCTTGGCGGTGAGTTATACTTACTGACCTCGTTCAATAATCAGGCAAAAAAGAAAAATTACTTATTTGCCCAGCAAGTCAGTAAAAAAACGCTTACCCCTTCAGACAAAATGATCAAAATTGGTGAAATCGATACCAAAAATATTCAGAAAGAAGGTTATTTTGACCATCACATTTCAAGGGATAGTTCAAAAATTTTGATCTATAATGCGCTTCCCTATCAAAAGGGATTGCCAGAGCGGTTTGCACTTTACGTTTACGATAATCAGTTTAATGAACTTTGGACAAAGGATATTATACTCCCTTATAATGACAAATACTTTTCAGTCGAAGAATATCAGGTCGATAATAACGGAAATGTTTATATCCTGGGCCTAAATTACAATCCGAATTATTTCTATACGATTTTAGCGTACACGAAAGAAGGTACTGATTTTCAGGAATATCCTATCAAATCTCAGGAAAAATTGATCACTGACCTTACTTTTCTTGTAGACGATGATGGCAATTTAGTTTGTTCAGGATTTTATTCTGATTATAATGTGGATAGAATAAGAGGAACTTATTTCTTTCGTCTGGATACAAAAACTAAAACGATCTCTAACAAAAACCTCAAAGAATTTAATATAGGATTTCTTACCGAAAATCTATCTGCCAGACAAGTAGAAAAAGCAAAAAGAAGTAAAAATTCAAGACAAAAAATTGGGCTGAACAGCTTCTCTCTCGATAAGCTTGTTTTGAGAAGTGACGGCGGAGCGTTACTCATTGCTGAGCAATATTTTGTAGAAGAATATGAAAGGCCAGACTACACATCATACAATCCTTACTATCCTAATACCTATTCAAATCGCTATGTGACTGAATATTATTATAATTATAATGATATTATCGTCGTAAATATCCAACCAGACGGTGAAATTGAATGGACTGCACGCATTCCCAAAAAGCAAATATCTCGCAACGATGGTGGCTATTATTCCTCTTATTCGGTTTCTATTGTAAGGGATAAGATCTATTTTATTTATAATGATACCGAGGAAAATTATATTCAAAACGAAAGAATCAAGCAAACCTATGAATTCAAAGGAGGTAGCAAACGATCATTAATCGCTGTTGCCGAAATCAGTCGCAACGGATCTGTTGATATTTTTCCGCTGTTTAAAAACCGTGATGCAGATATCATTACTCAGCCAAAAATGTGTAAACAGGTTGGTAAAAAGAATATGATTATTTACGGTGAAAAAGGCAGAACTTATCGATTTGGAAGTGTCGAATTTATCAAAAAGGTTTAATTGAATACAATTTAAAAATCAAAAAGCCAAATAAAAAAGGATGCACCATATAGCTGTTTTCGCGTCAGGAACTGGAAGCAATGCCAAAAAGATCGTTGAATATTTTAGAGATCATCGTGATATCAAAGTCAGCCTTGTGGTGTCTAATAAAGAAGAAGCTCCTGTTTTAGAAATGGCTCGCTCTAACGAAATCCCAACTTTTGTCATTAGTCGCGATCGTTTTTATAATAGTGAAGACATTTTAAAAGAAATGTCCATATATAACATAGATTTCATTGTGTTGGCGGGTTTTTTGTTGCTTGTACCAAAGTACTTAATTCAAAAATTTCATAAACGAATCATCAATATCCACCCGGCTTTGCTACCAAAATACGGCGGCAAAGGAATGTATGGAATGAACGTCCATAAAGCCGTCAAAGCGGCTAACGAAAAAGAATCCGGAATTACAATTCATTATGTAGACGAAAATTACGACGAAGGTAAAATCCTGTTTCAGAAAAGCTGCGAAATCACATTAGAAGACAGCCCTGAAATAATCGCTCAAAGAGTACTGCAACTCGAACACCAACATTATTCAAAAGTCATTGAAAACATTTTAACAAAAGAAGCGTAATTAGAAAACCACGCTGTTTTCTTAACGTCGCTATAATCACTGAAAAATGAAATTTATTCTAACGTTATTTTCCCTATTGCTTTTTACGAACAATATTACTGCTCAGGAGACTAATTGGAAAAAGTTTGCCAAAACTGCTGAAGAATTTTATGCTGACGGCAATTATGAAGAAGCCGCTCAAAATTACTTCGAAGCCTGGCAATTGAAGCCTGCCAAAACTGATTTGGTGTATAGTGCCGGAGCGTGTTATTACAAGCTGCGTGATTACAACAAAGCGGCTCTGGCCTTTGAAAATGTAAAGGATGACCTTGAAAATTTTCCTTATGCAGGTCTACAGTATGCCCGTTGTTTAAAACAAAATAAACAATACGTTCTGGCCCGCAAACAATTAGAAGCCTATTCAAAGCAATACAATGGTGATGATAAAGTCACCATTCTTCAGGAAGTTGAAAATGAAATTAAAGGATGTGATCTTGCAGATAAACTCTCAACTGATCAAAAAATCGAATTGGAACACCTCAGTGAAAGTGTAAATACTGTGGCAAATGAATTTGCTCCGCTTCCTTTCTCTGACGATATTTTCTATTTCTCTTCCACTATGGCTAATCAATCCAAAATATATCGTTCTCAACTTAAGGCGGGATACTGGACAAAAGCAATTCAACCAAATTTTCCAAACATTGAAACTGGCCATGTTTGCAATGGCACTTTCACTCCTGACAATAAAACATTCTATTTTACAATTTGCGAAACGCAGCAATTTGATCCTGTAAAATCCTCCTGCGATATTTATGTAACGGTTAGAGATGATGGATCATGGACAAGCCCTAAAAAGCTTCGTGATTATATAAAATTAGAAGGAACAACAGCCACACATCCTTTTGTGATTTACAAAGGACAAACAGAAATATTGTTCTTTTCCTCTGATCGAAAAGGCAGTGTCGGTGGAATGGATATTTGGTACACGACTCGGAATGCCAATAGCGATGATTATGATTTTACATTACCTAAAAGTGTAGGTCCAAAAATCAATACTGTAGGGGACGAAATAACGCCGTACTACGATCAATCCGATAATACATTGTACTTTAGCTCCAATGGCCATGCTTCCGTTGGTGGATTTGACATTTTTAAATCTCAAGAGACTTCTTCAGATTGGTCAACTCCAGAAAACCTTGGTTTTCCTTATAACTCCAGCGCTGACGATTATTATTTTATAAAAAACGAATCAAAAACCGGCGGATTCTTTTCTTCAAACAGATTATTTGGATTAAAGAAAATATCAACCAATCAAGATGACATCTTTTACTTTACGGTCCCTCAGCAAGAAGTAATTGTAAAAGGAAATATTTATGATAAAAATACAAATCAAATTATCGACGATGCACAGATCATCCTTTACGAGAAAATGGATAATGACCAAAAAAGAATATTACATTCTTTAATTGCTTCAAATGGAGCTTATGAATTTTCACTGATACCTGATCGGAAGTTTCGGATAGAGGCCATCAAAGAAGGTTTTAAAACAGGATCATTCAATTTTAATACTTTTGCATACAGCTCGGATAAGAACTATGGCAAAGCGATCTATCTGGAGAGCACTGCAAAAGCCATTGCTAATCAACCTCGAAAACTGGTACTTCGGGAAGAAAACTCTACGGCGAGTGTAGACAATGTGGTCACAGACAATAAAGCTGCTCCTAAAAATAATAATTCATCCGTATCACCTTCCCCTTCCAAAGAAGTTTACGTCAACTCTTATTTCCAGGGTAATGAAGTCACTACCGACGCGCCCAAACATGAAGGTATGTATTACAAAGTACAGATCAGTACTGTTGAATATTTCAACAACCAGGATCCACAGTTTAATACGGTAAGAAATATGGGGCGGTTTGACATAGAAAAGATTCCCGCAAAAGGTTGGACAAGGGTACTTCTTGCCGATTATTTTTCGCTCAGCGAAGCAAGACGAATTACTGAAAAAGCCCGGAGTTTAGGCTTTCCAGAATCTTTCATCGTGAAGTACAAGAACGGAAAAAGGCTCTAGTTTTAGAAAAAAATAAAAATTAGCGTAATTTGTAAGGCAGTTTCAAGTACTTTGAAACTGCCTTATTCATTTTGTATGAAGCTTGAAACGAATATTCACTTCTATTTTTTATTGTTGAACCTGTTTCCATTGCTGTTGTTTGGACAAGATCCTTATTATATCAATTACGATACAAAAGATGGATTGCCCAGTTCGGAAGTTTACGCTGTTGAAGTAGATTCAAATGGTATGGTTTGGTTTGCCACAGACAGAGGCGTCTGCAGCTATAATGGCTATGAATTTAAAACTTACACCACCGAAGATGGACTTGCTAACAATACCGTACTGACCATATGGAAAGACTGGAAAGGAAATTTTTGGTTTCCAGGGCAGATGGCTCGTTGAGTATTTATGATCATAACAATCATAATGTCATTAACCTGGATGATATTCTCTATCTCAAAGCAATGGCTGGCTATTCAATGGTAATGGTTGAAAATGAATCAAAACATATTTCCACTCATCCTCTCAATTATTTTGAAGACTTATTGCCTGAAAATCAGTTTTTTCGTATCCACAAGTCCTATCTCATAATTGCAATAAAGTAATTAAATATGACAACGGAAGGGGAGGAAATGCCCACTTAAAAAACAATATCAGCTTGCCTATTGCTACTCGTAGAAAGTCCTTTTTTGTTGCTTTTATGAACCGGCTAAACAAAACCCCGATACGGGTATACACGGTTGCAAGAAAATTATACACGGTTAATCTTTTATTTCTTCTAATACTTCCAACTATATCTAACCAAAGTATAACTTACTTTTTTTGAAATAATTTTTAATTTTGACGGGCTGACACCAAAGCTAGCTTATTCTACGAAAACTTTTTTTGACAATCAATACTACCACGAATTGATTGATTCATAAAAAATAATATAGTTGTTCCCTGTATAACCCCCAAGGATATGCAATCTGTTTTTCGTAAATAGTTTGGTAATAATACACCTTTCATATATTACAATTCTCTCAAATTTTTTTGAAAACTTCAGGATAAATCTTGAAGTTTTCCTTTTTTAGTTTTCGTTATCTTTTTCCCAGTATTCATAATCAAGTAAAATAGCTTTGGCCTCATATTATAAAATCAGTACTCCTATTTTCTATTGTTCAAACTAATTGTAAATTTGTTGCAGTAGCATTATGGCAATAGAAAACAAATTTTTAGAAAAAGTAAGCAGTTCTCTGAGTCTTGAACTTCCAGTACTGGATACGATGGATGAGTATCTTGATCTGATCATTCCACTCGTCAAACCCTGGGGAGAAGATTTATATGAAGAAGAATACTATCTGGATACCCGATGGCTCGAAGTGAGGGATGATGATACTTTTCACGAATCCGTATTACACATATTCAAGGAAGAAAATGAATATTTGCATTCTATTGATGGAAATATTCACAAAGGAATTTGGCGTAAACTGGATAATTCAAACACTTTTATTATTGAGCAAACAGCGGGAAGTACCGTTGTTAAAAGCGAATTGTTTGATCTTGCTTTTCTTAATAAAGAGTTTTTTATATTAAAAAAACATGGGGATCAGCAGCGAAAAGGGTTTAACAAATATTTTGTATTGGGAAGAGAATCTTACATCAAAGATTTGGAATGGAGGGATGTAATGGAGTTGCTTTTTAATAGATACCGCAATAATTCCCGATGGATAATTTTTGCAACCATCGTCGTCCTAATCGTTGCTGTATTTGTTTTCTTTTCCGTTTTCTAATTAACTGGCATTTTCATTTTCTAGAGGAAGTGTAAAGTAAAATGTTGCTCCGGCTCCTTTTTTCCCTTCTGCCCAAATCCGCCCTCCTTGCTTTTCTACAATTCTTTTGCAAATGGCTAAACCAATCCCTGTCCCGGTGTATTGACTATCTCTTCCATGCAAACGCTGGAATATTCCAAAAATCCGGTCTTTGTCTTTCTCATCAAAACCTTGTCCATTATCTTTCACGGAAAAGATAATATCAAAATCGCGTTGTTCTCCTTTGACTTCTATCCTTGGCTCGCGTCCTTCCTGGTTATATTTTAAGCCATTTCCAATTAAGTTTTGCAATACCTGCCCGAAAAGCAACTTATTAGTATCAACTTTTGGCATATCAAAACAATAAACCTCAGCATGTTTGTCTGCAATAGAAATCGTAAGGTTTTTCAAAACGTCAACGAGTACTCCTCTTGTGTCAACTGATTCACGTTTAAAAGGTTTGGCACTCCATCGAGAGTAGGCCAACATATCCTTTATCAGTAAACTCATTCGTTCTGCACCGTCAATGACATAGCTCATATCAATATGAGCATCTTTATCCTCAAGTTTATCAATATATCTGCGTTTGATCAGGCTAGTATAACTTTGAATCATTCTTAACGGTTCCTGCAAATCATGAGAGATGACATAGCTAAATTCTTCAAGTGCTTTATTGTGCGTTTCCAGTTTCCCTGCATATTCTTTAAGCGTAAAATTGGCCTTTTTCTGGAACGTAATATCTTCCATCATTGCGACTACATAATGATCATCGGTTGTTTCAAGATCAGCAAAAGCCATCGTTGTCCTTACCCAAACAATCGTTTCATCTTTCCGAATAAAGCGCTGTTCGAGAGCATAACTTTTGCTTTCGTTTTCTTCCATTTTCTGAATCAACTCTTGAGGACTTATCAAATCTTCTTCATGAATGTACTTTCCAATCGAATAATTGGTAATCTCCTCTTGCTTATATCCGAGCATTTTCTCAACGATCGGGTTTAGTTTAAAAGGCTTTAATTCTTTATCAAGTAACATTATCCCGATAGGTGAGCTTTCAAATATCTTTCGAAATCTTTCCTCACTCCTCGCCAATTCCATCTGACTCTTTGTCAAAGAGTCCATTGCTTTTATCTTTCCCGTATACATCACCTGCCCTAATAAAAGAATTAGAATTAATACGGTAAAAAGATAATCAGCACTGACTTCTGGTTTCTCGCAAGTCATAAAGAAATACAAATAGGCAAAAAATAGAAAAACCAGGTAAAGGTTCAGGTATAATTTCTCTTTAAAAAAGGCTCCAAGAGCAAAGCCAATAATAATCGTTGTAGAAGTATCAAAAACCTGGAAATTATTTACAGCGACCAGATAGATACCAAAAGCATTGTAAACTGCAAATACAGTATATAAAAGTTCTAAACAATGGGTTCTTACGAATTGTATACGGAAAGATGCTACAGCAAGACTAAAAAGAGTAAGAGCGATCAATAGTCGTGGTAGTGGATAATCGATGAGTCCTGTTTCTACATTCGAATTCATAAATGTCAAACCCATCAAAAGTGCGGAGCCGACAAATGCTATCCTCCTGAAATAAATGATATCTACATTACTAGCTTTCAAAGCGCTTATTCACGTGTTTCATGAAGGTAATATATGACAGGCATTTAATAATTCGAGCTGAGTGTCATAGTGTTTTTCAAATTAACTTTATACATAATTTGTGCCATAAAAAAGCCCATTTCACTGTAACTCTGTGAAATGGGCTCCCATATTTTAAGGAAAATTAAAGATATCTTATAGGACTTCTTCTTTTCTGAGCACCTTCAACATGGTTTCACCAAGCTTAGCAGGAGACTTAACAACATGAATTCCACATTCCTCCATGATCTTCATTTTGGCTTCTGCAGTATCGTCTTTGCCACCAATAATAGCACCTGCATGTCCCATTGTACGGCCTTTTGGAGCTGTTTGCCCGGCAATAAAACCAACTACTGGTTTGGTGCCATATTTTTTGATCCAATGGGCTGCATCGGCTTCCATACTACCCCCAATTTCTCCAATCATGACGATGCCATCGGTATCAGGATCTTCCATCAACATTTTAATTGCTTCCAAAGTAGTCGTTCCCACAATTGGATCACCTCCGATGCCGATACAAGTGGATTGCCCTAAACCTGCTTTTGTCACCTGATCTACTGCTTCATAAGTCAATGTACCAGAGCGAGACACAATCCCAATTCGTCCTGGGTGGTGGATAAATCCTGGCATGATTCCTACTTTTGCCTCTCCAGGTGTTATTACTCCTGGACAATTTGGTCCGACTAAAATGCAATCTTTTTTTTCTAAATAAGATTTCACTTTAACCATATCCTGTACGGGAATCCCTTCCGTTATACAAATAATCACTTTGATACCGGCTTCTGCAGCTTCCATCATTGCATCTGCAGCAAATCGGGGTGGAACAAAAATAATGGAAGTATCTGCACCCACTTTTTTTACAGCTTCTTCAACGGTATTAAAAACTGGTTTTTCAAGATGTTTCTGGCCACCTTTTCCAGGTGTAACTCCTCCGACAATATTGGTTCCGTATTCAATCATTTGTCCGGCATGAAACGTTCCTTCTTTTCCGGTAAAACCTTGTACAATAATTTTTGAATCTTTATTTACTAAAACTGACATTTTTCAATTTTTATAATTAATGTTTTATTTGGCTTCGTCAACAATTATGAAAACATCTTCATTATCCTTTTGCAGGTAGTAGTGTTCTCTGGCAAATTTTTCCTTATTATTTTCAATGTCTTCTTTGTCCTGCCAGGTTTCTCGAATCTTTTCATCATAGTACGCTTGATCTTCTTCCATTTTATTTAGCGTCTGTTGCAATTGCCACTGTGTAAGCATATCATGCTTATCAAAAAAAATCATCCAGGTAATAAAAATAGCCAACACCAAAAAGTATTTGTTCCTCAATGGAGCAGGTATCTGCTTAATTATAGGTTTAAAAGGATTGTTACGGACAGCCATAGGAAATTGAATTTATGCTGATAAAGATAGCTATATTTTCATATTCAATCAAAAGTTCATAAATCTTGCCACAGTTACTAAGAACCGATCAATGCTTTCCCTGGATAGATAGCCGAATCTCCAAGTTCTTCTTCGATTCTCAACAACTGGTTATATTTGGCAATTCTATCAGATCGCGAAGCAGATCCTGTTTTAATTTGTCCCGTATTTAAAGCAACTGCCAGATCTGCAATGGTAGTATCTTCCGTTTCTCCTGAACGATGACTCATTACACTCGTATAAGCATTTCGAGTAGCCAAGTTAACTGCATCAATAGTTTCTGAAAGCGTTCCAATCTGATTTACTTTAATAAGAATTGAATTAGCTACATCTTCATCAATTCCTCTTTGCAAACGTTCAGTATTCGTAACAAATAAATCATCACCTACTAGTTGTATCCTATTTCCTAGTTCTTTGTTCAATGCTGCCCAACCAGTCCAATCATCTTCATGCAAACCATCTTCAATGGAAAGAATTGGATATTTATCACACCATTCTTTCCAATAACTAATCATATCAGCACTGGTCAGTTTATCACCGGTTGATTGATGAAAATGATATACTTTTTCCTTTTCCAGATAAAATTCAGAAGCAGCAGCATCCATTGCAATAAAAATATCTTCTCCTGGTCGGTACCCTGCTGTTTCAATCGCCTGAAGAACCGTTTCAATGGCTTCTTCATTTGATTTCATACTTGGTGCAAAACCACCTTCATCACCTACATTGGTTGAATACCCTTTTTTGTGCAAAACCGTTTTTAAATGATGAAAAACCTCTACTCCCATTCGAAGCGCTTCTGAAAAATAGTCAGCACCAACAGGCATAATCATAAATTCCTGAAAATCAATACTGTTATCGGCATGAGATCCTCCATTTAAAATATTCATCATTGGTACTGGAAGTACATGTGCATTGACTCCTCCGAGATATCGATACAATGGTTGACCGGATTCTTTGGCAGCAGCTTTGGCTACTGCAAGTGAAATCCCTAAAATCGCATTGGCCCCAAGTTTAGATTTATTAGGGGTTCCATCCAATTCGCGCATTAAGTCATCGATATAGATCTGATCAAAAACATTTACACCAATAAGTTCCTCTCTTATTAATTCTTCTACATTTTTACAAGCCTTCAAAACACCTTTTCCTAAAAAACGGTCTTTATCACCATCTCGCAATTCAACAGCTTCATATTTTCCAGTTGAAGCTCCTGATGGAACTGCGGCGCGTCCAATAATTCCATTTTCAGTAAGTACTTCCACTTCAACAGTTGGATTTCCTCTGGAGTCTAATATTTCTCTCGATCGAATATCAATTATGTCACTCATTAACATTAAGGTTAGTTTTAATTAAAAAGTTTTCTTTCGCTTCAAGGCCTTTTTCATTAGCCATCATATTGATAAATTCATCAAACAGATAGCGGGCATCATGTGGTCCTGGTGAAGCTTCCGGATGGTATTGCACCGAAAATGCTTTGTACTGCTTCAAGCGGATTCCTTCGATTGTATCGTCATTTAGGTTTTTATGCGTAATTTCAACTTTGTCAGAGGCGGCATGAATAGCTTCAGGACTTACTCCAAATCCATGGTTCTGGCTTGTAATCTCACATTTTCCAGTCCTCAAATTTTTCACAGGGTGATTGATGCCTCTGTGTCCATGGTGCATTTTATAAGTTGGAATATCAACAGCAAGTGCCAGTATTTGATGACCAAGGCATATTCCAAACAAAGGCTTATCTTCCTTCAATATTGCTTTGGCAGTTTTGACAGCATAATCCATCGAAGCAGGATCACCGGGACCGTTTGACAGAAAATAGCCATCGGGATTCCATGCTTTTATTTCTTCAAAGGGCGTTTTTGCTGGAAATACTTTTAAATAGCAATTCCGATTAGTAAAACATTGAAGTATGTTATTCTTTACGCCAAAGTCTATAATAGCAACTTTAAAGTCTGAATTCGGATCTCCCAGGTTATAAGTTTGCGTAGTACTTACCTTAGAAGCCAACTCCAGTCCTTTCATTGGAGGAACTTTTGCCAGCATTTTCTTTAGCTCAGATATCTCTGATATTTCCGAAGAAATAATAGCATTCATCGCTCCTTTATCGCGAATATGACGAACAATCGCCCTAGTATCTACATTGGAGATACCTACTAAATTTTGATGCTCAAAATAATCCTGAATAGATTGATCCGCTAATTTTCGGGAATACTCATTGGTGAAATTTTTACAAATTAAACCAGCGATTTTGATATTTGAGGATTCTGTTTCGGTATTTTTTGTACCGTAGTTTCCAATGTGTGCATTGGTCGTTACTAATAGCTGGCCAAAATAGGAGGGATCGGTAAAAATTTCCTGGTAACCAGTCATTCCTGTATTAAAACAAATTTCTCCGGTAGTGGTTCCAATCTTTCCAGCGGATATTCCATGATAAACAGTTCCATCTTCTAAAAGTAAAACTGCAGGTTGTTGTTGGAGTTCAGTCATTCTAAAAAGCGATTAAAAGGCTTATTTATATTAAGAAAAGTTTTTTTTAAAAGCTGTGCAAATATAGCAAAATGCTTTGATTGAAAAACTATAAACTACAAAACAAAAAAGGCGAAACTTCAGAAGCTTCGCCTTTTTCATATTTCTCTGCATTAATGGAAGTTTATTCTTCTTCTTCAGAAGCAGTATCTTCAACAATTTCATCAACTGCTGTTGCGACTGGTGCAGCTGCGACTGCTGTTTCCACATTCTTTTTACTTCCACGACGAGTACGGCGTTTTTTACCTTTAGAAGCACCTGCTCCACCTTCTTTTGATGCTGCAAGTAATACTTCATTGAAATCAACCAATTCAATCATTGCCATTTCAGCTCCATCACTCATTCTAAAACCGGTTTTAATAATTCTTACATAACCACCAGGACGATCACCAACTTTTACTGCTATTGGTCCGAATAATTCTTTTACAGAATCTTTATTCTGAAGATATGAAAAAACGACACGTCGTGAGTGAGTCGTATCATTTTTTGCTTTAGTAATTAATGGTTCAACATATTGACGCAAAGCTTTAGCTTTAGCGATCGTGGTATTGATTCGCTTGTGCTCAATCAATGAAATAGCCATATTTTTTAATAAAGCTTTACGATGGCCAGCCTTTCTACCTAGATGGTTTAACTTTTTACCGTGTCTCATCTTTTTTAGATTTTAAATTTGTTAACCTCGCAACACTTTTCGGCATTTATGCTTATTCGGTTATTGCAAATAAATAAAGGGCTATTTTACAACAACCCTATTTTTATATTAGTCTTCGTCCAATTTATATTTAGAAAGGTCCATACCAAAAGTTAGTCCTTTATCCTGGAGAAATTCTTCAATTTCTACTAGTGACTTCTTACCGAAGTTTCTGAATTTCAACAACTCATGTGTATCGTATCTGACCAGTTCTGCAAGTGTATTGATTTTAGCTGCTTTAAGGCAGTTGTATGCACGAACAGAAAGATCAAGATCTTCCAATGAAGTTTTCAACAATTTGCGCATATGCAAGATATGCTCATCTACAATATTATCTTCGCGACTTGCGGCATCATCAAAAGTGATATTTTCGTCGGTGATCAACATCAGATGCTGGATCATGATTCGAGAAGCCTCTTTGATTGCATCTTCCGGATGAATTGTACCATCAGTTTTAACTTCAATAGTCAATTTCTCATAATCCGTACGTTGACCAACACGTGTATTTGATATTTTGTAAGAAACATTTTTGATCGGCGTATAGATGGCATCGATTGGAATTACACCAATTGGAGCATCTTTAGGAAGGTTTTCGTCAGCTGGAACATAACCACGTCCTTTTGTAATGGTAAGTTCCATTTCAAGGTTTACGAATGGTTCCATATTGCAAACCAATAAATCAGGGTTCATCACCTTAAAAACATTAGTATGCTCTTCGATATCACCCGCTTGAAACTCTTCTTTACCGCTAATTGTCAAGTATATTTTCTCTGAAGAAACATCTTCATCGGCTATCAATTGCTTCAGACGAATTTGTTTCAAGTTGAGTATGATGTCAACTACATCTTCAACTACACCTCGAATAGTTCCGAATTCATGTTCAACTCCTGCAATACGTACAGCAGAAATTGCAAAGCCTTCTAAAGAAGACAGTAAAACTCGTCGCAGGGAATTACCTACAGTCTGGCCAAAACCTGGCTCCAAAGGTTTGAATTCGAATAGTCCTTCAAAATCAGTTGCTTTTTGAAGAATTATTTTGTCAGGCTTCTGAAAATTTAAAATGCTCATATGTTGAGATATTCTTTTGAGGGAATGAAATGGTTAGCAAAACGCTAAAAAGTATATCACCAATGCAGTATATAAAACGTAGATGACAATTAAAGAAATTGTCATCTACGTCTTTATTAGATTATTTAGAATAAAGTTCGACAATCAACTGTTCGTTGATATTCTCAGGAATCTGAGCTCTCTCAGGATGAGACAAAAATACACCCTGTAATTTATCAGGATTCCATTCTAGCCAAGGAAATTTTCGGACATCTGACTTACCTCCCACACAATCAGTAATAACCTGCAAGTTTTGCGATTTTCCTCTTACTGAAACGATATCACCCGCACGCAACTGACAAGATGGTATGTTTGTTAACACTCCATTTACCATCATATGTTTATGAGTGACCAATTGTCGAGCAGCACTTCTTGTTGGAGCAATCCCTAAGCGATAGACTGTATTATCGAGTCTAGCTTCCAAAAGTTGCAAAAGCACTTCACCTGTCACACCTTTCTTGCTAGTTGCTTTATCAAAAAGATTTCTAAACTGACGCTCTAATACACCATAAGTGTACTTAGCTTTTTGTTTTTCTCGAAGTTGGTTAGCGTAGTCAGATTTTTGTTTTCTTCTACGACCATTACCATGCTGCCCTGGAGGATATTTCTTCTTATCAAATGATTTATCAAAACCAAAAATTGGCTCTCCTAATGCTCTTGCTTTCTTTGTCTTTGGACCAGTATATCTAGCCATTGTTTATTCGACTATTAATTTAATTAAAGTAATTTTCAGAATTTAAACCCTTCTTCTCTTTGGTGGTCGACAACCATTATGAGGTACCGGCGTGATGTCTTTAATTCTGGAAACTTTAATTCCAGAAGTATCGATTGCACGAATAGCTGCTTCACGTCCTGAACCAGGCCCTTTCACATAAACTTCCGCTGTACGCATACCTGCATCATAAGCTGTTTTGGCAGCATCTGAAGCTGCAATTTGTGCAGCATAAGGAGTATTTTTCTTAGAACCTCTAAACCCAGCTTTACCAGCTGAAGCCCAGGAAATCACTTCACCTTTTTTATTACAAAGAGAAATGATAATATTATTGAAGCTTGCCTTTATAAAGACCAAGCCCTCAGGTTCTACTCTGACCTTCCTTTTTGTTTTTTTACCTTTTGCCATAATCTAAAATTAAGGTATTTCCGTTTTTTTATGAATCAGGATTTACCAAAGAAAAGATATATTATTTAGTTGCTTTCTTTTTATTTGCTACTGTTTTACGTTTTCCTTTACGGGTACGTGCATTAGTTTGAGTACGCTGCCCCCTTACAGGAAGTCCTTTACGATGACGCAAACCTCGATAGCATCCAATATCCATCAAACGTTTAATATTCAACTGGATTTCGGATCGAAGTTGTCCTTCTACTTTGACCTGGTCCTGGATAATGTTAACAATTGTTTTGATATTATCATCCGTCCAATCAGATACTTTGATGTTTTCATCAATTTCTGCTTTTTCCAAAATCGTTTTTGCCTTCGATGGACCAACGCCGAAGATGTATGTCAAACCAACAACACCTCTTTTATTCCGTGGTAAATCAACACCTGCTATTCGAGCCATGTTATTATACTTTTAAAATTTGGCTGTAATTGTTTATAAAATAAGACTATCCTTGTCTTTGTTTAAAACGAGGATTTTTCTTGTTAATCACGTACAATCTTCCTTTACGGCGTACTATTTTGCAATCTACTGAACGTTTTTTGATTGATGCTCTAACTTTCATACGTAAAGAATTAATAGTTTCTAAATACTTCCTTCTAAAAGGAAAATCAAACAATCCGGTTTCTCCAGTTGTTATTTGTAACGATAAATAATCCTTCCACGAGTAAGATCATATGGCGACATTTCAACGGCTACTTTATCTCCTGGCAAAATCCTTATATAATTCATTCTCATCTTTCCGGAAATGGTCGCAACAATAACATGATCATTTTCCAGTCTCACTCTAAACATGGCATTTGATAATGCTTCTTCAATAATACCATCTTGTTTAATAAGATCTTGCTTTGCCATAGTTTATTTTTCGGTGTGCAAAGATACATAACCTAAATGATTTTTCCGAAAAAAACTCAAAAAATCATTTAACATTTATTCCTAGCCATTTAAATGACCAAAAATTGCGATTAAGCCATGTTTTCAGACACCTTCAATACAATTTCTCTAACTTCATTGTTATTGGAAATTGCTTTCTGAATTATATTATGATCTGATAAAATATCTGCTTTTCCTTTTGTTACTGAAATAGTATGTTCGTAATGTGCAGATGGCTTTTTATCTTTTGTGATAATAGTCCATCCATCTTTGGCCTGGCGAACATCTTTCCAGCCCAGATTAACCATTGGTTCAATTGCTATAACTAATCCTTCTTTCAATAATGGCCCGCGCCCACGTTTTCCATAATTAGGAACTTCAGGTAGTTCGTGTAATTCGCGTCCAATTCCATGGCCAACTAATTCTCTAACGACTCCATATTTGTGCTGTCTTTCGCAATATTCCTGGACAGCAAAGCCAATATCTCCCAAACGATTTCCTGCAACAGCATTGTCAATTGCCTTATATAAAGAGGTATTAGTTACGCGCAGCAATTCCATTGTGGCTTCTTCGACATCTCCTAATGCAAAAGTATATGCAGCATCCCCAAAAAAACCATTCATAAAAACACCACAATCTACCGAAACGATATCTCCATCTTGAAATTCGTCTTTTGATGGAATACCATGAACAACAGCTTCATTAATTGAAACACAAAGTGTAGCAGGAAATCCATTATAACCTTTAAACCCAGGAACTGCTTTATGATCTCGGATCAATTCTTCTGCTTCCTCATCGATTTTTTTTCCAGTCATCCCAGGTTTTATGATACTTGCTACATGTGCAAGGGTTTTACTGACCAGTAAACAACTTTGTCGAATGAGCTCTATTTCTTCAGCTGTCTTATAATAAATCATCTAAAAAGTAAGATTATCTTTTGTTCAATTAAAAAATCACTATTTCAACCATAATTGCACTATAAAAGTTTTCAATCTTACATTTTCGTTTCTTACATAGGTGCTCCAATACCCTGAACACCACTTCTTCCTTTCAATCGACCTGACTTTGTAAGACCATCATATTTTCGCATTAACAAATGACTTTCAATTTGTTGTAAGGTATCCAAAACAACAGCTACAAGAATCAGAAGTGAAGTACCTCCAAAGAACATCGCAAATCCAGTGTTGATACCAAACTTAGATGCAAATGCAGGAAGAATTGCAATCAATCCGAGAAATACAGATCCCGGAAGCGTAATTCTGGTGGTAACAGAATCAATAAAGTCTGCAGTTTTCTTTCCTGGTTTTATTCCCGGAATAAAAGCATTCTGACGTTTTAGGTATTCAGAATATTGCTGTGGATTAACCAACAAGGCTGTATATACATAAGTAAAAGCAACGACCATAACAAAATAGACTATATTATATGGTGCAGACGTAAAGTCATTCATAGCGATTAAAAAATTGTTATTAGCCATATCACTTCCATCTTTCGCAAGAAATTGAATCACAGTGGCCGGAATAAACATTAAAGCCTGAGCAAAGATGATAGGCATTACTCCTGAAGCATTTACTTTTATAGGAATGTAATCTCTGTTTCCAGAGACAGGCATCTGACTTGATCCTCTTCCAACCATTCGTTTCGCAAATTGTATGGGTATTCTTCTCACTGCTTGCACAATGAGAATAGTGGCCATGACTACAAAAAACAAAGCAGCAAGCTCAATTACGAAAGTCAAACCAAAAGAGTTTGTAAATTCATAGATTAAGGCTCCTGGTAAAGAAGCAATAATTCCAATCATGATCAAAAGAGAAACACCATTTCCAATACCTTTATCAGTGATTTTTTCTCCCAGCCACATAGCAAAGATAGTTCCCGTTGAAAGAATAATCACATTCGAAATCCAGAATATTGTTGGGGGTATATTTGGAGATACAGCTCCCTGAGATTGAATCCATGTAAGGTAGCCACCGCCTTGAACCAAAGTAATAGCAACAGTCAGCAACCGTGTAATCTGGCTAATTTTTTTTCGTCCAGATTCTCCTTCTCGTTGTTGCAATCTTTGAAAGTATGGAACAGCAAATCCCATCAATTGGATAATGATTGAAGCCGTAATGTAAGGCATGATTCCTAATGCAAAAACAGCAGCATTATTAAAAGCTCCTCCTGTAAAGGAATTAATTAGTCCAAAGAGACTTGTACTATCCGTAGATACTGATTTTGCTAAAACCGAAGGGATTACCCCGGGTAATACAACAAATGACCCAAATCGATAAACCATCAACATTGCTAATGTAAACAGAATTCGATTTCTCAATTCTTTAATCTTCCAAATATTTTTAAAGGTTGTAATTAACTTTTTCATCGGCTAAAATTACGATTGTTTATAAAGTGCTAT
>CAWBZX010000017.1:0-23138 GCA_963793295.1 uncultured Saprospiraceae bacterium | reverse complement strand
TCGGGTTGCCATTTCTCTGGCAGCACGGGCTTGTTCGGCTTCTTTTTCGGCGAGATAAGCTTCTTCCAATGCTTTCGCTTTTTGAATTTTCTCTGCAGCTGTTGCCAAACGCAATGATTCAGCTTCTTTTACCTGCCTTTCCGCATTTGATTGGGCAATTTTTATTTTTGCAAGATTAGCACCATCAATAGATTTAGCTTCCGCATCAGCTTCACCAATTGAAGCCGAAGCATTAGCATCCGAAACCTGGATTCTTTCGTCTCTGTTTGCATTAGCCTGACCAATCGATCCGTCACGATTTTTTTCGGCAACACTCATCTTTGCATCATTGATTGCTTTTGCAGCAGCTTCTTTACCTAATGCTTCAATATAACCGGATTCGTCCTGGATATCAGTTACGTTTACATTTATGAGGGAGAGACCAATTTTCCGAAGTTCCGCTCCAACGTTGGTTGATACATTAGAAAGAAATTTGTCCCGATCAGAGTTGATTTCTTCAATATCCATAGTTGCAACAACCAAACGAAGTTGTCCAAATATGATGTCTTTTGCAATATTCTGAATTTGATCGTTGGTTTTACCCAAGAGCCTTTCTGCAGCATTGAGCATGACACCTTCTTCGTTTGAAACACCAACGGTAAACCTGGAAGGGACAGAAACCCTAATGTTTTGTTTACTCAAAGCACCCTGCAAATCGACATCAATGGAAATCGGAGTTAAGTCGAGATATTGATAATCCTGTATTACAGGCCAAACAAAATCAGCACCACCGGCAAGGCATTTTGCAGATCCACTGCCCGTTCGACCGTATATAACTAAAATTTTATCAGACGGACATCGCTTATATCGCGAAGCGCCCCACATGAGCATAATAAATACAAGCCCGATTAAGCCTAATAATATAATGAGTAGTTGATCCATGATTGATTAGTTTTAAAGTTGAAAATGATTTTTTGTAAAAATATAGCTAAGCCGTATCTGTACTGTAAAGCAGAACTTAAGGTAGCATTAAAAATAGGTCTTTAAAAATTGGGTTTTATTAATTTTTTAAGAAGTAATCAGCTTGTTCAACTAGTATAAGATTATCATCTATTATTTCTACGACTTTGATGGCCGAACCGGTGGGTAACGCATCTCCATTGGTTACGGCATCAACTTCTTTTAATGCACCTTGAATTTTGATGTGTACTTTACCATGACCGTTTTTGTTGGCAGGTATTGATAAATAAACCTCGCCAGTGCTGTAAAGCGCTTTAGATAAATTTACGGTTCCTTGCTCTGTTAATGTGGTAAAAAGGTAAATAACATAACCTACGATAAACATTGCTGCAAAGCCAGCTAAACCGGAGAAACCAATAGCGGTCCACACACTTCCTCCAGCATTTAATACCAATACTCCGGTCCATCCAAAGAAAGTAAAAAAAGCAATTATACTTCGTACGGATAATAAGGTAAAACTAGGGTCAAGGTGATAATCACTGTGTGTTTCAATATCAGCATGAACATCGACATCTGAATCTGTATCAAAGTCCAATCCTATAAGGCTGACGACAAATTGGATAAGAAACAGTACACTAAAAACCAAAGATATTCCCCAAAATACTTTTTCAGTGCTGCTCAATGGTCCCCACCAATCTTCTAAAAACAAAAACATCATGGTTTTATATTGTTGCGGTTGATTAGTTGATAAAATGTAACTGGTAAGGTATCAGGTATAGATAGACATTTCCAGTTGATATTATTTTTTTGTCTCAAAGTCTTAAAAAAACACTATTACTTCTTTCACTTTAAAGATGATAAAAAATGATTACATTTCCACAAATGATCGACAAACTATTTACTATCATCGTCAAATATTTTGATTGAAGTTTTTATTTAAAAACTTATCGTTTAGCAGGCTTTATTTTAAAACTTTTTAACTTTGTGTTTCTCATTCGGCCCTTGCTTATTTTAGATACGAGATGGCCATTTACTTCAAAACAACTTTCAAAGTGGATGTAAAACTTTTCTCAGGCACCAATTCCGAATATCTTGCTGAAAAAATCGCTGATTTTTATGGTTATTCATTAGGTGATATGACCTTGCAAAGATTCAGTGATGGTGAAATGCAGCCGATAATCAATGAATCTGTTCGTGGTAGTTATATATTTTTTATCCAGTCAACATTTGCTCCGGCGGACAATTTGCTTGAGTTGTTGTTATTGATTGATACTGCCAAACGCGCTTCAGCAGGGTACATCGTGGCGGTGATTCCTTATTTTGGCTATGCACGACAAGATCGTAAAGACAAACCGCGTGTTCCGATCTCTGCTAAATTAATAGCTACAATCATTCAGGCAGCTGGCGCAAATCGAATTATGACAATGGATTTTCATGCTGACCAGATTCAAGGATTTTTTGATATACCGGTGGATCACTTGAAAAGCGAAGCGATTTTTATTCCTTTTTTGAAAAAAATGGATTTGTCCAATGTTACTTTTGCCTCACCGGATGTTGGAGGTGTGAAACGGGCAAGGACTTATGCTAAATACTTTGAGAGAAATTTAGTGATTTGTGATAAATACCGGAAACGGGCAAATGAAATTGCGGGAATGACTGTTATCGGAGACGTCACCGGAGCTGATGTGATTTTAGTTGACGATATTGTTGATACTGCAGGAACACTTTGCCGTGCCGCTGATATTATTATTGAAAAAGGAGCCAAGAGTGTTCGCGCTTTATGTACTCATCCGGTTCTTTCCGGAAAAGCATATGAAAATATTGAAAAATCAAAAATTGAAGAAGTGATTGTCTGTGATACTATTCCACTCAGAACAGAATCTTCTAAAATCAAAGTGCTTTCAACTGCAAAACTTTTTGCCAGAGCTATTAGAAATATGCATGAACATCGCTCTATTTCTGCACTTTTTGTTGAAAAGTAATTTCAAAAATCCGACAAAAAGAAAGAATATTGATTGTTTTAAATTCCTAAGTCTGGATTTTCTGTTTTTCTAAAAATATTTGATTATCTTTGCGTGCATTTTTGATAAACCCGGTTGGGAAAGCTTATTTCCAATCATTCAGTAAATTTAAAAGATATGGAATCTGTTGCAATAAAAGGAAAAATTAGATCAGATCTTGGTAGGAGTGCAACCAAATTGGTCCGACAGGCTAATGATGTACCCTGCGTGATTTATGGAGGTGAAAATGTAGTTCATTTTACTGCCCCGATCATTGATTTCAATAAACTGATTTATACTGCTGATTTCAAATTGATTGAAATCGAGTTAGATGGTAAAACGTATAAGTGTATCCTTAAGGATATGCAATTTCATCCCGTTACAGATCTGCTGGTTCATATGGATTTCTTAGAATTAGTAGATGGGCAATCCATAAAAGTAGACCTTCCAATTCACTTTGAAGGAGTCGCTCCCGGAGTGAAAAATGGTGGAAAATTATACCAAAAACTAAGGACTGTTAAAATAAAAATGACTCCTGAACAACTTGTAGATGAATTATTAGTTGATGTTTCAATGCTGAAATTGGGGCAATCTATTCGGGTACGTGATATTCAAATCGCAGAAGGAATGGAAATGATGAGTACTCCCGGCACCCCGGTTGCGTCTGTTGAAGTTCCTCGTGCTTTACGTAGTTTAGAGGCGGAAGAAGAAGAGGAAGCAGCAGCAGCGGCAGCGGCAGCAGCTGCCTTAGAAGAAGGAGAAGGAAGCGCTGAAGGCAGCGATGCAGCGGCAGAATAGGAGAAATCTATTAAGCACAATAATCAAAATAATCCTATTATAAAGAGACGTAAGTTATTAACTTACGTCTCTTTTATTTTGAAACAGATTGAATCATGCAAACACTCCGATGTACAACCATCCAATCTTCACTCCAATGGGAAAATATTGCTGCAAATTTGAAAATATTTGAGCAAAAAATGAAACCCCTCTCTGGGACAACCGATTTGGTGGTGCTTCCGGAAATGTTTACGACAGGCTTTAGCATGAACGCCGTTCCGCTTGCTGAAAAAATGGATGGCCAAACCATGCAATGGCTCATTGGACAAGCAGCTAGTCTAAATGCCGCTATAATAGGGAGTTTTATTGCGGTTGAAAATGAAAAATATTATAATAGGTTAGCAGTTGTTTTCCCTGACGGAACCTATCATTTTTATGATAAACGCCATCTTTTTACACTTGCAGATGAGCATCTTACTTTTACCGCAGGAAATAAATTAATGATTGTAGAATGGAAAGGTTGGAAAATTTGCCCTTTGATTTGTTATGATCTGCGCTTCCCTGTTTGGAGTCGAAATACCGATAATTATGATTTGCTCATTTATATTGCTAACTGGCCGAGTACCCGGCGTCAGGCCTGGAAGTGCCTGTTGGAAGCGCGCGCTGTCGAAAATCAATCCTATACGGTTGGAGTCAATAGGGTAGGGAGTGATGGAACTGGACTTTCTTACTCTGGTGATACTTCAGTTGTTGATTATGCTGGAAATGTCTTATATCGGGTAGCGGAATCAGCAGGTGTTTTTACTTTGGAACTTTCCCACAAAGCACAAGTGGATTTTAGGAATAAGCTTCAATTTCTTACGGATAGAGATGTTTTTGAAATCCAAAAATAAGTTAATCTTAAATCATTCCGGCTTTTACAAAAAGACTTACCAATAATAATTATTAATTCCTCCTCGTTTTTAATTGCCTGAATGCAACCGAAAGCTTATCAGGGAGTATAATAAAAAAAGCGGTAAGATAAATCTAACCGCTTAAACTCGTTGAAAATATATGTTTTAATAACCCTATTACTAACCTTTTACAACGAGTTATTTTTTTGTTCAAAATAAGTTGAATATGTCTATGAACGCTGTAAAATCTGTAATGTTGTTGACTGTGTTTGCTTTTTTAGGATCTTGTACTACCACCGTCGATTATCGACCACCCTCTCAAAAGGGAAAAAAAGCGACCAGTCGTACTTCAAAAAATGTAGATAGCAAAGAGCTGAGACTTAGAGAAGATATCACCGACCATGCAAAAAAATATGTTGGCGTGAAATACAAATATGCAGGTAAAAGCCCAAAAGGGTTTGATTGTTCTGGGTTTACAGAGTATGTTTTTGAAAAATTTGATATACCATTATCTGCGAGCTCTCAAGTTCAAGCTACTACTGGAAAAAAAATTGCACTCAGCAAAGCTAAAGGAGGAGATTTACTTTTTTTTGGAAAACACGGGAAAATAAATCATGTTGCACTCATTGTTTCTAATAGTCCAAATGGCATTGAGGTGATTCACAGTACTTCTTCAAAAGGAGTGATGGTGCAAAATGTAACCAAATCCGATTATTGGAAACCTCGGATAATGTTTGCCCGGGATATAATGCCTTAATTTAAGGGGTTTTCATAGGGTCCCAACAAACGATCAGGTTTTCGTCAAAGGCATTTATTGAATCCATATCCGTTGCTGAAATCGAAAAATCGAAAACATCCGCATTTTCCTGAATCCTTTTCGGATTACTGGATTTAGGAATTACAATAATATTTTCTTGCAATGCCCATCGAATTAAAATTTGAGCTGGAGTCTTTCCATATCTTTTCGCTATTTCAATCAATTTTGGATCGTCAAAACGCTTTGTACGTACCAAGGGAGAATAGGCCTCCACAGCAATGTTATTTGCTCTGCAAAGATTTACAATATCTGCTCTAGATTCAAAACAATAAGGACTCAATTCAATTTGATTGACTGCAGGAGTAATATTGCAGTTTTTCAATAATTCAGTCATATGATGAGCCAGGTAATTACTAACGCCAATAGCTTTGCAATTTCCACTTTCAAGAATCTTTTCCATGGCTTTCCAGGTGTCCAGTCGTTTGTGTTGTACCGGGTAATGGACCAGGAAAAGATCAATATAGCCTAAGTCTAACTTTTTTAAGCTCCGTTCAAAAGCCTTCAATGTTTCATCAAATCCATGATCAGCATTCCAAAGTTTTGTAGTTACAAAAATCTCAGATCTGTCAACTGAGCTATCCCGCACAGCTCTCCCTACACTTTCTTCATTTTCATAAAAACTAGCGGTATCAAAATGTCGATATCCCAAATCCAATGCGGTTTTTACCGCGTTATAGCATTCCGATCCTTCTTTAGTTAAATATACACCAAGACCAAATAAAGGAACTTTTACGCCATTATTTAGTGTGATCGTCGAATCTATTTTCATGCAGAATGGTTTTTGTTAAATGAAAAGGCTGCCAAAAGACAGCCTTTCCAAGATCAATTTTCTATTGAAATTAAGTGACGGAAATAGCTTATTGATAATTCCGTCAAACAACTTAATTACCAATAATAAGTGGTAATCCTCCATCTCCACCACCAACAATGACTACTTTGGAATTAGGAGATTTAGAAAGTTCGAGTGTTGCCTCGATTCCTTTGTCCCTCAAAATATTATCCGTCAAACTGGCATTAAGGATCTGGTTAGCATCAGCTTTTGCTTGTGCCTCAATAACCCTACGTTCTGCTTCTTTTCTTTCTCTTTCCAAACGAAATTCATACTCCAGCGAAGATTGCTCTTCTTTCAACTTCCTTTCGATTGCATCTTGAAGCGTTTGGGGAAGTATGACTTCTCTTATTAAAACGGCATCCAAAATGAGGTGTTTTTCTAAAATGGATACGGAAGTTCGCTGAAAAATTTCTTCCTGAATGGCTTCCCGTTTGCTGGAATATAATTCTTCAGGAAGATATTTACCGATTACTTCACGTGTCGCTGAACGAATTTCCGGAATGATGATCCTATCCTGGTAATTAACTCCAATCTGATTATGGAGATAACCTATTTTATCAGCTTCTGGTAGAAAACGATAGGACAGGTCTACATTAATATTCAGACCATTTTTAGAAAGTACCGTCATTTTTTCAAAAGCCTCATTGACTCTGACATCATAAACATACATGGTATTCCAAGGCGCTATCATATGAAATCCTTGTTTATAAATATGCTGTTTATCCAAACCACCTCCAAATCGCTTAAAAAGTACCCCTCGTTGTCCGGGATCGAGCGTAAGGAAAATGCTGTTAGAAAGCGCCAATACAAATATTAGCGCCACCATCGTTATAATTCCTAATGTGATTAATCTACTTTGTTTCATGATAATTAGTTTTTATTGTTTTTAGTTTTTATCTCTCAATTATATTAAAATAACAGTTTCAGTCGGACTAGGTTTTATATATTCTATTAAAATAAAAATTTATAAGACGAAAGAATCCGGTTTCCTTCCATTGTACAATTATTCGGCTCCGGTTTTCTCTATGGATTTCAGTTTTTTTGAAAGCAACCAATTGACACTCAAAAAACCAATTCCAAGTAAAACAAAGGCAATTCCTTTTATTACAAAACTCCAATCCGTATCAAAAAACCGAGCAATGATAAGCGCCGAAATAAACAGCATTCCAACATTTACCAAAGACAATTGATGTTTCTGGATTCCGGTTTTTATATAATAAAGTCCGTAACCAAAAAGAAAAACATTTGCAAGCACAATGGCAGCGGTATCGAGGTTAAGCCGCGTCAAAACTAATCCAATAACTATAAAAAAAGGAAAACTGAGTATAAAATAATTTGGAAGCTTAATCTTTTTCCAATATAAATAGAAGAGATAAGCAAAACCCAGGATATTGGCAATCAATAAAGCGAAATTGATCAACCCTGCCCATGAAGCGTATCGATTTCCGTAAATCAGGGTCTCCATTGAAGTGTTTTCATCTCCCCAGCTATAACCGAGGATCATGCAAGTGATGAATAAAGCGCCTATTGCAAAAGTTTGAAATGGACGATTTATCATTCGATTTCCTTTATAGCTTAGTTCTCCTTTTAAGTAAAAGTTGGTGATTAGCAGAGCGATACACAAAAGATTGAATTCCCGGATATCTGTTTCAATAACACCAAAATACGCAAAAGCGAAAGTGAGTACCAAACTCCAACCAAGCAGATTGCTCCTGACCGAAGATTGATCCTGTTGGACATTGACAACAAAATGCGGTAAAAAAGCCAGTAGAAAAGCCCAATAATAAACTGATTCGGAGCCTTGTTGATTGATTGCCCAGCTTGCTATTCCAACCAAGTAAAAAATAGCTGCTAGACTTGAATTCATCAGGTAAAGTAACGGAATACTTAATAACATCCAGATAAATAAAAAGCTTTCAATACTTCCTGCGATATGATAAGTCTGGCTAATCAGAGCAATCGAAGAAGCCAGCATAAGCATCAAAAATCCCGAAGAGGCTTCCACCCAACTTGTTGATTCTCTTTTCTTAAAATATACAAAAGTGTAGACTGCCTGAGCAAATATCAAAGGAAGAAAGCTTAAAATGGTCCTCCAGGTTATTGAAAGATTTTCCCAGTTAAAGGCAAAAATTAAAATGATGCCGCCGCCAATGAGTATTGCACCAAGTGTTCCTGCTATCAGAAAAGCAATATTGTAATCCGGTCTTTCATCAATTTCACCAAAATGTTGTTTTATTCTTTCAGAGGTATCAGATTGGATAATGCCCTTTTCTACTAGTGAGGGGAGTTGTTGGTACAACCATTTAATCGCTTTTTGATTTCTCATTTAAGGTCTGTTGTATTGCTAAAAATAGGTTAAATTTGCCGTAATTCTTAATACATCTTATGCAAATCTTAAAACCGATTCTTCTGATCTTATTCTTTTTTGGAAACCTTATTTATACCCTTAAGGCCCAAAATAACGACAAAATTCCATTTTTTCAGCCTGCAGAAACCTTTCACAAAGGAAGGTTTTGGACGAGCGCAGCAGTCGGTGCAACGATGTATACCGGGCTCATGATCGGGCTCAACGAAGCCTGGTACGCCGGTTATGATCGTTCTGAATTTCACACTTTCAACGATTGGGGAGAATGGAATAATATGGATAAAATGGGCCACCTGTTTACGGCTTATACATACAGCAATTGGGCTTTTCAGGGAGCGAAGTGGACTGGAATGAAACGACGTAAAGCAATGTGGACAGGAGCAGGGATCGGCTTTTTTCTTCAATTTTCTGTGGAAATGCTGGATGGTTATTCTACGAAGTGGGGCTTTTCAATGTCTGATATTGCCTTTAATACTTTGGGTTGCGCGGCGATGGTCTCTCAGGAATTAGCCTGGCAGGAACAACGAATTGTTATGAAAATGTCTTCCTTCCCTACAACCTATCCAGCTACAACGATCTATTCTATTGAAGGTGCACGACAAAGGACTACATTACGTAATCGTGCTTATTCCCTTTTTGGTGAAACGGCTTTGGAACGATTTCTAAAAGATTACAACAAGCAAACCATTTGGGCTTCCGTTAATGTGTATTCATTTATGAAAAATAAAAAAAGTAAGTTCCCAAAGTGGTTGAACATTGCAGTCGGATATGGATCTGGAAATATGTACGGCGGTTTTAAAAATGAATGGTATGAAGGCGATGCGTTTTATCAACTGGATGATGCAGCATATCCCAGGTATCGGAAATTTTTTCTTTCGTTGGATTTAGACCTTACCCGTATTAAAACCAAAAGTCACTTTTTGAAAACGTTGTTTTTTCTTTTAAATACGATAAAAGTGCCGGCGCCGGCTATCGAATTTAATACATTAGGGAAGGTTCGGTTTTATCCGGTTTACTTTTAGGGACGTAAATACTTTTCGGGATTTTGGGGAGTTCCATCCTTTAAGACTTCATAATGCAAATGTGGTGCAGTAGATTGTCCACTACTTCCTACTTTTCCAATAATCTGTCCTTTTTTGATGATATCGCCTTCCTTTACATCCAATTCTGAAAGCTGTGCATAAAGCGTTTGGTAATGATCATCGTGTTTGATGATAATATGTTTACCATAGCCATAGCCCGCTTTGGTGAATTTTACGGTTACGACAACGCCGTCAGCGGTTGCAACTACCGGAGTGCCTTTTGGTGCTCTAAAGTCAATCCCTTTGTGCATTTTATCTACTTTTTGAATAGGGTGGTGCCGCATTCCAAATGCACTGGAGATCTCATATTGCCCCTTCAAAGGGTTAATAGTTGGTGGATCCTGAAAAAATCCCCAGTAAATAGTCGAAAAAGTGAGCAATAAACCCAATGTGAAAAAGGATGTTACTTTCATAATTTGCTTTTTACGGGTTGAAGAATATATGATTTGCCTTTGAATAGTATGAATTTCCTCTTTTTGGAAACTGGAGAACGAGAGCCGAACAGCATGGTGAAATGGATTGCCTAATTGCATGTTGGCTTCGGTCATGCAGCACAAATGGTCCAATATTTCATCCTTTAGAGGTTCATAGGACAAACCTTCATTTTTGAGGTAGTGTTGGATAAACGTGATCTGTTGTTCCGTCAGTTGGGCCATGATTACATTGTTTTTAAACGGGCTTAATTCCTAATATCAACTGCATGGTTTTTACAAAAGCATGAAATTCTTCTACTTTTGAAACCGACTCAGTTGTACCTATGGGTGTTAATGAATAATATTTTCGCATCCGTTTTCCAATCGCCACTTTTTCAGTGGTCAAAAAACCTTCACTTTCCATTTTGTGCAGTGTAGGGTAGAGCGCCCCTTCCGTTAGAATAATGTTGCCAAGAGTGAGCTCCTTGACTTTTTGAGTAATCTCATACCCATACATTTTTTCATGCTCGGATAAAAGTTTTAAAATGATCGTTTTGAGTGTGCCTTTGAGTAGTTCTTTTGAATGCATAAGTCAAAGATACATAAGATTCTTATGTATTAAAATAAACAAACAACTTTTTTCAAAAAAAATCTTGTAGATCAACTGGAAACCTTGCAGATAAAGGGTTTAACTAGTTTTGCAAATTTTCTTCCAGTATTTTTTCTCTTAGGAGGGTTTTCTTTTTCCGGATTCTTTTCGGACCATACCAAAGCCATAAGCCGGTGGTGATTAAAAATAATAAGCCAATGCCCAAAAAATTCATAGCGATTAATTTGAATAAATCAGTCACAATTGAACCATCATGCAAGGCTTCAATCCAATCGGAATGACGTCGGGCAATAGATTTTATATCACCGGAAAGTGGATCTATCTGAACTTCCCAGTATCCTTTTTCAAAAAGCACCTTTATTATTCCTTTGGAAGGGCGAACATCAAAACGATCAATCTTATTCTCGCCTTGATCCGGATGTGCTGAGTAGAAGGCGACTTTTGCTAGGGAATCTAGTTCAGAAAAGGATTTCCAATGACTCATCTCTTTGCTGCTTCCTTTTACAGTTGGGGGTTGGATTATCGCGACATCTTTTTTCCAGGAAAGCAATATTCCTGTTAATGCGCTTATCACCAGCAGTATAGCCAAGGTAATGCCGAGAAGGCGATGTAAAGCTCTAAATTTTCTTAGGCTTTGAATGTACTTTTCAGGGATCAAATTAATAGTGGTTCAAGAAAAATGATGTAAAATACATCACCAGTATTGTTTAAACAGAATTAAATATGCAGACATATGCAATTTAAAGTTCAAATATAAGACTTTAATTTAGTTTATTTTATATTGAAAAAACAAGGGAAATCTTCTTTTTTTATTTTGCGGGTAAAATTTTACCGTTTGTTTCTCCAAACCCAATCCGAACGCCGTCTTTTTCACACCACCCTTTCATAATAACAGTATCGCCGTCATTGATAAATTTTCGCAGTGAGCCGTCAGGCATGGATACCGGTTTGGTTCCTCGCCAGGAAATTTCCAACATGGATCCATAGGAATTTTTATTTTTTCCACTGATCGTTCCGGAAGCACACATATCTCCAATATTTAAATTACAACCATTGACAGTGTGGTGCGCAAGTTGTTGACACATGTTCCAGTACATGTATTTGAAATTAGAAATACAAACTGTCTTTCCTTTGCTTTCTTCAGGCTTGATTTCAACAGACAGGTTCAGATCGTAGTTTTTATCTCCTTCATATTCAAGGTAGGGGAGTACTTTTGGAGATTGTTTGGGCCCTTTGACGCGGAATGGTTCCAATGCATCAAGTGTCACTATCCATGGAGAAATTGTAGAGGCGAAATTTTTTCCGAGAAAAGGACCTAGCGGCACATATTCCCAGGCTTGGATATCACGGGCGGACCAATCGTTGAAAAGGACCAAACCAAAGATATAATCCTCTGCCTGAGCAGTGGTCACTGAGTCTCCTAATTCAGTAGATTTTCCAATGACAAAAGCCATTTCGAGCTCAAAGTCCAATAATTTGCAAGGTCCGAAAATGGGTTTTGTGGCATCAGCTGGTTTTGACTGCCCTTTTGGGCGATGGATAGGAGTACCTGAAACGACGATTGAAGAAGATCGGCCATGATATCCAACAGGCAAATGTCTCCAGTTTGGGAGTAGTGCATTTTTGGGATCACGGAAAAGTGATCCGACATTTTTTGCATGTTCGATACTGGAATAAAAATCGGTATAATCACCTACTTTAACCGGCAACAACATTTCAACGGTTTCGATAGGGTGTAAAAGATGCTCCGCCATTTCTCTGGAGTTCCACTTGCGGGAACGTTTGTCAAATAGCTCTGAAATTCGATCTCTTACCGCTCGGGTTGTGGGTTTCCCAAGAGCCATAAAATCATTAAGGTATTGATTGAGAAATATCGTTTTTGGAATTTTTAAATCAGCAAAAAATCCCAGTTCGTTTGCTTTTGCAAGGTCGATTACCTGATCGCCGATACGCGTACAGACTCGTGGTGATTGTCTTTTGGTTTTAAAAACACCAAAAGGAATATTCTGAATTGGGAAGTCACTGCCTTCGGGAATGTCTAACCAGGATTGTATTTTCGAATTGTTTGCTTTTATCATTGCAGGTCTGTTTTTTCAATTGCTGCAAAAGTAATAAAAAAGGGCGTAAGCAGAAGCCACGCCCGATATCAATTTTAGTATAATTTGATTATTATGTTTTTTGATTTTTTATTTTTGCAGGACAATTTTCTTTCTCAAAACAACATCTTTGCTGACTATTCTAATTAAATAAACTCCATTAGAAAAGCCTTTTAAATCTAATTCTGTTTCGGAAGTGAAATTATCGGTAACGATCTGTTGAACAAGTTGTCCATTAGGTGAAATTATCTCAATGGTCAGCTTATCCTGAAGCGGTTGTGCAAAACCGATGTGAAGCTTTCCATTTGTCGGATTTGGATAGATTATTATTTCATCATCGTCAATGATCTTGATGTCGTCAATCAAGTCTGTTGTAAAATTGAAAACCGGAGAAGATGTTTCGCCACAATCGTTTTGAGCTAAAACACGCCAGAAATATTGTTGGTTTTCGATGAGTGGTGGAGTAGTATATTCTAAAGCTACTTGTGAATTTGATGAAATGATATTATTAAACAATCCGTCTTCCGCGATCTCAACCAGATATTCAGAAGCATAATTGCTTTCATTCCAAAACAGTGTGGGAACTACAGGAATACCTGTTTGACCATCTAAAGGAGACATCAAATGAGGTTCATCTGGAGTGTTTGTTATTTTAATTGTTATTTCTGTATTAAAGGAGAGCATCCCATCATTAGCAAAAAATAGAATAGGATAATTTCCAATTGAATTTAACCCTTGAATGGTTACTTCAACGGTTGCGCCTGGAAGGACATTATTTTCACTAAACGTAATGGTACTTCCGATCGGATTGCCACTTGCGGAGAGATTGATACCCGTGGAATCAAAATCTGATCCAAGTGTAATTTGGAAGACGACGCTTTCACCAAGGCAAAACGTTGGCGTTTCCATTGAACTTGTTATTGATAAATCTGGAATAATTGTTGAGCAAATATCAAGGTTCCATCCGTTAAGTATTCCTCCGTCTCCATCTGCATTATCTATAATTGCCAATTTCCATGTCCCGGCTGCTATTTCTCCATTAAATGCTTTCAAAGATTCAAAAGGTTGAAAGGTTCCTTCTATCGCCATATTGCCTTGGTTGCAAGTAGCGTCAAAAGTCTCATAAACTTCCTCAGATTCGTCATCGAAAGTTAAAAGCAGGTTGTCCTCCGGGCATCCAAAATTTGAAGTGGGAACTCCTGGCTGATCAAACAAAGTTACTGTTATGCCAGAAGGCGACTCAATAGTGACGATTAGATCGCCTACCCAGGAATGATAAATATCCAAAGAGGTAATGTTCACATCAGTTACCAAACCATTTTCCAAAATTTCAATGGTTGAAAAAGAGGTTGGTGTATTTTCTTCAGGAAGTACAATGGGGACATCAATGCTGGAATTAAAAAGGCAATGAACATCTGCTGTTGTAAAAGAATAATTTTCTGACCAGGCACCAACACCACAAAGGTTAAGTCCGCGAATCCGCCAAAAATAATTTGTTAATACATCGAGCGTGGTGTTATCATAAAAATTGGTGTCCAATTCGGTTATCGTTTCAATGATATTTGTAAAATTGGAATCTGTTGCAATTTGCAGCTCATAGGAAGTCTCCATTTGGCCTGCCTGCCACCTGAATCGTGGAATGATAGAAGTCGTAATTTCTTCATCAGTAGGGGTTATTAATCCTAATTCAGAAGGTGCTGTTTCAAAAATGATAACATCAATCTGACCACTTACTGTTTCCACACCATCTGTACCGATGATGAAAATGGAATAATTTCCGGTTGGTACGAATGGATTAACGGTCAAATGTAATTGTGTAGAGTCTCCCGGATTGATTGGGTTGTTATCTAAAATAAGGTTTACGACTCCGGGAATATCCGTCGAAACAGATATCGTTACCGCTGCACCGAAAGTCTCGCTGGCAATTATTTGAAAAACAGTATCTGAGGGAGAACACAAGGATACAGCAGAAGGATTTGCTTTCACCATAATGCCACAAGCACCAATTTCTCTGCCATCCAAAGTTGTAATACCGGTGTTATCAGGATCTAGCCAGTCTTTCAGTCTGGTCGAAGTAGTTCCACCACCGAGCCAGGAGGTAGCAAAGCTGCCATACCAATCTGATTTGTTGTTGCCACATGCTGCTGCACCACCATGTAATTGACCAACGACCTGTTTGTCTTGATTAAATAAAGGGGAGCCTGAAGAACCTTGTTCCGTGGTACCATTGTCCCAATCGATCACTCTAACATGATTAAAATTATCATTCGGATCAGACTCCAAGCCATTTGTGAGCATCAATGCATCATTATCAAAACTAATTCTTTTTTCTTCGGCACCAGGATGATGTATTCCAATGGCTTTAGTGGGTGCAACGGCAAGGTTGCTCCAGCCTGCAAAAAAAGCATTTGCGGTTTCTGAAACAGGATCATCTAATTCCAACAAAGCAAAATCTGATTCATCATTACTTGCTCGATAAATTGCTCCTGTGTTAAAATCATTTAAAGTGCCGTCGCCGTTATTGCTGTTGTCTGGGGAGTCTAACTCACGGCAATAACTATTTTCATAATTCCAATAAGCAACTAAAGAGGGGGCACTACCAGCAGCGATTCCGCAGTGTTTTGCAGTAATAAAATATGGCGTACAATCATTTCTTGCATTATTTACTAAAAAGCCTGAGCAGTATGTATTTCCTCCGGTTCCAATAACGGCAACAGATCGGATAATATCGCGGTATTCATCAACCTGGTCCCAACCATCCATGGCTCCGCAGATTACATCAATATTACAGCTACCGCTAGCTAATCCACCAAAACCAAGAAAATCATGGTTTACATATTTTAGCTCCAGTTCTAGTTCAGATTTTGATTTTTCCAGAATTTGAACTTCAATTACAATTTCATCTCCGGGAAGAACAGGTGTCCATAATTGCTCATGATCTTCATTATCTGCTGGTGTAAAAGGTCCCAAAATATGTTGATAATCAGGTGAATACAAAATCAATGAACCTCCGATTGGCATCTTGTATTTTGTGAATCCTAGATTGATTGATTTTGCTTTCGCTGATTGAATAATGATACGCCAAACCAAATTTCCATTTATGCTGCTTTCCCAATTTCCATGTGTAGCGGGAGAAATGTTTACTTCCATACTTTCTGCAAATCGTGGAGCAAGACCTGGCTTACGCCTTTCCATTTCCATTTGAAGCAATTTCTCGTTTTCAAGTGACGGCATTGTAATCTTTTCAATTGTAGCAATTGAGCTTAAACCTTGAGCCAGCCGACTGTCGTTTTGAGAAAAACCAAAAACCGAAAATATATTAAATGCGATAAGTAAAAATCTGGTTTTCATACATGAGCAGTTTTTTTGGAAGTGGATGTATGAATGAACTGCAAAAAAGTTTCCAAATAATAAGAAAAGGAATACAAGTAGGAAACTGTTTTAGCGGTTTGAAATAAAAACGATCAAGTTTTATATTCAAATATTTGAATATCAACTAGTTAGATTGTTGGAATAACAAAGGAAAGCTTTCTTGTCAGGAAAAAAGGATCACTTGTATTTTAAATAAAGCTTGAAAATTTATTGGCCGACCAGAAAAACGGCGTTGCTGAACAGGAATTTACCTTGATGCCAAAAACCTCTGAATAATGGATTGTCAACCATATAAATTACAGCTCCGCTCCCCATTGACTGAACCCCAAAAACGGTGGTTTCTTCCATTTTTTTAATTGTATTGGCTCCGGCAAAACCAAGTATCAAAGGATTTTTTTCAATATAACCCACGTTCCAGGTTTTTTTGAGAAATTTGTAAGCTTTATTGCTTGTTTTTAAGGAAAAATAATAGTCGGGCAAGCCATATGCAAGAGGATGTGTATTGTCCATTTTTAACTTAAAAATCGCTCCCGGCATCTGATCGCTTATCGATTTCCGGGTACGATCTGCATATGGACTTAACCTGTTTTCTAAAATTATCTCTTCACTCTCTTTGTTAGCATTTCCCTTTTCTTTTGAAGTTGCATATTTTTCAAGAGTGAAACCACTTTGTCCCTCCAAAGCCGTGAGGGCATTTCCCATGGCTAGCAATCTGCCTCCGCCTGAAATCCAGCTTTTAAGCCTGTCTAGCTTCAAAGAATTAGCGCTATAACTCCCATTGGGCATAATGATTAAATCATATTTTTCAATGTCAGAATAAGCTAAGGAGCTTAGCGGAAGGACCGTAATGGGATAGGCAAGGTCATTTTCGAAATAGTGCCAAATATATCCAAAAGCATTTGCGGAAATACGGTTACCTTGTAAAATTGCGATATTTGGAGTAGAAATTAAGTGGTTCTCTCCAGATCCCAGATCATAACCCGTAGATGAAAAACCACTTTCTGTAGCAATGATATTCCTTTTAAATTGCTGCGCTAAATCATTGACTATACTTCTAAAATTCGCGTTTTTCCGGTTATCTGCTTTCGTAATAATCAAAGTTCCTAAACCATATTTCTTTCCTTCCAATTCAAAGCTTTTGTTTGCAAATCTCACTTTTATGTTTTTGTTTAAAAGTGCTCCCAGAAACTTAGCATCTTCTAATGATTGCCATTCTAAAAGGTAGGCATAGGGAGTGTCTTCTATTTTTATAATGGAAGTTTGTTGAGTGGTATCATACTTCTGGGTTACCTTAACTTTTTGATCAAAGGCATACGCTTCCAAACCATAAGCATGGGATAATGTCCAAGCTGTAATATCATATGTGAGCGAATCCATCAAAAAAGGAGTGGGGTCAAAAAGCACTTGTGTGAGAACAGATTTGGGCTGATACGCCGTAATGACCAGGTCTTTAGTATCAACTTTATAAGCCTCGATTTTTCCAGTTGAATAGCGGTATGCATTTATGTTTAGCCCGGTTTCAACACTTCCGTATTGAATTTTGTGTTTGTCGAGGAAATCGCAAAGTGCTTTTATTTTATCATTAGAATTGGTGTGGGAAATAACGTATGTTTTATATTTCCCTTGTGGATTTTCAATCGATCTGTTAAAATAGTCTTCAAACTTTTTGACCAGGCGTTCTGCATTCAGCGATCCGATTTCGATTGTTGAAATGCTGGTAGTTTTGTGGTGTTCGATTCGATCTTTTAGCGTAAGTGTATCTTTGTTTTCCAAAATAATGGCTCGACCAGCTTTACTGTGTCCACCTTGTTCGTAAGTCATACCAATACTGCCGTTGAAGATTGGGTAAGTATCACCATAGCTTGGATAAAACAAATCAAAATCCTCGCGAGTGTAATAAAGCCAGGCATTTTTATCAAAATATTTTGCATGATTACGCCCAATTTCTATCTGAAAATCACCTTGCCAATCTGTAATATGCTTATGATAAGGTTGGGCTGCCGGCGCAAAATAGTACGGAGCATCATAGCCCATTTCATGAAGATCAACATGGATGTGAGGCATCCATTGGTTGTAAATATCAAGTCGTTGCTGAGTTTCAACTTGGGTGTGCCAGGCCCAATCCCGGTTGAGGTCAAAAAGGTAATGATTGACCCGACCTCCGGGCCAGGGTTCCACATGTTCTCTGGATTCCGGATTGGGGTTGATGATCTTATTATTGGCATTCCATTGCCAGTGTGTATAGCGGGAATACCCATCAGGATTGATACATGGATCAATAATCACAACAGCGTTTTCAAGAAACGATTGCATTTTTTTGTTGCCCGGCTTGACGATTTCGTATAAGGTGGCGATAGCACTTTCAGAAGCTCCGGCTTCATTACCGTGAACACCGTAACTCAACCAAATGATGGCGATGGGTTTTGAATCAGAAGGTTTACCTTCCATCAATCTCGCTCTTTTCAAGTTGTCGGTTCTGATTTGTTCAAGATTCCTGAGGTTTTCAGGAGAAGAGATAATTGTCCAGATCAGAGGCCGTTGTTCATTGGTTCGACCATATTCTTGTACAATGACCTGATCGCTATTTGCGGCAATGTGATTATAATAGGCTACTAAAAGATGATGCGGTGTAAATTGTTCTCCATATTTAAACGGAAAAAAATCGTCTGGAGACTTTAAATTGTTCTGAGAAAAAGTCGTTGTAGAAAGAAAACCCAGTATTAAAAAGAGAAGAATATGCTTAAAATGCGCCATTTATTTGGATTTTTAAATTGATTTATTTCACTCGAACTAACGAAATTAAAAAAAATCCAAACTTAATTAGGAGTATGGTTTAATTTAGTTTTTTGAATAATATGAAATGGATTTTAAAACCAATCAAAGCTCATTTTGAACCGCATACTTGGAAATTAGGTGGTAAAAAATAGCTGAAGCGTGGTGAAGAAAAGCGTTCATATTAACAGAAGGATTAATTTTAATCATACTCTAAGATCAATAAACTGCTTCGGCAATTCTTCGTATGGTTTCAGGATCACCCATCGTATAAAAATGAAGGCAGGGGACTCCTTTTGATTTTAATTCTTTGCACTGTTGGATACACCATTCAATACCTACTTCTTTGGCTGCGTCATCATTCTTTACTTTCACCAATTCTTTCACAAGATCTTCGGGCATATTAATGTGAAAGAGCCTAGGGAGTGAGTTAAGCTGGTATCTTTTTGTAACGGGTTTTAGTCCCGGAACAATAGGAATTTCAATTCCCAGCTTACTGCAAGCATCTAAATATTCAAAGTATTTTTTATTGTCAAAAAACATCTGCGTAACGATGTAGTCGGCCCCTGCTTTGACTTTTGCCAGAGTGAACTCCATGTCAGATTGAATATTCGGAGATTCAAAATGCTTTTCGGGATATCCGGATATTCCAATACAAAAATCTGTTTTTTCGCCATTTTCAATATTCGAATCCAGATAATGTCCTTTATTCATTCCTGCAACTTGTTTTACAAGGTCAAGGGCATACCGGTGTCCGTCAGGTTCGGGGATAAATTTTCCATCAAATTTCCGGGCATCTCCCCGGATGGCTAATACATTGTTGATGTTCAGGAAGTTAAGGTCAATTAATACGTTCTCTGTATCTTCTTTAGTGAATCCTCCACAAATCAAATGTGGTACTGCATCAACACCATAACGATGCATAATTGATGCACAAATCCCAACCGTTCCAGGTCTTTTACGAATAGAAGTTTTTTCGTAATAACCGCTGGATCTTTTATTATAAATAAATTCTTCCCTATGATAAGTTACATCTATAAAAGGTGGTTTGAATTCCATGAGAGGATCAAGGGTATCAAAAATCGCTTTCATGCCGCCACCTTTTAATGGAGGTAATACCTCAAATGAAATCAGTGTTTGGTCTTTAGTTTTCTCTAGATATTCTGTTACTTTCATAGTAGTGGTCAGATTGCAGGTATTGGGTTTTTTTTAAGTGTTGCAAAGCTACAAATTTGTTTGAAATTGCATTGATGGGATTTTTGATACCATTCTGTTTTTATAAAAAAGAAGGCTTTAAGAGTAACTTAAAGCCTTCTTTTTATTATAAAATTGTAATTTATTTATCCTTCTTTTTTTTGAAGTCTCCGTTTTTCCAGGAATCGAAAAATTTCTTCCAGGCAATTGGACTGAAAATATTGGAGGGAGGAGTTTGCCCGACATAATAATATTGATTGGATTGCTGCCGCAAGTAAAAATCAGCATTTTCATTACCATCGGCTTTAACCACAGATCTTCCTTTATCAAGCGTTTCTTGAGCCAAGTTTTCTATTGCCCGTTGCTGCATTTCAGAAGTAACGTCCATTGCTAAAAATTCCAGTTTAAAGTTTTCTCTGCTAGGCCAGGGGAAAACTACTGTCATAGGTAAATTTACGGTATCCTGAGACATCAATTGTACTAGAGAGTATCGGTTATCAGTGAGGGTATCGGGGATTGTTATTTCAACAGTTCTAAAGCCAATTGCAGAAAAAACAACATTATCTCCTTTTTCGACAACAATGGAAAAGAATCCTTTAAAATCAGAATAGGTGCCACGACCTTTATCTTTTATATAGATATTGGTATAGGGAATTGGATACAAATCCTTGTTGGAACCGTCAAGGACAATTCCTGAGAATTGGATTAAATCTTCTTTTGACTCCTGTGCAGAAATTTTGAAGTTAAAAAGAGTCAAACAACCCACAATTAGTATTAGATATCTCATTAAATTGATATTATAAAAGCACTTGATAAAATGAGTGTTGCAAGATAGTAAAATCTAAAAATTAAACGCAACGTAAAGATACTTTCAAGCGCTGTTAAGTTGTATATTAACTTTTTTTTAACAGCAAAACAATTAGAACCCTACTGCTAAATCAAGTACTTCATCGACTGTGGAAACATAATGAAATCTCAAATCTTTGATATAATTTTCATTGATCTGTTCCACATCTTTACGATTTTCTTTACAAAGTATGATTTCATTAATACCTGCTCTTTTGGCGGCAAGTATCTTTTCTTTTATACCTCCGACAGGTAACACTTTTCCTCGCAAAGTTGTTTCACCTGTCATTGCTAAAAATGGTTTGACAGACCGTTTATTAAATGCTGAAGTTAAAGCCGTAATCATCGTAATACCAGCGGAAGGCCCATCCTTTGGGATAGCTCCTTCAGGAACGTGGATGTGGATATCATTTTCTTCAAATACCTGAGGATTTAGTCCCAGCGATTCGCTATGTGCTTTCAAATAACTCAAAGCTGTGGTAGCCGATTCTTTCATTACATCGCCTAAATTTCCTGTTAGAGTTAATTTTCCTTTTCCTTTGCTCAAACTAACTTCAATGAATAGAATGTCGCCACCTACTCTGGTCCAGGCTAAACCGATGGCTACCCCAGGAGCATTGGTCTCTTTGTATATTTCAGTAGAGTACCTTGGTGGACCAATCATATCTTTCAGATCGGAAGGCTTGAGATTAGGATTAAAAGGGTCTTCCATGGCTACTTTCTTGGCCACATTTCTCATTACACCTGCAATTCGCCTGTTTAAAGACCGAACACCTGACTCACGGGTATAATCTGAAATTAGTTTAGAAATAACCTCCATTTTTAACCGGACATCTTTTGAAGTCAGTCCATGCTCTTTCAATTGTTGAGGGATAAGATGTCGTTTTGCAATTTCAATTTTTTCCTCAACCGAATAGCCACTAATTTCAATAATTTCCATCCTGTCCAATAATGCAGGTTGAATAGTACTCAAAGTGTTGGCAGTAGCTACAAATAATACTTTTGAAAGATCATATTCGATTTCCAGATAGTTGTCGTGGAAGGTAGTATTTTGTTCGGGATCCAATACTTCCAGCAAAGCTGATGATGGATCACCTCTGAAGTCTTTTCCTACTTTATCAATTTCATCAAGGATAAAAACGGGATTTGAAGACTTTGCTTTCTTCATGGATTGAAGGATTCGCCCAGGCATTGCTCCGATATAGGTTTTGCGATGACCTCTGATTTCTGATTCGTCGTGTAATCCGCCGAGCGACATTCTTATTGACTTCCGTTTTAGTGCTCTGGCAATGGATTTACCCAATGATGTTTTACCGACTCCAGGAGGGCCTACCAGGCATAGAATCGGCGCTTTCATATCACCTTTTAATTTTAAAACAGCAAGGTGTTCTAAAATTCTTTCTTTCACGTCTTCGAGTCCAAAATGATCGGTATCAAGAACTTGTTTTACCTTTTTAAGATTGAAATTATCTTTGGTATAATCTCCCCATGGTAAATCAAGCATGAATTCAAGATAATTCATTAAAACGGAATACTCAGCGACCTGGGGATTCATCCGTTGAACCTTGCTGATCTCTTTTTGGAAAACTTCAGCGACTTCTTTTGACCATTTTTTCTTCTTTGAACGCTCAATGAGCATAAGGATTTCAGCCTCGTTCGGGCTTTGTCCTAATTCTTCCTGAATGGTTTTTAATTGCTGATTGAGAAAATAATCCCGTTGTTGCTTTTCAATATCTCCGCGGACCTTTGATTCGATCTGATCTTTCAATTCCAGTAATTGCAACTCATGATCCATGTAACCAAGTATAGCCTGAGCTTTATCTTTTTGATCATTGATTTCGAGGACCAACTGTTTTTTGACATTATTGATTCCCAAATTTGAAGCTATGAAGTTGACCAAAAACGAATTGTTGGTGATGTTTCTTAGCATCACCGATGCTTCGGAAGGAATATTTGGAGAGAGCTGAATAATCTGTTTAGCCTTGTCTTTGATAGTGGAGATCAAGGCTTTATATTCAAGGTTGTCCTCTGGTACATTTTCTTCTAATATCGAAACTTTACCTAACATATAAGGGTCTTCCTCGATCATTTCAGAAAGTGAAAATCGCCTTCTTCCCTGAAGAATAGCTG
>CAWBZX010000016.1:0-74763 GCA_963793295.1 uncultured Saprospiraceae bacterium | reverse complement strand
TATGTATCGCTGGGTGAAATTAGATTAATTATAGGAATCATTAAAATATTCGTTCCTTCAGTTTAGATTGATTTTGAATAAAGGATCAGGTTTTTAAAGCTTGATAGATCTTTTATCCGGGATTACCTTGGATGTATTATCTTATCAAAATGAATGTTTATGAGATTAGTCCGAGAGCTTTTATTACTGACCTACCTTTTAATTTTTGCTATTCTGGCCTTAATCATAAATCTCAGCTTTTTTTCTCATGATCCAAAAATGAATGCTGCTGATCAAAAAGAAATTTTAATTGATAAACCTTTAAAACCAATTAAAAATCAACTTGGGAATCAGCTTTTTAAAGCTAATTGCGCAGCTTGTCACAATCGAAATATGAGAGATGGTTTGGTGGGACCAGCTCTTGGAGGCGTCCAGGAAAGATGGGAAAACAATGACGCAGATATTTATGATTTTATCCGAAACTCTCAAGTTGTGATTAATAGCGGAAATGATTATGCTAAAAATCTTTTCATTAAATGGGAAAGAACCCAAATGACTTCTTTTCCAAATTTAAGAGATGAAGAAATCGAAGCCATTTTAGATTATATCGACGAACAATACAGCCGATAAAAGATTTTTTAGCTTCCACATATATCATTCTTAGATTCTCTTCGTTTAAAACTTGATTTAAGGAAAAGACTTTATACACCCATCTTGTAAGAAATTCCTATTTTTGCAAAAATTGAAAAAACTGATCTTCATGGTTAAATGGCTGATATTTTCGGTACTGTTTTGCACTACTTTACAAAGCTTTGCTCAGAAAAACAAAGTACCTGTTTATGAATTGGATAAAATCAATGGTTTGTATTATCAACGCAATACCATCGATCCATTTACAGGAATGGCTATTGATGAGCATGTAAATGGTCAAAAGAAATTGAATATTCCCATTAAAGATGGAAAAGTAGATGGTGTGGCCAAGGAATGGAATATGAATGGAGATAAAATTTATGAAGCTAGTTTTGAAAATGGCATTCAGATAGGGACAGAAACGCAATGGTATGCAACCGGCGATAAAAAATTGGAGTTGAATTATGTAAATGGTGAGCCAGATGGGATATGTACCGAATGGCATAAAAGCGGGCAAAAAAAATCTGAAGGCCTTTTTAAAAATGGTAAAGAAGAGGGTGAACACAATTGGTGGTATTCTGACGGGAATCTTGATCAACAGGTTTTTTTTAAAAACGGACTTGCTGACGGAACCATTAAAAACTGGTACCAGAGCGTACAAATAAAATTGGAAAGTCATTATAAGAATGGTAAAAAAGATGGGCCAACGATTAAGTGGCATCAAAACGGGCAAAAAAAATCCGAAGAAAATTTTAAACTTGGCGAACCACATGGTGAAACTCGTTTTTGGTCAAAAACAGGCATTATTCAAGGGATCCAAATTTATGAAGGCGGGAATCTGGTAAAAGACATCAACTACCGAAATGGAAACATCAATATTGGCAATGGCTACCTGCAGGTTTTCAATGAAGCAAACAGTTTTTATACTGTTCCGGTAACTGGCACCAGCGTCAGAGCAACCGAAGGACAGGATATTATTACTTATGTCGTTGATGGAATGTTGCTTCAGCTCTTTAATGTTCCTAATAAAAACTTTATAGATTCGACTACAAACATCAGTTCAGAAGAGGAATTGCTCAACATTTATAAAGAATATGAAACAGCATTGGTCCGTGCAACCGAACCTGATTTTAAATATGAGTTCAATACAGAAATCTTAATACTCGATAATGGCAAAAAAATACTGCACTGGTATTTTAAGTCGCCCAGCAGCCTGGATAAAGAGCAGAAACCACGTACAGTTCAGGAAGAACATTATTTATCAATGATTTGCAATCAACAGGCGTTAAGTTTGTATAGCGCAGTGACTAATTCAGATGATCCATTGAAAGTAAAAGAGATGCTCTTGGGCATTGCCAATGAAGTGAAAATTTATGAAGATCGCATTGATATCAATCAATTGGCGATGGATATTATTGATGAATAACGAAAACCAATCCGCAAATTTATCGTTTTAATATCAGTTATACTTTTAGAACTGCCCCTTCAAAAAAGTTTTACTGCTCAACGAAAAATCCTTAAAAAGTCAGATATCTGGTATTTTTAGTCTGCTATCTTTATTAATTTACCGGTTAATAGGAAGCGGTTTTTTTCAAATTTAAGGCTTATGAAGAAATTGTTTATTTTATTGCTTGTGTTAGGGAGTTCCAATTTTTTTTATGCACAAACTTTTTTGGTGACAGAACCTGTTCCTATAAAAACCGGCGAATCATATGAGATTATCGGCAAATTGAAAGATCGTTATCTGTTGTACAAAGAGTCATTAGACGGCAAGTATGAAATAAATGGATATGATGCTGAGATGAAATTAATATGGAGCAAAGAACTTGAATTTGATTATAAAAGACCACGAGTGGTAAATGTTGGGGCTACAAAAAATGATTTTACCATTGTTTATCAATATCAATCGAAAGGGAAGACCATTCTAAAAGCACATAAATATGATCCCGGAGCTAATTTATTAGATTCCATTACTATCGATGCCAGTAAAAGCGGTTTTTATGATTCAGATCTTCAAGTTGTCCGTTCTGAAGACAAATCGAAGCTATTGATTTATCAGGTAGAAAATCAAAAAGAAATAAAAGCCATTTCTTTTGATGTCGAAAATCTGCAAATTTTATGGACTTGCAAATTTGTGCCGGCCGGGCTTGCTTTTCAGCGTGATTTCGCTCAGGTTTTGGTTTCTGACAAGGGAACCATGTATTTTATCCTGGGAAAGGATAACAGAGTAAACAAAAGAGAAGATCACGTTTATGATATCTATATTGGCAATGAAGAAACAGCTTCAAAGAGTATCGTTTTTTTTAGCTTTCCGATGGAGGAAAAACTCACTTTTGATATCATTTTTAATTATGATAATTTAAACGACCGGATAGTTGCAGGAGGATTGTATTCAGAAAGAACAAAAACTAAATCAATAGGTTATTTCTACTTGAATGTATCTCCTGATAATCCCGCAGATTACAGATTAGTTTTTGAGCCCTTCAATGATAAATTTGTTTCAAATATTTTAGGCAAGCAGGTTGATGCCAGCAAAGGACTGGATGAAGCTGTTATTCAGGAAATGATATTGCGAAGGGATGGAGGCATTCTCTTAGTTGGTGAGCAGGCTTTACATAGTGAAAGACAAAATGTAGGTATTGGTAGCTTAGGCGCAGCAGGTATTGGGCACACTTATTTTGATTATTATTATGACGATTTATTTGTGATTTCCATCCACCCCGATGGTGAAACGCATTGGAGGACTATTTTACACAAACGCCAATATTCTTATGATGATGATGCTTTGTATTCTTCTTATTTTCTTTTCAAGACAGCAACGAGCATTAGGTTTGTTTTTAATGATGAGATCAAGTATGAAAATACGGTTAGTGAATACGTTTTGAGTGGTGATGGGAAGTATGATAGGAATAGCATTTTGAATACTAAAAATAAAAAGCTTAAACTATTATTTCGAAAAGGGCTACAAGTCGGTTCCGATGAGTATCTCGTTCCCAGCGAATATCGCAACCGGCTAAGTTTGGTAAATATAAAATATTGATAATAGACCCATTTAGTTATGATGTTTTGAAAGATATTGAGAAGGCGAATAGCCGGTTATCAATTTAAATTGGCGGTTGAAATTGGAAATATTATTAAATCCTACCTGATAACAAATTTCGGATACAGAATATTCAGTTTCAATGAGTTGTTTGCACGCGGTAGAAATCCGGATTTCATTTAAAAAACGGGAAAAAGTGCTCCGCGTTCGTGTTTTGAAATATCGACAAAAGGCAGAAACGCTTAAATTGGCAACTTCAGCTGCCTCTTCTAGTTTTATGGGCCGGTGATAGTTGTCCATGATGAATTGAAAAACACGACTAATTTTTTCGCTCTGTAATTCATTACTTCCTGCTGAAAAACTTGTCCTGGAAAGACTTTCCATTTGTTCATGATTTGCCAGATCTTGTAAAATAGAAAACAACGACAACAGCCGGTCAAATCCTTTTTGCTTTACAATTTTGGTTACTTTTTCTGCGATTTGGGTTTTGCCATCACCGTGCACTCGCAGACCTCTTTCCGCTTTATTTAGAAAGCCATTGATTTTCGATAATTCCGGAAGTTGAAAAAAAGTATTTCCGAAAGCTTCTTTACTGAAAAAAATAGAAATTGATCTTGCATTGAGGTCTTCATTTTTATAAAACGAATCATCGTTTCTTAAAGCATGTGGAATATTAGGACCGATTATGAAAAGGTCGCCAGGCCGAAAAGTGGAAATACAATCTCCCACGAAAAGCGATCCCTGACTTTCTTGAATCAAAGTAATCTGCAACTCTGGATGCAAATGCAATCGGTCATAAAAATGCGAAACTTCATCAATCTGAACATTGAATGAGGTCGCTCCCGTTTTAGGAATTTTAAACGATAAAGCTTTCATCTTGTATTATTATATCGAAATTGCACCCAAAATTAATTTTTTGCAATAAAATAGTATTGATTTAAGATAATATTGTAAAAGCTTTGAAAGAATGAAGCAATTAATTTTGCAGTATTATTATAAAACTAAAAGTTAAACCATGCAAGTTAACTGGAATGGCGTTTACCCGGCAGTAACTACAAAATTTACAAAGGACCATAAGCTCGATATTCCGGCTTATAATAAAAATATTGAGTTCCAAATCGAATCTGGTGTCGATGGAATCATCATCGGAGGTAGTCTTGGCGAAGCCAGTACACTCACTAATGATGAAAGAATAATACTGCTCAAAGAAACTTTGAAAACCAGCAAGAGTAGGGTTCCCGTGTTACTCAACATTGCTGAAAAGGCAACGACTGATGCTATCGTGCTTGCTCAAATAGCGGAAAGGAATGGCGCGGATGGTTTGATGTTGCTTCCCCCTATGCAATACAAAGCAGATGAGCATGAAACAACGGTTTATTTTAAAACGGTTGCGAACAATACTTCTTTGCCGATCATGCTGTACAATAACCCGGTGGATTATAAAATTGCAGTGACCATTCCAATGCTTGATGCTTTGGCTTCTGTTAAAAATATTCAGGCGATCAAAGAATCTTCAAGAGATATCACGAATGTGACCCGACAGAAAAATGCCTTTGGTGATCGTTACAAAATCCTTTGTGGTGTAGATACCATCGCTTTGGAATGTCTTGCCGCCGGAGCCGATGGCTGGGTGGCAGGATTGGTTAATGCCTTTCCAAGGGAAACTGTTGTGATTTATAAATTGGTAAAAGCAGGTCGTATTGAAGAAGCATTAAAAATATATCGCTGGTTTATGCCATTATTGGAGCTGGATATCCACCCGAAGTTGGTACAATATATTAAATTAGCGGAAGTTGCTGCTGGAGTTGGAACAGAACCGGTACGCCCTCCGAGACTTCCTTTGGAAGGGGAAGAGAGAGAAAGAATTACAAAGATTATCGCCGAAAGCATTGCCAAGAGACCCGATTTATCAAAATACAAAGAAATTTAACCACATAACCACATAACCACATAACCACATAACCACAAGCTGTATGAAGAAAATGGATGGAAGAAACTTAATCGGATATAATTATTCTGCTTTAGCTGATGATATTATGGAAGTATTAAATCCGGCTTTGAGAGAAACTTTGGAAGGCCACTTTAACATCGCTACTGTTGAAGAAATAGATCAAGCGATGCAATTAGCGACAGAGGCTTTTGAAGATTTTAAAAAAACAACCGGCAAACAGCGATCTGACTTTTTGAATGCCATTGCTGATGAAATCATGAATCTTGGAGATGTGCTCATCCGAAGAGCTATGGAAGAATCTGGCTTGCCGGAGGGACGATTGATCGGCGAACGGGGAAGAACAATTAATCAATTACGTCTTTTTGCGAAAGTAGCAGCCGAAGGTTCCTGGGTTGATGCCACTATTGATTTGGCGCAACCAGGACGGCAACCTATTCCTAAACCTGATATCCGCAGAATGTTGGTTCCTATCGGACCGGTCGTGGTGTTTACGGCAAGTAATTTTCCATTAGCATTTTCAACAGCGGGAGGTGATACAGCTTCTGCGTTTGCTGCGGGCAATCCGGTTGTTGTCAAAGCCCATGAATCACATCTGGGGACAAACACATTTGTAGCATTTGCTATTCAACAGGCCGCTAAGAAAACGGGAATGCCAAATGGTGTGTTTTCATCACTCAACGGTACTGGCCCTGATTTGGGACAGCGATTAGCCAAACATCCTTTGACTAAAGCAATAGCTTTTACCGGATCTTACAAAGCGGGTAAAGCGTTGTTTGACACTGCGGCTCAACGACAAGAACCAATTCCTGTTTTTGCTGAAATGGGTAGTGTAAATCCAGTTCTTTTATGTGATGAAGCTTTAAGAAATAGGGGGCAGGAAATTGCGAAACAATACGCGGGTTCAGTGACTTTAGGCTCTGGTCAATTTTGTACAAATCCTGGACTTTTGATTGGAAAAGCAGGAATTGATCTTGATTTTTTTATAAAAGAACTTTCGAATGCGGTTCATGATATCGCGCCTTCAATTATGCTCAATGAGGGCATTTGCAAAAATTATGAACGTAACAAAAGCATCATTCTAAGCCATTCTTCAGTGCAATTGGAAGGGGAGTCCAACATTTCTAATAAAGATAACGAAGGTCGTCCAACGGTGGCTTCAGTCAGTGGAACTGCTTTTTTAGAAAATCCAGCGATGAGTGAAGAGGTTTTTGGGCCATTTGCTTTAGTGATAAAATGTGAAACAGATGAGGTTTTGAAAGCTGTTATTAAAAACCTTCGCGGACAACTCACCGCAACGGTGATGGCTGAAGCCAGCGAAATGGATCTTTATAAATCATTGATTAGTAGATTGCAAGATCGGGTTGGAAGGATCCTGTTTAATGGTGTTCCGACTGGTGTTGAAGTTTGTCCGGCCATGCAACACGGAGGTCCGTTTCCTGCAACTACCGATGCTCGGTTTACGTCTGTTGGTACAGCGGCGATCAAACGATTTGCACGTCCACTTGCTTTTCAGGACTGGCCAAAAGAGTTGCTTCCGGATGAATTGAAAGATGGAAATCCATTAGGAATTTGGCGGACAGTTGATGGCGTTTTTACAAAATGAAAGAGTTCTCTGAAAAAGAAATCGAAAATCTGCTGGATTTTGAAAGTTTAATCCAAACTTTGGAAGATGCATTTCGTGCTGAATACTCAGTTCCAATGCGTCATCATCACAATTTTGTTAATCCATCATCGCTCCTTGATTCCACCTTGCTATTGATGCCTGCCTGGGACAATCAGAAATACTTAGGGGTAAAAATTGTTACAGTCTTTCCAGAAAATGCAAACCGCGATCTTCCAACTATTCAAGGGATGTATTTGCTTTTTGATATCAAAACAGGCGTTCCGCTGATGCGTTGTGATGCCAAAGCTTTGACCAATTTGCGAACCGCAGCTGCTTCTGCCCTTGCTTCCAAATATCTTTCAAGAAAGGATAGTAAAACTTTGCTCATGGCTGGAACAGGAGCGCTAGCCCCTCAACTAATCAAAGCGCATGCAACCGTCCGTCCGATTGAAAAAGTATATCTCTGGGGAAGAAATTTTGAAAAAGCTACATTACTTGTCAAACGGTTAAAATCTCTGAATTTAGAATGTGAAGCAGTGCAGAATATTGAATCAGTAATTCATCAGGCTGATATTATTTCCTGCGCTACTTTGAGTGAAAAACCATTGATAAAAGGAGCATGGCTCCGGCCCGGACAACATCTTGACTTGGTTGGTTCATATCAAAAGCACATGCGGGAAGCAGATGATGAGGCGGTTTTAAAAGCTGCTGTATTTGTCGATACGATGCAAGGTGCTCCCAAAGAAAGTGGAGATCTTTTTATTCCTTTACAAAAAGGTATTTTACAAAAAGAAGACCTTAAAGCCGATTTATTTGAAATGTGTAGTTCCTCAAAAAATTCTTTTAGAAGCAATGAAAACGAAATTACTTTTTTCAAATCCGTTGGCCATGCGTTGGAAGACTTAGCTGCCGCCAGCCTCGCTTTTGAAAGAGCAATTTAAAACAAGATATAAATGGATTTAGCGACAGTTCAGGGATTTGTGAATGGCTTTTTCGGTATCGACGTACATGCCAAAAAACTAGTTGGCGAACTCGATCTTAACTATTATCTGAAAGCAGAGAATGGAGCTGAATTTATACTTAAAATTGCTCGTCTTGGTGAAGAACAAGTAAATCTTGATATGCAGAACGAGATCCTGATGTATCTGGAAAAGAAAAGTACTTCACTGGAATTACCAAGTGTGGTTTTAAATAAAAAAGGAGAGAGTGTTACGATTATAAAAGATAGAGAAGGGAAAGACCGCTTCCTGCGATTGTTGACCTGGCTGCCCGGAAGACTGTGGTTTTATGTCAATCCTCACTCTGAAGATTTGCTGAAAAGCCTGGGGCAGGTTTGCGGGACTTTGAGTGATGCTTTGAGTGATTTTGATCATCCGGCAGCTCACCGGTTTCACAAATGGGATATTTCAAACGCATCTTGGGTTGCAGCAAAGTTACATTTTATTGAAGATGAAGAACAACGAAATTTAGCAGAATATTTTTTGAAATTATTTGAAAATGTGGCGCTCCCGCATTTATCAAAGCTTCGAAAAAGCATTTGTTACAATGACGCAAATGATTACAACATTTTGGTGAGTCAGAATATTGAAAATCCAAAAGTTGTCGGCGTTATAGACTTTGGAGATGTTGTCTATACAAATACAATTAACGAACTGGCGATAGCAATAGCTTACGGAGTGATGCACAAACCCGATCCGCTTTCAGCGGCAGCTTTAATTGTAAAAGGCTATCATGCAAAATTTCCATTATTGGAAAAAGAATTGGAAGTTTTGTTTCCAATGATTGCCGCCAGATTGTTGATTTCTGTTACTAATTCGGCGATTAATAAAAAGGAAAATCCAGATAATGAATACCTGCTGATCAGCGAAAGACAAGCCTGGGAGTTGTTGAAAAAACTGAGAACCATTTCTCCTGCTTTGGTACATTATACTTTTCGCGATGCTTGTGGATTGCAACCCTGCCCGGAAAATACTCTTTTTCAAAACTGGCTTAAAGCACGAAAAGAAGATTTTGCAAATATTATAGCTTCAGACATAAATGGAGCGCATGTACTTTCTATGGATTTAGCGGTCGATAGTCTTGAACTTGGTAATAACAGTGAATTTGATACAGCTCCGAAATTCAACAAAAAAATAAATGCTATGCTCAATGAAGCTGATGCCAAAATTGGTGTTGGCGGATATGGAGAAGTTCGATCATTTTATACAACAGATGCTTTTCAGGTTGAAGGGAATAACGGACCACATTGGCGGACCGTACATTTAGGAATAGACATTTGGATGGCTGCTGGGACGCCAATCTTTGCACCTTTGGAAGGGAAAGTTCATAGCTTTCAAAATAACGAAGGAGATTGCAATTATGGACCAACGATTATTTTGGAGCATGCTGTAAATACCGAGCTTACTTTTTATACCCTTTTCGGCCATTTGAGCCTAGAATCGCTGGATGGTTTGGAGGCCGGGATGGTTATAAAAAAAGGACAACAAATCGCCACTTTTGGTGATATTTCCGTCAATGGCAACTGGCCACCGCATTTGCACTTTCAGGTGATGTTCGATATGCTGGATTGCGAAGGAGATTTTCGGGGAGTCGCATTTCCAGAGCAAGCTGAAATCTGGAAAAGCATTTGTCCGGATCCTGAAAAATTGCTTGGCTTGAAAAATACTTTTTCAAAAAAGGAGTTGACGAATGCGGAAATTTTTCAAAAAAGAAGCGCATATTTAGGAAGTAACCTGAGCATTTCTTACGAAAAACCATTGCACATGGTTCGTGGCTTCAAACAGTATCTTTATGATGCGACGGGGCGCCGATATCTTGATACCGTCAACAATGTTGCACACGTTGGGCATCAGCATCCACGTGTTGTTAAAGCTGCTCAAAAGCAAATCGCTGTTCTAAATACAAATACCCGTTATCTGCACAAAAATATCGTTCGATTTGCGGAGGAATTGTTGGCAACTTTTCCGGATGAATTAAGTGTTTGCTTTTTTGTGAATTCGGGTAGTGAAGCAAATGAACTGGCACTCCGCATGGCTCGAACGTACACGCAACAAAAAGATATGATCGCTGTCGAGGTTGGTTATCACGGAAACACCGGAGGTTGTATTGATATCAGCTCCTACAAGTTTGATGGCAAAGGAGGAAAGGGAGCGCCACCACACACGAATATTATTCCGATCCCTGATACCTATCGTGGCCTGTATCGAAGCGATGATCCAAATGCTTCAGAAAAATATGCAAGTCATGTCCAAAAAGTTATCGAAAGAGTAAAAGCTGAGGGTCGGAATATTGCTGGGTTTATTTGTGAAAGTGTTTTGAGCTGTGGTGGACAGATTGTTTTGCCAGAAGGCTATTTAAGGGAAGTTTATGGCTTTGTTAGAGAAGCTGGTGGATTATGTATAGCTGATGAAGTGCAAGTTGGATTTGGACGTCTTGGAGAAAAATTTTGGGGCTTTGAATTGCAAAATGTAGTGCCGGATATTGTGACTTTAGGCAAACCAATTGGTAATGGTCATCCTTTGGCAGCAGTAGTTACAACAACTAAAGTCGCTGATGCTTTTACGAATGGAATGGAATACTTCAACACCTTTGGTGGCAATCCGGTTTCCTGTGCCATTGGCCGAGAAGTCCTTCGAATTGTTAATGATGAGAACCTGCAAGGGCATGCTTTGAAAGTTGGAAATTACCTTTTGAATGGTTTGAGGACACTCCAACAGGAATACGAATTAATCGGTGATGTACGGGGCCATGGTCTGTTTTTAGGATTAGAACTTGTTAAAAACAAGACGACTTTGGAGCCAGCCGGTAATCAGGCAAAGCATCTAACTAATCGAATGCGCGAACACGGAATTTTAATGAGTACTGACGGCCCTTTTCACAATGTTATCAAAATTAAACCACCCATGTGCTTTAATTTTGATAATGCGGATTTTCTAATTTCGACATTAGATAAAATTTTGAAAGAGGACTTTTTTACAAACTATTAAGCCACGCGTATGTTTTTAGAGTGATAGCGCTTTTCAATTTTTTCTTTCAATTCTTTACGAGCAAAAAAGATTCTGCTTTTTACAGTTCCCAGAGGAATGTTAAACTCGTCTGCAATTTCCTGATATTTATAACCTTGGTAGTTCATTAGAAAAGCAACACGAAGGTCTTCATCTAAGTCTTCTATCATTTTTGTCAGTTGTTCCATCATAATATTTGTCCCTGCTTCGTTTTTCACAACATTTTTTCCGGAATTGATGTAGTAGTCATTTTCAGTTCCATCAAAAATTGTAGTCGCTTTCATTTTTTTGCGATAATCATTAATGAAAATATTTTTCATAATTGTCATCGTCCAGGCTTTGAAGTTTGTGTTAAGTTGAAATTTATCAACATTTTTGTAAGCGCGGAAAGCAGTTTCCTGATAAAAATCACGTGCATCATCCATGTTGTTGGTCAACTTGTAAGCAAAAGCTTGTAATTGGGAAGTCAGATTGTTGAACTTTTCATTGAAATCTATTGCTGTCATGATCTTAAGGTTTAGAAGTAAGGTAAAAATGTTTCTGTTTTGTTTAACAAATATAATACATAATTAAACAAAATAACAAATTTTTGTAGAACTTTTTTTTAATTTTTTTGAACAACTTAAATTAAATAACTGATAATCAATTGTTTAAATTAAAAATTTATTTATTGAATTAATTAATTATGTTTCAATAATTATTGAAAATTATAAACAAAATGAATTTTTGCTTCAATGTTAGTTTATTTACCAAAAAACCTAAATATAAAAAAGCCGGTCTGAGAAATCCTCAAACCGGCTTGACCATAAAAATCAATCTATAAATTATCCTCTATCAAAGAGGAAATTGCCATCAAGATCAAATACGACGATTTTACGACCGTCAGGAGTGATGATACCTACTACGATTTTACCTCGTACCCTCCATGCTATTTTAATCTCAGCATTAGGGTAATTCTCCGTGATATAATCAACAATTACGTCGTGCAAATTGTCAATATTAATTCGGTCTACAAAGTGATTGCAGAATCGGAATATCGGAGCTTCAAGAAGGAAAGTGCCATCTCCTTCAAAAACCAGGATCATGTGCCCAGTGATTTTTACCAAATACTTGTCACCTTTCAACTTTGCACGAAGAATATCTTCACCAGGATAGTTCTCTGTTATGTAATCAACGATCGCATCCGGTAAATCTTCAACACTTACAGGTTCTCCACGACCACAAGGTCCTGGGCGGTGCGGGCCATGCAAACGGTCACGTCCTCTGAGTTCATCACCTCGTATATCGCAGTACATTACATCCTCATTACCCATCGTTATTTCGTATCCTTTGTTGTCAACCCGAGAAACAGTTTCCACATAAGTTTCGAAATATTCTTCTTCGATTATTTGCTGGGTCTGCGCGGGAAGTGCGTCAGGTTCAACATTAACTTTGCTAGATGAGCTTGCAATTTCTTCAATCAGTGAATCTTCAGTTACTGTTTCTTCTTTATTGCAAGATGTCAGGAGGCTGATGGTTAATACAGATACAAATACAAAAATTAATTTTTTCATTTCTTTAAATTTTTTCCCAATAGTGGGTTAGTTATTAAATGATTTTTTGATTAGTTGAAATACAGTCATAGGGAGTATCGGGGATTTTGTATTTCAATTTTTTTCCGATAATTTTCGGGAGTAATTTTAAAATAGGTTGCCTGCAGGTACAATCTTATTTGAAAATTAGAGAATCTTTTTTCTCTTTAAAAATACTTACATCCATATGGTGCAGTAATTTTAAAAAGGTTGCCTGATGATTGAAAAAAAATAAAAAAAATCCTTTGCCAGTTCGGCAAAGGATTTTTTTTGACTAGTTGATTGATAATTAAAAACGATAAGAAAGGCCTAAATTTAATGACGCTACAATCGGATACGTTTTTATTTTTCCATTTAAATTATAAACCGGATTGATGCTATGAGTAACCATAGGTTCAAAATAAATACTCATATTTTTCGAAATATCGTAATCAGCTCCAATCCCAAACAAGAAATCAAATGTAGTATTTTTTAAGCCGTTGAATTTTCGGTCAACTAGGGTACGGCGATGACGAACACCCATTCGATTTGACTGGGCAGCGACAATCGTTACCTCTTTTTGTAAAATGAAATTACCTGAAATTCCTGCTTTTGCACTGAAATGAAATTTGTTGCCCGCTGTTCGGTATCGCAGCGCAAGCGGAACGCCTAAATATTTTAATTCTTGCTTGGTCTTGAAACCCAAATTGATGTAAGTATTTTGATCAATTGGCACATCGGAGCTGCGCGTGAGTGCTATATCTGTTTCTATTTCACCGTACGAAGTAGATAAATTGAGGTGATAATTACTGTCATAATCACCATCGCTGTTCAATTGCTCAATCTGATTTTGGTATTGAACCTGTGCCAGATGCATGGACCGGATCGTATTTTTGTAATAATTTAAACCTGTTTCAACAGACCAGTTTTTAGAAAATTGATATCCTGCTTTCAAGCCTAAAGCAACTGTATAAACTGCCTGCTCTTTTTCATTCAGCAATCGGCGAAGCACCGGACCATCAACTGATTTGATATTTCGATAGCTATAAGTCGGCGCGATATGAGCACCTATGTAGAATCCTGGTTTAAATTTTGGCAATTCAGGAGAATTAAAGTCATCATCAGAAACAGGAAGTAACTCCATAGTCAATTCATCAAAAACATTATTAGCTTGCAGGAATATCGGTTTGTAAGGCAAAGGCATTAATAAAGCAATGTTATTTTCTGAATGAGTAGACCCGTTTTGATCAGTTAATTTTTGATCTGATTTTTCTGAAGTTGATGATTTTGATTGAGTATTTTTTATCCCTGAGGCATCATTTGCAATGATAATTGATGATCCTCCAAGGATTGAATTTTCAGCAGCGATATCCTTTTTTGTTTTTGATTTTTCAACCGTTGAGTCGCTTGGTTGTAAATTATTCAATGGATTCTTCGTTCCCTCAACTTTGTCAGTAGCAACATTCTTTTGAAAATTATTTTCATTTGAATTGACTTCCGAATTACTTACCTGAGGTGAATCGTAATTATTCTTGGAATTCGAATTATCAATAAGTGGATTAGAAAATTTAGTATTCCTTCCTCCTTCTTCCTTTTTACCATTTTCTACTAAGTTGCTTCCTCCTACACTCCTTTCTCCATTATTTCCTTCCTCCATTTCCCCCTTCTCCAATACCATTTTTTCAAGTTTATCGATCGTTTTTTTTTGATTTTCAATAACTTCTGATAAGTCGCTAATTTGATTTTGTAACGTATAATTATAATAAACAAGCCCAACTATCAAAATACTGGCAGCAATAGCCAACAATCCTTTGAAGTTGAAAGCAGAAGGGGTGGACTTAGCAGGAGGATTGATCTTTTCATTGATACCACTCCAAACCGCATCAGAAGGGACATCCCATTGATCATCGGAGGAGTCGATATTTTCATCCTTAAAGGAATTTTTAAAAAACTCCTCCAAATTGTCTTTATGTAAATTTTCTTCCATACTGCACGTATTAGTTAACCATAATTTTCTCCAACATTTTTCTTAAGGTAGCTTTTGCCTTCGAAAGTTGAGATTTGGAGGTATTTACCTGAATATTTAGTTGCGCTGCGATTTCTTTGTGCGAATAACCTTCAATGACATACATGTTAAAAACAACGCGATAACCATCAGGCAACTTTTGAATTAATTTTGTCAAAGCTTTTACATTCATTTTCGAAAATACATTGTCATCGGTTTGGTATTCATCGGCAATGTTTTCAATATCCTCATTCAATATCATCCGTTTGTTTTTTCGAATATGTTGCAAAGCGATATTGACAACCACCCGCCGCATCCATGCTCCTAATGGCCCTTGAAAACTAAACTGGTGCAAATCGGTAAAGATTTTTATAAACCCGTCCTGGAGCATATCTTCAGCTTCAGATCGGTCTTTAGCGTATCGCAAACAGACTCTAAATAGTTGCACTTTGTACTTTTCGTACAAAGCCTTTTGAGAGCTACTTTCACCCTTTAGACAACCGCTGACCAGCTTTTCATCCGATATTCCCAAGTTTCCGATTTGTTTGTCTCTACTCATTGGTGCAAATGACGTTAGAAAGGTTGCCTGACAATCAGGTTTTTTTAAAAAGAAAAAATATATTCAATTTGGAAAGATGGTCAATTTGACTTTGGTTGTTAAAGAAAGTTTAAAAAACTAAATTTTAATCGCAGTAAAAAAGTATCATTATTAGCCTATTTTTTAGGAGTATATCGCTTAGCTTCGTCACATCTTTACACTTTGTAAGTATAGGGTTTATACGAATTTCGATCTAAAAAGTTGTTATCAGAAAAGAGATTGCCCGGGAGCTTTAATTTATTGAATTTATGAGGAAAACCTTTTTTTGCATAGATGCCCATACCTGCGGAAATCCTGTACGACTCGTTGCCGGTGGAGGACCTCTTTTGATTGGTGAAAATATGATGGAAAAACGATTGCACTTTTTAAAAGAGTACGACTGGATTCGAAAAGGTTTGATGTTTGAACCACGGGGTCACGATATGATGTCAGGAAGTATTTTGTATCCACCGCACGATCCTGAAAATGATATTGCATTACTTTTCATTGAAACAAGTGGGTGTTTGCCAATGTGTGGACACGGAACGATCGGAACGGTAACGATTGCTATTGAAGAAGGGCTGATACAACCTAAAAATCTCGGAAAGCTCTGTCTCGAAACACCGGCGGGTCTCGTTAAAATTGAATACCATCAAGAAGGTCAAAAAGTAAATTCTGTAAAACTGACTAATATTCCTTCTTTTCTGCACAGCGAAAGTCTGGAAGTGGAATGCCCCGAATTGGGTACCTTGAAAGTTGATGTAGCTTATGGCGGAAATTTTTACGCGATTGTTGATCCACAAGCTAATTTTTCAGGGCTTGAAAATTATACAGCAGGGGATCTTATTCGCTGGAGCCCGGTTATTCGCCAAAGACTCAACGAAAAATACCAATTTGTACATCCTGAAGATGAAAACATCAATGGCTTGAGCCATCTGCTTTGGTCCGGAAAAACTATTTCTCCAAATGCCCATGCGCGCAATGCGGTATTCTATGGTGATAAAGCAATCGACCGCTCACCTTGTGGAACAGGTACTTCAGCACGCATGGCACAGTGGGTTGCCAAAGGAAAATTGAAAGAAGGTGATGTATTTATTCACGAAAGTATCATCGGCAGTCAATTCGTGGGCAGGGTAGAGGCTTTGACAAAATGCGGTGATTATTCCGCAATTATTCCAAGTATTGAAGGCTGGGCAAAAATAACGGGTTATAATACGATTTTTATTGACGATGACGATCCCTATGCTTATGGATTTCAAGTCAAATAAAGATTACTTTTTAGTAGGTTGTTTTAGCTTTGCGAACTAATTTTTAAATTCCAAACAGATAAAAATGAACAAATTAATTATTGTTTTTTTTAGCTTTTATAGTATAAACCTAATAGCTCAACAGCAGAAAACCTTTAGTATTTATCCCTTTGGGACAGCGGAAAAATGGGGGATTATTACTTACGAAAAAGAAGTTGTTGTTAAGCCAAAATATGATAGCATTGGTTTCTTTTACGGTATCGATCGGGTAGAAACTACTGCGATTTTAAAAAAGAAAGGCAAATTTGGATTTATTGATGGAAATGGCAAAATAGTCTTGAAACCGAAATATGAAGAAATTGCTACAGTCGGTTATCTGGCAAGATCTTATCAGAAAGTAAGAAAGGGGAACACTTGGGGATTAGTGAATCGCTCTTCGGGAGATTTTATTTTAAAACCTGAATATGAAGAAATTGAGCGTTTTGAGGGAAGAGAAAGCCCTGCGACTTATGTTAAAAAAAATGAAAAATATGGTGTGTTCAATCTAGAAAAAGGATTTCTTACAATGATTGAATATGACGAAATTTTGGTTTATGATACTTGGGATGAAATAATTTTCGAATTAAAAAAAGGCGATGAGACCTCTTATATTGACAACGAAGGGAAAACAATTGATGACCCTTATTTAGAAGAAGATATGCCTCAATTTATGGATCAAGATGTTATGGAAACGCCATCTGTTGAGCCTAATGAGAAAATTACAAAGTTAGGTAATCAAAAATTTGAGGTAAGTTTTGGTTACGAAGTAAGGAACCAACAAGGGTATAAAACATACATTGATACAATCGAAAGTTACGATGAAGTGTTAGAAATTAAAGTGGCAAAAGGGCGATACTTATCGGATTCAAATATCCCTGTATTCTATGTTGTAGTTGAAAAAAACGGCAAAAAGGGCATGCTTGGCGAAAACGGAAAAGTGATAACTCCTGTTGAATATGATGGCTTTGAAGAATCAAAAAATTCTATTGAATACATGTATTTGATCAAAGGAGATTTGAAAGGAGTGGTAAATCGTTATACGGGAATACGAATTTTAGATGCAGAGTTTACGGCAATTAAACTCAACTATGGCGGATTATTTTTTGTAGTTCATCAAAACGGTTATTTTGGTTATGCCAATTCAAACGGAGAAGTATTTTTGCCAGTTGATTGAATTGATTAAAATATGAAAACAACCATTATTGGCGGAGGAATCATAGGTTTGTGCTCCGCTTATTATCTTTCTGAAGCAGGTATCGAAGTTGAGGTAATTGATCAGTCCGATCTCACAGATGGTTGTTCTTTCGGTAATGCCGGGATGATCGTTCCGAGCCATTTTGCGCCGATGGCCACTCCTGGAGTCATTGCCAAAGGCTTGCGTTGGATGTTCAATGCCAAAAGCCCTTTTTATATTAAACCTCGTTTAAATGCAGAACTGCTGCAGTGGTTGTGGAAATTTTATCAGTCCTGCACGAAAGAAAAAGTCGAGCGAGCGATCCCGGTTTTGCGGGATTACCATTTACTAAGTAAACAATTGTATCAGGATTTAGCTAAAAATCGGGAGTTGGATTTTTTGTATAAAGAAGTTGGTCTTTTGATGCTTTATAAAACGGCTAAAGCAGAAAAAGAGGAAAAAGAAATGGCTGAACTGGCCAATGAAGTCGGTGTTGAAGCTAATATTTTGAATAGTGAAGAGGTTGGCAAATTGGAGACCGGTACTTTAACACATGTTTTAGGGGGAATCTATTATACGGGAGATGCGCATCTTTCTCCCAATCGATTGATGAAAGGATTGATTGAATATTTAAAAAAGCAAGGCGTTAAATTTCAGGATAAAACGGTAGTTGTCGGATTCAAATATCAAAATGGTAATATTGAAAAGGTATTGACAGCTGGAGAAGCGCAAATACCGGTTGAAAATCTGGTCATTGCAGGAGGAGCATGGACTTCAAAGATTTTAAAATTTTTAGGAATCAAAATGCTGATTCAGGATGGTAAAGGTTATTCAATCACTTTAAAAAATGCGGATGAAAATATAACTATTCCAAGCCTTTTAGCTGAAGCAAAAGTAGCCATGACGCCTATGGGTAATGACCTTCGAATTGGTGGAACACTTGAAATCAGCAACCTTTCTCCTAAAATCAATCTGTCAAGAATGGCTGGGATCCTTGAAGCAGCCCCCAAATATTACCCAAATATACAGCCTGAAATACCTTCGGAAAATACTATTTGGCACGGCTTCCGGCCTTGCCCTCCAGATGGTTTGCCTTATATGGGACGTTCAAAAAAATATAGGAACCTGGTCATCGCCACCGGACATGCGATGATGGGATTGAGCCTTGGACCGGCTTCCGGAAAGCTGGTTTCTGAAATCATACAAAAAAAATCAACTTCTCTTGATCTGACACTTTTGGACCCAAATCGTTTTTAGGTTTCTCGTTTCAAAAAATTCTATTAATTTAAAGCAAAAACAAAATATGTTTTCAGCCAACACATACACCAAAAGACGCCAAAAGTTAAAAGAGCAGGTAGGTTCAGGATTAATTCTCCTTCTGGGAAATGAAGAAAGCAGCATGAATTATAAAGATAATATTTATCCTTTTCGGCAAGATAGCAGCTTCCTTTATTTTTTTGGGTTAAACCAACCAAGCCTCGCAGCAATTATAGATATTGATGAAAATGAAGAAATAATTTTTGGCGATGAGCTTACATTAGATGATATCATCTGGACAGGACCTCAGACTTCCATCGCAGATCAGGCGAACCAGGTTGGCGTATTGAATACAAAGCCTCACAATAAAATGTTTAGCTACATTAACAAAGTAAGAGGTCAACATCGAAACGTTCATTACCTACCGCCATATCGTCCGGAAAATCAAATGAAGCTTCGTTCTTTACTAGATATATCACTTGATAATATTCCCGAACATTATTCCCGAATACTCGTCAAGGCCATTGTTCAGCAAAGGTCAATTAAGTCAAAGGAAGAGCTAAACGAAATGGAAAAGGCTGTGAACACTACTTTAAAAATGCACATGACTGCCATGTATATGGCCAAAAAGGGCATGCGGGAAGCAGACCTTGCAGGTATGGTCCAAGGCGTTGCTGTTGGCGGCGGCGGGATGCTATCTTATCCGGTTATTTTAACCGTAAATGGACAGACTTTACATAATCATCATCATCACAATGAATTGAAAAGCGGTCAATTGGTTTTGGGAGATTTTGGTGCCGAGACAAGCATGTGCTATGCAGGAGATATCACAAGAACATTTCCAGTGGATAAAAAATTTACAACCCAACAAAAAGAAATTTACAATATCGTCCTCAAAGCGGAAATGGAATCTATCCAGGCTTTAAAGCCGGGGATTGCTTATCGGGATGTACACCTTCAGGCAGCTGCTATTATAGCTGAAGGATTGAAAGATTTGGGTATCATGAAAGGAGATACAAAAGAGGCTGTCGCGGCAGGTGCTCATGCATTATTTTTTCCTCATGGACTTGGCCATATGATTGGACTGGATGTCCATGACATGGAAGATCTTGGTGAAGAAAATGTCGGATATGATGATAAAATTAAAAAAAGCAACCAATTTGGTTTACGATTTTTGCGATTAGGAAAAGAGTTAGAAAAGGGAAATGTTTTGACTGTTGAACCGGGAATTTATTTTATCCCGGAATTGATTGATCGATGGCGTTCTGAAAATAAATTTACTGAATTTTTAAATTATGAAAAGATCGAAACATACAAGGATTTTTCAGGTATCCGGATTGAAGACGATGTGGCTATTACAAAAGATGGATACCAGGTTTTAGGCAATCCAATTCCGAAAACCATCGAAGAAGTGGAAACCGTTCGTGAAGGCCTATCTGGTTAAATTATTATTTTTTCGTGATCTAATCGTGCCAATTTACGTTTTATAAAAGCATGTGTACTGTAACTTATATACCAAAAAATAACAATGAATTCATCCTGACCCAAAATCGGGATGAGTCCCCTCATCGTTCTGCTCACCAGCTTGTCAAAGTTGATAAAAGCGGTAAGCAATTGCTGTTCCCAAAAGACTCTGGTGCAGGAGGAACCTGGATTTCTGCAGCTGACTCCAATCAATTGGTGTCCATTCTTAATGGTGCTTTTGCAAAACACAAACACCGCCCCCCGTATCGGAAAAGTAGAGGAATTATGGCGCTTGATTTTTTTGATTTTTCCAATGCCGGACAATTTTTTACTTCCTATAATTTTGAAGGGATAGAGCCTTTTACGATGCTGATTTATGACGATGGGAAGTTATTTGATTTTCGATGGGATGATCAATACAAAATTATAGAGGAACTCGATGTTAGCCAGCCGTATTTGTGGGCGTCTGCTACACTTTATACCAAAGAGGCCAAAATGAAACGAAAAATTTGGTTTGAAGAGTGGCGAAAAGATCGGACCGATTTTAGTCAATCCGCTATTTTAGATTTCCATCTAACAGCCGGCGATGGTGATCCGGAAAATGACCTTGTGATGAATCGCTCTAATAAGGTTCGAACAACAAGTATTACTTCAATCAATAAATCGAATTCATCATTTGAAATGTATTTTTCGGACCTTATGACTGGAAAAGTTTTAGTGGATAAAATAAATTTAAAAGCAATTCCAAAATTGGATTGACCAATCATTTTTTTATCCGATAATTAAAATTGAGCCCCCAAAGCAAAATTGATCCTTGCCCAACAGGTTCCCCATTTTCTACAATATTGATCTCCCAGCCAAAAGCCAGCGTAGGAGTGATTGACCATTTTTCATTAATCAAAAATAAATAACCTGCAATTGCAGTAGGTTGCAAAACAACGATATTTGTAGTACCTGAAATCGAAGGACTATCCTGCCAATCGATTTTATTAAACCAAAGATCTGTCCTTGCTCCGAGAAAAAATCTAGTGCTTTGAGGCTGGAAATAATAGCGGTAACCCAATGTAAAGCCTATGCCTCCACCTTCCTCATTGGCATGTTTGCCCAGATCCCGATGATCAACTAAGTTGTATCCGACTCTAAAATCAAGGCTTTGATGGGATTTAAATCCGTATTCTCCGCGAGCACCAAATAAAAACCCAGTAGGATATTGCTGTATTTCAATTCCCAGGGATAAATATTTTGATTGAGCTTCCTGTGCAAATAGGTGACAATAAGACAGAAAAAAAGTAAGTAAAATGAAGGGGTTTTTGAACATAATCCAAGATAACTTTTTTATAAATATAGTCCAACTCAGGACAAATGATAGGAGGAAATTATCATTATCTTTGATGGCTTGATTTCTAATTTGAATATTTTAAAATAAAATGTCTTGAAGAAAAGATGGAAACGATTTAGGGAATCGACATTTATTGTAAAACTAATGAGTTGGGAGTATTGGCCGGGCTACATCACCAATATCCCGATTCTTGGGTTTTGGTTGTTTTTTGCCATTCGATCGAGAGCGCTTTTTTTTTTTAGCGCCGTAAATCCGGTAATTGAAACCGGAGGAGTTTTAGGAGAGTCAAAAATTAATATCCTTAATCGATTGCCAAAATCCTCGATCCCAAAAACCATTTTTGTGAAGCGAGAAAATGGAAACAGCATTTGGATTTTGGAGCAGATGATGTCAAATGAGATAATCTTCCCGATAATTACCAAACCAGATATTGGAGAAAGAGGTTTTTTAGTTGAAAAAATTGAAAACGAAAGAGCATTGCTAAATTACCTTCAACAAATTAAAGTAGATTTTATCGTTCAGGAATTCATTGACCTGCAGGAGGAAATCGGTGTGATGTATCATCGAATGCCAAATGCCAGCAGCGGAAAGGTCACTTCCGTTTGCTTAAAAAAAACATTGGCTGTTCAAGGCGATGGTATTTCGACAATCGAAGAGCTAATGCAGGGTTATCCAAGAGCGCGGCTTCAATTACCTCGATTTAAAGACAGCCAAGCTGAATTTTTAAAAACGATACCTCAAAATGGAATAATCATTGAACTGGAACCCATTGGGAACCACAACCGAGGCACCACTTTTTTGAATGGCAATCACCTTATTGATGAAAATTTGAAAGTGGTTTTCGATAATATCGGATCTAAAATGGAAGGCATTCACTATGGCCGTTTTGATTTGAAATGTGAATCAATAGAATTGTTGAAAGAAGGAAAAGAGTTTAAAATATTGGAATTTAATGGTGTCGCAAGTGAACCTGCACACATTTATGATCCGGATTATTCAAGGTTTCAAGGCTACAAAGATCTTTATGATCATTGGAAAATTATTTATGAGATCAGTAAAGTGCAACGGAAGAAAGGAATTGAATCAATGAATTTGAAGGAAGCTTTTGATAGTGTTATCAATTATTATAAATACATGCGCTCCGCAAAAGCTTTATAAGTTTTTAAATGAATCTAACTGCTTACTTTTTTATTGCTTTTGTTTTAAGCGCTTTTGGATCGATGCCCATTGGTATGATTACTTTAAAAGTGGCTGAAAAAACGATTCATGACGGCTATCGATCAGGGATAATGATGTCGCTGGGGGCAACGGTGATTGAATTTTCATACACTTTTGTTGCTTTGACAAGTATGGATTTTTTTATTCAAAATCTTGGCGTCAATTTGTATATCAACCTGATTGCGATGACTGTATTTTTTGCTTTGGCCTTTTATCACCTTTTCAGAGAAACCAAGACGAATTTGAGTAGCAAAGGAGAATATAAAAGTTCTGATTTTATTAAAGGAATTTTATTGGCATCAATGAATATGTTGATTATCCCATTTTGGATATTCCTAGCTATTTGGTTAAAAAATTATGACTTTACATTTTCCTCGGCAAGTCAGATTTGGGTTTTTTCAATTGGATCAGCTTTGGGGGCTTTAGTCATATTTCTATTATATTCCAGATTGGGGAGCTTTGTGGTCACCAAAATTCAAAAAGTTTCTTACTATACCAATAAAACGGTAGGTTTGCTTTTTCTGCTGTTGGCAATTTATCAGCTTATTCAGCTTTTTTGAGTAAATCTAAAATCGCTTGTTTTATCAACTGCGGTTCTGACCAAAGGATAAAATGATTGCCATTTCTTATCATTTTCATTTTGACTGAAGAACTATTCACTAACATCTTTTTTGCAAAGTCAGCATTTCCTTTCGGCACCAATTTGTCGTCTTCCCCCTGAATGATTGTAACCGGAACAATAATGTTTTTCCAATCTTTTACCATAAGCTCCAATTCTTTTCGAAGCGGAATGATTTCCTGATTGCAAACGGTAAGAGCAGTCGGTGCAATCCATTGGAAAATTTTCCAATTAAGTGTTTTTCGCCAATCGCTTGACGGCTCAAGCGCAGGAGAAATGGAAGGAGCGATTAACAAAACGCCATCAATTAATTCAGGATAATCCATCGCTGTTTTTGCAATTACAGGACCTCCAAGGGAGTGTCCAACCAGAATTATTTTATTTTTTTTAAAAGGTTTCAAAACCTCGGCGATCGCCTTTGCCTGAATGGAAAGACTACTTGTGACCTGACCAAAATCAGAATACCCAAAGCCTAACCGATCGATTGAAAGCAGCGTGGCTTCCTTGCATAATTCTGGATCTGATAAAAAGAATTTATAATCAGCTAATGAACCCGGAGAACCATGAACGAAAGCAACTACAAGAGAATCATCATTTTGCCCAACCTGAAAATATTGAATGGGTTTACCATCAAATTCTTTCTGTTGGATCAAAGGTTCAATTTTCGTTTTTTCAAAAATACTTTGCTTTAAGTTTTCGGGATCATAGCGAAACTTTGCCCATTCCATTTGGATAGAAAGGAGGTAGAGGAGAATCAAGAATAGAGGCCACATTCTTTTTTTGTGATACCATCTTCTTTTTGTCATGAAGTGGTTATTTTTTTGGGTTACTGATGTCAAGTTTGTCTAAGTTGTAACAACTCAGTATCTATCCATTGTTTTGATTTGATAAGGATTTCTCCAGGGTTTTTGGAATTAATTGCTTTTCCATAGCTTATTTTAATTTTTATTTTAGGAAAACCAAAGGCCCGAAAAAAATGAGGAACGAAAGTATCATCACCAACAAAGGCCATAGTTTCATTTTGATACTCCAGAGCTATGGGAAATACTTTGATATTTTCTTTCGCAGCATCCTCAAACATTCCTTTTTTAAAAGATATGGTTTTGGTTTGAAGATGGGTAGTACCTTCTGGATAGTTGATGACAAAGTATCCTTTTTTGATAGTTTCAGCAATAATTTCGCGGGTCTGTTTTCTACTTTCGGGGTTATTTCGGTCAACGAAAATTGCTCCTGAAACCTGCGCTGCGGTTCCGATAATTGGCCATTTTTTTACTTCCGCCTTTCCAACCGGAAGCGCATAAATATCTTTTAAAATGATAAAAGGGTCGAAATAGGACCGGTGATTACAAACCAAGAGTCCGCCTCCTTGTGGCAAATCGCCTATGACTTCAATTTGAATACCCAAAACTGGAATCAAAATATTTGTAAATTCTTTTCGCAACCGCAACCCACGATCCAGACTGTATCCAACAAAAAAAGACTTTACCAGATAGCGGGAAATATAAAAAGTAGCACCCAGCCCAAAAAAAATCAGGCGATATGCAGCCCTTAAATTATGAATCATTATTTCTCATTTAACAAGGCAAGCGTTTCTTTCGGAACATTTTTGAGGTCGAGAAGCATCAGGCCATCCAAAGCATTTGAAAAATTCGGATCAATATTAAAGCTGATAAATTTTGCATTTTGCCTTGAATATTGTTTGAGAAGAATCGGGACTCTGATATTTATCTGTTCGATGCTTTCAAGGAAAGTTTCCAGGTTTTTTAATTTACCATCAAATTGAGTAATCTGATCTTCAATTTCAATTTCATTTACAATTGGTTTGTAAGGCGTTCTTGCTTCAAAATAACGGGCATTTTTATGATCAAAACAATAACGTTTTACAAAAGCAATGATCATGCTTCTTGAAATCTCAGAGTAATCTTTACTAATACTCACAGGGCCAATTAAATAACGATAATTTGGATTTTGGTTTAAAAAAGTTAGGATACCTCTCCAAAGCAAAAACAATGGAAAATGGTTTTTTTGATAATCAGGTACGATATAGGATCTGCCCAATTCGACAGATTTCTGTAAGGTTTTGATAAACCCTTTTTTAATATTAAAAAGACTATTGATATAAAACCCATCAACACCATACGCTTCAAAAATACTTGTACCAGCTCCTAAGCGGTAACCTCCCACAATCCGCTGTTCTGTAGTGTCCCAAATAAAAAGATTCTGATAATATTTGTCATAATGGTCGATATCTAATCTTTTACCCGTTCCTTCTCCAGCAGCGCGAAAAGTTAACTCTCTCAGTCGTCCGATCTCTTTAAGTACATTGGGAATAAGTGATGCAGGAGCCAGATATACTTCAAATTTACCTCTTTTCAAGAGCAGGCAATTTTGGCTAAGCGTACTAATTTCAGCTTGAAGTAACACTTTTGGGATGGGGGCAATTAAAGCCTCCATTGCGGTAATTACATTGTTCACAGCCATTTTTTTATTTGAATGGTAAAGTTACCTTATATGTAAATTTAGGAACTTTTTTGCTTATTAATTTTCTATTAAGATTAAACCTGAAAATTCATAGATCAGCACAAAGAGGAATTTCTCCTTTCATCCAGTGGGGTTGTAATCGCAAAATATCTTTTGTTGGGTTAACGTACAGCACCAGCCAATCATCTTTTTTTTCAAGATGACCACAAATCAAAACCTGATCTGCAACAAAATCTAAAACCGCTTGATTGATTGTTTGTCCATCTGTCCCGACAAGGATTAAATAATTTGTTTTACCGGCTTCATTTTTAATACGCAGGATTGGCGGAACTCCCCCTGAAATACAGCGAACGCCACAGGAACGATGCGGTTTTCCGAATCCGGGTTTCATAGCTCCAAAAGCACATTTTGGATCGTAAATTTCACCCTTGAGTCGGACATCACCCAGGTCTTTAGTCACGGAGTAAAGCATTTCCCCTTTTTCGCTAAAGGAGCCGAAATCACCAAAACTTATAAATGATTCAGCACCTTCGGTTAGTTCCAGTACTTTTTTGCCATCGTAATAAGCCAACGTTCCTTTAAGCGTTACAATTTCATTTTCCAAAAGCCTGCCTTGCTCTTTTTCAATAGCATTTAATGTGGAATCAGCTCCTGTTTTTCCGAATCCAACGAGCAAAATACTTTGGAACTTTTGTTTGCCATTTGTATCCGAACCATCTTTGATTTTGATCATCGGAACCGGAATTTTTACTAAAATGCCTTCGACTTGTGTTGATTTCCCAAATTCAAAAACGGAATCTGCAAAACCTCGCTGATTCAAAACCAGTATTGCTGGAATCAACAAAACCATAGCGACTAAAACCCAAATAAATCGGTTGACTTTTTTGCTAAACGAATCAGGAGCAGCGGGTTGCCAACCGATATAAAAATCATTTTGATGATTTATCTGATTACCCATTTGTTTTATTTTTCAATGACTGCAGGCGGCCTTTCGGTACCTTCTGCATAGGGTTTTGGATTTACATATACTTTTTGATCGACTACTTTTACATCATAAGTTTCTACTTTTTCATCGAAGGGTGGTGGCGATTGTCCATTGTGAGGTAAATATTGATAGCCATGCCAGGGACAAGTGATACACCCATCAATAATTTTTCCTTCTCCGAGTGGTCCGTTTTGATGACGGCAAATATTATTGACCGCAGAGAGTTTGCCTTCGTGTTTAAAAATTGCGATATTTTCATCATTAATCATTACTATTTTGGCTCGTGATTCTTCAATTTCGTCTACTTTACAAACTTCATAAAAACCAGATAAATCTGTTTCAGAGGGAAGCAATTCCTTTCTTTTTTCAACAATAGCTGCTGCAACGTGCAAACTTATTACGGTGAACATTCCAATACCTGTTGGAGCAAGCCAACCCCAGGAATTTTCAAGTTGAACCACCCCTAGCATAACATGTAAAATAAGCAAAGCATAAGCAAAGTAAACCAGCATGTGCAGCGTTTTCCAAACTTTTGGGTTCAGATTTTTTAACCAAAAATCATGACTGGTGGCTGCCATTAAAAAAAGAATAATCAAAGCAAAAAAACCAAATACCTGAAAGGGAAAGTTACCAAAAGAATTATAATGGATATTTGATGTGAAAAGAGATACCAAAGGATCTACATTTCCTAGCGCATGGAATTGGATAATATTGAAAACGCCATGAATTAAAGCAATGAGAAACATAGTCACTCCCACATGACGGCGATTGTATAAAAGCGGTAAAAATAAAGGATTCAATCGGGTCATCGGGCCAATACAGAGAATGACATGAAGCATCACAAAAGCAAGCGTACCGGTTGCACGAATGATTAAGGTTTCAGCAGTTATTTCGGTATAAAATATGATTTGTAACCCTATAAACACAATAAGATACAAAGCCATCAAACCGAGCATCACACGGTCATAGATTTTCTTTTGCCGATTCCATAAAACGGGAGAATAATAATTACTCATCGATGTTGTTTTTGATTGGAATCTTCCATTTCTTTTTGTGGAATTTGCTCAGGACCTGCATCCTGATATAAAATTTCCTGCTTCGCTTCATTTGGTATCACAAGAATTGCAGCCACATAAAAAACAGGCAATAAAACTGCAAGTATAATCCAGATTCGGCGATGTGCTTTTCGTAAAGATGGAACCATTTATTTATGATTTAAAATATTTTTGGAGCATGACAGGCCACAAAATCATAGTTCCCGGAAGTATCATAAGACGCAAAATCCATTTTACTTCTTTCATGCCATGATCCACTTTTTGGACTCCTTTGAAAATAAACCAAAGCCCAAATATAAACCCAACGATTAAATAGGCATAAAATGAAAAAACCAGAATTTCAACTATTTGCATGATCGTGTTATTGAATTGGATTGACTCCGGCATATGGAATTCCGGCCAGGCGATGCATATTATAATCAAAAGTACTTAGGTCATTTAAATTGAATTTTGCCATGTCATCATGCCCACAGGACCGTGCGACAACTTTAATCAGATCATTTGTTGCTCTGAAAAAATTATTCAATTGGTTTGCTGATTTTTCAATTTCCAATCTGGCTCGCAAGTGGTCCCTTTGTGTTGCTATTCCGACCGGGCAATTGTTGGTATTGCAAGCTCTCATGCCCAAACAACCAATTGCTTGCAGGGCGGAATTGGAAACGGCAACTACATCTGCTCCCAGCATCAAAGCTTTCGCAAAATCTTCAGCTACGCGCAATCCTCCTGTGATGATTAAAGTAATATTTTTAGCGCCAACTTTATCCAGATGCCTTCTCGCTCTTGCTAAAGCAGGGATTGTCGGAACATTGATATTATTTCTCAAAATGGTTGGTGCGGCACCGGTGCCACCGCCTCTCCCATCAAGGATAATATAATCCACCCCGCATTCCAGAGCAAAGTCAATATCTTTTTCGATGTGGCTTGCAGCGATTTTAAATCCGATAGGAATGCCTCCGGTTATTAATCTAACCTCTTTTGCAATTTCCTGAAAATCGGAAGCCGTTTTCAGATCAGGAAAAGCAGCTGGAGAAATAGCAGTTTGCCCTGCTTTCAGTCCTCGTACATTCGCAATTTCTTCAGTTACTTTATTACCTGGAAGGTGGCCGCCGGTTCCTGTTTTAGCACCCTGCCCTCCTTTGAAATGAAACGCCTGTGCTTTTTTTACTTTTTCAAAACTAAAGCCGAATTTTGCTGAAGCTAATTCGTAAAAATATTTGGAGTTATTAGCTTGTTCTTCGGGGAGCATTCCTCCTTCACCACTACAAATGCCCGTTCCGGCCATTTCGGCACCCATTGATAAAGCAATCTTGGCTTCCCTTGATAAAGCACCAAAAGACATGTCTGAAACAAAAAGCGGCATTTCCAGGGTAAGCGGTTTTTGAGCGTTTGGACCGATAACCGTTTTTGAAATTACTTTTTCATCATCCAGCAAAGGCCGATAGTGTAACTGGGCCGGAAGGAATTGAATGTTTTCCCATTTTGGTAAGGTATCACGGTCTACGCCCATCGCTGCACTTGGACCATGGTGGCCATAATTTTTTAATCCGTTTTTAGCTAATTCCTCAATATAACGGGTGTAAGGTTCGGTACTTTCAGGGTGAGTATCCTGATAAAGTCCAAGATATTTATCTCTATTGAAGGGCTGCGGATGGATTTCTTCAAATGCTATAACATCAGCTTGATCAACGAATACATTCCCGTCGTTTATCGAGACTTTAAATTTGTAAAGGACTTCATCATTATTATATTCGCTCACTCCACTGTCAATTCGGTAATCCCAGTGGTGGACACCGCAAATTAAATTATCATTTTTATCAACATGCCCATCGGATAAAAGTGCTCCGCGATGAAGGCATCGTCCGTATAAAACGGATACTCGTTCATCAAAGCGAATGATCACTAAATCTGTGTTTTCAACGAGAGCGTAAGCAGGTTTTCGATCCTCCAGCTTGTCAAATTCAGCGATTTTTAATGGATCTATTAAATCAGAAAAGGGTGTAGTTTTGCTCATTTGTTTTATGGATTTCTAATATTTTAAGAAGAATCCAAACTTAATAAATATTCCAAAGAAAGTTTTATTCATACACCAGAATGGTCTAAATTAGTCCGCAAAACGAAGAAAATTGACTTTTATTAGAAAAAATATTTAAAGATAGGAAAGGATGTAAGGCATAAAAAAAGCTTTCAGTGTTTTACTGAAAGCTTTTTAGTGGGCGATGAGAGATTCGAACTCCCGACCCCCTCGGTGTAAACGAGGTGCTCTGAACCAACTGAGCTAATCGCCCGAAATATTGTTTTGCTCCAAAGCTTTTTTGAAGCGATTGCAAAGATATAATTCCTTCCATAAGAACACAAGTCTTTTTTAAAAAATATAAAAATAACCACAGAAATAAATTCGTTAGAATATGCATACAATGAATTATTTTTCCGTATAATATATCTATGCAGGACGTACCTTACATAATTGTCGACCCTCCAAAAAAGCCAAAGCCTCCTTTTTTTCAAAGAATGTTTAAAAAGTTGGTTTTGTGGCTAATAGTGCTTTTTGGTATTGTGTTTTTAAGTTCGGTTATCATTGCTGCTTTTTTTGAAGAGGAGATTGGTGAAAAGCTGGTTACGGAAGCCAACAAAAGTCTGAAGTCTGAATTAATCGTTAAAAGTTTTAATCTATCGTTACTTTCCAATTTTCCAAATGCTTCCGGTAATCTGCAAGGTGTTGTTCTAAAAGATACAGAAAGTGGTAATTTACTCGAAGCAAAAAAAGTATCTTTTCGTTTTGGCTTAATGAGTTTGTTTAGCTCGGATATTAAAGTGAAATCTGTGGTGATTAGCGACGGTGCTTTGTATCTCCACAAAGATCGAAAAGGCAATGTAAATTATGATATTCTAAAAAAAGAAGATAACGCAGAAAAAGCTTCAGCGAATGAAGGGGATTTTGGAATTTCTTTACAGGAAGCCAAATTCAATAATGTTGATTTGATTTATAGTGATGAAAAAGAGCGGCAAGAAATAAAACTCTTACTCAAGAATGCGGTTGTCTCAGGCCAATTTTCGAGTAAAAAGTTTTCCCTTTCCAGCTTTGCAGAAATTCAATCAGAATTTATAGATCTGCAAGATGGGCGTTATTTGGCTGGAAAAAACTTAGTTTATGATGCCAAAATAAAAGTCGATTTAGAAAATAAACGCTACGAATTTGAAGATGTGGATTTTGGTGTGGAATCCAATGTGTTTAAAATTGACGGAACCATCCATTCAAAAGGAAAAAATACGCACTATGATTTAACATTAAACGGAAAGGAAGGTAATTTGGAATCCATGATCGAGCTGCTTCCTGATGACTACCTTTCGTATTTTGGGGACTTTCAGAGCAAAGGTACTTTCCGTTTTACTGGTTCAATAAAAGGATTGAAAAATGAAAAAGACAATCCGGAGATTATAGCCACATTTGGATTAAAAAATGGGAAAATTAGCGGAGGAAAGTTAGATAGCGCAATCAAAGATGTGAGTTTTACTGCCCGGTTTTCAAATGGGAAAGAACATAATAACCGCACTTCGGTATTCACTATCTCTGACTTCAAAGGATATTTCGATCGCGAATTGATTGAGCTGCAGCTCAAAGTTAATAACTTTGATGATCCAAAAATTGATTTCTCTGTCGATGGTGCTGTTCCATTGGCTTCCGCTTATGGTCTTTTAAATGAACCATCCATAACTGCCGGTAGCGGAGATATTGAATTTAAAAACTTGTTCCTCAAAGGCCGCTTTAAAGATATGATCAGTATGTCCCGCATCAGTCGAGTGGAATCGGGTGGTATGATAGAATTTGATGATGCAGAACTTACGATCAACAACGAAAGCATCGTATTTGACAAAGGGGGACTCACCTTAAAAAATAATAGCCTACTTATAAAAGGTATCAAAATTGAAGGAGCGGGGAGTGAGCTTTATCTGGATGGAAAATTTCTCAATATCATTCCTGTATTATTTGCGGATTCATTGAATACAAAACGTGCAAAACTGCAATTTCAGGCGACACTGGATGCCCCGAATATAGATTTCGATCGGATCATCGAGATGACGAAATTACAGGTTTCAGAATCACAGGTCGAGAAATCGGTTTATGATTCTATGATGGTTGCGCATTCGCAAAAAAGAGAGCGGTTCACCAATTTTTTGAAAGGTACCTTCCAGGCTAAAATTGATGCGTATAATTATAACCTAATCGAAGGAGCTGATTTTTCCGGTAGTTTTGTATTTGACAATAATGAACTCCAAATCAAGGGAAATACACATGCAATGGATGGTGGCTTTAATATTGATGGAAAAGCTTATTTTACTGGTGCACCTTACGTGAAAGCTAAAGTGATTTGCCAGGAAATTGATGTCCAAGAGTTTTTCCGCCAATGTGAGAACTTTGGGCAGGACTTCCTTATATACAAAAATGTCAACGGAGAACTGGAAGCAAAGTTATTGGTTAATGCTTACTGGGACGAAGAAGGCCACTATCAGAATGAAAAGTTGCGGGTCTATGGGGGTGTTAGTATCAAAAATGGAGAATTAATCGGTTTTAAAATGCTTTACGACTTATCCGATATCATTAAAATTAAGGATTTGAGTCATATTAAATTTACGAATATGCACAACTGGCTGGAGGTTCGAAATGAGCGTGTTTATATACCGGTGATGTTTATTCAAAGTAATGCCACGAATTTAACATTGAGTGGGGAGCATTCTTTTGAAAACGACATTGATTATAATTTAAAGGTAAATGCAAGCCAGGTATTCTTCGCAAAATTTAAAAAATACAATCCCAACAAAGAACCCCAGCCAGCTAAAAAGGACGGATGGTTTAACCTCTATTATCGCATTTATGGCAATACAAGTAATTACAATTTTGAAGCGGACAAGAGGATCGTGAAAAAGCGTTTTTTATTGAGTGAAAATCGTAAAAAAGACATTCAGAAAGCGCTAAAAACTGAGTTTGGCGATGCCATTATTGATACCCACGAACCCAATAGCTGGAAAGACGACAATGATCCTGTTGACCCACAGGCTCCCAATGATGTCGAAGAGGAATTCCTGGATTTTGAAATAGGTGGAGAAAGTAGAAAAGAAGACAAAGACGAGTTCATGTGGGAAGATGGTGGAGAATAAGTTATTCTTGCTGAATCTGATCCAAAGTTTTTTTCCACTCCATATATCCTTGAATTGCCAGCACCGTAAAAATCAAATATTGTAAAGCTAAAATCCCTAATCCCCGAGAAGTATAAAGCGGGACCGTGATTACGTCACCAATAATCCAAAGGGTCCAGTTTTCCAGTTTTTTAGTGGCCATATACCACATTGCCGTAAAAAATATCCCCGATGTAAAAATGTCAATATAATTGACCAACTGAATATCGTAATTGAAAATTTTGTAAACGAAATAGGTGATAATCATAGTCATTAAAAAAAACAGAATCCCAATGATTTTTTCTTTTAAGTTGGTTCTGGAAATGTGAATGACTGACTTATGATCGTCTTTTCTTGACCAATTATACCAACCGTAGATACTCATGACCGAATAATAAAAATTCATTGTCATATCTCCAAAATACTGCGCTTTGTACAAAAGGTAAACGGTGATAACGGTAGAGATTAAACCCGTGGGATAGACCAAGATATTTTCTCTTTTTGCATACACAACACTAGCAATCCCAAGTACAAAAGCTACTGCCTCCAAAAAGATATTTATGGTTGGTGTGTTTTTATATGCTTCAAAGAAAAAATCAATAATTTGCCACATATCAGTGCATCAGCCGGGAATTTTTGAATACAGGCTAGTATTTTATACAAACATTTTTAGCCTCTGTAAAAAAGCGGAGTGCTTCCAGACCTCCTTCACGGCCTACGCCGGAGTTTTTCATGCCACCGAAAGGAGTGCGAAGGTCCCTAAGTAACCAACAGTTTATCCAAACTACGCCGGAGTCTAATTTTTCAGCCATACGATTAGCTTTCGAAATATCCTGTGTCCAAACTGTAGCTGAAAGGCCATATTCAACACTGTTGGCATATTTGAGTACTTCTTCTTCTGTATCAAAAGGAGCGATTGTAACCACAGGGCCGAAAATCTCTTCCTGATTGGTACGACAGTCATAGGCTAAACCTTCAACTACCGCGGGCCTCAGAAAATAACCATCCTCAAATTCTCCTTTCATAGCCACGGGTTCACCACCGCAAAGAATGCTTCCACCCTCTACTTCCGCAAGTGCGAGATAGCTCATCACTTTTTCCATATGAGATTTAGATACCAAAGCTCCTAGGTCCGTCACTGAGGAAAAGGGGTCACCCACTTTTAAAAACTGCGTTCTTTTAACCAATTCTTGTTTAAATTTCTCGTAGATGGGCCGCTCAATATAGATCCTACTCCCACAGAGGCAAATTTGTCCGCTATTTGAAAAAGAAGATCGCAATGTTCCGATCATCATTTGATCGAAGTCGCAATCTGCGAAAATGATATTTGGATTTTTACCACCGAGTTCAAGAGAAAGTTTCTTGAACATAGGGGCCGCCTTTTCTGCAATTTTTCGGCCTGTGGCGGTCCCTCCCGTAAAAGAAATGGCTTTTATTTTTGGATGATCTATGATTGCCTGACCTGCCTTTGGCCCCAAGCCATGAACAATATTTAAAACACCTGGAGGAAGACCGGCTTCAATGCACGCTTTGGCTAATAAATGTGCGGTCATCGGTGTCATCTCCGAGGGTTTGGCGACAACACAATTTCCTGTAGCTAAAGCAGGAGCTATTTTCCATGAAAACAGGTACAAAGGTAAATTCCAGGGGGAAATGCAACCAACGACACCAATGGGCTGACGCAAAGTAAAATTAATTGCTTCACCTTCCATATGATGCGATTCAGAAGAAAAATGCATGATAGCTGTGGCGAAAAATCTGAAATTTTGATGAGCACGAGGAATATCAACACTTCGGGACATCGTGATAGGTTTTCCGGAGTCTATACTTTCTGCATGAGCAAATTCCTCAAGGTTCTGTTCAATGATATCAGCCAGTCGGCTTAAAATTCTAAATCGCTTTCGAAGGCCCGCTTTCGACCACTCAGGAAAAGCGCGCTCCGCGGCTTCATATGCGCGTTGCACATCATCAGCATCTGAGTCCGGAATATAAGAATAGACTTTCCCAATGGATGGATTATAATTGTCCAGATAGTCGCCTGACCCTGGAGGAACCAGTGCTCCATCTATATAATTTTTAATGTATTTATCCGTAGGCATGTGTTCAGTTATGGTATGTTAAGTATGAAAGATAAATATAATCAATACTTGGTACACCATAACAAATAGGCTAAAAACAATTTTAAAATGTTCCATTGTTTTCGCGATAAACAACAGCCAATACAGTTTGTCCAACAGCCCGCAAAGTTCGTTTATCAATGACTGACATATCATCGTTTAGTGTGTGCCAATAATCTCCAAAGCCGGTTTCTGATTTCATTGGTCGATTGATGATGTCTATCGTTGGGATACCGGTAAGTTGGTTGATAAATAGGTGATCATCGATAAGAATTTGTGTTTGTTCAGAAACGAAATAAGTGCCGTAGCCCATTCCTTGGGCGAGTTTCCAAACCTTTCTCATAAATGTGGGAGCAAAAGTCATTGAAGTTTCATCTAGCGTGAAACGAGCATTTTTGGCACCAACCATATCGAGAAGTATTCCGAAATTGGCGCGGTAGCCTGATTTGTGCAAATTTTTTCCCCAATGTTGTGATCCCAGGCACCAGGTTTTATAGTCTTCTCCTTTACTTTCGCCGTAATCTTCTGCATCAAAAAGGATAATATCTACTCCGATGTCGATAGGATTTAAATTTATCTGGCGTGCTATTTCCAATAAAATGCCAACACCGCTTGCTCCATCATCTGCTCCGAGAATAGGTTTGTCGCGGTTAGCTTCATTGGGATCATAATCAGCAACAGGGCGGGTATCCCAGTGGGCCGCAAGTAAAATTCGACTTTTGTTTTCAGGATTATATTGGGCAATAATATTGGTTCCATTCAAAAGGGTACCGGTATAAGCGGTTGCTTTAAAGTCTTGCTCAATAACAGCAGCACCATATTTTTTAAATTGGCTAACCAGCCAGTCTTTGCAGGCAGTATGTTCCGATGAATTTGTTACACGAGGGCCGAAACTAACCTGGCGTTCTACAAATGCATAGCGATGAATCTCTATCGAATTTAGGAACCTCAACTATTTTTTTGGGAAGGGAGGGAGGTGTATCGGGCTTATCTTGCTTACAGGATGTTGAAAAAGATAACACACAAATCAGGATACTCCAAAAGATAGATTTTATTTTAAAATACATTCTTCATTTAATTTAAATCACAAGTCACAAAATTTCACTCGGACTACTTTAATCTAATCTATCGACCAGCTTGTTCCCTCTTTTCCATCTTTTAGCTGAATCTTTAATTCAGCCAAAGTATCTCTGATCTTATCAGAAGTTGACCAGTCTTTATTAGCTCGTGCGTCCTGACGGATGTCGATAATTAGTCGCATCAATCCATCTAACGCACCATTTTCTTCAGATTCAGCTGTTTCATCTTTCAGCCCAAAGATATCATAAAGTACAACGTTGAAAGTATGTTGCAATTTTTCCAGCGTATTAGTGGTAAGCTCACTGAAGGATAAGTGTCCGTCTTTCAATCCATTAATCCGATTTACTAATTCAAACAAACGAGCCAATGCTTTTGGCGTATTAAAATCATCATTCATCTCCTGGAAAATCTGATCGTTGAGTTGTAGGATTTCCTTATCTAGGTTTCCATTACTTCCGTTACCCGGATGTTTTAGGCCTTGTAAAGATTTGTTGGCCTCCATCAATCTTTTAAAACCTTTTTCAGCAGCCAGCAAAGCTTCATCGGTGAGATCAAGTGTGCTTCTGTAATGTGATTGCAGCATGAAAAATCGCAGCATCATCGGACTGTAACCTTTCGAAATATGCTCGCTATCTCCAGTGAAAAGTTGCTGAGGAGTGATTGAATTGCCATCACTCTTCGACATTTTTTTTCCGTTCATCAAAAGCATATTTCCGTGCAACCAATAGCGCGCGGGAGCACAGCCGCATGAACCATAGTTTTGGGCGATTTCGTTTTCGTGGTGCGGAAATTTGAGGTCATTTCCACCACCATGAATATCAAAAGTTTTTCCCAGATATTTTGTACTCATCACGGAGCATTCCAGGTGCCAGCCGGGAAAACCGACTGACCAGGGAGAGTTCCATCGCATAATATGCTCCGGAGAAGCTTTGATCCAGATAGCAAAATCAGAAGGATGGTTTTTTTCATCCTGGTTTTTAAGATCATCTCGCGATTCTGAAATTAAATCATCAATGACCCTTCCTGATAGTTTGCCATAAACCTCATTTTCTTTCGCAAATTTCAAAGTATCAAAGTAGACAGAACCATTTTTTATATAAGCATAACCATTGTCTATTATTTGCTGCACCATTTCGATCTGCTCAATAATATGGCCCGTCGCTCTCGGTTCGATACTCGGAGAAAGCACATTGAAGATATCCATCATTCTGTGAAATCCGTCAGTGTATCGCTGAACGATTTCCATAGGTTCTAATTTCTCCAGGCGTGCTTTTTTAGCAATCTTGTCTTCTTCCCCAATATCTGCATCATCCTGAAGGTGCCCCACGTCAGTTATATTTCGGACATATCGAACTTTATAACCCAGATATTTCAAATATCGAAAGATCACATCAAAACTTACGAAGGTACGGCAATTGCCGAGGTGTACATCACTATAAACTGTAGGACCACAAACATACATGCCTACTTGTTCTTCATGCAATGGTTCAAACACTTCTTTTTGACGTGTCAGACTATTATAAACTTGTAACTTATCACTCATCAAAAAAATATTTTTAGTCAAAGGGTCTCTTAAGTAAGTGGACAAAATTACATAAAATCTCTTTTAATTGCCCGGCTTAATTTAAGGAGATAGAGCTAAGGACAGGATAGTGGTCTGAATAGCTTTTTTTCAGGATATGGTTGCTGATTATTTTGAATTTTTTGTCGCTCAAAATATAATCAATCCGAAGCGCAGGAATACTGCCTGCATAAGTTGAGCCCAGACCTCGTCCTTTTATTTTAAAAGTGTCATTGTATTTTTCGGAAATCAAACGGTAAGCATAAGATTGAGGGGTTTCATTGAAGTCACCACAAACGATCACCGGATATGGGCTTTCCGCAATATGTTGAGCGATCCTTTCTGATTGATGGGCACGGATTTTTGATGTGTTTTTGAATTTTCTGAAAATAGAACGAATACTCGACCAGGTTTCTTTTTCCTTAAATTGTCCTTCGGCCATGACTTTTTCAGTTTCATTACTGACGCTGTTGGACTGCATGTGAAGGCTATAAACTCTTATGATTTGTTTATTAATTTCGATATCTGCCCAAAGGCAGGAGTTAACTTTGATGTCAAAAACAATCTTGCCCTTCTTCAAAATTGGATACTTTGAAAAGATAGCGGAGCCATAGTATCGTATTTTGTGAGAATCTTTAAAGCCGAAATACTGCATGATTGGTTCTACATGAAAGTCATCAATTTCTTGCATACAAAGAATATCCGGAGAGCCCTTGGTTTGCATAAATTGAAATATCTCTTTGGATTTTGGACCATCAATTTTTCTATATCCGGCCCGCATGTAAGGGAATTTTTGCGTATTGTAAGTCATTATATTGATGGTATGCTCATCTGGCTTGCTAGAACCAAAATGTAGTCCAACAAAACCATTAAAATGATTCCATCCCATAATGATGCAGGCCAGGGAAAAGAGGAAATATTTTTTTTTCATAAAAACCCAAACAGCGATCATCAAAATATTTCCAAAAAGAAACCAGGGGTAAGCTGTTCCAAAAAGTGAAATAAACCAGAGCTTTTCAGGGCTTATAAACGGAGACAGATAGGCAACAAAAGTTGTCAATATTATTAATACGTTTAGCCATCTCAAAAGAATTTCAACGCGTCTCAATAGTTCAGAGTATTTTTTGGTTTTTTGAGAAAGAAAATGAATGTATTCTAAATGGAAATGAATACCAGTTATTTTTTACTGGCATTGAAAAGAAACTCTTTCTCTTCTTCAGAAAGGCTTTCGTAACCATTCAGCTTGATTTTTTCCAGAATAGCATCTAGGCGATCCTGATATTGAGAGGGCCTTTCTTTGTCAGATGCCGAACTTCCTTTTGCTTGTCGTTTTTCTGTGTTTTTATAGACCATTCGGGGACCTTTGGATTTTCGTTTAAAAATATTGCTGAAATAGTTGCTCAAGATGCCCAACCATCTGTTGACAGGTCCAGACCAGTCATTTCCGTTGCGAAGTTGTGTTACGTACAACCATCCAAATGCAGCACCACCTAAATGAGCAAAATGGCCTCCGGTATTACCTAAATTGGCAATGCCAATCAAATCAAGAAAAACCAAAACAGCTACTACGTACTTTAATTTTACTTCTCCAATAAGAATAAGGTTCATTGAATAATTTGGAGAAAGCACCCCTGAAGCCACGACAAAGGTCATCACTGCTGCTGAAGCACCGAGAGCCATTGGTCCTACCGCGACAAAATTAGCCGAAAGGAGATAAAATAAACCGCCAAATAGACCACCCATCAGATAAAGGGGCAAAATCCGATGGTTGCCGATGAAATCGCCAACGATTCGTCCAAACCAATACAGGAAAAGCATATTAAACAGAATATGCATGAATCCTACATGAAAAAACATATGTGTAAAGATTACCCAGGGATGGGTCAGATCAAACCAAAGATCCTTGTGGATAGCAAAATATTTGACAACAGTATCGTTGAAAATTTCGTTGTGTTCAAAACCTCCAAATACGGTAATCAATAAATTAGCAAGGTTAGCCAGAACAAAGAAAACAACATTCACCAGGATAATACGCGTGATCATATTTCCATAATTGAACTGCCGTTTTAGATCGTCCCAGATTGAAGTTAACATTAATCGCTTTTTTATATTCTTTTAAAAAGAAGTCATTTTTTCAAAACAACTTGCCTGCCAAATTACCCTTGTTTATAAACGAGATCCATACTTTCGCCAATACAAAATTAATAATAATCCAAACAAAGCTCCCCCCACGTGAGCAAAGTGAGCGACACCGCTATCAAAATTTCCGATTCCCAAAAATAGTTCGAGTACAGCATAACCAGCGACAAAGTATTTGGCTTTCATAGGAATAGGAGGGAAGAGTAGCATGAGTTGCGTGTTTGGAAAATTCATGCCAAAGCCTATGAGTACACCAAAAACAGCTCCTGAAGCTCCTAAAACCGGAACATTTTCTGAAAGAGGATTACCTCCCATATAATTAATCTCCAGGTATTTTACAAAAAGATGTAAAAATAGTGCTCCAAATCCAGTAAAGAAATAAAAATATAAAAACCGCTTTGGTCCCCATAGATTCTCCAGAGGCGGACCAAACATGAATACGGCAAACATATTAAAAAATAAATGGCTAATACTCCCGTGCATAAACATATGCGTAATGATCTGGTAAGGAGCAAAATATTCTGAACCAGGGTAAAACATGGCGAGAATATATTTTCCCCAATCCATAAAGTTAGTAGGATTTGGTTGATTGATAAGGCCGAGCATTATGTCTTCGCGAGGCTCGCCTAGTATAATCATGGTGCCAAAATACATCAGCACATTTATGATTAACAGGTTTTTTACTACAACAGTAATTCTAAGCATAATTTTCTTATTTCCATTGAAAGAACAATGGCAATTATCAAGATGTTTAAAATTTCAGATAAAGGCCTTGAAATCCATCATTTTTCGACAAGTCCTGCCCAATCATCGATTATTAAGATATGGTTTTAACTGCTGAACCGTTTTTCAAGGTCATCCAGATCAAAGGTAATAAAACAATTGTGTCCAGTTGGACTTTTGTAAGGGATAGTGCATGCAAAAAGTTGATCAATTAGCTCCTGCATTTCTTTTTGAGTCAGAGATTGGCCTCTCTTAATGGATGCGCTTCGAGCCATTGATCTTGCGATATTTTCATGACTCTTGAGCTTGAGTTCCATGTTGTTTTTATATTGCTCGAGCAGGCTTTCTATTATTTGTTGCTCATCTTGTTCTGATGCTAAATCAGCAGGAATTCCATGAATAACAAAGCTGTCGTTTCCAAACTCCTGAATATCAAATCCCAATAAATTTATTTGAGGAATGATCTGGATTAAAACCTGCGCATCGATCTGCGAAACGGTTATTGTTTTTGGGAATAATTGTTTTTGTGTAAGGGGGCGTTGATCTTCCAAAAAAGCAAGATAACGTTCGTATAAAATACGTTCGTGAGCAGCTTGCTGATCGATCAGTAAAAAACCGGATTTGATTTGGCTCACGATATAAGTACAATGCACCTGATAAGGTCGTTTTTGTTCATTTGCAAAACCACTGGTCGTTTCTGCTGACAATGGATCTTTTGACCATTCACTTTCTATTGTTACTGATTTATCACCTTCAGGTGATTCGTCTTGTGGTTGATCAAAAGAATCGAGTCCTTCATACAGTTTTTGCCAATTTTTAAGGTTGGCGTTTTCCAGCGGAGAGAGAGATTTAGGTTTGGAAATATCAGCATAGCTATTTTTATCATCCCCATTACCTGGTCTGATCCCTTGGCCTTGATTGGTACTCTTTTTTGAAGGGTAATAACGTGAAAAACTCGGATCCTGATCAAAGTCTATAGTTGGTGTAATACTATATTGCCCCAATGCATGCCGGATGGCGACTTTCAAATAATTATAAACTAATCGCTCATCATCAAATTTGATTTCTTGTTTGGTAGGATGTACGTTGATATCTATACTCGAAGGATCAATATCAATAAAAAGGGTATATATCGGATATGTATCTTTGGGTAATATTTCTTCATACGCACTCATGATGGCGTGGTTCAAATACCCGGACTTTATAAAGCGGCTGTTGACGAAAAGCAACTGCTCGCCCCGCGTTTTTTTTGCAAACTCCGGTTTGCCTACGAATCCTCGTATTTTTAAAATATCTGTTTCTTCATCAACAGGCACTAATTTTTTGTTCCAGCTATTCCCAAAAATTCCAACAACCCTTTGGCGTAATTTCCCGTCTGGTAGATGAAAAACTTCGATGTTGTTGTGATGCAAAGAGAAAAAAGTATCAGGGTTTGCAATGGCTACACGTTGAAATTCATCAAGGATATGACGCATTTCAACTGTATTTGATTTTAAAAAATTGCGACGGGCCGGCACATTGTAAAACAGGTTTTTGACCGAAATACTTGTTCCTACTGAACACTGACAAGCTTCCTGGATTTTTATTTCAGAGCCTTCAGCAACGATTCTCGTCCCAAGCTCATCAGCATGGCGACGGGTACGCATTTCGACATGAGCAATCGCAGCGATCGAAGCCATAGCTTCACCTCTGAATCCCATCGTCCGAATATTGAAAAGATCTTTTGCCTTTCGGATTTTTGAAGTAGCATGCCGTTCAAAAGACATCCGGGCATCAGTCTCTGACATGCCGCAGCCATTGTCAATCACTTGTATAAGTGACTTGCCAGAATCTTTAATGATCAACTTGATACTTGAACTGCCTGCGTCAATTGAATTTTCAAGCAATTCTTTCACTACTGATGCAGGTCGTTGGATTACTTCTCCGGCAGCAATTTGGTTGGCAATAGCATCTGGAAGTAGCTGAATGATGTCAGCCATATTCAATGAATGTTTTTTAGCATGTTCAACAATCTATACGTCATATCAGCGCAAAAATTCTTCAAATTTGGGTAAATATACAACAAGAAAATAATAGCAAAATAGCAACAGGATTCCAATTATTACAAATAACCTTATAGTTGATCTTTTAGAAGCCCTTGAATTATTTCTCGAGCTAAAATTATAGCTGCGACGCAAGCCATGAGAAATCCTTGATTTCACGGCTTCTGAATCATTACTTTCTCTTTTGGCAAGTTTCACCCTTTCTTCAACATCTTCTTTTACAGGATCCCAATATCGCGGTTTGTATTCAAATTTTTGGTGCCTTGGCTTTTTAAAAAAACTAAATAATGCCATAATTATTTTAATTTATAAATAAAGAACGGAAACAGAACAAAGTGTATTTCATTTATTTTTGAAAACCGAAATGCTTAAACTATTGGATCCGTTTTTTTAAAAGTTCATTTCTAAATTTACGAAAATTGAAAGAAACGCTGAAATGATTGTTATCAATTATTTTTTTAAAGTGTTTAGTTAATGTAATGCTTTAAAGTAATTTTTCCACAACAATTTTGAGCCCCAAAGTATCAAGACAACTGTCAAATATTAAGATTAAAAAAGAATGGTGTATGGCGTGTTGCCTCTAAAATAAAAAATTAAAATTTTTTAAAAATAACTAAATAAGCATAAACACCATTTTTGATACTATTTTTACAACAACTTTTCACCAAACTTTGTTGAGCACCTATATTCAATTTATATTTGCACCAAAATTGAAAAATAGCCAATGAGCGAGCAAATCAAGCATGAGTGTGGAGTAGCACTAGTCCGTCTACTAAAACCACTAGATTATTACCATAAAAAGTATGGAACCGCACTTTACGGATTGAATAAACTGCGACTTTTGCTCCAAAAGCAGCGTAATCGCGGCCAGGATGGAGCGGGATTGGTTACCATAAAACTTAATCCCAAACAGGGTACACGGTACATTAGTCGCCATCGGAGCATCAGTTCTAATTATCTCGAAGATTTGTTTAAAGGGGTTTACAGTCGTTTCAAGGATATTCCGGAAGATAAGATGAATAACCCTCAGTGGTTGAAAGAAAATGTGCCCTATACCGGTGAATTGCTGCTTGGGCACCTTCGATACGGGACGCATGGTGACAACACTATTGAAACCTGCCATCCTTTTCTTCGCCAAAATAACTGGATCAGCCGAAACCTTGTGCTGGCCGGTAATTTTAATTTGACCAATGTTGATGAACTCTTTGATGAATTGGTTGAGCTTGGGCAATATCCAAAAGAAAAATCTGATACCGTTACCGTTTTAGAAAAGATAGGTCATTTTTTGGATGATGAGGTTCAGCGTTTGCATGATTGGTTTAAACCAGAAGATTACACCTCCGCAGAGATAAATAATTTAATTTTTGAAAATCTTGACATTCAGCGTTTGCTCCGCAGATCGAGCAAAAAGTTTGATGGAGGTTATGTAATGGCAGGTTTGATCGGGCATGGTGATGCATTTGTAATGCGGGATCCATCGGGGATCCGCCCTGCGTTTTATTATGCAAACGAAGAAATTGTCGTTGTTGCTTCGGAGCGCCCTGCTATTCAAACTGCTGTCGATGTCCATTTTTCAAAAGTAAAAGAATTGACTCCCGGCCATGCGCTTATCATAAAATGTAATGGCAAAGTGAGCGAAGAACCCTTTATTGAGCAACGTCAGCGACAAGCCTGCTCTTTTGAAAGAATTTATTTTTCTCGCGGGACAGATCGTGATATTTATCTTGAGCGTAAATTGCTCGGTGAAAAACTAGCTGATTCTGTGTTGAAAGCAGTGAATTACGATTTCAGGAAAACAGTTTTTTCCTTTGTTCCCAATACCGCAGAATTTGCTTTTTATGGTCTGGTAGAAGGACTTGAGAAAAAGTTGAATTGTATAAAAAAAGAAAAGATTTTAAATCTTGGAGAAGATATTAAAGATAAAAAACTGGAAAAAATTCTGAGCATGAAGGCCAGAGTGGAGAAGGTCGCTATCAAGGATGTCAAAATGCGCACTTTCATTGCTGATGATTCTTCCCGCAACGAGTTGGTTTCTCATGTTTATGATGTTACTTATGGGATCGTCGAAAACGAAAAAGACACTCTTGTGCTTTTGGACGATTCTATTGTAAGGGGAACAACTTTAAAGGAAAGCATCATTAAAATCGTCTCCCGGCTCCGCCCAAAAAAGATCATAATTGTTTCTTCTGCTCCTCAGATTCGCTATCCGGATTGTTATGGCATAGACATGTCTAGGATGAATGAATTTGTTGCTTTCAGGGCGCTTGTTGCATTGTTGAAAGAAAATAAAAAAGAGCATTTACTAAAAGAAACCTATTTGCGATGTAAAGCACAGGAAGCATTGCCTAAGGAAGAAATTAAAAATGAATTGATCGCGCTTTATGAAACTTTTGATTATGAAACGATTTCTAAAAAGATTGCGGAAATAGTTACACCAGAAGGGATCAAACCAAAAGTTGAAGTTATTTATCAAACGATCGAAGGCCTTCGCGATGCTTGTCCGAATAACAATGGAGATTGGTATTTTTCAGGAAACTACCCAACTCCCGGAGGCAATCGAGTGGTAAATCGATCTTTTATCAATTATATGGAAAACAATAAAAAGAGGGCGTATTAAGGGTTTTTGAGTCAGAAGTCAGAAGTCAGAAGTCAGAAGTCAGAAGTCAGAAGTCAGAAGTCAGAAGTCAGAAGTCAGAAGTCAGAAGTCAGAAGTTTTTGAAACGTGTCCTAAACTTTAGCCAAAAGCTTTCCTGCCTTACTTAGTAATTTTTCCGTTTTAGCAAAGCAGAATCTAATGACTTTGTCATTTCTATAACCTGAATAAAAAGCCGATACGGGAATTGCTGCTACTCCATGATCTATTGTCAATCGTTTTACAAAATCGATGTCTTTCTCATCGCTGATTGCTGAGTAGTCAGCAAGTTGAAAATAAGTGCCTTCGCAATGGATGGGTTTAAAACGGGACTTTTTCAGCGTTTCTAAAAAGAAATCTCTTTTTGTCTGGTAAAAATCGCTTAATCCTAAATATTCTTTTGGGTTGGTTAGGAAATCAGCAATCCCATATTGTAAAGGCGTATTGACTGAAAAAACATTGAATTGATGCACCTTTCGAAATTCTTTCATAAGATGCTCCGGAGCAATACAATAACCAATTTTCCAACCTGTAGTATGAAAGGTTTTTCCAAAAGAATAAGTGGCTAAAGTCCGTTGGAACAGATCAGGAAATCGCAAAGTACTTTGATGTTCCTGTTTGTCAAAAATCAAATGTTCATAAACTTCATCACTCAATATCAATATCTCAGACCCAGCGATAAGTTGTTGCAATTTTAGCAAGTCCGCTCTTTTCAAAGTAGTCCCGGTAGGATTGTGAGGAGTATTAATAATAATCATCCGGGTGCGTTGTGTGATCAGCTTTGAAAAAGTGTCCCAATTGACAGAATAATTTGGTGCTTCCAATTGGTATACAATCGGAAAACCGCCAAATACTTCGATGGAAGGCCGGTAAGAATCATAAGCCGGTTCAAAAATAATTACTTCATCGCCGGGCTGAACAAAAGTAGCGATGGCCGTAAAAATGGCTTGAGTCGCTCCAGCTGTAATGGTAATTTCAGTATTTGGATCAACTGCTTTGCCATACGATTCTTCTATTTTATGAGCAATCCTTTCTCTAAGGATAGGAACACCCGGCATAGGAGCATATTGGTTGTACCCCTTCTCAATATATTTATTGACGAGTTTTTTAAGTTTTTCAGAACAATCAAAATTTGGGAAACCCTGGGAGAGATTGATTGCCTTGTGTTCATTTGCTAGAGCAGACATAACCGAAAATATGGTTGTGCCTACATTTGGTAATTTAGAGTTAGTATTCACGCTAAGTATATTTTTTAAAAATGGCATCTATAGAATTGGCTAGTTTGTGATCTTTGTCGGTCACAATATTGCCGGCATCGTGTGTATTTAAATGGACTTCCACAGTATTCCAGACATTACTCCAATTGGGGTGATGGTTTTGCTTTTCAGCATGAAAAGCTACTTCTGTCATAAATGCAAAAGCCTCAGCGAAGTCTTTAAATTTAAAGGTGGCTTTGAGTTTATTGTCTTCTTGTTTCCACATAGTACCTTCCAGTTTTTATGTTCACTAATATAGCGAATGTTTTGTTAATTTCATTTTTTATAAAAACACATCACAAAATATTATTTAAAACTCCAATCGTATTGATCGAGATTGGTTATTCCGTATTTAAGCAATTCTATGCAGTGGTGAATATCTTCTTTATGCGCCATTTCGATAACCTGGTGGATGTGGCGGGTAGGGATGGAAATTGCACCGGCGATGGATCCGCTTTTACCATAACGCTGGATACCTGCAGTATCGGTTCCACCTCTTGGCAAAACTTCAGGTTGCCATTTGATGTTCTTTTCATCCGCTAACTCTTTCAAATAATTGACCATCCGATAATCGCAAATAGTCGAACTGTCTAAAATTTTAATGGCAGCACCTTTCCCTAAGCTTGTCACCTGTTCATGTTTGTTGGAGCCGGGTACATCAAAGGCAATCGTTGTGTCCAGGCCAAAGCCAAAATCAGGATTTATAGAATGTGCTGCTGTAATTGCACCACGAAGTCCGACTTCCTCCTGGACTGTGAAAACACCATAAATGTCATAGGGAACCACTTGATCTTTTAATGCTCGCAAAACTTCAATCAAAATAAAAACAGAGACCCGATTGTCTATAGATTTGCTGTTAACACAGTGCCCCATTTCAATGAGATGGCGCTCCCGGGTGATAGGATTCCCAATTGAAACGATTTTTGTTACTTCTTCCTCGGGCATCCCCGTATCAATAAAATATTCATGAATCGGCACAGGCTTTCCTCGTTCTTCATCCCGCATCAAATGAATTGGTTTGGAGCCCATTACACCCATAATGTCTTTTTTACCATGAACAATTACACGCTGAGAGGTAAGTGTTTTTGGATCAAAACCTCCAAGCGGATGAAAACGAATGAAGCCTTCGTCATCGATATGGGTAACGACAAAGCTGATCTCATCCATATGAGCAGCCACCATTACCTTTTTCTTTTCCTTTCCTTTTTTTAAGGCAATCACATTGCCCATCGGATCAATAGATAATTCGTCGACAAGTGGTTTGACCTCTTCCAAAACCAATTTTCGGATGCGTTGCTCAAAACCAGGGGCACCGGGAGTCTCGCATATTTTTTTCAATAAAGCAACATCAATCATGTTTTCGTCTTTAAGTTAGTTTATCAGGGTCTCCTAGTATGTGTGCCTAAGCTACGAAATTACAATTTAATTGCAAGGAGATGACGTTATTTAATATAGATTTTAATTATAAACTTAAAGGCTTGTCGATCTTACCAGGTAGGAATGATTTTTCTGAAATAAAATCCATAAACTTGCAGCGTTTTATGTGTTTATAAAATTATATACTGTGTAAGTGAAACAAAGTGTTTTCATAGTTTAAAAAACAACAACAATCAATCTCTAAGCATTTAAATGTCATTAGTAAAAAAATTAGCAGGGGAAACGGTCATTTATGGGGTGAGTAGTATCTTGAGCCGTTTGCTTAATTATGTGGTCCTGACACCTTATTTGACCAGGGTTTTCCTTCAAGGGGAATATGGTATTGTTTCGGACATGTATGCTTATGCGGCGTTGATGATGGTTATTTTTACCTATCGGATGGAGACTGCGTTTTTTCGATTTGGAAGTAGAGAAGATGGGATTTCGTCAACATTTTCTACTTCTTCGATTTCACTGATTGTTACCACGGTATTTTTTGTAGGTTCCTTACTTTTCTTTGCTCAGCCCGTTGCCAATTTTCTAGAATATCCTGACCAAAAGGACTATGTAATTTGGTTTACATTTATCATTGCATTTGATGCTCTGGCAGCGATCCCTTTTGCTAAACTGAGATTAGAAAACCGCCCGATTCGATTTGCGGTAATTAAGACCTTGAATATCCTCGTCAATATCTTTTTTATCTTTTTCTTTTTAGAAATATGCCCTTATTTGATTGAAAAGGGCTGGACCGGACTGGAATCAATCTACAATAGCGAAAATCGGATCGCCTATGTTTTTATTGCCAATTTTTTGGGTAGCTTATCCGTGATGTTGATTTTATTGCCGGAGTATTTTAAGATCAGATTGAAATTTGATAAGGTACTTTGGAAAAAAATGATTGTTTATACCTTACCTCTGGTTGTGGTCGGGATAGCCGCTGTAATCAATCAGTTGATCAATATTCCTTTGCTGAAAAAGTTTCTGCCATACGATTTAGATACAAACCTAGCGAAAATCGGAGTCTATACGGCCTGCTACAAAATTGCCATTTTGATGAGTCTTTTTATCCAGGCTTTCAATTATGCCGCTGAGCCTTTTTTCTTTCGTCATGCACAGCGTGACGACTCCAGGATAGTTTATGCTCAGGTAGGGCAAGCCTTTGCAATGGTTGGTAGTCTGGTGTTTCTCGGGATCATGTCCTACATCGATATCATCCAATATTTTATCGGTGAAGACTTTCGGGAAGGCTTGTATGTCGTTCCAATTCTATTGCAAGCCTTTTTGTTTTTAGGGCTTTATTACAACTTTTCGATATGGTTTAAATTGACGGACCAAACACGGATTGGTGCTTATATTTCAGTGTTGGGCGCAGTGATTACGATAACTTTAAATATTATTTTGATTCCGATTATAGAATACGAAGGCGCAGCCTGGGCGGCATTGGCCTGTTATACTTTCATGGCTTTTACGAGTTATTTTATAGGAAAAAAATACTACCCCATTCCGTATCCCATTGGGCGAATGATGGGTTACGTCGGATTAGCCGTTGGCGCTTATTTTGTTGGAGAAAGCTTGAGAGATTTGCTTAATGAAAATTTCTGGTCAATAATTTTTGTAAATACAATTATCTTGTTGATTTACGTTGCAATTATTTACGTTCTTGAAAAACGTACCTTTCAAAGAATTCTTTTTAGCAAAGAAAAACCCTGATTTTGTTTCGTCATCTTAACATCGCTGGGTCATTGGATTCGCGCTGTTCAAGGCATTACTGTATTTCAGTTTGTCATTGTTTGCCAAATGGATTGTTACTTTTTAAATTGGTTTCGTTTTATCTAATAGAATCATTACTCGTCTCTTATGAAAAAAACATTGCTTTTCTTCACTTTGCTTTTCTATTCGTTTTATTTTTTTGCCCAAACTGCGGTTATCGAAAAACAAGCTGTTTTTTCGACGGAAATTTATTTTGATTTTGGACAGGATTTCATTCGTACAGATGCAGATTCTGTGTTGAATGAGGTTGTTCAATTTTGTAAAGATGAATCCGCTGTTTTTATAAAAATAACAGCACATACTGATAATGTAGGGAGCAATGAAAACAATTTTGAGCTTTCCAAACGAAGGGCGGAAGCGGTAAAAACATTTCTGGCAGATAAGGAGATCAAAGTAGACAGTCTGACAATTGCTGAGTTTGGAGAAAGTCGCCCGATTGCTTCGAATAATACAGATGTAGGCAGACAGCAAAATCGTCGTGCGACCATCGAGGTGATCAAACTAAAGAAAATGATTCCTATAAAAGGAGACATCCTCGACAAAGAAACCGGTGAAGGTATTGATGCGGATATCATCATACGAAGCAAAGGTTCCCGTGATTCTCTTCAAACCGACGAAAATGGGCATTTTGAATCAACTGTCCCTTTAGGTGAGGTCATTGGATTGGATGTATGGGCAAGAGGCTATTTTTTAGAAACAAAAATGTTGAAAGCAACGCCTGATGCCATTACTGATCTGGTCATCAATTTGCCTCCGGTCAGAGATGGAGAAAAGGTGGATATTGACAATCTTTACTTTGTTGGAAATGAAGCGATCTTACTAAAAAAATCAGAACCGGAATTGCCCAAAATCTTGAAATTCATGCAAATCAATGAGGGCATCAAAATCGAAATCGCAGGGCACGTAAATCTGCCGAATAATCCTCCCGTTTCTAAGAGTAGCTGGGAATATGATCTTTCTGTTCGAAGGGCATTATTGGTTTATAAATATCTGCTGAAAAACGGCATTCCGGAAGACCGGATAAGTTATAAAGGATATGGAAATTGGGAAATGCGGTTTCCAAAAACTTTTTCCTGGGCAGAACAGCAAGTAAACAGGAGAGTGGAAATCAGGGTATTGGAAGTCAATTAACCAAAATGAATGATCCACCAGGTGTAGACTTCCTGCCAGTTTTTGTACAATAATATGATCCCGCCGATTATTACAAAAAATATTGTCACTTTAGTAATACGATAGGTCCGTTGAAATTTTTCACGGCGACTTTTATACCTGTGCCTTCCCGAATAAGCCATAATTGATTACATTTCTTTATGTCGTTCCCAATAATTTTGATCTTCAATTTCTTCCAAAATCTGCAGATAGTTAAAATAACGTAATTCGCTTATTTCACCATCTTCAATGGCTTGTTTAACCGCACATTTTGGCTCGTTTCGATGGGTACAATTCGCAAATTTGCAATCTTTAGAAACTGCAAAAAATTCCCGAAAATTATGAGCCACATCCATAGGTTCGAGATTGTTGAAAGCAAGCATTTTGATTCCCGGCGTATCGATGATATAAGTATCGCCATTAACTGGAAACATCTCTGCAAAGGTTGTGGTGTGTTGTCCTTTACCACTATAATCTGAAATTTCCAGGGTCCGCAGGTCCAAATGCGGATGGATGCTATTGATCAATGTCGATTTGCCTACTCCGGATTGACCGCTGAACAAAGTGATTTTATTTTTCAATAAACTGTTTAATTCCTCGGTCCCCACATTATTTATAGCGGATACAAGCAATACTTTATAGCCAATTTTTTCATAAATTTCTTTAAGGACTTCATAAATCATAAACTCCTCTTCCTCGTATAAATCTGCCTTGTTGAAAACAATAACCACTGGAATATCATGTGGCTCGGTCACCAGTAAAAACCGGTCAATGAATCCTTGTTTGAGATTTGGGTGGATGATGGTCACAATTAGAACCGCCTGATCAATATTGCTGGCCATCAAATGCAGATTGTGTAAATTTCGAGGACTTTGCCGAACGATATAGTTTTTTCTTGGCAATATATTTTTAATCATTCCTTTTCCTTCCTCTTCGAGATCAACTTCGACTTCGTCGCCGACGGTAACCGGATTAGTCAGCTTGAGTCCATTCAATCGAAACTTTCCAAGAATCCGGCATTGAACAAGCTCACCGTTTTCCAATTCTACTTGATACCAGCTTCCCGTTGATTTGATGACTTTGCCTTTTAGCACTTTATTTACAAAATTGAATGAATAATTTTTTGAAAAATGATCGTTACGAGACTATAAAACGAAACGCTTTCCGAATTGGTTCAGTGGAAAAAAACTTACTTAAGTATTGTTAAAGAAATAAAATCTTTTTTTTAGTTTTTGATTTAGGATCATCTTCTCTACCCTTTGGTCATTCAGTTTTCAACGAATTTAAAAACGGCGGATTTATTTTTTTTAACGGTGTCAAGCAGGTGTATTTAATCCATGAATGGCTTCTGACATTTCAATGATTAGGTTTGGGTTTTTCTCTATTGCATTTCCCACTACGATAACATCAGCGCCAGCTTTTGCGGTTTCCATTGCTTTTTCAGGAGTACGAATTCCTCCGCCAACGATGAGCGGTATATTTATCGTGCTACTCACCGCTTCAATCATTGATGCGGTGATTGGACTTTTTGCACCACTGCCGGCATCCATGTACATCATTTTCAAACCCAACATTTCGCCCGCCAAAGCGGTACACAATGCGACATCGTCCTTATTCGCAGGAATAGGTTGTGTATTACTCATATACGAAACTGTAGTCGGAACACCACCATCGATCAGCATGTATCCCGTAGGAAGAATTTCCAGCGGGCTAACCTTCAGATAAGGTGCGGTGATGACATGCTTGCCGATCAACAATTCGGCATTGCGGCCTGAAATGAGCGACAGGAAAAGTATTCCGTCCGCTTTATAACTCAGCTGGAAAGAATTGCCCGGAAAAAGGATCATTGGAATATCACAGGAGTCTTTAATGGTCTGTAGGCAATAATCAAGCATATTATTGACCACCAGGCTGCCTCCAATAAAAAAGTAGTCAACCTTAGCTCGAATGGCCAATTCCAATGTTTTTTTGATGTTGCCCAAACTGAATTTATCAGGGTCTATCAAAACAACGATTTTCTTTTCACCTTGTTCTTTGGCGGTCAGTATTGACTGGTAAATCTTGTGTGTCATCAAGGGTTAATGTTTAGGTGTCACAATTCGATGGCAAGTTATAAAAAAAGCGGGAATTTAGAGATTTAGGTTATTTTGGGTTTTGTTTTAAAACGATTGTTAAGTCTTCTTTTTTACCAACACTATTTTCGTGTCATCCGCTTTGGCGATTTCTTTATAGAAATTTCGAAAGGACTCAAATTCTTCCTGAGGTAACATTACCGCCTGAATTTCAAGGAATCGATGGTAAGTCAATGTTGAACCATCAACTTCGATTTTGACATTGTATTTACCGTAAGCTGTTTCAAGAGTTGTTTCTTCTTTCGGTATACTTTCCACTTCATATCCTTCCGGTAATTTGAAGGTGACCTCATCAATTTCCTGATATCCGCGAATGACTTCGACAGGATGGATTCGTTTTTCTATTGGAGCGGGAACATTGTCGAAAGCGTTCAATTTATTGATGGGAATAAAGAGTCTTTTTCCTGCTTTTGTAGCAAAACGGGCAACCGTTAGGTTATAATCAAGCTGTGCTTCCGGGCTTTCTTTTTGAGATTTCACTTCCAGTTTTTCAATATCGAAAGCAGGCAAATCAGAAGTTCTGCGAAAGTATTTTTCAAAATCTTCGTTGTTAAGTTGATACTCAATAGCTCGATAAATTTCATGTTTGGGGCCTTTGGCCTGAATGGAATTAAGAACATCGGCGCTTCCATCCGCTTCAATTTTTATTTCTGTCGTACTTATCTGAATATTATCAGAAGGTTTGAAAATAGGACTGTTCGTTAATTTGCCCCCTTCTTCGGTAAAAAGTAACACAGATCTGTCGTCATTACTTGCTCCCAAATAGTTTATTGGGTAATCATTACTGGTACATTCCAGCCAGATATCTTCAGTTGGAACGTACAATAAAACATGATTGCCAAAAGCTAAAGTCGGAAAGCTTTCGTCTGCGATTTCTCTCCTGTCTTCATTTCTAAAAATAATCCCGGGTTGGGCTTTAATCCCGGCTTCTTTAAGCATAGAAAACATGAAATTTGTCAAAGCTTTACAATCGCCATATTTATTTTTTTCAACATACTTGGCATCGAAAGGCTGAAAGCCTCCAATCCCAAGCTGAACGCTGACATAGCGCATATTTTCCTGTAAATACTGATAAAGGGTTTTTATTTTTTCCTTATTTGAAGGAAGTCCGGAAGTAAGCTCCTTGACGATAGCAGTCATTTCGGGGGAGAGTTCATCTCTTCCTTCGTATAAATCGAAAAAGAACTTTCCAAATGATTGCCAGGAGGACATGTCTCCAGAATATTTTTTATAGTGTAGATTCTGAGGAGATACCTCAATGAAGGGTAGGATTTCGTATGGCGAAGGCATAAATTCTTCAGCTTTAAAAGCAGGCTGATTTGTTAAAGTCCATTTGTATGTTGTTGTATTTCCGTTTTTCTGAATATCGGGTTTGATGTCAATGTTTCTTGCCTTGTACCTAAATTCCAGCTCTGTTGGCATTTCAGCAATAAATACAAGATTTTCTAAAGAAGAATTAAAACTTTGGATATAACAATTTGGGTAAAATAAAATACCTCTGTATGTTTTTTTGTACTCAAACGCTACCGTGTATGGGAAGGTATTGTGGTTTAGCTCAATAGATTTTACCCGGCTGTCTGTGTAAATAGATGATTCATTAATTGCACTTTTGTCTTCAAAATCATTTTTATTGAACTTTTTAACCAATTTGCCAAATGCATCGTAGATACTTGCACTTAATCCATTGATTTTTTCGTCACCATCGTAACTGACGCGCTGAAGGTGCGCATGGCTTTTACTGTTTAAAAGAGTAACCGCATATTTAATATGTACAGTGACTTCTGTCTTTGAGTGAACAACTAGTTTTGTATAATCTAAACGGACTACTTCGTTCGCATCTTTTTTCAATTCTTCAGGAATCGTAAGTGCAGAATAATCCATCTGCTGAGCTGAAACAGAGGCAGTTAAAATGGAAAAGAGAAACAGAAAACCAGTAAGATTAAAGAATTTCATAGCTATGAGGTTTTAAACAAATTTGGCCAATTTCGAAATGCAATAAAGTGATCCTTTTCAAAAGGATAGATTCATTGGGTTCTTCAACAATAATATTACGAAATTTTTTGATCGTGGCAAACCCGCCAGATTCGATTTGAAGTTACGAAATGCTGTGGTAATTGGCGAACCGGATAGGTTGTTTTTAAAACCAGGGATTTTTTTTATGAATAGCTTTTATTTTATCTCATAGGTTTCACCGGACAAAAACAAGTCTTTCGTTTTCAAAAACGGACTATTTGCTTTTACTTCGGCGGTTAAATTATCTTCCCGTTCTTCGAATGTAAGATCATCAAAACTCCTGATAATCCCTGTGACTAAAGGATGTTCAAGGCGAATTAGCATTTGATGTAAGGTGGGATCTTTTTCTTTAGCATCGTGGACTAAAATATCTTTTTCGGTAATCCCGTTTTGGCCAATTGTTACCACTTCTAATTTCAATCCGTTTAATACCAATCCTTCATCATTATTTTTTCCAAAGATCATCGGTTTTCCATGTTCGACAAACAACTGCTTGTCTTCACGTACTGTTTTATCGGTATATTCAGAAAAACAACCATCATTAAAAATCACACAATTTTGCAACACTTCGATTAAAGCGGTTCCTTTAAATTTTTCAGATTCAATCAAAATTGCGCTCATTTCTTTTGGTGAGTTCCCTCCGACTCTTGCAAAAAAGCGCGCTTGTGCGCCAATGGCTAATTCGCCAGGCAAAAACGGCGGCTGTGTGTTGCCGTGAGGAGATGATTTTGTCTTTTGCCCAACAAGTGAAGTTGGTGAAAATTGGCCCTTGGTTAAACCATAAATTTCATTATTAAAAAGGATAATGTTCAAATCGATATTTCTTCGGAATACGTGTATAAAATGGTTGCCGCCTATCGCCATACTGTCCCCATCACCTGTGATCACCCAAACGCTTAAATTGTGATTTGCTAATTTGACGCCCGTAGCTATGGCTATCGCTCTTCCATGAATCCCGTGCATGCCATAGGTGTCCATGTAATAAGGGAATCGCGAAGAACACCCAATGCCAGATATAAAAACCACATCTTCCTTTTTAACGCCCATTTCAGGAAGCGCTTTTTGCATAGCATTCAAAATCACATAATTATCACAGCCAGGACACCATCTGACTTCCTGATCGCTTGCAAAATCTTTGTAGGTATATTTTTTTTCAGCCGTTGTTTCCATCATTACTTTACTAATTGTTTAAACTTTTGGATCAGTTCGTTATTTGAAAAAGGTAATCCCTGAACTTTATTATGTTGCAAAAAATCAAATCCATTAAAGTTTATTTTTAAAACATTGACAAACTGGCCACTATTTAATTCACAGACGATAATTTTTTTGAACTTAGCTAAAATCGCTTCCGTATTTTTGGGTAAAGGGTTGATATAATTAAAATGTGCAAGACCTATGTTTGTATAACCTTCTTCGTTCAATTCTTTTACTGCTGAATGCAAAGCACCATAAGTTCCTCCCCAGCCAATGACCAACAAATCTCCGGTATCTGCAAATTCAGTGGTTAATTCAGGAATATAATTTTGAACCCGCTTCACCTTTTCAGCTCTTATTTTGATCATATATTCGTGGTTTTCCGGAACATAAGAAACGTCTCCAGTTATACTGTCTTTCTCCAAACCTCCAACTCTATGTTCCAATCCCGGAGTTCCGGGAATAGCCCAATCCCGGGCAAGCGTTTGCTCATCCCGATCGTATGGATGCCAGTTTTCTTTTGCTTTTTTAAGCATGTTATTTTTGATTTCCGGCATATCTGCAACAGTTTTTATTTTCCAGGGTGCAGATCCATTGGCGATGTATCCGTCCGATAGTAAGACAACCGGAGTCATGTGTTCTAAAGCAAGTTTGGCAGCTTCGTAAGCGTAATCAAAACAATTAGCAGGAGTACTGGCAGCAATAACAATTACGGGGCTTTCACCATTTCTGCCATACAAGGTTTGCAATAAGTCAGCTTGCTCTGTTTTTGTTGGTAAACCTGTGGAAGGGCCGCCACGTTGCACATCGACAACAACCAACGGCAATTCTACCATCATGGCCAAACCCAGTGCTTCCCCTTTCAAAGCCAGGCCAGGCCCAGAAGTTGTGGTAATCGCTAGATCGCCGGCAAATGATGCTCCAATAGCAGACGTTATCCCAGCTATTTCATCTTCAGCCTGAAAAGCTTTTACGCCGAAATGTTTGTGTTTAACCAACTCGTGTAAAATATCAGAAGCAGGAGTAATAGGATAAGAGCCTAAAAATAATTCTAAACCTGATTTTTCAGCTGCCGCTAAGAAACCCCAGGCAATGGCAGTATTTCCCATAATAATTCTATAGGTTCCGGGAGCCATTTTGGCGGGGGAAATAGTATAAGCGTTTGGGATGAGTTCCAGCGTTTCAGCAAAATAAAAACCGGCGTTTAATACTTTGGTATTTGCTTCAATGATCTGAGGTTCAGCTTTAAATTTTTTCTTAAAATAATTAATGGTATGTTCTGTCGAACGGTTATACATCCAATAAACCATACCTAAAGCAAACATGTTTTTGCTTCTGGTGATGCTTTTTTTATCTAATCCTTCAATATCTTTTAACGATTCTTTGGTTAATGAAGTCATAGCAACCTCAATTACCCGATAGTTTTTAAGACTTCCGTCCTCCAAAGGATTGGTTTCGTATTGGGCTTTTTGCAGATACTTTTTAGTAAAAGCATCCGTATCAACAATAATGGTGTGTCCTGGTTTTACAGCTTTCAAATTAGTTTTTAATCCTGCCGGGTTCATAGCAACCAACAAATCTACGCTATCACCAGGGGTACTAATTTCAACGCTTCCGATATGAACCTGAAAGCCCGAAACGCCATATAAACTTCCTGATGGCGCTCTGATTTCAGAAGGGTAATTAGGAAAGGTGGCGATATCGTTACCAAACATTGCAGAGGTATCAGAAAATTGGGTTCCCGTTAGCTGCATTCCATCGCCAGAATCACCAACAAAGCGGATAATAACCTCACTTACTCTTTTCGGTTGATGATTCTTTTTATCTGTAATTATATTTTTTGTAATCATGTCTTGGGTGTGTCAAAAACTATATTTAAACCAAATATAATTTCACTTTGTGAAATGAGATATGATTTTTGTCAATTAAAGAACTAATTTTTCACCAGTAATCCTAAAATAATTTGCTCAACAAAACGGGGGTATAATTAGTGTTTCTTTTCTTTAGTGGCAATTAAAATATTCATTTTTTAAAATGACTAATGTACCTTTGGAGAGTCAAATAAATTAAAAAAAGTGGAAAAAAGCTTAACACAACAGACTTCAGAACTTATTGCCAGGGATTTTGGCCTCGAAATCGGAGATAAGCCCATTAGCGAGCAAGAGTTGTTTGATCTGGTTGCCAACGAAGTAGCCTATATGTTAGAACATCGTTTGGAGACATTGTTTAGTTTGTTGTATCGTTTGGATGTGTCAGAAAAAAAGACAAGAGCTGCTCTTGACCCTTCAGCAGAGGAGCCTGCCAATATTTGTATCGCTCGTCATATTATTGATCGCCAAAAACAGCGGATTTTTACAAAACAAAAATACAAACAACCGAAATCCGATGACTTTGATGGATTAGCGTTTTGAAAAGCTATATTTTTATTAACCACATTACCACATAATATTTAAAATATATGACACACAATCCATGAAGTCAGGCTTTAAAATTTTTCTATTCGCACTCTTTCTATTTATAGGAACTTTTGAAAATTCTTATGCTCAGGATGCATATGGAAAAGCCATAGGTATAAGAGGAGGAACGCCAACAGGGGTAAGTTATAAGCATTTTTTAGAATTTGCCGGAGCGATAGAAGGGATTTTTGGGTTTAACTTTACCAATGGGCGGGTGTTTACCTTGACGGGTTTGTATGAGCATCATTTTTTTATCAATTATAACACTAATCTGTTTGCTGGCGGTGGACTTACATTGGGAGCCAATAGTGATGAATTTAGGGTAGTTGTTGATGCCATCGGTGGTATAGAATATGTTTTTCCTCGTTTCCCAATGAGCTTTTCGTTAGATTACAAACCAGCGTTTAATATTTTTGGACCTGATTTTTTATTTAATGAATTTGCACTAACGATTCGATACGTTTTGGATTAGTCAAATACGAGAGAAACTTAAAACTATTCAAAAAATAGATGTTGATCAAAACACGAGGCATCATTTTCCGTTCGATAAAATACTCTGAAACGAGTATCATTGCGGATATTTTTACAGAAGAAAAAGGACTCCAGTCTTTTATTATTTCTGGTGTCCGGACTAAAAAAGCAAAAGTGAGTGCGAGTGTACTGCAAGTTATGACTTTAGTGGATTTGGTCGCTTATTATCGTGAAGATAGAGACCTGCACCGTATCAAAGAAATAAAAGCGGAACTAGTTTATGCTTCTTTGCCTTTTGATATTGTAAAAGGCGCTGTTGGTCTTTTTATGGTAGAGTTGGCAAGAAAAACAATTCAGGAGTCCGAAGAAAACAGAAAGCTGTTTACTTTTCTATTTGAAACTTTTCGGTTGCTGGACTCGACGGAAAAGCCAGTCTCCAATTTGCATATTGCTTTTATGATTGAGCTTTCTGCCTTTCTGGGCTTTTTGCCGGGCGGAGAGTATGTGGATGAAAAGTCCATTTTTGATCTTGAAGAAGGAGTCTTTGAAGAAGGAACTCCACATCATTTTCATTATTTGAATGAAAATCAAAGTGCGTTGCTCAACCAGTTTTTGAATACTGCGATATGGGAAAGTCACACGATAAAAATTGATCGGACTAACCGGAAAGAGCTGTTAAATAATCTGTTATTGTTTTATAAGCTTCATATTGAAAATTTCCAAAAAATAAATGCCCATCAAATATTAGAGGAGGTTTTGGAAGGATAATTTTTAATAAAAAGGAGCTCCAACTAAATTATGTTTTTTAAAAATAATAAGAAACCAATATGCGTTTCCTTAGGCATACACTTTAGCCGGTAAAAATATTATGTATAGTCAAGAACAACCCCCTCATAAAAAATCCTTCTTTGAATCCGCTTCTGAAAATTTCCAAACCTGGAAAGAGAAACTCATTGTTTTTAATAAAAACTATCCTAAAACTGCTCTTGGTGTCAAGGTCGGCGCTGGATTGATGGCAAGTGGCTTGGTATTCATTTTTGCTTTATGGTTGTTGGTTTTAATAGGTGCTTTTGGGAAATTGCCTTCAGCTACTGATCTAAAAAATATTCATAATCATACTGCTTCCGAAATATATGCTGCTGATGGAAAACTGCTGGGTAAATATTATATCGAAAACCGAATTAACGTAGAATACGATGAAATTTCTCCAGATATCATAAATGCTTTGATTGCTACAGAAGATGCTCGTTTTTTTGAACATAGCGGCATTGATCTTCGAAGCTGGGTTAGGGTATTTGTAAAAACTATTTTGATGCGTAAACAATCTGCCGGGGGAGGAAGTACCCTAAGCCAGCAACTCGCCAAAAATTTGTTTCCCCGAACAGAATACAAGTTTTTTACGGTGCCTATCATCAAAATTAAAGAAATGATCATTGCCAGAAGATTAGAAAGAATCTATGGTAAAGATGAACTGATCAATTTATACTTGAATACGGTACCATTTGGAAGCAATATGTTTGGTGTTCAGGTCGCTGCAGGACAACTTTTCAATACTACAGCCAAAGAAATCGATATCCAAAACGCTGCAGTTTTGGTAGGGATGTTAAAAGCCAATACTTCCTACAATCCAGTCAAAAACCCCGAAAGATCACTCAACAGGCGGAATACGGTACTGAATCAAATGCAAAAGTATGAATACATTTCAAAGGAAGTTTTTGACTCGTTAAAAGCACTTCCTCTGGAAGTAGATTATCGCAGGGAAAGCAACAATGAAGGGCTTGCTACTTATTTAAGGGAGCAACTACGGCTCGAATTGGATGAATTGATACAGGAATATAAAAAACCCGATGGAACAGCTTACAATATTTATACAGATGGTTTGAAAATATACACGACACTACATTCCAAAATGCAGGAATATGCGGAGCAAGCAGTAAGCGGGCATATGGAGCAACTCCAAAAAACGTTTGACAAACATTGGAAAGGCAGAAAACCCTGGGGAGATGATGATGTCATCAGCAAAGAAATGCGGGAATCCGTACGATACAAATCACTGAAAACAAAAGGTTTTACTGATCAGGAAATTGATACGATTTTCAATACACCGATTAATATGACTGTTTTTACCTGGCAGGGTGATGAAGTCAAAAAGATAAGCCCACTGGATTCAATCAAATATTATTACTGTTTGTTAAATGCGGGCTTTTTGGTCATGGAACCCACTACCGGAGCGATCAGAGCCTGGGTAGGAGGTATTGACCATCAATACTTTAAATATGACCACATCAATTCGACACGCCAGGTAGGTTCTACTTTCAAACCGATTGTATACGCCAATGCTTTGAGAAGCGGAATCGATCCCTGCGATTATATTCCTAACGAGCAGGTTGTTTATGCAGAGTATGAAGATTGGTCGCCACGTAATGCAGATGGTATTTATGGTGGTGCATATTCTATGCAAGGAGGATTGACAGGTTCTGTAAACGCCATATCAGTTGGCCTCATTATGCAGATGGGAATTGACTCTGTGATTGAATTGGCGCACGAAATGGGATTTTCCAACAAAATTCCAAAAGGGCCGGCCATAGCGCTTGGTGCCGTTGATGGTTCACTGTTTGATATGGTAAAAGTTTATGGAACTTTTGCAAATCGGGGACTCAGGCCGGAACCGTATTATCTCACACGAATTGAGACAAGCAGTGGAGATACCATTGTTGAATTTGAGCATCCCAAACCGAATAAAAGAGCTCTCCCAATTGACGAATCGGATATGATAGTTCAAATGATGCAATCCGTTGTAGATAGTGGAACAGCTAACCGTTTGCGATATATTTATGGTTTAAATAATGATATCGCTGGAAAAACAGGAACAACCCAATCCCAGGCTGATGGCTGGTTTTTAGGCTTTACGCCAAATCTGGTCGCAGGAGTCTGGGTCGGAGCTGAATCGCCACGGGTTCATTTTCGTTCACTAAGTTTGGGCCAGGGTGCAAATACGGCTTTGCCGATTTGGGGGCTTTTTATGCAAAAGGTGTACAAAGATCCAGAATTTAAGCAACTCAGGTACGCATCTTTTCCAGAACCTTCAGCGGAAGTTCTTGAACGGTTGGATTGCTTGCCTTATCTGGAAGAAATGCCGAAAGCAGATAGTTTGAACCTTTTGGATGGCTTCAATGCTGAAATCGAAAAGTTATTTGACTCTATGTTTAAAAACAAAAGGAACAGCAAAATAAACATAAGCCCGGATAATGAAAATCGACGAGAATTAGAGGCACAACAAAGAGCAAAAGAAAGATCGGAAGAGATTAAAAAATATAATGAAAAACTGGACAAGAAAAGAGAAAAGAAAAAGAAGCGCCAAGAATTTTGGGACAAACTCAAGAAAAATAAAAATTAGCGTATCCCTAATTTAAAGCACTTCTTTTTCAAATATGCATTACATCAGCTTTTCTTTCAAAAATTTTAAGGCCATCGCATTAGCTTCCTGAGCTGCAGGTTCATCATAACGAGGGCTACTCGGATTGGCAAAAGCGTGATCAGCAGCAAATTGTTTTGTCGTAATGTTCTTTTTAGTTGCTTTCATAATTGCTTCAAAATCGTTGACCACTGTTGGTGTTATCCATTCGTCTTTGTCAGCGAAAAGGCCTAAAACATCTGCTTTGAGATTGACCAATTGATCTGCCTTTTGCACAGGCATTCCATAATACATAACACAACCAATTCCCTGATCACCAGCCAAGATAGAAGACTTTAGGGACCATCCGCCACCAAAGCACCAACCGATTGTAGCTATTTTTGCTTCCTTTCCAGCGTAGGCTAATGCGCCATTTATGATAGCGTTAGCACGTTCTTCAGATACCATATTCATAAATTTTCCGGCATCTTCCGGAGAAGTAGCAACCTTTCCATCGTATAGGTCCAGCGCTACGACATTGATGTTTCCAAGTTCTCCATAAAGCTTTTCTGCCTCTTGTTTAATGTGATCATTGAGTCCCCACCATTCGTGGATGACAAAAAGAAATTTATCGGAAGCTGCTGCAGATTTCAAAAAATAAGCGCTTGCAGTTTTGCCATCAGGAGTATCGTAAGTGATTGTTTTCCCCTTTCCAACAAAGTTGAGGGTGTCTGGTATTTCATGGGCATCCTTAAATTTTTCATCTCCTGTAAACTGTGCCATATTATCAGAAGTAGCATCGCTGTTTTCCTGAGCGTTATCGCAAGCAGTAAAAAAGCTAAGTAAAAATAAAGTTGAAAAAAGGAGGGTAATATTTTTCATGATTTCCGGTTAAAGGTGAAAGATCAAAAAAGATTATTTAAAAAAATGAAGGTGATTGAATAAACAAGCGCCAAAATTACAATAAACTAATTTGAAACCGAACTACTTTTTAAAATTATCGTTGAAAACCATAGACATAAAATCAGATATTCTAAACCATTTTACATTACCTTTGCGAGGGAAAATTAATTCATTTTAATCCTTTATTATGGAGACCACTATAGAATCAATGATGGATTTTAAAAGGAAAAAACTGAGTAATAAAAAATTAGTTGAATTGTATCAACTTTTACTTAAACCTCGGATGATCGAGGAAAAAATGCTCATTTTGTTGAGGCAGGGAAAGATCAGCAAATGGTTTTCAGGAATCGGACAGGAAGCAATCTCGATTGGAGCCACAGCTGCGTTGAAGGATGAAGAGTTTATCTTTACGATGCATCGCAATTTGGGTGTTTTTACTGCCCGCCAAATACCGCTTGAAAGATTATTTTGCCAATGGCAGGGAAAAGCCTTAGGGTTCACAAAGGGACGTGACCGGTCTTTTCATTTTGGTGCTAAAGAATTCAATATCGTTGGAATGGTTTCTCATCTTGGCCCACAATTGTCATTGGCTGCTGGTGTGGCTTTGGGTAATAAACTGGGAAAAGTGAAACAAGTTTCTTTAACCTTTACAGGAGAAGGCGGAACGAGCCAGGGAGAATTTCATGAAGCTTTAAATGTAGCCGCAGTTTGGCAATTACCAGTCATTTTTGTGATTGAAAATAATGGTTATGGGTTATCGACGCCAACGTCTGAGCAATACCGGTGTGAAAATTTAGCTGATCGCGCTATCGGTTACGGAATGCGCTCTGTGATCATTGATGGTAATAATATTTTAGAAGTTTATAATACAGTTTCTAAACTTGCAGCGGAGTTGCGAAAGAATCCAGAGCCTGTTCTCTTGGAATGCCGTACTTTCCGCATGCGTGGCCATGAAGAAGCATCTGGCACCAAATACGTTCCTACAGAATTGATGGATGCCTGGGCAAAAAAGGACCCAATTAACAATTTCGAAACCTATCTCATTGAAGAAAATGTTTTAACAGAAGAAAAAATAGAACAGCTTCGCGATCTATATAAAAAAGAAATCAACGAGGGGCTTGAAGTCGCCTCAAAAATGCCTGCGATTAGTTCAACGGAAGAAGCTGAGCTTGAAGATGTTTATGCACCCTTTATCCAGCAAGTTGTCTCTCCAGGTTCTTCAAAAGTAACGGAAAAACGCTTTGTTGATGCAGTTTCAGATGGATTGAGACAAGCCATGCGAAAACATGAAAACCTCATTTTGATGGGACAAGATATTGCTGAGTATGGTGGCGTTTTTAAAATAACGGATGGTTTTGTAAATGAATTTGGTGTTGAGCGAGTGCGCAATACGCCGCTTTGCGAAAGTGCGATTGTTGGTATCGGATTGGGTTTGAGTTTGAAAAAATACAAAGTCATGATCGAGATGCAATTTGCTGATTTCGTGACTTGCGGGTTTAATCAAATTATAAACAATCTCGCGAAACTATATTATCGCTGGGCTGAAAATGCCGATGTTGTCATCCGAATGCCTTGCGGAGGTGGAGTAGGGGCGGGCCCCTTTCATTCTCAGAGCAACGAAGCATGGTTTACGCATACGCCGGGCTTGAAAGTTTTGTATCCTTCCAATGCGTATGACGCAAAAGGTTTGTTGCTCGCTGCCTTTGAAGATCCTAATCCGGTTATGTTTTTTGAACATAAAGGGCTTTATCGAAGCATCTCTGAAGAAATTCCAGAAGATTATTATACAGTTGAAATTGGTAAAGCGAAAACAGTAAGGGAAGGTACAGAAGTTTCCATCATTACTTACGGAATGGGCGTTCACTGGGCTAAAAAAGTAGTCGAAGAAGAAGGCGTTGATGCAGAAATAATTGATTTGCGTTCCTTACTGCCATTAGATTTTGATGCCATTTCAGCTACCGTTAAAAAGACTGGAAGAGTAGTGGTTTTGCATGAAGACACTATGTTTGGTGGAATAGGCGGAGAAATTTCAGCCTATATTTCAGAACATCAGTTCGAATACCTTGATGCACCGGTGATCCGTTGTGCCAGCCTAGATACGCCAGTTCCTTTTGCATCGGCTTTAGAACAAAAGTTTCTTCCCGTAGAAAGATTCAGAACAAAACTGGCAGCCTTACTTCAGTACTAAAAGGATGAAATGACAATATTTGCTAAATGCAATTTAATAAGATTTTGTACTTTAGCAGTTCAATAAAATAACAATTATAATTAATGAATTTAGAAGAATATGTAGCAGTAAGCGGGATGTCAGGCCTTTTTCGCCTTGTGGCAAACCGAAATAACGGATTGGTAATTTCCGATCTTGATTCTGGTAAAAGTAAATTTGCGCCTTCCCGTAAGCACCAATTTACACCTTTGGCTTCAATAGGTATTTATACTGAAACGGATACGGCCGAACTTTCAGATGTTTTTGCAACGATGCTCAATCAACTGGAAGCAAATCCTCCGGTTCCAGCTAAAGCTTCAACTGAAGATATTGTAGCATACTTTGACAAGATTTTACCTGAATTTGATCGGGATCGGGTAAATGTAAGTGATATCAGAAAAGTAATTAAGTGGTTTAATTTTCTAAATGAACGCGATTTATTATCTTTAGTCGAAGAGGAAGAGAAAAAAGAGGAAACGGTAGAAGAAGAGAAAACAAAGTAAGTGAGTTAAAAGGAGTTGGTCTGATAAGGGAAATCAAAAAACTCCGTGCCCATTAAATTTAAATGATCTTGAAGATCATTTAAAGTGAGAAAACAAAAAACATACTATGAGTGTCCTTTCTGTACCTGAACCCAGGAAAAGGGAATTTTTGCCTGAGGAGTTCAAAGTAACAGTGTGGTCAAGGCTCAAGCCTTATTACAACGAGTTACTCCACCGATCTATCACTTCCATCGCCGAATTGGAACAATGGATTTTTAATTGGAATGAGCTAAACGCTCTTGTACAGGAAGATGTGAATTGGCGATATATCCATTTTAGTACAAACACCACTGACGAAAGAGCTGGCGAATCTTACAGTTATATCGTTCAGCAAATCCTGCCTAAGGTCACCATAGTCAACCACCAACTCAACCAAAAACTTTTTAACACTCCGATCCATAAAAAACTGGACTCCAAAAAGTATTCGATCTTTCTAAGGGAGATTCAAAATACGATGGAATTATATAATGAGTCCAACGTTTCCCTTCAAGCTGAAATAAAACTTCGTTCCAAGGAATATGGAAAATTGAAGTCTCAAATGATGGTTGATGTGGCAGGGAATAGTTACACCTTGCAAGGAGCTAACAATTTTTTATTTGAACCGGATCGTGATCTGCGGGAACACGCCTTCCGCAGCATAGCTCAGCGATTAAACAAAGATGCCGGAAAGTTGAATTCGCTTTTCAACGAATTATTGGCATCGCGCCACCAACTTGCTCAAAATGCGGGTTTCGAAAATTATCGGGACTATAAATTTAAAGCATTGGCCCGTTTTGATTATACAGTTGAAGATTGTTTTAAATTTCATGAAAGTATAAAAAAGGAGATTGTCCCTTTGCTTGGAGATTTGTATAAAATTCGACAGAAATCGCTTAAAGTTGATGAACTGCGCCCCTGGGATTTAAATGTAAATATTAATGGGAAGGCTCCTCTAAAACCTTTTAGAGATACGGACGAATTGATTGAAAAATCGATTGAATGTTTGTCAGAAATAGATCCTTTTTTTGGAGAATGTTTGGGAGTGTTGAAAAAAATGGGGCACCTGGATCTTAATGCTCGTGAAGGGAAACGACCCGGAGGATACAATATGCCTTTGCCTTTATCCGGAGTTCCGTTTGTTTTTATGAATGCGACACATTCTGTAAAAGATGTAACTGTTTTAGCCCATGAAAGTGGTCATGCGATCCACTCTATCTATACCAAAAACTACAAATTAAACAGCGCCAAACGAACACCTAAAGAGGTTGCTGAATTAGCTGCGATGACTATGGAGTTAATGGCGATGGAGCATTGGGAAGTATTTTTTGATAATCCGTCAGCATTAAAAGAAGCCAGGCTACAACAGTTGGAAAGAGTATTTTATTCATTGACCTGGATTGCTTTAATTGACAAATTTCAACATTGGCTGTACACCAATCCAGGGCATTCTGAAGAAGATAGAAAACAGGTTTGGATGGAGTTATTCCATGAGTTCCAACCTCATATAATCAATGTTGATGGTTTAGAAAATTATCTCGAACATCTTTGGCAAAAACAATTACACATTTTTGAAGTTCCTTTTTATTTTATAGAATATGGCTTTGCACAATTGGGAGCATTGGCGATTTGGAAACAGTACCAGGAGAATCCGAAAAAAGCGGTCGAGAACTTTAAAGAAGCCTTGCAGCTCGGTTATACGAAAACAATTCCTGAAATTTATGAAACAGCAGGAATCTCATTTAATTTTTCTCAGGATTATGTAAAGACACTAGCGCTATACCTCCAGGAGGAAATTAGCAATTGTATTTTTGATGCCTGAAGAAACTTTGTTTTCTAATCCAGTTTCATTTTTACTATTAAAAAATCTATTTCAACTTATCAATACTTTCCTCTTTTGAGTAAAAAGTGTAGCATGTTTTCGTAATGAATTATAGTTGGCTGATGAGATTTGTCGCTATAATTTTATCTTTGCGACAATTTTAAATTACAAACTTTCAATATTGGGAGCCTATGTACAACGGCAAAAAAGTAATTGTGGTCCTTCCTGCTTACAATGCAGCATTGACGCTGGAAAAAACATATAAAGAAATTCCTTTTAATCTTGTCGATGAAGTAATCCTTTGCGATGATGCCAGTAAAGACAATACCTCGGAATTAGCCACTAAAATCGGAATCAAACATGTCATTCGGCATGAACAAAACAAAGGTTATGGCGGCAATCAGAAAAGCCTTTATAATAAAGCTTTAGAGTTAGGTGGAGATATTGTAATCATGCTACATCCCGATTATCAATATACACCCAAATTGATCCCGGCTATGGTTAATATCATTGGGGATGACTTGTATCCTGTGGTTTTAGGATCGAGAATTTTAGGGAAAGGAGCACTTAAAGGTGGAATGCCGCTTTATAAATATATTGCTAATAGGCTCTTAACGTTCACTCAGAATTTATTGAATAATTATAAACTTTCAGAATATCATACCGGTTACCGATCTTTTAGTAAAGAGGTCCTTATGGCTATCAATTTCAATCAAAACTCCGACGACTTTGTGTTTGATAATGAGATGCTTTCGCAGATCATTTATGCAGGATTTGAAATAGCAGAAGTAACTTGTCCGACAAAGTATTTTGAAGAGGCCTCTTCGATTAATTTTGCAAGGAGTTCAAAATATGGATTTGGAGTATTGCGGGTATCGGTTTGCCATTTTTTACAACGGCTTGGTCTAGCTAACTTTAAAATGTATAAAAAACCAGCACCTGAATTGGCACAGGAATGAATCTTTTAATAACTATTCTTTACCTTAAAAGAAAATTACTAATCTTCTTCTATAAAATTGATAGCCTTTCTTCCAATAAAGATTGCAGCTAAAACGAGGGTGTATGTGAGCGTGGCAGTCATAATTCTAATTGCAAAGATATATTATTCTTTGTTTTATTTTAAAAGTTGTAGATATAACGTTTAATTAAAATAAGTGTTGCTTTCTATTTTATATAATGACAGGAATAGACAAAACTATATCAAAAGGCAGCGGATTGAAGGCTTATCTTGACGATTGCGTTGAGCGTTTCAACCACCCCGACTTCATTATCGATGACCCAATAAGTATTCCTCATCAATTTTCATCGCTACAAGATATCGAAATTATGGGTTTTTGGGTTGCGATGCTTGCATGGGGGCAACGAAAAACAATCATTGCCAAATCGCATGAATTGATAGACTTGATGCAAGGCAAACCTTATGAGTTTATTGTCAATCACTCTGAGAAAGAAAGAAAAGCATTTTTAAACTTTAAGCACCGTACTTTTCAAGCTACAGACACGCTCTATTTTCTAGAATTTTTACAACAATATTATCGGAATAATGAATCATTGGAGGATGCATTTTCAAGGCATTTGAGTCCGGATGATGTTTCAACTAAAAAGGCAATCATCGGGTTTCATGAACTATTTTTTAGTTTACCTGATGCTCCAGTCAGAACCAGGAAACATATCGCAACTCCTTCTCGGAACTCTTCCTGCAAGCGACTAAACATGTTTTTGAGATGGATGGTGAGGCAAGATGATCATGGGGTAGACTTTGGATTGTGGCAAAAGATCAAACCTGCTCAATTAATGATGCCTCTTGATGTTCATGTCGATAGAGTAGGGCGCCATCTAAATTTATTGGAAAGGAAACAACGAGACTGGAAGGCAGTCGAAGAGCTTACAAATAATCTTCGGATTTTTGATCCCATAGATCCGGTGAAATATGATTTTGCTTTGTTTGGGTTAGGTATTTTGGAAAGTAACCTTAAAATCGAAAATAAAAGAAGCGATGCTTAAATGTTAAACACCGCTTCTGATTTTTTTTATTTATATCGATATTTATTCTTTGTCAAATCTTAATTCCTGGATAATATATTTTCCATTGGATACTTTCATATAAACGTAAACTCTGAAAGTATCACCGTTTGCTTTTAGGTTCCCAATGGTGTATTGTGAATCCTTACCTTTTGAAACACCTTGATGGACTTGATTATAAGAGCTGACTTTATGTTTTGTAAAGAAGTCATTTACAATCTTTTTAGCGTCTGTTTTACTATATTGATCTTCCTGATCCAAAATTGCAATTTCGACATTTTCATCAAAGTATTTAGCAAGTTCCTCAGCGTTACCATTACTAAGTGCTTTGGATATTTCACTTAGATTAGCATTTGTCATTGCTAAGGTAGAGCCAATAAAAAGAATGAACATCAAATTTTTCATGATTTATAGATTTTTATTAAATGGTCCAAATTCTTGTTAGAATGAATTTGTAAATGTAAAGCTAATTGATATATAAAGGTGTGTCAAGGAAAATATTAGTAAATATCGATATTTTGATTCTTGACAGGAGTTGATTATAACAAATAATTATTTATAATAATTTGTTATCGTTTGTAAAACAAGCCTTTACGGTCAATGAGTATACTTTCATTAAAAGTCCTAATAGGTTTAAGAAACGCTTTAATTTTATGTTAAATTATACCTAGAATGTTAAAAAGTTATGTTTTCTGTTTTTAGAACAAATTTAATACCCTATTGTTAAATTGCTTAATAAGCCTTATTTAAAGCAGATTAGGCAATTCTATTTTAAAAAAGTAATTTTATCTTTTCTATTAGAATTGATATTAGTCTTATAAAGGAAAATCATGAATACAGGTAAAGCAATTTTAATAATTTTAGATGGATGGGGCCATGGTCAAAACCCTGAAGTTAGTGCAATTGCACAGGCAAATACGCCTTTTGTGGATAGTTTATATAAGAACTATCCTAATGCTGAATTAATAACTTATGGCAAAGACGTAGGACTACCTGATGGACAAATGGGAAACTCAGAAGTTGGTCACTTGAATATTGGGGCAGGAAGAGTGGTTTACCAGGAGTTAGCAAAAATAAATAAGGCAATTGAAGATCAATCTTTACATTCAAATCCAACGTTAATCAAAGCTTTGCAATTCGCCAGGGACAATAATAAATCTGTGCATTTGATGGGCCTGGTTTCAGATGGAGGAGTTCATTCACACATTGATCATTTGAAAGCACTTTGCGATATTACACAGGAACAGAGTTTGCAAAATGTTTTTATTCATGCATTTACTGATGGTAGAGATGTCGATCCCAAAAGTGGCATTCGTTTTTTGGAAGAGATTTCAGCGCATATCAAAAATCAAAATGTTGAATTAGCAAGTGTTATTGGCCGCTATTATTCAATGGATAGAGATAAGCGCTGGGAGCGTATAAAGCTGGCTTATGACTTAATGGTGAAAGGAGAGGGTAAGCCTTCCACCGACATTTTGCAAAGTATTGAAGAAAGTTATGCGGAAGGGATTACTGATGAGTTTATTCAGCCAATAGTTCACATAAATCAAAAAGGAGAACCCATTGCTAAGATTGAAGATGGTGATGTTGTGATTTCTTTTAATTTTAGAACAGATAGGCCTCGTGAAATTACCACGGTACTTACTCAAAAAGATATGCCTGAATATGGAATGAAAAAACTCAATTTGTATTATGTGACGATGACTCCGTATGATGAGACTTATAAAAACGTTGAGGTTCTTTTTACAAAAGACAACCTGAATGACACCCTTGGTGAAATAATCTCAAAAGCCGGAAAATCGCAAGTCCGAATTGCTGAGACAGAGAAATATCCTCACGTCACTTTTTTCTTTTCAGGGGGAAGAGAAGTTGAGTTTGAAGGAGAAAAACGAATAATGATTCCATCTCCCAAAGTTGCAACTTATGACCTTCAGCCGGAAATGAGCGCGTTTAAAGTTACGGATGCAATTATCACTGAAATTAATGAAAATCAGCCAGATTTTATCTGTCTTAATTTTGCGAATACCGATATGGTTGGGCATACTGGTGTTTTTGAAGCTGCAAAAAAAGCTGCTGAAGTTGTTGATCATTGTCTTGAAAAACTGATCTCCGTTGCGCTGCAATTTCATTATCAAGCAATCGTGATTGCGGATCATGGTAATGCTGATTACATGATCAATGAAGATGGCACACCAAATACAGCGCATACAAAAAATCTGGTTCCGTGTTTTTATATTAGCGAAAAACAAACTGGAGAAAAATTGCATAATGGTAGGTTAGCTGATGTGGCTCCTACCTTATTGGCGATGATGAATTTGGAGTGTCCTAAAGAAATGGATGGTAAGTGTTTGATTTACAGAGAAAAACAAACAGTGTGAAAAGAATAGCACAAATATTATTTTTGTTAAGTATAGTTTTTTCCCTTTCTAATTGTGTGGAAGAAACTGCAATAATTAAAAAAGAGTCTTCTTTTTTTGATTTAAAAAATTATTTCGAAACCCAGCAGGCTATTCTTTCTAAATTGAAAAAAGTTATTAAAATTGCGACCATTGATGGCAAAAGCATTGAGAAAGAATTGGACTCATTAGATTTTAATGAGGAATTGAAAGTTTTTGAAGCATCAGATATTAACAAAGTAGCCTGGATGGACAAATATCAGGTTGATAGTATTTATGATGAAAACGGCATGCTTGATCAAATAGTTTATAAGGCAACGGATGAAAAATTGAGGACTCAGCAATTATCAGTTTCATTTGATCAAAATGAAGTAGACACTATTGAAATTTTTAACAATTCCTCAAGTGGTGTTGCAAAACTTCAGCAACATTTGCTTTATATCCCGGATTATGGTTATACCATTGAAAGTACCCAAAAAACTACTTTTTCTGAAGAGCACGCAGTAACAGTGGATGTGCAGTTTTTGAAATAATGTTTTTATTGGGTTCATTGATTGAACTGACGATTTCTCCTTTTGCGTCATATAAAGCAACAATCACTCTTCGATTGTATTTTCTTCCTAAAGGAGAATCCTTGCCTTCCTGATTAATATTGGATTTAATTGGAGCGGATTCTCCAAATACAATGGCGTTGATTCTATATGCTGGGATACCTTTTGCGATAAGATAATTTCGAGTAGCCCGGGCCCGTCTGGTTGATAATGCAATATTATATTGTGCGCTTCCTTTTGAGTCGGCGTGTCCTAATATTTTTACTCTCAGATCAGGATTTTCTAATAAAGTTTCATATAATACATCCAGTTTTTTTTGGGACTTTAAATCTAAAACAGATTTATCAAACCCAAAGAAAATAGATTTCATTTGTAATATTTCTGTATCATCACTTGAAAAGGTGGTGGTTGGAGAGGCATAAGGGCATGGGTCTCCACAGAGTTTCATTTGTTGTTCTTCATCAACAACTTGTGCATTAAGAAAGCCTCTCTTTATTAGTATTTTTTTGACTTGCTCGGCTTCTTTACGGTCATCATAGGTTTTCCGCAGGTAATAACGATAAATATTGTTTTGATCAATATTCATATAAACATCATTGACTCCGGCAAATACAAAATGGGTGAAAGGTGCTTTTTCAATAAAAGCAGCAAGTTGAATTTTAAATTCTTTTGCTCCTACTTGGAGAGATAAAAGTAGGCTAGTGCATAGCATAGTATACTTTATACGCATGAGACAAGTTCGGGTTTTGGGTTAAAAAATGATTCGTCTATATGGTGTTTTGATCAATGCGTTAAGGGAATGTAATTTACATATTTTTTTATATTAAAATCAAGTTCAATATGTAAAATACTATTTAGAAAGAATTTAAAATTAAAAAAGTGGGGATAAGTTTGAGAAAGGGGGGGACAAAAAAAAGTCTTGTTACGTGATGTAACAAGACTTCAGAAAATATTGAGTTGGCAACGACTTACTCTCCCACCTGGTAGGGCAGTACCATCAGCGCTGAAGGGCTTAACTTCTCTGTTCGGAATGGGAAGAGGTGGATCCCCTTCGCTATAGCCACCAACATGTCTTTGTTCCGATGAATCGGAACGTATTTTTATCTACTTCATTTAGCAGATTATATCTTTGACAAAAACCGGAGAGGGTAAATAAATTGGAGTGAAAGCTCCATAAGAGCGATTATTCGTTCAGACCAATTCATAAATGATTAATCTGGACGAATGAGACTTACCTTGTGATTGAAGTTTGTTTTTCTTTCATTTCATTAAAAAATAAAAAAAGAAGGAAGCATTCGGGTAATTAGTACTACTCGGCTTCATACATCACTGCACTTACACCTATAGCCTATCAACGTGGTCATCTTCCACGACCCTTTTAGTTCCGAAGAACAATGGAATACTCATCTCA
>CAWBZX010000015.1:2500-253320 GCA_963793295.1 uncultured Saprospiraceae bacterium | reverse complement strand
CTGGAAATCTTCATGATGTAAAAGGATTTGGGCTTGGGTTGAGCTATGTAAAAGCTTTGATGACTGCACACAATGGCCAGATCGAAGTGAAAAGTGAGCCAGGTAAAGGAAGTAGTTTTATTCTGTTTTTCCCATTTATGAGTCTAAAGTAAATAATTAAAATAACTTCTAATTTTCCATATTGAAAAAGGTTTTACAATGACAGCAAATAACAGAATACTTTTAGTTGAAGACGATCAAAATTTTGGAGATGTCTTTCGTTCATATCTTGAAATGCATGACTACAATGTTACTCTTGCCACAGATGGGATGGCTGGTTTGGAAAGTTATAAAAAAGGAGAATTTGATCTTTGCATTTTTGATGTTATGATGCCTAAAAAAGATGGTTTTACACTGGCTAAAGAAATTCGTGAACTGGACGGTGAAATGCCAATAATCTTTCTGACTGCCAAGACAATGAAAGATGATGTTCTTCAAGGTTTCAAAATCGGTGCGGATGATTACATCACAAAACCTTTTAATTCTGAAGAATTACTGTATCGAATTCAGGCTATTCTAAAGCGTAGTCAGCAGAAAGCAGATCCTCGTGAAGAAATAAAAGAGTTTAATATTGGCAGATACCATTTTAATTTCCCTCTCCGCATTCTGACTTATACCAGCGATGAACAAGGCGAAGAAGAAAAGGAAAAATTATCGCCAAAGGAAGCTCAGTTGCTAAGAATGTTTTGTATGTACATGAATGATATACTTCCTCGTTCTGAAGCACTTACAAAGATATGGGGAGAAGATAATTATTTCACTGCCAGGAGCATGGATGTCTTTGTGACCAAGTTGCGAAAATATTTAAAGAGCGATTCAAATATTGAGATTGTCAATATTCATGGAAATGGATTTCAACTTTTGGTAAGGAGTAGTGAAGAAGTATAGAAATCTAAGGTTTTAAAAATAAAAAAAGCGGTTTGAATTAATTCAAACCGCTTTTTTTATTTTTATTCTTTTTCACTTTCCTTCTTTGTACTTCCATCGGGTAAATCACTCGAAGAAGTTCCTTTTTGGATGGCACCTTTTTCTACAGCATCCTTTTCTGCAGCATCCTTTTCTGCTTTAGAAATGGCATCACTTGGACGAGGCCCGATGAGTCTTTCAACATCTGATTTGATCACTACTTCATTTTCAAGCAAAGCATTGGCAAGGATTTCCAATTCATTACGTTTTTCCTTGAGTAAAGCTATTGCTCTTTTGTATTGGGATTCGATAAGTTTCCGAACTTCATCATCAATTAAAGTTGCTGTATTATCAGAATAATGGCTTGTGAAATTGTTCTTGCATTCCGTAAAAGGATACATTACCCACTTTCTTATTCATTCCAAAAACGGAAATCATGCTATAAGCCATTTTTGTAACCTGATCAAGATCACTTTGAGCACCTGTAGAGATTTTATCAAATATAACACTTTCAGCAGCTCGCCCTCCGAAAGTCATACACATCCTGATCCAGCAATTGCTTCCGTTCGAGTAATATATTCTTCTTTTGGCAAGATACTGAGCATATCCCAAGTGTTCCAATTCCTCGAGGTACAATAGTTACTTTTACCAGTGGAGAAGCATGCTTCAAGGTACCATCCGCAAATAGCATGACCTGCTTCGTGATAAGCAATGATTTTCTTTCTCCTCAGGAGAAATAATTTTGTTCTTCTTTTCCAAACCTCCAATCACTCGATCCAGAGCATAATTGAAATCATCCATATCGACATGCGTTTTTATTTCTTCGTGCAGCAATCAATGCTGCTTCATTACAAACATTGGCAATATCTGCACCTGCAAAACCAGGTGTCATTTCTGCTAAGTGTATCCGGATCCACATTAGTCACCGGTTTTAATGTGTTTAAGGTGCACTTTAAAAATCGCTTCTCGTCCTTTTAGATCTGGGTCGGTCAATTCCAATTTGACGATCAAAACGACCTGGTCGTAAGCAGTGCATTATCCAATACATCCGGTCGGTTGGTAGCAGCCATGAGAATTACTCCTTTGTCGGTACTAAAACCATCCATTTCAACCAGCAATTGATTTAGGGTATTTTCTCGTTCATCATTTCCTCCTTGGAAAGCACCTTTTCCTCTGGCTCGTCCAATTGCATCAATCTCATCGATAAAAACGATACAAGGTGCTTTTTCACGAGCTTGCTTAAACAAATCACGTACACGTGATGCTCCTACTCCTACAAACATTTCGACAAAATCAGATCCTGATATAGAGAAAAAAGGAACACCTGCTTCTCCGGCAACAGCTTTTGCCAGAAGTGTTTTACCGGTACCCGGAGGGCCTACAAGTAAAACTCCTTTAGGAATTTTTCCACCGAGGGCAGTATATTTTTTTGGATTTTTCAGGAAATCAACAACTTCCATGACTTCTTCTTTCGCTTCGTCCAGGCCAGCCACATCTTCAAAAGTGACGTTAACTTTAGCATTATTGTCAAATAGGGTTGCTTTCGATTTGCCGATATTAAAAATTTGTGATCCTGGACCTCCTGCACCTCCACTCACACGGCGCATGATAAACACCCAAATTGCAATAATGATCACAATAGGCAATACCCAACTTAAAATTGGTGCCAGCCAGTTTTGACGGGTTTCATTGATCGGATATAATCTTTCAGATTCTTTTATTCCCTCTTCTTCTTGAATTCTCTGTAAGTCTTCTTCAAATCCTTTCAATGTACCAATTTGATACACAAAATGGGGTCGCGTCGCATTGAACTTGCTGACAGCAGCTTCGGGATATTTACTCAGCCGATTCTCTCTAATATATATGGAAGCATATTCTTTATTAATTACTTCCAATTTCTCAATATCCTGATCTCTTACCATTTTAGCAAACTCGCCCCAATCTATCGGATCATTGCTGGTACTAGTTAGATTGTAAAAGTTCAGTGCGAGTAAAAACAACGCCAACAACCCATAAATCCAATATGAATTGAATTTTGAGTTGTTTGGTTTCTTATTATCTTGATTGTTATTTTCCATTAATTTAACTTAAAATAAATTTAAAATCTTTTTATCTCTTAACGCTTCAAATCAATAATCGTTTGCTCCAATCGCCAGATTTTATCATTTTTCTAAAAAAAGAGTTATAAATTCTGGTATTCAGTAAATATAGCGTCGCTCCATAATCCTTCTAATTCATAAAATGCTCGCGTTTCGTGATAAAAAACATGAACTACTATCTCGAAATAATCAAGTAAAATCCAAAGTGCATTTTGCTGGCCCTTCGTAATGAGAAGGGCAAAACATCCGCTTCCTCTCTAAGTCGTCGATAAATATTATCTGAAATTGCTTTTACCTGCGTATTTGAGTCCCCTTCACAAATAATAAAGAATTCGGTAGGTGCATCATCAAGGTGTCGCAAATCGAGTTTTAAAATCTTTTTTCCTTTTATATCCTGTATACTATCTACAATCAAATCATTTAATTGTTCTACAGATAAAGGTAGTTGTTTGGCTTCTTTTTGTGAATTCAAATGATGTTTTGATAATTTTGTGATGTAAATTGAATATATTTTGAAAACAGGCTCTACTTAAACCTGTAAAGCTACTAAAATATTAATGATTGAATACTAACGATAACACGCTTTTCATAGGAAAAGTTTTGTTGCATTTGAGGGAACTGGATTCAACAAACGCATATGCTATAAATCTTTTATCAAAAAATAAACCAAGCGAAGGAACTGTCATTTCGGCTTGGAGCCAAACCAAAGGCAGGGGACAAATTGGCAGCAACTGGGAAAGTGAGGCAGGCAAAAACATAACTATCAGCGTGATTTTATACCCTGCATTCTTACCAATCAGACAACAATTTTTATTAAATCAGGCCGTATCGCTTAGCATTTATGATTTTATTTCAAGCTTAATAAGTGCCGAAGTAAAGATCAAATGGCCTAATGATATATTGGTTAGAGATAAAAAAATAGCTGGGATTCTTATTCAAAATATCTTGTCTTCTAATAATTTTCAAACAAGTATAATTGGGCTTGGAATCAATGTAAATCAGACATTTTTTACAAGTAATACACCAAATCCAACTTCTGTAAAACTTGAAACGAATGAAGAAAATGATATTGACAGCCTGATTAGTTTGCTTTGTAGCAGGATTGAAAAAAGATATTTACAACTTCGTTCCGACAATGAATCAATCATCCAAAAAGATTATTTGAATAACTTATACCGCTTTCAAGAAGATGCTATTTATCAGCGTATCGAAAACGATGAGGTTTTTAGTGGTAAAATTGTAGGTATCGATGAAACCGGAAAGCTGGTCATTGATCACAAAAAAGGTCAATCCGCATTTTCAATGAAAGAAGTTAAGTTTTTGTAAAAAAAGCTATCTTTCGTTACTTCAAAAGTTAACTTTGCTCCTTTAAAAATTTAGGTTAAATGGAAGCAATAATTGTAACGGTTGGCGATGAAATTCTTATTGGTCAAATAGTCGATACCAACTCTTCATGGATAGCACAGAAGCTCAATCTTCAAGGAATTAAAGTCCAAGAAATGCTGTCCGTTTCGGACACAAAGGAGGCAATAACAGAGAGTCTGGAATATGCTTTTGGAAAAGTAGACCTTGTTTTAATGACGGGCGGTCTGGGGCCAACAAAGGACGATATTACCAAAAAGACCATAGCTGATTATTATGGTGTTGAAATGAAGTTTGATCAGCCTACCTTTAATTACATTGAAAGACTTTTCAAAAGATGGGGTCGGTCAACCACGGAGGCTCACCGTTTGCAATGTTTTATGCCCGTCAATGCTAAATTGATTGAGAATAAAATGGGTTCTGCGCCTGGAATGTGGTTTGATGAAAATGGGCAGGCATTAATTTCGATGCCGGGTGTTCCCTACGAGATGGAATACATCATGACTAATGGCGTATTGCCTCTTTTAAAAGATCGTTTTTCGTCGCTTCCAATTGCCCATCGCACTATTTTGACGGTTGGAGAAGGAGAATCCAGGCTGGCTTTGAAAATCGAAGTCTTTGAAAATAGCTTGCCCTCTAATATTAAGCTGGCTTATTTACCTGGATTAGGTCAGGTAAGGCTGAGATTAACGGGTACAGGAAAAGATGAAATAGCATTAATGAAGTTGATAGACGAAAAGGCAAACGATTTGAAAAACATCATTCCTGAATTTATTTTTGGTTACGAAAAAGAAACTTTGGAGAATGTGGTTGGGAAATTATTGAGGGAGCAAAAAAAGACCCTGTCAACTGCAGAAAGTTGTACCGGTGGTTATATTGCTCATCGGATTACTAGTGTTGCAGGTTCATCGGACTATTTTATGGGCAGTGTTGTTTCGTATTCAAATGAAATGAAAATAAATTTGTTGAACGTAAAACCCTCAACCCTTGAAAAACATGGAGCTGTGAGCGAAGCCACAGTAATTGAAATGGTCAAAGGAGCGTTGGAAACAATGAAAACTGATATTGCTGTTTCTGTATCTGGTATTGCAGGACCTGATGGCGGAACACCCGAAAAACCCGTTGGTACAATTTGGTTGGCGGTTGGTGATAAAAATTTAATTAAAACCCAAAAACTTCAATTGGGAAAAAATCGTATAAAAAATATAGAATACACAGCGGTTCAGGCTTTGAATATGATTCGAAAATTTTTATTAGAACAATAATTCCCGTAATTTTGTGTGCCTTTTAAAGGAGTAGTATTTTAAGGGAAGTAGTATTGAATTATAAAGTGAATAATGGCATTGTTGAACCGAAAAGAGTAATGATCTAATACATTCAAATACTCCACACAGGTAAAAGAACTTAACCAAATAACTCCAGCTTGATTGGAGAAATTAAAAACCAATAATTAAAAATATGGCACAAGTAGAACTGATAATGCCTAAGATGGGAGAAAGTATTATGGAAGCTACCATCCTAAAGTGGGTAAAGCAAGTGGGAGATTCTGTTGAAGTCGATGAAACTATCCTTGAAATTGCTACCGACAAAGTGGATTCGGAAGTGCCTTCTCCTGTGAGTGGAGTCATTGCTGAAATCCGTTATCCGGAAGATGAAACCGTTGAAATAGGGAAAGTGATTGCAGTAATTGCAACCGAGGGCGAAGAAGTTAAAGCTAAACCAACTCCTGCTGTTCAGGAAACGGCTGCTGTAAATGGTAATGATCATGAAGCAGTAACGGAAGAAAAAACGACTGTTCCTGAAATGGTTCCTGCTCTTGTCAGCTCAGAATCTGAGAGATCCCTTCCAAAAACCGGATCTGGCAATCGATTTTACTCCCCTCTTGTTAAAAATATTGCTAAAAAAGAAAATATTGAAATAGCAGAACTTGAAGCCGTTTCCGGTACAGGGAAAGATGGAAGGGTTACAAAGAAAGACATTCTTGCTTATGTTTCAAACCGGACTGCTCCTTCGGTTCAAAGTACCCGGGAAACTATTTCAACGTCGTCTTCAACCACACCTGCTCCAAGCCTCAATGGGAAAACGGAGATTGTTGAAATGGACAGAATGCGCCGATTGATCGCTGATCATATGGTGATGTCCAAGCATACTTCGGCTCACGTCACATCTTTTGTTGAGGTTGATGTAACCAATATCGTTAATTGGCGTAATCGTATCAAGAATGAGTTCCAGTCAAAATATGGTGAAAAAATTACATTTACACCGATTTTTATTGATGCAGTTGTGAAAGGGATACGTGATCTTCCAATGGTAAATGTATCAGTTGAGGGAAATAACATTATTGTCAAAAAAGATATTAATATAGGGATGGCAGCAGCATTGCCTTCTGGCAATTTGATTGTTCCGGTAATCAAAAATGCGGATCGATTAAACTTAATCGGTCTTACTGCTGCGGTTAATGATCTCGCCGGACGTGCAAGAACAAATAAACTAAAACCTGAAGAAATACAAGGTGGAACCTTTACGTTAACCAATGTTGGAACATTTGGAAATGTGATGGGAACCCCAATAATCAACCAGCCACAAGTAGCTATTATGGCTGTTGGAGCAATACGGAAAAAGCCAGCTGTAGTCGAAACGGAATATGGCGACCTGATCGCCGTGCGGCATATGATGTTTTTATCGATGTCTTATGACCATAGAGTCGTTGATGGCTTCCTGGGAGGATCATTCTTACGTAAAGTAGGTGATTATTTGGAAGCTTTCGATGCCAAACAAACAATATGAGAAACCTGTGAAATTGGTATAAATTAGTTTTCTAATAAATAGTTAGAAGCTAATTGGTTTGGCAAATCAAAAGATTCAATATGTATCTGAAATACTTTGTTATTGCTCTATTTTTTAGCATGAGTTGTGCATGTTTAAATGCACAATCATGGAAAAAACTGAAAAGTGAAGCAGAGGAATATTTTCAAAACGAGAAATATAAGGAAGCCCTTAAAAGGTATTATGATATTCAAATAAATCGACCTCAGGATTTAGAGGTTAGGTTGCAAATGGGCATTTGTTATTACCACACCAATAATATTTCAAATGCCAAAAAATATTTGACCTTTGTTATTGATAATGATAAAAAAGTGAATGAGAAAGCACTTTATTATCTCGGAAAGACTTATCATGCGGATCTCCAATTTAAAAAGGCCATTCATTATTATAAATTATATTTAAATAATATAAAGGACAATCACCCTCAACGCGCCAGCATAAAAGATGCGATTCTGCGCTGCGCTTATGGTATGCGCATCGCCTATGGTGATCAAACAGCAATTGTTGAAAACCTTAGTGATAAAGTGAATACTTCATTTGACGATTTCGGACCCATTTTAAGTCCAAACTTTGACGATAAACTTTATTTTAGCTCTGCTCGGCCTGGTAATCTGGGTGGACTTCGAAATAATAAAGGATTGAAAGATGACAGGTTTGGCAATTATAGGACAGATATGTATTCTACGCTAATTATTAATGGAGAATGGACCGCTACTGCTCCATTAAGTTCATTGATTAACAGTCCAATGTACGATGTGGTCCTAGGATTTAATGAAGATGGAACTGTGATGTATTATTTCAAAGGGCTTTCCCTTTATAGTGGAGAAATATTGACAGATACTTTTGTTGAAAATAATAAACGATCATTATTTTCGTATCGGTTCTCAAGTGAGATGGTTTGTGAAAATGGCGATGGAACCCCGCACTTTTTTAATGACACTGTATTAATCTTTTCAAGTAGAAGAAGCGGGGGGTATGGTGGTAGTGATCTATATATTTCTCAATTTAAAAATGGAAAATGGACAACAGCAAAGAATCTCGGCCCAACTATCAACTCTGAATATGATGAAATAACACCTTTTTTAGCCGGTGATGGAAGAACATTGTATTTCAGTTCTAATAATTTAAAAAGTATGGGAGGATTTGATGTCTTTAAAGCTAGGTTCAACGATTTTTCAGAAGACTGGATTACTCCTGTAAATATGGGTTTACCGATCAATTCTGCTGGAGATGACGCTTATTTTAAACTTTCAAAATCAGGTCTGAAAGGCTTCTTTTCTTCTGATAGAAAAGATGGTTTTGGTCAAAGAGATTTATTTGTGGCTTATTTTAAGAAAAATCAGAAAGAACAGCATACCCTTTCCGTTCCGCCATTATTTGTTGATGTATCCGATTATAAAACAACCATAGGTTCAAACGCGGTGGTATTGGAAACACCAACTTCCGGAGACAATGTCGTTGCTTTGATTCCTCCAACAACTCAATATTCAGAAGATGAAATAGTAGACTATGAATTTGTTCCCCTTTACTATGGTACCGATGATCAAATTCTAACTACGATCAATAAAAAGGAATTAAATAATGTTGCTCGTTTAATGACGGAATTTCCACAGTTAAAGCTTCTTCTTACCAGCAATTCTGATGGTTCGGTTACGCCAAAATTTGATTTGTTTTTTTCCGCGAAAAGGGCTGAAAAAGTTGCAGCGTATTTAGTAGATCTTGGCGTCAAAAAGTCAAATTTAATCATTAAAGGTTGTGGGGCTAATTATCAAATAGCCATGAACGAATTGGAGAGCGGTCCTAACCTTACTGGCCAGCGGTTGAACCGAAGGATAGACTTGACTTTTTTGAACGATTCCGGACTTCCCATACGTATAATTTACAAAGAACCGATTGTGGGGAAACATATGGCCAATGAAAATTGGAACTATTATCAAAGTTCTATTAAAGGCTTGTCTTATAAAATTCAAATCGCTTCAATAAAACAAATGTATAAGGGCGATCTCATAACTACTTACCTCGATCCAATGGTTGAAACCAGTCCTGATACAGATAAATACAGGTATACTGTTGGACTATTTCAAACCTTTTTTGCTGCTGAGCAAATGCGAAGAGATTTAGCCAAACAAGGGGTTTCTGATGCTTTTGTGATTCCTTACATTAACGGTTTGCGTGTGGATATGGATGCCTCAAAAATTTACTCAGCGGCGTATCCTGATTTAAAAAATTTTATTGAGTTTGTTGAAGAGAATTAATTTATCAGGAACAGAAATTGTATAGATAAATTTGAAAACTGGTAAAAAAAAGCTCATCTTAGTGCCAAAGAAGGCTACATGAATAACATTTCATTCTTCAGGGAAAGTATAAAAAATATAAAAACAGTTGGTACGATAACTCGTAGTTCCAAGTTTTTATGTAAAGGCATGGTTAAACATGTTGATTTTGAAAATGCCAAAACTATTGTTGAGCTCGGTGCCGGCGATGGTGTAATCACAAAACATATTTTACGAAGCATGAGAAAGGATGCAGTCCTTTTATGTTTTGAAGTAAACAAAAGATTTTGCGACCGGCTTCGTAAAATCAATGATAAGCGCTTGATTGTAATCGAAGATTCAGCAGAAAATCTAAGTAAATACATCAAAGAGCAAAATGTTGAGCATGTTGAATTCATCGTTTCTGCAATTCCATTTGTAGCACTTCCTGACGAACTAGGTTTGAGTATCGTCAACGAATGTCACAAATATCTCAAATTTGGAGGCTCCTTTATCCAAGTTCACTATTCTCTCCTCGCTAAAAAGCTTTATCAAAAGGTATTTGGTAACGTCGATATCAATTTTGTTCCAATCAACATTCCACCGGCTTTCGTTTTAGTTAGCAAAAAGAATTAGCTATTTTCAAAATCTAAAAATTGGGATTAATTTTTCATTTGGATAAGCACGGCTTGTTTGATTATAATCTTTTGTAAAACCTAAAATAAATCCTCCACCTCCAGCACCGCAAAGTTTCAGTTTAAACAGATCACCATCTAAGCCCTGTTCCCAAATGGCTAAAAAATCAGTTGGAATCATTTCTTTGAAATACTCAAATTGGAGCAAGCTAATTTGATGTGCGATTGCAAAAAAGTCCTTCCATTGCGCAGTTAAAAAATATTGAATCGCCTTTTCATTATAAAGTGCCAATTGTTCCTTGCAAATTTTAGCAAACCGGTCATCTTTGCTTTTTTCTAAAAATAACTTGACAAAGGGTTCTGTTTTCCTTTCAATTCCAGTGTCCAATAAAAATATAGCCCCTTTTGAACCGCTTGGTGAAGGGAGTTGGGCAATGCTGTTTTTGTCAGGATGAATCAAAACAGGCCTATTGATAAAACTAATTAAGGGATCAATTCCGGAACTTGAACCATGAAAGAAGCTTTCTAACTGAGCAAGTTTATGCCTTAAATTTGAGAGGTTAATATTTTCAGGCGCTTCTATTTCTTTTGTTGAAAACCGTTCGTAGACTGCTGCACAAAGCGCTCCGGAGCTCCCTGCTCCATAACCTTGCGGGATATTTGATTTAAAATAAAGACCTTCTCTAAGTTGTTGTTTAAATTTTTTCAGATCCAAATCACTAAGTGCAATTCCTTTTTTATCTAGTTCGTCCAAATAATCAGCAAACGCATTTAATTCTTCTTGAAGACCGAGTGATTGGTGATCTTTAGAGAAGGCCCATTTCCCTTTAAATTGATCTATTGGAATCGCAAGCGCATGAGAACCATTAATGATAGTGTATTCACCAAAAAGTAAAATTTTCGCTTTATATGATTTGGTGGTCATGAATACTTTAGAGATTTAACATTGTAGAAAAGAAGATAGGCCTCTTTTTAACTTAAAGCATGAAAAATATGCTTTTATTATCAGTTCTTATAATTCCTTAGTTTTTAATTTTTTCACCAAAGAAACTCCTGTTGAAAAGATAATGAAATATAAATTCTTCAAAGAAAATAGCAACAAATAAGACGATGGCAAATGAAAAAAAGAATTACCTCATGGTTAAGGATTGCCAAAAGGAAAGAATAGTTTAATCGGAGTGTTATAAATTATTTTGCCTGCATATTCTTAACTGATAAAATTAAATCGCTGTAAGAAGTTTCAACCAAGTCTTCTTTTTTAATTTCAAATAGTTGGATGTAATATTCGCATTGTTCCTTCAGTTGTTTTTCCTCTTTGGAACCGTCGGTGTCTATCGCTTCAATTTCTAAAAAGGTTCCTAAATTTTCTACTTCATCAAGATGGAATTTGACATTATCCATAAAATAAATGGAACGTCGTTTATCAATTATCGTCAGAACTCCCAGCGCAGCCGTCAAAGTTTTTTTTAAAGAAGAATGAGGTGCTGATTTGTATAAAAGTACTTCTGATTTTTTAGGACCGGATTGATTGGGTCTGTTGTAATGAATGAGTGCGTTTTCGATGTTGCCTTCCCGCAATTTTAATCTCCCGTGATTTACGTTGAAATAAGTATCAATTTGGTGATCAATTCCAACAAAACGCGCTTTCCGTGTGTTTAAAATATTCCTGATCTTTTCGAGATCAGTGCAACTGGCTTTTATTTCGATGTTTAATGCATTCATTATTAAAACAGTTCTTTTTTAGAAAAATTAAAGATAATTTTTCAATTCTAATGTTTAAGGCTATTGCCTAAAAAACTATCTTTGTGCCTGTGGAAAATTTGCAGCGATTGTTGAGGCTGTATCGCGATGATATTCGAATACAGCAAATTGTTGAAGCTTTAGAGCAAAATTCTCCATCACGACTCTTACTCAGAGGAATGATCGGAGCGCAGGAATCCTTTGTCCTGTCCGGAACTTTTCTTGCGCAGCCCCGCCCTTACCTTTTTATAGCTTCGGACAAAGAAGAAGCAGCTTATTTACAAAATAACCTTACCGATCTTTTTGATAAAAAACCCATTAGGTTTTTCCCGGATTCATTCAAACGCCCGATGTATTTTGAGGAGTTGAACAACGGCAACGTGCTTCAAAGAACAGAAACGATCAACAAAATTACGAGTTCCTCCTCCTCTGGAGAAATTATCGTGACCTATCCGGAAGCGCTGTTTGAAAAAGTAGTCTCTCCCAAAGTACTAGAAAAAAACCGTATTGAAATCGTGATGAATGAAACGCTCGATGTAGATTTTTTAATCGAAATGTTGATAGAATATGGTTTTGAAAGGGTTGAATTTGTTTTTGAACCTGGACAATTTTCCATTCGGGGAGGGATCATCGATATTTTTTCCTACGGCAATGAATGGCCATACAGGGTCGAATTATTTGATGAAGAAGTGGAAAGTATCCGCACTTTTGATCCTACGACCCAGCTTTCAAAGCGAAAGATTTCAAAGGTTTCTATCATTCCTAATATCAATACCCGATTTTCAAAGGAACAAAAAGTCTCCATTTTTAGTGTGCTTTCGAAAGAAACGGTTCTTTGGATAAAGGATTTGGAAATATTCCTCGATAAACTACAAATGTGTTTTGATAAAGCAGAAGCTTTTGCACAATCTATTTCAGCCGTTGATGAAAGCGAATTGGCTGAAGTATTTCGGGAACGGGCTTTTATTCTTCCTGGAGAAGTAGTTGAAGATATTGAGCAATTGTCGATTTTGTCGATGTCGAAACATAAAGCCCTTACTTTTGATAAAGAAATTATTTTTAACAACAAACCACAACCAAGCTTCAATAAAAATTTTGAACTTCTGATCAACAACTTACATTCAAATGAAAAAGAGGGGATAGAAAATTATATTTTCACAGACAATCCAAAACAAATTGAGCGTTTCTATGCGATTTTTGAAGATCTGGATGCGCAAGTGCAGTTTCATCCAATAAACAAAGCAATTAGCCAGGGATTCATTGATCATGATTTGAAAATTGCTTGCTACACCGATCACCAAATTTTTGAGCGTTTTCATAAATACCGACTAAAACGTGGGTTTACAAAAGATCTTGCGATCAACCTTAGAATGTTGCGAGAGCTTACTCCGGGTGATTTTGTGACGCACATTGATCATGGTGTAGGAAGGTATTCGGGGCTTGAAAAGATAGATATCAATGGCCATGTCCAGGAATCAGTCCGGCTGATTTATCTAAACAATGATATACTTTACGTCAGCATTAATTCCCTGCACAAGATTTCAAAATATGTCGGGAAAGAAGGAACTGCTCCAAAATTAAACAAACTGGGTTCTGATGCATGGAACAGCCTGAAAAGAAAAACAAAACGAAAAGTAAAAGACATTGCTCAAGAACTCATCAAACTGTATGCAAAGCGAAAAGCTGCGAAAGGGCATGCTTTTCCGGAAGATGGTTATATGCAAAATGAATTGGAAGCATCTTTTATTTATGAAGATACGCCGGATCAGCTCAAAGCGACCAATGATGTAAAGGATGATATGTTAAAACCGTATCCGATGGATCGATTGATTTGCGGTGATGTTGGTTTTGGAAAAACAGAAGTTGCCATTCGTGCAGCTTTTAAAGCAGTGGCCGATGGAAAACAAGTGGCGATACTCGTCCCAACCACGATTTTAGCTTTACAACATTTTAAAACTTTTGGGGAGCGGCTCGAAGAATTTGGTGTAACGGTAGATTATCTCAACAGATTTAGGACAACCAAAGAAAAACGACTCATTTTTGAAAATTTGAAAGCCGGAAAAATTGATATTATTATCGGAACACATGGCTTGTTAAATAAAGAGGTTGGATTCAAAGACCTTGGGTTGTTAGTGATCGATGAAGAACAGAAATTTGGGGTAGCTGCAAAAGAAAGACTACGAAGCCTGAAAGTCAATGTCGATACACTTACCTTAACCGCAACACCCATTCCAAGGACTTTACAGTTTTCACTCATGGCAGCGAGGGATCTTTCTGTCATCAATACGCCACCACCCAATCGCCAGCCGATTCATACCGAGACACGCATCCTCAATAACGATTTGATCAAAGACGCTATTTATTATGAGATCAATCGAGGTGGCCAGGTTTTCTTTGTCCATAATCGGGTAAAATCGTTAGCGGATATAACTGCTATGATCCGCCGATTGTGCCCCGATGTTGATATTGCCTCTGCACATGGTCAGATGGAATCGAAAATGCTGGAAAAAACCCTGATCGGTTTTATCGATAAACAATTTGATGTTTTGGTTTGTACAAATATTATCGAAACCGGACTGGATATTCCGAATGCAAATACGATTATTATTAACAATGCACATCAGTTTGGGATGAGTGATCTTCATCAATTGAGGGGAAGAGTCGGCCGTTCGAATCGAAAAGCATTTTGTTATTTGTTTAGCCCCCCACTCTCTGTCCTGACGTCGGATGCCCGAAAAAGACTGAAAACTTTGGAAGAGTTTTCTGATCTTGGCAGTGGCTTCAATATTGCCATGCGCGACCTTGACATTCGCGGAGCGGGTAATCTACTTGGAGGAGAGCAAAGTGGCTTCATTGCAAATATTGGTTACGAAACCTACCAAAAGATTCTGGAAGAAGCGATTCAGGAACTGAAAGAAACCGAATTCAAAGACTTATTCAAAGAAGAACTCGAAAAGGAAAGGAAATTTGTACGTGATGTGCAGGTTGATACCGACGTGGAAATGCTGATCCCTGATGATTATATCAACAATATTCAGGAACGATTGAACCTCTACACCGAGCTCGATCAAATCGAAACGGAAGAAAAACTGGAAGCATTTGCAGAAAAAATGAAAGACCGTTTCGGACCCATTCCTCCGGAAGTAAATGAACTCTTTGAAGGAGTAAAACTCCGCTGGGTTTGTAAAATCTTAGGTTTTGAAAGATTGATTTTGAAAAACGACAAATTGCGCTGTTATTTCATAGGCAATCCACAGTCTCCGTTTTTTGAAACTGACCTGTTTCAAAATATGATTCAATACATCGCTACCCACGGAAAAGAGAAAGGCTTGTCCTTCAAAAAATCAATTCAGCATTTCTTTTTGGTAAAAAATGATGTCGGTACCCTTCAGGCAGTAGGCAAAGTTCTGGAAGATCTGAAAGAAAGTGTTTTGGCAACAGTAGCCACGTAAGGTTTTCATTTCAAAGCATGATTAGTTCTACCTTAGTAGCTGAGAGATTCAATAAAAGACATTCTACTTACCTTTTAAACTCGTCAATGTTTGTAGAAATACTGAAGTGATTGAGCCCTCCGGCGTAGGCGTAAAAATTGCGGCCATATTCGATGCGGAAGCGATTAACTTTAAAACCAAAGCCTAAAGAAAATCCCGCCATACTTCTGTAGTTATCAATAGAAAATTCTTTTTTATGAAAATGGTTATATCCAGCCCGTATTCTGAAGTTTTCTTTTTTACCTAATAAAAACTCTGCATTAAAAATTAAGTGCCGGAAAAGGTTATCAACAAAGTTATTATTGTTGTTGGTTGGTTGCTCCGTACCGCCGAGGAAAGACGGAGCTTCTTCTGAGTTGGGGTCATCATAAAGAATGTTCCAACGTTGGAGATGATGATAAATCACAGAAAAACGCAATGGAAGATGTTTTAGCCTTTTGGATAAACCCACTTGCAATTCGAAAGGCACGGATTCTCTGTTTTCGCCATACTTAGTGAATTGAGTTCCAACATTTTTCATCACCAATGAAAGCGAGAAAGTTCCTGAAGTATCCTGATAAAATGCACCAAAATCTGCAACCATCCCCACTGAATTGTAAGCTTCAAATTGAGAGGTGATAAATTTTAGGTTAGCGCCGACAGATAGTTTTTCATAAAGCTGTTTTGCAGCTCCCGCTACGAAAGCATACTCTGCAGCCTTAAAAGTTCCAGTGATATTGCCATAGTCGTCAGCTGCATCAAAGGTTCCATAACTCATATACTGAATGCCACCATGGAAGGTAGCATCCCATTTTTTTATATGACGGCCATAAGAGACATAACCGTTATTGATACCTGCAAGATGGATGTTGTGGTTGAAGGACAACTGATTGTGCATGGATGGGTTTAATGCAGATGGATTTTGCAAAGCCAGAGCCACATCGTCATCCTTTACAGTGATCAGATTGCCGCCTAACCCGGTTACCCTAGCTGATGGAGATAGGTTTAAAAATTCATAAACGTGTTTTCCTCCAATTGGAACCTGTGCAAATGTCGATAGTGTAAAAATTCCGCAGAAAAGAGTAAGTAATACTTTATACATTAAGTGCTATAGTTTATTGTTTTTCACAAATTACGGGCAATTAGTTTTTTGGAGGCACATCTCCATCATCTTTTGTCCAGATTGTTTTACAGCGCCCAAGATTACAATCCATTTTTTTTATCAATTCGCCAGATTCATTGTACATTTTTAATAAACCATGCTCGCGGGGATAGCCTGTATCTGTATCTGTGCCCTTATAGATTCCTTCGGCTTTCAGGTTTCCGTTTTCGTAATACTCCGTAAAAGGACCATTTTCATCATTGTCGACTAAAGTAACTGCATCTTTTACTTTTCCATTTTTGTAATATCGCGTCCAGACACCAGTGGCTTTATTATTTTCGTAAAAACCTTCTAATTGTAATTGACCGCTTTCAAAAAACCTTTTGTAGGGAGAAGCGAACAAACCGTGATCGTAAGTTTCCAGGATCTCGAGCTTTCCATTTTCGTAGTAAAGTTTTCTTTCGCCGTTTAAAGTGTCATTTTCATAATTGGCCTCCTCGTATAAAATTCCAGAAGGATAATATTTGGTATAAAGTCCCTGCTTGGCATAATCCGCTTTAGTTCTGGAATATTTTATTAAATAACCATCTTCATCTTTTGTCTCAACATGTTCAAGTTTACGGTTACAGGAAAATATTAAGATCAGACTCAAAAAGAAAAATAATCTCATAATTGGTGGAATTTTGGATAATAACGATAAATCTTTGTTTAGATTACTATAATCAACGCTCAAAATTAACACTTTGACTTTACATTGACAGTTATGCTGTAAAAAAATAAGCCAGCCTGAATTTCAGACTGGCTTATTAAGTTATTCGGATTGGTAAATTTAAAAATCTCTTTTAGTTTTTAACCTTTGTCATACCATTTTCTAGGTGGGGGGTGGTTGATCCGATAACATTTCTGCCAATACTTTCATAATGGACATTAAGTTCTTTCATGGTATCCAGATCATAGAGATTTCGGCCATCAAAAATTGTTTTACTCTTGAGCAAAGAAAATACCTTATCAAAATTTGGTGTGCGGAAAATACTCCATTCGGTAATGATAGCCAATGCATCAGCGTTTTCCAATGCTTCATATTGATCGGAAACTAACTTGATACGGTCGCCATAGATTGCAGCTACATTTTCCATTGCTTCAGGATCAAACGCCTGAATATTGGCACCTGCTTCTAAGAGTTCGTCAATGATATACAAAGCAGGTGCTTCGCGAATATCATCAGTATTGGGTTTAAAAGCTAATCCCCAAATTGCAACTGTTTTGCCTTGAAGATTACCATTAAAGAATTTTTTAATTTTTGCCGAAAGTACCGTTTTCTGTATCTGATTGACATTCATTACAGAATCAAGAATTTTAAAATCATAGCTATGCTCACCAGCTGTTTTGTATAATGCCTGAACGTCTTTTGGAAAACAACTTCCACCATAACCTACACCTGGAAATAGAAATCTTTTACCGATTCGGCTATCACTTCCCATTCCACTTCTGACCATATCTACATTGGCGCCTACTTTTTCACATAAATTCGCAATTTCATTCATAAATGAAATACGAGCTGCGAGGTAAGAATTAGCGGCATATTTTGTCATTTCAGCAGAACGTTCATCCATAAAAATAACCGGATTACCCTGGCGGACAAAAGGATCATAAAGCTTTTTCATGACTTTGCGAGCTTTATCCGAACTAGTTCCAATCACTACCCGGTCTGGTTTCATAAAATCATCAACGGCCACACCTTCCCTCAGAAATTCTGGATTTGAAACAACATCAAACAAGCTTTCATTAAGATTTTTGGCTAATCGGGCATGAACTCTCTCTGCCGTTCCAACAGGTACGGTACTTTTGTCCACAATAACTTTATAATCTTTGATGATTGTTGATAAATCTTCGGCTACACCAAGAATATAAGAAAGATCTGCGGATCCGTCTTCACCTGGAGGAGTTGGCAATGCTAAAAATATGACTTCAGCGTTTTCAACTGCACTGGCAAGATTTGTTGTAAAACTTAAACGCCCTTGTTTGGTATTTCGCTCAAATAAAAGATCGAGTCCTGGTTCAAAAATAGGGATTTCACCGTTTCGCAATCGGGTAACTTTGTTTTCATCGATATCAACACAGATTACGTTATTTCCTGTTTCGGCGAAGCAGGTACCTGTTACAAGTCCTACATATCCAGTACCAACTACAGCAATATTCATATTTATCTATTTTAGAAATTTGAAAAAAATATTGAGATAAAATTTATAACGATACACTTACTATTTACTGATTTCAGTAAAAGAAGTTTCAATTCTTAATTGTAAAAATCAAACTAATCATTGTTCTGAAATTATAAACTTAATTTCAGACGCAATTAGTTCAGTAATTAAACAGACGCAGTATTTCATTAGAAATAAAGCCGCGTCTGTTTAATTAAAATAATTTTAAAACGGATTAATAAAACTTGGAACGATTGTCCTTGATCTTCGCATTCTTTTTCATTGCCTGAATCAATTGACGAGGTACTTGTGCTTGGGCATTGCTAGAAGTTTGTCGACGCAATTGAGCAATATTTGTTGGATTAGAAAGCGTTGTTTTGTTTATTAGCCTAACTACGTATACGCCATTGTCTCCTGTAACCGGTTGAGATACCTGACCTGATTCCAAATTAAAAGCTGCAGAAATAACCTTTGGTTCATTTTTTTGCACACCAACCAGATAAGAAGTATTAAAACTGATATTTTCAGCAGTATCAACTTTTGCCTCAAAACTTGAAGCGATAACGTTTAAGTCTGTCCCGCTTATTTTGGTTTTAATCACTTCTGCCTTTTTGAGATTGTAAACCTGGGGTTCAATTTCTTCTTTGATGTTTGCTACTTTAGGTACACCTGCAGGTTGAATACTTCGCAATGCTGACACGATATATTTTGTGTCATAATATTCTACTGCATCCTGAAAAGAATATACATCGGGAGCAACATCACCAACTTCATTTCCTCCTGTGAATGCCCATCTTACGATGTCTCTTGATGAGTTACCTGCCTCCAGTGTTCCAACCAGGTAATCATTGGCTTTTAAAGGAAGTGATGATTCAATATTTAGATTTTGCTCTGCAGCACTCGTTGCAAATGAATTGATATCACGATTGCTGGCCATAAAGTCCTGAGCAGTGTTGTAAACTGATTTTTGAGTAATTTCACTGGGAACGATTGGCTTGCTGATAACGGCTACTTTTACGCGCTCTGTTTTGTTGTTTTCGTCAACAAACTTCCTTCCCATAGGTTCAATTAGATGAACGCCATAATTTGATTTTACGGAATAAAGTTTTCCTATTTTACCACTAAAGAAAATCAAATCACTATAAGCTGGGACAAATTGATTTGGAATCACATAATCATAAAAACCACCCTTTGAAGCGCTACCGGGATCCTGGCTAAATTGCATAGCCAATGAATCGAACTGATGAGTACCGGCTTCTATTAAAACTTTGAGACTATCAATTGTTTTTTCTGCTGCAGCAAATTGCTCCGGTGAAGTTGCATTGATTAAAATATGTCGCGACTTAGCGGAGTCAGGCATTACACGTCGATCCAATAGTTTGACAATAAGGTAGCTTCCATCTTTTTCGAAAGGACCAACGGCAGAACCAATAGGAGCATTAAATAAGGTGTCAACCATTTCTTCAGATAATGGATCGGCCGGCTGTCTGGTGAGCGGATCAGCAGATTTAGTATCTTCTTTTGTAAAATACCTCGGATCGACCACTCCATAATTGTTTTCAACAAAAATGGTATCGTTCTCGGCTTTTTCAAATTGAGGAATCAAGTCAGTCAATGTACTTTTAAGTGCCATCGAATCTTCTTTAGTTGCTTCTACCTCGAAAACGATATAATCAATTTTTCTTGTTTCTTCGTCTTGCTTGTATTTGGCTTTATTATTAGCCAGGTAGTTGCTATAATCGGCATCGCTGAGCTCAACTTCAGAATTATCGATTTCATCAAAAGGGATATAAACATATTGAAAATCTGCGGTTTGATTTTGATCGGCACCAGCTTGCTCGACCATCCACGTTGGTGTATATAACGATTTACTGACTAAAGCATTGAGTTTTGCTTGTAATCGTGCCTTAACAATTTCTTTCTTTTGATAATCCCAAAAGCGCATGTAATTAGGATTAATATCACCGCTTTCGATTAAGTTTCGAATTTGAGATAATTGCTCCCGGTCAACCTGCCGCGTTTGAGGATTTTGAAATCTTTGCGTTATAATAGGGCTAAGGTTGTTCCCAAATTGAAGATCCGTCAGTTCGTCTTCACTAACGCTAAGACCGAGCGCATCTGCTTCTTTTTTTATCAATAAATCTTCCACGAAAAAATTCCAAAGTTCATTGCGACGTCCATAGATGTCTCCTGATGAATTGCTATAAAGCGCGTCTTCGGCATTGGTAAACTCTGGCCATTCTACCTTTTTTCCATCAATACTTCCCAAAGTAAATTGAGTATCGAAAAATGGATTCTGGTTTCCAACAAACATGCTCGTTACAATGAAAAGAGCCAGACCCAATCCAATAAATGTAACAAGTAACCAACTATTATTTCTAATTTTTCCAATCAGGGCCATCCTTTTATCTAGTTTTAATTTTTAAGGTGTAAAATGAATCTTATTTTTTAATTGCAAAGCAAAGTGTTTTAAGGCATTGACTGTCTTACTGTTAAGTATTTAAATAATATTGAAATTAATAAAAAACAGATTTGAAATGAATTGCCTTCGCGAAAATCCATGCAAAGGTAAAAGGTTTAATGATTAAAATCAAAATTTTTGAATAAATGTGAAACGATGGGTGAAATTTGAAATTTTTGGAATGGCCTGGTTTAAAACATAATCTTACCTATTTTTGCTCTTAACAAATAGGGCAGCAGCTTCAAGTTCATTATAGAAATCCTGACCATATTTTCTGATAAGTGCATCTTTGACAAATTGGTAAACAGGCATTTGACTTTCTTTTCCTTTTTCGCAGGCAGCACTACAAATATCCCATCGGTCATAATTGAGGGCTTCAAAATGTACCGTTTTTTCCGAAGTTACTCGTACCGGATAGAGATGGCATGAAATAGGTTTTTTGAAATCAACAACACCATCTTTATAAGCATTTTCAATACCACATTGTGCAACTCCTTTCAAGTCGTGAGTCATATATGCACAAGCGCCATTATCAAGTAGAGGTGTTCCAAATTCTCCCGGTTCTTCAAAGTAAGTATATTTTCCTTTTTCACTGATCACTTTTCGACCCGCTTTACTTAAATAAGGTTTGATATTTTTATAAATTTTATCAAGGGTTTTCATTTCTTCCTCTTCCAATGGGGCTCCCCAGTCTCCTTTCCAGCAACATGCACCTTTACAAGCATTCAAATTGCACATAAACTGCTCCTCTATCAAATCATCACTAACCAAGATATCTTTAATGATTATCATTCTTAACACTTTTTTATGACTTCTTTTTGCTTCCTTTTCGTTTCAAAGAGTAGAAGACGCTAAAATGTCATGTTATTTGCCTTAATAAAACTATCAAAGGTAAAAATATTTATAAATCAATGTAAAATTGTAATTTAGCGTTGAATCTAAATTGAGATAAATTAATAGTTGATAAAAAAATCAGAGATGAGAAAAATATTTTTTAGTATTCTTTCATTGTTTTTAGCAGTAAGTGTAATTGCTCAGGGTTCTGTTGATCCAAAAGTAAGAAAAGCAGCTGACGGAATGATAAAAGTATATAACCTTGATGAACAACAAGCTGTTACGGCACTTGAAATTCAAGAGCGTAGATTTAGAAATCTTGAGGAGATTTCAGATTTGAAAAATACAGATAAAGACCTGTATCGGCATAAACTAAAGGCGATTCAACAAAGCACGGATGCTTCATTGAGACGAATACTTAATGAAGAACAAATGGCTATTTATAATCAGCGAAAAATAGAAATTCGTAATAAGAGGGCGGCAAAAACGGCTGAATTAAAGGAACAAGGCATGACATTGGAAGAAATAGAAGATGCTTTATTAGAGTTAGAAGAAAATTGATTTCAACAAAAATTAATAATAAAACAAAAGCGGCAAAGTATCATATTTTGTCGCTTTTGTTTTAATTGCATATGCATAAGATAATATTTTTCAATTTCGATGAGGAAATATTATTGAAATATTTTGTCAGAACCAGATATATGATTTTTGATTAAAAAATGCTACTTTGGGGGCTGAAAAATTCAACAAAAACACATTTTCTACGTTAGCTATTTAGTGAAAGCATATATTAAAATTTTAATACTTTTAAATGGATCCTCTCAAACAAAAATTTAAAGAAAAATCTTCTGAACAAAAAGCAAAAATCAAGGCTCTTCTAAAGGAGCACGGAAATAAAAAAGTCGATGAAGTTTTGCTAAATCAGGTATTTGGTGGAATGCGTGGCGTCAAAAGTATGATTTGGGAACCTTCACAGCTTGATCCTATCGATGGTATACGATTCCGTGGCTATTCCATTCCTGAATTGAGAGAAAAACTCCCAAAAGCGCCAGGAGATAAAGAACCGTTACCAGAAGGATTGTTTTGGCTGATGCTTGTAGGTGAAATACCAACTAGTGAAGAAGCAAAATGGTTGACGGACCAGTGGATTAGTCGCTCTATAGTTCCAGAGCATACTTTCAAAGTATTGGACTCTTTCCCTCCAGATACGCACCCAATGACACAGTTTACGGCAGCTATTGCCTCTATGCAGACGGGAAGTATTTTTTCTCAGCGATACTCGGAAGGAATGCGAAAAAGTGAATTTTGGGAGGCGACCTATGAAGATACGATGAATCTTATTGCAAAACTTCCAAGAGTCGCTGCTTACATATACCGACGTACTTATCACAATTCCACTCATATAACACCAGATATTTCGATGGATTGGGGAGCTAATTTTGCTCATATGCTGGGTATGGAAGGTAAAGATTTTAAAAGTTTTTTACGACTGTATTTAACTATTCACGCAGATCATGAAGGTGGAAACGCTTCAGCTCATGCTACTCATCTTGTTGGATCAACTTTAAGTGATGCATATTTTTCATTAGCGGCGGGCATGGGTGCACTTGCAGGGCCATTGCATGGTCTAGCCAATCAAGAAGTGATCAAATGGATATTCAGGATGTTGGATACCCTGGGAACGAGAAGGCCTACTAAAGATCAGATTTCAGATTATGTAAATAGTACATTAGCTTCAGGTCAGGTTATTCCTGGTTATGGTCATGCCGTGTTGCGGCAGCCTGATCCGAGATTTACCGAACAAAAGAGATTTGCTGAAGAGTACATTAAAGACTCAGAGGTAATTAATGTAGTCTGGAAATGTTTTGAAGTTATTCCTCCGATATTAAATGATCTGGGAAAAGTGAAAAATCCCTGGCCGAATGTTGATGCTCACTCAGGTGCTATTTTGGTACATTATGGCTTGACACACTATAGTTATTACACTGTTTTATTTGGTGTATCGAGAGCATTGGGCGTTTTATCACAGCTTTGCTGGTCAAGAGCATTAGGTTTCCCTTTGGAAAGTCCGAAGTCAGTGACCTTGGATTGGGTTAATCAATTTCTTGCGAAAGAAAAGATGAGTGTTAATTAATAATGTTTAAACGAATAATTGAATTTTAAATAAAAAACTGCCTTGAGTTTAATGCTCAAGGCAGTTTTTTTGTCAAATCCATGCATAAAGGTTTAAAAATTAAATTATTTTTGGCGAGCAGAAAATAATTTTAGTTCTAACTACTAAAACAAACAAAACCTATGAAGTTTCCAGCAAACCTTAAAATATACAGAAGAACACGAATGGATAAGAGTGAGAAGATAATATTACTTATATTGGTATTACGGATTTTGCACAAAGTGAATTGGGTGATCTTGTATATGTTGAAGTAGAAACTGTCGGTGAAACACTTGAAAAGAATGAAGTTTTTGGAACTGTTGAAGCGGTAAAAACAACCTCAGAACTATTTATGCCGTTATCCGGGAAAATTCTGGAATTCAATCCTGCAATCGATGAAAATGAAGGAGACAATCCTACCCTTGTAAATTCGGATCCTTACGGAGAAGGTTGGATTGTTAAAGTTGAATTGACAAATCCATCCGAAATTGACAATTTGATGGATGCTGATACCTATGTAGGAATAGTAAGTTAATTTTTTTTGAAACTTCTCACACCAAAACCGAAATAGGTTGCATCTACTAAATATGTGATCTGCAAAAAGGTAGATTTCAAATTGAAAAATTTTATCCCTGTATTTATCTGGGCAGTTGTTATCTTGTTTCTGTCTGCAAGTTCTGGAGTTAAGATTCCAGAATCCTTGTCAGATTTCATAGGTACAGATAAGCTTGGGCATTTTGCAATTTATGCTATATTTTCGATTTTAATGTTTTTTGGAATATTTAAAACCCGAAAAGAGATGCCAAGTAATTCCACAGCTTTTATCATAGTATGTCTTTGTTCTGCTTATGGAGTTTTGATGGAATTAATGCAATTGACCTTTTTCCCAGGGAGATATTTTGAAGTGTTGGATATTATTGCTAATATTATTGGTTCTATTACAGGACTGTTCGTCTTTAAATACATTTTTAATAAAAAGTCTTAATTATGGATATTGCTATTCCTGGTAATATGGTGCTCTTTGCAACTTTTGGAGTCATATTAATAATCGTCGGGATCATTTTCTTTATGAAACTCCGATATTCTAAAAGTGCAGATGGGTTAACATTGAAACATCAAGCGGCTGCGGTGAAGTCGCCATTGGATGGTAGAACAAAATATCGAGAGGTTGATATTTTCAGAAAAAGTGGAACCATGTTCAACTTCGGGTTGGTTTTCGCTCTAGTAATGACAATCTTAGCATTCAACTGGACAAGTTTTGAAGAAGAAATTGATATTCCGGATGATGCGCTCGAAATGGAAGAAGATATTGAAATCGAGCCTCCACGTACAGCGGAGCCACCACCACCACCACCACCACCACCACCGCCGGTGATTGAAGAAGTACCGGAAGAAGAAATTGATGAAGAAGATGAACCTGAATTTGTTGATCAATTACCTGATCCAGAAGGATGATAGCACCACCACCACCACCAGTGGTTAAAGCTGCACCACCACCACCACCACCACCACCACCACCACCTGCTGCGGAGGAAATCTTTCAGGTTGTAGAAGATATGCCACGTTTCCCAGGTTGTGAAAATGAACCAAAAGATCAGACGAGAAGATTGCTCAAAAAAGAAATTACTTCAATTTATTTATAAAAATATTAAGTATCCGCCTATAGCAAAGGAAAATGGAATTGAAGGAACGGTTGTAATTCAGTTTGTAGTTGATAAATCTGGAGCAATCACCGAACCAACAATCGTAAAAGATATTGCAGGACAGTGTGGAACGGAAGCATTGCGAGTAGTGAAATTAATGAATAGTATGGGAGAAAAATGGATTCCCGGAAAGCAAAGAGGACGACCTGTAAAAGTAAGATATACCTTGCCAGTTAAATTCCGCTTAGAGTAATTTTTTTAATCTTGCTAAACAACAAGCGGTTGCTTTCTAAACATTGAAAGCAACCGCTTGTTGTTTATTATTCCAGTGATTCATAGGGGCAACTTTTGATTGAAAGATGCGTTTTTTATTTGTAGTTGAATCTGACACTACAATTGATAAGGTGTTTGTATTAAAAAATGAAGACATGAAGTTTTTAAAAATAATAATCACATTATTGCTTTTTCCTTTGCTGCTGTCTGCACAGGAATCGAAGTTGGCTCAGCAGTATTTTGTGAGTGGAGAATATGAGAAAGCTGCAACTTTGTATGAAAAATTATATAATAATGGTGATAATAATGATTATTATTTCAATCGCTATATTGATTGTCTCATTGCTTTGGAAGAGTTTAAAAAGTGTGAAGCGATTATTAAACAACAACTCAAAAAAAATCCACAGGAAGTCCAGCTTTATGTCACCTACGGCAATTTATTTGAAAAGCAATTCAAAGAAGCTGAAGCCAATGAACAGTACCGAAAAGCGATTAAAAAATTATCTCCCGATCGCATCATAATCATAGAACTGGCTAATGCATTTACAAACTTGACGAAATACGATCTGTCAATTGAGACTTATGAAAAAGGCTCTCAATTGTTGAAAGATCCGACTATATTTTCATATAACCTGGGAGATCTTTATCGCAGGAAAGGAGATTCTGAAAAAATGATTGAAAACTACCTCAACAGTCTATCAGCTAATCCGGGTCGTTTAAATTCGATGAAGACTATTTTTCAAAGGTTTTTGACTGAAAAGGATTATGAAGAGTTACAAATTCAGCTTTATACTCGCGTGCAGGATGAACCAGACATTATTCAATATCCGGAGTTGTTGTCATGGGTTTTTATTCAGAGAAAAGACTATAAAAATGCTTTGCGACAAGACAAGGCATTAGACAGAAAGCTTGATGAGAATGGAGGGAGAGTTTTTCGTTTAGGAGGAATCGCCGCTGCTGACGGAGATTATGATGCTGCAATTGAAGCTTACGATTACATCGTTTCCGAAAAAGGTTTGTCCTCAAGTTTTTATATTGAAGCTCAACGCGAATCGCTGTCCTGTAAGCGCCAAAAAATTGTTGAAGGATTTGACTACAAAATAGAAGACCTCCGCGAACTTGAAAATCAATACGAAATTTTTCTTGATGAGTTTGGGAAAAACAAAACTACAGCCACAATTATTGCGGAATTAGCGGACCTGGAGGCATTTTATTTAAAGGATCTTGACAAAGCTATCGTACTGCTAAAAGAGATGATCGATTATCCGGGATTGAACAAAAAAATACAGGCAAACAGCAAGTTAAGCCTTGCAGATTTTTACCTGATGCAGGGAGAGATTTGGGAATCAACACTTCTATACTCTCAGGTTGATAAGGATTTTAGGGAAGATATTTTAGGCCATGAAGCTCGGTTGCGGAATGCTAAATTATCCTATTATGCAGGAGATTTCCAATGGGCACAGGCTCAGTTTGATGTGTTAAAAGCCTCAACTTCAAAACTGATATCGAACGATGCATTAGACTTGTCCATTTTCATATTGGATAATATGGGCCTTGACACTTCTATGGCGGCACTAAAATTGTATGCAGATGCTGACCTTTTGGTTTTCCAAAATCGACTGGATGAAGCATTTTTAAAACTTGATAGCCTCAACTTTCAATTTCCAGGTCATTCTCTTGAAGATGATATATTATATCTAAAATCTAAGATTTACCTAAAACAAAAGTATTATATTAAATCCGCTGAGATGCTACAAGAAATCATCGAAAATTTTGCAGATGGAATCCGCGCTGATAACGCCCTTTACGGATTAGCGCAGCTTTATGAAAATCAGCTAAATGACCTTGAAAAGGCAAAGGAACTGTACGAAAAAATATTTATTGAATATTCGGGAAGTACTTTTGCTGTAGTTGCTAGGAAGCGATTCCGTTTTCTTAGGGGCGATAATGTACAGTAATAAAAAGAATTGGTCTATTTTTGCGAAAAAACTGATCTATGATCCTGTATAATATTACTGTAAAAATTGAAAATAACGCGCACGAAGATTGGTTAGAATGGATGAAAGGAGTGCATATCCCCGATGTACTCGGAACTGGTCTTTTTGAAGAATATAAATTATGTCGTATCCTCCACGATGATCCGGAAGGAGAAACCTATGCAATCCAGTACTTTTGTAAAGACATGGAAACCTTTCAACGATATCAGCAAGAATTTGCTCCAAAATTACAGGCTGAACATCAGGAACGTTATAAAAATAAGTACGTAGCTTTCCGCACCTTGATGCAGGTTTTATAAATTTTCTAAAAAGATATTTTTTTGAAAAACCTTTCGGCAATCATATTGCTGTTTATCGCCAATTCTGTTTCTGGTATCGCTCAGGGGATCAGTATGATTGCAATTCCTTGGTATTTTGCTCGTCAGATGGAAATGGGCAAATTTGGTTTGATTTTCATTCTGACAAATGTTATCGCCTTGTTTTGGGTACCTTATGGCGGAACTTTCATAGACAAGTACAATAGAAAAAATATTTTTCTTTTTATTACCACGATATCTGGTTTGTTGTTGTTTTCAATAGCTGGTTTTGGATATCAAAATGAAGGTTTGCCCTGGTATACCGTGGCCTTTGTATTCATGTTTACTTTTTTTAATTACAATATCCATTATCCCAATCTTTATGCATTCGTCCAGGAAATCACGGAAATTAAGCACTACGGTCGAATAACTTCTTTCATCGAAATTCAGGGACAACTTTCGAATGTTCTGGCAGGAGCGGGTGCGGCGTTGCTATTGGAAGGAATTCAAGGGGGATATCTCAACTTGTTTGGGATGAAAGTACTCGTGTCTTTTCATTTGGAACCCTGGACCATTTATGAAATATTCATGATGGATGCGCTGACTTATTTAGTGGCATTTGTAGTTATATTTTTTATAAAATATCAATCGCTAGTTGAAAAACATCTTGAAGATAATCCTATAAAGGAGCGATTATTAGTTGGATTCCAATATTTAAAGAAGAACAAAGAAATATTACTTTTTGGTGTTGCGTCTCATTCTATTTTTGTATCCGTGTTGGTTACTACATTTTACCTGGCAGCGATATATGTAAATAACCATCTTCAAGCAAGCGGAGATGTTTACGCTATTTCGGAAATATATTTTGCGACCGGAGCTGTCTTTGCAGGAATAGCGATCAGGAGAATCTTTTCGCGATTAAATGTTCCGCTTTCAGTTATTATTATGACCACTTTTGCCACCGCGTTATTTGTTGTTTTATGCTTTAGCAAAAACATCTTTTTATTTTATTTTATGTTTTTGATATTGGGCATGACCAATGCGGGCGTTCGAATACAGCGAGTGACCTACCTTTTCACACATATCCCTAATCAGGTTTATGGAAGAGCCACCAGTGTTTTTACACTGATCAATATCGGATTTCGTATCGTCTTCTTATCTTTATTTACACTCTCCTTTTTTCAAAAAGAAAACCACGTCGTTCTTTCCTTTCTCGTTCTTTCCCTCTTTCTTTTTATTTCAAATATAGTTTTAATCAAACATTATAAATCGTTTTTAAGGCTCAATTAAATTAGAAAAAAAGCTGATTTTAGCGTAAATTCGCTGAGCCTTATTGAGAAGTTTTACATATCTAACCAAACTAAAATTAAAATGAGATTCGATTTAACAGAAGAACAACTTGCAGTGAAAGAAGCAGCTCGGGAATTTGCTCAAAAAGAACTTAAACCCGGCGTTATAGAGAGAGACTCAAAAATGATGTATCCAACCGATCAGGTAAAAATGATGGGTGAATTGGGTTTTTTAGGTATGATGGTTTCACCAGAATATGGAGGAGGAGGAATGGATTCACTTTCCTACGTTTTGGCAATGGAAGAAATCTCAAAAATAGATAGCTCATGCTCGGTTATTATGTCTGTAAATAATTCTTTGGTGTGCTGGGGAATCGAGACTTATGGAACGGAAGCTCAAAAATCCAAATATTTACCAAAATTAGCGTCTGGAGAATTGATCGGATCCTTCTGTCTTTCTGAGCCAGAGGCAGGTAGTGATGCGACAAGCCAACGAACTACAGCAATAGACATGGGAGACCATTATCTTCTAAATGGTACTAAAAACTGGATTACAAACGGTGGAACATCAAAAATACATCTTGTAATTGCTCAATCGAATCTAGAGTTGGGCCACAAAGGGATCAATGCATTGATAGTTGAAACAGATTGGGACGGCGTATCAATTGGTGCCAAAGAAGAAAAACTTGGAATTCGGTCCTCGGACACCCATACCATTATGTATTCGGACGTCAAAGTGCCCAAAGAAAACAGAATTGGTGAAGAAGGTTTTGGGTTTAAGTTTGCGATGAAAGTTCTCGCAGGTGGCCGTATTGGAATTGCTGCTCAAGCATTAGGAATAGCGGCAGGAGCTTTTGAACTTTCTGTAGCTTATTCCAAAGAGCGGGAATCTTTTGGAAAACCAATTAGTAATCATCAGGCTATTGCTTTTAAGCTTGCTGATATGGCTACTGAAATTGAAGCTGCAAGGCTGCTTGTTTATCGATCTGCCTGGTTGAAGGATATAGGAATGGATTACAGTACGGCAAGTTCGATGGCCAAACTTTTTGCTTCGGAGGTTGCGATGAAACACACGGTGGAAGCAGTACAAATTCACGGTGGATACGGTTACGTAAAAGAATATCATGTAGAACGTTTGATGAGAGATGCCAAAATCACTCAGATCTATGAAGGAACTTCCGAAATTCAACGGATTGTAATATCACGGGATATTATCAAAAACGATAACTTATATATTCCGATTATGACTTCCAAAATGGAAAATGTTTGATTTGATCGCGTAATGAATTAAATTTTGATTGATCAGAAGGCTTCAAGAGTTTATTTAAACTTTTGAAGTCTTTTGATTTTATAACAACCAAATAGTGATTTTTTCCGTTTTCTAAATAATAGGAGAATATTTACCTTCAATAAACACCAAAGGCGAGGTTAACAAATTGCATTATGAAAGGAGCTTTCAGGATAGCTAAAGTGGCAGGAATACCAGTTGAAATACATTGGTCATTTGCATTGTTGGGATTTTATATTGTTTATATAGGTCAGTCCAATGGAATGGCGTGGAGTACTATCGCGTGGCTTGGCGTACTCATGCTGAGCATTTTCTTTTGCATTGTCTTGCATGAATTTGGACATGCTTTGACCGCGCGTCGTTTTGGTGTTAAAACAAAAGATATTATACTTTCTCCCATCGGAGGAGTAGCACGATTAGAAAAGTTGCCGGAAAAGCCGATTCATGAGTTTTATGTTGCCGCAGCAGGGCCATTAGTTAATCTTTTGATCGTCGTTGTGCTATTGCCCTATTTCTTTTTTTATTCACTAGAAGAAGCGAGGTATCAACTCTCCTCATTAGATTTTACGAGTCCTTTAGAAATTATTCCCTTTTTAATATTAGGAAATGTTGTTTTAGCCGGGTTCAATTTACTCCCCGCGTTTCCGATGGATGGAGGTAGGATATTCCGAGCGCTGCTTTCTATTAAATTAGGAAGACTAAAAGCGACCAGACTGGCTTCCTTACTCGGGAACTTTTTTGGGATTTTGATGGTGATATATGCCGTTTACACCCAAAGTATTTTTACAGGCTTCATTGGCGTTTTTGTATTCATGCTTGCCTCTCAGGAATACAGGTTGGTAAAAATGGACGAAGCTTTAAAAAATCATTTTCTTTCAGAGATATTTCGACCAAATTTTACAAAACTCTTTGCTACCGATAAAATTGAAAGAGCCATTGAAGAGCTGAAGCACGGCTTGGAAAAGAATTTTTTAGTTTTTGATGAAGACGAAAAAGTCATTGGCGTATTGCACGAAATGTTTATCCTGGAAGCAATAAAAAGTAAAGATAGTGAAGGGCCAATACTTGAATATATGAGTAAACATTATGAAGAAGTGAATCCTGAAATATCTTTACAGACTTTAATTTATAAAATGCGGGAGAAAGGCTACAGTATTCTACCTGTTGTTGAAGCGAATAACTTAAAAGGAGTTGTGGATGTTAATATGCTCAACAATTTCTTAAAACTTCAACAAAAGGTAGCCTAACCAGGACAAATAAAAAACGCCTTTTGAATTTTAATTCAAAAGGCGTCTTTTGATTAAGCGTATTCAACGCCTATTTAAGACCAAGTTTGGCTTTTACAAGTGGCATCACATCATCGGATTCTTCAACATAAAGCAATGCATTGAAAATACCAGTATCAAAAATCATGATATATCCATTTTCTTTGCCTACTTCTTTAAGCGCAACGTCAATTTTGTCAAGTATAGGCTTAAGTAATTCTTCTCTTTTCTTTGCTACTTTATTGCCTACTTCGATTTCTTCTTGTCTTAACTCTTGACCTTTTTTTTGAAGAGCGGTTTGCCTTTCCTCAGCTTTTATTTGAGAAAGCGTACCTGCATCATAATCTTGCTGCAGTTTCAATGCATCAGCTTGTAATGCGTCGCCCTTTTTTTCCAAATTCGCTATGAGTTGGTCACGGTAAGTTGCCAGTTCTTTTTCTGCACTCAGTGCCTCAGGAATCGACATAATCAAATTTCCACTATTGAGGTGACCGTATTTTTGAGCGGTTACAGTCGAAAAAGTTGCTGCTGTTAGAAAGATCAATAAGAGACCTGATTTGATCAATTTTTTCATTTATTGGATTGTATTAATATAAGAATTTATTATAAGTTAAATCGAATATCCTGGATATCGGTTTAAAGTATATGTAATAACCGCAAAGGTAGGCTTACAAATCGATTTTTTATAACTTTTAACAGAAGATTAAAAATTGCGTTTAAATACTAAAGCTAGTATTTGCGAGGCATTTTTTTGGTTTAAACCACTTGTAGACAACACCTTGAATGTTTTTTGTTTCAACTAGAAATAGGAAGAGCGTTGATAAAAGCTTTAAAGGTCTTTTGCATTATTGGTTTAATGTAATTAATGTTTTTTAATTTGTCTTTCTTTTCAATTCGAAAAAATTATATTTTCAGAAATGATAAAAATTAAAAATTTAAATAAAGCATTCAAACTTTCGCGACAGCAACAAAAGGAGATGAATACGAAAGCATCGACGATCAAAGCTGTTGACAATATAAGCTTCCAATGTGAGCCGGGTCGGATATATTCTTTGCTTGGTCCAAATGGCGCTGGAAAGACTACAACTTTGCGCATGATTGCTACGATCCTGAAACCTACTTCGGGAAGCATCAATGTAAATGGTTTTGATGTGTTGGAACAGGGTGATAAAGTACGAAAGCATATAGGGTTTCTCACAGGAAGCACTGGCCTTTATCAAAGGCTTACGCCTAATGAGCTCGTGAAATACTTTGCGGATCTTTATGGTGTTGATTCAAAGACTTTCAAAAACAGGAAAGAAGAACTTTTTACGTTGTTGGAAATGAATGATTTTGCGAAAAAGAGGATAGGGCATCTTTCGACAGGTATGAAACAAAAGGTTTCTATAGTCCGAACGATAATTCATAATCCATCTGTCGTAATTTTTGATGAACCAACAACAGGATTAGATGTGATTACAGCCGCTAATATCATTCAGCTTATCCGTCAATGTCGGGAAGAAGGGAAAACGGTAATATTCTCATCACACATTATGGGCGAGGTGGATCTGCTGTGTGATGATCTTGCAATTATTCATAAAGGCCGTCTTTGTTATACTTCTACCATGGAACAATTCAGAAAGCAAATGCGAACTGAAAACCTCACTGAAGAATTTATTCGGATTGTAAGAGATCAGGAAAATGCCATCAAATCAATGTGATAAGATATTTTTATACAGTTGAAGCTCATTAATAAGATGCCTAAAAGTGTAATTTATTTTTTATTTTAGCAGGAATTGTTTTTATACTTTTATTTCAAAATTAAAAAATAACCAATCATGGGGTTTAAAGATTTTTTTAAAAAACTATTTGGAACGGCAGAAGATGTTGCAGATAAAACTGGTGATATGTTAGAAGATGCAGTCGAAGCGGCCAAAGATATGGCTGAAGACGTAATGGAAAAAGCGGCTCCAGTAATGGAGGATTTGAAAGATAAGGCAACAGAAGCCATGCATGAAGCTAAAGAAATGGCTGGGAAAGCAGCCGAAAAAGCAGGCCCTGTTGTGGAAGATTTAAAAGAAAAGGCAACGGAAGCTATGCATGATGCCAAAGATATGGCAAATAAAGCAATGGACAAAGCCAGCCATATGATGGATGATGTTAAAGAAAAAACAGAAAAGAAAGCTGAAGATGCCAAAGATATGGCTGATGAAGCAATGGATAAAGTAGATGAAAATATTAAGAAAACGGAAGAAGCAACCGAGCAAATGATGGATGAGGTCAAAGATAAAGTTAAAGACGCGGAAAGTACTGCTGAAGAGGTAAAAGAAGATGCCATCGAAACTGTAGATGGCACAAAAGAAAGTTTCTCCGATTTGGTGGACGAAGCCAAAGATGCGTTTGGTGGCTTTAAAAAAGAAGTAAAAGAAAAAGGTAAGGACATCAAAGATTCGGCAGAGGAAATATTTGAAGATGAAGAATGATTTTTTTGATTTGAAAATAAAATGGGTTGTCGGTATTTGCTGATAACCCTTTTAATTTTATGGAAACCAAGAAAAATAAAAAGGTTTGTATTATTGGAGCGGGATGTTCTGGTTTGACTGCGATTAAAAATTTAATTCAGGCTGGAGTTAACGATATCGTTTGCTTTGAAAAAAATGATCAAATTGGTGGTAACTGGGTTTTCAGTGCGAAAGAGTCACATTCCAGTGTTTGTGAAACGACACACATTATCAGTTCAAAAAAGTTATCAGAATACATTGATTTTCCGATGCCGGATGACTATCCTGACTACCCTTCTCACCAACAGATTTTAGCGTATTTCAATGCTTACGCTGATCATTTTGATTTACGGAAATATATTCAGTTTAACACCTCAGTTGAAAAAGCCGAAAAGACTGAAAATGAAAAGTGGAAGATAACACTGAACAACGGAGAGGTGAGGGAATTTGATTATTTACTGGTTTCCAATGGTCATCATTCCACGCCAAGAATTCCTGATTTTCCTGGAACATTTACTGGCGAAATGCTTCATTCTCATCAATATAAAACCAATAATGGATATGAAAGTAAAAGGGTTTTAGTAATAGGAGCTGGTAATTCTGGTTGTGATTGTGCGGTTGAAATCAGCAGGGTGGCAGATTATGTAGCGATCAGTATGCGGCGCCCTTATTACATCATTCCAAAATTTTTGATGGGCCGGCCAACAGATACTTATAACGAATTGCTGGTTAAGCTTCCAGGGTTTGTTCAAAAAATTTCTCAAAAAATCAGCTTGCTTTTGAGTGTTGGAGATTATCGCGAATATGGGCTTGAAAAACCCGATTACCCCATCACAAAATGTCACCCTGTTTTGAACTCTGAATTGTTGTATAAAATACGGCATGGAAAGGTACATCCGAAAAAGGGAGTTGAAAGATTTGAAGGACGGAAGGTTTATTTCAAAGATGGAACTGTTGAGGAATTTGATATCGTGCTTGCAGCAACCGGATACAAAATCGTCTTTCCGTTTTTTGATAAAAATTTCATTGATTATTCTGATTCAGACCGGATTCCACTTTATTTGCGAATGATTGATCCAAAGCATCCGACATTATTTTTTATCGGATTGGTACAGCCACAGGGGTGTGTCTGGCCAATCTCTGATTATCAATCCAAACTGGTAGCTAATCTCATAGCGGGCCGCACTACATTGCCGAAAAATCTGGAAAAATTAGCAGAGCAGGAAACCAATGAAATCGCTTCCGGATTTATAAAATCGAAACGACATACTTTGGAAGTTCATTACCATCCTTTTGTGAAAAAAATTAAAAATTTGATTCCTGAAAACGCACCCGAATGGAAAACAATTCAAAATGCCTAACTAAGATTATTATGACTCTTCTTTGTTTTGGTCAGGTGTATTATCTTTTTCATCTTGGATGCGAAGTTTTTCTATAACATCTTCAAAAGCGGCCTGTTCTCGTTCACTACGCTCTATAAATAATCGGTTGAGCCTTCGCCCACTCATGAATTCTCCAGTACGAAGAACACCGCGAAGAAAAGATTCGTAACCTTTTCCATTATGATAATAACCCATGGGGGAAATGACATAACTCGCCACAAATTTCTGACAATCATGACACTGCACATATACTCTGTCAGGTTCGCCAGATTCACGATAGAGAATGTTTTTTAGATTAGTTGACATGCAATGTTGGCATTTTTGTATACGAATTTCCATCTAAAGATATTTATGAGCTTTTGATTTTATACAAGTTAAAAAATCATTGGTAAATAAAAAGCAGAGACTAATGCGATGCCTATAAAGGCTAAAATAGTTATTAAAAGACCTGTAGAAAACATTTCTTTCGATTTTAAAAATCCTGATCCAAAAGCAATGGCATTGGGTGGCGTACTGATCGGTAAAGCCATAGAAGAGGAGCACATAAGCGCTAAAGCAACAGATAACATTAATTCTCCTTGAGGCAGGGCAACAGCTATTGGAATAAGCAAGTTGGCAGTGGCAGTATTGCTCATGAAAGTTGTCATGACTGCTGCCAACACCAACATTAGAGTCAGGGTTAACCACAAACTACCTTCCATCGGAATCAATGTTGCAATAGTTTCGGTCAATCCGCTTTTTTTCAAGCCAACACCAAGGCATAGCCCACCTCCAAGCATAAATAAAATATCCCACGACAAATTTTTAAAATCTCTTGTTTCTAAAAAGCGACCGCCAAATGCAACTATGACTACACACAATCCCACGATTCCTGTTGAAACACCGGTATAACCTGAAGTGAGCCATCCTAAAATGGTAAATATAAAGATAGCGATAACAGCATATTGTCGATTGCCGAATGAATGAATAGTTTCAATTTCTAAATCAATTTTTATATCACCTGGCGGGTATAATTTTAATAGAATTTTCCATAATAAAAATAATAAAACGAGCATCAAAGGAATTGCAACAACCATCCACATAGCAAAAGTGATATTGATGTTGGATTGCTGCAAATATTCCATGGCAATGGCATTGGGTGGTGTACCGATGGGCGTACCAAGACCTCCTAAATTGCAGGAAAATGGTATCGCAAGAGCTAACGCTTTGGCAAAAGGAGAAGTATCTGGTAGGCCCATTATTAATGGAGCAATGATGGCAAACATCATAGCCGCAGTGGCAGTATTACTCATCCACATTGATAATACTGAAGACACCAAGATGATTGAAAGCAATAACTTTGATGGGTTATTACCCGTTTTTTGAATGATGCGTCGAGCCATCATCCGAGAAAGGCCGTATTTGTTCAACAAAGCTGCAAGTACAAATCCTCCCATAAAGAGCAGGGTGATGTCACCAAAAAATGAAATCAAAAAATCTTCTTTAGATGCTTGGATACCAGTGTCATGTAAAGCAGGCATCAACCACATTATTTGTAGAAATAATACCGTAAGACTTGTAATATAGAGCGGCAAGGCTTCGGAAATCCACAAAACCGCAGTGGCTAGTAAAATTACAATGGTGATTTCTTCAGGTCGAGTGACCCCAAACCAGCTTTGGAACCAATGAAAATAAAATGCAATGATCAGAAAAACTAATATGGAAATGACCCCGATGTTGGGTGTAAACGCCTTTCGAATTGACATTGTTAATTCGTTTGATAAAGAAGTTAGTATGAAGCCGCAAAGATACTTTTGATATGAAAGGAATTCATTTTTTTGAAAATTAGTTTTCCTATTTCCGGAACCTTTTGGTGCGACTAAAATGACATCCACATCAGCAGGAGGAATGATACCGGTTCTTTCTTTGTAAGTGATTCCAAATCCATGTGAAAAATAAAGGGCATCACCAGGATTTAATAGTGGTTTCACTTTTTCCCACATCGAAATTTGAGCAGCATCGGACAATAAATATTGAATAACGGTTCCTTGTTTTACAGCCTCTTCAATTGAGAAAAGTGTTTCTCCGGGAACAAATCCATCGCCAATGCTTTGTCCCAAGATTTGGAAGGTTGCCGTTGACCAACGATTACGTTGAAGCCATTATCTCGTAGATTAAGGGCTTGTCCAGGACCTTGTACGCCGTATCCGATAATTGCTATTGTTTCATTCCTTAAAACTTCACGTGCTTTTTCCAGTGAAAATTCTTCTCTTGTTGCGACGTTTTCCTCTACGCCTCCAAAATTTATTTTTGCCATGATTAGCTATGTTTTTTTTATTAGTTAATTTTTTTTATTTTTTAGAATTTTCAATCATTGAGACATGGGGTTCCCATTTTCCAATGATTTCAAATAAGTATTGAGTTGTTCCATTGGTTTTACAATAGCGACTCTTCCTGATCGAACAAATTCATAAATGCCGATTTTTTTAAGTTCTTCCAACAACGCTTCTGTTTCTTCCTGATGACCCGTTTTTTCGATCACGATGTATTCGTGTTCGATGGAGAGTATTCTGGCGTTATGTGAACGAATCAGCGTTTCAACTTCATCACCATCTTCGAATGCCTGCGTAGGAACTTTGTAAAGGGCAACTTCCTGATAAACGATTTGGTCTGTGCTATAATAAAAAGCTTTTAAAACATCGACTTGTTTATCTATCTGTGCTACCACTTTTTTGACAATTTCTTCTTCCACTTTTACTACAATTGTAAATCGGTGAATCCCTTCCATAGAGGATTGAGAAGTAGTCAAACTCTCAATATTGATGTGCCGCCTCGTAAATATAGAAACCACACGGGTCATCAAACCCGTTTTATTTTCTGTAAAAACAGATATTGTGAACTCTTTCATTTCGATTTTTTTATAAAATTACTCTAAGCGTATTTCAGAAACAGAAGCTCCGGTCGCTACCATCGGAAAAATATTTTCTTCTTTTTCAACTTTGACATGAAGCAAATACGGGCCGTCATGAGCCAACATTTCTGCAACCGCTTCAGCGAGGTCTTCTGGTTTTTCAACAACTTTACCTGTGACGCCAAATCCTTCCGCTATTTTTATAAAATCTGGATTTTGAAGAGCAACAGATGAATAGCGGCGATCAAAAAACAACTGTTGCCATTGACGTACCATCCCCAAAAAATTGTTGTCCAGCAGCACGATTTTCACTCCAACGTTCCATTGGCTGCACATCCCCAACTCCTGGATGGTCATCTGAAAACCGCCATCCCCAATAAATGCGACGACTTCTTTTTCGGGCTTAGCAAGCTTGGCTCCAAAGGCCGCAGGTAGTCCATAACCCATAGTGCCGGCACCACCGGAAGAAACCCATTGATTAGTTTCTTTATAGTTGTAATAGCGCGCAGCAACCATTTGATGCTGACCCACATCCGTGACCACGATAGCTTCGCCATTGGTTTGTTGACTGACTTCATGGACCGCTTGTCCCATTTTGATGTGGCCTTCAGGAGATGGTAGTTTATCGCGTTCAATGACTTTTTGATGTTCAAGCGCTTTGCAGGCTTCAAATTCAGTCAGCCATTTCGGATATGTTTTTTCTTTTACCAATGGCAGCAAAGCTTCTAAAGCTACTTTTGCATCAGAAAGGATTGGAACATGAGCAAATAAGAAAAGGCGTACTTTTTTTTTAAAATGAAAACTTGGATTCATTTTGGTTTTTTAAAAAATTAATCAATATCGTTTCTCCCTGAGTGGCGGACATATAATAATCACGACTACAGCAATAATAATGGCAGTAATAATATTGATCGTTTTTTTCATAAAATAAGTTGTTTGACGGAATTATTGATAAACTTTTTTTAAAATGTGAAATAGCTTATCAATAATTTCTTTCCGTCACTTACAAAATGAAAAGAGCCGCTCTCAATCGAGAACGGCTCTTAATATTTTAAAATTAAATACCATCCTCTCGCATTAGCTACTAATGACGATAATAATATTGATCTCGGATGATATTGTTAATTAAATTCATGATAATTGATTGAAATAGTGAAATCCAAATATGTACGACTTTTATAAATAAAGCAACATGAGGCGTAAGTATCTTAAAAAATTACCCTTTTTTAAGTAGTTTTTGGACCTACCTAACCCAAATGGTTTCCTTTGGTTCATCCATGGGAAAATTGTATCACTTCAAAAAGAGACTGATTCCAATCTTTTTTATTTTCCTATTGAGCAGCAAAAAATTCCAGTTGAGTCTTTATTGTTTTCAAATCCATGATTTCGAGGATAGATTTGTTTAAAAGCTATTTATAAGACAAGTTTCTGAAAATAAATTTGAAGATCAAAAATTTGAAATGATGGAAAAACAAAAAACTCAAATAACGATTCCTCCAGAAAAGCACAATCCTATTCGCTATTTTAAGGACGGGCTTTTTTACAATTTTTGCAAAGTTTCTATCTTCCTATTATTGGTAACACCCTTTCAACTTTCGGCACAATATGAACAATATGAAGAAGCTCAACAGTTAGCTTTTTCAAAACAACACAAAGATGCCGAAATAATGTTATCACAATTGGTTCAAGACTATCCTGATTTCCTTCCAGGTCAACTGTTGCGTGCTCACAACCATGCATGGTGGAAAAAATATGATATCGCTATTGCAGAATTCGAAGAAATTTTGGAAAAAGATCCAAACAACACAAAAGCTTTGAACGGACTAGGATATACACTATCCTGGTCGGGAGACACTCCTAAAGCCTTGCATTCTTTTTTCATGGTGCTCAAATTGGATGTAAATAATATTGAGGCTAAAAAAGGTTTGGGATACACTTATCTCATTGCTCAAAATGCAGAAGCTGCAATCCTTGTTTTCAATAACTTAATAAATGATTTTCCGAAAGAAGCAGAATACCACGTTGGGCTGGGTCAGGCATATCTGATTGATGGGAAGACCAAAAAAGCACGACAAACTTTTGAATACGCCTTAAGCCTTGATCAAGACAATGATAACGCGAAAATATTTTTAAATCATGCTCGGACGAAGGCTTCGGTTTTGGAAACCGATATTTGGGCAGGATGGACAAAAGCAGGGGAGCAAGAACGATTTGGCTTGCGACATTTACAGCTTTCTTACCAATTTGACAAACGCTTCACCAGTTATGCACGCTACGACAATTCTCTTTCTTTGGATAATATTGATTTTATCGCGAGAAAAGAAGGAGCCTCTTCTTTCATGCTAGGCACTTTTGCGGGTTGGAATGCAAAATTAGCTTCCCGATTAGAGTATGGATTGCGATTTTTTTCAGATAAAGAGACACAACACTTAGTCAAAGGAGAACAGGTTTTTAATTTTCCAAAATCGTTTAACATTCGAGTAGGAGGCTTTGCTGGATTATCCGGCAATGCTCCTACCGAATGGTTTACTTTTATCAGTACCAACCTACCTATCAGTAAAATATTTTCGTTCGAACCCACTTACTTTTATGCAAAGGATGAAAATTCAAGTGACCCGCAGCATCGGTTTATCCTATCTGGAAAATTCCGATTGCCATCCGGATTTGAATTAACTGCCGGTGGGTTCTATGGAAAATCAAACCTTGATTTTGCAGAATCAAAAAAAGAAATTAAGGGAGGTTATGCAGTGGCAATGTTGCCCATTCACGAAAACGTTTGGGCAATGTTGTCTGCAAATTACGAAGATGGTTTTTTTAATAAAACCATAGTTATCGCTGGTGGATTAAAATGGAGAATTCATAAATAAGTGGAAAATCGGAACCGAATCCTTGGAACCGATTAGTCCACAAAAAATTTCATAGCCATGTAAATCTATTTCCTTTTTTGGACCCTCCCCCTGACCTATTTTTAAACAGGAAAAAAGGTCAGGGGCGGGTTCAAAAATTTAAAAAAAAATAGCACCGTCACTGTGGAAGAGCGCCGATGCTAAGTATCAAAAAATTAATTAAGATGAAACAAGATAACAAAAACAGAGTGTTAATTGCAAACACTCCACTAAACCAATCTTTGGAGACTTCAATTTCTTTAAGAAATGTAAAAGAAGAAAAATTTACCCGGCAGGGGATACTTTCACAAAACCCTTCACCCTGGTTATATATTTTCATTTTTGGAGCGTGGATAGGAGCTTTGATTTGGTTTCAACCCAGATTGATGCAGTTGCTCGACATCTCTTATAGCTTCTGGAGTTGGTTGGCAATGTTAAGCTTTATCCTTTTTATTGACTTTGCATGGTTGTATGGATTGTATAATGTCGGGGTGGTTATTTTTGCGTTGATCCATCGTTATTTTGGAAAAAAACCTGAAAAAGCATTAACTAAAAATAAATTGTTGGAATTTCCAGGAGTAGCGCTGCTTTATACCACCTGCAATGATTTCATTGAAGAAAGTGTGCTTTCGTGTGTTCAACAAGATTATCCAAACTATACGGTCTATATCCTCGATGATAGTTCTCAGGAAAGCTATAAAACCCAGATTGATGCATTTGCAGCAAGGTTTCCGGAAATTGTGAAAGTAGTGCGCCGCCCTGATCGAAAAGCTTTTAAGGCTGGAAATATGAATCACGGATTAAGCCACGTTGCAACTCAGGAACCGTATTTTGCTATCGCGGATGCAGATGAGATTTTACCGGAAGACTTTCTAAGTAAACTTGTTCCTGTGATGGAGGCTGATCCAATGTGTGGCTTTGTTCAAGCCAATCATCGGGCCAATCCTGAAACTAAAAGCCAACTCGGCAGGGCACTCGGAATAGGCATCGACGTCCATTGGAAATGGTATCAACCACTACGTAACAATTTTGGATTTGTCATGTTCCTAGGTCATGGAGCATTACTACGGAGAAAAGCATGGAAGGAGATTGGTGGTTTTCCTGATATCGTAAGTGAAGATTTGGGTTTTGCCATTCACATACGTGAAAAAGGATACCGAGGTCGTTTTGTAGAGGATGTAGTATGTTATGAAGATTTTCCAGACACAATCAGAGCATTCCGAATCCGACATATGAAATGGACGAGAGGGACAAGTGAGTTTTTGAAGAAAAAGATGAAATGGTTGCTACAGGCAAAAAAAATCACATGGACAGAAAAACTCGATATCCTATTTCCAACACTTAATTTGCCACTTACTTTGCTTTATTTTTTATTCATGATAAACGCAAATATACTATTACCATATTTCTTTGGTCAGGTAAAGGACATCACCTTTGCGATTGGAGGTTATGATGCTGTATTTCCAATTATGGTTTTGAATCAGGGATTTGAAGTCGTCTATAGCCCAGACTTTTTCTTTATCACTATCCTTACGTTTTTCGCACCGGTGTTATGTTTTATTTTAGCTATGGCAAAACAACCGTGGAAGTTATTTAAATTTTTAAGCCATTCCACTGCGCTTTATGCTGCTTTGGGGCCCCTTTCTTCGATAGGTGTGATTGCATATTTAATTTCAGGAAAAGCCATTTTCCTTGTCACTGGCGATGTCAATCAAACAGAGCATCAAACAAAACCGACTTCCATTAATTTTATCAAAAGAGTAAAATCAGGTTGGGAAAAATTTATAAACAAAAGCCATCCAGACACATTACCCGTTCAATTTTTTGAAGTGACCACAGGATTGATATTTGGAGTGTTATGCATTTACATGTTTCAGGTATCCTTCTTTGGACTGTGTTTGGCATTTATCTTTTTACCAATGATGCATTATCTGGGTTGGAACAATCGAATCGTCAAGGGGTTGGTATACATACCGTTTGCATTTATTTTATTGGGAGTGTTTTTAGCTTCGTTGAGTTTGCTGGGAATGCAAGCGGTATTTTTTGGATATGGGTTCCATTTTTAAAAATGTTTCTTCACTCACATTAATCCCCATATGATCTGGTATTAATTAGTATCATAGGGGGATTAGAAATTATTATAAACAGTTGAAATAATGTTAGTTGATAGGGTTGACATTATTTCATAAACAAAAAAACTCAGATTGAAGATTTTAAAAAATTATCCTTTTTTAAGTAGTTTTTTAGCTTGTCCGACCCAATTATCTCTTTTGATTCGTCCTGGGAAAAATTGAATCGCATCAGTAATCAACTCGATAAAATCATCGTCAAACTTACTAATTTGTTCGAAAGTGTAGATTCCGATTTCGTTAAGTTTGCCTTCGATAAAAGGACCGACGCCTTTGATTACAGATAAGTCGTTTTTATTCTTTTCTTTCGCTGAAGGAATTTTTTTACCCAGTGCAGATTTGATGGCTTTTTTGGCTTTCAAAGTGATTTCATCTTTGGATTCTTTCGTTTCAGGTTCCTCAAGATTTACATCGACAAAGGCAATAGTAGAAGTATCTTTTAGTGTGGAAATTTCTGAACGGAGTCCTGAATTTTCCTGTTCCAATTTATTGAGTTTCTTCTCGAGTTTACCAAGGCGGGTGATCGTTTCCTTGAAAGAATTTTGAATCTGTGCGATATCATTAATTACTTCCACGTCTCTTTCCACCTCTGAGTTGAGATTAGTGTTTGAAGTTTTTAAAATAGCAAGTTTATTATTGAGCTCTTGAATTTGGGAAAGATTGGATAAATTGTCTTTTTTCAGTTTTTCAACCTGATCATTAGAGGCATAAAGATTCCCCTGAATTTCAATTTTTTCTTCTTCCAGCTGAGCGATTCTGGTTTTCAAGTCTTTGCTTTCCGACTCCGCCTTTTTGAGATTGGTTTCATTTTCCTCAAAGTGCTCCTGTAGTACATTGTGTTCAGCTTGTAAAGCAATCAGATCAGATTCTTTTTGCTTCAAGGCTTTTTTAGCTCGACGATATTTTCCTCTCATTGAAAATCTACCGAAGATCAACCCAATCAAAAAAGAGATAAAAAGAAAAAACAAAACAGCAAAGCTGTCTCCATTGTCAAGTTCAGTAAATAATTGAGTAAAAAAAGATTGCAATTCTTCCATACTTGGATATTTTTAAATAATGTTCTTATTCGATAATAAAATTGACCCGACGATTTTTCTGACGATTTTCATCTGTGTCGTTTGGTGCGATAGGCTCATTTTCACCTTTGCTGTTTATTTTAATTATTTCAGGCTTTAGGCCAATCTTTTCAAAATAAAGCTTGGTATTTTTTGCCCTTCGCAAGCCCAAATCATAATTGTATTTTTCGGTTCCTGAGTTATCACAATGGCCAATAATGGTCAGCTTTTTATCAGGATATAATTCAAAATAAGTCACGACCGAATCTGCATAAAACTTAAAAGCATCACCGGGAGCAAAAACATCGGAATTGAGCTCAAAGTTGGCATCAGAATAGGTCATGTTTGTGAAGCTAAACTGAACTTTAGAGAACTCATCCGGGATCGCTCCCCTGGTATTATACAAATTGAAAGCAAGCGGTTCCAACATCTCTTCCCCATCATACAAATCAGACTCCAACGAAATACGTCTTTCCGGGACACCTCTGCTGATCAGCAAAGCGCGAATGCCTGCAGCGCGCGCAGTACCGAGACCTTCATAAATTCCGGACCAAATCCCTCGTTCTGATTCACGGGAAAATCCCTTGATCGAGAGATTTATAAGCGTATCTTTATTCATGAAACCAGCGACGCTGTCCAAGTATATTTTGTTGTTTCCTGAAATATTTGGTTGAATACTGTCCTGGCCAAAGGCAAACTGTTGGTAATCTTCAAGCAAAGTTACGGTGTCATCAAGAACAAGAGATAAGGTGTTAGGGCGTAGATCTTCAATCGGCTGATCAACAAGCTCTCTACAGTGGTTTTTTATTTCACAAACATAATATAAACGAGCGATTGATGCCCATATCAGGAAGACCAAAAAACCAAGGAATAATCTCATTTCGGGCTTTTTTGTTTGAATTAAAAGTACATAAAAAAATGGGCTTTCGAAATATCAACACATTATTTTTAAGAAATGTAGGCAGACTGAAAAAATAGTTTGTCGATAATTTAGCCCGACCATTTGATTGCCTGATATTTATTTGATATTGGTTTGAAAATGAGTTCCTCCAAAACTACAAAAGTTTCGTAACCTTTGTAATTTAAACGAAAGAAGTTTTTTTAACAAAATAATCAACTTAAAGAAAGGAAGAAATTCTAAATGAATTGGACCTCTTACATAAACGGATTTAAGTCCTACCTAATGCTGGAGCGTGCTTTGTCTGAGAATTCGATCGAAGCGTACCTGCATGATATAAATAAACTGGTGGAGTTTCTGGAGATACAATCTTATGAATTGTCTCCTATGGAGGTCACGTTGAAGCATTTGGAGGAATTTATTCTTTGGATTAATAAATTGGGACTCGGTGCTAGATCTCAGGCGCGTATCATCAGTGGATTGAAAGCTTTTTACAAATACCTTCTTGTCGAAGATTTGATGGATACTGTTCCGACAGAGCTTTTGGAAGGACCTCGTTTGGAACGCAAAATTCCGGATGTGCTGAGTTTTAATGAAATTCAAAAGATGTTGGATTCTATTGACCTGAGTGAAGACCATGGTGTCCGAAACCGAGCAATGCTTGAAACGCTTTATGCAAGTGGTCTTCGGGTAAGCGAGTTGATCAATTTAAAACTCACCAATGTTTACTTTGATATTGGTTTGATCAGGGTAATTGGAAAGGGAGACAAGGAGCGTATCGTACCCATCGGAGAAGAGGCGATCAGGCATATCCAATTGTATATCGAAGGTGTGCGTCGCAGTCAGATGAATATTCATCCAGATGATGGAAATATTGTTTTTTTAAACAGGCGAGGTAAAAAGCTATCTCGGGTCATGGTTTTTATGATTGTAAAAGAAGCTGCCCGCAATGCTGGGATTACTAAAAAAGTAAGTCCACATACTTTTCGGCATTCTTTCGCGACGCATCTCATTGAGGGCGGCGCTGATCTCAGAGCCGTTCAGGATATGCTTGGCCATGAATCTATTATCACTACAGAAATCTATACTCATCTGGATACCGACTACCTCAGAGAAACAATTATAAATTTTCATCCAAGAGGAAAACTTTAAAACTTTTGTTAAACCAAAGAAGGCTTATATTTGCAGCTGCTAATTTTAGTTCATAGTTAATAGTTCAAAACGAAATATAAACTACTAACCAAACTTTATCGTTTTTTCAAACAGTTTTAATGAATAGAATTTTCGTTTTTATAGTTTATCTTTTTTTCTATGCATGTGCAAACGTTGGTTCTCCTTCTGGCGGGCCAAAAGACGAAACACCTCCGGCGCTGGATATCGCTAATTCCACGAAAAACTATCAGACCAATTTTGAAAAGCAGCGAATCGTATTCGTTTTTGATGAGTTTGTTGATTTGAAAGATGTTTTTAACCAGGTCGTGGTATCTCCGCCCCTTGCGAAACGACCCATTATAACTAAAAAAAAGAGAACCATTCGGTTCGATTTTGATAAAGAGGAAGTACTAAGGCCCGAAGCTACTTATACCATCAACTTTGGAGAGGCTGTCCGCGATTACAATGAAAGTAATGCGGTTTCCGATTTGCGTTTTGTGTTTTCTACAGGAGATTTTATTGATTCGTTGGAGGTTGTTGGAAAAATAGTTGATGCAGTAACCGGCGAACCCTCAAAAGATGTTTTATTGATGCTTTATGACAATCTTTCGGATACGGTTGTCCGCACAGAGCGGCCGTTTTATTTTGGAAAGACAGGAGAAAACGGTCAATTTAAAATTGAGAATGTAAAGTCAGATACTTTCAAAGTATTTGCTTTATTTGATAGCAACCTCAATTATCGCTATGATCAGGAAGGTGAATTGATTGGTTTTCCTGATAATAACATCATATTATCCAGTGACAGTAATTTCATTTTACCGACAATCAATCTTTTTCAGGAATTGCCGCCTCTTAAAATTATGAGCAAAAAGCCACAGTCAGGCTTAATAAAACTCACCTTTAACCAAGAGCCTGAAGATATTGATTTTCAGTTAGATGCTGAAATTGAAAAAGTAAGAATTGAACACGACGCTGATACAATTAATGTTTGGTTTGATTGGAAAGGAGAAAAAGAATGGCAGTTATTGGTAAATAAGGATACTTCCTTTTTTGATACGATTGATATAAAAACGGTAGAAAAAGATTCTTTTTTAAATAATAGAAAACTAAAACTAAGTTCAGACCGGAAAGGACAGACTAATAAATTTAATCCGACAAACCCCGTCCTTATCAAAATGAACCACCCATTGGCTTTGGTGGATACGTCAAAAATATTTTTTACAAAAGATTCCACCTTCACTCCGCTAATACCGGAAGTAGGTTTTGATCAACGGGAATTGCAAGTGAAATATTCCTGGCAAGAGGACTCAGTGTATCAATTATATATACTTCCATCTGGCCTAACTGATATTTATGGATTAAGTAATACCGATACCATAACCCAAAACTATAAGGCTGCCGCTCGAAAAGAATTTGGAAATATTGCAGTAACCATCAAGGGTTTAGATAGTTTACAGCATTATGTGGTACAGTTGTTTTTCAAAAAAAATAGTAAATTGGTAAAAGAAATTTCAATTCAGGAGTTGAGCGAATTTAAATACAACTTTAATACTTTAAATCCCGGGAAATATTACGTAAGGATCATAACCGATCTCAATCGAAACGAACGATGGGATACGGGTAATTATGATAAAAAACTTCAGCCGGAACCGATTTTCATGGTAACATTGAAAGAACTGCGGGCAAATTGGGATGTAGAAGAGGAGATCACATTAACGAATAATTCAAGCCTTGGCAACGTAAGTGCAGAGCCTGCGTTAAGAAAGGTAAAAACCGAAGAATAAAAATGAAATTAAGATCAGAGGAACTGATAAAAATTTACGGCCGCCGAAAAGTAGTTAAAGGGGTATCGGTTGAAGTTAACCGTGGAGAAATCGTAGGTCTTTTGGGGCCAAACGGTGCTGGAAAAACGACTACTTTTTATATGGTGGTTGGTTTTATAAAACCAAATGGTGGAAGGGTATATCTGGACGATGTTGATATTACAGATCTTCCGATGTACAAACGTGCTCAAAAAGGGATAGGTTATCTGCCTCAGGAACCTTCGGTTTTCAGAAAACTAAGTGTTGAAGATAATATCAAAGCGGTGCTCGAGATGACAAAATTGAGCAAAGAGGAACAGCGTGAAAAGCTGGAATCACTGATCGCCGAATTTGGTTTAGATAAAGTAAGAAAAAGCTTTGGAGATACCCTTTCTGGTGGAGAACGGAGGCGAACTGAGATTGCACGGGCACTGGCAACAGACCCCAGCTTTATCCTGCTTGATGAACCTTTTGCGGGGATTGACCCAATTGCAGTGGAGGATATTCAATCGATTGTTGCTAAACTAAAAACCAAGAATATTGGTATTTTAATTACGGACCACAATGTCCAGGAGACCCTTTCAATAACGGATAGAGCTTACCTCATGTTTGAAGGAAGTATTTTAAAAGCAGGCACAGCTGAAGAATTAGCAGCTGATGAAATGGTTCGCAAAGTGTATCTGGGTAAGAACTTTGAGTTGAGAAAAAAAGTGATTGATGTTGATAAATAAAATGTTTATAGTATTGTCTCTTGCATTATTTTTTCTTTTTATCAGCTTGACTACCTCATGTACTGAAGAACCGGTATATCTCAATTCAGTACATCTGAAAATGATAGATACTATAGTAGGCCAGCAAATTATTCCTTTGCAGCGAGAGCTGGATAGCCTTTGTGATTTGCATTTTGATGAAGAGGTGGAAAAAGCGAAAGATTCTATCATTATCGTAAGGATGCAAGAGATCAATAAAAGATTGGGAAAATGAAAGTTTACAAACGAATAACGCTTTTATTATTAGTAATTATGATGATGATTTCCTCCACAGGATTTCAAAAAGATAAAACAAAAGAAGATAAAATTCAGGAACTTATTGATGCTAGAGTTACCGCAAAAATAGAGAATTTCAGAAGGATTCGTATAACAAAATGTCGCGAACGTATCTTGAAACGAGCGAGTGAGTTAGCAGATTCTATTATTTTAGCCACAGCTATTAATACAATTATCATTGATTCTATTACCCGGCCTACTCCTCCGATACGCCCTGCGCGGCCTCCCATCAAAGCTCCAAAAGATACAACACCTGTGGCCCCTTTTTTTTCGGTTGATACTTTGCGATGATTGACCAATTCGTAGATATCAGTTTATATTTTTGCGGCAACTAGTTTAGTTTGTAATATTCTTTTAATTTTCCATCTAACTCCTGGACTATTTTGGTGGCATCCCTTTTTACTGCTTTTTTTGGAGAGAAAAACCTGCCAAGAACCAGCCAAAAATTATTGACTCTGGTATAATATGGGAAGGGAGATGGTACGATATTAAACCGGCTATCCATAATTATTAGTGCTTCCAGGCCCGTGCGATTGGTAGCATCCAAAGTACCTTTATAAATCACAAAAAACGAATCTTGGGTAATAGTAATTTCGGGATCGACTTTCAAATTATTATCTAAAAGGAATCCACTTTTTTCTCCGTTTTTTAAAGCAACACTTGCGGTGTCATACATGAAATAGAATGCCGAAAAGGTATAATATTCGTTAAACGCCGTAAAGAGTGCGCTGTTGAAATTATCCCTTTCTTCGATGGTGTTTTTTAAATCCTTTTCCAGCTTCTTTTTATCTGATTCATTTACTTCCGGATTAGACAGCAACTCTTCCAATTTCGTTATTTTGTTGCGTTTGCTTTTCAGACGTACGACCAATGCGCCATCTTTAAGCAGCAATATCGCTTGTTCCGCCACAACTCGATTCGTTTTTCCTTTTATAACTTGAGCTTCTGCTAAAGAAGAAAAAATCAATATAATTGGCAAAAGGAGAAACCATTTTTTTGAAGTACTTCGATTCATTCTGATGCGTTTTAGTTAAACTTATTTTAAAGATATGTATTTGATTATCAATCAAGTCATTAAAATTGTGGATTGTTCCAAAATTTTAAGAAATTTGGGTCCTGTTTTACAAACACTTTAAGCAAATTTGTATTCGTTTTAAAAATTATTTTATTGTTCCTAAAAGACAAACCAAATACACATGCAAGAATCTGTAGACATTGAAGCGATTAATCAACAAATTTTTATTGAAAGTGCTTTTATTGAAAAATTAAATAAAGAAACTTCGCAAGTTATTGTAGGACAAAAGCATATGATCGAAAGGTTGATGCTCGGGATGCTGGCGAAGGGACACGTGCTCCTCGAAGGGCTCCCTGGTCTTGCCAAAACCCTGGCTATAAAAACGCTGGCAACAGCTACCCATGGTAAGTTTAGCCGAATTCAATTCACTCCCGATCTTTTGCCTGCGGATATTATCGGGACGATGATTTATAATCCCAATAAAAATGAATTTACTGTTCGGAAAGGGCCCATCTTTGCCAATTTCATTTTGGCAGATGAAATTAATCGGGCACCCGCAAAAGTACAAAGTGCTTTGCTGGAAGCCATGCAGGAACGACAAGTTACTATCGGTAATGATACGTTCAAACTGGAAGAACCTTTTCTGGTTTTGGCTACACAAAACCCCATTGAACAAGAAGGGACTTATCCTTTGCCGGAAGCACAAGTTGACCGGTTTATGTTGAAAGTAAAAATTGATTATCCAAGTAAAGAAGAAGAACGGCAGATCATTCGACTCAATTTATTGGAAGATAGTTTTGAAAAAATCAAAGCCGTAACGACTCTTGAAGAAATCCTCAGAGCAAGGGAAGTTGTCCGAAAAGTATATATGGATGAAAAAATTGAACAATACATTATCGATATTGTTTTTGCAACTCGTCAACCCATCGATTATGGTCTCGAAAACTTAGCACCGCTAATCGAATATGGGGGCTCTCCTCGTGGCAGCATTAATTTAGCCCTGGCTTCAAAAGCTTATGCTTTTTTAAAACGAAGGGGTTATGTTATTCCTGAGGATGTTCGAAGTGTTTGTCATGATGTTTTACGTCATCGAATTGGATTGACCTATGAAGCAGAGGCAGAAAATGTGACTCAGGAAGATATCATCAATCAAATTTTAAATACTGTTGAGGTGCCTTAATTAGTTTTTTGCACGCCATCTAATTTTATGATCAAAAGAATGATTTCGAAAGAAATGAAAAGAACTTTGATAGCAGTTTTTTGTCTTACAGTTTTTTGCCACAGCTTAAACGCTCAAACGACAGCTACCGAAAAAACAGTTTACAGCTTTTTTTCTAAGCCAAAGAAAATCCAGTGGTTAGAGCATTACGAAGGACGGATCGATGGTATAACTGAGATAACTGTTGCGCTGGCTTATGACGGTAAATTCTGTAAAGGTTTATTAACTTATTTGAAAAGCGGAGAACAGCTAAGACTTGATGGCATATTGAAAGGAAATGAACTTACTTTGCTTGAAGTAGATCAAAATGCCGCTATCACAGGACAGCTTGAAGGTTATATCGAAGGTAAAAATATCCAACTCAACTGGAGCAATTTTGACAATACGATCGGAACTTCGATTTTCCTGACTCAGGTAGCAAAAGAAGGATTTTTGATAACGCCTTGCGGGAATGATCAATGGATTCGAATTTATAGAGGAATCATTCTTGGAGGTAAGGTGGAATTGATTTTACAAAAAGACAGTCAGAATGAACTAAAAGGGATCGCCTATTTTGAAATAGAAAATAGAAGTTATGATTTGAGTGGAGATATCTTTGACCTGGATAATGTGAATATCACTATCAAAGATGATAAAAACCAATTGATAGGAAAGCTGGAAGGCGTTTTGGAAAATGAAAATAGTATTTCAGCAAACTTTTTTAGAGCGGATGGCCTGCGATCTCCAAGTCTCTTTTTAAGCGAAGAAAGCCTCGAAATTGACTGCAAAGAATATGCTGATTATGTCACTAGTTTCGACATCACATATCCACAGACTTTCAATAATAACTTTAATCGATGGATGGACGACTTGTCTGATCAATGGCTTAAAAACTGCCAAAAACAATCTTTCAAAATAAGATCAGTAAATGTTGTGGAAAATCCGGAGATGCGATCTTCAATACGTGCTTACGCCTGGTGCGATGTTGACTTTTACGACAAGCAAATCATCAGTGGTTTTTTGACCTTTGAAAATACCTGGACAAAAGGATTGGAAAGTAGATCGATTAATTATGATTTTAAAAAAGGAAGAGAAATCTTGTTTGAAGACATTTTCAATGAAGGATTCGATGTTAAAGCATTGGTTACCAAATATCTTAACAAAGGAATTGATCAGCATGAACTTTACAATGATTATGAATTTAGAAAGTGGTTGTCAAAGCAAGATTTTTCATTGTTCCTGATTCATAAAGATGGCCTTGCTTTTTGTACGCCGTATGATATCGTTTATGGGAGGCAAAAGGTCAAAATACCTTATGAAAAATTGAAACCCTATTTAAAAGAAAATACCATTTTACAATATTTGGTCAACTAAAAAGAGAATGGATGTGCGGATTTGAAAAAACGAAAGCAACTCTATTAACCTAATAACTCAATCAACTAGAAACTAAATACCTCGTGGAAACCAGCGAATTACTTAAAAAAGTGAGAAAGATTGAAATCAAGACCAAGGGCTTGAGTAGTCACATATTTTCTGGTGAATACCATAGTGCATTTAAGGGAAGAGGAATGTCATTTAGTGAAGTAAGGAATTATCAGTACGGAGATGATGTACGCAACATTGATTGGAATGTAACGGCCCGTACCGGCGAACCACATGTCAAGATTTTTGAAGAAGAAAGAGAACTGACTGTGATGCTGCTCATTGATGTAAGTCAATCCTCTTACTTTGGTACGGTCAATCAAATGAAAAATGAAATCCTAACAGAAATTTGTGCTGTTTTGGCTTTTTCTGCGATCACCAATAATGACAAAGTCGGTGTTTTATTTTTTTCGGATGATGTCGAAAAGTTCATACCCCCAAAGAAAGGGAAAAAACATATTTTACGAATTATCAGGGAATTGATCAATTTTGAACCAACAGGGAAAAGTACAGATATTGCAAAAGCTTTGGAGTATTTTAATAATGTCATTAAAAAAAGAAGCATTTGTTTTTTAATGTCTGATTTTTTAGCTGAAGGATATGAAAATGCATTGCGGATTGTGGCCAGAAGACATGATATCGTTGGAATTCATATGATTGATCCAAGAGAAGAGGAATTGCCTAATGTGGGATTGATTCGTGCTGTGGATTCAGAAAGTGGAATATCTCATTGGGTAGATACTTCCATGCCATCTGTCCGGAAAGAATACGCAGCTTCATTTCAAAAAAATTATGATTATTTCAAAACTACTTTTTTAAAAAGCGGCGTAGACTCTATAAGTATTCACACAGACGAGTCCTACGTCAATGCGCTTTTAAAATTTTTCAAAAAACGTTCAAAATAACCTGTGCTGAAAGTAATGCGTCAAATTATAGGGATTATTGCTTTTTTGAGTGTAGTGAGCAACAGCCTGGCTCAGATATCCGTAGTTGGAGCGCTGGAAAACAATAAAATCCTCATTGGTGATCAGGCTGTTTTACATTTGGAGGCTAGATATCCGGACAATTTCAAAGTGCTGAATATTGATTTGCCGCTATTTGATTCTATTTTTGCAGAAATAGATACTAAAAATTCTGATCCCAATCCTGGCCAACTTGAAATTATTAATATCTCCCCTTGGGATACACTTATTCATAATGGATTGGTGACCCTGAGCAGTGACATTGTTTTAACTTGCTGGAAGCCCGGAGTATATTACATTCCTCCAATATTATTTAGCTTTCAACAAGACAACAACCTTACCCAAAGCAAAGCGACCAATCAACTTGCTTTATTGGTTAATTCCCCGATTGCTGATGAAGTTGCCGCAGATTCGATACAATTAGCACCAATCAAAGACATTATCGCTGAACCTTTGAAACTTCAGGATTTCCTACCTTATATAATAGGATTAGTGGTTCTTGGTGGAGCGATATTTTTGGGCGTGTTTCTTTATCGCAGGTTTAAGAATAAAGATAAACCATCAAAAGCAATCATTGTAAAACGTCCCGCTCACGAAGTTGCTTTTGAGAAATTAGAACAGTTGAGAGAAGCAAATTTATGGCAACAGGGGATGATCAAAGAATATCAAAGTGAGCTCTCTCACATTATTCGGGAGTATGTAGAAGATCGCTACGAAATCCTGGCTCTGGAATCGACAACCGACGAAATATTTGAGGATTTGAAAGTAAAAGATTTTGACGAATCCCTGAAAGATAATCTAAGAGAAATGCTTCAGTTAGCTGATTTAGTCAAATTTGCAAAAGCGGAGCCACCGGTTGAAAGACACGAACAGTTGATGCGTTTTGCAGAAGAATTTGTCATTCAAACAAAAGAACAACCGGTCGTTGAAAATGCAGAAAACGTGGAAGAAGTAGTGGATTGAATGGTTTTATAATTTATAAAATTGAATGCTGGAATTAATAAATAATATCACTTTCGTAAATCCACAGCTGTTATTACTACTGCTGTTGCTGCCTTTGATAGGGTTATGGTATTTTTTACGACATCGACAGCGATATCCTGAGCTGAGAATGTCAAACCTGAAGACTTTGTCAGGGAGTGCAAACTGGCGGGGAAAATTGAGAGGGATATTGCCGATTTTACGCGTATTGTCATTTATAGCCATTGTGATTGCACTCGCTCGTCCGCAACTGACTTTGAAGGAAGAAGAAATTAAAGCAGAAGGAATTGATATTGCTTTAGTCATGGACTTGTCGAGCAGTATGTTGGCACAGGATTTCAAACCTGATCGTTTGGAAGTGAGTAAACGAGTGGCCAGTGAATTTGTGGATAAGCGGCAATACGACCGGATTAGTCTGGCTGTTTTTGCAGGAGAGGCATTTACGCAATGCCCTTTGACAACGGACCATCGGATTTTGAAAGAATTTTTAGCTAACCTGCAATGTGGAACCCTCGAAGACGGTACTGCTATCGGGATGGGTCTGGCAACGGCAGTAAACCGATTGAAAGATAGCGAAGCAAAAAGTAAAGTAGTGATCCTTTTAACTGATGGAGACAATAATGCCGGTTATATAAAACCAATTACTGCAGCAGAAATTGCCCGTGAATTTGATGTCAAAGTATACACGATTGGAGTAGGATCAAGAGGAAAGGCGCTTACCCCGGTCAGCCGCCGAAGTGACGGGCAATATATTTTTGGCCTGGCAAATGTGCAGATTGATGAGGAGCTATTAATGAAAATTGCAGAAATGACTGGTGGTATTTATTTTCGAGCTACCTCTGAGGAAAGCCTTGAACGAATCTACCAAGAAATCGATAAGCTAGAAAAAACGGAAATAGAAGTGACCAGTTTAAAACGGTATAGCGAAGAATTTCATCGTTTTGCTTTATTTGGAATGCTCTTTTTGGTTTTTGAAATTTTGTTGCGTTATACTGTTTTTAGGACGATTCCATAAGAATAAGAGGGGAAGAGGTTAGAAGTTAGTGGGTTGATTTTTTGATGTGCGGATGGGTCTCGCTACTCGCAACTGACACCTCACATCTTGTTCAAAAAAAAATAAAAAAATGTTTCGTTTCGAAAATATAGAATATTTATATGCTTTTGCGATAATACCGGTTTTGGTATTATTCTTCTTGTTGATGTGGTATGCAAGGCAACGGGCGATTCGTCAGTTTGGTGATTTTGAATTGATGAAAAGGCTGATGCCGCAGATGTCAAAATACAAACATGCGATCAAGTTCTCGATTCTGATGTTTGCATTATCGTTCATGATAATTGGCTGGGCAAACCCACAATGGGGTACTAAAAAAGAAAAAGTAAAACGCAAAAGTGTTGATGTTTTTATAGCACTCGATATTTCTCAAAGTATGTTGGCTGAAGATATCAGCCCGAACCGTCTGGAGCGGGCAAAGAAATTTAACCAAAACCTAATCAATGAATTGAAAGGAGAGCGGATTGGCTTCATCATTTTTGCCGGAAATGCTTATCTGCAAATGCCTTTGACCACGGATTATGCCGCCGCTGAGTTGTTTGTCAGAAGTGCAAATATCCGCCAGGCACCGAGCCAGGGTACAGCAATCAGCGAAGCCATTGATTTAGCCGAGCGATCTTTTGAACAGGATAACAAACATCACAAAGCCTTGATCATCATAACCGATGGTGAAAATCACGACCAGGATGCAATCGATCGTGCTCGTGAAGCCAATGATAATGGATTGTTGATTTTTACTGTTGGAGTCGGAACAACAAAAGGAGCTTATATTCCAATAATTTATGCCGGTCAAAGAGGAATCAAACGAGACAAGACGGGCAACCCCGTTCGGAGTCAGTTAAATGAAACGATGTTAAGTGATTTAGCGAAAGAGGGAGACGGCGTCTATTACAACCTCGTTGAAGGAGATAAAGTAGTTGATGCGCTTCAGGAACGAATTGACAAAATTGAAAAGAGGGAGCTGGAACAGCGTTCTTTCAACGAATATGAAAGCTACTTTCAGTACTTTCTTGCAGCTGGATTATTTTTGATGCTTTTGGAGTTTTTTGTATCTTATCGTAAAAGTAAATGGTTGGAGGGAAAGGATATTTTTAAAACATGATCATTTATTTTTGCGTTGTAAAACTACAGCTTAACTGATTTTTCTAGTCAGTTTTTTATAAAAAGAACTTATTTTATATATGCCAGTTTTGTTTAAAAAATATTTCTTCTTTTGTTTTCTCATGATTTGGCTGGGGAACGGAATTGTTGCGCAAACCTCTCATCAGTACTTGCGCAAAGGCGATAGTAATTATAATGAAAAGGATTTTACTGAAGCGGAAGAAAATTACCGAAAAGCTCTCCAAGAAAAAGCTACGCCAAAGGGCTCTTTTAATCTTGGAAATAGCATTTATAACCAGGAACGTTTTGATGAAGCCATCAAGCAGTACAAAGATGTAATTGAGAGTAACACCGATGCTGTCGTAAGATCAAAAGCTTTTCACAACCTCGGAAATGCTCACTTTGGGAAACAAGAATATGACAAAAGCATAGAAGCGTATAAAAATGCGCTGCGGTTAAATGCTTCCGATATTGAAACAAAACGCAACCTGGCGCTTGCTCAGAAACAACTAATGCAACAACAACAACAACAGCAGCAGCAGCAACAGGAACAACAGAATAAAGAAGAAAATGAGGAACAAAAAGAGCAGCAACAACAGCAGCAGGAACAGGAACAGCAGGATCAACCTCAACAAGATCAACAACAGCAACAACAAGAACAGAAAGATCAAGAAGTAGAAGAAAAAGAACTGAGCAAAGAAGAAGCACGTAAATTGCTTAAAATTATGGAAGAAGAAGAAAGGAAAGTTCAAGAGAAAATGAGGAAACAAGATGCTAAACCAAATAAATCAGATAAAGATTGGTAAATTACAAAGCGAAGATTCGTGGATTAAATAAATAGAAAGGTCATGAAAAAATTACTATTCACTTTTGTTTTTGGTTTTGTAATAAACTTGGCTTTTGCACAACAGGGTGCTAGCTTCAGACTAGAATTGAGTAGTGATTCCATCCTTCTCGGCAATTATTTTGAAGTAAAATTTATTCTTGAAAATGCATCAGGGAGTCAGTTTGAGCCTCCTTCTTTTGAGGGATTTACAATGGTCGGGGGACCCAATCAATCTTCCAGTTTCAGTATGGTAAACGGCAAGGTATCTCAAAGTATGTCCTACTCCTTTTACCTGGAACCTAAAGATATCGGCAATTATTATATTGAATCTGCGAGTATTAAGGTTGGAGATCAAATATTTGAAACGTTGCCTAAGAAAGTTTTGGTGGTTGTCAATCCTGATGAAGTGTATCAGTCGCCTCGTTATAATGAAAGAGAAGAGTTAACGCCTTCAGAGGAAGTTACACCTAAGCCAAAGAAGCCAAAGAAAAAACGAAAAGTTTATAAACTTTAATGTCATTAAACTCCTTTGAATTCGGAAAAATAGCAAGGCTTAAATGATCCGGCAATTTTACATAGCATTATTTTTTTCTGCATTAAGTATAGCAATGGCTGCTCAGGCGAATGTGTCATTTGAGGCTACAACAGATGCCCGGCAAATTGTTTTGAGTGGTTATTTTACGGCGACATTTACAATAGAAAATGCCGAAGGAACGGATTTTCGGCCGCCAAATTTTAAAGACTTTAATGTCATAAGCGGACCAAGTATGACAACAAGTATGAGGATAGAAAATGGTCGACGAAGCGAATCAAGAGGTTTGTCTTATCAATTACAACCAAAAAAAATTGGAAAGTTTACCATTGGTTCTGCTACCATTAAAGTGAATGGCAAAACCCTTCGAACCCAACCTTTTAATATTGAAGTAGTGAAAGGGAAAAATTCCAAAGCGACAACGCGGGAAGATTTAGACGCAGAGTTGGGGAATGATGTTTTTATCAGGGCAGAAGTAAATACAACGGAAGCCCGTATTGGAGAACAAATTATTTTGGATTACAAACTTTACACGACACGTAATATTGAAAGTTATAATTTGATTTCAGAATCCCAATATGATGGATTTTTTGCGCAGGATGTAAGGCGGTTTAACGGCCGAGTTGTCAAAGAAGTAGTGGATGGAAAACAATTCAGTACCAAGATTTTGAAACGAGTAGCGCTGTTTCCTCAACAGGCCGGAAAACTTACTATTGATCCGATGGACATGCAACTTTATATTAACAGTGAAAGTCCGAATCAGAGAAGGAGTGTATTTTTTTTACCAAAAATGACCCCGGTTCGTGTCAATACTGATGAATTAAAAATCGATGTCATGTCGCTTCCTTCGGATATGCCGCCGACCTTTACAGGGGCTGTTGGTCAATTTAATATTCGAGCGAGCATAAGCCGTACTAAGCTGACTACTGATGATGCCATTTTATTGCGATTGGATATCAACGGCAATGGCGATGTCAAACAAATACAAGCTCCGCCGCTTTTGATTTCGGAAAATTTTGAAGTGTATGACCCAAAGGTTTTGGAGGAAAACAGCTTTGAAAGCAATGGAGAATACAATGTCAAAAAAACGTTTGAATATACCGTTTTGCCCAAAGAACCCGGAACTTATGACCTTTCTGTAGCTTTCTCTTATTTTGATACAGATAGCCTGATGTATAAAACTTTAAATACGGACACTTTGCAAATCACAGTGGGTAAAGGCGTTTTAGGAACTAGGCGAACGCCGCGAGCTGTTGAATCTGCTGTTTCCAAAGAGGATATTCGTTTTATAAAACTGGAAACAGATTTAAAAAAGGAAAGATATAAATTTTTGGGCTCAGGATTATTCTGGACTCTTTTTATACTGCCGATTTTGTTTCTCGTGGGCGTTGTGGTACAGAAACAAATTTTGAGTGGCAGAGACGCTGTCGATATTTCAATATTAAAAAGAAGACGGGCAAAGAAGGTCGCTGAGAAACGACTTTCCCTCTCCCGAAAATTTCTTGAAAATAACGACAGCAAAGCTTTTTACGATGAAGTTTCTAAAGCTTCCTTTGGATATATTTGTGACAAACTCAGCATCCCTCTTTCGGATCTTACCAAAGATAATGTCTTTGAAAAATTGAGGTTTCTCAAGGTTAGTGAAGAAAGTATTTCCCTTTTTATGAAAACGATTCAAACCTGTGAGATGGCACTTTTCGCTGGAAAAGATAATGCCGATGCAATGAGTGAAACTTATCATTCTGCTATCAATGTCATCGCAAAAATTGAGGAGGAAATTGGAGCGTAAAAGATGGAAGGATAGAAAGTTAGGTGGTTAGTAGGTTAGTGAGTGATTAAAAGAGAAACCACGAACTCCGACAAAAATTTCCGGTATTGTAGTTTTGTATTCAATTAAGAAAGGGCAAATACTACTAACTTACTAACTATCTAACCTTTAACCCGCTACTTACTCGCTCCTCTTTCAATTCACTTGAAAATCAACTTTATCACCAGCCTTCAAACCATAGCGGTCAGAAAAACCTGCATTCACTTCAATCACGTATTGGGCATCATTATCAGAGGGCAAGTTCTGTTCGGATAAGGGCGTGGTATTTTTTTGAATGGAAACGATTGTTTTGTCTGCATCGACATAAATAATATCCAATGAGATCAATGTGTTTTTCATCCAAAAGCCTCTTGGTTGCATATTCGGAAAAATAAAAAGCATGCCTTTGTTTTCGTCCATCTTTTGCCGGTACATTAATCCTTGCTGAATCTCTTTTACCGTGTTGGCGATCTCGATTTCAATTACTTTTACAATATTATTTTCTTTAAAAAATTGCAATTCTCCTTCTTTGACAAAAGGAGGCTCAGCTGGCTTTGAAATATTTCCTGATGAGACATTATTTGAAGAATTAGATACACTGCGATTGGAGCTTTTTGGTGTTGATAAAAACATGCTCACTGCAAACAATAATGCAAAGATAACCACACTGGCAGTGATCAATTTTTGGCGTAAGGAAGTCCTTGTTTTTCGGGCTTCTGGTTGGATTTTATTTGCTTTTCGAATAGATTTTCTTTTTTGACTCATCGCGTTTTTTCTTTTTTATAGAACGATTTATGAAGTTTGCTATTTTCAAATACCAGAACTGTTTATTAGTCCATTGTCCATTACACGTTCCATTATGACCACTTCATTATTTTTAAAAATAACCCTGTACCCATGATTGATTGCCCCATTTTGAAGTTCATCAAAATCCAGCAAGGAGAGCATATTTGAATGAAACTTATGGTTTCTTAAAAGGATATAATCGTTATTTTGTTCTTTAGCAAATTTATAGAATCCTTCTTTCGAGGTAGGCGTTTTCAGGTAAATTTCATGCAGTAGCTCATAGGCTAGTATGAGATGAACGGTGTAATTTTTATAACTGTTAAAATAAAAACTTCCGTTGGCTAAAACCTTCGCTTCCTTTTTGGGCATATAATCTGCATAAATATTATTTTTTGCTATCAAATGGCTTGTTGAATCGCCCGTCATGTACCAAATTGCATATCCAAAATTCATAAAAAAATAGAGTGCTAAAACGCTCATTTGGAGCCATGATTTAGTTTTGAAATTATGCTTTGTAAAAACCCTGTTTAGAGAAATTGAAATGATTAATACCATGAAAGGATAATAAATCAAGCCGTATTTTATGGTTTTACTTTGTGCAATAGCGGAAAGACAGCCAATCAAAATCAGGTGATACCAAAGTAGTGTCGAATGCTCCTTTTTGAAATAAGAAAAGTTACTAATCAGGCAAACCAAATAAAGTAGTGAAAAAGCAGCAGTGGGAGGATTCCAGAAGAATCTCATATGCTCATTAACAATTTTTAAAAACGCATGAATTATTTTAAAATCATTTTCTCCAAGGTTTGGATCAGTTTGAAATTGCTGCCAAAAAGCATTTAATTCAGCCAGATTATTTAAATCATAGAAATATAAAAGCGTGATCAAACCTGCCGGAATGCCAAACAAAAAAGCGTGTTTCCATTTAGAAAGAATCAATAACAAAAGGCCACCAGCCATAATGTAACTTATTCCATTAAGATGTGTAAAAGCAGCCAGGCCAGCAATAGCCCCTGAACCGATACAAAGCCAGTTATTACCATTTTGTATAAATTGATGAAGCAATATAAATGAAAGGAGTCCCAAAGCGGAAACAATGATTTCAGGACGAAACAAAAAGGCGAATTCGAATACGGTGAAATTTACCAACAAAACCAATAATATTATGGCGAATATCAAGTTGGTTTGTAGATTTTTAATTTGTAAATACTTAAAAAGTAAAACAACCATACCGATAAAAAACAGCAAAGGAATAACCCTCAATATCCAAATATTGAAATCAAAAATACTGGAGAATAACACTCCCAACAAAATAAATAATTTATGATAGTGGTATTGCCTGATCTCCCAGCCTTTTCCCATTCCATCAAATAATTCAGCCTTTACAAAGCCAAGCTTTTGAAGCGAAAGAACTTGTTCTGCCAAAATCACCTCATCACCGTTTATCGTTCGAAAATATAAACCCAATAAGAAGGAGACTAAAGCAATAGTGAAGAAAACAAATAAAATCAAATGTAAATTTCGATAGCTGCTCATCAGTTTGCTTTTTCTCAATCATCCAAATCTTCTGCTTCCGGATCAGTGAAAGAGTCCGTCATAATATTTTGTTTCACAAAATTGCACCACTGGCAATGCGGCTCTCCGCAGCCTTCATAAAATTCATGATCCATTATTTTTTGGTAGGTATTTGTTACTAAACTTTTTAGGATTTCGACATCATTGGGCTTGATCTGTAGATTTTTTCGGACGTAGTTATTTTTATTGTCCGCCTCAAGGTAAGATATTTCTCCACTGTGTATTTTATAAGTTGGTTGATGTAATTCATAAAGTATTTTATAAAAAACGAGTTGCCGCCAATAAAGTCCTCCAATTGGATTTGAATCTTTAGTGCGCGCCGTTTTTTGGGCATCGACATTTCCGGTTTTATAATCCACGATATGGGCCGTAAAATCGTCTAAAAAGTCAATTCGGTCAATTGTTCCGGTTAATGGGACCCCTTGAAGTTCCACGTTGTGGATGCTGTATTCCGTTTGAATTTTCTTTGGCCAGGTATTTTTATTTAAATCGTAATAATTATCTAAATGGAGCTGGCCCAGCTGCGACCGACGTTCAAACTCTTTTGGTGTGAAGTATCCTTGTTGCCGCTTCATTTCTGCTACAAAATAACCAAGCAAGTCTTTTTTTGAAGGCAGTAATTTAGCCTTTGAAAGTTTTCTTTTTTCAAAAAGCTTGTGCAAGGCATAATGCATAGCCAGGCCATAAGTTGCCGCTTCGCTTTGTACAGCAGGTAATCTTAAAACTGATTCGAAATAAAAACTCAAAGGGCAGCGCAAATATCGGTTTAAGCTAGAAATACTCAAGGTAAAACCCTCAAGCAAAGCGTCGATAGCATCCTTTTCATGGGCAGGAATAATTGGTCTTTCGATTTCCTGAAGCTGCAAAGCCTGTGATTCAGACAATATGTCCTCGCTTAAACTTGCTTTTTCCACTTCCAGATCAGTTCCTTCCAAAATTTCATCGACATAAAGTGTGTGATTGATATGTTTTCCTGCAATATCTTTTTGGCTAAAAGAAATTTGGAGTAGTTCCTTGGCGCGGGTCATTGCCACATAAAACAATCGCCGCCGAGCTTCGATAGCATCTTCTTCCCCCGAAAGAGTGAGGGTGTCAGGAAACGGGAACCGATAAGCATTGCCACCTCCTTTTGGTTCCCAATTATCTTTTACGCAATCGATCATAAAAACATACCGGAACTCTAATCCTTTTGAACTGTGCGCGGTGATGAGGTTAATCCCATCTTTGGCGGTTATGGTTTTCAGGATTCCAATCGGAAGTCTGTTGGCATCCATTTTTAAAAAAATATCCAGCAGATTTTTTAATGTGAAGCGAGGATTTTTGTCTGTTTCTTTTTTAACAAATTCGAAAAAAGTATTGATGACCTGAAGTTGCCAGTTCTTGTCGGGTTGTTGTAAAAGAAAGGAAAGGAGTCCGCTCCTATTGATGATCCGTTCCAATAATTGGAGCAATGTGAAATTGGTATAATCGCCGATCAGCTGATTGAGCAATTTTGAAAATGCTAAAAACGGAGCCGGGTCTTTAATGCCCAACTGCTTCAATTTTTCAGCTTCTCCAAGGATATCCCGCCAAAAAATTTTTGTATCCTTGGAGCGCTTCGCCAAAGAAATACTGAGCTTTGCCAGAGAATCAACCGGAATCCCTAGAAAGTCAAAATACATGATACGAAATAGCAGATGCTCGCTGCAGTAAGGTTTTTGGTATTCCTCATTGATATACATTAAAAGGGTTCGCAGCTTTTGGATCAAAGGCAAATCAAGGATGTTGACTTCTCGTTTTGTGTTGTAAGGAATTCCTTTTTTTTCAAGCAGCGTAATGATATTTCTAACTTGCTTGTGCTTTGCATAAATAATCGCTACTTCGTTGAGCGGAATTTTTTTCTGCTGCAATTCTTCCAGCTGAGCCACTATTGCAACTTCTTCATGAGTTCGATTCGGGTAGGTTATGATCTTTGGAAGGATCGTTGAAAGCCCGAAAAATTTGTTTTTTGCTATCAACGTTTTTTCAATTCCTTCCAGGCGGGTGGTGATGCGATTTTCATTGTGGTCGATCAGTGTTTTTGAAGTATCTAAAATATGCTGCGATGACCGGTAGTTTTCTTTCAGGAGCACCAATTGTAAATCATTTTTATACTGTTGGTGAAAATCTACGAGATTTTGCAATCTGGCTCCCTGGAATTCGAAAATGGATTGATCATCGTCGCCCACAATAAAAATATTCGGATTGTCCCAGTATTCAATGAGTTTCTGAATAATATGATTTTGAGAACCGTTGGTGTCCTGGTATTCATCAATCAGAAAATACAAGTACCGCTCCTGATAATTCCGCAAAAGGGCTTCATTCTTTTCAAATTCTCTGAGCACCCATAAAATCATATCGTCATAATCATACCGGCGAGCCTTTTCCATCAATTTTATATAATGTGGATAAAGGGCAGCAGCAGCGCGAAGGCGTTCCATTTTTCGTGCGATATCATCAAGCTGCGATTGTTTTAAATCTCCTTTTTTGTTGTCTTTTGTATTGCGTTTATAAATAAATTCTTCCCTGTATGGCAAACTTTTGAGGTAGTCATCAATTTTTGAATGAACCAGTTTAACGGTCCAATCTTCTGATTTCATCCTTTTAAAAAGGTCGTGCAAATGCTTTTCGTAAAAATAGGGATCATTTCTACGATTTTTGGCAGGGTGGTCAAAAGGAAGTTTGTCGATCAGTCTACGTATGATTTCAACGCGTTCTAAATCATTGAGCGGCTCCAGATCATGCCTCCCGAATAGCTCCAGATTCTCTTGAATAATAGAATTGCAAAAGGAATGAAAAGTATAAATATGCACCCGATGCGCTTCCGGGCCAATAAATTCGAGCAAGCGCTCTCGCATGGCATGAACACCAGCATCCGTAAAAGTCAGACAAAGAATATTATTGGGATTGGTATCGGTTTCCTGTAAAATACGGCCGATCCTCGCTGCGAGAATATGGGTCTTTCCCGTACCGGGACCTGCAATAACCAGGACGGGACCTTCGATTTGACTGACAGCGTCAAACTGCTCCGGATTGAGCATTTTTAACGCTTCTTCAAAAGACTCGTTGTATTGTTGAGAAGTATTTATTTTACTGTTTTCGGCCATTTACTGTTTTGAAAAAATAATTTCGGGAAATTACAAAGATTTGTTCAGCTTTTGAAGAATGGATTTGCGGTTTGTGGTTGAACGACTTTCAGGAATTTAATTTTTTTATCACTTAAAAAAACCAAAGGTGTAAATTAAACATCTTTATAATAGCCAAAACCACAACTACAATGAGTAAAATGTAGGCCCAAAAATCAGCTTTTGGATATCGGGAAGCAAAGGTTGCTGCCAACCAGGCTCCGATCCCCTGGCCAACCGCCAGGATCAGTCCGATTCGCCAGTCGATCAGGCCATTCCATTGAAAGATAGCCACGACCAAAATCGTATAAGCGCCTACTACAAAAACTTTGATAATATTGGCATCGATCAAACTAAAGCGAGCTCCCAAAACCATTGCTGCCAAAAAGAAGACGCCCATGCCCATTTGTATAAATCCACCATAAAAACCCAGCGCTAAAAAGACTGGAATTGTAATCCAAAGATTTACTTTTTTTGTAACATCGGTGGGTTTCAGCCATCTGCCGGGTTTTACCAAAATAACCACCAACATAAAGACCATCAAAAACCGGAAAACACTTTTGAATTGCTCGCTACTCACCATTGTCGCAGCAATAACTCCAATGATTGCCCCAATAATTGTTGGAATAATATAAGTGCTTCCCCTACTTAGATTTAGCTTCCCGTTTTTTTGGAAAGTCCAGGTTCCCATGAAGCTTTGAGCGAGGATACCTACCCGGTTGGTGCCATTAGCAAGATTGCCCGGAAGCTGAAGCAGCTCTGTCAAAATGGTCAACGTGATGGCCGAACCATTACCTGCCAAGGTATTGAGAATTCCGGCAAATACACCTCCGGTGATGGCGATGATATAATGGTACAGTTCTAATTCCATAGAGGGGAAGGGGTTAGGAGTTAGAGGGTTAAGAGGTTAGTGGGTAACGTGGTTTGGGAGAAGTTAATTTTTATTATTATTTCTAACCGTCTAACTCTCTAACGCTATTATTCTTTAATTTCCTGACATAATTCAATAAGTACCCCATTGGTTGTTTTTGGATGTAGAAAACAGACCAGTTTATTATCCGCGCCGCGTTTGGGCTTTTCATTGATCAATTGAAACCCTTCGTTCTGTAGCCTTTTCATTTCTGCATAAATGTCGTCCACATCAAATGCAATGTGGTGGATTCCTTCGCCTCTTTTTTCGATAAATTTTGCGATTGGGCTGGCTGGGTCCGTGGCTTCAAGTAATTCAATTTTTGATGCTCCGATCTTGAAAAAGGAAGTATTTACATTTTCTGAAGCCACTTCTTCAATTTTGTAGTGAGCTTCGCCAAACAATTTTGCAAAGAGCGGATTGCTGTTTTTCAGATCTTTTACGGCAATGCCTATGTGTTCAATTTTGTGCATGATTTGTGGTTGACAGTTTGAAGTTGATAGTTTGAGGTTTGTACTTCATAGTTTCTAGTTCGTGGTTTTCGACAACTAGAAACTTTTCAAAAATCAGACGATGGAATTTTTATCGCCTCTACTCGCGCGCGTATTGCTATAATTGAATCATTAAATTCTTTTTGAATCAGCAAAATATCCTGCGGAGAAAACTTAACAGCGGAATCTTTTTTACTTTCCAGCTGAGTGGCTTGTGGAACTTCCAGGTGATTTTCCTTCCAGTAATTTAAGCTTAATCCAAGCAATTCTACCTCACGGGTAAATTTTATTTCTTCTTCAGTAAGTGCCCGCCCCTGGATATTGATACTATTACTGGTTTGTTGCAGCTCCTCAAATTTTTCTGAGGTTTCTTTTTCAACTTCCAGCGATTGATTGTGAATTTCAATAGCTTCTTTTAAAATTTCCTCATTGTTTGAAGAACAACTCAAGATTAGAACCGCGATTAATAACAGATTTAAGTATTTCATTTTTAAAGTATTAAAAATGTTGAAAAGATAGAATAAGGTTTAAAATTCTCATTTTTACAAACTTTTTATCCTTCCTCCATCTACAGGAAGATTTATTCCATTGATGTAAGTTGCTATAGGAGAGGCTTGAAAATAACTTAATAATTAAAATAGCCCTCCGATTTTTGCTTTAAAAATAGCTAGATTATCATAATAGTTGATTCCTCTTCTAAACAATGAATAATTATTTGTAGAAGAATTATTGTTACCGTTTTGATAAGTTACGGAATTTTTGAAGCCTGATTCCTGTACAATTTTCATTAAGTTTTCATTAAAATTTCCATTAGGATAAGCAAAAGAAAATACTTCATGTCCTAATTTTTCCTCTAACTTAACTTTTGAGTCAGCTATTTCCTTTCTTGCTTCTTCAATTGGGATTGTCGTTAGAATAGGGTGCGTAATAGTATGTCCCCCAATCTCAAAAACATCTTCAATTTGTTTAAGATCTTCCCAAGTCATAAAATCGTATTTCTTAGGCTTTTCTTGATTTTTTGTAAGCTCATTTACCTTCTTGTCTAATTCAGAAGGGTTTAAATTTTTCAAACTTTCTGCAAGATGGTATAAATTTTCATTTTCCAGTTTGTCCCACCATGTGAACTGATTATTGTCAATGAAATTATAAGTAGTATAAACGGTTGCTTTCAGGCCTAATTTTTTTAAAACCGGGTAAGCGACCTCTAAGTTATTTTTATAGCCGTCATCAAAAGTGATAACAACTTGTTTTTTATCAAGATCTTGTAATGCCTGGCTTAAAGATGAAACTTGAAAATTATTTTTTAGAAAGGTTATTTGTTCTTCAAAGTATTCCGGATTTGCTTGATGATATGCAATTATTTTTGTGTTAAAATTGGAAAATTTGTATAAACCAAACAGGCTATAAATTTTTGAACCTGTTTTTTTAATACGCTGTTTCATTTTATATTTTTATATGAATCGTATAGTTTTTTTGCAACATTGTTCCAGCTATACTCTTGTGACATGTTAAGGCAATCTTCTTTATAGCTCTTACTTTCATTTAACAATTTCAAAACTTTTTCTTTGAAATTTTCTTTAGTGACAAGATAGCCGGTTTTTCCATTTTGTATTACTTTACTTACATCTCCTACATCTGTGGTAATTACAGGAACTCCACATGATAAACTTTCCAGGGCGACTGTAGGCATACCTTCATACTCAGATAGCATGACCAGAACATCTCCTAAATTGTAAATTTCAGCGATATTTTCATTTTGGACCTTTCCTAAATATTTAATATTTTGATATTCACTTGCTAACAATTCTATCTTTTTTTGCTCTGATCCTGTACCGGCTATTAACAAACATAAATCTTCATTTTTTAATTTTTCAGCGATTAAGTCCACATTTTTTTCTGGATCAATTCTGCCTACATATACCACTACATGTTTCTGTTTTATATTATATTTTTCTCTTAACTCTTTTTTATCCAGTGGTTGAAATGTTTTTGAAACACCGGGAGGAATTATTACGGTCTTATTGTCTAACAAAGAAGTAGTATTTTTAAAATATTCTTCGGTGTCTCTTGAAACAGAGATAATAAGATTGGCTCTCTTAAAGGCGATATTCTGCATTTTTTTATAAACCAAATACGCTAATCTTCCTTTATTTAATTTAACATTTTTTATATGAGCGCCATGGAGCGTCAGGACAATTTTATTTTTCTTAAACAGGAAAGGAATTACATGATCCGGTCTTTGCACATGTATTATTTCATCATCATTAATGTCTAAGAAAGGACCTTTTAAAAATAGATTTAGCATGAATAATGCTCCTCTCATTTCACCATTGGATTCTGAAATTGGAATGAAGCGCTTATCATCAATTTTAATTCCTTTTATGCCATACCCAAAAAATTTAGTCTCTACGAGTTTTTTCATTTCTTCGTAGAGATTCTTATTAAATATCTGAATTCCTCCTATCTCTTTTGCGCTAGGGCTGTATTGTCCAATTAATGATACCTTCATTTTTTACAAACTTTTTGTCCTTCCTCCATCTACAGGAAGATTTATGCCATTAATATAAGCTGCTGCGGGTGAAGCTAAAAAAGCAACTGCGGCTCCAATTTCCTCAGGTTTTGCAAATCGTTTTAAGGGAACCGAGTTTTTCATTGTTGCTGCAACACTTTCAGCAGGTTGATTCGTTTTGCTGGCTTTGTTTTCAATAATTTCATGCAATCGTTCTGTTTCGGTAGCACCTGGCAAAACATTGTTGACCGTGATACCATGAGCACCTAATTCGTTGGCCATCGTTTTTGCCCAATTGGCAACTGCTCCCCGGATCGTATTTGAAACTCCCAATCCATCCAAAGGTTGTTTAACAGAAGTTGAAATGATATTAATAATTCGGCCATAGCCACTTTCTTTCATACCATTGATTACGGCTTGAGTCAGAATATGGTTGCAAATTAGATGATTATGAAATGCCTGGATAAACTCCTCCGTTTTTGCATCAACGATAGGTCCACCTGGAGGTCCGCCTGTATTATTTACCAAAATGTGGATGGGTTTTGAGGTCAGGAGCATTTTAATTTTCTTCTTTAAATCGGCACTCTTTGAAAAATCAGCAATAATAAAATCATGATGTTGACCAGCTTCATGGCTTAATTCATGAAGAACGCCGGTCATAGTCTCAGAACTCCTCGATACAAGCGTTACTGTTGCGCCAAGCGCTGCTAGTTCGAGGGCTGTGGCTTTTCCAATACCTTTGCTACTTCCGCATACCAATGCATTTTTACCAAATAAACTAAGATTCATAAAGTTTGTAATTTTCAGTCTTCAAATTAATGCTTAAATTTAGCAATTATTTCAAGACTAATGGACTTCCGGACATCGGATTAGCTCGTTGATAAATAAATTTACACCATTTAAACTTATTGATAAAAAGTCTCCTGTCTGGTATCATTTATCAAAACATCTAAAAAAGTATTATGGAAATCGCAAAACCTTTTAATCTGAAAAAATGGGTTGATGATAACCGTCAATTTCTCAAACCACCGGTTGGAAATAAACAAGTATATTTTGAAAATGAGGATTATATCGTTATGGTAGTTGGAGGGCCAAATGGCCGGAAAGATTATCATTTTGAAGACGGTGAAGAATTATTTTACCAACTCGAAGGAGATATTACCTTAAAAATAATCAATAAGGATGGAACACCGCAAGATATCCAAATCCGGGAAGGAGATATGTTTTTATTACCTCCCAGAATTCCTCATTCTCCACAAAGGCCAGCCAATACGATCGGCTTAGTGATCGAGCGATATCGAAAGGAAGGAGAGGTAGATAAGTTGATGTGGTTTTGCGAAAACTGCAATAATAAACTTCACGAAGCTACTTTTGAAATGACAGATATTGTCAATCAACTTCCTCCGGTTATGAATCATTTTATGAATTCTGAGGAGCTACGTACCTGCAAAAAATGCGGTACAGTAATGGAAAAAGCTTAAAAAATAAACCATTTGACCAGGCAATTGGAAAAATCCTGGTTGGATTAAAGATTTTATGAAAGTCAGAATTCGATAATGAGAAAAGGGAAAATTTATTTTGCTTCAGATTTCCATCTTGGGATTGATGCCAGGCATACGAGCGTTGAACGGGAACGTCAAATTGTTCGGTGGCTTGATATGATAAAAACTGATGCCGCTGAAATTTATCTTGTTGGCGATGTCTTTGATTTTTGGTTTGAATATGCAACGGTGGTCCCAAAAGGTTATGTTCGGTTGCTAGGAAAGTTAGCTGAACTGCGGGATATGGGAATACCAATTTATTTTTTTATTGGCAATCATGATATGTGGATGTTTCGATATTTTGAGGAAGAATTTGATATTCCAATTTATCGAAAACCTATAGTCAGAGAATTGCTTGGGAAAACTTTTTTTATAGGGCATGGTGACGGATTGGGCCCTGGAGATCATGGTTATAAGTTTATTAAAAAAGTTTTTGCAAATCCTGTTTGCCAGTGGCTCTTTGCAAGGCTTCACCCAAACTTTGGGATTAGATTAGCTAATTTCTGGTCACATAAAAGCAGGGAATCCAATAAAATCGAAACGGAGTTTTACGGTGAGGATAAAGAGCGGCTAATTGCTTATGCAAACAGAAAATTAGATCAAAAATATGCTGACTATTATATTTTTGGACATCGGCACCTTCCTATCGATTATACGCTAAAGAATGAGAAAAGCCGTTATATAAACCTTGGAGAATGGATGAATTATAACTCTTATGCCGTATTTGACGGCGAAGATCTTGAGATCAAATTTTTTGAAAATGAAGGCGCTACTTATTTTAAATTTTAATATGGAACAACTTCTTGTTAGTTGTATTCTCATGTTTAGTTGTTCTTGCTCAACTCAGGCCAGTAGCTCCGTTGATTCCAGTTATACTTTGTTAAATACTATTGCGATAAAAGCAAAATTCTTTACAACTGATAAATTAAGTCAGATTTATGTGGTGACCGAGCAAAATGAAGTCATTAAGTATGATTCTGATGGAAAGGAATTATTTCGTTTTAATAATAATACACTTGGGAACCTCAAACATATAGATGTTACCGATCCAATGAATATTTTATTGTTTTATCCTGATTATATGACGGTCTTGACCTTAAACAGGACACTAAATAAGACGGGAGAGTATGATTTGATTAATTTAAATTTGATTGAGGTGAATGCTATCGGAATGTCCAACGATAACAATATTTGGTTATATGACGAAGTAACTTTCAAGCTCAGAAAGATAGACCGAAATGGACAGATCGTGTTGGAAAGTGATGACTTGAATATGTTTCTGGCTTACACCCCTAAACCAAATTTTATTCTTGAGCGTGAGAATTCTGTTTATGTAAATAATCCCCAAACGGGGATTCTTGTTTTTGATATTTACGGTAAATATATAAAAACGCTTGATTTTAAAGGCCTTGATGACTTTCAGGTGGTTAACAAACAATTGATTTTCAGAAAAAATGAAAAATTAATGTCCTTTCTTTTACAGCCATTGATTTTACAAAATATTGTCCTTCCGGCCGATATAAAAAAAGAGGATAAAATACGGATTCAAAAAAATAAACTCTTTGTGAAAAAGCAGGATAAGGTATTGATTTATGAATTTTAAAAAAAGGTGAAAGAATCGAGTCCTTTCACCTTTACAAAGACAATTCTTTATTTTATATGGTCATAATGTCTTTTTCTTTAGCAGCGACCATTTCGTTAACTTTCTCTCCATATTCATTTATAATATTTTGAATTTCTACTTCTTTATCCTTTCCAGTATCTTCGGGCAAACCCTCTTTTACTGCTTTTTTGATATAATCCATTACTTTATGGCGGGTATTGCGCAAACTGATTTTTCCTTCTTCTCCAAGTGCTTTGACTCTTTTCACCATATCAATACGCCTTTCTTCGGTAAGTGGAGGAATGGTTATACGAATTAATTCACCATCATTCATAGGCGTTAAGCCTAAATTTGCTGCAAAAATAGCTTGTTCAATGACTCCCAACATTTTCTTTTCCCAGGGTTGGATCGTTAATGTTTTTGCATCTGATGCGCCAACATTTGCTACCTGGTTGAGGGGAGTTGGGTTATCGTAATAATCCACCAGAATTCCATTGAGCATTGCAGGAGAAGCTTTTCCTGTTCGGATTTTAATCAATTCTTTTTCAAGATGAACGAGTGCTTCATCCATGTATTTTTTTGATTGATCAATATAATTATTTACATCTGCTACCATAATCTGATTGATTTTTATAGTCAACTAATGACCTCAAATTTACAAATAAAAATTTCAAATGAAAGGTTCCAATCAGAAATTATAAGTTACAGCACCCTCGCGAATAGCGATGTTTTTATTTTGCTGGAGCTGATCAATTACAATATCAACTTTACCATGTTTGGTTAATTCCTGATTGTGAAGAAGGATATAGTTTCGGAGCATGACAACTTCTTCGGGGCGTTTACCGGATCGAATAAGCCTTTGGATAGTGTCATTGGCGGTCTCGTTTAACATTTGATTGTCTATGGAGGGTTCGACCAAAAATGAATTGTTATAACTATCGGACATTTTTCCTTTATCTCCTTCGGCTTTAATCGTTTCTTTTTTCTTTAGAGGAAAAGTTTCAGTATTTGACTTTCGACTTTTTACTCTCAAGCAATTTCTGCCTGACTTATTGATGGAATTGACAAGGGAGTCAAATGCACGATCATTGGACAAAATAGCAAATTCTACTTTTTTGGATACTTTTTGATGTAACGTCCCCATTAGATAGCAAATATGGAAATTGAAATCATTGTGCAATGGCTTTTCTACAGGGATCCATTTTACCGCCTTACCAAGTTTTTGAATTTGTTGAACAAGAGAGAAAGGAATACTTTTTTCTTCAGCATTAATGAGTATAAAAATTCTATTACAAACTTTTTCAAGTTTTCTAAACTTGACTTTTTTCAAGTTTTCAAAATCGATAAAAACGTATCGCCGATTTTGTTGGTTACTCATAAAAAACGCTGAAAGCTAAGTTAATAGTAAAATATCAAGTTCCTGAAGTGCTAAAATAATTTAAAAATAGCCCAATTCAAAATTTTAAATCAATTTCAACTTTTTGTTAATTATAGTCGATGCCTTAATTAAAATATTGGTTATCAGTTTTGTATAAATATAATAAAAAATACCTTCGATTAATTCCTATTTCTAGTAACTTGGATTTTAGAAGGTTATAAAACCTTAACTTTTCAAAAAAAAGCAGAAACATTTTCCGAATGTTTCTGCTTTTAAGATATTATAGTTAAAGAATGAAATTATCTGTTGTTTTTATATCTGAAAATGAGATAAAGTAGCATGACTAATGAAGATAAAGCGGCAGCGACATAAGTCATCGCAGCCCACCAAAGTGCATCCTTTGCGCCATCGTATTCCTCGCCAGTTGCTGCTACACGAGATTCGTCTAACCATACCAAAGCGCGGCGACTTGCATCAAATTCGACGGGAAGAGTAATAAAACTAAATAAGGTTGTAATTGCAAAGGCAGCAATGGTAATGAGCATTAATTGGGGAAATGTTCCAAACATAAGAAAAGCGGCTATCAAAAGATATTGTTGAGCAGTTGCAGCAATGTTTACGATCGGAACTAACCCCGAGCGCAGTTTCAGCATGCTATAAGCGGTGTTGTGTTGCACAGCATGCCCGCATTCGTGAGCAGCTACAGCAGCGGAAGCGACATTTCTTCCATGAAAAACGGATTCACTTAAGCTTACCGTTTTGGTTACAGGGTTATAATGGTCTGTCAAAAAACCCCTTGCAGAAACCACCTGTACATCGTGAATATTGTAATAATTCAACATGGATTCCGCTACTTCTTTTCCGGTCAGTCCGCTTCGGATATCAACTTGATTGTAATATTTGAATTTACTTTTTAATCGATTACTTACAAACATGCCCACCAGAGAGAGCGCCCCGGCAATAATCATATAGATATAATAATCTGACATCGTTTTTAATCTTTTATGATTCAAATAAAAATAAAACTAATAAAAATGTTTAAAAGTTTTACCAGTAGATTGATATCAGGAAAAATTAGATTAACAGCAATTAAAATCAGTTTATTAACTCAAAACGAGTATAAGGTTGTAGCGCTGCAGGTATTTTAATGCCATCCGTAGTTTGATTGTTCTCAAGTAATGCAGCAACAATTCGAGCCAATGCCAAGGCACTACCATTCAGCGTATGGGCAAGTTGTATTTTATTATTTTCATCCCGAAATCGCAACTTCAATCGATTGGTTTGATACGTTTCAAAATTGGAAACAGAACTAACTTCCAGCCATCTTTTTTGTGCCGCTGAGTATACCTCAAAGTCATAAGTAAGTGCTGAAGTGAAGCCAAGATCCCCTCCACACAAACGCATGATTCGATAAGGCAATTCTAACTTTTGCAACACTCCTTCCACATGATCAAGCATTTGGTAAAGGGTGTCATAAGATTTTTCAGGGTGCTGGATTTGAACAATCTCAATTTTATCAAACTGATGCACCCGGTTAAGCCCTCTCACATCTTTTCCATAGGCTCCTGCTTCTCTTCTCCAGCAGGGAGTATAGCCTGTTATTTTGATTGGGAAATCTTTTTCTTCAAGGATTACATCTCTATAAATATTTGTCAAGGGGACTTCAGCAGTTGGGATGAGATAAAGATCATCTTTTTCAACATAATACATTTGACCTTCTTTATCAGGAAGTTGGCCAGTACCCCTTGCAGTATCTTCGTTTACGAGCAATGGAGGTATAATTTCCTCATAACCAGCTTTGCCCGCTTCGTCCAAAAAGAAATTTATCAGCGCTCGTTGTAACTTTGATCCTTTATTTCGGAAAAGCGGAAAACCGGAACCTGTTATTTTAACGCCAATTTCAAAGTCAATTAGATTGTATTTTTTTGCAAGATCCCAATGAGGAATTGCGGTTTCGTCTAATTGAGGAAGCTTTCCGCTCCAATCTTTGTAAACTTCGTTGTCTTCATCAGACTTGCCTGCAGGTACTGACGGATGAGGGAGGTTAGGTATTTTCAGCAATAAATTTTGAAGCTCTTCTATAGATTCTGATAACTTATTGTTTAATTTTTTAGATTGTTCTTTCAGTTGAGTCACCTCATTTTTCATTGCCTCAGCCTCATTGCGTTTGCCTTGCTTATAAAGATCCCCTATTTCTTTGGAAAGTTTGTTGCTTTGAGCAAGTAATTCATCATTTTCAGTCTGCGTTGCTTTTCGGATATCATCTAGTGCAATAATATCATCTAATATTTTGAAGTCGTCGGCTGCAAAATTTCGAATCTTCAGGCCATTTAATAATTTTTCTTTGTGATCTCTAATGAAACTTACTTGTAGCATAATATGTTAGTTAATCCAAAGGGGTTTGGTATGAATAATGTTGTAATATGTTTAAAGAATTAAGATTTTTAAAGTATAAAATGAACTTTTGAAGAAAGTTTTCGTTAAATTTTTGCAAAGATACTATTTGAAATTAAAAATAAAATGTATTTTTGAGCTGATTAATAAGTAAGCATACCTTTACAACATCGTTTTACAAGGCTACAAAGTGAGGGTTTACCAAACCAATTATTCCTTCTGAAATTCCACTTAATATTTTTGAGGTTACTACAGTTCTGGATAGTTATTGGTATGTAGAGGTTAGGTTTCTGTCATTTGACATTAACCAAAGATTCTTAATTTTTAATTCCGTTAATCACAGTTTTAACCATTCAATTCAATTTACCAGGTAAAAAAAGATTTTACCTTTTTCAAAAAAAATAAAATTCCCAAAATTACAATTTAATATGTTTGATATACTTCAGTTAAATGATATGCTAGTGCCCGAGTTAAAAGATTTAGCAGAAAAGCTAGGTTTAAAGGGGTTTAAAAAATTAAACAAACAAGAACTTATATACAAAATCCTTGATCAGCAAGCTCTGGTAATGGAATCCAACAAAGAAAATGGAAGAAATATAACTTCTTCACCTGAATTAAAGCAAAAAGAGGATAAACCTGCAACTACTCAACCTCCTTCCAAAAGAAGAAGTAGAACCACAATAAAAAAAGACCCAGTAACTAAGAGTTTTTCTGATTCAGAAAATGTTCAATCTACTAGTCCTGAGGATAGTGATAAAAGACAGTCAAGAATCAAAGATACAGATGAAGATCGAAAAAGACGAGATGGAGCTGAACAAAATGATCGCTCTTCTTTTGTAAAAGAAGGTGTACAAAATAGAGAATCCAAGTCAGGAGCGGATAATGAAAATAATGAATCAGACAAAACTGAATCCATTGATAATGCTGACGAGAATGCTTCAAGAGAAGATAAAGGTAGTAGAAATACAAGAGACAAAAGAGACAGCAGAGACTCTAGGGATAGCAGAAATACAAGAGACAAAAGAGACAGCAGAGATTCCAGGGATAATAGAGACAGTGCGAGTTCTCAAGAAAAGTCGACTAGCCAACGCGAGCAAAAATTCAATATAGAACTCGATGGCATTATCGAAGGGGAAGGTATCCTCGAAATGATGCCTGATGGTTATGGCTTTTTACGTTCAGCAGATTACAATTACTTGACTTCTCCTGATGACATCTATGTTTCACCTTCTCAAATTAAACTCTTTGGATTAAAGACCGGTGATACTGTTAGTGGAGCAATTCGGCCACCAAAAGAAGGAGAAAAGTATTTTGCGTTACTTAGAGTATCTCGTATCAATGGTTTGAGTCCACAAGATATTCGCGACAGAGTTCCTTTTGATTATCTTACTCCACTATTTCCAACGGAAAAGTTTCAACTTACCAGTGGAAATGGTAAGGAATATGGCCCTCGAATGATAGATCTTTTTACGCCAATCGGAAAAGGACAGCGTGGCTTAATCGTTGCGCAACCTAAGACAGGTAAAACGTTTCTCTTAAAAGATGTAGCGAATGCCATTGCTAAAAATCACCCTGAATCATATCTGATCGTATTGCTAATTGATGAAAGACCTGAAGAAGTAACGGATATGAAGCGCAGTGTAAATGCAGAAGTCGTTGCTTCAACTTTTGATGAGCCAGCTGACAACCACGTTCGGGTTGCAGGTATCGTTTTAGAAAAAGCAAAACGACTTGTTGAAAGTGGACATGATGTAGTGATTTTATTAGATTCCATTACTCGTCTTGCACGAGCTTACAATACAGTTGCTCCGGCATCTGGAAAAGTGCTTTCAGGTGGTGTTGAAGCAAATGCATTACACAAACCTAAGAAGTTCTTTGGTGCTGCTCGTAATATTGAAAATGGTGGATCATTGACGATACTTGCAACAGCATTGATAGATACGGGTTCTAAGATGGATGGGGTGATCTTCGAAGAATTTAAAGGAACAGGTAATATGGAATTGCAGCTTGATAGAACTTTGGCTAACAAGCGATTATATCCTGCAATTGATCTTACCAAATCAAGTACTCGACGTGAAGATCTGCTTCTTGATAAAGATACCTTACAGCGTATGTTTATCATGAGAAATCATCTTGCTGATATGAAACCTGTTGAGGCTATGGAGTTTTTAAGAAAAAACATGCTTCATACTTCTACGAACGAAGAATTCCTGAGTTCTATGAATGGTTAAGGGTTTAATAATTAAATCAGATAAAGTAGACCATTGCCCGTAGTTTAGATGATAATAGATAGGCCAAAAAAATATTGAAAAGAAATAGATGGTCATTTGTCTAATTAACAAATAAAAACTACCTTTGTCGGACTTTTTAAGTAACTAGCTATTTAGCGATTTTTAAAGGTAAATTTTTATGAAAAGGACATTTCAACCATCAAGAAGAAAAAGAGCGAACAAACATGGTTTCCGCTCAAGAATGAGCAGTAAAAATGGTCGTAAATTGATCGCACGGCGTCGTGCTAAAGGCCGTACCAAATTAACCGTCTCCGACGAAAGAAGACTGAAGTAATCCGTTCTCCCAAAAGGGGGGACTCTAACCGAATATCAAAAGAACGAAGCCCGATACTGTTGTTACAGATCGGGTTTCTGCGTATATTGGAAATAAATATCAATTTGCTTGCCTTCATTTTCATTTAATAAAAAAGAGCGGCTCAAAAGCCGAAAAGTGATTTCTCTACTTTTCAAAGCAGGAAAATCAATAAAAAGTTATCCTTTGCGTGTGGTCTGGACGGAAATAGATCCTCCCAAAGATGGATCTCCTATTCAATTTACTTTGACTGTGCCACGCCGTTCTTTTCCAAAAGCGCATCAGCGAAATCTTTTACGAAGACGAATACGAGAGGCTTATCGAGTAAATAAACCATGGCTTTATGCAAATCTCCCCGAAGGTAGTCCACAGTATGGATTGATGGTGATTTATGTAGCCAAAGAAACATTATCTTTTCAGGATATTGAAAAAGCGACCCGAAAGTGGATGACTGCTTTTTGTAAAAATATAAAGCATTAAATTTAGTTTTAAAAAACCAACCAACGCTATCGTTTTGTTTTAACTCATTATATTCAGATACCAAATACACCTGCAATGAGATTGATGTTTGTATTTCTTTTTATGGCTATCGCTTGGAATGGTTTCGGACAGAAATTTCTACAGATTGAGAAATATGGAAAAACTAAAGTTCAGAAATTTTATATCGGAGACGAATTGACGTATCAAATTAAAGGAGATAAAAAAACCTGGTACAGTGGAACAATCAATGATTTTTTAGTCGATGATAATATAATTGTATTTGAAAATCGAGCGGTTAATATGGACGATATTGCCGTAATCAGAACGTTTAAAAATGCCAGGCTTTCCCGTTCTTTCAGCCTTCAACTTTTCGCTTTTGCTGCAGGTTTTGGAGGATTCTCCCTCCTGGCTGCCGCAGTAGGTTGGTGGGAACTTTCTGCTTTTACCGTTATCGTAGTAGGTTCGGCTTTGGTTGCAGGGCTCTTGGTTCGCCATCTTTTTAAATGGAAAACCCATAAATTAGGAAAACGAAAATGGCTCAGGATGTTGGACCTTACCATGATACCTGTTTATGGCCCCTGATTATTGGGTGATAAAATATTGCAAAGCCAATTCATATCCTTTGAGGCCTAATCCTGAAATAATTCCGACACAATTTTTTGTAAAATAAGAGTGATGGCGAAAAGCCTCCCTGGAGTGAATATTGGAAATATGAACTTCAATCGAGGGTGTTTTTATTGCAGCTAATGCATCAGCTATTGCAATGGAAGTGTGTGTGTAGGCCCCGCCATTGATAATGATGCCATCATAAAAAAAACCTACTTCGTGTAATTTATCGATCAACTGACCTTCGGAATTGCTTTGAAAATATTCGAGATTGATATTGAGGTATTTATTTTTCAATTTTTGAAAATAATCTTCAAAGGGTTGATTGCCATAAATGTCAATCTCTCTTTTTCCAAGAAGATTTAAATTTGGTCCGTTGATGATAATTAATTTCATTGCTTTAATTTATTGAAAAGAGGTTTATCAGATCAACCGATAAACCTCTTTTATTTTGAGAACTATTTTAATGACGAGTATGATTTTACTACAGAATTAGTTAGCATTTTCAGAAAGAAACTTAATTCGCATCAACTGGATTTCTTCCAGCGTAACATCTTCTTCCTTCAATTCGCCATAAGCTTCATCAACGGAATCGCTATCTGCTTCCATAAAATATTCATAAATATCCTCCTGTGAATATTCATCAACTGCGTCTTCAATATAATAATCAATATTTACTTTCGTCCCCGAAGCCACGATCATTTCCATTTCGTGGAGGATTTCTTCCATCGTCAGATTATTTGCTGCTGCGATATCAACTAAAGGAATTTTTCTATCAATACTTTGAATAATATTTACTTTGATTTTTGATTTATTAGCAACTTGTTTTACGACAAAATCTGTAGGCCGGTCAATTTCATTTTCCTCAACATAATTACCGATCAGTTCAATAAAAGCACGCCCATAACGGATAGCTTTCCCTTTGCTTACCCCCGTAATATTAGCCATGTCTTCCATCGTAATTGGATAATGAGTGGCCATGTCCTCCAATGAGGGGTCCTGAAAAATAACAAAAGGAGGAAGCTTTTTATCTCGGGCAATTTGTTTGCGGAGATCTTTCAAAAGTGCCATTAAAGGTTGATCGAGAACAGCGGTTTTACCATTTGAAGAATCATCGTCGAAAGAATGATTATCATAATTATGGTTGAGGGGTATTTGAAAAGCATGTGGTTTTTTAATAAATGATTTCCCTTGATCAGTTAGTTTGAGCAAGCCATAGTTTTCAATGTCTTTGTAAACCAGGTTGTTAAGTAAGGCTTGCCGGAAAATAGATTGCCAAAAATTTTCATCTTTATCCTTTCCAGCACCAAAAAGGTCCAATTGATCATGTTTGAAATCAGCCATCTCTTTGGTTTCTTTCCCAGTAATAAATTCTACTAAAGTTTTTATACCATAGTTTTCGTTTAATTTCTGGATGGCATGAAGCCCTTGGTGCATTTCAGTTTTAACTTCTATTCTTTCTTTGGGGTGCCGGCAATTGTCGCACATTTTATTGCAATTATCATCGTCGAAAGCTTCTCCAAAATAATGTAAAAGAAAACGACGGCGACAGGAAGGTGTTTCAGCATAAGCCATGATTTCCTGCATGAGTTGAGCAGTCATTTCTCTTTCAGCTACCGGCTTATCTCTAAGAAATTTTTCAAGTTTCTGGATATCTTTATAGGAATAAAAAGCAACGCATCGCCCTTCAAGTCCATCGCGGCCCGCTCTGCCCGTTTCCTGGTAATAATTTTCGATACTCTTTGGGATATCATAATGAATCACAAAGCGCACATCTGGTTTGTCAATACCCATTCCGAATGCAATAGTGGCAACAATTACATCCACCTCTTCCATCAAAAAATCATCCTGGGTTTTAGACCTGGTTTTGGCATCAAATCCGGCGTGGTAAGCTACCGCTTTGATATCATTCACTTTTAACGATTCCGCAATTTGTTCGGTGTTCTTTCGACTTTGAACGTAGACGATTCCGGATTGGCCGGGCATACTTTTTATAATCTGAACAATACTTTTTATCGTTTGATCTTTTTTGCCTTTTGGTCTGATATCATAGTACAGGTTATCCCGATTGAAGGAAGAAACAAATTCCTTCACGTCCCTCATATTAAGGTTTTTGACGATATCAGATTGCACCTTCGGGGTAGCGGTAGCAGTCAAAGCAATGATGGGAATCTCTTTGTCAATAGAGTCAATCATTGTACGGATACGACGGTATTCTGGACGAAAATCATGACCCCATTCAGAAATACAGTGTGCTTCATCAACCGCGACAAAGGAAAGGTTCACTTCTTTAAAAAACTGTATATTCTCATCTTTTGTGAGCGTTTCAGGAGCTATGAAAAGAAGTTTTGTTTTACCGGCCATGATATCTTCCTTAACTTTTTTCATTTGTGTTTTTGTCAATGAAGAGTTAAGGAAATGTGCAATATCATCTTCCTGGCTATGCCCTCGGATAGAATCGACCTGATTTTTCATCAAAGCGATTAATGGAGAGATTACAATTGCAGTACCCTCAAGCATTAAAGCAGGGAGTTGATAACAAAGTGACTTGCCACCACCGGTTGGCATAATGACAAAAGTATCTTTTTTGTCTAATACATTTTGAACGATGAGCTCCTGTTCTGCTTTGAATTCATTGAATCCAAAGAATCTTTGGAGGGCATCATGTAAACTTTCATTTATTTCTACCATACTGTCTTTATATTTTCAATTCTTGTGAATTAAAAATTCAACTTATTTTTGTTAATCGTGGGGTAGATTTCAAAGTTGATTTGTTTTGAAAAATTATAGCTTTGAGGCTGACTTTAAATATAAACAAAAAATACCGTAATTTTCAGTAGATCGAACGCAATGTTACTGATATTAATTACTTTGTAAATGTCTATTAACAATCAATAAGAAGGATTGGTTTTGGGTTAGTCTTTCTTTTGTTTACAATCAAGCTATCGCTTTTTAAAAAAGCTTTCAAAAATACAAAAATAATAGTGAAAAAAGAAGAAGAAATTATCAGAATTGCGCAGCAGGTAATTCAAATAGAAGCAGAAACCGTATTAGCTTTGAAAGCCAGTATTGACAAGGGTTTTGTTGATTGTGTTTATACCATATTTCAATCTTCGGGCAGGTTGATTATCACAGGAATTGGAAAAAGTGCACTAATTGCAAATAAAATTGTAGCTACACTCAACTCGACTGGCACTCCCTCGATCTTCATGCATGCAGCTGATGCTATCCACGGAGACCTAGGGATGATACAGCCCAATGATATTGTACTTTGTATTTCAAAGAGCGGCGAAACCCCGGAAATTAAGGTGCTTGTCCCGCTATTGAAGTCTGCTGGTAATTTGATGATTGGAATGGTTAGCAACAAGGATTCTTATCTCGGGAAACATGCACAGTATATCCTGCATACCCCTGTTTCAAAAGAAGCAGATCCCAACAACCTTGCTCCCACTGCGAGTACAGCAGCGCAAATGGCTTTAGGAGATGCACTTGCAACGGCTTTGCTAGCTTTACGAGGTTTTACACCGACAGATTTTGCACAATATCATCCTGGAGGTTCGTTGGGCAAACAGCTCTATTTAAGAGTAAGTGATATTTATCCGAATAACGAAAGACCTGTCGTTTTTGAAGAAGATAATGTTCGTAAAATTATCATGCAAATCACTTCAAAACGCTTAGGCATTACAGCAGTGCTTAGCGATAATGAAGCAATTAGGGGCGTAATTACCGATGGCGACTTAAGGCGGATGCTGGAAAGTGAAAAAGATATCAGCCATTTGAAGGCAAAAGATATCATGAATCAAACTCCTAAAACAATACCGGGAGATGCTTTGGCTGTAAAGGCACTTGAGATAATGCGCGAAAATAGCATCACCCAGCTTTTAGTAGTTGAGAATGGGAAATATCTCGGGATTATTCATCTACATGACTTGATCAGAGAAGGGCTGATATGAAAAACATGTTTTCGCGCAGCTGCTTTTGTCTGGCTTTGTGTTTTGTTTTTTTATTGGTCGCATGTCATAAACCTGCGGAAAAAAAGGTTAAATCTGCGATTTATCATTGGAAATCAACTTTGGATATTTCAAAGGGGGAAGAAAGCTATTTAAAAGCTATTTCTGCACATCGGATCTATCTTCGATTGTTTGATGTCGATTGGGATGCAACGGCCAAACAACCCTTGCCAATTGCCGAACTTGAAGTAAAAACAATTCTTTCAGATAGCATCGAAATAGTTCCCACGGTTTTTATCACAAACAGAACTTTTTTTAACCTCCCTGAGAAAGAGGTTTCCAAACTTGCCGATCATGTATTTGAAAAAATTTTTCAGATCACCTCAAATTTTCCTGGTCATCAAGTAAAGGAATTACAGTTTGACTGTGATTGGTCATCCAAAACGCAATCAAAATTTTTCGAATTTTTAAAGGAGATAAAATTAAGAGCTCAAAAGAAATCGATTCTTTTAAGTAGTACTATTCGATTGCATCAAATTAAGTTTTTTGAAAGAACGGGCGTTCCTCCCGTCGACCGTGGTGTTTTGATGTTTTACAACATGGGAAATGTGGAAGATATTGATGCCGAAAATTCTATACTCGATCTTTCCATTGCAAAGCAATATTTGGAGAATTTTGAAAATTACCCTTTGGCGATTGACATAGCATTGCCCATCTTTTCATGGGGCGTTTTGATCCGTGAAGGCAAAATGATAAATTTGATCAACAATCTTCAAGCTTCTGATTTAAAGGATGAGTTACTTTTTTTAAAAATAGATGAAACCCATTTTGAGATTATTAAAAGTACGTATCTTCAAGGTCATTATTTATACAAAGGTGATGTACTTCGCCTGGAAATGGCACCTATTAATTTATTACAGGAATCAGCTGATTTACTAAGTAATCTCGTTGCAAATGAGGATTTGACGGTTATCTTTTATCACCTTGATTCTATTGCAATTAATAATTATCCTCATGAAATATTGGAAGACATTTGTAATCGTTTTCGTTAGTGGGATAATGACCTTGTTACCGGTCAGAATATCAAAAGGCTGTGGACCCGATCTCAGCTTTCAGGGGTACTCTTTTGTCATTCCGGCAATTGTAAATCAAAAATCGGATTATGTTCCTTACTTTTTTAAATTTGATGATTTTCACTATAAATTTGAAACGGTACAAAAAATTCAGCAAAAAGGGAACCTCGAAGAATGGCAAGAAATCTTTTGTGACTTAGTAGAAATTGAAGATATCGAAACTGTTATTTATAGAACGAGTTATTCTGAATTGAAGGTGCTGCGTACTTCTATTCAGAATAAAAAATACCCTTTAAGCCCGCGTCTGCAAAAAAATAGTTTTGCAAGACATCTCAAAAAACATAATTGCGAGGAAACGATCGATTATCTCATTTTTGCCAAACATTGTGAACCCTACGTCATTCGCTCCAAAGATTGGGACACTCCGCAAAGAGATACTTTTGCCATGCAGAATTTGATTGAAGAAGGGCGCGATAAATTTTTAAAGACAAAATCCAACTACGTTCGACTTCGGTATGCTTACCAACTTGTTCGGTTGGCCCATTACAAAAAGAATTATCCACAGGTTTTAGCACTTTATGACTATCTCATTCCTAAAACGGATCAAATTGAAAGCATACTCAATTACTGGATTCTAGGTCACAAAGCTGGTGCATTGAAAAGCTTGGGAAAGCGCGTTGAAGCAGCTTATCTGTTTTCTTTGGTTTTTGATCAATGTCCCAGTAAACGCGAATCTGCGTTTCGAAGTTTTTTTATCAAAACGGACGAAGAATGGAATGAATGTCTGCTAATGTGTCAAAGTGACCACGAACGAGCAACGCTCTATGCTTTGCGAGCAAATACCAAAAACAGCGTTGCCGCTGAGGCAATGGAAAAAATTTATGAATTGGATCCTTCGAACGAAAACCTGGAACTCTTGCTGGTAAAAGAAATACGTGAATTAGAAAGAGATCTTTTGGGTGTAGAATTTAACGATAAAAACAAACAAAATAGGCAATTTCACAACCTTCCACGAAAGAAGGCGGGTGATTATCTGGTGACTTTGCAGGCCTTTGTTTTAAAATGTATCGATGAAAAAAAAGTCGCCCGGCCTGAGTTGTGGCAATTGGCAAATGGTTACCTGGAATATCTTGCCGGAGATCATTATGCCGCCGAAAAATCTTTTAATCGTTTAAAGAAAAACATAACCAATAAATTATTGTCAGAGCAGCTGGACGTATTTATGCTTGCGCTTAAAATCAATTCTTTTGAGTCTATTGACAGTGAAGATGAAAAAGAAATTGCAGACATCATCACGGATAATCCTTTTTATAAAAAGTATAAAAGCTTTCCGGATTTTTTGAATGACCGTCTGGCATATGTTTATAAAAAACAGGGAAATCCCGGAAAGTCATTTCGTTGCCGCTATAGTTTAACGGCATTGAAATCCAATCCTCAGCCTGATATCATCGAAGATTTGCTTCTTGTTTGCAGAAAAAATGAGCCCTCAAAGTTTGAAAGGGCATTGATTACAAAAAAGGATGGAACGACAATCGAAAATGAATTGATAGATATGAAAGGTACCTACCTTTTGGCACAGGGCAGGCTTGAGGCAGCACTCGAAGTTTTTAAGAAAATCCCTCGAAGCGAATGGGATTTGTATCAATTTAACCCTTTTATTGATTTTGTAACGGATTGTGTGAATGAATGTCAAATGCCTGACTCCATTGAATATTTCAATAAAGTGGAGATCATCGAAAAGATTTTTGAATTAGAATACAAAGCGAAGTCTGATTTTGAACTCGGAGCAAAATATTATTATCAATTGGGAACGGCTTTTTACAATATGACTTACTTTGGGCACTCCTGGCAGGCGATGGATTTTTTTAGAAGCGGGGCAAACTGGTCCTACGACAAAGATGGTGTATTTCCGGATTATTACTTTCCTTTTGGCAACCTGGAAAATCAAGACTGCACAAAAGCCCTGGAATATTTTGAATTAGCCAGATTAACTACAAGAGATTTTGAGCTAGGTGCCAAAGCGGCGTTTATGGCTGCCAGGTGTGAGCAAAGAATGTATTATACCAGCAAAGAATGCAAATACAATAGTTATGGAAACAAAATTCCTGATTTTCCAGAGGATTACAACAAATATTTCAGACTCTTAAAAGAAAGTTATTCGGAAACCAATTTTTATCAAAAAGCAATTCAGGAATGTAAATTCTTTGAAGCTTATACTACCAAATAACCAACCTTTTATACTGAAAACTAAGTCTATAATAGAAAAAGCTATCATGAAAAATTTACTGTTCTGCTTACTACTAGTGATCGGTCCTGCAATATGCCTGAATGCACAGTTGCAAAATCCCAGCTTCGAAGAAAACGGTCAACCTACCTTAGAAGGCTGGCTGGATTATTATTGCGATTTTGCAACTTCCGAAAACGATGCTCCTCCAAATGGCGGCCAGTGGTGCGTAAAAATGCAGCCCGGTCAGACGCAGGGTTGTTATCCGGGATATTTCTACCAGTTCTTGCCTGATGTGACCAATGGCCAGGTTTTTCAACTGGATGGATGGGCAAAAGTTGATCCCCAGGGACCTGTGGTGGGTATTTATCTGGGCCGGAAAGATGCCGAAGGAACTATTCACTTATTGGAAGGAGATACCACTTCCAGTGAAGATTGGACGATGCTGAGTGTGATAGATACCTTTGAGTTGGAGCCAGGGGACGATGCCATTGTCGTCATAAATTCCGGATTGGTGGGAGGTCCGATTGGTCCTTCGCACTCCTCTTATTTTGACGATCTTTATTTGGGATTAGTAACTTCAATTGATGAAACCTATTTTGATGGCTTGAAAATATATCCCAATCCAGTTGTTGATTCCTGGTTATATATAGATTTCGATCCAGCTAAAATCGCTATTGACGATGTATCAGTTTTTGATTCTACCGGAAAGCTGGTTTTTAAACATTCCGGTTATTTGAATTCGGTCAATGTTGCCGATTGGAATGAAGGAATTTATTGCCTAAAATTGAAAAGTGGTAAAAAAGAGGTGTTGAAAAAAATAGTGAAAAACTAATTATTTTATATCGTGTTTAATTAATTTGGCTGGATGAGGGCAGAAAATATTTTGAATCAAAACTTTTCTTCTAATTCAATTCACCGTTTAATCTTAAACACATAAAATATGATTTTTCCTATTGGGGACGATCAGGTCAAAGGAGGGAGTTTTCCTTTATTCAGTTAGGGGTTTATTTGCATAAATGTTATTGTTTTCTTTTTACAACTTTCCTCAAGTTCCGGCTTGATGGAGTTCGCGACTGTACCGGCAGAAATACTTAGTGGCAGCAACTTTCACACGATTATAACAAGTATGTTTTTACATGGTGGTTGGATGCATTTGGTTTCTAATATGCTTTTTCTTTGGGTTTTTGCAGATAATATCGAAGCAACAATTGGGAATTTTAATTTTGTATTGTTTTATTTCTTTGGGGGGATAGCAGCTTCACTAGCTCATATTTTTTTCAATACACAAAGCTTAATTCCAACTGTCGGAGCCAGTGGTGCAATTTCAGCTGTTTTAGGAGCTTACCTTGTGATGTTTCCCAGGTCAAAAATTAAGACTTTCTTTTTGTTTTTATTTGTAAATATTCCGGCAGTTGTTTTTCTGGGTATATGGATTGTTCAACAAACCCTAAATGGAGTTTCCACTATTGGAACGCAAAATATTGCAGGAGGAGGAGTTGCATGGTGGGCGCATATTGGAGGTTTTGCATTTGGTTTTCTGGTTGGTTATTATTTAAAAAGAAGGTTTCCAGAAAAAGCATTGTATTAAAAGCAAACAATCACGATTCCGAATCAAGTTCTTTCCCTGAAAGATGATTGATGCCAATTAGTAAAAAGAACGAATAAAAAGCCACTCCGATAGCTGTTTCAATTGTATTTTCAACCATAAAGGAAAAAAAGACAATCAGATGAAAAGCAGCAAAAAGCTCATCTTTGTAATTGTCGTGATACCACAAAGGATAAAAGAATGCAAAGCAAAAAATGAATAGACCAATCAAGCCTGTTCCGGCATAAGTAGAGATAAGCTGATTATGTGGCATTTTTGGCGTTGAAATATCGATAAAATGTTCTTTATAATAAGATTCAACTTCTTTTTTTAAATCTCCGGCTCCGACCCCAAACAAAGGGTTTTGGTTTCCAATTTTTAAACCAGCCTCAAATGAAATGATCCGCTCAGCATCGGAATAATCTTTCCCTAATCCCAGGTTGTACATTTTCATATCTCGTCTAGCATAATCCACTTTAGCCTGAAAACTCTCAATCGTTTTATAAGCAATTAAGGGTAACAAGATTAAACCCAAAATGGTGGCTAATCCTAATTTGTATCGGCGGGTCAGGTAAATATAGCGGACGCTAAAAAAAAGAATAGAAAGGTACAGAACGAAAAGACCACTTCGAACGGAAAGTACATGAATGAAGTAAAATAGAAAAACAGTAATAAAAGCAATGAAATATCGCTCCCATTTATATTTTAGATAAAACCTTTTCCACCAAAGAACTATTCCCGCTAAAATGCCAAAAGCCTGCATTAGACTATATCGGATATGATGCATTGGAGTAGGAATTACTTTTCCTTTATTTATATTTTCTGTAATATTTTCAAAATCGAGGAGATAATTCGTGCCAACTATCAGGGCGCTAAAAAACATTAAAATGATCAGGAAATAAAACAAACTAAGGAATTGCCTTTCTGTAAAAGGAGGAATGCTGATAAATGCAAAAGGCAGCAATAAAAAGGGCAATTTGATTCGAAGCCGTTCCAGCAAATAATGAGTGTCTTCCGACCATAATCCGCTGACTAAAACCAAAAAGAAAAAAATAGTTAAAGAAAGATAGGCTTTATGCGACAGGAGTTTTTTGATGTTGGATTTCAAAGCAGGATTGAAACTTACCGGAAAATTTTTATCAAGATCAAATGAGAACACGCTTATGACCAAAAGAGCAATCATAGAAACTGAAATCATAAACTTTGAATAAACCAAAGCTACGAGCAGTATACAACAGAATAAAAAAGCAAACTGTTGCCGAGTAATTCTTTTGATAAACTTCATTTAATTAATGATCCTGCAAAAAAAATATTATCACTGTTGATGAAAGCGATAATCATATAATTCTAAGTACTGTTTTTCTAGTTGAGTATGTATTTTTCGAGCAAAAATAGAGGTACTGGCCCTGCTTTGAGAATTTTATCATGAAATTCTTTTATATTAAAATTGTCACCTTGTTGTTTTTGCATTTTTTCTTTTAGCTCTAATATTTTTGCAGCTCCAATTTTATAAGTCAAAACTTGTGCAGGCCATCGTTTCATTCGTTCGATCTCCCGGGTGGCTTTTTGGTCCTGGTTGATAATATTTTCTTTCCAAAAGGCCAAAGCTTCTTCATCTGACCAACCGTAATAATTGAGCCCAATATCGAGTACCACTCGAACCGATCGTATAAGATCCCATTCTAATTTCCCAAGATAATCATAAGTATTTTGATATAAACCTAATTCACTTCCTATTTCTTCACAATAAGCCGCCCACCCTTCTGTAAAAGCAGGATAATAAAATAACGATCGAAAATCAGATTTGTCTTCTTTTTTCGCTTCAAAATTAGTTTGAAAATGATGACCTGGAATTCCTTCATGCAGGTACAACCAATCGAACTTTCGGGTATTATAGGTTCCTTCAAAAATATTAAAATAAAAGGTTTGCCTGGTTGAAGAATAATAACCAGGCACATCACCCATGCCACTAGATGGAGTCGATTCAATCAAGATTTTGGATGTTTTGTATTCAAAAAATATGTTTTGGAGATTGATATCTACAATTTCCTTTTTTTGTTGAAAGGTTTCTAAAATTTCAGCTTCAGTAGTCATAAAAAACTGTTTATCTTTCATCATATCATAAAAGCCGGTGCTATCTTTTTCATAACCCAATTCTTTTTGAATGCCTTGGATTTCTAATTGCACCTTTTCTATTTCGAGGATTCCAAAAGCCATAAGTTCTTCTGCGCTCATTTCTACAGAGAGCCACTTTTTTAAAAAATAAAGATACCATTGTTCGCCAAGAGGAGCATTGATCAAACCATCTTCAGGAATTTCAATATCTTTTATCGCATTGCTATAAACATGCTCCAGATTTAGCCGTTCCCAATTGATTGAGGTTTCATAGCGAAGATGATGATAGTCCAATTGTTCGTCCTTTGAAAGGTCATACGGATTAATGGCAAGAAGTTCATTGAGGTATTTTTTGAAAAAATCTTTTTGATCCAAAAGGTTAGCTTCACTTTGAATGGAACTTAAATTATCGACATAACTTAAATTTAAAAGAGGAATGTTCAATTTAGGGTACTCACTTACAAAATTTTGTAAGAGTTGCTGAAAATCTTCATTTTTTTGGGCAGCTAAAGAAATATTAAAACAATACAGTAAAACTAAAACAAGTAAAAAATTCTTCATAAGTTATTTTCAGATAATAGTGTATGTTATTAATCAGAGGATTGACCTTAAACTGGCTTTGAATTAAAAACAAAATCAAAGTTGAAACGCAAGCACTTTAGTGCTATTGTTCATCGATCTTATTTGAAAATGCTTAGCGATAGCAAAAATCGCTGTAATATATTACCTTTGTGCCTCATTATTGCAAGCAGATATAAAGCAAAATAAAATGTCAGTTGAAATTTTTGATAAAGTAAAAAAAGTTCTCGAGGAAATCGAAAATGCTGCACCAAAATCTCAGGAAGAAGTTGAGCAGTTCCGCATCAAATATGTAGGTTCAAAAAATATCATTAAACCGCTTTTCGGCGAAATACGGCACATTCCTAACGAACAAAAGAAAGAATTCGGGCAATTGGTCAATACTGTAAAACAATCTGCAGAAGACAAATTAAAAAGTCTGAAGGATGCCATTGAAGCTGCTGGTGAAAATGGTGAAGCAGCACAAATTGACCTAAGCGCTCCTGGTGAACCCATTGCACTTGGAGCACGCCATCCGATTTCAATTGCAATGAATCGGATCATTGATATATTTGCTCGAATCGGATTCGTAGTGGCTGAAGACCGGGAGATAGAAGACGACTGGCATAATTTCACAGCGATGAATACACCTGAGGATCATCCGGCTCGTGATATGCAGGATACCTTTTATCTCCAGAATAGCGCTGAAATGCTTTTGCGAACGCATACTTCTTCCGTTCAGGCTCGTGTGATGACCAGCCAACAACCACCGATTCGCATTATTGCTCCAGGTAGAGTTTACCGCAACGAAACGGTTTCTGCTCGTTCGCATTGTCAATTTCATCAGGTGGAAGGATTGTACATTGATGAAAATGTGTCTTTTGCTGATTTGAAGCAAACGCTTAATTATTTTGCAACGGAAATGTATGGTGCTGATACAAAGATTAGATTGCGCCCCTCATACTTTCCGTTTACTGAACCAAGTGCAGAAATGGATGTCTTTATGGGTACTGCTGATGAAAAATCAATTCGATTAACAAAAGGGACTGGTTGGCTTGAAGTACTTGGCTGTGGAATGGTTGACCCGGCCGTTTTGGACAATTGTGGTATTGATTCAGAAAAATACACGGGATTTGCATTTGGGATAGGCATTGAGCGTTCGGCAATGCAATTTTATGATATCTCCGATATACGGCTGCTTTTCGAAAATGATGTTCGATTTTTAAATCAATTTAAATCAGCATTGTAATCATGAACTTCAGGTTCAATTGCTATCTCATCAAATAAACAGAAAACCTTAATGAAACCCAGTATACCAAAAGGAACACGCGATTTTGGACCTGTAGAGGTAGGCAAGCGGAATTTTATCTTTGATACCATTCGTAGTGTTTTTGTAAAATTCGGTTATCAACCGATCGAAACACCTACAATGGAAAACCTTTCTACGCTCACGGGTAAATATGGTGAAGAAGGTGATCGTTTGCTTTTTAAAGTGCTCAACAATGGTGATTTTCTTGCAAAAGCTGATGATGCAGCTTTGACTCAGCGTGATTCTAATAAATTGATCCCTTCAATTTCAAAGCGTGGTTTGCGTTATGATTTGACGGTTCCGTTTGCACGTTTTGTGGTGATGAACCAAAACGAAATCGCTTTCCCTTTTAAAAGATACCAAATCCAGCCGGTTTGGCGTGCTGACCGTCCCCAAAAGGGGCGTTATCAGGAGTTTTATCAATGCGATGTGGATGTTGTGGGCTCAAATTCTTTGATGTATGAAGCTGAACTGGTACAGATTTACGACGAGGTTTTTAGCAAATTGGGGATAGATGTTTCCATAAAAATAAATAATCGCAAAGTCCTTGCAGGAATGGCAGAAGCTGCCGGAATTTCTGAGCAGTTTATGGATATGACTATCGCGATTGACAAACTGGATAAAATCGGCATTGAGGGAGTAAAAGAGGAAATGCGGAAAAGAGGAATTCCTGAAGCTGCAATAGAAAAAGTAGCGGATATGCTTGACATTACCGAGTTAGAATCTTTAAAAAAATTATTTCAAAGTAGTGAAACTGGCTTGAAAGGAATTGAAGAATTGGAAGCTTTCCATCGCTATTTTGATTTGAAAGGTGCAGTAAATACGGTGAAATTTGACATCACACTAGCTCGTGGATTGAATTATTATACAGGTTGTATTATTGAAGTTGCAGCAAATAATGTAAAAATTGGTAGCATCGGTGGTGGTGGTCGATATGATGATCTGACTGGCGTATTTGGCCTTACTGGTGTTTCAGGGGTTGGTATTTCATTTGGAGCAGATCGAATTTATGATGTCATGGAAGAATTAGAATTATTTCCTGCTGAAGCTTCTCAAAATTTAAAACTACTTTTTATCGCTTTCGATAATGATGCGCATCAATATGCTTTTGACTGTTTAAACAAAGTTCGCGAAGCTGGAATTAGTTCTGAGCTTTATCCCGAACCTGCCAAAATTCAGAAACAAATGAAGTATGCAAATGCCCGCAATACTCCTTTCGTGGCTTTAGTCGGTAGCAATGAAATGGAAAACAAAGTGGTCACTTTAAAAGACATGAATAGCGGCGAACAGGAGTCTATGAGCGTAGCATCACTTATTACAAAACTTTCCTGACCTTCAATTCTTATTGAATTATGCCGAGGTACGAAACACTACTACAAGTCCAGGAAGATATTAGATTGGGAAATGCCAATTGCAGAGCAATTGTTGAATACTATTTGTCTAAAATCGAAGCCACAAAAGGGCTTAATGCTTACGTTGAAGTTTATGCAGATGAAGCTTTGCGAAAAGCAGATTTTTTGGATGCGAAGTTTCGTGAAAACCCTGATACAGTGGGCAAGTTGTTCGGGATGGTGATTTCCATCAAAGATGTAATTTGCTATAAAGGGCATGAAGTGACTGGCGCTTCTAAGATTTTGGAGGGTTTCCGTTCTGTCTATTCAGCTACTGCAGTAGAAAGAATTTTGGAAGAAGACGCCATTATCATTGGCAGGGTAAACTGCGACCAATTTGCCATGGGCTCTACCAATGAAAATTCAGTTTATGGACCTGTAAGAAATGCTGCGGATGCTTCTAAGATTCCGGGAGGATCATCCGGAGGCTCTGCGGTTTCAGTTCAGGCAGATACTTGCCTGGCTTCTTTGGGTTCTGATACCGGTGGTTCTGTAAGGCAACCAGCTTCGTTTTGTGGTGTTGTTGGTTTTAAACCCACGTACGGCCGTATTTCCCGTTACGGCTTATTAGCTTATGCTTCTTCTTTTGATCAAATCGGAACCCTTACTCATAGTGTTGAAGATGCTGCTTTATTATTAGAAGTTATAGCGGGCAAAGATGATTTTGATGGTACGGCTAGTGACCAAAAAGTTGAAAACTATACAGAACAAATGCAATTCAAAGGAAAAGCTAAAATTGCTTATTTCCCTTCTGCTTTTGAACATGAAATGCTTGATTCGTCAGTAAAAATAAAGGGCTTGGAAGTGTTGGAGAAATTAAAAAAGGAAGGGCATAATATAGAAGCTATAGATTTTGAATATTTGGATTATATTATCCCGGCTTATTATGTACTGACAACAGCAGAAGCATCATCAAACCTTTCCCGATATGATGGTGTTCGATATGGCTATCGAACTACAAAACCCCAGAGTTTGCATGAAACCTACGATAAGTCGCGGACCGAAGGTTTTAGCGCAGAGGTTAAACGTCGGATTATGTTGGGCAATTTCGTATTGAGTTCTGGCTATTATGATGCATATTTTACCAAAGCGCAGAAAGTTCGTCAATTGATTCATCAAAAAACTCAGGAAATTTTTAAAAATTTTGATTTTATTATAATGCCAGCTTCGCCTGTTCCGCCATGGAAAATTGGAGATAAAATCGAAGATCCAGTGGAAATGTATTTAGCAGATATATTCACTGTACAAGCAAATATGACGGGGATTCCGGCGATTTGTATACCTGCTGGTAATTTAGAAAACGGGATGCCTTTTGGGATACAATTTATGGCGAATAAGTTTGAAGAAAAAAAAATATTTTCTTTTTCTCGAACTATTGGGAACTTTTTAAGATGATGCTTATGTTATTGACAAAGCTTTCTGAAAATCTAATTAAGAATTCCAATCACACCATCTCCTCCAGGTATTTTTGATTGTTCTCAACAACAATAGAATCGACAACGATAGGGAACCAAAACTTATTTGATTAAAGGAAGTTAGAATCTTATCCCATGAAAACGAAACCATTACTTGGCATTTTAATGTCACTAGGCTTTGTATTTTTGAGTTTTACCAATGCCGTCAACCCCAAAGCGGTAATTAATCGAGAGAAACACAAAGAAGAGGTTACAAAAAAAGTTCCAACATATTCAAAAGAAGAAATTCTTAGCCGGTTGGAAAAACAAAATTCTCCAGTTGACGTACGTTGGAATACTGATATTAAAAAATCCATTAAAGATTATACGGTTAAAGGAAGACGCAGCGCTGAAGTTATTCTTGGGCGTTCGGCAATCTATTTTCCCATTTTCAATGAAAATTTGAAAAAATATGGATTGCCTCAGGATTTGAAGTATATGTCTGTCATTGAATCTTTATTGGACCCCAAAGCTGTTTCACCTGTTGGAGCAGCAGGGTTGTGGCAATTTATGCCAGCAACGGCAAGAAGATACGGACTTAAAATTGACAATTATGTAGACGAACGTTACGATCCCCGAAAGTCAACCGAGGCTGCGATGCGCTATTTGAAAGCTTTGCACAATCGATTTGATGATTGGACTCTAGCGGTTGCTGCTTATAATTGTGGTGAAGGCTGTGTAGAAAACGCAATTAAAAAAGGAGAATCTAGAGACTTTTGGAAGCTTAGAAAGTTTCTCCCGAAGGAAACAGGTCGATATGTTTCCCGATTTATTGCGGCTTCCTACGTTATGAATAACTATCTTTTTCACGATTTACAGCCCGCTTATCCTGATTATGATTTGCAATTGACCAAAGCTGTTAAGGTTTATAAGCGTAAATCCTTCGAAGAAATATCAAAAGAAACTGGTTATTCTCTTGAAATAATTAAAAAATTAAACCCCAGTTATAAACTTGAAATTATACCCCCAACGGCTGAAGGTAGTTATCTGATATTGCCAAAGATTAGTTAGAAGAAGACTATAGGTAAGCTTTTTTAATGCCATCGAAAAATGGTTGTTAAAATAACTCATGGAATAGTTGTTGCAATAATCAGGTGCACTATAATACGTTTAATTACAGATTGTTATATTTTGATTAAGAGATGTTAAAAACAAATTGTAATATACATTTTTCGATTCGAATACGTATTATTGTAGTTTTTGCATAATTATTTGAGAAAACCACACAATTTGACATTAATGAGAACTATACTTACGGTTATACTAACATTTTTTTTGGTTTGCTCAGGTTTACAGGCTCAGTATCAGGAAACTACTATTTCTTCCATTGATATCCCTTCTTTTTCAGATGATGAAATTCGGGCAAGGCTTGATAAAATTGTCAACAAGGTTGTCGCTCCACGGTTTGATGGAGTTGTGAAAAGCTATATCAACACTTATACGGTTTTGAAAAGAGAGAAAACGGAAGCCATGCTGGGTCGTATGGTGATGTATTTTCCTTTATTTGAAAAATTGTTGGCTGAAAACGATATGCCCCTCGACCTTAAATTCCTTTCAATTACAGAATCAGCTTTAAATCCAATCGCCCGATCAAGGTCTGGTGCTGCAGGATTGTGGCAATTTATGCCGATGACAGGTAAAGAATACGGATTGACACAAAACCGATATGTGGATTTAAGAAGAGACCCAGAGAAATCTACATTGGCTGCGATTAAATTTTTGAAGCGATTATATCGGAATTATGGGAATTGGGAGTTGGCGCTGGCAGGTTACAATGGAGGCCCGGGAAGGGTAAATCGGGCGATCAAACGCGGGAGAAGCAAGAATTACTGGCATATTCGTAAATATTTGCCTCGCGAGACCCGCAACTATGTTTCCGCTTATATTGCAGCTACCTATATCGCTAATTTTTTCCACTTACATGATCTTGTACCTCTTTTTCCGGATCCAGAGTTGCAAATTACAGCATCCACGACCGTTTATTCTACGATTACTTTTGATGAAATAGCTGAAATAACCGAGGTGCCACTTTATATTATTGAAATCCTTAATCCAGCTTACAAGAGGAATTTTATTCCATCAAGCAAAAAAGGGTATAATCTGATATTACCGATGGCAAAAATGGCGGCTTTTAATGATCATTTTAAAAAACCGGATTCTGATGATCGTCTATCTACAGCAGGTGGAATTATTCCAGCACCCAAAGAAGAAACAAGTAAAAATATAAATTCGAGAAAAGATTTTTATATCGTAGAAACAGGAGATAGCTTGAGTCAACTTGCTAACGCATTCGGATGTAGCGAAAAAGATATTATGATTTGGAATCGATTGACAACAAGGCAATTGAGAAAAGGCCAAAAATTAGAGATTTATCTTTCCTTAACTCCTCCAAAACCAATTGATCCGATCGAACAAATTGAGGGTTTTACGATTACTCCTAAAAGTAGTGCAAATTATTTTCCTACGTTGTATCCGGTTGCCTATCAAAAAGATATTCCTTTCGCAAAGTTTTCAAAATCGAAAAAGTGGTTTAAAAGAGATAATGCGTTTGTTTATCACAAAATACGTCGTGGAGAATCTCTGTATCATATAGCGGAAAAACACGAGGTTTCAGTTAACGATCTTTTGACTTTAAATGATATAAAAGCGGATCAGATTTTAAAAACTGGTTCAAAGATCAAAGTAAAGAAAAAGTAAATTGGTGTTACACACTAGTGAAAAAAGCAGTAGATAAATTAATTTATCTACTGCTTTTTTTAGTTGAAACAAAAAAGCCAGAGCATTGCGCTCTGGCCTGAAACACCTAAAACCCTTTATTAACTAACCTATAAATAATCTTACGAAATTTTAATTGTTCGTGAAGCTTCCACTTTGGCTTGAGCTACTTTTGGTAAAGAAATATTCAAGACACCATTTTCATAAGTAGCTGCAATTTTATCTACATCTACAAACTCGGGTAAGTAAAAACTCCTTTTGAAAGAAGCATAATTGAATTCACGTCTTGTGAATTTTTCATTATTAACTTCTTTTTCGTCTTTCTTGGATGATTCGATAATTAATTGATCTTTTTCAACACTCAAATCGAAATCTTTCTTCTCAAGACCTGGAGCGGCTAATTCAATTTTGAAATGATTTTCGGACTCGACCACATTGATTGAAGGATTGCTTACAACAAAGTCAGAGCCCACGAAATCAGTAATATTTGTATTGAAAAAGTCTCCTGCAAAATCATTGAAAAAACTCTTGCTTGGAGGAAATGGATTAAATTTTACTAAGTTCATGATATTAATTTTTTAATTGCTTTGATTGAAAAGGTGGGTAGCCGAAGCTACCCGGATGAAAATGAAAATATATATTGAAGATTAATTATTTTATCTCAATCACTCTCGGAGGAAGTACTTTTGCTTCTTCTTTTTTAGCAAGGGTGATTTCTAAAATACCATTTTTGAAAGCAGCTTTGATATTTCCCAAATCAATCGTTTCCGGAAGTTGGAATGAGCGTTTAAAATTATCGTAGCTAAATTCTTTTCGGGTATATTTCTCCCCTTCTTTTTCCTTTGATTCTTTGTTTGCACCTATTGTCAGAATATCTTTTTCGACATTAATATTGATGTCTTTCTTGGTCAATCCTGGTACAGCTAGTTCAATTCTAAAATGATCATCTCCTTCAATTACATTTACTGTTGGACGATTTTTTGTGAAATTATTACTGTTTGGTTGCGAAAAACTACCGTTGATCAGTTCATTGAATAAGTTGTCAAAAACTGGTGTTGAAAAGGCAGGTTTTCTTGTTACTTTTTGATGTTTTGGACGCACAGTTACTAAATTCATTTTTTATTATTTTTAAGTTTTTTAAAATTATTTTATACTTTCCTCACATCAATCGATGTTCCATTCCAATTTTCAGGACTTTTTTACGGAAAACCCAAATCAATTACGCCACGTTGGCAGTTTTTATTGAAAAGAAGTGACATTGTGTCTTTTATTTGTTTGGATTTCTATACTTGATAGCTTTTAACTAATTTCGGGATTTGAAAAACTGGCTTTGATTTTTCTCAATTAAACAACATAAATGTTTCAAAAAGACCTTTTTAAGGACCAGACAATTTTAGTTACCGGAGGAGGAAGTGGAATCGGATTTGAAATCGCAAAACAATTTTTACAATACGGTGCTGAAGTTTATATCGCATCACGGAAAGATGAAAGACTCAAAAATGCTCAGAAAAAATTGAGTGAGTTTGGAGATTGTAAAGCCTTTCAATTGGATATCCGGGAAAATGAAAAGATCGAGCAGCTGGCAAAAATGATTCAATCGCAAAGTGGGAAACTGGATATTTTAATTAACAATGCAGGTGGTCAATTTCCCTCTCCTGCTAAGGACCTGTCACTAAATGGCTGGAACGCCGTGGTCAATACCAATCTTAACGGTACCTGGTTTGTCACTCAGTCTATGGCTAATCATTTTTTCCTAAAACAGAAATCCGGGACCATCGTAAATATTGTACTCAATAATTTTCGAGGCACTCCGGGCATGGCTCATTCGGGCGCAGCCAGAGCCGGCGTAGAGAATCTTTCCAAGTCCCTGGCAATCGAATGGGTTAAGGAAAATATTCGAATTAATTGTGTGGCTCCCGGTATCATCAAATCCAGTGGACTGGAAAACTATCCCCCTGAATTAGTTGCTCAAGTCAGCAAAAGTATTCCGATGAAAAGGCTTGGAACTACTGAAGAAGTTGCTAATCTCGTACTTTATTTATCAAGCCCAATGGCCAATTATATTACGGGAGAAACAATTTACATTGATGGTGGAAGTCGTTTGTGGGGAGATATTTGGGAGATTTAAGAAAAAAAGAAAAACTCAAATCTTTGTTAACATTTCTTTTGAAATTTCACTCACAGATCGACAACCTGCAAGTCCCATAGTCAATTCGAAATCTGCTTTAAAATTATTGACCACTTCAATTACTCCCTGTTGCCCTGCTAAAGCGAGACCATAAACAAAAGGCCTTCCAATGCAAACAGCTTTTGCACCCAAAGCAATCGCTTTGAACATATCAGCACCTCCTCTTACACCACTATCCAACAAAACCGGAATACTTCCGTTGACCGCTTTGATGATATCAGGTAAAGCTTCAATAGTCGAAATGGAACCATCAATTTGCCTCCCTCCGTGATTGGAAACGACAATGCCATCAATCCCTTGATCGACTGCTTTTCGAGCATCATCTGGGTGTAAAATACCCTTTAAAATTATGGGCAATTTAGTGTGCTCTCGTAAAAAAGGAAGATCATCCCAGGAGAGGGAAGGCCGCGAATAAATATTGATAAATTTTCGAACAGCTTTCAAAGGACGTTTACTTCTCAGATTTTTCCAAAATCCTCCTGGATAATTTCGCAGGAGCTCAATTAAATTGGAAATCGTATGAAAATTTATTTTACCTGAATTTTGATCATCTTCTCCTTCTTCGTCCATTAATCTTTGAAATACAGGATCACTGGTATATTGTGCAATTCCTTTTCCGCGTAAAAAAGGAAGATACGCTAGATCAAGATCTTGAATACGCCAGCCTAACATAGTGGTGTCAAGCGTTACGACTATCGCTGAACATCCACAAGCCTCAGCCCGCTGAACCAGGCTAGTTACCAAATCATTTGACTTGCTCCAATATAGCTGAAACCAGCGTGGCGAATTACCCATAACTTTTGAAGTGGCTTCCATCGGTGCTGATGCCTGATTGGAAAAAATCATTGGAATATTTGTGGCCGCTGCAGCTTTTGCAACCCCAACATCCCCTTCTTTGTGTGCTAAATCCAAAACACCAACCGGAGAAAGTAGCAATGGAGATGAAATCTTCTGACCAAAAAGTTCAATACTCGTCTCTCTTTCGGAGACGTTGCGAAGCATGCGTGGTAGGATTTTCCAATTTCCGAAACCTGATCGGTTATTCCGAATAGTATCTTCAAGTCCAGCTCCGCCGGCGACGTAGGCAAAGGCTTCTGAAGACATTTTTTCTTTTGCCTTTTTTTCAAGTTGTGTTATATCAAATGGAATCAAGGGCAGCTGCCCACTCATGCCGCTTACATAAATCTGCTTTTGTCGTTCCGATGCCGGAAAATGTTGTTCGTTTGCCATCGAAGGTTATTGGATTTCTTGCTTGGAAACCAAATTACAAAAGATTTTTAAAGGAGATATAAAAAAAGCGCTGTAAACCAAATTGCTACGCCTTTCTAGTCATATCTATTAATCAGAATTATTGTACTAAAATCTTTTTCGATGTGATTTTTCCGTCTTGTTCAACCACGATAAAGAGGGTTCCTTTTGCAGCATGGCTTACGTCAATATCATTTATTTTAACTGTTCCGGTGTCAATCTTGTCTATTTTTTTACTAAATAATTGATACTAAAACAAGTTCACATCGATATATTCAATCTTATGCAAAAAGCGTAACCCAAAGGTGACTTCAAAAGTAGTCGTTCTGATTTGACGCTCTGGAATAGAGGTATTATTTGGATTATTTGGATTAGGATTTATGACATTTGGAATGAAGGGCTGGTTGTATTGATAAGTAAAATCCGGATTGACTGTAAACTCAATTAAACCGCTAACGAATTCTGAGAATGGGAACTCAAATCCGCCTCCGGCGGTCATTCCAAAAACGAATTTGTTGACAAACTCATCATAAGGATAAACTAAATTATAAGGATTGTATTCTTCGAATTGTGGTGGACGCAATTGCGTGTCAATGGTCCAATCACCACGTACTCCAAAGAGATAATACATTTTGTTGTCACTACCCCCAACGTCAAATTTTTGTTTACCTCCAACAACTAAAGACAGGTTTTTAAATAAAAAGGGAGTCGATCTTGCAGGAATATTTCTCGGCCCATTTGATGTATTAACCGTTGTAGCATAAGATTTAATTTGACTGCCTTTGATATGATAACCTAATTGGGCAAACAAGGCAAATTGATTGTCCTCAGGAGCAGATTCGATAAAAGCAATGGCATGATACCGCCACAAAGGGCTTCTGCTGAAGGAGTTTCCCCATTTTTGAATACTTATCGTTGGTCCTACTTTCAGGCCAAAATAATAGCCTTGGGATTGGGCAGTTGAAGTAAGGAAAATTATTGAAACAACTATAAGTAAATATTTTTTCATATTAAGGTGCGTAGTTCTTTTTTCAGGTGAAATATATCCGGGTTCAAAAATAAATTACCAAAATAATCAAATTAAAAAATCTTTAATCGCTGTCCAGGATTTATAAGCGTTGAATCAAGATTGTTAAGTGATTTTATCGATTCTACCGATGTTCCAAAAAGTCGGGAAATACTGAATAAAGTATCTCCTTTTTGAACGGTGTACGTAACTCCTGTTTCGATAGTGTCATCTCCAGTTTCAGGCTGTGGGTCCACTTCAGTATCAGTATCTTCGATAGTAGTATCAGGTTCAGTAGATGGAATATTTATTACAGGATTATCAATTTCGATATCAATAATTTCTGGTTGAGGGATTTCGATTTCAAAGTCTTCTCCAAAGTCCTCATCATCATCTTCACTACTTGGAGTTCCAATTTCAATCGGAGTTTCTGGAATTTCTTCGACAGCATCCCCGAGTTTTGGCGTATCTTTTTTACGAATTTTACAACCACGTATTTTGAGCCGTTCACCAATAGCTGCTTGAGTTCCTTCTTTCAGACGATTCTTTTTATATAATTTGTCCAGTCGCAAGCCATAAACCTGACTGATTTCAAACATAGACTCTCCTTCTTTTACATAATGCCATTTTTTCTTTCCTCTGAAACTGCTTCTTTTTCGTTGAAGATAGACCCTGGTTTCAGGCTTGATGTCTTGTCCCCCGGTCGTTAATCTCTCATTATATTTCAAAATTCGATTTAAAGAAACTCCTGTCCTGTTAGCAATTTTATTTGGCGTATCTCCAATTTTTGAAAACGTTACTTTTACCTGGTTGATATTGGTCGCCATATATCCATTCGCTACAAATACATTTCCATGCTGAAGATCAACCATAGTCATATTATCAAATCGATAAAGTTCATAGGTTTCTATAACGCGAATTAATTTTTCAGCATAAGTGGCACTTGTTGCATAACCAGCTCTTTTCAAACCATAAGCCCAAGCACGATAGTCAGTAGCAGGCAAGTCAAACAGAAAACCATAGCGGTAGCGTTTATTAGGATCACGCAAAAATTCAGAGTGAGCAATGTAAGACGCATCAGCATTTTTATAAACTCTGAAACAAGATTTAATAATCTTGCCGTTTTCATCAACATCATCGTCTTCTATGAAATAGGTTTTACCTGGCCAGCCATTGTGACACTTTATACCAAAATGATTTTTAGCTCTAAGGGCTAAAGTACTCTGACCTGCATTCGATTCGAGAATTCCCTGTCCCAATTTAATGCTGGCGGGAACTCCGGCACGATCCGCTTCACTGATTGCAATATCTTTAAATCTTTCAATATAATCGATTCGGGAATCATCTTGCGCCAAAGATAATAGCGAAAGAAATAATAAGAACAGGGAAAATAGTGTTTTCTGAAGCATAGTGTTTTAAGTTTATTGAATCTTTGTTATCACAATACTACGCGTTGCAGCATTCCAAATATTATAACTATTTTGGAAATTAAGTTTTTTTATAACAGTTAAAAAAGCAAAAAACCAACCACTTATTTGATTTTTAACGAATATTTTAAAAGAAAATCGATGAAAGCTCTTCACGTAATAATTTTTTTAACTTTTATGATCCTTTTTTCTTGTAAAAATACAAACTCTGATGAAACTCCAAAGAAGGAATCGATATTACAAGATTCGACGATAAATCAGGATAGCAACGTTGTTGAAGTTTACGTTTGGGTTGATAAGCTTCGGCTGCGAAAAGATCCAGATACCAAAAGCGAAATACTTCAGGATCTTGACGAAGGAGAGACCTTATTATTTTTAAACGAAAAATCTTCTTTTAAAGATAAAATCAATCTTAGAGGTAAAATCTATCATGAACCCTGGCTCAGGGTAAAAACCTCAGAAAACAAAATCGGTTGGGTTTATGGCGGTGCAGTAAAATTTGAAAAACCTGTTTTTGATTATCCACCTTCCCCTTATGAAAGTTGTGTTTCCGCTTTTGTAGAATCAAAAAATTACGAAGAATACGATAAATGCACTCAAAAAGTAAAAGATCAGCAATTAAAAAAAGTTACCAAGTTTATCACAAAAACGGCTGAAGGATATGAAGTAAAATCTTTGAGCGGGGAGAATCGTATTCTGCAAAATTCGCAGGAAGGAGATGAAGATTTCAGAGAATATGAATACCTGTATTATATTGAAAAACTAGGATACTTTGTTTTTCGTGTCAACTTTTATGAAGCAGGTCAATACCTTTTGGTTGATGACAAATTTGGTTATTCGAGGCCAATCAGCGGATTCCCAAAACCATCGCCGGATTACAAACATATTATAACGACTAATGCTGACGGAACTGCTGGTTTTGAGTTCAATGGGATTCAAATATTTGGATTTAGTGATCTCGGGATGGAAATATTATTTGAAAAAGAATATGAGTTTTATGAACCCTTTTTGCCAAAGTGGATAGATGAAAAAACAGTGCTAGTTCAATTGATACCTGTTGATTTTGTGAAAGACAAAAAACCAAAACTTATCACACTTCAGCAGAATGAAGAAGGAGAATGGCTTGAGAAATGATGTGCAAATGCTTTTGTAAAAGAATAAACGGGTTAACCTCAAAACCTTTAACTTTTTTCCTCTTAACCACTTTTTAAAATAGAATGGCAATCAGAAAAGTAACCACAGTGGCCACAAAACCAACCATAAAAGTATTGTAAGCAATGGTGAGGTAACGATACTTTTTATCAAGTACTTTTCCGAGGTAATAAAGATCGCGAACCATATTGCCATAGAGCAGCTCGCCATCCCTGAACATAGCATCAACCGCTTCTTCATATTTTTCCAAATCGAGATTGACGAAGTTGCCAAAAAATATAATATTTTGTTTTGCAGTTGCTGCGCTGGTTTCTTCATTGTTAAGAGAAGTGACTTTGGGGCGGATGGACAGTACGGCAAAAACCAAAGAAATCATGTTAATAACCAGAAAAATAACCACAGGCATCATGACCATTGGAGTCGTTTCGGTGATATTTTTATAAGTCAATAACGAAATGAGCACGGAAATCAAAATGGCATTTACGCTGATCATGATATTGGCTTTGTTATCAGCGATCGAACTTAAATTAATGTGATTCCGGTAATTCGTTCTAAAAAAAGTTTGTATGGCACTAGCAGGGAGTCTTCTTTCTAGCCCCTGGAATTTACGGAGTGTACCATCTTCTTCAACTGGCGCAGAACCTGTCAGTTTGCTTTTCTCAACTTTTGCTTTTTGTGATAAAATATTTTGCGCAACAATTGGTTCAAAATTGATTTTTGCAAACGGCGTGAAAAAACGAGCCTGAAGCAAATATTGCAATTGAATCTGGTTCCAGTCAAAATTCGAAAGGTATCTGTTTTGAATGAGCTCCCATTCTAAACGCAGTAGCGGGCTTTGCTCAAAAAAATTATCACAAGTTTGATGTGCATTTAATGCATCAAAAAAGAGTCGCTGTTCATCTGTGGTTGGACTACCACCAGATTTTGTAACGTTTATGCAATTGACAACTCTTTCAATTCTATTGGCAGGAAAATCATTGTTCTCCAGAAATGATTTGGCGTATTCAATACTTTGTTCCTTAGGGTGGTCGTAATTTTTTAAAAATCCGATATTATAAAACCATGCGGCTAGCTGTGCAATTTCAATGTCCTCTTTCGAAAAGGTAAGATTCCCATCTGTAGATTTGCCGATTTGTTCAACGAGACCGACAATGTTAACGGTATGCTGATAGTTGTGATAAGTCAGCCCGCTTTCCCCATACTGATTGAAAAAATCCAAAACATAAATTCCGGCTTCCAGCAGTATATTACTGTTTTGATTGGAACCGGAAAGTTGTGAAGTAGTATCTTTTTTAGTCTGAGACAAATGGTCTTTATTTTATTACAAAGTAATTTAGGGTGAAAATTACGAAAATTTGTTAATTAATGTTTTAAAACGGTTTATTTAGCATCAACTGAAATTTTGTATTTGAATAGATTTGTACTATTTTACAGCTGCGATAAAAAGTTAACTAAGGAGTATCCTTTTCTTGAAAAAACAGTTTAAAACTGAAAGGAAACTCAAATAAATTTTAACCAAAAAAAACAAATTAATCATGGCAAATTTAATGGATTTACTTCAGGGCCAACTTTCTGAAGGTCTTCTTGATACGCTGAGTAGTCAATTGGGCGGCGTTGATAAAGAACAAACGTCTAAAGCAGCAACAGGTATATTTTCAACATTGATGGGAGCGATGTCAAAAAATGCTTCTACCCCTGATGGTGCCGCTTCTCTGGCAAATGCGTTGGACAAAGACCACGATGGTGGACTCCTTGATAATATGATGGATATGTTCGGCGGCAATCCTCAGCCTCAGCAATCACGGGCAGCAAATGGCGCGGGCATCTTGAAACATGTGTTAGGTGAAAAACAATCAGGTGCGATTGATATGATTAGTAAAATGAGTGGCCTTGATAGCAGTAAAACCGGAAGCTTGATGACTATGCTGGCTCCAATCGTGATGGGCTCATTAGGGAAAGCTAAAAAAGAGCAAGGATTTGAAGTTTCCGATCTTACTTCTTTTTTAGGAAATTCTGTTAAAAGTACTTCGAATCAAAGCGCTGAAATGAGCATGATATCGAAATTTATTGATCAGGATGGCGATGGAAGTGTTATGGATGATATTGCCGGTATGGGCATGAATATGCTGAGTAATTTCTTTAAGAAAAAGTAGATTATTTAATAATATTCTAATTGCTTTAAAACAAAAATTGAAAAGACTCAACTTTAATAGTTGGGTCTTTTTATGTTAAAAAGGTACTAGTTTGTTGTCATTAAATCGATTATGAAAGTTGAACAATTAATCCTGCAAAGCAAAAATTTTTCTCAGCAATTCCATTTCTATGTGGAAACGCTCGGACTGGATTTGGTAGAGAAAAAAGACGACTTCTTTTCCATAAAGGTGGGAAGTTCAATACTTGTGTTCAAAAAATCTTTAGACCAGTGTTATTACCATTTTGCTTTTAATATTCCTCCGTTTCGAATAATGAAAGCTTTGGATTGGGTACAAAAACGTGCATCGCTTTTAAAATATAAAGGTGAAAACATTGTCGATTTTCCAAATTGGAACGCAAAAGCTTTTTATTTCTTCGATGCAGATCAGAATATTGTTGAATTCATCGATCGCCGTAATTTGGATGTCAAAACAGACGAAGATTTCTCAAATAAAAAGTTGCTTGAATTAAGCGAGGTTGGATTGCCTGTAAATAATATTCGCCAGGCTTTCCAAAAACTAAATTTGCAAGCAGCGATTAATCAATACAGTGGAGATTTAGAAAATTTCTGCGCTGCTGGAGATGAGCATGGTTTGTTTATTATCGTCGATCAAAAATCAAAAAACTGGCTTCCAACAAACCTTCCAGCCAAGGCCTTTCCATTTGAATTGTATTTTTCAAATGATCATGAAAAGTATTTTTTAAAATATGATGGAATAGAAATCGCAGTAAGAAAAGGATAGAGAACTAAAGGGTTAGAAAGTTAGTGGGCGATGTGGATAGAAAATCAGCATATTCGCAATTCTCCAGGAGCGAGTAGTCAGTGTTAAGGAGCGAGAAAAATAAAGTCATCCACACATCTTTATCAATCCTCATCCACGATTTTCATTTCGATTTGACGTTTTGAAATATTGGTGCTTAATATCACTACCCTGACATGATCACCCATTTTATATACGTTTTTTGTTCGGATACCGGTAGCTTTCAATCGGCTACTATCTAATTCGTAAGCATCATCAAGGGTATCAAAACCAACCATGCCTTCACATTTATTATCGTGTAATTCCACGAAAAACCCACGATCAATGATTCCGGAAATATAACCATCGAATTCTTCACCGATATGTTTTTCTATATACTCAACCTGCTTGTATTTCAATGATTCGCGTTCAGCAGACATTGCGTTGCGCTCTTGTATCGAAATATGTTTGCATTGTTCTTCTAACATATCTTTCTTAAAACGGTAAATATCATCAAGATTTTTTTCAAGGATTCGATGCGAAAGAACATCCGAATACCGTCGAATAGGAGAAGTGAAGTGGGTATAATATTCGAAAGCTAATCCATAATGACCAATATTATCTGCCGTGTAGGCTGCTTTTGCCATGGTGCGGATAGCGATTGGTTCGAGCATTTGGAGTGCTTCGTTATGACGTGCTGCTTTTGCGAGACTATTGTAAGAATCGGCAATTTGCCGGGGAGTATCCATTTTAATTTCAAATCCAAGTTCTTTTGCAAACCGGGCAAGATCAGCGACTTTATCCATATTTGGTAAATCGTGAACACGATAAACAAAAGGAATTTCATGTCCTTTCCCTTTTTTTGAAATATAGGTAGCGACTTCACGATTAGCGAGAAGCATAAAATCTTCGATAAGCATGTGCGCTTCCTTTCTTTCTTTCACGGAAATACCGATTGGCGCTCCAAGTTCATCCAATTGAAATTTTATCTCGTCAGATTCGAACGCAATAGCTCCATTTTTAAATTTTTGCTTTCGCAGTACTTTGGCCAGGCGATTGAGTTGTTTTAGCTCATCAGCAAATTCTCCTTCGCCTTTTTCCAGTATTCCCTGAGCTTCTTCATAAGCAAACCGACGATTGGAGTGGGTCAAAGTTTTACCAAACCAACGTTCGATGATTTTATCATTTTTATCAAAAACGAAAACCGCAGAAAAGGTATATTTATCTTCATTGGGCCTCAATGAGCACAATTCATTGGAGATTTTTTCAGGAAGCATGGGTAAAACCCGATCTACCAGGTAAACTGAAGTCGAACGGCTATAAGCTTCTTTGTCAAGCGCAGTCCCTGCTTTTACAAAATGAGTCACATCAGCGATATGAACACCGACTTCACAGTTGCCGTTCTCAAGATTTTGGATGGATAGGGCATCGTCAAAATCTTTTGCGGTATCGGGATCAATAGTGAAAGTAGTAATGTTACGCATATCCTTGCGTAGTGCAACTTCAGTTTTGGACAAATTAGTTGGTAATGCCTCCGATTCTTCCAAGACTTCTTTTGGGAATTCCAGATTGAAACCATTGTTTATAAGAATGGCTTTCATTTCAATGTCGTGGCTACCTGCTTCTCCCAATACAGAGGTTACGATACCAATCGGACTGAAATTTTTTCGGGTCGGCCATTTGGTTATTTTGACCACAACTTTTTCTCCTTCTTTAGCACCTTTTGTATCATCGAGTTCAACATAGATGTCAACAGGCATATTGAGTTTGTCAGGAATGACAATAGCATACTTTCGCGACAAACGAAGTGTTCCGATAAAATATTCGGTAGACCTTTCCAGTACCTTGGTGATTTCGCCTTCAGGTTTACGTCGACCATAGGGAGTAAAAACGGAGACTTGTACTTTGTCGCCATTTAAGGCGCTATTTACGTTTTTGGCTGGAACATAAACGTCATCTTCAAGGTCATCACAGACTATATAAGCAGCTCCAGTGCGGGTCATATCTACAATACCTTCATGGATTTTGGCTACATTGTTTTCGTAGGCAGTTTTTACGTTTATGCGGTATTTGAAATCTCCAACGGAGATGATTTTGTTTTCTTCGATTAGCTTGTTGAGCGCGTCCTGAACTGAATCGCGATTATTTTCAATTTTAAGAGCTTTGATAATTTGTTTTGCGTTAAGTCTTTTTCTTGAAGACCTTTTAAATAATTTTAATAATTCGTGTTTGAGTTGTCCGGTAGATAATTTTTTACCTTTCTTCCTCGATTTCTTTTTTCTTACCATGAAATTTGGTTAATATTTTTTTTGAAAGACGTGAGTACGCCTGTTTAATAATTCTATGAGGTGATTATTTCACCAGTGGCGAGTAATTCAAGATCAAAAGCATTGCTGGTGGAAGGGTCATAGGTTGGAGCATCTGCGGCAGTCTGTCCCGATACAATATAAATAATCCAATCTTCTTCAATAGTTGCCACAGATTTTGTTAACGACTTGCCATCCGAATAAGTTCCAGCGATAACCGCTTTGTCAATCAGTATTCCTTTTTTGGTGTAAGTTGCCAAAACGTATTGATAGCTCATTAAAGTAGCTTTCCAGTAAATAATTGCATGGAAATCAAAGGTGTTTGGTATACGAACGCAAGCGATGTATTCTGTAAATTCATCTTGCTCTGCATCAATAAACTGTGCGATCATCGGTGCAGGAAGAGGATTATTTTGCTTACTGAATTCGATTGCTGAGTCATCAGACAAGGTAATGGGTAATTCGATTTCCGGAAATTTTTCGAGAAAGTACTCGAAGCTTACGTTTAATTCTTTTTGCATTTAGTTGCATATTTACAAATCCATTTATTTAAAAAAATGGATTTTAATCATTATTGCAAAGGTACAGGAAAGTAAAGAAATAGTATTTGATTTTTAAGTTGTTTAAAGGCAGTATATTTAAATTCAAGTTTTTTTAGGTGTTTCTTCGTTTTTAGAATTATTCTAAATAAAAAATTTCCCTTTTTGAGTATGAACTTCCATTGGGTAAGTTGATTTAAAATAGATAGATTTGCAAGTATAAATTAAACGAAAAATTATGAGTTGGTTAAGTAGTTTTCTTGCTTCTTCAATTGGTCAAAAATTGGTGATGAGCCTTACGGGTTTGTTTCTGATCCTTTTTTTAATGGTCCATCTCGCTGGCAATCTTCAGTTATTGTATCATGACGGAGGGGAAGCATTCAATCTTTACGCCCACTTCATGACCACCAATCCTCTGATAAAAACAGTTTCATACGGGTTATACTTTTTTATTTTGTTGCATGCTATTCAGGGGATATTAATTTGGAGAAAAAACCGAGCTGCACGTAATGATCGTTATGCGGTCAAAAGCGGATCAACTTCAACATTCGCTTCACGTAATATGGCTTGGTTGGGTATCATTATTTTTATTTTTTTAGTTATTCACATGTGGCAGTTTTGGTTTCAGATGAAAATCGGTGCAGTGGAGATGATTCCACTAGAGCTTAATGGTCATGAAAAAATGGTCAAAGATCTTTATTCGCCTGTTGCAATTGCTTTCAGCCAGTGGTGGTATGTATTGTTTTATGTTTTTTCTATGTTAATTGTAGGTTTCCACCTTATTCAGGGATTTCAATCTTCGTTTCAAACCCTCGGATTAGGCCACGTAAGGTTTTCAAATTTAATAAAGGTTATCGGAATTATATATGCGATTGTTGTGCCTTTGGGCTTTGCAATCATTCCGGTTTATTTCTATTTCTTTAAATAATTTTCAATTCCAATATATGAAACTCGATAGTAAAATACCTCCTGGCCCTCTTGCAGAAAAATGGTCGAAATACAGCGGGACAATGCCGTTGGTAGCTCCTAATAATAAAAGGCGGATTGAGATTATAGTAGTAGGAACTGGTCTCGCAGGTGCATCTGCTGCAGCCAATTTAGGGGAATTGGGATATAATGTAAAATGTTTTACGTTCCATGATAGTCCGCGACGAGCACATAGTATTTCTGCTCAGGGAGGAATTAATGCCGCAAAAAATTATATGAATGATGGAGATAGTGTCTATCGTTTGTTTTATGATACGATCAAAGGCGGAGATTACAGGTCCCGTGAAGCTAACGTTTATCGCTTAGCTGAAATAAGCAATAATATTATTGATCAATGTGTAGCGCAAGGTGTTCCATTTGCCAGGGAGTATGGAGGGGCATTGGCTAATCGTTCTTTTGGTGGAGTACAGGTTTCGCGTACTTTTTATGCTCGTGGACAAACAGGCCAGCAATTGTTGATAGGAGCTTACCAGGCTTTATCCAGACAGATTTCTTTGGGTAGTGTAAAAATGTACAATCGTCATGAAATGCTGGACGTAGTGATTGTCGATGGTAAAGCTCGTGGTATAATTGCACGTAATCTCCTCACCGGAAAATTAGAGCGCTTCGCTGCTCATTGTGTTGTTCTGGCTTCGGGCGGTTATGGAAACGTATTTTATCTTTCGACTAATGCAATGGGATGTAATGTAACGGCTGCCTGGAGAGCTGTTCGTAAAGGGGCATTGATGGCAAATCCATGTTTTACCCAAATTCACCCGACGTGCATTCCGGTTTCAGGAGATTATCAATCTAAATTGACATTGATGTCCGAATCGCTTCGAAATGACGGTAGAGTTTGGGTACCTGCTAAAAAAGAAGATGTAGAAGCCATAAGGCAGGGAAACAAAACACCGCTGGATATTCCCGAAGCGGAGCGCGATTATTTTTTGGAAAGACGCTACCCTGCTTTCGGAAATCTTGTACCAAGGGATGTGGCATCAAGGGCTGCTAAAAAAGTATGTGACGATGGATTTGGTGTCAATCAATCTGGTCTTGCAGTATATTTAGATTTTGCTGCTGCGATAAAGAAATATGGAAGTTCAGAAGCCCATACAAAAGGGATAACGAATCCTAGTGATGCAATGATTGTCGAGTTGGGGGAAAAGATCATCGAAGAGAAATATGGAAATTTATTCGAGATGTACGAAAAAATTACCGGTGTTGATCCCTATAAGATGCCAATGATGATATATCCTGCGGTTCATTATACCATGGGTGGTTTGTGGGTGGACTACAATCTTGAAACTAATATTCCCGGATTGTTTGCATTAGGAGAATGCAACTTTTCTGATCACGGAGCTAACCGTCTCGGTGCATCAGCTTTGATGCAAGGTTTGGCAGATGGTTACTTTGTAATAGCTTATACCATTGGTGATTTTCTTTCAAAAGAAATTCGTACCCCAAAGATTGACTCCGCTTTACCTGAATTTGAAGCAGCTGAAACTGCTACACGTGAACGGATTCAAAGTTTACTGAATACCAATGGCAATCAATCTGTTGAACAATTTCACAAACGACTTGGAAAAATTATGTGGGATTATTGTGGCATGTCACGCACCGCAGAAGGACTTCAAAAAGCCAGACAAATGGTAAAGGAACTTAGAGAAGAATTTTACCGTGATGTTTTTATTCCGGGCACACAGGATGAATTCAATCCAGAATTGGAAAAAGCCTTGAGAGTTGCTGATTTCATAGAGCTCGGAGAATTAATGATCGTTGATGCAGCCGATAGGAATGAATCTTGCGGGGGACATTTTAGAGAAGAGTTTCAAACTAAAGAAGGGGAAGCTGTTCGAAATGATGAAGATTTCGCTTACGTTGCTGCATGGGAATGGGCGGATATTACAAAAGAACCTCAATTACACAAAGAAGAATTGATTTTTGAAGAGGTAGAATTGAAAACCAGGAGTTACAAATAAACAATCTAGCACCGATTTGTTTTATATAAAATAAATTGGCCTTTTTGCTAAAAAAATAAATAGATCACAATGAAATTAACATTAAAAGTGTGGCGCCAAAATGGCAAAACGGATAAAGGAAGGTTTGAAACTCACCAGTTGGAGGCCAGCGAACATATGTCTTTTCTGGAAATGCTGGATGTACTAAATGAGCAATTGATTGCAAAGAAAGAAATGCCGGTAGCTTTCGAACATGATTGTAGAGAAGGGATTTGTGGTGCATGTAGCATGGTGATCAATGGTCGCCCTCACGGGCCACAACAAGGCACTACAACATGTCAGTTGCATATGCGTCATTTTAAAGATGGTCAAACGATAGTAGTTGAACCTTTCCGAGCCAAAGCATTTCCAGTTATCAAAGACTTAGTTGTTGATCGGTCTGCTTTTGATCGTATTATTGAATCGGGTGGTTATGTTTCAGTTAGTACCGGTCAGGCACCAGATGCTAATGATATTTCCATTGAAAAAACTATTGCTGCCCATGCGTTCGATTCCGCAGCTTGTATTGGTTGTGGTGCTTGTGTTGCAGCGTGCCCCAATGCCTCGGCGATGTTGTTTACTTCTGCCAAAGTTTCTCATCTTGCATATCTACCCCAAGGGCAGGTAGAACGTCAAAGAAGAGTCTTGTCAATGATAAACCAGATGGATGAAGAAGGTTTTGGAATGTGTTCAAATGCCTATGCATGCGAAGCAGAATGCCCAAAAGAAATATCAGTTTTGAATATTTCAAGAATGAATAGGGAATACCTGAACGCTAATTTAAAAAGCTCGAGTTAAGGAATTTTGTGGAAATCGACCAGTAATAAAAATTTAAAAAACCTTTTCCTTTTGGAGAAGGTTTTTTTGGTTGAAAGTGATATCGGATCATTTTTCAAGTTGCTTTAATAGCCAGGATCGCTCCGAAAAAGCTGGTGTATTCTTGATTTCTTCAATTAAAGCGGCTCTTGTTTTCTGATCAGTTAAATTGCTTCGAATCATTTTTTTTACAAAGCGGATAAGATTGAGGTAATTATCTTTGTGGTAACCAATATCTTTTTGACGGGAGATATAGGTTTTAAAGCTATCCAGTAAAGAATCGAGGGGATCATATTCTCCGAGTTCATAATAGATTCGAAGGAGCATTCTGCGCGCATCCAGGTTGTTTAAAACATCATTAAAGTCAACTTTTTGCAAGAGTTGCATTGCATTATCATAATCCGGTTTTTGGAAATAAAAAAAAGCAAGATTATACAGATAGGTATTCTCCCGGGTCTTTGGATGAAGTAATTTTTTGTACCGCTTTAAAAATTTTTCAATCCACTCAAACTCATTTAAGGCAAGGCCTAAGCGAGAAATATTTTTATACGTAAATCCTGATAAATACCCGTCTTCCAGAAAAACTTCATTTTTCAAACCAGATTTATACAAATCAAACCCTTCACGAATATATTCCCGATCACCTTTGTTAAGGCGTTTGATGCAATAATTGATAGCCAAAATATATAAATCGCGGCATTCCACCAGTGGAAAAAGATTCCAGTTTTTGTATAGCAGCTGTTTAAGTTCCTGGAAATGGTGTTCGTTATCGAGATTGCTTAATGCTTTGAAACTGTGATAATAGATTAAAATAGCAGGAGCGAAGGAGTAATCATTTTCTTCGACATGATTTAATACTTCGTTGAGTAATTTCAGATCATAATTGCGGCTTGAAACTGTCTGATGGGTGAGAATGGTACTGCTTTGCCTTAAAATATCTGCGATATAAAAATAAGTCAACTCATCTGAAAGTAATTGCAAGGGCATATCCCCGCTTCGACGATGTCGGGAGATATATTCATAACGTTCAAACTGAATCTGATAGTTATTGTAATGGTACAGGGTATTTCGGTAGGGCTGTTCTTCCTGCCATGCTATCGTTTTTTTGATCTCTTTTTCAAAAAGCTTGTCCAACCCGCGATGTCGCAATGACCTGCATAATAAAACTTGTGATTGCACCTTATCATTATTGACTTCCTGATAGACCAAAAACTGTCTAATGACTTTTAATAAAAAAGACATCGAATAACGCATCTCTTTGTCATCGTATTCTATGTTTGGAAATACATATTTCCATGCTTTTTCCCGCTTTACCGCACCTTCCGAAATGCTAATGTTTTTAGTAATAAAATCACATAATCGGCTAACTTCGTCTCGTCTATTTATATAAGGAGATCGGACAAAACGCTCCAATTCACGTATTTCTGAGGGAGAAAGACTTTGAAAAACCTGAAGAAGGACACTATTATTCATTATAATAAAATATATTCGTTTGGCAAATGAATTCTATTTTTCCTTAAAAATATGAATTATTAAGGAGTTTATTATTGTTATCCTTTTGACAAAAGCCTTTTTTTGTAATTGTTAATTCGAAAAAGAGTTTAGATATTTGATATTGTAAAACCTCCTATAACTATGTGCAAGAGATTATTAGTTGGTATTTGTTTCTTCTTATCGGTTTGCTGCATACGTGCACAAGGCTGGGAGAATGCCTATGGAGGTTCAAATATTGACATAGGAAATGCCGTTTTGACGACTTCAAATGGAGGACTTATTGCCTGTGGTTATTCGACTAGTTATGCAAGTCCTGTCGAGGTGGTATATGTTGTAAGAACGGATGTGGATGGAGATACACTTTGGACCAATTCTTTTGGAACAGATGAATTGCGCGAATATGGATTATCAATAATCGAAACAGATGAAGGAGATTTTGTGATCGCTGGATATAACAATGATCCAACAGGGAATGAAGAAGAAAATGTTTTTTTATTAAAAATTGATTACCAGGGAAATCAACTGTGGCATAAAACATTTGGTGGAGCTGGAAAAGATTTCGGTTATTCTGTAATTGAAACTTCTGAAGGTGGATACGCTATTATCGGTGAAACAGAAAGTTTTGGCAACGGGGGGCGTGATATTTATTTGATAAAAACGAATGAATCCGGAGATACTTTATGGACAAAAACTTACGGAGGAGTAGATCGTGACAATGGGTATTCAATAGTTGAAACAACCGACAATGGGTTTGTAATTGCCGGATATATCGGTTCTGATGGAAACAATATCAAAGAAGCCTACCTGATCAAAACAGATGAAAATGGAGTTGAAGAATGGTCTACCTCTTTTGGACAATCTGAATATGTTGCGGGAGCTTCTGTAATCCTTGCCAACGAAAGTGGTTTTTTGGTAACCGCTTACCTGGACTTTTCAACCTATCTTATCAAAGTAGATGATAATGGTACTCAGGATTGGGTAAAAGAAATGGCCGATATGAGTATTATTTCTGGGAGTTCTTTGACACATACAGCAGATGGAGGACTTGCAATTGCCGGATCTTTTGATGGCGACGCTAAATTGATCAAAACCGATGAAAACGGAAATATCGTTTGGACAAAAACTTATGGTGGTGCTCTGGAGGATGATCGTGCCTTTTCAGTTTGCGCGATAGATGATGGCGGGCTTGCACTTACTGGATATACACGAAGCTTCGGTAACGGATTACAAGATGTATATCTTATCCATACTGATAGTTTGGGAAATGTTTACACTAATTTTGTGCAAGGAAATGTCTATAATGATTTAGATGAAAATTGTATGTTTTCCGGTGGTGATTACGGATTGAATGATTGGCTCATAGAGGTTGCTGGAGAACAGATCTTTTATGGCTTTTCCGATGAAAATGGAAATTATCTAATCCCTGTTGAGGCTGGTGATTATACACTCAATGTGATCCCTATTAATGAATATTGGGAAAGTTGTGATTTCAATATTCCGCTTTCATTTGGTGGCACTTATGATACAACATCTGTAGATTTTCTTGTAAAAGGGATCATTGATTGCCCATTGCTGGAAGTCGATATTTCAACTCCTTTTTTGAGGCGGTGTTTTGACAATATTTATACTGTAAATTATTGCAATGATGGAACATTACTTGCCGAAAACGCTCAAATTGAAGTAACCCTTGATCAATATTTGATTGTCAATAATACTGTGCCTCCATTTAATACGCCACAAGTTGGTAATACTTATTCATTCGATGTTGGAGATATTGATGTTGGAGAATGCGGACAGGTGCTTATTTATACAACAGTTGAATGTGATTCTACCATACTGGGGCAAACCCACTGTGTTGAAGCACATATTTATCCAGACTCTATATGCCTTACACCAGATCCTGGATGGTCAGGGGCGAGTATCGAATTAGACGCCAGTTGTGAAGAAGATAGTGTTGCTTTTACTATAAAAAATGTAGGTGCAAATGCAACGGATCCTTCGCTAGAATATATCGTCATAGAAGATGATGTTATGTTGTTTAATGGTCCCGAAGATATTGAGGTACTTGCAGCAGGTGATTCATTAATGATAACAGTACCGGTTGGGGGAACAACAATTCGCTTAGAAGCAGATCAGGAGCCAGGGCATCCGGGTTACAATTTCCCAAGTGCGACGGTAGAAGGATGTGGGCTGGTTGATAATAGTGAGTGGAGCTTGGGTTATTTCACACAGTACAGTGAAAATGACGGAAATCCATTTGTTTCCATTGATTGTCAGGAAAACGTAGGAAGCTGGGACCCGAATGATAAGCGAGGATTTCCAAAAGGATATCGCGAAGAACATTTCATTACGGACAGCACGGATTTAGAATATCACATTCGTTTTCAAAATACCGGTTCCGATACTGCATTTAGAGTGGTCATCAGAGATACGATTTCCGAATTTTTGGACCTAAAAATGTTGAAAGCGGGTTCAAGTAGTCACCAGTACGATATAGAAATTTATGGCAACGGCATTGTAAAATTTACTTTTGAAAATATTAATCTGCCAGATAGCACTACTAATGAATTAGAATCCCATGGTTTTGTAAAATTTAGAATATCCCAAAAACCAAATAATGAAATCGGTACTGAGATTTACAACAGCGCAGCAATCTATTTTGATTATAATGCGCCAGTGATCACAAATGAAACCATGCATAAAATTGGGGAAGATTTTATTGAAATAATTACCGGATCGATTGAAATATACGTGCCGGAAGTCAAAGTCAATGTTTTTCCTAATCCGTTTGTGGATGCAACAAATTTTGAGATTTTATATATTGAAAATGAAATCTTGACAGGTTCAATATTCAGCCTTTTTGATGTGAATGGAAAGTTAGTGAGAGAAGAAAGTTTTGATGGAAACCGATTCCTGTTCTATCGAAATGGCTTACAATCAGGTATTTACTTCTATAATATAAAAAGTAATAAAGAATTAATTTTTGGCGGGAAGCTAATCGCACATTAGACGATGCAGTAGGTGGCAAAAGAGCCAAACCTACTGCATTATTTTTCGCACGCTTACCTTAACGGTGTTTTACATCGATCAGTTACAAATTCTTCAATTGTTTTAACAACCACTTTCGTTCAGCTAAAGGATTGGCTTCTTCTATTTCCTTTTGTAATTTTCTTTTTTGAATTTCACTGTATGGATTGATCTTCAATAACTTTTTGGTATATCGTATGATGTTTTTATAATTTGATCTATGATAACCGATCACTTTTTTACGAACTAAATAGTTGCGCATACTTTCCAGCAAAGATTCCAATACATCCAATTCATCCTGCTCATAGAACATTTTAAATTGCATCAATTTTGCATTCAGATTCATGAAAATATCATCATATTCCATTTGGCTGAATAGCTTCATTGAGGTTGCATAATCACCTTTCTCAAAATGTAAACGGGCCAAACTATAATGGACATTATTGTCCCGATATTGATCTTCTAGATAAGATTTGTATTCATTGATGAAATTTTCTGTCCACTCAAATTCTTTGAGCATGGTACCATTAGTCACAACATTTGTAAAAGTATGTCGCGAAAGTACGCCTTCATCCAGAAGTATTCTTTGTTCCAGCCCTTTTCGATAAAGCTCAAAGGATTCGCGGATGTATTCATCTTTTCCTTCATTGATACGTCGAATACAATAATTGATAGCTAAAAGGTATATGTCCCGGATTTCAGATTTAGGGAAAAGGTGCCCATTTTCTGTGATTTCGTTCCTTAAGTTTCTAAAATAAGTTTCGTCTTCTTGTTCGGTTATCGCCTTATAGCTGTAGTAATAAATGGCAATTGCCGGAATGGTCAAAAAATCTTTGGTTTCAACATATTGCAGCACTTCGTCTAACATACCAATTTCGTATTCCGTAGTAAAAACAGATTGATGTGCAAGCATCAGGCAGCTTTGGCGTAGTTTATCGGCTAGGTATGTAGAATCTAATGCATTTGACATTTCCTGCAGATTGAGTGGAACTGTTCGTTTTTGCCCGCTCAGATACCTGTAATCCGCTTGGCGAATCTGGTATTCATTGTGTAAAAAATCACCATTCCTATAATGCTGATTATGTTGTAGTTTTTGGGTTACACGCATATTTTTTTGAAACAATTTAGGTAGTTTTCTTTTGCGGTAGACGTTCGCCAAGGCGGTATGGGCCCTTACTTCATCTAAGTGTAACTCTTGATAGATCAGGTATTCTTCTACACATTTAAAAGTAAAAAAAATAGTTTGTCGCAATTTTGCATCATCAAATTTTTCTTTTCCAAAAACCCATCGATAGACGATCTTTTTTTTTAAAGCATTGCCGTTATACAAATGGTTATCTTCAAGCAAATAATTAAAGAGACGAACCACATCCGGTCGTTGATTGTGCATGGGAGAGTCGAGCCATTTTCTTAATTCCCGGAACTCTTTTTTTGAGCAAGCGCGTAAAATCAGGATTAATAGACTTTTTTCCATTTAAAATTAAATTAATATAATCAACAATTTAACCTTTTAAAACAATTTTATTTGAATTAAAAGTACTGAAAATAAAGGGTTTTATTCAAAAAATCATTCCTAATATAAAATTTTATTTAAAAAGTTGTTCAACAAATCATTTTTTTTGTCTTTGTTTTTAGCGAAAAACTACATCATTTTTGTAACGTAATAGATTATGAATTACACAAAGAAAATTTTCATGAGATTAACGAATATAATAAAACCCAAAAACAGCTACCTGCCAGCCGCGATCCGGTTGTGTATGGTAGTGTTTGGGTTTTTTTGTTCGTATGTTTCATTTGCCCAGGGATGGCAAGGTTGGGAATATTATCATGGCGGAGGTGGTGACGATGAAGCTTCAACAGTGCTGGAAATTAAAGATCAGGGCTATATAATAGTTGGAAATACAAATTCTGAGCTCCCAAATTCTGATATATACGTAGTTCGCACAGATGTTGATGGCACCTTACTTTGGACCAAGAACATTCCGCTTGACGGCCCCGACTTGACTGATGAATTTGGTCATGGTATTATAGCTGCTCACGATGGCGGTTTTATTATAGTAGGAACAACTAATTTAGGAGGTGATTTTGGTGAAAGAGATGTTCTGTTAATGAAAATAGATTCGCTTGGCGTCAAGCAATGGGAGCGATTTTATGGTGATAATGCGGATGATGAAGGTTATGGAGTCGCAGCTACTTCGGACGGGGGTTATGTTATCACAGGTACTACCTTTGTCGGAGCCTTAGGAAATGATGATGTATATGTGGCCAAAACAGATGCTGATGGGTTTGTGGAATGGGAAAATCATTATGGCAGTCAGCAAAAAGACGATGAAGGAAGAAGTATCGTTCAGTCTCCTGATGGCGGCTATATCATCGCAGGTTCTACTGGAGAACTTGATGAAAGAGACGTTTGGATTTTTAAAATTGGAACAGATCAAATTATTAAGTGGGATCAAATGTATGGTGGCTCATCAGCTGATCTGGCTTATTCAATAATCAAAACAAATGACGATAATTATGTGTGGGCGGGACGATATAGTAATGGAGGAAACTTTTATATTGCAAAAATCCAGGATCTAGGAAACTCAGTTGGTCAACTTTGGGTAAGAGAGTTTGGTGATGATAATGATTTTGAAGAAGCCAGGTCTGTAAAACAAACACGAGATGGTGGTTTTGTTTTAACAGGTACTGCCGAAAAAAACCTGATTGATCCACAGATTGCTCTTGTAAAAACAAATGCAAACGGAATCGAACAATGGACCAAATTACATGGCAAGAGCATTGCTTTGGATTTTGGCTACAGTGTAATTGAAACCGTACATGGAGGGTTTGTAATTGCCGGTTTTACTTTTCAGGATTTTACCTCTTTTGCGGGCCCTGATGTAATACTTATAAAAACCGATAGCGGTGGAAATGCTTTTACCAACCATATTCGAGGCAATGTTTTTTATGACCTTCAGGATGATTGCCAGTTTGATGGAAATGAAGAAGGCATTCGGAATTGGATAGTAAAAGCAGTTGGCCCGGAAACTTACTACGGAAGTACGGATGCCGAAGGGAATTATGACATCCCTGCGGACACTTTTCAATATAACGTTTCTCTGGTGCGACCCAACGAATATTGGGTGCCTTGTGTGGAAAGTTATACGGTAAACTTCACTCAACCCTATGATACGATATTCCGAAATTTTCCTGTTGAAAAAAATATTATCTGTACAGATCTCGAAGTAGATATCTCAACACCGTTTTTAGAAGTTTGTAATACTTCTCTTTTTCAAATTATCTACTGTAACCACGGTACTTTAGCTGCCGAAAATGTCAAACTCAGTTTAATTATTGATGATGACCTGACTTACATTGATAGCGAACTGGGCATCTTCACTCAGGAAGATAGTTTATACACTTTTGACATTGGAAATATTGACATTGGACAATGTAAAACTTCCTGGATTCGCTTTGAAGTTGATTGCAATGCAAAATTAAGCCAGGCGCATGTTATTAAAGCCAGTATCACCCCCGATAATATTTGTCTTCCCACTACCGGTTGGGATGGATCAAGTATCGCAGTAAATGGCTATTGCGATGGTGATTCCGTTCGCTTTGAAATCAAAAACGTAGGAACAGGACCCGTTAACACTTCTCTTAACTACATAGTTATTGAAGATGTAATAATAGGCATTCAAGAACAACCCATTGGCCCTCTTGAACCAAATGAGAACAAATTATTAGCATATCCTGCTGATGGTACCACTTACCGATTAGTTGTACCGTCGCCATATCAGGCAGAAGGCCATCCCGGAAATAGTCGCCCAACCATCGCAGTCGAAGGCTGCGTGGATGGTGGCGGCACCGATTTTACGACAGGGTTTTATACCCAACTTCCAGAAGATGACAAAGATCATTTTCGATCAGTAGAATGTCAGGAAAACCTTGACTTGGCAGCTACAAATCCTCAACTGAAAAGAGGCTATCCCAAAGGCTACGGTGACAGTTTGAAAATTGTCACAGATACCGATTTGAAATACCACATTAAGTTCCAGAATACTGGAATAGACACGGCAATCAGGGTGGTAATTCGGGATACTATATCGCCTTTTCTGGACCCACAAACGGTGCGTCCGGGTGCGAGCAGCCATGACTACGATTTTGAAGTCTATGGCGATGGTATCTTGAAGTTCACCTTTAACAACATAGATTTAGCGGATAGCAGTACCAATTTTACTGCATCCAATGGGTTTGTCAAATACCGAATATCCCAGAGACCTGACAATCCGATTGGCACTGCAATTAAAAATGATGCTGCTATCTATTTTGATTACGATGCTCCCGAAAGCACCGATAGCGTCTGCCATTTGGTAGCAGGTGATTTTTGGACTGAATTTATAACTGTAAATACCGGCGAGGTGTTTTTGCCGGGCGTAAATGTAAAAGTATATCCTAATCCTTTTGTGGATTATGTGATTTTTGAAATCGAAGGCCTGCAAATAAATCAACTGTATTTCAGTGTTTTTGATTTAGCAGGAAAACTGGTGCGTAGCGATCATTTTGATTCTGCTCAGTTTCAGTTTTATAGAAAAAACCTGCCATCCGGTATGTATGTTTATAAGATTGAAAAGACAGGGCAGCTGGTTAGCACCGGAAAAATAATAGTTAAGTAAATTCATGAGATTAGAATAGTGAGCCAAGCTTTTGATTTTAGCAAAGCAAAAGTTGAAAAGATTAAAAACTAAAATACTAAAAGCTTGGCTTCTTTTTTCTTAAAAAAAAATAGTAAAAAACCAAAGTTTAAATATAACATGAGATTATAAATAATTAAGTTAGAGTTGTTAATACCAGGCCGAATCACCCAATCAAGTGATCCGGCCTGATTTTTTTCATGAATCATTTAATAACATTTTCCCCAATAAAGTTGGCAATAAATGCAGTCCCTTGCTCTGAAGGGTGCCCGTCTTTGAGATGAAATAATTTTCTTTGTTCGCCTTCCGATAACTTGATCATGGAATCACGGAGATTAAAAAATGGAATTGACTTCTCTTTATAAATAGGATCGATATAAAAATGCTTTGATTCGTATTTACCACTTAATTGAAAATATCTGGGGCAATGAACGACCGACAAAATCCTTCCTTTTTCTTTTTCCTTATCAGATAGTTTTTCAATAATGGCCTTTGCAATAGGCTCCGCTTTTTGCTCGCAGTAATATTTATAAATTCTATTAAAGATCTGACAATTGAATACAAAGAAGCTTTCAAAAGGACTTAGCTTTCCTTCGCCAACTGATCTCTCAACCAACTCGTTATCCTTTATTTTGTAAGCAGGTTTTGGACCCGCTCCCCAATAAAAAGCTTCTACCAGCCTGGCTACATCATCATCGATATACAACAAAATGACTTGCGAAGGATTGATGGTTTCGATATACTTTTCATAGGCCAAATGCATTTGATCTAAGCCCCAGCCAGGAATGGCCAGATTATATATTTCGTATTCCTGATCCAATCTTTTTTGAAGGATGGATGAAATGGTTTTTTGTTCTTCCTGAAGAATGCTAAATAGAAAAGAGTCACCGAGGAGCAGAATTCTTTTTCTGGAACTGGAGCGCCTTAGAGTGTCGAAATCTACAGGATTTCTGAAACCCTGTTTATTTATTTGATAATGGATTTTGTTTAATTCAGGGCGGTAAAACTTTAAATTTTCTTTGCTTTTACAAACCCAGCCCAGTGTGGAATCAAGTTTTACCCAATTGGTATCAATATCATTTTTAGCATTGCAATTTTCAAACTGCCCTTTATAAGTTCGTTCATAATATTTGTAGTCGGGGTTTAAAAGTTTAAAACCCAGTTCACAAATAATGAAAAGGAAAAGAAAAACTGCGGAATTGTAAAAAACCAGTTTGACCACTTTCATGAAGTCAATTATACAACTTTCCCACCTTTTAGCTTAATGATCTTTTGAGTTTTGTTAGCCAATTCAAGATCGTGAGTAACCAAAACCAAAGTAGTCCCGGCAGCTTTGTTTAAATCAAAGATGAGATCGACGACTTTTTGACTGGTTTCATCATCAAGATTTCCGGTAGGTTCATCTGCGAAGAGTATTTTCGGGCGATTTGAAAAAGCACGAGCTAACGATACACGTTGTTGCTCTCCTCCTGATAGTTGACTCGGATAGTGGTTTTTTCGATCAGCCAACCCAACTCGTTCCAGCAATTCTAAAGCTTGACTTGCTGCATTTTTTTCACCACGTAACTCCAGAGGGACCATCACGTTTTCCAATGCGGTAAGTGTAGGGATGAGTTGAAAGTTTTGAAAAATAAAACCGACATGCTCGTTTCTTATAGCTGCACGATTATCTTCGTTGAGATCATCAAGCTTAATTCCATTGAGAACGACGGAACCGCTGGAAGCCCGGTCCAAGCCAGCACACAATCCCAACAATGTAGTTTTCCCACTTCCTGAAGGGCCAACGATTGCAAAGGTTTCTCCTGCTTTGATATTAAAACTTACATGGTCTAAAACCGTCAGGGCACGACTCCCGCTATTGTATGTTTTGGTAAGACTCTGAACTTCTAGCATGCTGTATTTTGATTAAATAAAAACCACTGCTTCAATAACAACCGGAATTAAAAAAAGATCGCTGATGAAGCAATGGTTTTTATTTTTCTTATAAAAAAGTGCTGATTAAAACTCCGCTTTTCCCGGAGTACGTGGAAAAGGAATAACGTCACGGATGTTTTCCATGCCGGTTATAAATTGAACCATGCGTTCAAATCCAAGGCCAAAGCCAGCGTGAGGACAGCCACCAAACTTTCGAAGTTCGAGATACCACCAAAGTTCTTCTTCTTCGACTCCCATCTCATGCATCCGCGATTTTAAAACATCATAACGCTCTTCCCGCTGGGATCCTCCAATGACTTCTCCGATACCGGGAAACAGAACATCCATTGCGGCAACGGTTTCATTATCATCATTCAATCGCATGTAGAAGGCTTTAAATCCTTTGGGATAATCGCGAACGATAACCGGTTTTTGGAATTTCTTCTCCACCAGCCAGCGCTCATGTTCTGCTTGCAAATCACTGCCAAAGGTTGGCTCAAATTCGAAACGACCTTTTTTGAAAGGTTTGGAATTTCTTAGAAGGTTAATGGCTTCAGAATAAGTAATTCGTTCAAAATCATTATCAACGATAAAACGCAGCGTATCGATCAAGCCCATTGGGCGGCGGAGTTCGGTTTTCATATTCTTCTCTAAATCCTGAATACGTTTATCCAAAATCGCCAAATCGTCTGGATAATTTTCTAAAATATAGTTGATCAGGTATTTAACAAAATCTTCCGCGAGATCCATATTGTCGTGAATATCATTGAAAGCAACTTCCGGTTCAATCATCCAAAATTCTGCGAGGTGGCGGGAAGTATTTGAGTTTTCTGCTCTGAAAGTAGGGCCAAAGGTGTAAACTTTCCCAAGCGCCAAAGCACCGATCTCCGCTTGCAATTGGCCGGAAACCGTTAAGTTGGTTTCTTTTTCAAAAAAATCCTGCTTGTAGTCTACTTTTCCATCATCTGTCTTTGGCGGATTTTCAACATCTAGCGTCGTTACATGAAACATCTCCCCCGCTCCTTCAGCATCACTACCCGTTATAATTGGAGTATGCATATAATAATAGCCATGTTCATTGTAATATTTATGAATGGCAAAAGAGATGGCATGTCGAATTCTGAAAACCGAACTTAAGGTGTTTGTTCGTATTCTAAAATGAGCCTGCTCCCTCAAAAATTCCATAGTTTGGCGCTTGGGCTGAAGAACGTATTCATCAGGATTTGATTCGCCGAGAATTTCGATTTCTTTGCATTCCACTTCAACCGCCTGACCTGCACCCAGTGATTCAACCAGCTGCCCAGTTACTTTGATACAGGAATGGAAGGTTACTTTTTTTAACAATGCTTCATCAAAATTTTCAAAATCGACAACAACCTGAATATTATTTATAGTTGAACCATCATTCAAAGCAATAAAACGATTAGACCGGAAAGCTCTCACCCAACCCATTAAGGTGACCTGCTCGTTTAATTTTGGTGCTTTTAAAACTTCGGCGATTTCTGTTCGTCTGGACATATTTTTTAGTGTTGTAAAGTTTGAATATTTCAAATACGAAAGTAACTCTTCATTAGTTCTAAGAAGGTGCGAAAATAATTATAATAAAAGGAAAGTTCAAGTATTCTGAAAAGCTTGAGCTAAGAATTAGAGAAATCGATCCCGAAGCTCAGGAGTCGGAATCATGCAGGATTCTTGTTTGCCAAACCAGGAGTAGCGGTTTTTTGCAATCCAGTTATAAACTGAGTCACGAATCAATGGTGGAACAATAATGAAAACATAGGCTAAAGACAAAATGCCTCCCAGCATTTTTGTAACTTCTAACGCTGCCGTTGACCGTGTGTAGCTTTTATCATTAATAATCGCTACAAAAGTATTCATGGTGTCGGATGGAAGGTTATACTTTTTTGAAAGTTCAATACCTATCTCAGATTGGAGAGCTGCAAAACGGAAAAGTTTTTTCTTATCATTTTTAATGACAAATTGCACTGCTCCATTGCAGAGATTGCAAACGCCATCGAAGAGTATAATGGGATTATTGTTTTCCATTAATGAGATAACAAAAGCTAAAAAATTAAGTTTATTCGAAAACAGCTCGATACAATTCTTCTACTTTTCCAACAGTAAAAATATCAATATTATAACGCTGATGATCGAGCCCTTTGGTGTTGTATTTGGAAATAAAAATTTGTTTAAAACCAAGACGGTCTGCTTCCTGAATTCTTTGATCAATACGGTTTACAGCCCTGATTTCCCCGGAAAGACCAACTTCTCCAGCAAAGCAAACATCACTTGGAATAGATATATCTTCCAATGAAGAAATCAAAGCAGCCACTATTCCAAGATCAATTGCTGGATCGTCTACTTTTATTCCTCCGGCGATATTGAGAAAAACATCATTTTGACCAAAAGGAAATCCCATACGTTTCTCAAGAACAGCCAATAACATGCTCAGTCGGCGCAAATCAAATCCCGTCGCTGTTCGTTGCGGCGTTCCATAAACGGCAGTAGTTACTAAAGCCTGGGTTTCAATGAGCATGGGACGCATTCCTTCCATGGTTGCTGAAACAGCAGTACCACTCAGATTTTCTTCATTTTGAGAAAGTAATAATTCGGAAGGATTGGAGACTTCACGGAGGCCGCTGGCTTGCATTTCGTAAATGCCCATTTCATCTGTGGAACCAAATCGGTTTTTAATGGTACGAAGTATCCGATAGGTATAATTCCGGTCTCCTTCGAATTGTAAAACAGCATCAACGATATGTTCCAATAATTTGGGTCCTGCAATCGCTCCGTCTTTTGTAATATGGCCAATGATGATTACAGGAATACCTGTTTCTTTAGCAAAACGCTGAAGTTCTCCGGCACAATCCCGTACCTGTGAAATACTTCCGGGAGTTGAATCGATATGAGGCGACGAAAGTGTTTGAATGGAATCAATTACCATCAGGTCGGGTTGAAGGTTTTGAGCATGTGTTAAGATCCTACTGGTGTTGGTTTCTGTGAGTATAAAACAGTTGGAGTTTGGTTTGCCAATTCGATCAGAGCGCATTTTGATTTGCTCTTCACTCTCTTCTCCTGAAACATATAAAACTTTTGCAGGGACAGTGAGGGCTACCTGCAACATGAGCGTTGATTTTCCGATACCCGGCTGCCCTCCGATTAATATCAGAGATCCTCCAACGATTCCTCCGCCAAGTACGCGGTTGAGCTCGGAGTCAGGAGTGACTAACCTTTGCGTATTTCCGGATTTTATATCAGTAAGAGCTATGGGAATGGGACCTCTGGTTGAAGTTGAATCTTTCCAGACTTTATTCTTTTCTTCCTTCGTTGAATTTTTAAAAATAACTTCTTCATGATAGGAATTCCATTCCTCACAAGATGGGCACTTGCCAATCCATTTAGGAGAATTTGCTCCGCAGTTTGAACAAATGAAAATTTTCTTTACTTTTGTCAAAATTGACTCCCTTTTTAGTTTAAATAAATATCTCCCGGTTAAGTTTTCGAAGAATAAAAGCGCTCTTTTTCATCAAGATATAAGGAGAGGCTGTTTATAATTAAACATTGTGTTTCGTGAAATTTTCAAAACTATTTCACGAAATCTATTGTTTGAGCATATTAAAGTTCTGATATTCGGTTAATAGACTGATTTTAAAAATTGTATTATCCGGATTTTATTTTTATTTTGATACCCAAATATACAAGCACTTTTCAGATAAACAATTTCAAGTTTTGATTGTTCCTTCTGGAACGACAATCTTAGATGAAAATAATTACACTAAAATGACAATCCTTTTTTATCTTTTAGTGTTTCATCTAATAAATGGTGATTTAAAGAGAGAATAAATCCTATTCTAAAATTTAATGGTAAAAGCATGATGGATTCGAGAAAATTGATGGAGAATATGCTAAAAGATATTGACTACAGCTTTTAAATAAAAGCTTTAGTCCATAAAACTTTTTTAGAAGAGTTTTATGATAGATTGTTTTCATTTGGTTTTTTGGGGTTATACAGGGTGCTACGTATTCTATATACGTTGGTACCCTGTCTTTTTTTAAGCTACTTATCGGCACAATTTACGCATCTTGTACTTTCAGGCATGTAAATCAATCTTGCTATCGGAATGGGTTTTTTGCAAACCGTGCAATGTCCAAAATCAGGACTATCTATTTTTGAAGCTGCAAATTTTAGCGAATCCAATTTCTTGCGGGTAGTTCTTAACGCAGCTTCAGCTACACTTTTATTGTTAATTGCATCCATACGACTTATCCTTCCAATCGAGTTTTCGGGAGAAATTGGCTTTGTAAGTTCCTCCAATTCTATGATTTCTTGTTCTGTTTGTTTTATTTTTTGTTGAATTTTCCTTTTAAGTTGTTCTTTTTCTTCAATAGTCATTAAGATAAATATTTATATATAAAATGATTGTTATCAATTAATAAGGAGAGTAGATGAAAGTTTTAATAAAATTAAAAAAAGTTCGCTAATGTTAAATTATCCTTTAAATTAAATGTTCTTTTAATACGATCGTATCTTTTGTATGAATTTTGTGTTATTCTTTTAAGATATCTTATTAATCGAAGAATGATTTGAATCGTTTTAACTGGACATATATTGCCGATAAAGGCATAAAGCATCATGTCGGATTGATGCACGGTGCAGAGTCTGGCCATCTGTTGGTCTATTGTGATGCTAAAATTATTTTAATTGATTTTGAAATTTTAGAAGATAAGACCTATTCTTTTTTTATAGACGAACAACTTTGCGAGATTTCAATTGAGCTTATAAATGAGCAGTTTTATTATAGTTTTGAAATCAATAAAACAGCTGATACCCCCCGAAATAATCTTCGAAAAAAAATTGAACGGCGACATCTAACACAGGGTATGATGCTACTGGGAGGTATTTTGCTACTCACTGTTGCGTTTTCCTGGTTTATGATAAATTTGAATAATAAAGATCACCAAATGAAATTCCCTCATGAACTGGTTGAAACAGGAAAAGAAGGTAAAGCCAAAATATTAAAAGTCTCAGATTCAGAGATTCAATATTTTTATATCGTAAATGGCCAGTCTTATTCCGCTGCAACTGATTTTAATGATAAATCGGTTATTGTTTTAGAAACCGGGATGCCTTTGAAGGAAGGTGATGAGTTTGTCATCAAATATGTTTCGAATAATCCTAAGCTCAATCAGATTGATTATAATCGACCCACTCAAAATCAAATTAACAAATATCGTAAAAGAGCAATAGAAAAGCATTTGGAATATAATCCTCAAAAAGATTCCATTTACAGCGCTTGTTTGGTGGATGTTGCTTATAAACTGAAAGGCATTCAAGGGTTAGCTGATTTTTTCTTCCAAAATACGTCAGAAACAGAGAATCCCCGAAATAACAGTAATACTTACAAGCGATTGATCAGAGATACACCATTTCAACAGGAGGTAAATAAACATTGTTGGAACTAAATTTTCTCTTTCGCAATTCCTGAAAACAACTTTCAATAAACCACTTATAACTTGTTGCATTTTTCGTAATTTTGTAAGCGTTTTTTATTTAAAAACTATTACAACATTTTGGAATATTTAGCACAGCATATTGAGAGTTTGATCTTCACTACCGAGCATGCTATTTCATTTGATGAAATAAAAAGTTGTCTTGAAGAAACATTTGAGACTAATCTTGAAAATCAAGCTATAGAAGAAGCACTTGCTTTTTTAAAAGACCGGTATCAAAAAGACGAATTTTCTTTTGAAATTATTGAAATTGCAGAAGGGTACCAGTTTTTAACCAAAGGTGCCTATCATCAAACTATTGGCACTTATCTCAAGCAAACGACCAAAAAACGATTGTCTCGTGCAGCAATTGAGACGCTTTCGATTATTGCCTACAAACAACCCGTTTCAAAAGGTGAGATGGAAAAAATTCGTGGGGTAAGTTGTGATTATTCTGTTCAAAAACTATTAGAGAAAGAACTTGTTACAATACTTGGGAGATCGGAAAGGCCAGGTCGGCCTTTGTTGTACGGAACTTCAGAAAAATTTATGGATTATTTTGGTATAAAAAGTCTAAGTGATTTACCAAAACCAAAAGATTTTAAAATCCCTGAAAATGAAATTGGTGAAGCAGCTCCCATTGAAGAATCAATACCCGATGCGGAACTTGAAGATGATGAGGGAAATGGTATAGGCTACCGCGATGATGGAGTTTCGTTTGAAGAAGAGTGAAAAATTGATTATCTTAATTAATGTAATGAAATTTGATGAAACATATGGATAAACCTTTGGTAAACAGAGTGGCTTCGAGCGGGCTGATTACAATCAATCTGGAAGAATTTTTTCCAAAAGAAGAAGTGGTAGTTTTTGATATCAAAGATTACCTTTTCATGGAATTAATACTTAAAGAAAAAGACTTTCGGGATGCTTTGAAGGAACATGATTGGAATCAATATAATGGTAAAAACCTTATTGTTTATTGCTCTACCGATGCCATAGTTCCAGTGTGGGCTTATATGCTGGTCGCTGCCTACGCACAACCGATTGCCAATCGGGTTTTTCAAGGGGATAAAGAATCTTTTTATAAAGTTGTATTTAATGAGGCCATCAATAAAATTGACGCCACTCAATATGATCAAAAAAGAATTGTAATTAAAGGTTGTAGTAACAAACCCGTACCACCTTCAGCATATGTTGAATTAACACAAATACTGCGACCCTTTGTGCAAAGTATTATGTATGGTGAGCCCTGTTCTACGGTCCCTATTTTTAAAAGACCAAGAGTAATAGACAAGAAAAAATAAATAGATTTTATCAAACCGGTTATTTTTAAGACTGCCCTTCTGTAGCTTTAGCAATTAGTGAAAGTGATTTAAATAAGCTTAATATTGATTCACTTCCATATACTTTTTGTTGATTTGTCGTTTTAATACCCAGATATATTTTTCGACATATAATTTTGTCTTAGACTATTATTCACACTTAAACTACACAAGATGCTACGTTCCATTTCTGCTTTTATGATTATTTCTGCTGCATTTTTGGCTCTTGCCTTATTTAGCTCTTCAACTGATGAGCAGAATGTGAAGCAAACCACGGTAATGGATGGTATTTCAACATTACCTCAAAGGATAAAAAGTATCCCAATTGATAAAACTTTCAACTTTGCGGGAGAGGAAGTTCCGATCCACAATTTTGATGTTTATGAAAGGCTCGATCGTGAATTATTGCGAAATGCCTATTATCATTCTAGTACAATCATGAGTTTGAAGTTATCAAAACGATATTTTCCGGTAATCGAGAAAATTTTAACAGAAAACGGAGTGCCTGCGGATTTTAAATATTTGGCAGTTGCGGAAAGTGATCTGAGCAATGCCGTATCTCCTTCCGGAGCAAAAGGCTTTTGGCAGTTTTTAAGTGCAACCGGCAAAGAATTGGGTCTCGAAACAAATAATGAAGTGGATGAACGTTATCATCTGGAAAAATCAACTGAGGCTGCGTGTAAGTATCTGAAAAAGCTGAAGAATCGATTTGGTAGCTGGACGATGGCAGCTGCAGCTTATAATATGGGGCAGACTAGATTAACAAAAGAAAAAGATATTCAACGAACCGACAATTACTATGATCTAAATCTCAACCGGGAAACTTCCCGTTATATTTTTCGGATTTTGGCGCTTAAAGAGATCATGAGTAATCCCAAAGATTATGGTTTTTTGATTGATGAAGATGATAAATATGCTCCGATTGATAATTTTCAAGTGATTGAGGTAAACAGTGCTGTTGCCAATTGGGGAGATTTTGCAATAGAACATGGAACGACTTACCGGATATTAAAAGTTTATAATCCATGGTTGGTTTCTTCATCCTTGGCCAATAAAAACAAAAAGACTTACGAAATTAAAATACCGGTAAAATAATCAGTGTAATTACCCGAAATAAAAAAGCCTCTTTTCGATCGAAAAGAGGCTTTTTTATAAAATCAGAACTTTATTCTTCTGACATTCCGATTTTTCCTTCTTTCAAACTTTTAAAAGTTTGAAGGCCGCAATTGAGAAAATCCGAATAATCGTCTATATTACTATCATAACCTCTCGGTAAAGCCATCACTTGTTCTTCGGGAGTCATCATAACATACAATGGTTGTGAGTTACTCTTGAAATTGACGATTTGAAAATCGGCCCACATATTACCTACATTTCGAAGTTTTTTATTTGAATATTTCGAAATTGGGGTATATTCCAGTTTTTCAGGTGCATCCACATAAAGAGAGATTAGAACAAAGTTCTGTTCAATGTTATTTCGAACTTTATCAACGGACCAGATATTATCTTCTGTTTTACGGCAATTGACGCAGCCATATCCTGTAAAGTCAAGCAGAACAGGAAGGTCATTTTTCTTTGCATAATTCATTCCTTCGGTATAGTCTTTAAAACAATCCAGATTATTTGCGCATTTTGCAAAAGAAGGATATTCGGCTTTAATCGTTGGGTCAGCTTCCGGTGTTTCCAAAAAGAAATTATATAAAGCTGGAGGTGGAAGACCGCTAAGTAAGCTTGGACACTGATAAGATTTAAGGGTATCGTTATATATAAAACCAGTCGCTGTATAAACAGTCAACAATAAAGAAGTTAAAGCGAATCCCCAGCGAGTTGGAGATAATTTTTTCAATGGGCTGTCATGTGGAAATTTAATATAGCCAAATAAATATAAGGTCATGGCTGCAAAAATGATGAACCAAATGGCCATAAATAACTCATATTTTAAAATACCCCAGTGGAATGTATAATCAGCAACAGATAAAAATTTGAATGCAAAAGCTAATTCTATAAACCCTAAGATTACTTTTACAGAGTTCATCCAGCTACCTGAACTTGGAAGGGAATTGAGCCATGCAGGAAATGCTGCAAATAATCCAAAAGGCAATGCCAGTGCGGTTGAAAATCCTAACATCACGATGAAAGGGCCCATCGTATTTTTAGCGGATTCGACCAGTGCTGATCCGATGATCGGACCAGTGCAACTAAAGGAAACAATTGCCAGGGTAGCAGCCATAAAAAAGATACCCACCAAACCTCCCTTATCGGCCATGGTATCACTTTTATTTGCCCAGGAACTAGGCAAAGTGATTTCGTAATAACCAAAAAAGGAAATAGCAAAAACAATAAATAGCAAAAAGAAAATAGTATTCGGAAGCCAATGAGTAGATAACCTATTCAAGGCTTCAGGGCCAAATACTCCGGTAATGATCAGACCTAAGGCTATATAGATGACAATGATTGAAGCACCATAAAGCAAACCGTTTTTGATTCCTTCCACTCTTGATTTGCTCCCTTTTGTGAAAAAACTAACGGTCAAAGGAATCATTGGGAAAACACATGGTGTCAGCAATGCGATCAAACCTCCGATGAAACCAAATACAAATGTTTTGAATAAACCTGCTCCCTGGGTGTTTTCTCCACCACAATCACCAAGGGGGGCTGAAGCAGTTTTGATTATAGTTGCTCTGGCTTGATCAACGTGGCCATCTTTTAATTGCGGAGTTTCAGCGATACCGTTTCCATTCAATGTTTCAATCATACTAACCGCCTCTGCGCCAAGATAGCCTTTCAATGCAGCCGCGTCTATAAAAAAATCAATGTCAGTCTTTATACATTTTTTATCATCACAAGCTTGAAAGGTAAAATAACCACTGCCAGTTTTGTTATCAGGGTTAATAATTTCAATATTTTGAATAAAAGTTGCTGTCTTTTTAAACTTATTCACATCCATTTCAAAAACCTTGTCATAGGTTTTTTCAAGGTTATCGGATTCTTTTGCTTCTCCAATCAATTTAAAGTTTTCAGCATTTTCATACACAAACTCAGTTGATAAAGGTCCATCATCGCTTTCCTGGTGTTGGGAATAAACATACCAGCCATCAATTATTTCTGCGCTATAAATGATTTCGTATTCCTTATCGCTTTTTTTATTTATTGTCAATTCCCACGTTACAGGTTCAAATGCTCCTCCCTGGCCACTTTCATCTTGTGATATATTTTCAGGAATTTTATTTATTTCCCCCTCAGCTATTTTTTCAACTTCCTTTGCTGGGTTTTCGGCAGCACCTGTGTCAGACTTTCCGGCTTCTCCTTTTTTCAATTTAAACTCAAAATCCACATCTGTTGGTGGAAGACAACGGGTATCATCACAAGTCATAAATGTCAGATAACCGGTGATGGGTTTTGAGAAATCAGTAATCGATACCCTTTGGGTGAAAATAGCCGTTTCTTTAAACTTGATAAGATTCATCTCAAATACCTTATCATAAGATTCCTTTTTATTTCCGGTTTCTACATTTTTGCCGACCAGCTTAAAATGATCACCTGCATCATATTCAAATGAAGTGGGAATGGGCCCATCATCGCTTTCAAGGTATTGGGAATAAATGGACCAATGGTTATCTATTTTTGCCGTAAAAATCAAATCAAATTCTGTCTCACTAACCTGCTTGTGTTCGGTTTTCCACTTAACAGGTTCCAATATTTGAGCAAATGAGATATTATGAAATCCAATCGCAATAATCAGAAAATAAAATAGGCGCATAGTTTGACAATTTGGTGTAGTTAAATTGATTTGCAAAAATAGAGCTAAATGTGCTAAAATACAATTGGCAGTATGGACGATTATCTATACTGCCAATTATATACGTTTGCTTTGTTTAAGTTCAAATTTGCAATAAAAATTCGAAATTAAAAACTCGCCATTCTACTTTCACAACTTTTTAACACCTATAACGCATTTGTGAGGCCAAAGCTACGGGTTTTGAAGGTTTTGTTTCTCAAACAGTAACCATAGAAACGAGGGATTCAAATATTACTCTGCCATCTGTATTTCCTAAAATAGCTTCAGAAGCTCTTTCCGGATGTGGCATCATTCCAAAAACATTTCTGCGTTCATTGCAAATTCCGGCAATATTCAATTCAGCTCCGTTTGGATTAGCGGCTTTAGTTTCATTTCCTGACTCGTCGCAATAGGTAAAAAGAATTTGGTCATTTTTAATCAAAGCATCCAACGTTGATTGATCCGCATAATATCGTCCGTCAGCGTGAGCAATTGGAATTTTAAGCGGTTGTTCCAAATCGATATTTGAAGTAATTGCTGCGTTGTTGGTTTTGGCTTTCAGATAAACATTTTTACAAATAAACTTCTGGTTGCTGTTTCGCAACAAAACTCCTGGTAACAATCCAGCTTCGCAAAGAATCTGGAAACCATTGCAAATGCCCCACACAAAACCTCCTTGATTAGCAAAATCAATCACCGCATTCATAATTGGTGAAAATCTTGCGATCGATCCGGCTCTCATATAATCTCCGTATGAAAATCCACCTGGCAGAATGATACAATCACCTTTTTCAAAACCTGGAAGGGATTCCTCTTTATGCCAAAGGCGCACCACCTCTTGCTGCATGACAGTTCCTAATACATGGATCATATCATCATCGCAATTGGATCCTGGAAAAATAACAACTCCGAATTTCATGTTTTTCTATTTTTAAAATTGAAGCTGCAAAGTTACAAAACAAATGTTTTAATTAAGGATAGAATTAGAATTTTAGAACGGTTTAATTTAACATCCAAAAATCCTTAAACTGCAAAACCAGTATTCCGACCAACAAAAGAAGATGAAATGCCTCTGCCAGAGGACGCGGCATGCTCGAAAGATTAAAAGAAAGAAAAATCGATAAAGGAACTACAAAAATAAGCAGATGTTCAAGCCTGATACTTGCCTGTAATAGCACTGATAGAAAGCCAAAAAATAATGCCCAGTAAAGCATCGATATATTTTTCTGAACTTGTAGATTTTTTTTGGCCATGTAGCTGCCAGAACTGACAAAAGACATGATAAACACTAAAACAAAAAATCCAAGTTTGATATATGTTTCCAAAGAATATTGGATGTCAAAATCTAAAAACCCAAGATTATTGCTGAATTGATTTTGCCAAAACCATAAAAACTGGTCCGTCCAAAAATAATATACGCTGATAAGAATATATGGAACGATAAAACCAATTGTAATGGTTAAGGCCTCTTTCGTACGGAATTTGCTTAAGATAGAGGAGCCGAGAAAGGCAAATAATAAAAATATGATTTCGGAAAAATAGAAAAGACTTGCCACTCCCAGCCAAAAACCTACATTGAAAATATATCCGACGATGGATTTTTGGCGATAAGATCCAAATAATTCAAAAAGGGAAACAATAAAAAAAGTGTTTGCCAGTAGGATGGGCGAAAGGTTTAAAAACTCAGGAATAGAACTCGCCAAAAGTATATAGCATACGCCAGGAAATAAAGTGACTTCATTAGCCATACGAAATCTGGCAATCATCACATTTATAAGAATAGCTTGAATGAAAACGAGGATAATGCCAAGAATGAATGGAAGTGAGCTATATCCATTGCAAAGATTATAAATCCAAATACTCAATACACCACTTTTACCCGGAATCCAATCATGGGCTGGTGTAATAAAGGAAGAACCCCTGAGCAGGATCACATAAAAAATCAGAAAAATATTAAAGGCTAATTGATTGGTTCTGAAAAAATTTAACACAATTTCTTATTCTCAGGTTTAGGTAAAAGCCAAAGTTACCTAAAAATTCTAAATTCAAAATATGGATTTGGAAAGGTCTTGGGAAAATCATCAAGTTTATCGATTACCCATAAAACTAGAATTCATTTTTTTTATAAAATACTGAATTTCAGATTATTGAAAACATTCTCTTAAATGAATATTTGATTTATAAGAGATGCCTTTTATGAATTAATAGTTTCCGTATTGAATATGTTTTTATTGATTTTTTTTAGAAAAATGGCAGCAAATTATTTTAGAATAGCAAGATTAGTTTAACGGGGTATTCAAATATGCCGTGAACAAATATATTTCTCGGAATGTTCGTAAAGTGATGTGTTTCTTCTATCTTGTGCTTGCTTAAATGCGGCAGTAAAAGCTTTAAAATTTAATGTTAATTAGCTTCTTCCCCTTCAAAATTGGTGATTTATGGTCAAATCGTTGAATTCGATAAAAGGACCTATTGAAAATGAACTTAAGACTTTTGAGAAACATTTTCGAGATTCAATGAAGAGCGAGGTTCCTTTGTTGGATAAGATCACTTATTATATAGTCCAACGAAAAGGAAAGCAAGTTCGTCCAATGTTTGTATTTCTCAGCGCTCGATTATGCGGAGCATCAGGAGAGCCGACTTATGTGGCGGCTTCTTTAGTTGAATTGCTTCACACTGCCACGCTTGTTCATGATGATGTCGTGGATGATTCCTTCCAACGGCGCGGTTTTTTTTCAATTAATGCGCTTTGGAAAAATAAAATTGCTGTTTTAGTAGGTGATTACTTTCTTTCTCGTGGTTTGTTATTGGCTTTAAAAAACAAAGAATTCAGATTGCTGGAGATTGTATCTGAAGCGGTTAAGTCAATGAGTGAAGGGGAATTATTGCAAATACAAAAAGCAAGGAGATTGGATATCGATGAGGCTGTTTATTATGATATAATACGCCAAAAAACAGCTTCTTTGATTGCGGCGGCTTGCAGTGCGGGTGCAGCATCAACAACAAAAGATGAAGCATTAATTGAAAAAATGCGCCTTTTTGGCGAAAAAATTGGGATCGCTTTTCAGATCAGGGATGATCTTTTTGATTTCGGGACTGATAATGTCGGAAAACCTTTGGGTATTGATATTAAAGAAAAAAAGATGACCCTTCCATTGATTTATGCTCTTAATAATGCTAAGTCTAGTGAAAGGAAACAAATGATCCGGATTATAAAAAAGTATAATGAAGATGCAGAGAAAGTAAAAGAGGTCATTGAATTTGTGCGTGCAAGTGGAGGTATAGAATATGCAGAAAAAGCGATGCATGATTATCGAACCCAGGCTTTTGAACTGCTCTATACTTTTCCGGAATCACCAATTCGTAATTCACTTGAACAACTCGTCACTTTTGTGACCAACCGGAAAAAATAAGATGATAGCTCAAATCCTTTTTATTTTTGCTCCCAACGCATTGAGCCGGGTATCGATCTCCTGATAACCGCGATCAATCTGGTGAATATTTCTGATGATACTTGTTCCTTTTGCAGACATTGCGGCAATTAATAATGCCACACCCGCACGAATATCCGGAGAAGTCATTTCGATACTCCGGAGTTTAAACCGTCGATCAAGGCCAATGACAGTAGCACGATGTGGGTCACAAAGGATAACCTGTGCACCCATATCGATCAATTTGTCAACAAAAAACAATCTACTTTCAAACATTTTTTGGTGGATGAGTACGCTTCCTTTCGCTTGGGTTGCCATTACCAAAATGATACTCATCAAATCCGGGGTAAATCCTGGCCAGGGCGCATCATAAATGGTCAAAATAGAACCGTCTATAAAAGTTTGAATTTCATAAAAATCTTGCTGTGGAATATAAATATCATCTCCTCTGATTTCCATTTCAACGCCCATTTTCCGAAAAACAGGAAGAATGTTACCCAACTCATATACGGATGCATCTTTAATTGTTAACTCAGAATGCGTCATTGCTGCCAATCCTATAAAACTTCCAATTTCGATCATGTCGGGGAGCAGGCGATGATCAGTTCCTCCAAGGCTTTCCACCCCTTCAATGGTCAAAAGGTTTGAGCCAACTCCTGAAATTTTAGCTCCCATCCTGTTGAGCATTTTACATAACTGCTGGACATAAGGCTCACATGCTGCATTATAAATTTGGGTAATTCCATTGGCCAAAACAGCGGCCATCACAATATTTGCAGTACCTGTCACGGAAATTTCTTCCATGAGTATGTGAACGCCTTGTAGTTTTTTGGTTTCAATAAAATAAACATTTTCATAATCATCATATCGAAATTTTCCTCCAAGCTTTTCAAATCCGAGAAAATGAGTGTCTAGTCGGCGCCGTCCGATTTTATCTCCTCCGGGTTGTGGTAAAAATGCTTTCCCAAAACGAGTCAGTAGAGGGCCGATCAGCATGACTGAGCCACGAATCTGTTTAGCATTTTCCCGAAAGGCTTTCGATTCGAAATAATCAAGATCAATTTCGTTTGCCTGAAAGGAATAAGTGTTATTGTCTAATTGTTGAACGTCGACGTTTAAGCCTTTCAGTAAATCGATCAAACGGTTTACATCTCTAATATTTGGAATGTTGGAAATCGTGATTTTTTCATCGGTAAGTAAGGCAGCGCATAATACCTGGAGTGCTTCATTTTTAGCTCCCTGAGGAATTATTTCACCTTTGAGCTGATGTCCGCCGATGACTTCAAAAGAATCCTGTAGCATTGCGGTTATATTTTGCTTCGAAAATACTTGTTTCTTAATTATAAACTAAAAAACCCGATGTTGAATTTTTCATTTATTAAACATCGGGTTTTCTCTTCTATTTTGAAAAGTATTAATTTTTATATTTCTTATTATGTGATCTTTTCTGACGACTTTTTCCACTTGATGAAGCGGAACTAGAAGGGTGTCTTTTTTTAGGGCGCTTGGCAGGAACCAGATTGTCTAAAAATATTCCTTCAGGTAATTGAAGTTTGCCAGCTGACAATTTTTCAAGATCGGATTTGATTATTTCATCACTTACATAATGTTCTTTAATCCAAGTTTTGTAAGCCAGCTTCATATAAGATCCGATTACTGCAACAAATCCCTCTCTTTTGGGACCTTCTTCCATGGCCAAAGCTTTTCTTATTAACTTTTGCACATTGTGTCCATAGTGTCGGTAAGTCGCTGTGATTTCCGGATATTTTACTCGTTCCGGTTGTATAAATCTATCTTCCGGTTGGGGTTTTTCACCATTCGGCGGCATTACATCAATCTCATAATTTGTGATTCTGAATACATGATGCCACAACTTTAAGCGTTGCTCTTCAAAGATCCTATTCTGTGGACTCATTTGCAGCATGAGCTCAATGATTTCCTCCACAAAAGCTTGGCGGTATTCCGGATCTTCAATGGTAAGCGCATGTTTAATTAGCATTTGGATATTCCGTCCGTATTCCGGTATTTCCAAATTTTCTTTTTGGGAATTGTATTCCATATTATGTTGTTCCTTCATGGTAACAGTATTTTTTTCAATTTCTATCTAAAAAGAAATTTGAATTACGAAATATCATTTTATTTTAGTTGCCTTATTCAACCGTAACTGATTTTGCTAAATTCCTTGGTTGATCTACATTACAACCTCTTTTTAATGCAATGTGATAAGACAAAAGTTGTAGCGGAATTACAGATAATAACGGAGTTAATGGTTCATCAGTATCTGGAATTTCAATAGTATAATCCGATAGGCCTTTAATTACTTTGTCTCCTTTTTTAACTACAGAAATAACCATGCCTTTACGCGCTTTGACTTCTTGCACATTACTGACGATTTTTTCATAAGCGCTTTTGTTGGTTGCAATAACAATAACCGGCATGTTTTCATCAATAAGAGCAATAGGTCCGTGCTTCATTTCAGCAGCTGGATAACCTTCTGCATGAATATAAGAAATTTCTTTAAGCTTTAACGCGCCTTCTAAAGCAACAGGAAAATTGTATCCTCTTCCCAAATAAAGGGCATTGGAAGCATTTTTTATTTCTTCGGCAATATATTCAATTTGTTCGCTGGTTGTTTCCAACAATTTTTGGATCTTTTTTGGAATCCTTTCTAACTCTTCTAAAAGTTGCAGATAATAGGACCTTGGAATAGTTCCTCTGTTGTATCCCAAATGGATCGCCATCATAGTCAACAAAGTTACTTGACCGGTAAAAGCTTTCGTGGAAGCAACTCCGATTTCAGGGCCTGCGTGAATATAAGAACCTGCATCAGTGATTCGTGCGATAGAAGATCCCACTGAATTTACAATTCCATAGATTAAAGCACCTTTTGCTTTTGCTAGTTCGAGTGCGGCAAGCGTATCCGCGGTTTCTCCGGATTGAGAAAGCGCAATTACCACATCATCTTTTGTAATAATAGGATTGCGATATCGCAATTCAGAAGCATATTCTACTTCTACCGGGATACGGGCAAGTTCTTCAAAAAGGTATTCACCAATTAGGCCTGCATGCCAGGAAGTTCCACAAGCTGCTACAATAAAACGTTTTGCTTTTGTAATTCTATCATGGCATTCCTCCGTTCCACCAACTCGAATCCAACCTTCAGCAGCATTAACTCTTCCTCGCATACAATCTGCAACGGAATTGGGCTGTTCATAGATTTCTTTGAGCATAAAATGCTCGTATCCTCCTTTTTCTAATTGCTCAATTTTTAAATTGAGTTGTTCTATAAATGGAGTTTGGGTTTCGTTGTCGATTGTTTTGATCTTTAAGTCTCCACTTCTATTGACTACTGCAATTTCAAGATCATTTAAATAAACAACACGCTGGGTGTGTTCTGCTATTGGTGTAGCGTCGGAAGCGATAAAAAATTCGCCATCTCCAATTCCAATTACGAGTGGACTGGCTTTTCTAGCGGCAACTAATTTATCAGGATCCTCTTTATCCAGTACAACAATGGCGTATGCCCCTACGACTTGGGTTAATGCCATCCGAACGGCTTCTTCAATCGGGAGGCTGTCTCTTTTTTGCAATTCTTCGATCAAATGTGCCAGGACCTCTGTATCCGTTTCGCTTTCAAACTTGTGTCCTTCTCTTTCCAGCGCTTTTTTCAGTAAAGAATAGTTTTCGATAATTCCATTGTGAATGAGCGTTAATCTTCCATTACCTGATTGGTGAGGATGCGCATTGATATCATCAGGCTTACCATGAGTAGCCCAGCGAGTATGACCGATACCAACTGTTCCTTTGATATTTTTCCCTTTTGCATATTCAACCAGGGCATTTACTTTTCCTTTCCTTTTGTAAATATTAAGATCAGAATTAAAAATGGCTATTCCTGCACTGTCATAACCTCTGTATTCCAATCTCTTGAGACCGTTAATCAGAATTGGATAAACTTCTTTGTTTCCGATGTATGCAACAATTCCACACATGATTTTATTTTTTCTTTATTAAGTTAGGGGTTCAACTCCGTATAAGTTAGTTTAAATTTTACCGGATATTTGGAATGTTTGGGACCATACAAAATTGCTCTACCTGCTCTTTCTTGTTTTGGGAACGCTCTGATAAAAATAGTATTTGATACCGTTCCTTCAACTATTCGTTGAAAATGAGAGGAGATATTAAAACTGTAAGTGTTGATATCTATTCCGTCATCGTCAATTGTTTTTTCAACTTCTCCGCCAAACCAGTTATTACTGGTTGAAGCCCCTAAAAGAACATCACTTATAAATGCAAAACCACCAGTATCTTCATCTTCAATAGAAATTATAGCTCTTTTTAAAGGTGGATAAACTTCAATATCATCATCTTCAAGTTCTGCATAAGTAAAAATCAACTCCGCTTTATTTATAATTATATCTCCGAGTTTATCAGCGTTGGGAAATTCAACTTTAATATTTGGGCCAGACATCGATTGTATAAAAACAAGGCTATCTCCTTCTGGTTCATTGTTAATAAAATCATCTACAATTGATCCGGCAGTATCGTGCTTAAAATTCGAAAACTTAACGCCGTCTTCAAAAAATGTATAAGTATATTGCTGGTAGATCGTATCTGTATGATAATACAATGTCATATTCGAGACCGAAGATACCAAATCGAAACTCAAAATTCCTTTTGTAGGACTTAAAGCTTTAACGACAATTCCATTAAATTGTTCCAGAAAGATCGCAGTTGAAGCGTACAGCATAGTATCCATTAATTCTTCTCCAAGTTCTTCAGGAAGATGGATGCGAAGGTGGGCTGGTAAAGTAATTGTATCCGCCTTGGAGAAAGTATAATCTACTACTCGCATAGTATCCGCAGCACCATATTTAGGTATAAAATCTCCGGTTTCTCCAAGAGTGTTGTCCATGTCATACGGAAATACCTGGCTAGAGTAATATTTCTGTTCAAGATTCATATTTTCACTGAGTCGATATACTCCCAAATGATAGGGATCACTAGTCAGATTGCCATAGGTATTGGTTGAATCATATTTTAAAATAAGTACGAGTGAATCCAATATTGCACCTTGAAAATCGGGAGCATTGAAACTTGGCCACAGTTGAGCGTTAAGATCAGCCTTAACATTTCCAAAAATGGGATCATTATAATCACCGATTAAAAAATTATTAAAATCAATAGCAGGATCAGGGTCATAAACCAGAATGCTATCCTCTTTAACAGTTATGGTATTAAAAGTGATCGAATCGGTATTTTTTATGTTGGCCTGATCTCCTTCAAGTAGCTCAGCTCCTAAAGGAGAAGGTTCATTACAGGATGATACAAACAGCATACCTACAGTTAGCACGAAAAATGCTAATAACATTCTTTTCATTCTAATTCTTTAGATTTAATTTGTTCTTGAAAAATGAGAATTCAAGGAAGGCATAGTAAAATATAAAATTAAACTGTGAATTTAAATTATTATTGTTTTAAGATAAATCCACTGTTTAATTTCAACAAATTTCAAATTATCTTTACACTTCTTGCTCTAAAACTGAATTGTAGAATTCAAGATAAGCAGATAGATATTCTTCTTCACCTTTAAATTCCAGAATAGGTTTGCCTAAGCCGCTTAAAGCTTTTGTCAAAGACTCACTCGTTCCTTCGCTACCTTTAATAATGGCATCAGAAAAAGCACACGCACCTTTATGCAATGTGATTCCGTCACCATTAAGGTAAGCAGACAGATCGGTAGCTTCCAGATTATTTATCGAAGCTTTTTCGACAAATTCACCATTGAAAGATTTTTCAAGAGAATTATCATAAATTGAATAGACTACCTTTGAGTTTTGAAAAATTGGTTCGTTTTTATAGGCCGTCTTGACATAAAGAGGAACCAAGCTAGTCATCCAGCCATGACAATGAATGATGTCGGGGGCCCAGCCGAATTTTTTTACGGTTTCGATAGCTCCCTTGCAGAAAAAGATCATTCGATCTGCATTATCTTCAAATGATTTTCCCTGATCGTCTTCAAAAACGGATTTTCGTTTGAAAAAATCTTCGTTATCCAAAAAGTAAACTTGCATTCTTGCTCCTGGAAGAGATGCAACCTTAATTATTAACGGAAAATCATCATCGTCAACGATTATATTCATTCCCGAAAGCCGAACCACTTCGTGCAAACGGTGACGTCTTTCGTTTATAGTTCCAAACCGCGGCATCAAAACCCGAATCTCCATTCCTTTTTCCTGGATGTATTGAGGAAGTTTTCGGGCGATTTCAGATATTTCTGAAAGAGCCGTATAGGGCTTCATTTCCTGCGTAATTATCAGGACTTTCTTCTTATCCATAAACACACTATATAATTTTAAATAAAATAGATTTATTCACATTCAATGAACGAGTCTGCAAAAATAGTAAAAAAAAAGAACTTTTTAGCATACATTACCCAATCTTTGAGGTAATGACATTTTGATAAAAACGGCTATATTTGCGCGATTTAATAATTTTAGTTCTTCTTTTTTAGCCTTTATTAAATGAAATCAAATGTACCTTTTTAAAAAAGTTAAAGATCTGCAAAGATACCTTAACAAACTCAGAAATGATGGCAATACAATTGGACTTGTTCCAACTATGGGCGCACTTCATGAAGGTCATTTGAGCTTGATCGACAAAGCGAACGTGGATACCGATATCGTGGTGTGTAGCATCTTTGTGAATCCAACTCAGTTTAATGAACAGGAAGATTTAATAAATTATCCACGCACCACTACGGAAGATATTGTGGTTCTAACGTCGCATGACAATGATGTATTATTCATGCCCTCGGTTAATGAAGTTTATCCCGAAGGGTTGGATACCAAATTGGATTTGGATTTTGGACAACTGGATAAAATAATGGAAGGCGAATTTAGGCTTGGCCATTTCGAAGGGATGGCACAAGTGGTCAACCGATTAGCAAATATAGTCCAACCTGCTAAAATGTACTTTGGGCAAAAGGATTTCCAGCAATATGCAATAGTTCATGACATGTTAAAACAACTAAAGTCACCAATAGAGGCGGTCATGTGCGCTATCATTAGAGAAGAAGACGGGCTGGCCTTATCTTCAAGAAATGTCAGACTCACAGCGGATAACAGACAAAGAGCGACCATAATTTATCAAACCTTGTTGCATGCGAAATCGTTAGTTAAGGAAAACAATCCAAAAGTGGTTAAAGAAATTGCTTTAAAACAGCTTGCTATCGAAGGCTTTAAACCGGAATATTTTGAAATTGTTGATGGCCGATCTTTAAGACCAATAGCAGATTTTAAAGATTCGGATTATATCGTGGCTTGTACTGCTGTATGGGCTGGTGATGTAAGACTAATTGACAATATGATTTTTAAATACCAGGAAAATTGATACCAATTATTTAAATAAGCTATTTTGAAAAAACATCTTGTTACACTTCTGAAGTTTACGGTTTTTCTTGGGATTGGATTGACCATATTGTATTTGGTTTATCAAAGACAAGAAGCTGCATATCAAGCAGAATGCGCCCTGCAGCAAATTCCGGAGGCTGATTGCAGCCTTATTCAAAAAATAGTTGATGATTTTAAAGGGGCTAATTTCTTTTGGATTTTTGTGGTACTTATTGCCTATGTGATCAGCAATCTTAGTCGTGCTACCCGATGGCATATGTTACTGAAACCACTGGGTTATCGGCCACGATTTAGCAACTCATTTTTCACGATCATTCTGGGCTATTTTGCCAACCTTGGATTGCCGCGTATAGGAGAAGTTGTTCGGGCTGCTACAATTTCAAAATATGAAAACATTCCGGTTGAAAAGGCTATGGGAACCATTGTCGTAGACAGGGCAGTTGACCTGCTCAGTTTAATGACCGCTTTTGGTTTGGTCTTTTTGTTTGAATACGATACCATTTGGACTTATCTCAGCGAAATGATGGGACAGGAAGGTGATGGAAAAAAGCTGTGGGAAAACACGTGGTTCCAAGTCTTTACAATATTCATGCTCCTGATAGGGACAATGATTTACATCTTTAGGAAAAAAATTAAACAAACTGCTTTTTATACAAAAGTTGTAAATATTCTCCGTGGTTTTTGGGAAGGCATCCAATCAATCAAGAAAGTTGATAGACCTGTTTGGTTTATTTTTCATAGTGTGAACATCTGGTTCATGTATTTTATGATGACCTATTTATGCTTTTTTGCTTTTGCTCCGACCGCAGGACTTTCCCCATTAGCAGCTTTGATGGTGTTTGTTTTTGGTGCATTTGGAATCCTGATTCCGTCTCCTGGAGGAATGGGTACCTTTCATTTTCTGGCGATTCAGGCACTTGCGATGTATGGAATTAGCGGCGGTGATGCTTTTTCGTTTGCCAATATTTTATTTTTCTCTGTGCAATTAGGTTGTAATGTGATTGTGGGGATTATCGCGCTATTTTTACTTCCAATCACCAACAGAAATTATCAACCAAGTCCAAGAGCATCTGTTTAATTATTGATTACTAAAAGCGAATTTATTTTGATAAAAAGAATTCAATCGAAGATTTTAAATTGGGAACAAGCAGAAAAAAAGGTATTAAGCTGGAAAGCAGCGAAGGAGCGCGTTGTATTTACGAATGGCTGTTTTGACTTAATGCATTTTGGTCATTTGCATTATCTGGCGGAAGCACGCAGCCTTGGCGAACGGCTGGTGGTTGGGCTGAATTCTGAAGATTCAGTGCGTAGACTGAAAGGTCCTCACCGTCCTATTAATGATCAAAACACCCGTCAGTTTCAATTGGCGTCTCTTGAATTTGTTGATGCAGTAGTTGTTTTTGAGCAGGATACACCGCTGGAATTGATCACATTGCTCCAACCCGATATTTTAGTGAAGGGGGGAGATTGGCAAGCTGAGCAAATCGTAGGTTCCGATATAGTGCTTTCAAAAGGAGGAATGGTGAAGAGTCTGCCTTTTATAAAAGGATATTCGACGACACTCATTGAGCAAAAAATTAAAAATCAGCGGCCATGAAAATCAAAGAGCTGATCACTTATCTTGAAACTATAGCACCATCCTCTTATCAGGAAGAGTATGATAATGCTGGGCTAATCATTGGAGATTCAGCAGTTGAATTAAAAGGTGCATTAATTTGCCTGGATGCCATTGAATCAATCGTTGATGAAGCGATTGAACTGGGCTGCAATTTGATTATTGCGCATCATCCGATTGTTTTTAGGGGTTTGAAAAGATTAAATGGCAAAAACTATGTTGAACGAGTAGTCATGAAAGCCATTAAAAACGAAATTGCAATTTATGCCATCCATACCAATCTTGATAATGTTTATCAAAATGGCGTAAATGCAAAAATCGCAGAAAAACTAGGTCTAAAAAACACCCAAATCTTGGCTCCGAAACAAGCATTCAAAAAATTGAACGCCTATCTGCCTGTTCAAGATGCCGAAGCGGTGAAAGGATTATTATTTCAAGCTGGAGCCGAAATGATTAATGGTTTAAATCAAGGGAATCAGGTTAGTATCGGGAGAGAAATAAAAGAGGGAAACAAAACAGGTAAAGTTCGGTTGGAAGTGCTTTTTCCAACAGCTTTAAAAGGTTCAGTTCTCAGTGCTTTGAATCGTTTTACAGAAGATGAAATACCTTATGAAATAAGTTCAGTAGAAAATTACAATGAAAAGGTAGGCTCGGGAATGATCGGCGATTTAGCCGAACCAATGGACGAAAAATCATTTCTGCTTTTTTTGAAAAAAACGATGAATGCAGGAGTGGTGAGATATACAAAACTGGGTGGAAAACCGATCCAGAAGGTAGCAGTCTGCGGTGGAGCCGGAGGATTTTTATTGAACAATGCAATTGCCCAAAAAGCGGATATTTTTATCACTGCTGATTATAAATACCACGAATTTTTCGATGCCGAAGGCAAAATCATCATTGCTGATATTGGACACTTCGAAAGTGAGCAGTTTACTATTGATCTACTCTATGACATAATAACAAATAAATTTAGTAACTTTGCGGCTCATTGCACAAAATTGAATACCAACCCGGTAAATTATTTATAAATTAACTAAGCCTGGATTTAAAAAAGCATAAACATTTTTTGATTTTTTTGTGTTAATAAATTGAAAAACAACAGTTTAAGTAAACCCAGGTTCTAACAATTATAATAAATGGCAACACAAGAGTTAAGTATCGCAGAAAAGCTAAAACAACTTTACGAATTACAGTTAATTGATTCTGAAATTGACGAAATTGCAATCCTTAAAGGAGAACTTCCAATTGAGGTTAGTGATTTGGAAGATGAAATTGTAGGATTAGAAACACGAATTAATAAGCTTACAGCAAATATCGAAGATCTTGAAGTAGAGGTTTCAAGACATAATGGTAATTTGAAAGAGGCGGAAGCATTGATTGCGCGTTACGAAAAGCAAACGGATAATGTAAAGAACGATCGCGAGTATAATGCCCTTCAGAAAGAATTGGAAATACAAAAGCTTGAAATTCAACTTTCTGAAAAGAAGATCAAAGAATTAAGAGCGATAATTGCGAATAAAGATGAAACACTTAAAGCTACGCAGGAAAGGTTAGACCAGAAAAATAAAAACCTTGAGATTAAAAAAGTCGAGCTTGAAAAGATTATTGAAAAGACTGAAAAGGATACGGAGAAATTGATCAGGAAGTCAGAAAAATCGAAGAAAAAAATAGATGATCGTTTGCTTAAAGCATATCTGAAGGTTCGTAAAGCATATCGAAATGGTTTGGGAGTTGTAACAGTGGAGCGGGATGCATGTGGTGGATGTTTTAATCAAATCCCACCTCAGGTCCAGCTAGAAATTGCGATGCGTAAAAAAGTAATAGCGTGTGAGCATTGTGGTCGCATTTTAGTTGACAGTCATATTCTGGAAGCCGAGCCTGTAGAAGAGACTAAATAAGAGAGATGCTTAAAAAAAAATAATAAAGATGCCTTGAGGATTGCTAATCCTTGAGGCATCTTTATGAAAGATATATTGACTTCCTGATTACCGACGTTTTAAAGAAATATGAAATACTTTCTTCTCTCCAACATCTTTTTTCGACTGGATATTCGTAAGCTGATTTTAATGTCAGTGCTTTTAGTTTTTTCAGTAAACGCACAATTATTTGCAAAAAATAGATTTGAGTTTACACCAAAAGTTAAGAAAGCCTATGATTGTGTGCTCAGTCTTCGATTTGCGGAAGCACGTTCGACGATTTTACAAATCAAATTGGAGGATCCTGAAAATCTAATCGTTTATTACATTGAAAATTATATAGACTTTTTCACCGTTCTTATCAATGAAGATAAAGAGGAATTTAAGGCACTTGAAAAAAACAAAGATTACCGTCTTAACCGCATCAAAGAAGGGAACGAAGACTCTCCTTATTACTTGTATATACAGGCTGAAATCAGATTACAATGGGCATTAGCCAGATCAAAATTTGAAGAATATTTCACCGCTTTTACTGAGGTAAGAACAGCTTATAAACAACTCGAAAAAAACCAAAAACTCTACCCTGGTTTTATAGCAAATAAAAAAAGCCTGGGAATATTACATGCTTTGGTGGGTACAATACCTGATGGCTACAAATGGGGGGTAAAGCTGTTGGGAGGTATGGATGGAACGATTGAACAGGGGCAGCGAGAAATTAAAGAAGTCATTGATTATGCGAGCCGGCATGAATTCATCTTTGAAGAAGAAACTCAAGTGATGTATGCTTTTTTGATGCTGCATTTAAAAAACCAGGACGAAACGGCCTGGGATATTATTAACGCCGGAAATCTTAAAAGCAATAATAGTCCCCTAACTTGTTTTGCTCTGGCTAATATTGCTATGCGGACCGGTAAGAATGATGAAGCCATTTCTATCCTACAAAACCGGCCCACAGGAAGCCAGTTTATGCCTTTTCATTATCTCGATTTTATGTTGGGACTTGCAAAATTGTACCGTCAGGATGCTGACGCTAATTTTTATATTGGACGATTCGTTTCAAACTTTAAAGGACGAAATTATATCAAAGAAGCTTACCAGAAATTAGCCTGGTATAATTTGTTGAACAACAACGAATCAGCCTATTATTTGAATATGGCATTATGCCAATCGAGGGGAGAAAAAACGATCGAGGCGGATAAAAACGCTTTGAAAGAAGCGAAGTTTGGGGAGTTGCCGGATAAAACTTTACTCCAGGCGCGTCTTCTTTTTGATGGGGGTTATTATAAGCGGGCTTATTCGCTTTTAAAAAGTAAAACTGAGAACAGTTTTCAGAAAAAACATTTCCAATTAGAATACCATTACCGGTTAGGAAGAATTACCGATAAATTAAAAAAACTAGACGAGGCGATATTTTATTATCAAAAAACAATTGATGACGGGCAATATGAAAGTTTTTTCTTTGCTTGTAATGCAGCACTTCAAATTGGCCATATTTATGAAAAACTAAATCAATTTGAAAAAGCTAAAGCGTATTATAATTTATGCCTTTCACTCAAACCCGACGAATATCGAAACGGTCTTCATCAAAAAGCAAAAGCCGGTTTAAACAGGTTAAAATTTTAGCGTTTAATTTGAACTTATACCATTTAAAAAAACCGGTAACTATACTTAGTTACCGGTTTTTTTTATTCTGAAAGATCGCTCTTCCGAAACTTGAATCTAAACTAGTTATTCATTTTCTGAGTCCAACAACTCTACATAAAATACCAGGTCAGACTTAGCTGGAATTACAGGAGGATTTCCCTTTTCTCCGTAAGCCAACAGATAAGGAATAAATAAGGTAGCTTTCGTTCCTTTTTTCAATAAAGAAAGGCCTTCGTCCCAACCTGGTATGACCTGACCTCTTCCAACTGGAAAAGTATAATATTCTCCTCTTTTGAATGAACTGTCAAACATAGTCCCATCAGTAAGCATCCCATAATAATGAACATTGATAGGTTCTCCGGCTCCTGGAATTTCTCCAGTCCCTTCTTCATGGATAATATACTTAAGGCCTGAAGCCGTTTCTGTTAATTTGCCATTGAGTTTACCACTTTTATAATCCGCAAGGGTTTGATTGCTAAACTCAGTCACTTCGCCCAACCGAGCTTGTACGACTAGTGCTTTTTCTTTTTGGATCCTTTGTTCCTCTTCAGCAATAGTCTTATAGGCCTCTTCACTTTTTATATCAACTAAAGTGACTTTGTATATAATTTTTTCAAAATCGTCAAAGCCAGGAGGACGTTGAGGAAATGAATCAAGATGTTCACTAATTGTTATACTGTCTCCAATAGCCATCAAAGGCAATACATCAATTACAGGATTAGGTTGTTGCTTTGCTTGCTCGGCAGTAGGGATTTGCGCTAATGGGGTATCTCTGTTTACACGGGAAGACTGTAATAATGAATCGTCTGCAAAGATATCAATATTGAAATAGGCATACTCTCCAACCTGAGGTTTGGCACCTTCATTCTGAATATGGTGAATATAATCAAATCCATTTACTGAAGTAGCGAAAGTATTGTTTTTAGTTCCGTCACAACCACTTAATAAACCGAGACCGACCACCGCTACCCAAAGAGCGGATAAAAATAATTGCTTGTTCATATTTTAATTTTTGTTTTTTTAAATTGTTTACGTTGCGTAATAAAAAATTATTCCATCAATTCCATGTAATACATTACATCAGCTTTAGGAGGAACATTAGCATTTCCAGCTTCCCCATAAGCCAGTTGATAGGGTATAAATAAAGAGACTTTTGTTCCGAGTTTGAGATAAGTCATAGCTTCATCCCATCCAGGCAGTGTTTGTCCGCGGCCTACTTGAATAGAAGTGCCTGCACCACTTTCAAAAGTATTTTCGAAGATGGTTCCGTCCATTAATAATCCAGCATAAAATAAATTTACTGTATTGCCCCTTCTCAGCGTTTTACCCTTTCCTTCTTCATGAATGACGTATTTAAGCCCTGACTTTGTTTCGATTAAATTTTCTATCGTGCCAGCTTTGTAATCTGAGAGAACGGTCTTAAAAAAAGAAGTTAATTTTTCTAAATTAGCTTGGGCTTCTATGAGCTTTCCTTTTCTTTTATTGAATTTTTCAATTTGTAACTTAGAATGTTCTGCCGGACTTTTAATTGCTGTAAGAATTATTTGAAAATTAAGATAAGAAAAGTCATCATATCCTGGTTGCAAACTTTCAATTGAACCAGGTGCCACCTTTACCGTAAGACTATCACCAACTGCCATAAAGTATAAAACATCGACTATTGGATTTGTGAACCCTTTTGTTTGTTCGAGGGGCAATATTTTCTTAAATTCATGACCTGCTTCTAAGAAAAAAGATTGCGATAAAGAATCATTGATCCCATACAGTTCCACATCATAATAAACATATTCCCCAGGTTGAGGTTTGGGCCCTTCATTTTTAATGTGATGAATATATTTGAAGCCATTTTTGGAGACCTTCTCTTCTCCCGAAGTTACTATTTCAGTGTCAGTATCAGTTTCATTATTTCCTTCACAACCAACAAATGAGCAGGCTATTATGGATCCGATAAAATAAAAGAATACGTGTTTAAGCATTTTATTTTTCAATTAAGGTGCGAATTTACAAGTTGTTGAATAGATCAACACTATTCTTTGCAATAATTTAAAATATTTCTCTCAAAAAAAGTTTTAAGAATATTTTTCAAATATCATTTTTCTAGACTCAAATTTCATGCAATATTAAACGCGAAATATGTTTCCTTCGTGCCCAAACCAACGAAAGCTTATGTATATTCCAAGTCCTGCGAAAATAAAAAGGGAAAAATAAACGATCAAAAGTAAGCCAAAATCAATAGTTCCAGCTATAATTTCTCTGGTAGCGAGCGCAATATTTAATATTGGTATAGAAGCAGTTACAAAATTAAAATTAGTGCCGGGGATAAAGCCGATAATGAGTGGAATGATAACAATGAAAACCAGCGGTTGAATCAAACTCTGTGCTTCTTTGAATGACCTGGCGTAGATAGAAGCTGGAATTAGTATACCTGCAAAAAAAGTGGTTAAAGGGATCATCATTGTTACAACTAAAAAGCTAGCTCTTGGGTTTAATAATTGCATAGCGACGCCGGAAATAAAAGCAGGGATTTCTGTATTGAATTTTAAGGCAACAAATAATCCTAAAATAGTGAGCAGGCCAGATATAACTCCTGTACAAACAACGACTAGCATCTTTCCAATCAAAATTTGTAAACGATTGGCCGGAACTACAAGTAATGTCTCGATAGTGCTTCGTTCTTTCTCACCAGTAAATAAATCTATTGCCGGATACATCGCTCCGATGAAGCAAAAGAGAACAAAAAAATAAGGTAATATTCCTCCGGCTAGTTTGCCAATTGATTCCCTGCTTGAATAAACATTTACATTATTTACAGCTATTGGGTTAATCGTTTCCATTGTTGCGCCAAGCGCATTCAATCGCAGTTGTAACAAATTGTCATGATAACGGCTAATGGTACTGGTCAAGCGCTTGTAAAGTATGGTATCTGTAATAGATTTATAATAGATGCTGACCTCGCCAGTAGTTCCACTGTTGATGGCCTGATCAAATTCTTTATCAATGATCAAGGCAAAATCAAGACTATCCTGCCGAATAAGCTTTTTGAATTTTTGCGGTTGAATAGCTTCTGTAACGTCCATGTCTTTTCGCCTTTTCAACCATTTGACTAATTCAGCGCCATTATCATTTGAAAAAACGGCGATTTTTAATTGTTTATCTCTGGCCGTCTCAGTTTGAGAACTACTGACAAGTGTGATGATCGTAAAGGTCAAAGGAATTAGTAAAAACGGGATCAATACCATTGTAAACATTGTCCTGCGATCGCGCAAAGTATCAATAATTTCTTTTTTGAAAATAGTAAAAATGATCCGCATGCAGAAACGTTTAATTGAAATCCGAAGTTAACAAACTACATTGACTTTGGATGCGTTGGATTAGTAAACTCGTCATTCGTTTCCTGACATCCTGCTCATGTTCTTTAAAAAAGAGCCAATCAACTGAAGTGAAATGACCAGCTATAATACCAAGCAGCAAGTTTTTAAAATTTTGATCGCGGCTGACTTGTTGTTCAATATATCCCAGTTGCTCAATCTGAGGCAATTGAAAGAACGTACTTTTCCTTTTAACGAATTGGTGATGACAGATTTTTAAGAGCAATTCATTCTGGAATTTCAGAATCGGTCGTAGTGTTTCATTTTGAAATTGCTCCATTGCACCAGATGTTGGGCTTAAATTTAGAGCTGGTCTCATCTCAGTTAAATTTTTATCACGATTTTCCATAAAAAATGCTGCTTTACTTATTTACAAAACCACCGAAAAAGTATATATTTGCGGTCGCTTTAAAAAGAATAGGATAAATGAAGAATTGTTCATCGTTAATTCCTGTTTCTTAATTAATAATAATATGGCGAGGTAGCTCAGCTGGTTAGAGCGTCGGATTCATAATCCGGAGGTCGAGAGTTCAAGTCTCTCTCTCGCTACAAAAGCTAAAAAAAATGCTCCTGATTCTCAATGAATTGTGGGGCATTTTTGTTTTTATCAAGCTGACAAAAAGTAATTTATTAGCCCTGAAAGGTACCTAAAAAGGTATCCAAGTAGGTATCCTTTTTTTAACATTTACCATTCAGGATACTTCCAACATCAATGATGAGGATTCTCAAATCCAATTATCATGGAAGTAAAACTTAGAACTTTATTTTTCCTTTATTAAAACAAAAAATCCTTAATACCATTCTACAGTATCAGGTACAAGAAAACGATTTAACTGTAGATGCAGTTATCAATGCAGTTCTAGGGAAGAATACTAAAATAAAAGGGTTTTTAGAGGTGTTTGAACACCATAATAGGCAAGTGAAAAGCCTTATTGGCAAATCATACCGAAGCTACCTACAAAGGTTTTGATGGGAAAGATTGGATTAAAATGGTTCGTAAGAAGACAGGCAAGCCAATAATGATTCCATTATTACCAAAGGCGTTGTAGGTACTTGAGGGATATAATACGGGAGAGGAAAATACTAATGGCTCATTATTACCTGTCATATCCAACCAACGGTTTAAGGTGTATTTGAAGGAAATAGCTGAGATTGTAGGCATTAAAAAGAAGCTATCCCATCATGTGGCTAGGAAAACCTTTGCTTCAACTGTATTGCTGTATAATGATGTTCCAATGGAAATAGTCAGTGAATTGTTGGGTCATTCCAGCATGGCAATCACCCAAAAGCATTATGGCAAGGTGGTCAAGAAGAAAATCAGTGATCATGTGAACAATTTGGCTCAATCTGAAATGGAAAATGTTAATATTTCAGCGAATTGCTGATAATAAAAATCGCAAGCCCTTCAGTCTCGTTATGCCAAAATGCCGTAATATTCAATTCCTCCCAACCTCGTTCTATAAATTTTTCTTCTACTGCTTTCAATTGATTTTTAAAGCATTAAAAGAACATAATTATGTTACCTATTGGTTTTGTTCCGTCTAAAAGATGTTAATTATTATCAAATTCAGATAAAATAAGAAATCATGCTGGACAAAATTATGGAGATGGTTAGTGAAGACGCTTTAAATGCAATAACTGAAAAAGCTGGAGTCTCAAAAGATCAAGTATCCCAAATACTTCCACTTGCCGGAGATAGTTTACAAGAAGGATTAATGTCCCAGCTGACTGGAGGAAATGTTGAAGGTGTGCTTGGAATGTTTAAGAGTTTCACAGGTGGAGAATTGGAGAGCAACGATATCTTTGGAGACATCAAAGGTATATTTATGAAAAAAGTGATGACGAACATAGGCCTTTCTGAGCCTGTTGCTGGTTTGGTTGCCGACTCTGGTATGACCAGTATTATAGGTAACCTTTCTGATATGATTCAGGCAGACGGTGATACTAATGATATCAACGCAAGTAGTCTAATGAATGTTCTTGGCGGGGATAAACGCATATTAGGAATTATCGCAGGTATGGTGGGTGGCAATAAGAAAGAAGGACTGATTGATAATTTTAAAGACACTGTGGTTGATAAGCTTAGAAAATTCCCTCGATCATCTAAAGGTGGATCATTTGACATATCAATCAAAGCATGAAAATTCAGCAGTCGTTAAAGCTGAATAACCAATGGTTGAACTATATCATAAAACCAGAATCTGGAGAGGGTCTAAATAAAGTTTTTTGAAAAAAATGATTAAGCATTATTCAACTTTTCAATAAATTAATCCCAAATACTTTCTCTTCATATACATAATTGATATATCACCTGGTTTTGTCAACTAAATTTTTCTCGCCAGGATTAATAATAGGTAATGGTTAGCGCACTTGCTATGGGGTAGGGAATCGCAAGTACGAATACTGTTTCGTAAAAATGGAAAGGTCACGTTTACGTGACCTTTTTCATTTTTAATTTGCTTTTTCTCAGGTTTACACTCTTGGTCTGAATGCACGTTTATTTTTTATAGCGCTTATTATATGTTAAACGCTTGATATTTGCTTTATCGCTTTTCAAATTTGGTTAGTTCGCTATAACCATTAAGCTTCCCTTTTTTGTTATAATATTCAGATCTTACCAAACCAACGCCTTCCGAATACCACTCTTTTGAAGATGCTTCTACTTTTACCAGCATTTTGGTTGTACTTTTCTGAGTTAAAACCAGACAATTAAATGTCCCTGCAGGAGTTTCGATTTCTTCCTTTGCTTCGACCTTTCTGTCTGTAATCAAAACAGTCATGGTGAACATAGATATGGAATTTGAACCAACTTTTACCTCCAGCGTACCATCTTTGAGCGTTGTTCCAACCTCTGCGTCCATGGATGGAAGCTCAAATTCTGAGGCATCCATTTCCATTTCCATGTTTTGGTAGGACTGCATGGCCGCGTTATCCATCTTCATTGCCATATCAAATTCAAATTTTCCGTCTTTACAATAAGCATTGAACTCATTGGTGAAAACTTCTTTACCTTTTTTGTCAAATGAAGTTGATTTGATCGTATAAGTATAACCATTGTCTCTTTCAATCTTATCAATCAGTTCATAAGCTATTTTTCCTTCTTCTTTCCCTTTTGGAGAATAACTGGTGAGTTCCCACTTAGCCCCGACTTCATAGGGAACATAAGGTTTACAATCTGGTTGTGCAAAAGTTGAGAAAGCAAAAAAGGAAAGCATTGCAATAAAGATCGTTTTCATTTAGTTTGGATTTTTAAAATTGGATAAATTGATTAGGTCATTGGAAAATTACTGAAACAAAATAAACACAAAATTTTTAATCCTGGCAATATATTTTGTGATTTAATCAAGATTTAAGAAAAGGATAACACAGTTTGCTGACGTTTTAAATAATCATTAATACTTCCAGGTTGTAATACAAAAGATTTGGCGATTTTAAACCACCAAATCTTTTGAATGATACGATAACTTGATATTATAAATGCTTAACTATTTAACCAATCGGTATTGCAGGGCTAACTGTGCACCGAGTTCGAGTTTCTTTTCTGATAAACGAGTATTCGCTTTCGCTTCCAGATAGATTTTATTACTCACTTTCAACTGCATTCCCAGCTGCACTCTAGGAGAGATTGTAGACTGTGCGCCAACAGTTTTGATAGTAAATTGCTCACCACCAAGAATGGCTTCTATATCCGATGCAGTGATGTGCTGGTAATCCAAGCCAGCACCTGCAATGATGCGCATAATACCCACAATCAGTCTGTACTGGACATAAATGTGCGCTGCATAAATATTCTTAGAATTTTTCAGTTTACCCATCAATAGGTCTGTACTGCCTTCGGACAATTTAAAAGTCGTAACCGGAAATTCAGCGGAAGTAGAGGAGTGCCCTTTGGCTAGTCCGGCTTCCAAACCGAAATGATCATTCATCCAATAAGCTCCATTGATACCGAAAAACTGTGGCTTTTTGTTTTGATAATTCGTAAAACTTCCGGGCGCTGAGAACGAACCGATATGGAATTCGCCACCAAGTTTTTCCATAAGCTTTTCGGTAAGCTCTGGATTGGAATATATCTCCTTTTTAATGTCTTCAAAGTAAGTATCGGGGTATTTCTCTCCTTGTGAGAACCAAGCGGTATAATGCCCTCCGATTGACCATTCAGCAGAAATGGGTTGACTGTCGTTATTAATTCTTCTCCAGTTAGAATCATTGCCGGGAAATCCTTGATTTTGTGATCCGGGCAAAGCACCGTGCTCTTCCATTTCTTTTCTTTTGGCATCAATGCGTTCCTGAATTCGTTTGCGGAGTTCAGCTTCGGTTTTTGAATTCCGAGGATTGGTTTCTAGTTTTTTCATTTCGTCTTCGTAATTATCCAATTCATCAGGATCATCGGGGATTGGATTTTTTTTGATAATATCATCAACTGCCTTATTCAGTTTTTTCTCGAGTTTTTCTTGAGCCTTTTTTAACTTTTCTTGAAGTCTCTTCAATTTTTTTTCTTCTTTTTCAAGCTCAGCTTGCTCTTTTTTTAGCTTTTCCCTAAGCTCATCCAATTCTATATTGGTTCCGTGATCTTTGGGATTCTCTTTTGCTGCCTCTTTGTCTTTTTCAATTTTATCGTCCACTTTTTTTTGTACTTTTTCTACTCTTTCTCTATGACTTGTAATAGAATCCTGTTGCTCTTTTACATCATCTACGAGTCGCTCAACTCTACTCCTTTGACCGGAAATCGACTGAGCTTGTACATTTGAATAGCTAAATACTGTTATTAAAAACAAACTGATCATCATTAACTTTTTCATGACATATACTTTTTTAGGTTTAGAAATTTGATTTAAACAAATAGGTTCTTTGTGAACCCTGATACAAGTATAAGCCTGAACAGCACCTGACTTCCAGTACGATTTTTTGGGATTTTTAAAGACAAAAATCAGGTTTTTGGGGCGCAGATATAGGATTTAAAAAATGTAAAAATTTGATAATCAGTATATTGTAAGTAAGAAGGGCTTGTACGAAAAAGAAGCCATTTTATGAAATACAAGAAAGATTCACCTTATAATTATTAAAGTTACGCTACAAAAGCATTTCGGTTTGATCTGATTTTTAGCATTTCAGTTTCATAAGGCAGTTCGGATGGAAAGGAAAATGTTATCCTTTTATTTATAAATAATAATCTTATTTTTGGAGCATCAAAAACTATTATTATGAAATACTTCCCTACTATTCTGCTGGTCTTTTGTTCAATTATTTTTACAGGCTGTTTTGATATTCTTGAGGACCTTTCAATCAACAAGGATGGATCTGGAAAATACAGCATCACCTTTGATATGGACGGGATCATCAATGATCCTTTTATGAAAGAAATGTTGTTGGAGTCGATCAAAAATGAAGCAAATATAGAAATGGATAAAGCGGAAAAAATCGTTATAGATTCTACGGTTTATATGAAGGATGACCCTCAATTTGCTAAATTTAAAGACAATAAAGCGATGTGGGAAACAGCAAGAATGCATATGGTGGTGAATGAGGAAACAGGGAAAATGTTTGTCAAATTTGGATTTGATTTTGAGAAAGTTGGAGATATTGATGCTTTTTTTAAAAACATCAATTCAAATAGTGAGTCTCAAAATATGTTTGCAGGATTTGACCAAATTGTCAGTGGCAGCAATTTTGTTTTTAAGAAAAAAAGGTTGACAAGACTTCCTGCCGTTAAAGGGGATAATTCCCTTAAGGATAACTTCAAAGAAGATGACATGGCTATGCTGAAAATGTTTATGACAGACTCGAAATTGAAAACCTCTTATAGCTTTCCAGGGAAAGTGAAAAAATCCAGCATTCCAAACTCAGTGATCAATAATAATGAGGTTTCAATAGCGATTCCACTCCTTGATCTGCTGGATGGTAACGCTAAAATGGATGGTCAAATTTCTTTCAAAAATTAAAAACTATCTTATAATTACTAGTTTTTGAACCATGTTTCCATCATAGTTGCTTAGTGAAATTTGATAAGTCCCCACTTCAAGGTCAGCAATTGAAAGTAAAAAATTATTGTTTGTCACATTTTCCCTCTTCACTAACTGCCCATTAATATTGTAAATATGAAGCGCTAGCTGATCATTAAAGTCCGGGATTTCAATGGTAATTAATTCATTCGCTGGGTTGGGATGAATTTCGAAATTTTCGGATTCAAAAACATCATTTAATCCCGTTGTAATTCCATCATCACAAGGATCAATTCCACAATCGCCTAAATGATCGCCATGGTTGTTTAAATGAGTTTCAACCGCTGAAACGCTGATACACAATGAATTTTCATGATTATGGCAAACTTTTACTTTGTTATTGTTATTTCCGCAAATTACATTTACCGCTTTTACTTCAAAAGTGTCCATTAAAACACAACCTTCTGCATCCGTTATGGTAGCTATATAAACCTGATCAGAGGTTGGGCAAACATTAATCGAGGACGTTGTTTCGCCGTTATTCCATAAATAAGAATAAGGCTCAGTTCCACCAGCCACAACTGTGGTCAAATCCGTACACGACTGAGGTGCATAGCCATAAAAGACATATTTACAATTTTGATCCGTTATTTTTTCAAAGCTTGAACAGCATTGAAATAACGGCACATCCGTACTCCAAAAAGTACCATTTTCAAGCATAGCTGAGTTTGCGCTAAATGTTTGGTCAGCAGTAATTGTACCGAACCCCTCTTCAAATTTCCAATAACCGATCAACCCTAGTTCATTACCGATTGGTGGACAATTCAAAGTGGATTGAATTTCGTCTTGCGTTCTTGCGATATTCCAAATCCTAAACTCATCCAACCTTCCAGAAAGATATCTTGCATCGTTGTGATTTCGTCCCAAATTAATATCAAGCGGAATAGTTGAATTGACAACTGTATTAGCTGAAACTGCTTCTAGATTTCCATCTATGTATAATCTCATGAAATCATCTGGTCCTTTCACAGCAGCAAAGTGGTGCCATGCACCATCATTTATTATTGATGTCGAGTAAATATTTGTTCCTCCAGAAATTGCCGGTGGTTCTCTGTGCAAATACCTAAGTGTCCCGTTTGTTTGGATTTCAATATGAAGACCTGAATTAAGGGTGGCGGCCTCATATCCGTCAAAAATTGTTTGGAGCGAATTTATAGTTGACGATTTGAACCATGCTTCAATGGTATAATCACTTCCAGCCAAGCCAACTACTGGATTTATAGATACATATTGATTATTGGCACCATCAAACTCAAGCGAATAATTGTTTTGAGAAAAGCTGGAGAAAGAAAGGAGTGTAAAAAGGATAATGGAAAAAATCGATTTCATGATAAAATATTTATGGTTAATAAAAGGACAATTACAATTATGCCCTTAAGCAATGTATTTTTTACCTTAAAATCAGTTTCAGGAAAGTGCTGGTAGTTTAACAGTTTTATTTTAACGGTTATAACTTTAAACTTAAAGGTACAAACTAGTAAATTGTTAGTGTAAAATTTCTTCAAAGATTTTTATCAGTTTATTTACTTCTTCGATCGTATTGTAATGCACCAGGCTGACTCTTACCACGCCGTCTTTTTCGATTAAGCCAAGATCGTGGATCAGCTTTTTTGCATAAAAATCACCGAACCGGATTCCTATACGAAAAGCGTCTACTTTCTTTACTATTTCAGAACTTTTTAAAGTATCATGAACGAATGAGATTGTTGGAACCCGTTGGAATTTGTCACTGGTCTGTTTACCAATAATCTTAATTTTTTCATTTGCTTTTAAATAATCAATCAGCAAAACTGAAAGCTCCTCCTCATAGTCCGCAATTAAGTCAAAACTCTTTTTGAATTTGAGTTGATCATCTGTATCTATCCCTCCGGGGAAATGATAATCATGAAGATCTACTAAGTATTGCGTCAAGCCCAACAAACTGTAGGTCAGTTCAAAGTTAAAATTTCCAGGTTGAAATTTATAGGGAATTTCATCAATGAAATAATGATTGATGCCGTCCATTTTTTTCAACAATTCATACTTTCCATACATGATGCTTAAATGCGGGCCGTAAACTTTGTAGGTGCTGAAAACATAAAAATCGACTCCTAATTTTTGCATATCAAGCAAACGATGGGGCGCATAAGCCACGCCGTCCACGCAAATCAATGCGTCGGCATCGTGCACTATTTTGGCTATTTCAGTGATCGGATTGATGGTCCCAAGAATATTGGAAGCATGGACCATCGCCAACAATTTCGTTTTTTTGGAAAGCAATTTATGAAGATCTTTGAGATCGAATTCCAATGTTTCCCGATTGACATTCCATATTTTTATAACAATCCCTTTTTCTTGCAAATCCGTCCAGCAAGACACATTTGCTTCATGATCTGAATTGGTAACGATAACTTCATCACCCGGTTGCCATCGTCTGCTCAAACAAATACTCAGAATCCTTAAAAGCATGGTAGAAGAAGGGCCAACGATCACTTCTTCGGGCCTTTCAGCATTTATTAACTTCGACAGTTGATGGGTAGCAAATTCCAACTTTTTTCCTGCTGTTTTAGAAACTTCGTAGGAAGCACCTAATTGTACATTATTATTGATCAAATAATCCTGGATATTATTGATGACACTTTCAAGTACCTGCGACCCTCCCGCATTATCCATGAAAATAAAATCCTTTTTCAATGCAGGAAATTTGCTTCTTACAAAATTGATGTCCATGCTGATTTTCTGTTTAAATGATTTGAATGTTTATTGCGAATAAAGGTATTGGTTATTTTCAATTCATTCTAAAAACTGCAAATTGGATCTATATTTTCTTAAATAGCTCAATTTTGCTCGTTCAGTATCAAAATATACCTGTTCGTCATATTGGTTACGAGTTAAGTGGCTATTTTTTTAAATATTGAGTATGCCTTTTTTCATCTAATAATTAGTTCATAAACCCATATGTCATGAAAATAAAATCTACACTTACCCTTTTTACACTTTTAGCTACTACATTTTTGCTGATTAACAGTTCTTCAGGGCCTGGCTCTGTGCAAGATATGGATAGAACAGGGAGCCCTTTGAGTTCCGGAGCATGCAACGTAACCGGCTGTCATGATGCCGGGACTTTTAATCCATCAGTAGCAATTGAGTTATTGAAAAACAACCAGGCAGTAAGTCAATACCAACCTGGAGAATCTTATGATATGAAAGTAACGATTACAGCCGGCCAGGGTACTCCAGCTGCTTATGGCTTTCAGGCAGTCGCTTTGACAGGCACTAATAACGATAATACAGGATCATGGGGTTCTCCACCTGCGGGAATGCAAAGTATTACGATTTCTAATGGGAGAACTTATGTGGAACATTCTACACCCAATTCAGGAAGTAACTCTTTCATGGTAGAATGGACGGCTCCTCAGGCAGGAACCGGGGATGTGACTTTTTATGCAGCCGGAAACGCCGTGAATCTCGATAATGACAGAACGGGTGATGGGGCAAAGACCATACAAGTGACACTTACGGAAGAAGATCCAAATAACACATCAACAACAGAACAATTATCTGATTTATCGATATTTCCTAACCCGGTTCAGGATGTTTTAATAATTAAAATCAACAGCCGCGTTTCCGGAAAATATGACTTGCGAATCACCGATGTGAACGGGAAAACTATACAATTAGATCGTCTTGAACTTAACGAAGGGCAAAATGAAAAAAATATCAATGTTGGCGACCTTGCCAAAGGTTTGTACCTCCTTCATCTCGTCGGAGAAAAAGAAGTCGCCACCCAAACATTGCTAAAAATGTAACTTGTTTATAATACAATTTTTTACGTTAATAGCCTTATTAATCTATGACGGAGTTCTCCAAAGTTTGTTTTGGAGAACTCTTTTTATAAATAAATATGGAATAAGTAATTGATCTCGAGGAGCATTATTTAACGAATAAAACAATCTTCCCAAACTGCAATCCTTTGTCCATTCGGTCCAAAGCGGCATTGCCATCTTTCAAATCAAAAACGCTATCGACAACTGGGATTATCTGATGCTGATTGACAAAATCGAGCATATTTTTAAAGTCATCGTCATTGCCCATTGTGGTTCCGAAAATGGAAATTTGTTTCCAAAATAAAATCTGAGGGCTTAAATTTTGAATTTTACCACGTGTCCCACCGTAAATAGCGATTCGACAACCGGGATTAGCTACTTTTAAAAAGTTAGAAAATCCATCACCAGCTGCGCTGTCGATGATCACATCGAAACCTCCTGCCTGGTTAGTCAGTTCTTTTTGCCAGTCTTCTGATTTATAATTCGCTCCTCCTTTTGCACCTAATTTTATGGCTTTGGCTAACTTTTCTTCAGAGCCAGAGGTCACATAAACTGTTGCTCCGGCAGCTATAGCAAATTGACAAGCAAACAAGGCCACACCGCCACCTATTCCTGAGATCAGCACTTTTTCCCCTTTTTGCAATTGGCATTTTGTAAACAAAGCTCGGTAAGCTGTTAAGCCAGCGAGTGGGAGGGCTGCCGCTTGCTCAAAACTTAAATGAGCCGGTTTGTCATAAATTTGTGTTTTTGGAACAAGGACTTGCTCTGCAAATGTTCCGTTATCCGGTAACCCTAGAATTTTATAATTTTTCTGTTGGTAATTTGGATTTTTGCCCCAGTTTAAACTCGGATTGATAATGACTTCACGTCCTTCATAAAAACCTACACCGTCAGAACCTAAAATGATTGGATAAACAATACCTGGGTAAAGGCCTTGCGTGACGTAAACATCACGATGATTGAGTGCTGCGGCTTTGACGTTTACGATAACTTTTCCATTTTCAGGTCGTGGGTTATCGAATTCTTTATATTGTAAAACTTGCTTTTCTCCTTCCAGAACAAGTGCCTTCATATTATTAGTTATTCGGGCTAAATTTTCGATAATCTATTTTTTTAGGCTATCGCAAAACAAATCCAAAAACTTCATTATAATCAGTTGTTCAGTTTCATTTTGCAATAGTAATAGCTTATCAATAATTTTTTACGCCCACTTTTTAAAAGATTATTTGTTCAAACTTAATGATTTGCCCGGAGTTTAAAAAATGGATTCGGAAAGCAGAATTACTTCGACTAGCTTTTTTATATTAATTTAGTGATTTAGGATTTCTATATTTAATTTAAATGCAATCATGAATCAAATTAACGCAGATCACAGATTCGAGCAGTTAAATCTTCAATTGCCTCCGGCACCAAAACCTTTGGGGGTTTACAAGCCTTTTTTGATTGTTGATAATATGGTGTATGTTTCCGGGCATGGGACTTTAAAATCTGATGGTAGTTTCATAGTTGGACGGGTTGGTCTAGATCTGACTGTTGAAGAAGCAAAGCAAGCAGCTCAGCAGGTTGGATTGGCTATTCTAGCTACGCTAAAAGTAAATCTGGGAAGTTTTAACAAGATCAAAAGAGTGATCAAAGTTTTTGGAATGGTCAATGTATCTCATGATTTTGAGAGGCATCCTTACGTCATCAACGGTTGTAGTGAATTATTTGCACATATTTGGGGAGAAGAAAATGGTATTGGTGTAAGAAGTGCTGTAGGAGTGAGCTCTTTACCGGATAATATTCCTGTAGAAATCGAAGCTGTTTTTGAGCTGAATGAATGAGGTTTTTTGCAGTTCGTAGTTTAAAGATCAAGGCTTTGTTAACCACTAACTTTCTATCCTCCTAACCTCCTAACCATATGTCTCTTTGGTACGAAATTAAAAATATCGAAGAAATTGATTCCCCGGCTTTAGTAATCTACCCGGATAGAATTTTGGCGAATATTCACGAAATGATCCGAGTCGCTGGCAGCCCGGCTAAATTGCAACCCCACGTCAAAACCTACAAAATGACAGAGATTGTGGAAATGCAAATGGAACAAGGCATTAGGAAGTTTAAATGCGCGACCATAGCTGAAGCGAGAAATGCTAGGAACTGTTGGCGTTGAGCAAGTTATACTGGCTTATCAGCCTGTCGGACCAAAAGTAAAACGACTTTTTAAATTGACTCAAAAATTTTCAAAAACACAATTTGCGGCTTTAGTGGATAATTTTGAAGCTGCAAAAGATTTATCCGAAACTTTTGCTGATGCCGATCAGGTCCTGAATGTTTTTTTGGATTTGGATGTGGGCATGCATCGGACGGGGATCCCTGCCGACGAAAAAGCATTTGAGCTTTATTTGTTTTGTAAAACATTAAAAGGGATCAATCCGGTTGGGCTTCATGCTTATGACGGACATATTCGCGATACTGATTTGGCCCTTAGAAAATCAATATGCGATGAATCCTTCCAGCTCGTTGAAACATTGGCTTTGAAAATTGAAGCGCTGGAAGGAAAAAGGCCAATCATTGTTGCAGGAGGTTCTCCAACCTTTCCGATTCATGGTAAAAGGGAAAACATTCTGGCAAGTCCTGGGACTTCTCTGCTTTGGGATTGGGGTTATGCTGCATTGTTTCCCGATCAACAATTTCAGAATGGAGCGCTGGTAATCAGTCGCATCATTTCTAAAATAGGAAATGATAAAATTTGTGTCGATTTGGGTCATAAAAGCGTTGCTGCCGAAATGCCATTCCCAAGAGTTCATTTTTTAAACCTTCCAGATGCTAAACAAATCGGCCAAAGTGAGGAACATTTGGTTTTGGAAGTTGAAAACAACGCTGACTTGGAAATCGGAAAAGTGCTTTATGGTGTTCCAAAGCATATTTGTCCGACTTGCGCGCTTTATGAAAAAGCTTATGTGGTTGAAAATGGAGTTGTTAAAAAAGAATGGCAAATCGTTGCCAGGGATCGGAAAATCACGATTTAATCACTCTTTTCATTGGAATTGGATTATGCTAAGGATTTTAATTTTTATATTTTGGAACTGAAATTCAGATTAATTAAGCTACCCACCATGAAATTTCTTAAAAAACTTATTCGACCTGCCATATTTGTAATAGCATTTTTAATAGCGGTTATTTTTATAATAATTATAGTTCGAGCCTGGGATTCACGATCAATGCCTGACTTAAACGATTGGCACACTACAACAATAGATGACGAATTGTTGATTGTCAATCAATATGATAATATTGATTTTTACTTAAATGATGAGGATGCATACATTCGAAAAATGTTTGCTAAAGTTGCTGATAAAGCTAGCAGCAAATACAACCGATTCAATCCGGAAAGCCTTGTTTATCCACTTTCTGAGGACGATAATTTAAATGCTTCATTTGTTTATGATCCTGGCGAAGGCAATACAAAAGGGGTGATTCTACTTTTACATGGATTGTCCGATTCGCCTTATCATATGCGCGCTTTGGGTCAGATATTTAAAGAAGAGGGTTTTTATGTTCTGGGTCTGCGGCTGCCGGGTCACGGCACCTTGCCTTCCGGCTTGCAAAATGTCACCTGGCAGCAGTGGGCCAAGGCGACTAAATGGGGAGCAACACAGCTTCATCAAATAGCTGATGAGCGCGGCGGTATTCCTTTTTATATGGGCGGTTTTTCTACGGGTGGAGCATTAATTCTTAATTACTCTTTTAATGCACTGAGCGATGAAAAATTATTTAAACCACAAAAGTTGTTTCTTTTTTCGCCTGCCATTGGAGTTTCACAAATGGCACGCCTTTCTACCTGGCATAAATCGTTGAGCTGGATGGGATATTTTAAAAAATTTAGTTGGTTAGATATCTTACCTGAATACGATCCTGCCAAATATAATTCGTTTACAAAAAATGCGGGTCGCCAAATATATTTATTGACTGTTGAGAATAAAAATCTTGTGCAAAAAATTGCCAATGCAAACCGCCAAAATGAACTTTCTCCTATGATTGCATTTCAATCTTTAGTCGATGCTACAGTAATTTCGGAAGATTTGCTCGAGATGTATAACGAAATCGGAACTTCAAAGGATAAGCTATTTGTATTTGACATCAACCGAAAGTATAGTGATTTTATGCCGGAAAAAGTCTTAAATATCAATATAAGGAATTTTGAGTTTGAGCAGACGAGTAAGCCACAACTAAGTATGCTTATCAATAATGTGGAAATGGATAGTGTTGTTGGCCCCTTTTCCTGTGGGATATACAAGCATGGAAACAACGATGAACTAATTGATGTTTACCCGGAACATCACAAAGCCTGGCCTGCCGAATTTTTTGCAATGTCTCACGTTGCCGTTCCAATTTCTCCTGACGATGTAATCTATGGTGCTGACTCGGATTTAGGAACCATGTCAGTGCATGGCGAGCGTAATGTGCTTTTAATTTCTTCAGACGACTTTATGCGAATTCGTTACAACCCATTTTTTGATTTGATGGAAATGGAGATTCGAAATTTTATTGAAGATTAAAGAAAGTTTCCTGAAATTGAGAACGTTGATCAATTCATTTATTGGTATTACGTCAGTGGATAGCTGACCTTTAACTATTACGGATGTGAAAAATTCAACTTTTTAAATCTCTATATTTTAAAAGGCTGTCTCATTAAATACTAATGAGACAGCCTCTTTTTTTTAATGTCATATCTTAAATACGACGGTTTCGAATCTTTTATTTAACGATGATAAATTTCTCAGAAGCCTGAACATCAGTACCACGAACATTCAAAAAGTAAACGCCTGATTGTACATCTGAACGAGCATTACCGGAAATATTCCAATTAAATATATAACCTCCAGAAGGAATATATACGTCGTCAATTGAGTAGACTAATTGTCCTGAAATACTGAATACTTCGATGGTTAATTTCTCTGCTTGTGTAAGGGTAAGGCTGAAACTGATTTCATCCGTTCTTATAGCAGGGTTGGGATAAACGGACAATGCTATTTTCTGCTTGAATAGATCATAGACAGAAACAGGTCCGTGCATGCCTGCTGCATACATGGAAGCATCTTCAATGGTCATATCTGGTATATCTGGATCATTGTTGTGGCAACCCAGACAGGAGAAGTGCGGACTCAAGGCTGCTGATCGATCAACATCATCCTTCACATTACTACTGTCAGCCGTAAACATGGACGCTGTACTGGTATTGATAGCCATGATGTGGGAACGTACATCTCCTTTATATTCACCTATTTTAGCTCCTGATTTGGCAGCATAAGGCATGTGGCAGTCTATACAATCTAAGCTAGCAGCATGATTAACGGTAGCTGCCTGGTCTGGGTGGCAAGTTGTACAATTGATTGTAATGCCATCACCATCCCAAATCACCCTTTTATGAGGGTCGTGGCAAGTTATACAGGAGAAGCCTTCTTCATAGTGCTTGGTAGACATAAATTCGTCCCATTGCTCATGGTGACGAACAAATCCACCACTTGAGTTGATAGGATCTGTATAACTGCGATTATGGCAGGTACCACATAAAAAGTTGGCGTCATTACCATTGGCGTCAGGCATCTGTACCACACCATCAATTTCCAAACCACCAAGTCCATTGTCCAGGTGAGCATATTCGTAAATCCGGTCAATACTTGCAGCAGAGGAATCTGCTACGTGAGCACTGCCAGGACCGTGGCAGGATTCACAACCGACACCACCTTCGCTGAAAGTACCAAGTCCTGGAACAGTGGGAAGCCAGGTACCTTCTGTATCGCCTCCTGTGGTGTGGCATTTGAAACAACTGTAATTGTAAATTTTTTCGTCGGTTGGGTGATAATCAACCCAGCCGTAGTTTTCACCACCATAAAAGTTGATTTGATTATGCCCAAGTCCTTGGGAGAATTGGCTATTTAAGGTTCCGACTATGTGTCCATCAGTTCCTACAAAACGGGCTTTCCAGCCATATCCACCAATAACTCCTGCAATGTTTGTCCAGTCGTGGGTTCCATCACCAAGATTGTCCATCCAAGTAGATTGAAAATTGAATGCTTCATCAGGATAGGTGGGTGCTTCTCCGTTTTCAATAATTGTAAATTTGTAGGGGTGCCCGGAAGCAGCCCAGTCGTTGTATTTTTCTAAGTGACAGGTTTTACAGGCCTCTGATGTAACATAGGTTTGAGCTTGTACATAGACAAAACAACCTAAAAAAAACAATAAGCCAATTAGCGAGAGTATATGCTTTTTCATGTTTCTTGTATTGTGTGTGAAGAAAAATTGTACACTTTAAAATATAAAAATCTAGTTAATGAATTTTTTCTGACATTTCCATGACATTTGTCATATTCCAATAATGATTTTTGTCACCTTTACATGAAAATGTTGAGATTAGATTCAATTAAATACTTGATTTCAACTCTTTAAGTACAATTCGTATTGCCGGAGCTTTCAGAATAGGTGCCTTGGCTGGATAATATTAATATCAGCACTCCGGAATCGTCACAGGAATATTTGCAGCAAGTCCTCCTCTTGAAGTTTCTTTGTATTTACTTTTCATGTCACGAGCGGTGTCCCACATGGATTTGATGACCATGTCGAGACTGACTTTCGCGGCTTTCGGATCGCTTTCCAACGCAATATGTGCAGCGGTAATCGCTTTCATCGCTCCCATCGAATTTCGTTCAATGCAGGGGATTTGAACTAATCCGCCAATAGGATCGCAAGTTAATCCCAGATGATGTTCCATAGCTATTTCAGCAGCCATGAGTACCTGTCCCGGTGAAGCTCCGAGGCATTCGGCTAAACCAGCAGCTGCCATCGCTGAGGACACGCCAACTTCTGCCTGGCATCCTCCCATCGCAGCTGATATGGTTGCATTCTTTTTAAAAATTGTCCCGATTTCTCCGGCAACAAGGATGAAGTCAATGATTTGTTTGCTGTCAAAATTTTCAAAAGAATAACCATACATCAAAACTGCTGGAATAACTCCCGAAGCACCATTGGTTGGCGCAGTTATGATACGACCAAAAGATGCATTTTCTTCATTGACAGCCAGTGCAAAGCAACTGACCCATTTATTGATATTGGTGAAACTTTTATCAGCATCTCTCACCAATTGCATCCATTCACCGAGATTATTATAAGTTGCATTTTTCAATAGCTTGGTATTCAATTCCATCGAACGGCGCTTAACATTTAATCCACCGGGCAAGAATCCGGACTTATTGACTCCACGGTAAATACATTCTTTGATCTCTTTCCAAATGTTCAATGCCTGTGCCTCTGTTTGCTCTGGAGTTCGCCATGCTACTTCATTACGCCTCACCAATTCAGAAACAGAAATATTGAATTCATCGCAATAGGTCTGAATCGTTGCAGCATTATGGCAGGCAAAGGGAGTGGTGATCAGGTTCTTCTTAATAGTATTTCGTTTATTGGTAGAAACAAATCCACCACCAACAGAGAAATATTTTTCAGAAATCATTGTTCCATCTTGCAATTCAGCCTCGTAAATCATTCCATTGGCATGGGGCGGGAGCCTTTTTCCGAATTCAAAGATGATATCCGTTTCATAATAAAAAGGAATTTCATGTTTTCCTTTAAGCAGCAATTTTTGTTGACTTTTGATGGATTCAACTTTTTCGGGAATTGAATTAGAATCAATTTTTGTAAAATCTTCACCACTTAATCCCAGTAAAACTGCGATGTCGGTTCCATGCCCAATCCCGGTCAGGGCAAGTGATCCAAAGAGAAACACCCTTACTTTTTTAACCGATTCGAGTTTGGTCTTTTCCTCCAGTAAATCGACAAACATTTCCGCAGCTTTCCAGGGTCCCATAGTATGAGAACTCGATGGTCCGATCCCAATTTTTATAATATCAAAAGCACTGATCGATTCCATATTAAATGGGTATTTAAAAAGGTAAAAAGCTGAGGAGCGAGGAATTTTTTAAAAGCCTGAAGAGAAAATGAGATATTGGAAAAGATTCAGGCAGATGTTTTAATCGTCTAGTTTGAAATAGATTATTTCCTTAAAACCTAATTGAATATCTCGAAGTATTTGTCCGGTTTCTTTTATCTGCAATTGGTGATCTAAAATCTCTGCCTCCGCTTTTTTTGATGCAGAAAAATTGTGGTTTTTGATATGTTTTTCAACTTCCTTAAACAGTGCTTTTAAATGCTCCGGTAAAATCAAATTTTTGACTTTTCCAGTATACCAATTTTCGACTTTCTTGACGGAAAGTATTTCACCAATTTGGTTTTTTTCTTTATCAATGATGAAATAAGAATTGTTTTCGACTATTGACATTTTTACTAATTATGAAGATTATTTCAAATGAAAAATTTTACAAAGGTAATATTAAATTGAATTGGCAATTGAAAAATTAAATAAAAATTTGATTGTTAAAACATAAAAAAAGACAGCGGATTTGTTCCAAAACCAAAAAGGAGATAAAGCGCCCGAAGAACCAAACCTCCATTGCAATTGTTTCTTTCAGAGATGGCAAAAAAAGACAAAACAAAACAAATAAGCTGGAAATCTAATTTCAAGGCTTTAAAATATATTCCACGATTTTTTCGACTCATCTGGCATGCGAACAAATGGCTCTTTGTCGCCAATATTTTTGCACGACTTATCAAATCCATTTTACCCGTACTCTTGCTTTGGGTAGGAAAACTGATCATTGATGAGGTCGTGCTCCAAATAGCTGCTGAAGTTAAAAACATGTCGCAACTTTGGATGTTACTTGGAATCGAACTTGGCCTTGCGGTCGCTTCTGATTTATTGAGCCGAATGATCGGCCTGATGGACGGATTGTTAGGCGATTTGTATGCAAACAAATCTTCCGTGGAGCTGATTCAAAAGGCTGCGAAGGTCCCTTTGAGTCAATTGGAAAACGCTGATTTTTACGACAAACTGGAAAGAGCACGAAGGCAAACGACCAACCGGGTCACTTTGATGTCAACTGTTTTGAGTCAGGCTCAGGATATGATTACGGTCGCTTCATTGATCACCGGTTTGATCGTATTCGAACCCATTTTGATCCTGCTTCTTTTCATCGCTATTATTCCTTCCTTTTTGAACGAAATAAAATTCAGCCGCTCCAGTTATTCTCTTGCGAGAAGCTGGACGCCGGAGCGCCGCGAGCTGGATTACCTGCGATATATCGGTGCCAGCGATGTGACCGCAAAAGAAATTAAAATGTTTGGGCTGGCAGATTTTCTCAGCAATCGTTTTTCAGTTTTAGCACACAAGTATTATTTAGCCAACAGGATATTGGCCATCAAACGAGCCTTCTGGGGAAGTGTTTTTCATGTAATTGGCGATATTTCGTATTACGGAGCATATTTGATGATTATTATCCGAACTGTTGCAGGGGTGATCTCTTTGGGGGAACTCACCTTTTTGGCTGGCTCTTTTCGAAGTTTGAGAAATCAGTTACAAACCATATTTTCCCGTCTTTCCCGAATAACGGAAAGTGCTTTATACCTGAAAGACTATTTTGATTTTATGGATGCCGAATATTCGGAACGCGTTGATAGTGAGATGGTTAAGGTGCCTGATGAAATCAAAGACGGTTTTGTTTTTGAAAAAGTCAGTTTTAAATATCCCGAGTCCGAAACATTTGTGCTGAAAGATCTTTCCTTTCATTTAAAAGCCGGAGATAAATTAGCCCTGGTTGGTGAAAACGGAGCCGGAAAAACAACTTTAGTGAAATTGCTCCTGAGAATGTACAAACCAACTTCTGGAAGAATCTTATTGGATGGACAGGATATCTGGAGTTTTAGACCAGCAGAATATCAAAAACTATTCGGTGTTATTTTTCAGGATTTTGTAAAATATTATTTCATTGCCAGCGAAAATATAGGCGTAGGAAAAGTCGACGAAATTGATAACCGTTCAAAAATAGAATATGCTGCCGAAAAAAGCCTTGCATCAGAGGTTATCGAAAAATTTCCAGATGAATATGATCAGCAATTAGGAAAACGATTTTCTAAAGGGAAAGATCTTTCTGGTGGCGAATGGCAGAAGGTTGCGCTGGCCAGAGCTTATATGAAAAACGCTGAAGTCATTATCCTCGATGAACCTACTGCCGCCCTCGATGCCCGCGCAGAGTTTGAAGCTTTTCAACGATTTACCGATCTAACTAAAGGCAAAACCGCCGTTCTGATCTCTCATCGGTTTAGCACCGTTCGGATGGCTGATCGAATACTGGTATTGAAAGATGGCCGGATGTTGGAAATGGGAACCCATGATGAATTGCTGGAAAAAGGCAGTCTTTATGCCGAGCTTTTTCAATTTCAGGCAAAGGGCTATCAATAGGTCCGATCTTCTTTTGTATTTAAAAAGTCAATTTCAAGTTTTAAGTTCCACTTAAATATTTTAAAGTTTTAAGTTTGGTTTAGATACTTAAACAAACTTTCATGCTTCAAAAAGGCTTGGGAATAGCACTCTTGTTGATCATTTGCTATTTTCCACTATTTTTTTACCTTGATAGTTTGCCCATCCAATTGTACGATGAATCGCGATTGGCTATCAATGCCATGGAAATGGCTGATCATGGCAATTTTCTGGTGACTCATTATGGGGGAACCCCTGACATGTGGAATACCAAGCCACCGCTGATGATCTGGCTTCAAGTGTTGTGTTTTAAAATTTTTGGTTTTGGTGAACTAGGGGTGCGCTTGCCTTCTGCATTGGCTGGTTTGGCAACCGTTTTATTTATTGGATTCTTTTGCTGGAAAAAGCTAAATCGGCCCTTTTTGGGAATAGCGACGATCGGTGTTTTATTGACCACTCCGGGATATATCAGCACTCATGTCACCCGGACCGGCGATTATGATTCCCTTTTAATTTTATTTATGGTCCTTTTTCTTTTTTCGATTTTTCGATTTGTTCATTCGGAGCAACAAAAAGAAAGGCAAAAGCTTTTATTTTTAAGTGCTGTGTGGCTGACTTTTGCGGTGCTTACCAAAAGTGTAGCAGGATTATTTTTTCTACCGGCAGCTTTAATTTATATTTTATGGACAAGGCAGGGACTAGTGATTTTAAAGACAAAAGATACTTACCTGGCAGCAGCGCTTTTTTTAATGATTGTCTTGAGTTATTACGGTTTGCGTGAGCATTACAATCCGGGATATTTACAGGCAGTTTGGATGAATGAACTTGGCGGGCGTTATTTTGAAACCCTTGAAAATCATAAAGCACCTTTCGATTACTATTTTAAGAATATGTGGGAAGGCAGGTTTAAACCCTGGGTGTTTTTTCTTCCGATTGGATTAATTGTCGCGTTTTATGAAAAAGAGTCTGTTCGTAATTTCATGCAATTTCTTTTCATCACGGTTCTTTCTTACTTGCTGATCGTTTCTTTTTCGAATACAAAATTACTGTGGTATGATGCCCCGGTTTTTCCTTTGTTGGCGATAATAACTGCATTAGGGATTGAAAAAATGAGTATTTTATTAAACAATCGTTTTAAAGTTAACCAGTTACTTTTTATGTTCATTTTTTTTGCATTGCCTTATTACAAAACGATTAAATCCGTGTATTCCACTTCAGACTCAAATCCACAACACCATTATGGTTTATTTATGAGAGAATTACTGGATTATAAAGAATACACGGTCGTCAACACGGGCTATAGTTCTCATATTAGTTTTTATCAAAAGGTTTATAACCGCAAAGGCTATGGGATTGTCCATGTTTGGCCAAGCAAATTAAAAGTGGGAGAAACAGCCCTATTCTGTGAAGAAGAGCCGATAAGGGTTTTGAACGAACGTTTTAGCTATGAGGTGCTGGAAGAAAGCCGGGGATGTATTTTGGTGAAGGTTGTGGGAAAGTTGGATTGAACATGATTTTAGAATGTATTTATAAAACATATTAAATAAGTTATTTAATATTTGATTTACGTTTGAGGAGTGTGCCTGCGGCGCCGTCATTTTTTCCATTGATGAAAAAACGAAGCAAAAAAATCTAGACAAAATAAAGGCTTTGCTAATAGCAGGCACCCGCACCCACGTATTTTGTCCTTCCAATCCCGCTTTCGAAATCGTTTTTAGAGGTAATTAATACTAAAGTTTACCTATGAACATAGTAAAAAAAGAACCTCCTCCGAAAAACGGAGGAGGTTATCCAAAATATATGATCTCATGAAAAATTACATGTTCATAAACAGTGACTAATCAATTAGCACCATTTTTTTGGAAGCAATGTGTTCCGCACTTTCAAGCTGGTAATAAAGTACCCCACTGCTTTGCAGTTCGCTACGATTAATGCTGATCTCATTGTATCCTTTTGAATAATCGCCTTCAACCAATTTGATCACTCGGCCAGAAATGTCAAATACTTTGAAAGTAGCTTTACCACTTTCTGGGAGGTAGAATCCAACGACTGTCTCGTCTTTAAATGGATTCGGTTGATTCTGGTAGAGTTCAAAATCTTCTGTGGCGATTGCTCCGCTTTCATCAACAAATTGAAGTGATAGATCCAATAATCCACGATTGTCATAAGCTTCCGCTTTTGTAAATCGAGAGTTGAGGTTGATCAAGTCACTGAGTTGACCATCTTCCATTGCTGTGAAAGAGAAGCTAAATAATACCTTTCCATTATCGAGTGATTGTGCATCGCTGTCAGCATTCCAGCTTGCAGTGATTACGCCTTCATTCAATTTGTGTAAACCAAAATTTCCATCACTGATATTATTCAATTCTCCAGTGTTTACTTGGTTGAATACTAGTAGATCTTTATTGTAATTCAAAGTAAACTGGAATCCTTCAACCAGATGAAAATCCTGTGCTTCAAAATCAAACTGGTAAGTTTCACCAGCCGTTAAAGGTTGATCTTTCAAAGTGAATACCAAATCTCCATCAGCATTACGATCATCTCCACTACCAACTATATCATTTGGTGCGCCACTATTGTTGACGTCTCCCACTTTGATGCCTACGAAGTTGGCAACTTCATCTTCAGTCAAACCATTGATGGTATAAACCTCAGGGAAAGAACTTGCAAAAGGATCAGTAGGATCAGGAAATACAAACTCAGCATCAACAAAACGCCATGAAGTGTTATTCGGGAATTCGTCATCTATGAACAATACAACTCTGCGAAGTGCTACTAAGTCAAGCGTCGAAACGGTACCGGAATGATTGACGTCCGCAGCAATGATTTTGTACGGAGTCGGTAGCATTTCAAATTGAAGAATATGCTTGCTGATCAACACCAAATCGTAAGTGGAAACACCGTTTAGGATATTGTCGTCGCGTTCAGGAGTAATAGTATAATTACTGTTGCTTTCCAGGTTGAAACCAAAAGTCCCATCATCACCTGTTGTGGTCACGTCTAGCATATTAACACCTTCAACTTCTACGTCTACATATTCTACATCATTACCTTCTTCGTTTTCGATGCCTCCGGAGACGTTGAAAGTCGAAGGTCCATTTGTAATTAGCACCTCGACAAAGCAATAACTAGTTTGATTGCAATTATCTGTAAGTGTAAAGCGAACAAGATAGGTGCCTACATCAGGATACTTTGGACCACCAGCTGTTCCGCTTGCATCCGGACCTGCACCGGTTATATCTATTTGAAAACCAGCTGCGGGATTATAATTTTGATCAATATCATAGGCAACCGCAACGTCTACTGCATCGGTACAATTATCTTCTATATTCGTAACTTTTACAATTACATTTTCACCGTATAATCCTGTTGTAGCGTCAGGGCATAGAAACGTTGGCCCTTCAGCGTCTACGGTTTTGATAAACTGCAAATGGGAGTAGACCTCTTGGGTGCATTCGTTCTGTACATACCATGTTCGAGGAACTGCGTAACAATAGTTTGCAGTTGCTGGATTTGGAGGAGGTATAAGTGTTCCATCCACATGTCCAAGGACAGTTATAACATTACAACCTTCAACCTGGTTAATAATGGGCTTGTCAAAGCCAAAAGGTAGCGCGTCAGGCGCTAGGTCACCACAGGCCCATCCAAATAGTAAATCATTTGGCCAAGCCAATTGATTTGGATCATTAGGATTGAATGGATTAGGATCAGTAACTGTAATTTTCTGATCACAGGCACCAGTAAGTCCCACTTCATCCATTGCGACATACCATCTTAAGTAAGGAGCTGGATTGCCAAAATTATCCTCAGAAAATCCACATTCATTTAAATTTCCTTCATCATAGATATAAACGGTCACACCACAATTGTCCGATGCTCCATTGTAATAACCAATAAATTCAGGCGTACCAATGGGCGTACTGGTGTTAAAGTCAAATCCATCCACTTTATAAGCGATAGGTCCCAAAGATGGATCAATTGGATTATTTGGATTTCCTGTTACACCATCATAAGTATTCTCCAGTTCGGTTTCAATATTATTACAAGTGATTTGTTTATCACCTGGACAATCAATGATAGGAGGTATATTATCATGCACAGTAACAGATACTACACAGGTATTGACATTACCGGCTATATCGACCGCTTGTATTTCAATTACTACATTATTAGTTACGTCACAGCAATATAAGGGCACATCATCGCCAAATGAAGAGCTTTCGTCACCATCACAATGGGCCATATCAAGACGTCTTACCTGTACATAATCCAATGCGCAATTTTCTAAAATAAGAGGACTCCAAAGGGTCCATGGTACCGTAGCTCCATTTGCACCCAGCCAAACGTCCTTGTTATCATCGCAAGGTAATGTTGGAGCTTGATTATCTTCAACGGTTATGGTATAAGAACAGGGTAAACTCTCATTCCCACAAGCATCAGTTCCAATAGCTGTTACGGTATGTGTTCCTGGTGGAAGATCTTCTATTATGTTTCCATTTACTGATCCTCCGCTTGAAGAATAAGTATAAGTTGCTGTTGAACAATCTTCGATAGAAGTCGGATCAGTAAGTGTTACTGTTGCGAAACAACTGTTTAAATCTGTATCAACAGATAGAGGATCAGGACAAGTAAGAACGGGGGGAGTATTATCCACAACCCTGATAATCTGACCTCCTGTGTTAATATTTCCACAGAGATCCTCAATTGTCCAGGTACGTTTTATTACTTGATGACCTGTACAATTGGTAGGAAATAATAAATCAGAATAAATAATACTCAAATCACAGGCATCCTCAATAGTAGAAACATCAACATTATTTGGTCCCCAGGTCGGATAACCAGCACCTAAGGCTGTAGGGTCGGTATTTGTGTTGGGGCCGGTACATTCAATGTTTATGTCGCCAGGGATGTTGATATCATTAGCACTAATTCGGTTTACGTTGATTGTTTGCACACAAGTGCCAATATTTCCACTATCATCTGTTGCTGTCCATGTACGGGTAATAACTTCAATAAGTCCAGATTGACAGTTTTGCAGCGTAATAGGATCATCATTGTGAGTCAACGTTTTCGGATCACAATCATTTACAGTAGGCATGCCAATATCCAAAGGGTCAGTAGAAGCACCACAAAAAACATTAACCGGACCAACGCAATCTAAAACTGGATTGATTCCATCAGTCACTAATATAGATGAATTAGGGCAAACTATATCTCCTGTAGGGTTAAATACGATCATCACAGGAAGTTCCAATCCAATATGAGAACCATTAATTGTATTTGGAGGGTTGAGGGGAATGAGCGGTGTATTATCATCTCCATCGTCCGCTTCAAAAATAGTTACTTCGTAACAATCGAAATTATTAACAGATGAATTGCTATTCAAGATTTGATTAGCACTGACAACATCATCACAGTTTTCAGACAAAGCAATAGATACCATGTCGTTACAGGAGAGGCCACTATTGGTATCATCATATACCCAATCGTTATTGGTCATATTCCCTTCTAGTGTGCCATCGTTTGCTCCTGCCCGATCTGTAGCGATCGAACCTGAACCATCTTCGAAATCATAATAAGCTACTAAAGTACCAGTAACATTTTCAACAGTAGTATTCTTTGCAGCTAAATCAATAATGTCAGTTCCAGAAACTGCTGTACTCCAAAAAGCTACATCGTCAATTCGTCCATCAAAAAATGCATCATAGTTAATAGGTTGTATACTTCTTCGCCCGATAAGTGTAGCATCAGTTGTGCATACAGTAGGAAAGTTTGGTGCCATAGGAGTCCCAACTACATTTCCGTCATAATAAACGGTTAAAAAAGCACCGTCATAAATTGCAGCCACGTGATGCCACGTACCCGGAGCCATTGGTACTGCAACATGAACATAAGTATTTAATGAGCTATTGGAATGATACCCAAAAACGCGAAGATTATTACTTCCACCGTCTGCTCTTATCACAAAAGTTCCAATAACATTAGCATCCAGACTGTTTACTATTGTCAAAATGGGATCATCTACCGGAGCATTATTCAGATTGAACCAAGCAGAAACGGTAAAAGCTGAATTAGCCTCCGGACAAATCGGTGCTGCATTTACTTTAACATAATCATCTGTGCCATCAAAGTCCAAAGCAAAGCACCCAATCTGTGCATTTTGCCCAAAGGACCCGATAACCCATAAAAAAGTTAAGGCAAAAAGCAAGAATGGCTTCTTTACCTGAAAAATGGTTTGTTCTTGTAAATTCATGAAATTAAGTTTTAGAGTTTGTTAAAAAAATGATGTGTTTTAAATGTATAATTCGTTCAGGGATATAAAAATCCCAGGCCCATGGCAGTGCAATTACTGTTAGGGCTAATTGAATTAGCTCTTATTTTTCATGAAATCATTAAAGTTCTGTGTGCTTGCTGTATCAACTTTTAAGTTGATAAACAACAAAACCACTGCATTACTGTCTACCAAAGTTTTGGATAGTCAGATGCAATAGTTCCACAGAATTGCAAGCTTTCTTATTAATCAGAAAACCAGCTCGGTTGTTGGAATTAAACCTGGAAGAAAAATTTTCTTACGCCCTTGAATCCCCTTCCATACCTACGTTTTTGCCTTTGCTCAAACGCAAGTTGAAGACTCTTCCACGACGAATGAATCCTTGCTTGATCAACAAGCTTTAAGGGATAAAAGGGCGTAGAGAAATTATATACGTAAATCCCAGATTGTTCAATTTGCAAAGCAGAACTTAAAAGGAGGTATAGCGAAGTGATCCTTTATGGTTTTTACGTAATAAAACATTTCAAAAATGTAAATGCATTATTACATTACCTGCACATTAGCAGGACTCTGCTTTAAAATCGGTTAGAGGGATATTGGATAAGTAAAAAACGGTTTTGAAATAGTCCTGATTGCTTTCTGCGAAGAAGTACTGCATCAGAACTTTGGCACATGATAAGAGGTATTAGAAAATAAATTAATACTACTTTTTATAATTTTGTGACAGACTAAAATGTACGTGAATTGAAGAATTCTCTTTAAATTAAAAGGAAGCGATTTTCTTAAATAATACTTTCCAAACAAATTAATATCTTCACACTCAATTACTTTAATTTCAATTTAATGAAAACGATGAAGCGCCTATTAGCAAGTGTTTTTAGTATATTCTTTTTTGTTTCTCTATTTGCACAAGAAAACAGTGCTCCTATTCCAACTTTAGAAAGCCCTTACAATACAATGTTTGTGCACTTGTATTATTTGCAACCGGATTCTTATCAGCCCGACATAGCTGCTGTGACAATATCCCGGTCAGAAAAAGATAGCACTAAAAGAGTTCAGGCAGCTATTAAATTGAAGCAAATACTAGATGGACAAGGCCTTTTTGTGCGATTGAATTTATTGCCCCAAGAAGCTAATTTTACGGATTCGACTACGCAAATGCATTTTTATACGCCATTTCCAGAAAAACTTCCAGAGGTCTATCTTGAAAAAGTTAAAGGCAAATGGTACTATTCAGATGAGACGATCAAAAACATTCCCTCTTTACATAAAAAAACTTACCCTTTTGGAACATATAAGTTATTGAACTTTTTTCCAAAAACAAGTGAAAGTCGTTTTTGGGGCCTGGATTTATGGCAATATATAGCGATTGCAATTTTACTATTCCTTATTTGGTTAGGCAGGATAATATTATCAGGATTACTTTTGCCAATTATAAGAAGTCTTGTCAAATCTCGCGTCAAATCTGAAGTAATCGATTCGGGCCAAATTCTTAAAATTGCACATTCTATTAGTTTACTTTTTCTTATTTGGATGGCACGCACACTCGTACCGGTTCTTCAATTACCAATAGCTGCTGCCGAATGGAGTATTCTGTTTCTCAATATTGTTGTTACAATTATCGCTGTAGTTTTGTTGCTTCGACTCCTTGGATTGATGATGAACTACGCTTCGATATATACAGAAAAAACAGAAAGCAAGATGGATGAGCAATTAATGCCTATCCTTAAACGCATAACGCAAATAATAATCGTTCTTGCTGGTTTAGTAAAAATATTGAGCTTGTTAGATGTAAATGTCACGGCTTTAATAGCGGGAGTTTCACTAGGTGGTTTAGCCCTTGCATTGGCAGCACAGGATACAGTAAAAAACCTGATTGGTTCTGCAATGATCTTTTTTGATCGGCCTTTTCAGATTGGAGATTATGTCATCGGCGATGGCTTTGATGGAACAATCACTGAAGTTGGATTTCGAACAACGCGAATACAAAAGATTGATTCTTCCATTGTGTCTGTTCCAAATGGTTCTATAGCCAATATGGTCGTAGCTAATTTAGGGATGCGAATATTTCGTCTGTTTGTTTTAAATATTGGGATCACTTATGACACACCACCAGCTCTGATTGAAAAGTTTTTGGAAGGCTTAAAAGTGATCATCCATAATCATCCGGCGACACTTAAAGAAAATTATTATGTCCATTTTACTAACCTGGAAGCTTCTTCTCTCAATATTTTATTTAGAGTGTCTTTGCAAGTACCCGATTATGCCGGAGAGCTGAATGCAAAAGAGGAATTATTATTAGGTATTGTTAGATTAGCAGAAGCACTCGGAGTAAGGTTTGCATTTCCTTCTTCCACTCTTTATATGGAAGAATTTCCTGAAAAGAAAAGTAATGTTTCCCCTTATAATACCAATGCTGAAGTATTAAATACTAAGATTGATGCCTTCGTTGCAGATTTTAAAAAACGAAATACAGAGGTTTAAAATAGTTGATTTAAACTTATTACGCTTTTTAATTCTACTTGCTTTATAGTTACTTGACAATCAGGCTTGTATTTATTGTTTTAATAATTTAAAACAATAAGTTTTATATTTATTTGCAATTTAAAAACATTTTGTTTTAAATTTGCAGTAAACCTGTATTACATAACACAATAAAATAAGCAAGATGACACAAATGTATTTTCGCCAAATCTCTACTTCAAAAATAGGTCTAAATATCAAGCAACTTTTTAAGTGGTTTTTCAAGAATAGTTACAAATTTGGATTCATCATTTTGTTGGCCATTTTTCTACTAAAAAATGAAATGAGTTTCCAATTTAATCTGAATTCGGTTAAAAATCAGGTGATGGCTTCTGAAACAATTGATGAGTTTTCCATAATAGATCCAATCAGCAATTTATTTGTAAAAGGAGAAGAAGCAAAAAACATACGATTAAATACTTCTAATAATGAATATTTATCCAATGATTATTCAAATATGACTTATCATAAAGGTGGAAAAAAGGGTTCAAGTATCGTGATGTCAAGTGTTCAGAAAGTTAAGAAGCAACAAAATTATGTAAAACGTTTTGCGGAAGTAGCAAGATCTGAAATGCGAAAGTTTGGGATTCCTGCGAGCATTACTTTAGCGCAAGGACTGATAGAAAGTAATGCCGGGGATAGCCGACTGTCCATAGAAAACAACAACCATTTTGGAATGAAATGTTTTAGTAAAACCTGTCGGAAAGGGCATTGTGCGAATTTTACAGATGATAGTCACAAAGACTTTTTTCGAATGTATGAAACCGCTTGGGAAAGCTATCGCGCACATAGCATCATGTTAGGAGGGGATCGATATAAGCATTTGAAAAAATTAAAAAAATCTGATTATAAAGCCTGGGCGATTGGATTGCAGAAAGCGGGATATGCCACGGATAAACGTTATGCCGAAAAACTTGTCCACATTATTGAAGAAATGGATTTGTATCAATATGACCAATAAACTAAAACGCATTTACTTTCCTTGAAAGAAAACAAAAAATGATTGGTTTGGAAATACAGATGGTGCAATTTACCACGTTTGAAGATGAGCTTTTCTAAAATGTGTTAATCAATACTTAAAATGTGTTAATGCACCTGTTTTTAGGTTTAATTGGCACTGAATATGCTGATTTTTTATAATGTGTGCTATTGAAAAATTATAAATTACTAGCGATGAGACGATCTTATTTTTTTATTATTATTTTCTTTGCTGCTTTACCCTTTTCTGCTTACGCTTTTCAGGATTCGCTTAGTTTGGAAGCCTTTTTTATAAAAAACCAGATTCAGGTAAACAAAACGGAAGAAGGGCTTTATTATTCCATTGAGCAAGAAGGGAATGGTGTGTATCCTAAACCTGGAGATTATGTAAAAGTACATTACGTTGGGAAATTGCTTAACGGAGCTGAATTTGATCGATCTGAAGTGGACGAGCCTTTTGTTTTCCAGTTAGGATATCGTCAGGTTATTTTAGGATGGGATAAAGGGATCCTCAATTTTCGGGTAGGGAGTAAAGGGAAACTTTATGTTCCTTCTCAGATGGGTTATGGAAGAGTTGGAGCAGGAAAAATGATCCCTCCTAATTCAGATTTGATCTTCGAAATTGAAGTTTTAGAAGTGATGGATGTAGATGCATACGATAGGTTTATGCAACAATTGGATGAAAAAGATAGAAAAGAATTTGAGGAACACCAACGCAAGCAATTCATCGAAGATAAAAGGTTGATCAATGATTATGCCTCTGAACATAAATTAAAAGTGACCCGTACTCCATCCGGTTTGAGTTATGTTTTAAAGAAAAAAGGGAAAGGCCGGAATGTGGTACCGGGAAATACCATAGTTGTGCATTATGAAGGATATTTGCTGGACGATACCATTTTTGATTCAACGTATAAAAAAAAGGAACCTTTTAAATTTCAACTGGGTAAAGGGAAGACTATTGATGGTTGGGAAGAAGGTTTGCAATATTTTAAAAAGGGAAGTGAAGGTTGGCTGCTTATTCCTTCTAAATTAGCCTATGGCCCGCAATCGATCGAAGATAATGAAATTAATATTCCGGCTAATTCTGTTTTAGTTTTTAAGATCAAAATAGTAGATATAATAAACGAATAATAAGCCGGTTAATAAAAAAGAGCCAATTCTCATTTTTAAGAATTGGCTCTTTTTTTATCAACTACTAAAACTACATTTCTTTTATTATTTTAATTATAGTTGTTTCGGTATTGTTTCCAGAAGTGACATTTAGAAGTAATACATATTTCTTTTTTTCTGCAGCTATCTCTTTGTGGAATTTTGTAACAAAGTATTTAACAGGTACTTCATCTCTTTCCTGTTCAGGAGAACTTTGTTTGTCAGCATCTGTTTTTCTTTCCCATCCATTTTTTGTTAAGGTTTCTAGATAATAATCTTTTACTTCATCGAAGCTATTAGGACTTTTTTCCCAAACCTGCATTCCTGTTTTATTCTTTGAATTCTTGAGTACCTTTTTATTTAATACGTAGGCACCGTCTATTAATGGTACTTGTATGTCCGAAAATAATGTTGGATATGGGATATCTTCTTTTGGACGCTGGTCTACCGGGGTACTTACTTCACTTATTTGATTTTCTTGATTCTCTGTATTTTCTGTTTGTGAACAGGAGATCAAAGTTAGTATTGAAAAAGCAAAAGAAATTTGAATAATAAGTCTTAGCATTTTTTATAGGGATTTTGATTTAAAATATTAGGTATGATATACGAAAATTGTACCACAAGAAAAATAATATCGATTTTAATAATAGATGTCACGAACGAAAATTTTATATCATTTAAGTTTAGCAGCTTTTCCTAAAATCAATACAAAAATACAAACAAAGCCAATCTAGTCATTGCATAGATTGGCTTTGTTTGGTGAAAATAAAATGTGAATCGGTTTATTCTTCTTTTTTTTCTTTGATCTTTTTTTCATCCGCTTCACGCATACCTTCTTTCAGCTCACTTTCAATAGTAGCACGGGCATTATTGAATTCGCGTATTCCTTTTCCCATACCTCTCATTAGTTCAGGAATTTTTTTGCCACCAAACAATAACAGGACGACAAACAACACGACGATCACTTCGTAGCCCCCCAAACCGAAAAATAATAATGTTAAATTCATGATATAAATTTTAGTTAGTACAAAATTACAACAATGAAATGAATAATAAGATCACTTCTGATGCTATTTGACTAAAAAATCGACTAATCGTTTATTTCTTTAACCCGATTTCTCGTAAACGTTCGTCCAGATATTCTCCAGCCGTGATCGGTTCATAGGCTAATGGGTTTTCTTCCGTAACACAACTTTCCAGACAGGTCAGGTCCATTCCACTGCGTGGATGCAAGAAGAATGGGATTGATAATCGGGGAAGATGCCATTGATCCTGAGGCGGATTGATAACTCGATGCGTAGTTGATTTTAAGTAATTGTTGGTCATGCGTTGTAACATATCTCCAACATTAATCACTATTTCGTTTTCTTCAGGTAAGATGTCAACCCATTCATCATCCATGTTTAATAATTGCAAACCTCCTGAGGAAGCACCTACCAAAAGGGTTATTAGATTGATGTCTTCATGTTGTTCAGCACGAATCGCAGATTCCGGTTCTTTTGTAATAGGAGGATAAAAAATGGCTCGTTGAATGCTATTTCCATTATGGATCTTATCATCAAAATAATCTTCTCCGAGATTCAGATAAATAGCAATTGCTTTTAGTAACTGGGCACCGGCCTCTTCAAACGCTTTATAAAGCTCACCCCCAAGCCTCGTAAAATTTGATTCTTCACTGACAAGCACATTGTCAGGGTATTGATCTTTAATTGGATCATCATCGACGACTTCCTGCCCAATTTGAAAAAATTCTTTGAGATCAGCGACTTCCGATTGCTTGGCATGTTCTTTTCCGAAAGAAGTATAACCGCGTTGTCCAGCGAGTCCTTTCACTTCGTATTTCTTTTTAACTTCTAGAGGCAGCCGGAAAAAAGCATTTGATGCTTCATAAAATCCATCAATTAATTCTTTTGATATTCCATGATTAATGACTCCAACAAATCCAATTTCGTGAAAAGCTCTTCCTAATTGACGAACAAAGCTGTCTTTTTCGGCAGCGGTGCCGTTTATAAATTGATCCAGAGAAACTACTGGTATATTTCTTTTTGACATGATATTTCTTTTTTAGGTGATCACTCTAATGTGAAAGGTGTCCATCTTTTAACAATTAAAGATATTTAAATTAATAAATAAAGAGAAATGTTCAGAAAGGCCTGATAAAAGCCATCACCTTCTGGGTTTGTAACGCGCTAAGTCAAGCAATTGTTGAGCATCTTTCAATTCAATCAATGCTTCGAGTGAAGTTTCAGGGTGGCGATTCATGTAGCTCTTTACGATTTGCCAGCCTATCCAGTTGGCAGTTCTACCCGGAGCTTCTTCAGGCATTCCCGGAGAATTAGGACTGTGATCGACTAATTTTCGAATATCCTTCCGACGGGTCGAATACAAAAGATCTTCACTAAGAAAATGCGACCAGATTTCCAGCTCGTTGGCTTCACACCATTCAACCTGGGCTTGGGTGTAGCTCAGTTTTATACTGTCAGGAGTATAAGGAAGGAGTTGGTCCATAACGTAAAGAACCTTGCCGTTTGCAATCATCAAATCCATTAAACGGTCTCCTTCCGCTTCACCAACCAGATCAGTTGAAACAGCTTCGATAGACTTAGCGACCAGATGTTCTTTATTCATTGTCCGTTTAATATACATCGGAAAAAAGGTAGGGTTATAATAAGGATAGTCCGCTCCCAAAAAAAAGTCCCATCCAATACCGAGGATATCTTGCTCATAAGTAAAGGTTCCAATGCTATATTCAGAAATAAATGAAATAACTTGAGGAATAGACCTTTCCGGGAAATAATATTTATAAAAACGAAAAGCCTGGCTAAATTCGTTTTCAATAGCTGAAATATCGTTGTAGACAATCATACAGGTATCATACAACTTTCGAATGCCCGGACTTTTTATAAACATGCCCATCGTATTGGTATCTTGCAATGCAGGAAGGATCTTTGGCAAATAGATCTCTTTCATAAAAACAGGATACTTTTCGATGAGTGTATCCACTGCTGAAGAAACACGATTGGTGTCAATGTTCATCAGGTCTTTTTCGAATCGCTCGATTTTAATTTCTACAGCTATATCAGAAACATCTGGAATATTTTTACCTTTGTCCCATTCACATGATGGGATCGAAACAATAATGATAAAAGCTAAGGAAAAACTAATTTTTGAATACTTTATAAACAATTTTTGCATTTATTTTTAATGGATTAATACTTTATTAATTCAACGAAAAGTTGAAATTGTAAATTTTTGAAAAGAATATATTTTACGAAATTGAAGAGATATACGTTTCTTTTTTTACCATAACAAATCAAAAAACTTTTAAAGATGAAAAAAATTGCTGCAGCAATAATCTTTTTTATTTTTTTAAACACAAGCATTTTCTCTCAAAATGCTTTTCAACGCTTTCGGTTTGGGATTCAGTTTAGTCCTACCATAACCTGGATGGACAGTGCCGACAAGAAAATCAATAGTAATGGTACGAACGCAGGATTAAAATTAGGAGTAATCGGAGAAAGTTATTTTGCAGAAAATTATGCTTTTTTCTTTGGATTAGGTTTCGCATTCAATCAGGGAGGGACGCTCAAACATGATATTGGTGGCAATTTATGGCCCAATTCACCGCTCAGCAGTGATGTATATCAAAAGGGACCTGCAATGCCTGATGGAGTAAATTTAAAATATGGTTTGCAGTACGTTGAAATTCCGTTTGGCCTTCGGCTTCGTTCCCAGGAATTCGGATACCTTCGTTATTTTGCTGAATTGCCTGTTTTTACCCTAGGGTTTTCGACGCAAGCCAAAGGAGCTATAAAAGGAACAGATATGGATACCGAAAAGGAAGATATTAGTAAAGATGTCAACGGTGTTGCCTTTTCCTGGGGGCTAGGTGGAGGTATTGAATATAGTCTCGGATCCCAGACTTCCCTGATTGCCGGTATTTATTATCAAAACTTTATCACGGATGTAACGAAAGATGATGGACAGAAATATGTGGAAAGAGATCAGGATGGATTGCCTGTAACGACAGCTAAGGAAAACTCGAAAGCCCTGATCAGAGGAATTACTATTCGATTAGGGGTAATGTTTTAATTAAAAATAGCAATTAATCTGTTTTTCGAAAGGAGATAACTTAATAAAGGAATCTCCTTTTGTTTTTAAGATATATTAAATATTGGTTTAATACTTGCATTTATAGCTGAAAAAGAGGAATATGTTTTATAATTAAAAAATCTTGAAACAAGATGCAAATAAATACGATGATGCTCGGAACAGAACGAATCAAAGAACAAGACTTAAAAGATTTCATTAAAAGAGGTTTGGAAGAGGATGTCAGAGATGGCGATCACACTTCATTAGCTTGCATATCGCCAGAGTCTCGAAGCAAGGCTCGTCTTCTTATTAAAGATGCCGGCGTCGTTGCCGGTGTCGAATTGGCTAAACAAATTTTTGAATACGTTGATGAGTCGGTGCAATTCAAGCAACTATTAGCCGATGGAGGAAGTGTAAACTTCGGTGATGAAGTTTTTTATGTTGAATGTAATACACAGGCACTTTTAAAAGCAGAACGGCTCATTCTCAATTCTATGCAGCACATGAGTGGTATCGCAACTTTGAGTAATCGTTTCGCCTTTGAAGTGGAAGATCTTCCCGTTAAAATATTGGATACACGTAAAACCACTCCGCTTATCCGATTTCTCGAAAAATGGGCGGTTCGGATCGGGGGATGTAATAATTATCGGGATGGTTTGTACGATTGGATTATGATTAAGGACAATCACATTGATGCTTGCGGAAGTATCACTACAGCGATTAAAAAAGCAAATGATTATTTAAAGGCAAATAAACTTGATCTAGGTATTACGATTGAAGTTAGAAACCTAATGGAATTGTATGAAGTGTTGGAAGTTGGAAAAGTAAATCGCATTATGCTGGATAATTTTGATTTACCTATTTTGAGAGAAGCTGTTCAAATCGTTGGTGATAAATTTGAAACAGAAGCTTCAGGAGGAATAACGATAAACACAGTTCGTAAAATAGCACAAACCGGCGTTGACTTTATTTCGGTTGGTGCTTTGACTCACTCGGCTCAAAGTATGGATATGAGTTTGAAAGTGATAAAATAAGAAACAAAATTTTTGATCATACAAAAGAAGACGACTTAGCATAAGTCGCCTTCTTTTTTTTTGTACGATGTTGAAAATTGTTTAGCAGTATTAATATACCGCATTATTAAATCATGGTTATGTTGTCGTGCTAAAAATCATGGAGGGAAATCAAAAGCCTGTATAAATAAAAATTAAATATTTTCAAACAGGATAACTTTGAGCAGTAAGTACAACTAACACGATCAATGAAACAATGACTAGCCAAAAACGCACATCTTTGTAAAACGTACTACTTTTTTCTGAAATCACGTTGATCAGGTTAAATGCAAATAATAAATATAAAATGACATAAAAAAACATAGCATTATATTTTACAGCGTCCATCAACAATTTTAGTCTCCTTTTTTATTATCAACAGTCAAATACCAGAAGATAATTCAAAGGGGAAATTCAAAAGATCAGATCTTTTGAGGAGTAATAAAATTAATTGAAATCCAAAGGGGAAGATTGACGCTAAGAGGGGCTAAGTTTTAATTGCCTGTCAATCCCTAATTTCCAAAAAGGATGCCAATACAAATATTACTAATATCAAATAATAAGGTTCCTACAGGTAAATGTGTGTGTGGCAAAAAATAAAATTACGTTCTTATACTATAAAGACTTGTTCTTTTGAAGATGGTTTAAGATTGCTTTGTTGATATTTTTGATCAAGGAAGGTCCTTCGTAAATCAATCCGGTATAAATCTGAACCAATGAAGCCCCGGCTTCTAACTTTTCAATTGCATCTTCCGCACTAGCGATTCCTCCAACACCAATAATTGTCAATTCTCCATTGGTTTTCGTATTTAGATAACGAATCACTTCTGTAGATCGCTGTCTCACCGGCTTCCCGCTTAAACCTCCGGCTCCGATCTTTTCAATTCGATCTTTATTTTCTTTCAAATCTTCTCGGGAGATTGTTGTGTTTGTTGCAATTATTCCGGCAATTTTGGTGTCACTTACAATATCAATAATATCGTCAAGTTGGCTACTGTTTAAGTCCGGAGCAATTTTTAATAGAATAGGTTTTGGCGCCGACTTTTTAAGGTTCAACGCTTGCAAGGTTGAAAGCAACTGCGTTAAAGGTTCTTTTTCTTGTAAAGCGCGCAAATTTGGGGTGTTGGGAGAGCTGACATTTACCACAAAATAATCAACGTAGGGAAATAGCTTTTCAAAGCAAATGACATAATCTTCCGTGGCCTTTTCGTTTGGGGTATCTTTATTCTTTCCAATATTCCCACCGATAATAAGGTTTTTTGGGCGATTTTTTAAACGGCTTACTAAGGCTTCGACTCCTTCGTTGTTGAATCCCATTCGATTGATGAGCCCATGGTCTTTTGGTAAGCGGAACATTCTGGGCTGCGGGTTTCCGGGTTGTCCTTTTGGTGTCACCGTTCCAACTTCAATGAAGCCAAAACCAAGGCTTTTCATTGCTCGATAATGTAAGCCTTCTTTATCAAATCCGGCAGCCAATCCAACGGGGTTTTCAAAGTGCAAACCAAATAATTTCTTATTAAGTAGCGGACTTTTGAATCGGAAAGATGCCCTGAAAAGATGCCCGACTATTGGAATTGCCAAAACCAGTTTGAGCATAAATAATGTGAAGTGATGCGCTTTTTCTGGAGGAAGTAAAAAGAGAAATGGTTTAATGAAAAGTTTGTACACAGGCTGTTTTTATGTTTTGGAAGCAATGATAGCTACAAAAATAGAAAAGCTAATGGATTATAAAAACAAAACCCTTTCTATGTTTCAAACACAGAAAGGGATTTAATTGGTGCATTTAATAATAATCAAACCGCTTCAGCAGCTAACTTGTCCATATCACGGATTAATAATCTGCGGCGATTGAAAATTAAAATATTTTTATTTCGAAGTTCATTCAAAACCGTGGTAACGGTTTGCCTTGAAGTGGCGGTAAGGTTTGCGATTTCCTGGTGCGTCAAAAACTTGCGGACCAGCATTTCATAACCGACACGTTGTCCTTTTTTAGCGGCAAGATTTTTTAAGAATTCTATAATTCGGGTACGGGAATCTTTGAAAACAAGTGATTCGAGACGTTGTTCCATTTCCAAAACCCGTGAACCCATAACTTTCATCAAAAAGAGACTCAATCCATTGTGTTCCCGCATCATACTTTTCATCTCTTCGACAGTCATAATACATGCCATGGTTTCTTCCATTGCCAAAGCAAAATCACGTCTTTTGGTCTCTCCAACCATTGCTAATTCACCAAAAACTTCTCCTTTCGTTAAAATAGCTTTGGTTATTTCTTTTCCTGAATCTGAATAAGTTCCAATTTTTACACGGCCATCAGTTAAGAAAAATATTTTATCAGAAAACTCATCAGGCAAATAAATATATTCTCCTTTTTTGAATGTCTTGTGCGCCAAACTTTCCATTGCACCACTTCCCAGCTTTTTGGGACAAAAAATCCCCATCATGTCTAAGTTTTCCAAATACCAAAGTGATTGATTACTCATAATAGAATTCGCTTTTTGTTTAAATAAATTAGCAGTTGCTTTGAGTAACAGATTCGACTAAAAATCGAAACATAAAAAACATAAAGGTTGTTCAAAACTATCATTCAATACTTTACGCAACTGTCTTTGATTTAACACAAAAAATAAAGCTGGTGAATCTTTTTAGAAAGCTACATCGACGACTTCAAATGCAAATGAAATAATAAGCAAGAATAAAATTTTTGGGATTTGAACTTAGGGAAAGGGGAATTATCTTTTAGAAAGGCAGCCTTAAAATATTACTTAATCGTAATCCGGTTTAAGGTCAAATCTTTTTCGCATTTCGTCAATGAGTGGGTTTACATGACGCATTTGGTCATATTTTTCTTTGGTCGAAAACAATTTCTTAGGTTTCACTTTTGCTTCATCTGGAAGCTTATCAGGATCAATTAAAACTTCCATAACGAGGTCTTGTTTTCCTAGTTGATCACGAATAAATTGCATCAATTCCGCTTCTTGCTGAACCATTTCTTTTGCCATGGTAGAGCCAACGGTTACTCGAATTGTTTCGTCTTTTAATTCAAATTCTGCATTAGAAATAGTGGTTCGAACAGAGGGTGATTTTATATTTTTAGCATAATCATTCCAAACTTCCTGAAACGCTTCGAGTGAAATTTCCTTTTGATCTTCAACGAGCTCATTATCTTCATTATCCAATTCTTCTTCGAGGTCAGATAAATCAACCAAGCGGGGAGTATCATGGCTTGTTGAAACTGCAGCCGTTTTTAGTTCAGGTTTCGCGATAGGCTGCACTTTTTTTGAAGTTTCTTTCTTAGGTTGTAAAGGTATCGGGTCTTCCTTTACTTCAGAAGCAGAGGGAAGTTCTTTTTCAACAATTGGTTTTCCTTTTTTTAATGAACCGTTGGTGTCAGGCGTTTTTTTTTCAGCTTGAGGACTCGAAGGTTTATCAGCTGTTGAGTCTGATACTGGAGTTGGTTGAGTGGCTATTTTAACTGCGCGATTAATAAACGTCATTTTAATCAATGCCATTTCGATATGAAGACGTTTATTTCTGGCCATTTTATAATTGACATCGCAATCGTTTGCAATATTCAGTGCAGTCAGAACAAATGAGGCAGGGGTGACTTGAGTCTGTTGATTATAACGTTCTTTGAGTGTATCACTTACTTCCAGTAATTGAAGTGTTTGGGTGTCTTTACAAATCAGTAAGTTTCTAAAATGTTCCGCAAGCCCGTTGATAAATATATCTGCTTCAAATCCTTTTTTTAAAATATCATTAAAAATAAGCATCACCTCGGAGACCGATTCGGTGAGCATACTATCAACAACTTTGAAAAAATAATCGTAATCAAGAACGTTCAGATTTTCGATTACATGTTCATAAGTGATGCTTCGGCCATTTTCTCCCGAAGGGATAGAACTGACGATACGATCAAAGATAGAAAGGGCATCTCTAAGTGCTCCATCTGCTTTTTGAGCGATAATATGGAGCGCATCCTTATCCGCATCGATATTTTCTTTTTTGCATATTTCCTGCAAATGAGAGACGATATCTGCAACCTGTATTCTTCGAAAGTCAAAGATCTGACAACGAGAAAGAATCGTTGGAATGATTTTATGCTTTTCGGTAGTCGCTAGAATGAAAATAGCATAGGGAGGCGGCTCCTCAAGTGTTTTAAGAAAAGCATTAAAAGCCTGCTGCGAAAGCATATGCACCTCATCAATGATAAATACTTTGAACTTGCCTTGTTGTGGCTGAAAACGAACTTGTTCGATCAAAGCTCGAATGTGTTCAACGCTATTGTTTGAAGCGGCATCGAGCTCTGTTATATTAAAGGAAGCATTTTCATTGAATGCTTTGCAGGAAGAACATTCGTTGCAAGCTTCGTGATCTTCCGTAAGATTTTGACAGTTGAGTACTTTTGCAAGGATGCGGGCACAGGTCGTTTTTCCAACTCCTCTTGGGCCACAAAAGAGAAATGCATGGGCTAATTGTTCATTTTGCAAAGCATTTTTCAACGTTTGCGACACATGCTGTTGACCGACTACTTCATCAAAGCGGACGGGGCGGTATTTACGAGCCGAAACAACAAAATTACTCATACAAATTACTTGAAATGTTCCTTTTTAGATTATTCAAAGGTACAAAATTAAACGTAGCCCAAGGCCATAGATTTTATTGATTTTTAAAATTCATGGAATGCAAATCAATATTTAAACAAGCCTGTTTATAATATTGATGAAATTTATAACTTGCGCAATAATTAGTTAAAAATATATGAAAATTGCAATCGCACAGCTCAATTATCACATCGGCAATTTTGAAGGGAATGTTGCCAAAATGCTCAAGGCAATTGATGAATCCAAATCTCAAGGTGCAGATTTAGTTTGTTTTAGTGAACTGACAACTTGTGGCTATCCCGCTCGTGATTTTTTAGAATTTGATGATTTCATTAGACGCTCAGAAGAAGCAATAAAACAACTGGCTAAAGCTGCTGTGGGAATAGCGATTGTAGTTGGTTCACCTACCAGAAATCCGGTGGTTGAAGGGAAAGATTTATACAATTCTGCCTATTTTTTGTCAGAGGGGAAGGTGACCCAGATTCAACACAAAGCTTTATTGCCGACCTATGATATTTTTGATGAATATCGCTACTTTGAACCAGCATCAGAGTTTAATGTTGTAGAATTTAAAGGAAAAAAAATAGCATTGACTATTTGTGAGGACATTTGGAATATCGGCAACGAAAATCCGCTTTATACCATTTGTCCAATGGATGAATTGATGCCTCAGAAACCAGATTTTATACTCAACCTTTCAGCATCTCCTTTCAGTTACGAACAGGCAAATACCCGAATTCGAGTGGTAAAAGCTAATGTAAAACGATATGGTATTCCTATGTTTTATGTCAATCATTGCGGAGCACAAACGGAGTTGATTTTCGATGGAGGATCCTTGGTGGTCTCTCCAAACGGGAACATTTATGAGGAGTTGCCTTATTTTGAAGAATATATAAAAACCTTTGAATTGGAAGACGTAATAAATGGTGAAAGGTCAAACGAGCAATCGAAGAATAAAATGACGCTGATTCATGATGCAATCGTTTTAGGAGTGAAAGATTATTTTAGAAAATTGGGTTTTAAAAAAGCAATTCTTGGTTTATCAGGTGGAATAGATTCGGCGGTGACTGCTGTTTTAGCTGCGCGAGCGCTTGGCAAAGAAAACGTTAGGGTGGTTTTGATGCCTTCTGAATTTTCTTCTGATCATTCAATCGATGATGCTGTTGAACTAGCTAAAAACCTTGACCTTGAATATGACATCATTTCAATAAAAGAAACTTATGATACCTATTTGAAAATGCTGGCTCCTCAATTTGAAGGGCAGCCTTTCAACCTTGCAGAGGAAAATTTACAAGCTAGAATTCGTGGAATGATCCTAATGGCGATGTCTAATAAGTTTGGTCACATTGTTTTGAACACTTCAAATAAAAGTGAAGCAGCTGTGGGTTACGGAACACTTTACGGAGACATGTGTGGTGGTTTGTCAGTGATTGGAGATGTTTATAAAACCGAAACTTTTGAGTTGGCAAGATATATTAATAGAGATGGAGAAGTTATTCCTGAAAACACCATTGAAAAACCACCTTCAGCGGAATTACGGCCCAATCAGAAGGATAGTGATAGCCTTCCTGATTATGAAATCCTTGATCAGGTTTTGTATCAGTATATCGAAAAACGACAGGGCCCAAAAGAATTAGTAGCCATGGGTTTTGATGAGGCACTTGTCAAGCGTATTCTTCGATTGGTTAATATCAACGAATTCAAGAGATATCAAACAGCTCCTATGCTGCGTGTTTCGACTAAAGCATTTGGGATGGGACGGCGAATGCCAATCGTTGGGAAATATCTTTCTTGATCAAAACATTTTTTGAGCTTTTGCATATTGCTTTGCAAAACATTGAGAATAGATATTATATTTTTATAACAAGCTATTTTCTAACAAAACAAAAGCCTCATGAAAACTTTTTACCTCCTTCTTTCTGGCATCTTACTCACAATAAACTTATGGAGCCAGGATCCCCCAAACCCCAATTTTAATGGGATATTTGAAACTGCCTGTCCATTTGATTCAACGGTTACAATAAACCGAACCGGCTATTGGCTTATTTATCAAACTTTAAATGATAAGTGGAATGGTGAAATCGATAGCTCTCGTTGCATTAGCGTGGAAGAGGTAAGCAACGATCTTGAAATAGCACTCAATCAAATTGATCCAACAAAATCATTGTTTATAAAAAGTCTGATGAACGATGACACTAAGGTATTCCTCTCGCCAAATAGTTTGCACAATTCCTCTTTTTACATTAGAAAAAGCGATGACGCGCTATTAAATCTAAATGAAGATTGCGAAAATGGTCTCTGTACTGGTTTGATCGTGGGGATCGAAATTCCTGATAGTACCGGTACTGAAAAAACGTTACGAATGCACAGCACAACAGCATCGCAATCCTCGTCAAAAGTTAGAGCAGAAATATGTATCGCTACAGAGAAGTTTAATGAAAATTATCTTAAAGAGTTTGTTCTAAAAGTGACCTTTGCTAATCAGGAATTAGATGGACAATGGATAAGACTCGGATATGTTTCCAATGAGGAATTCATCTCTTCTTGGGAAGATTACAGGATTTACGACATGCCGATTCCAGAAAGTTTATATGATGGAACAAGCTATAACGCAAATTTGCACGATTTTTCAATAATATATGATGGCAATGCTTTATTAATGTATACCGATACCACCTATCCAAGCCCAGATCATCTTTCGTATGTTGAGGCATATCTTGTATCTAACAAACCGACTCAGGAAACCATTAATTTTTATATAGATGATTATGAAACTTTAGTGTATCAACCTTTTACTGAATTGAGGGGAGGATTAATCGAGGGAAATGATTCGTTAAGGCATCTATTTAATTTAATTAACAATGGGGGTACTTTTTGCATGTATAATTTTGTTGAATTAATTTTTGATGAGGATAACCATTATATTCACAATGGCGGCCATGTTGAATTTCATGGTACAACATCCTGTATGCTTTTCAAAAATGGGGGTACTTTAAATGTGGCGGAAAATACTGCTTTTTATTACGGAAATGGTGGAGAAGGAATGCTAGCGATTATCGGTGGCAGTACGATTAATATTGGTAAAAACGGAACGCTGGTGATCGATAATCATATGATTTTTAAAGGTGGAGGCCAAAATGAAAAACAACAAGTGTTTATGGAACTAAATCCAGGAAGTACACTTCGGTTTGGTGAAAATGCTAAGCTTTCCCGTAAAGGCAGCAATCCTGAAATAAGGTTTAATGTTTATATGAATGGAGGCATTTTGGATGATCAACTACTCACAGATACAGAGCGACAGCTGATTAATAAAATTTACCCGGAACCTGATAAACAAAACAACTTTGCTATTTCACCAAATCCTGCTGGTGAGAATTGCATTGCTTCTATGATTGTGAAACATGAAGGAGATATTTCTTTTGAAATATTTGATATGAATGGTCGAATGATCCAATCCTACAACAAAAGCGTTGAAAAAGGGTACAATGAATTTGAATTTAATTTAAACAGACTTTCGAGTGGAATGTATCTTATAAAACTGGAGTCGAATGAATTAAGTGCAAGCCAAAAGTTTGTGAAACTATAAAAACAAAAAGCCACGTTCGCTTCAGCGAACGTGGCTTTTAAAAAAGTAAATTTTTATTATCGTTTACTCAACCGTTGGGTTGTAATAATTTTATTATCAAAGTCCAATATCTGAATCAGGTACATTCCTCTTGGCAACTCAGCGACATTGTATTTTTCTCCTTCAGTAACCATGAAGCTTTTCATTTTTCGTCCAACAACGTTAAATACAATTATTTGTTTAACATCTTCGGTATCAGATAAGGCAATAAAATTAAGAGCAGGGTTTGGAAAAACAGAAATATTCTTCTTGGGAGTTAATTGGGCAACGCGATTGTCCTTTTCCTGATTTTGATTCTGGGCGAAAGTTACTGTTGCTAAAAAGAAGGATAATAAAATAAAAAGTAAATTTTTCTTCATGCCAAAAAGTTTTCCGGATTGTTGTTATACTTATGCTACAAAATAAGTCAATAATAATTACAATACAAGGGTAAGGCAGAATGTTTAAATGTTTTTTAACACATATTGAGCAATATTTATATTGTATGTGTGTAAAATTTACATCAAAAATTGCTCCAAACAATCATTGTCCAAATCATTATTTTTTTAAATATAATAAAGAAATTGAAATATTGAAATCAATATCACAAGGTTGATTATTTCAATAAAAATATACTTAACTATTTTAAGTTATTGATTATCAACGATAATATCGTGCTTTGGTTGCATTTTTGAAAAGGTAAATGTTGAGAATCGGACTCCTCCTTTATTCTTTTGCTTTATTTATTCTTTGATAAAACACGTAATTATAAAGTTGGGGCTTAAATAAAAGTCCATTCTCGTTAATCACAAGAATGGACTTTTATATTTGTTAATTTTTTTTTGAATTTTATAACAAAGCTTTAAAATAAGTTATAAATTCTTCAATATCCATTGTCCCTTTATCCCCCTCACCCTGCATGCGGACTGAAACTTTACCGGCTTCAACTTCCTGTTCACCAACGATGAGCATAAATGGAATTTTCTTCAACTCAGTATCTCGAATTTTTCTGCCAATTGATTCGGCGCGATCATCAATGATGCCCCGGATGTCATGTAATGCCAAATGTTTCTCGACTTGTTTAGCATAATCATTAAACCGATCACTAATAGGCAATATTGCAAATTGCTCAGGAGTGAGCCATAAAGGAAATTTACCTGCAGTATGCTCGATCAAAATACTGATAAATCGCTCCATCGAACCAAAAGGTGCACGATGGATCATGACCGGCCGGTGCTTTTGATTATCAGAACCCACATATTCCAATTCAAATCGGTCTGGCAGGTTGTAATCCACCTGAATGGTACCTAATTGCCAGGATCGACCGAGGGCATCTTTGATCATAAAGTCAAGCTTAGGACCATAAAAAGCAGCCTCACCAATTTCAGTGATGGTTTCCAAACCAACCTCCTGAGTTGCTTCAATAATTGCACTTTGCGCTTTCTCCCAGTTTTCGTCGGTGCCGATATATTTTTCGGGTTTAGCAGGATCTCGTAACGAAATTTGAGCAGTAAAATCTTCAAATCCCATTTTAGTCAAAACGACAGTAGTCAAATCAAGAACATTAAGAAACTCTGATTTCAACTGGTCGGGAGTGCAAAAAATATGTGCATCATCCTGTGTAAATCCACGGACTCTTGACAAGCCGTGCAATTCGCCACTTTGCTCATACCGATAAACAGTTCCAAATTCCGCGATACGCATAGGAAGTTCACGGTAAGAATGCGGTCGATGTGCATAAATTTCACAATGATGCGGACAATTCATAGGTTTCAACAAAAATTCCTCTCCTTCACGAGGTGTATGTATTGGTTGAAAACTATCTTCTCCGTATTTCTCATAATGACCGGAAGTTACATAAAGTTCTTTTTTTCCGATATGCGGCGTAATCACCGATTGATAACCGCGTTTTTCCTGCTCTACTCTTAAAAAATTCATGAGCCTTTCTCTTAAAGCATTGCCTTTCGGTAACCAAATTGGCAATCCAGCTCCTACGCTTTCAGAGAACATAAAAAGCTCTAGTTCAGCGCCAAGCTTTCGATGATCGCGTTTCTTTGCTTCTTCGAGCAATTCAAGGTATTCGGTAAGTTCTTTTTGTTTTGGGAAAGTGATACCATAAACACGGGTCATTTGCTGGCGATTTTCATCTCCTTGCCAATAGGCTCCCGCAATATTCATCAATTTTACCGCTTTTATTTTTCCAGTATCAGGTAAATGGGGCCCTTTACAAAGATCAATAAAGTTTCCCTGTTGATAAAGCGTCAAAGATTCGTCCGCTCCACGCTTTTCAATTAGTTCGATTTTATATTTATCGCCTTTCTCTTCAAAAAAATGAAGCGCTTCTTCTTTTGAAATTGGCTTACGGTTGTAAGTATTCTTTTCCCTTGCTAATTCGAGTATTTTTTGTTCGATCTTTCCAAAATCGTCGGATGAAATTGTAGTATCACCTGTATCGACATCATAATAAAATCCGTTTTCAGTGGCAGGGCCGGTTCCGAATTTGATGCCAGGATATACCGCCTCAAGCGCTTCCGCCATGAGATGAGCTGAAGAATGCCAAAAAGCAAATTTGCCATCTTTATCGTTCCAGGTATTTAATTTTACGGTAGCGTCTTTTTCAATAGGTCGGGTAGCATCCCAAACCTCACCATTAACAGTTGCTGAAAGTACATTTCTGGCAAGTCCTTCGCTGATGGATTGTGCAATTTCCATAGCAGTGGTACCTTTTTTATACTGTCTGACATTTCCATCAGGAAAGGTAATATTTATCATTTTATTATCATTTTTCGTTTTCAGGCTTCAATTCGAGCCGATCAATTATCTGTTTTAACGATTATAAACCTCTACGTTTTTCTGAGAAGAAAAGTTTAAAATTGCGAGCGAAATTACTATTTTTTAAAGAGAATGTTTTGATTTTATAATTTCTAAATAATTTCCGGGCGATTGAATTTACAAACAACTTTATTTTACAAAATTTGTTAAAAAAAGTGAGAATAAAAAAATGGTTAAAATTCACCTGAATTTATAGATGACATCGACAATAAAATATTTATCATGGCAATAGAAATAATAGGAAAAGACCAACAAGCTTCCGGACAATTTAATGGAGGACAAATCATCGAAAATAAACCAATAGGATTTCCTCAGGAAGGTGGAAAAGTCAAACCGTATTCTAATTTATTTTATTGGGCCTATGCCGAAGCCGTTGAAGAAAGTACCATCGGCCTTCATCCGCATCAGGGATTCGAGATCATGTCGTTTGTATTGAAAGGAGCGATCAGGCATTATGATACCAAGCTAAAAGAATGGAGAAGACTGGAAGCAGGGGATGCACAGATCATTCGTTCGGGCAACGGAATAAGCCATGCGGAGCATATGGAAAAAGATGCTGCGATGTTTCAGATCTGGGTTGATCCAAACCTTGGAAAAACACTTGAAATTCCTGCTTCTTATGATGATTACAAAGACTCAGCATTTCCTGTAACAGAACAAAATGGCGTTCAGGTAAAAACCTACGTTGGAAAGAATTCACCATTTCATATGGATACCGAAGGGATCAGTATTGTTGAGCTTTCGGTTAAAAAAGGCAACTTTGAATATCCCTTGGATGAAAATAGTTTGTATTCTTTATACCTTTTGGATGGTGTTTTGAAAATAAATGGTGCTCCTGTGGGACAGGATGATTTTATAAAAGTAGCTGATTTAACTCAATTGAAAATTGAAAGTGCAGTTGATTCAAAAATATTTATGATTTCATCACCAAAAAAGATATCCTACAAAACTTACGCAGAGTTGATGCAGGAAAGAATGTATCGATAATTGATTGGTTAATAAAACTAAAAAGCCACCTGAATTTCAGGTGGCTTTTTAGTTTTATTGAAGGGCATTAGCCAACTTCAAAAGTGATTTTCAAATTCACGCGGTATTCTTTTACTTTGTCTCCTTCAACAACTACACTTTGACTTTGCACAAAAGCAGAACGGATTTTCTTGACTGATTTTGAGGCTTTTTTTACAGCTTTGGCAGTGGCGTCTTCCCAGCTCTTATTTGAATTGGCTAAGACTTCAATTACTTTCATTACGGACATAAGTTTTAATTTTTATTTTGAATAATATGGTTTGTATAACTTTTGAGCAAATGCAAAGTAAAATAAATTTGACAATCTTACCTTTTTTCAGCGAGTTCTTTGACCTTTTCAAATAAAGTATGTTCATCCCCTGAACTATACTTTCTTTTATGGTAAGCAATATTGCCTTTGCCATCGAAAATAAAAGTTTGTGGCAATCCATTCAATTCTCCCGGTAATACATTTCGGAACTCGCGATTTACATCATTATAAGTGGGCCATGGCCAGTTGTTTTCCCGAACCATTTTTTCAAACTTCGGAAAGTTCTTTTCAAAATCTGTTGAAATTGCAAAAAGGTTAAAGTCTACTTCTTCTTTCCAATAAGGATATTGTTCTTCAATAGCTGCCATTTCTATTCGGCAAGGATAACAAGTCGTCAACCAAAAAAGTAAAACGGTTGGCTTTCCATTACTTTTTAAAATCTGTTCGGAATTAAATAATTTTCCATCTGCGGTTTTCAAATCAATATCAAAAGGAAACGCCTGAGCTATTTCGTTTTTCGGCCGACTAGTATCAATGATACGATTGGACTTAGGTTTTGGAGTAGTATCATTGACCACGATATTGTTTGCGATTGTGATCGGATAAGCTTCGCCCTCGGCCGATTTATTTTGTTGATCACCTTGTGATGGGGTGCAAGAAAACAAAAGAAAAATGCTAAGCGATATAAGATATGTCCTCATAATAGATTTTTTTGAAATTATTGATTTAGCTTATCCAGTTCAGCCTGTGCTTTGTCAAAACCTGGATCTAAATTCAGCGTTTGCTGGTAATCATTTTTAGCCTCTTTAATATCCCCTTTCAACGCTGAAGTATAAGCCCTGTAAAAATACCCTTTTGGAAGCGCAGGGTCCATGTTTACAACGATATTGAAATGTTTATAGGCTTGGTCAATAGAATCCAGTTCTAAATAAATAATACCCATTCTAAAGTATCCTTCCACAAATTGCGGATCAAGTTTATTGACCTGCTTTAATAATTCAATCGCTTCGTCAAACTGATTATTTAAATGCAGATATTCCGCTTTTGCGTAGATGGGCTGGATTTCCATGGGAGCTGCTTCTATTCCATTGTCGAAATATCGGATAGCGACAGGGTTGTCTCTTTTTGCAAATAATTGCCCCAGTTTGATCCATATATCCACTAAGTCAGGATTTTTTTCTACAGCACTCTGAAAACTATTTATTGCTCTGGCTTCGTCTCCTTTTTGTTCAAAATTCATTCCCATCATCACAAAAGCTTCTGCATTGTTTGGATCCAGCGTTAAAATGCGGGAAGCGGTTGCCAAAGCCTCATCAAATTGTTTCAGGATCAATTGAAATTCACATAATTTAAGTAGGGTGGGAATTCGCTCTGGAAATTTTGCTGCGGCAAGTTCCATTGTTTGCAGTGCTTTTCTAGATTGGAAATAATCAAGATAAACATCCGCTAACAAATGATAGTAGTCAATATTAATGGAGTCCAACTGCATTGCTTTTGCCAAATCTGCAATCGCTTCATCGTAACCCTCGAGATGATAAAAGGCTTCAGCTCGTGAAGCATAAAGCGAAGCGTCTTCCGGGTTTTTAGCTATTTTTGTGGAAAAGTCATCTATTGTCGGATTGCCGGTGGCCTGAAGTTCAGTCTGATAGGACTGGTTGGAGGAATCGTTGGAACAAGCATTGATTTGTATTACTACCAAAAAAGCATAAAATATCCACAAAAGTTTGTTCATGTTCATAAATTTAAATACGATCTTGTCATGGAGTAATCTAAAATTACCCGTGTTTAAATGATTTTCAGTAGATTGATTACAAGTCAGTTTCCGTTTCAAAATTAGAGATTTTTTTACAGACTTTTTAAAAACGGATAATGAACAAATTTATTAGCATCCTATTTCTTTTATTTTTTTTCTTTGGCGCTATTCAAAATACAATGACGCAAACCTGGGATTGGACTGCTCAATTTGGAAATGAAGGAAATGAAATTATCAATGGAATTGAAATTGAAGCATCCGGTGACTATATCATTGCAGGCGGATTTAGTGAAACTTTGGAACTCGGAAGTACAACACTTGAGGCAATTGGTGCGGCAGATGTTTTTATCTCCAAGCTCAATAGCTTTGGTGAAGTCCAATGGGCAGTGGGTGGAGGGAGCATCAATATTGATGAAACCGCAGGAATAAGTATCGATGCTGCAGGAAATATCATTTGGGTGGGTCAATATTGGGTGCAGGGATTTTTTGGTATAGATACTCTCTTTGCACAGTCAAATTCCAAGGCCATTTTTATGGTAAAATATGACGCCTCGGGTAACTACCTTTGGTCGAAAAGTATTTCGGGATCTGCCCTTAAAGTAATCAATGATGTAGCAACGGATTCCAATAATAATATTTACCTCACCGGTTATTTCGAAGACAGTCTGTTGCTTGAAGATACCGTATTGGTAGCGCCACTCGATCAAAACTTTTTCATTATAAAATTTGATGAATCAGGAAACCTGGTTTGGGGACACAATTACGGAACATTCGGAAATATCCGAGGGAGTAGCATTGCTATAGATTCAAATGGAGATATTTTGGTTGGCGGTCATTTTCAGGGGAAAGTTGACTTCGGAGGTTTTGTTTTACAAAGCAATAATATTGATTTCGATCTTTTTGTGGTAAAATTTGATCCATCAGGAATTGCGCTTTGGGCCAGAGAAGCATTAGGTATTTACGATAATATCTGTAGTTCAATTGCCATTGATTCACAAAGCAATGTTTATGTAAGCGGCAGCTTTGTTGGAGAGATGTCGCTTGGAGATAATATTCAAATTTCGACGCCCGGATTTAAAGAGAATCTCTTTCTATTAAAATATGATGCTGATGGATCTCCTGTTTGGGCCAGGGCATTGGATAATCAGCAATTTAATGATATCAGCCTGAGTCTGGACGTAGCTGTTCACGATCAAATGGTGGGAATGACCGGTTATTTTGAAGGAGAACTAAAAATTGATGAGCTTACGATTATGGCCCAATCAGATCAGTTCAACGGCTTTGTCGCCGCTTTCAAAACACTTGATGGAAAATCGGATTGGCTGCGCCTGGTTCCTGGTTCTAATCAATTGATTAGTAGTCAAATAGCGATTGATGAAGAAGGAATATTTATAATTGGAGGATATTTTTTAGAGGAAGCTCATTTTGATAATGATGTATTGATTTCCAATGGCTTCAATGATATTTTCGTCAGTAAAATGAAAGAAATATCCACAGCTAATCGAGAAGTAGATTTTAACGAACGGCATGTTGAAGTTTTTCCAAACCCTGCCGCTGATGTGGTTAACATTTTAAGTGATACGGACGTTTTCTTTGTAGCGATTTACGATATTCACGGAAGATTATTGATTAGGATTGAAAATGAAAAAAAGATTGATGTTTCCACTTTGCCATCAGGAACTTATTTTCTTAAAATTGGAACCGCGGGTTTGGTAAAAAGCATCCTTTTTATCAAACAATAAACAAAACCTTTATGGCTTACAGCGAAGATTATTTAAACTTTATCATCGATCAACTTTCTGAATTTGGAGCATTTGAACACAAAAAAATGTTTGGGGGAGTTGGCTTTTTTAAAGACGGGAAAATGTTCGCCGGGATCATGTACGGGAATTTTTGCCTGAAAGTCGGGGACAGCAATCGCAAAGATTTTGAAGATCGGGGAATAGCAAATTTTGGCAGTAGTTCCAAGAAAAAAGGGATGCCTTATCGAGAGGTTCCGGCAGATGTCTTTGAAGACAAAACGATGCTGAAAAAATGGGCGGACAAAGCGTATCAGGAAGCTATTAAAGGAAAGAATAAAAAATCAAAATGAAAATTGTCAAAGCTACTTTAGATCATTTGGATCATTTGGATCATTTGGTTTCCCTTTTTGATGCTTATCGCGTTTGGTACAGAATGAAATCTGACCCGGAAAGGGCGCATTCCTTTTTATCAAAACGAATTAAAAATGAAGAATCAGAGATTTTTTTAGCTTTAACGGATGAAGGAAGGGCAGTTGGTTTTACACAACTTTATCCTTTGTTTTCTTCCACACGAATGAAGCGTCTGTGGCTGCTGAATGATTTGTACGTTGATCCCGAATATCGCGGTGAAGGGATTTCAAAACTCTTGATCGAACGTGCAAAAAAACTTGCCCGAGCGACCAATGCAGCCGGAATTTCGCTGGAAACTGAAAAAAATAACGACATCGGAAATCAACTATACCCTCGTACCGGATTTAAGCTGGATGACCATAATTTTTATTTTTGGAAGTGTAGTTAGTAAAGAGGAGCAAGGAGTCAGTAGTGAGTGATCAGGGACGAGGAGTCAGGAGCGAGCATTAAGAAGTCAGGGACGAGTATTTATTTGTCAATAGCTAAGACTAATCAATCTTATTATCTCAATTACTCAGTCAGCAAAAAAAGCCATAATTTTTTTATCACTTAATTTTTAACATTTAATCTTTTCAATATGAACACCACCTTAAAAAAACCTGAAGCAAAAGAATCAGCTGATTATTACAAAAAATACATTGGCCTGGTCGATGGAAATGATTTTTTGAATGTGCTTGAAATGTTAATGTCTAAAACGGTTACTTTTTTAAATGCATTGGATGCTGCAAAATGGAATTACCGATATGCCGAAGGCAAATGGTCCATTAAAGAAGTAATGCTTCATGTTCTTGATACAGAGCGAATTATGACGTATCGCGCGTTGTGTATTGCTCGGAACGACAAAACACCTTTACCAGGTTTTGAGCAAGATGATTACATTCCATTTATGGATACTGAGAACAGAAGCCCCGAATCCATTATTGAAGAATACATGGCTGTCCGAAAAGCAACTATCGAAATGTTTCGATATTTTAATGACGATATGTTGAACAGGATAGGAACGGCAAGTGGGAATCCATTTACACCGAGATCTTTGGGTTTTGTGATTGCCGGGCATGAACTCCATCATATGAGCATTATACGAGAAAGATATATTGACTAAGAAAAATTTTGACGAATCATTTGTTTTGATTGAAATTGAAAAACATGAGCAACAACATTGAGCTTCTTTCAAAATATATAGCCATTATTCCCTATCATTTTAGAAATATTGCGATTGCTGATTTGATCCATAAATCCAAACCGGAAAAATGGTCAAAGAAAGAAATTCTTGGGCATCTGGTTGATTCTGCAGTGTATAACCTGGAGCGATTTACAAAAGTCCGTTTTGTGCCTCAACCTTTCGAAATCGTGCCTTATCCACAGAATGACTTAGTCAAAGCCAATGATTATCAAAATGGGGAATTGGATCAGTTGCTAAACTTGTGGACTTCGCTCAATCGTCAAATTTTGAGTATTTGGAAAAGTTATTCTGAGGATGAATTAGCTTACAAGATCATAGTTCCTTATATGAATCAGGACGGCGATTTACAATGGTGGATCAGTGATTATTTGGAACATATGGAGCATCATTTCAAACAAATATATGGCTCATTGGAAATTTTAAAAACGCCGGATTGGCAAGTAAGTTTGACTGCTGCCAAAGCAGCACTTTCAAAGGAAACTGTAAAACGTTTTGTGACGCTTTTAAAACATGGCAGTATGTCTATGGAATATTACGCCCCTTTTGAAAAAGATTTGCAAACACCTCATCGGCAAGATGAATTATACGTTGTCATTTCTGGAGAAGGCACATTTTTCAATAGTGGTGAAAGGCATCCTTTTAAAACAGGGGATGTGCTTTTTGTACCTGCCGGGGTAGAGCATCGGTTTGAAAATTTTTCGGAGGATTTTGCAACCTGGGTTATTTTTTATGGACCGGAAGGTGGGGAAGGGAATAAAAATTCAGGTTAAAAACCGAATAGAAAAGCGATTGTCCTTTCATTTAAGCTCTTCCCATTTCCCATTGGAAAAGCAGTAATTCAAAAGAGGTATTTTCAATAAAATGCTGTAACTCTTTCTGAAAACAACCTTTTTTGATGATTCTTTTGATGGCTACTTTTTTAATGGGTTGCCAATTATCAAATTGAGATTGATAAAAGCCATTCAATTGAAGCAGGTGGAGGTACACTTTGTCCAAATCTGCTTCTGTACTTTCATGTGATACGGTGGTGAAGCAGATCAGCGCCAATCGACGCTCTTTTGCCAACTCCATGGCGGCGGTATATCTCAACTTATTGTCTTCGTTTATTTGGAAAGGGAGTAGAATTGCCTTCCTCATATCTTTTAATATTAGATTCTGAAAGAAGACTAAAATTGGTGTTTAGGTCACCTGGAAAACAAAAAAATTACGCACACAATCCTTCTGAATGCGTATTGCGAAACAAATCGGCTACGTTTTTTCTTGCCCTGACCAGGCGCATCTTCACAGCGCTTTCAGAGAGGGAATATTTTTTTTGTAGATCTTCAACAGAGTAATTATTAAAATATTTTAAGGAAAGCAACGCACGATCCGCTATTTTCAATTCATTCATTACGCGTTCTAATTCGTTGAGCATAATTTCTTTGGCTTCCCTCTCCTCTATTTCTGTTCCTTCATCAATAGTGAGATCGAAACGCTCGTCAACACAAGTCGTGCGGTAATTATTGCGGTCTTTGCAATAATCAATACTGTAATTTTTTGCGATGCGGTGAATCCACAAACCGAGTAAAAAACCATTTTGAAGTGTAGGAAGTCTTTCCATCACTTTGATCATGATATCCTGAACCAAATCAAAGGCAATTTCCCGGTCTTTGACAATGCCCAGGCAGGTATGATATACTTTTTTATAATAGCGATTGTAAATCTCACTAAATAGATCATTGTTTTTGGTTGCTTGAAATTGAGCGACCAATTGCTCGTCAGAAAAGTTTTGAATCATTTGAATAGTCATGTCAGCTATTGTTTTTAAAAGCTGACACAAAGATGAGAAGGAACACAGAGAGACTTCACAGTCAAAAAGCCTATTTTTAGAAAACGGTAATTCTCGTATTAGTAGGTAATTCTCGCAGAAAAAATTATTCGATTATCCCATATTTCAGTGCATATCTAACTAGACCTGCAGTGTTTTTTACCCCTAATTTTTCCAATAAATTCCTTCGGTGTGTATCTACTGTGCGAATACTAATGTATAATTTTTCGGCAATTTCAGGATTAGAATATTCTTCGGCAATGAGTTGTAAAACTTCAATTTCCCTTTTAGTCAGCGGTATTCCCGTTTTCTCTTTTTGGGTTTTGTTTGGATTGGTGAGGTGCTCGACAATGGCAGAGGACACTTTTTTACTATAATAGGTATTTCCTTCAGCAACGGTGCGGATGGCTCTGATCATTTCTTCTTTTCCAGCATCTTTGAGCAAATAGCCTGATGCACCTGCTTCCAGCATTTTGACGATGTAGCCGCTTTCGGAATGCATGGAAAGCACGAGAATTTTGATGTCTGGATATTCGTTTTTGACCAGTTTGGAGGCATCAATACCATTGGCATCTCCCATGGTGATATCCATCAGAATGACCTGTGGCTGAATTTCCTTGAGTTTAGACATGACTTCTCTTCCGTCATTGGCTTCAGCAATAACGTCAATATCCTCCACATCTTCTAATATGGAAACAATCCCATCTCTAAAAACTTTGTGATCGTCGGCTATGAGTACTGTTATCATTTTTTAGTTGTTTAAAGGAATTTCTATGGTTGCAAGCACCCCTCTTCCTTCCTGGGTGTCAATATTAAAATGCCCGTTTAATGCTCTCGACCGTGTTTGGATATTTCTCAACCCGATTCCGTTATTTATTAGATCTTTAATTTGTGTTTTATCGAAACCTATTCCATCATCTTCCACCATGAGCATGATACTTTCCCGATGTTTGATTAATTGCACATTTATCGTGCTTGCCTGAGCATATTTGAAAGCATTATTGAGCAATTCCTGGGCAATCCGAAAAAGACCCAAAGCAAGCTTAATATCCAGCCGTTTTTCCATACCAGAATGATAAAAATTTACCTGTACTTTTTCACTTTCATTGGCTTTTTGGCAAAGATTATCCAATGCCGCAACCAAGCCCAAATCAACCAAAGCTCCAGGCATCAAAGCATGAGAGATGCTACGAATGTCGTCAGCAATTCCGTGAATTAGTTCGCTCATTGAATTGATTTTTTTCAGGGTTTTTTCTGGTACTTCCTTCAATTCAGACTTTACAGCATCCAAATGGAGTTTGATGGTGGACATCACGGGGCCTATCCCATCGTGGATTTCTCTTGATAATCGTCTTCTTTCGGTCTCCTGCCCTTCAAGCATTGCATTGAGGTTGGAACGTTCCTGCTCCTTAGCATGGGTAACATTTTCAATCGTAATAATCATTCCGTTTAGAATGGTGCGTCCGCGGATAGTAAGGCGTTTTTCATAAAATGGAATGGCTGTCAAATCAAAGGGTTTACCTCCTTTAGCAAGTCGGTTTTCCAACATCTCTCTTAATATTGGTACGTTTTCCAGATAATTAGAAAAATGTTTTTCGACAACCCCGGCGATTTTCTTTTTTATATTTAATTCGATCAAAACCTGTTCGTTACACAAGGTTATATACCCATATTTATCAATGGCTACAATACCAAACGGTAAAGCCTCGAGGATGGCAACTAAAAACTCAGGAGTCTCCGTGTAAATATTATTCTGCATCATCAAAGATTATATTTTGACACTAAATCCGATAACACATTATTGAGACAGTGATATCAATTGAAAGATAGTGACTTAAGGAGATGTTTACTCTCCTGTTGTTTTACACATGAAAAATTGTATTTTGGCATCCCAAAAATACGATTTTGTTGCTTCTGAAAAGAAAGACTTTAAAAAGAAGGAAGGTCACTTTTATAAAATGAATGCGAATTAATAGTGACTATTTTCAAAAACACAGTCATCATAGCAGCGTTTTCGACCCATAAAAATTTAATTCATGTTGATCTGGATAGCTTTTGGCTTACTGATAGTGCTTTTACTCGCTTTGGATTTAGGTGTTTTGAATAAAAAAGCACATATCCCATCCATCAAAGAATCTCTAAGTTGGACGTTTGGTTGGGTTTGTTTGGCTTTGGCGTTTAGTGTCTTTGTATATTTTGCTTATGAAAATGCCTGGGGGATAAACACCACAGGACTTAGTGGTAAAGAGGCAGTAATAAAATTTCTTACGGGCTATGTGGTTGAGCAATCTCTGAGCATGGATAATATTTTTGTGATCGCTATCATTTTTAGCTATTTCCGCATCCCTCCTCAATACCAACATCGTGTCTTGTTTTGGGGAATTTTAGGGGCTGTGTTTTTTAGAGGTTTTATGATCGGAATTGGCGTTGTTTTGATTAATCACTTTTCCTGGATCATTTATTTTTTTGGTGCTTTATTGTTGTATTCTGCCTGGAAGATGCTCAAAAGTGGCGATACTCCGATTGACCTTAAACATAATTCAACCATCAAACTGATCCGGCGATTTTTTCCTGTCACAAGTCATATGGATGGAGAGCGATTTTTTATCCGCCGAATGGATGTTCGGGCGGCCACACCACTATTTGTCGCTTTGATGGTCGTGGAGTCAACCGATATTATGTTTGCTTTTGATAGTATTCCTGCGATTTTTGCTATAACAACAGATCCTTTCCTCGTTTTCACCTCCAATATTTTTGCAATTCTGGGCTTGCGGTCTCTTTATTTTGTTTTGGCATCAAGCATGGATAAATTCCGCTATTTGAAATTTACGCTGGTTTTCATTCTTTTTTTCGTAGCTGTGAAAATGTTATTGAGTCACCATATAAGCATTCCAGAATGGACCTCATTGGTAGTGGTTTTAGCAGCATTTAGCATAGGAATTCTTATCTCTCTATTTTCTCCACCAAAAAATAAAACGGTATTGTGACCTGAACCTTTTTTTCAGTCTTCATGTCAATTAAAAAAAATCTAAACGTCATGGAATTCCCTGTTAGTAAATAACTGAACCATTGGGGTAAATTAAGACCTTTAATAATTTATTTGCATTTAAAAGAAATAATGGTTCGTTTAGAAATAAAATAAAAACATGAAGAAATTCCTTTGTTGCTTTTTGATTCTTACAATCTTTGTTTTACCAATTGTTGCTCAAAAACTGGATGACAATCTCATCAAGGCTCGAATCGAAAAATATAAAACAGACCTGCGTGGCCCCTACAAGGATATTCGTTGGTTTTGTAAAGATGGTTCTATTATAATGCCTAAAGAGAGCTGTCCGGAACCTGGTGGAGTACAACATGCACGTTATAAAGACGAAGTTGTGGCTTTAGGCGAATCGAACCACATATTTTTAGGTCAAATCCTTACCAGTACATCCAAAGAAGATTTTTGGGATACCGATAATTACAATTCCCGACTCAAACAATATCAGCTTGAAAAGTACCTTCGGACTATAGATGACGGATGGGTATTGCGAAAAGGACAATACTATCGGGGAGCTTTTCAGGTTGAAGATGAAGAAGCATGGGGTATTGATTTTTTGACCTGGCTTTTTGAAAAAGATGAGCCGCTTCAAAAGCAGTTCTTTCTCCTTAGGCAGGTTGCAAAAGATATTCCGCATCGTGGAGATGACAGCAAATCGCTGAACATACGGGCAGTTTCAAAAACCATCTCCGATGACTACCCTGCTTTTATGGATTTAAGAGTGAAAATTCACGGACAACCCGACGCATCTGATCTCGATGAGGTTAAGGCCTTTAAAGAAAAGCATCGTTCAACATTGAAAGGTGATGTATTGAAAAAATTCGATGTGCTGATTGCCGATATGGAGGAAATTTATAAGCCTTTAAACATGACAGATTTGAATCTGTATTTAAAAACTCTTCCGCCAGATTCCCCCATCAGGTTGTCAATAACGGCTTACATCCAACGGTTTAAAAATGAAAATACCGGATCTACACTTGCAAGGGCAACGGCAGAAAAAATAGTCGAAATTCGGCAGGAAATACTAACTATCAAAAGTGGAAAAGCCCGATTAGCATTGCTTGATTTATCGAATGCTTTGGAAGAAATATTCTTTGTAGAAACCAACCGATGGCAACCAAAAACTGTAAAAGAAGCCACCCAAAAAATCTATTACACCGGATTGGTAGCAATGGGCACTGGCTTTATAGAAATATGGGAATGGGAAGAATTATCAAATACACTGGCTGTCTTTGAAAAGGAAGAAATGACCATGGATGAGCTTCATAATTACCTCGAAAAATCGGTAAGTTTGATAGAATGGGGTACGGGAATGGTAAACGGGGTTTATAAAGATGTGGTCAGTTTATATGGTGGGTTCGAGCCTTTAGCTCGTGGTTTTTTTGATGATAGAATTCGTGGTTCGGTTTTGCTTCCATTGGGAAATACAGTGGGTGAATTGGGTAACTTTATTGCTAAAGAATCTAATCTGACCAACAAAATATTGACGGTACCCAATCCAAGTACCTTTCGGGGATTGAACCCAGGTTTTGCATTTGGGGAGTTGGTCGTTGTAAGTGAAGAGGAAGATGAAATTGAAGTTTCTAAAGATAAAATCTACGTCTTTCACCATCCACCAGCTGACCTCAAACCCATTGCCGGAATATTGACCGTAACGGAAGGGAATATGGTTTCACATGTTCAGTTGCTTGCCCGAAATTTAGGTATCCCTAACGCGGTACTTTCGGCTCAAAATATGGAATGGTTGAAGCGGTTTTCCGGGCAAAAGATTTTTTATGCGGTCTCCAATCGCGGTACGGTCATTATGAAAACCAGCGAAAATATGTCGAAGGATGAAAAACGATTATTTGTGGTGAGACAACGCATCGAGGAGCGTATCGCTGTTCCGATCGAAAAAATTGAATTGAATCAAACATCCGTATTAAATATGCGAGAGGTGAACGCTGCTTCATCTGGTAAAATTTGTGGTCCGAAAGCTGCTAATTTAGGGCAATTGAAACAGATGTTTCCCGAAAATGTAGTCGAAGGTATTGTGCTTCCTTTTGGAATTTTCAGAGAACATTTGGATCAAATAATGGTCGGCCAAACGGTTTCCTACTGGGAATATCTTAACCAGATCTTCAGAAAAGCAGCTATCATGCATGAAAAGGGGCGAAGCGAAGCAGCAGTTGAGTCCTACACCCTTTCCGAGCTGGAGATTTTGCGCGAAGCTATTAAAAAGATGGATTTGCTTCCTACCTTTGTCGACGATTTAGAAAAAAGTTTTGAAAGTGCTTTTGGCAAAAAGTTAGGTGAGGTTCCCGTCTTTGTGCGCAGCGATACCAATATGGAAGACCTCAAGGATTTTACAGGCGCTGGCTTAAACCTTACCCTTTTTAACTTAAGAGATAAAGAAAAAATTATTCAGGGAATCAAAGAGGTATGGGCATCGCCCTACACCGAGCGCAGTTTCAAATGGCGGCAACGCTTCCTCCTCAATCCCGAAAATGTTTTTCCTTCTATTCTGATCATTCCAAGTGTAGATGTTGATTATTCAGGCGTCCTTATTACCAAAGGCATTCCTACTGGTGATTTACGCGATCTTACGATTGCCTTCAGCAAGGGAGCAGGAGGAGCAGTAGATGGACAGGCAGCAGAATCTTATTTGTTACATCATGGCGGTGAAAAGTTTTTACTTTCCCCTGCACGCGAGCCATCTTATCGCAGATTGCCGGTAACGGGTGGCTCCCAAAAGGTTTTTGCCACTTTTGAAGAACCGATTTTGAATAATCAAAATTTATACGATTTACGGCGAATGGCAGAAAACATTAATCAGCAAATGCCCAAATCAAAAGGTATCGAGACCAGCGGACCTTTTGATGTCGAATTAGGGATCAAAGAAAATAAAACCTGGCTTTTCCAAATCCGACCTTTTGTGGAGAATAAAAATGCGCTGAGTTCAGCATATTTAGAAAGTATTAGTCCAAGAATTGACAGGCAAAAAGTAGTAAAACTTGATAGGGTTTTAAATTAAAATATTATGCGTAATAAAAACATTGTTTTTCTTTTTATTTTTTTGGTAAGCCCTTTCGGTGAAATGCTAGCTTATCCGATTGATGGTTATCTGCTGACAGGAATTCGTCGATTGCTTCGGCTTGAAAAGGTTCAGAATGGAGAGATAAAGGGTGACCCGGTGATCAAGGGTGCGTTAAAGTCTATTAATGATATAAAGCTCAACTTATATCAAACGCCAAAAGGAGATAGCCTCGAAACGCTTCCTGAAGTTGATCCCGGATTACAAAAAGCATTGAATAGTTTGTTTCCTAATTTGCATGAAAGCTATTCTGTTACGTTGCTTGACATCACAGCCGGCAAACCAATTCGCTACGCCAAAAGACAAGAAAGCAAAGGTTTTCAACCTGGGAGCGTCGGCAAACTTGCTGTGATTGGCGCTTTGTTTAATGAGTTGGGAAAATTGTTTCCGGATTCTTTTGAAAATCGTCGGAATCTATTGAAAACCAAATTTGTAAGAGGCGGGCGTTGGGCAGTTTTTGATGAGCATACGGTTCCGTTTTATGACCCTAAAGCTGGAAATTTTTTCAAGCGAACCGTTAATGAAAATGATATTTTCTCTGTCTACGAATGGGCAGATCATATGCTTTCGGTAAGCAATAATGGTGCAGCAAGTGTCGTCTGGCGGGAAGCCATTTTGATGAGGGTTTTTGGCAAAAAATATTTAACGCTGACAGAAGCGGAAGCAGAAAATTATTTCAAAAGCACTCCAAAATCTGAATTGGCAGATATTGCTATTTCTGTAGTTAATGAACCTTTACGCGATGTTTGCATTGAGGAAGATGAATGGCGATTGGGAACAATGTTTACCAGAGGGGCGACTAGTTACATTCCTGGAAAAGGCGGAAGCCTCGGTACTCCAAAAGGTTTGATGAAATGGATGGTCGCATTAGAGCGTGGTGTTGTGATTGATCCTGAATCAAGCCTCGAAATCAAACGCCTGATGTACATGACGGACCGTCGAATTCGATATGGTGCAAATGCCAGCCTTAAAGATTCTGCAATCTATTTCAAGTCGGGCAGTTTGTACAAATGTGATCGCACAACCATGCCTGATTGTGGTAAATATAAAGGGAATGTGCAAAATTATATGAACTCTGTTGCGATTATCGAGCAACCCGATGGCACTACTTATATGGTGGCTTTGATGACAAATGTGCTAAAAAAGAATTCAAATAGTGACCATAATGCGTTGGCTGGAAGTATTGACAAATTGATTAAAAAGTAAAAAACAAAGACTGTGACAGATGTTTTTTATAAAAACAATTACTTGATAACTTTTCAGGTTGATTTTGAACTGGCACGTTAAATCAATTGCTAATCGCATATCTAACAGGTTTTGTATAGCCACATTTACTTTCTCAGCTCTCCTGGAATTTTTTTCTGAAATGGAATCAAATAAACCATAATTCACTGAATTAATAGTTTTAATTGAACGATAAAAGTTAACTTTCGGATGATAAAAATCATTTGATACCACATTAAAAAGTGTTTTATTTTAGTTTGTCTTCTTTAATTTTTGAAGTGTGTTTCAAAAAACAAAGTTTAATGACTGCTCCAAAATCCTTTCCATCCAAAACGATCATCAAAGATGTCAAACTCTTTCTTCAAGATCGCTTCAACCTGCATGAAGACGAGGCCAGCGAAAAGGCAACTATAGCAGACATTAAAGGAGATATAGCCTTCCGGGGAGCAAATCTTTGGATTTTGATTTTTGCCATTTTGGTCTGTTCTGTGGGTTTGGATATCAATAGTACAGCCGTGGTGATTGGAGCAATGCTCATCTCGCCATTGATGGGGCCAATTATGGGCGTTGGTTTGGGTATTGGGATTTATGATATTACATTGATTATCGGTGCGCTCAAAAATCTGGCTATTGCGGTTGTTCTAAGTGTTTTAACCTCAGCTTTATATTTTTGGATTTCACCACTTGACGTTGCAAAGTCTGAACTACTTGCAAGAACTTCACCTACCCTCTGGGATGTATTTATTGCGTTGTTTGGAGGATTGGCAGGTATAATTGCCAGTTCGAGAAAAGAAAAAAGTAATGCTATTCCCGGAGTAGCGATTGCTACTGCCCTCATGCCGCCTTTATGTACTGCGGGATTTGGAATAGCTACAGCTCAATGGACTTATTTTATGGGTGCTATGTATTTATTTTTTATCAATAGTGTTTTCATTAGCGTTTCCACTTATTTGATTGTTTTATTGTTAGGTTATTCAAAAAAGGAATTTGTAGACGCTAAGAGAGAAAAACAAGTAAAACGCTACATTTTATTATTTGTCATTGCTACTATAGTACCTAGTATTTACACTGCTTATAATGTTGTTCTTGAAACGCTGTTTACTAAAAATGCCAATAGTTTTATTTATCATGAATTGACATTTGAAAACACCCAGGTTATTAGTTCTAAGCTTGATTTTAAAGATGAAACAAAGCGCATTGAAGTGACATTTTTTGGGGAACTCATTGATTCTTTGGAATTGGAAAAACGAAGAAAAAAGCTTGAAAAATATAATTTAAGTCAGACTGAATTGGTAATTCGTCAAGGCTATCAAGGAGAGAAAGGTATTGATATAGCTACTATCGAACAAATGAATTTGCAATTGAAAACGGGTATTATCGAAGAATTATATAAAAAAAATGAAGACTTGCTAAAAAGCAAGAATGACCAGATAAAATTGCTTGAAAATGAAATCATCCGCTATCGTTCTGAAGAAATACCGATTAATGATTTAACCGAGGAAATAAAAGCATTTACAAAAAATATCAGCCAATTATCGGTCGCTTCTGCTATTATTTCTGATATTGATAGCCTGACTTACGATACCGTGCATCTCGCTTATATCCAATTTAAATCAAAACCCAGAAAATCAGACCTTACGCAAATTGAAGAATGGTTGAAAGCCCGGTTAAAAGTAGAAAAAGTAAAACTGATTTCCAATCCTAACTAACATCCGATTTTTATTGAAATACAAATGTTGTATTGCTCGAAATAGAATAGTCATCCACTTATAATGCTGTTTTCGGCATTTATTGCAAATAGCCGAACTTTCGAATTATTACTGTTTTTATGCTCCTGAACAAGCGGAAGAAATTGTTTGTCTTTTAGCTGCTCCAAAAGATATAAAACGGCAAGCTTTAACCTGTTGTCGTTTCCGTTGAGCAATAAACGAAAACACTGATATTCTTCAGGTATTTTGATATTCAGGTTTTTAATAGCATCCTCGGTAATTGCCTCTAACATTGAAGTTTCCACTAATGGAATCAACACCTTTTTCAAAGAGGGTTCGAGCAAATTGTCCAGAAACTCCAATGCATTCGTGCGCATATCGGGTTTTTGGCTATGAATGCCTTTGTAAATTATAAAAATGTCTTCATTGGGATAATTAAGCCCCAACAAACGAAAAATTCGTTCAAGGTTTTTATCCAGTCTTTTTTCCAAAAGGCGAGTTAGTCCTTTACGAGCTTCAATGGTTTCTGAATCTTCCGGAGTTGAATTGTCGGAATCAATTTTAACTTGTAAATAAAGAATAGATAGCGTGTCCTGGTATAAATTGGTTTCATTTAATATCCGGTGGACCACATCTTTTTTACTGAATTTCAAATGCGGATAATTATTTCTTAGCAAATTAAGCCCTCTCAACGCTTCCTGGCGTACCATTAAATCATCATGATCAAATAATTCAAAAAGAAAATTAACCGCATTTTGAGTCCCAAATTGCTTTACGACCGAAGGAATCATCCGAGTGGCTTCCAGGCTCATCTCACCGTCATTTACCATCCTTTGCAAAACAGTTACTATTTCTTTACCATAGTTGACCAGGGCTATTTGGGTAGATTCTTGAAGTGCCGGAACATAAAGCAAGCGCACCAATGGGCTAATGAATTGTTGGCTAAGTGTTTCTCCTGCGGCCAAAATAGCATTTTTGGCAATGTCCGAATCTTCACTTTCGAAAAAGGGATATAAAGCAGGAAAAAATTCAGGGATATTGGCTTTGCCGATAGTTTTAAGTAAAATAATAGTGAGATTTTTTTTCTCTTCAGGGTCTTCAATCAATGGCAATTTTTCCAATCCTTTTTGTATACGACTTTCGAGGTTGAAAAGACTTCTCAATTGTGGATTGTCGTGAGTTTCTGAAGCGATACTTATCAAAGCAGCGTTATTATCTGCTTGCTTCAGATAATTGTCCATCAACTCAATTCGGTTTTCGGTCGTATGTGCAATCAGATATTCAAATGCAGCTACTTTTATCTTTTGAGAAGAATGATGCGTCAAGGATTCAATTTTTTCTGATACACCTGGTTTTTTGTAAAAGTAAAGATTATGGATGGCTTCAGCGATAACCATTTCAGAAGGATTGTCCAGGAGATTGAAAATGCTTTCAAAAAGTTGCTCATGCGCTTTCCCTCTTACTTTGTTCAATACATACAACAATTGTTTTTCTGATCCATTCTCCAATACTTTTTTTAAACCATCCAGCACCGATTTGTCAGAAAGGCCAATTGGTTTTTTAGCGTCAGGAGCTATATTTTCATCCAGCCTTAAGCGAAAAGAACGGAGGTATTCTTTTTTTACAAAATAGATCAAATAAAACCAAACCATCAACATGACAACGATCATCAGGCTGATGGCAGTAGTAGATAAATCCAGACCTTTTACCAGAAAAATTAATATTAATCCGCTAATACCGGTTGCCAGGCTATCAACAAAAACATCGATAAAAGTCTTGGTTTGGTTTTTAATATTTACGGGGACCGGCAAAATCATCAACTCCATAGCCGCTTTGTTGACAGATTGTTTAAGGCCGCTATCTGACATTTTAAGAAAAATTGCTGCAAACAGTAATTCAGGAAAAATTAATAAAAGGATTACAGCTAATAAAATACTGGCAGGTAGAAAAAGTAATGAAGAACCGACCCCATAAGTACCAACAACTTTGCGTGTAACGACTAACTGCACGAGCAGTGAAATGACATTGAAAGTAGAAAACCAAAAGCCAAAAAAAGCGGTCAATTCATCCGGATCGGAAATTAGTGCAGAGGCTACACCTCCAAATTGATAATCGACTAATTTAGCGATTATAGCACTAACTCCGACAATACTTGCCAGGTAAGTCAAATGTTTGGATTGTAAAACTAGGTTCGCCGGATGGTCTCCAAACCCTTTTGCTCTCTTTCTTTGCTGAAAAGGGGTTTGAATCTCTATTACCGTCTTTTTCCAGATGTATTTATTCACCGGAATGCAACAAACCAACAAAGCAGCACAAACAAAAGGTAAATTTTCACTGCTCATAAACTGAGCCAGCACAGAAGTCAGATAACCTCCAAAAATACCTCCCGCGATAGCGCCTGCGCCAATAAACCCAAACAAACGTTTTGCTTCTCTGGCATTAAAAACAATGTTGGCTAAAACCCAAAACTGTGAAGTAGCCAACAAGGCAAAAATGGCTACCCAGATATAAAAAAGGTAAAGTATCCAGCCTTCCAAAAAATTAAGCCGAAGGAAAATGCCGAAAAAAATCAACGAAAAAATGGAAAAGTATAAAGTGCCGTCAATAATTTTATTCAGCGGTATTTTTGATAGCGCCCTGGAATAAAGCGTAGATACGACTGCAGCTACAATGGCTACCAAAATAAAGGCATAGGGTAAGCTTTCTACACCAAACTTAGATAAAAACAAACCATTGACCGTTGGTTTGACAATGAGCAATGTCGAAATGATCAAAAAAATATTGAGTTGCATGAGCGAAGCCCGCAAGATTTCTCCTTCCCGGATGTCAAATACGTTTTTCAGGAATTTTGAAATAACTTTGGCTTCGCTCATGTTTTCAGGAAGGTGATAAAAGGCAAATATATAAAAAAAAACACCCCGCGAATACTAATCTATTTGCAGAACTTCTTCCACTATATTGACTAATTTCCGGATTATTTGCTCTCCATCAGGCGCTTCTGTCAAAGCGACTAAAATGTAACGACGGCGTGCATCTTGACCCCAGACTAAAACAGAATCGGAATGGTAGCTTCTCCAGGAACCCGATTTGCGATATACTTCAGCGTTAGGTGCAATTTGATCAAGTGTATTGACAAATTTGTGGTGTAAAGCAGGATCATCCATAATATCCAGCATTCGCCGCGACCGGTCAAAAGTTACCAGTTTGCCCATCGCCAATAAATAGTAAAACCGGCACACCTGCGAAACGGTCGCTGCATGGCTCAAACCTTTGATGGGATCAGGATGCCTTGTGCCGGAAGATGCATATCGTTTTCCAACCCATAAACCACCACCATTGTCTTCATCGTATAATTCGTATCGAGGATCAGTCAATACTTCTTCAATTTTTTTGTATCCCAATAAATCAATCAGGTTAGTAGAACATTGATTATTAGAATTGCAAATCATTGCATTCATTTCTCTATTAATCTCATCTGTTTCTTCCAGTTCACCTTTCTCCAAAGCATCCATCATAGCTAATAGAATAGCAATTTTTGGAAGGCTGGCAGCATACATCATTTCATTTCCATTTACCTTAGCAAATCGGACGTTATAGGGGTCTTTCAAGTCAACCAAGCCTACTGCCATTCTTTTTTCTTTGATAAGTTTTGCCCATTCCGGATTCGCGTTTAATGCATTATTTAAATCTGTCTCTAAATCTATATTTGCAAAGGATAGAAGCGGTCGATAAAAAGGTAGATTGAGCGGAAGCTCATTTTGGGCGGGTAGCACTGTTGCCACTGATAGGAGCAACAGCAGGAGTGATTTTTGAATTTTTTCTTTCATTGGAAATTTTAATTATTTTAAAAAATAAAAAAACAACCTTCCATTTTGCTTTATTGAAAAATGGAAATAAATACTATAACGCCGGAAAATCAAAATCTTGTGATAAAATGACTAATTTTATTTTATTGTTTATAAAGTATTGATTATTAAGGTTTTAAGAAAATGTGTTTTCTTAAAACTATGCCTGTCTTTTATTAGTTTTGTTAAATTTGCATAAAGACTTTAAAGTAGCAGAAAGGTCACCAAAATTGAAACCATTCTTTGTAAAAAAAATGTTTTATTAGTGTGACTCAAACAAGTCTTTCAGTCTTCATCTAAATTTTAAAATGACGCTAAATCAATCAATTCAATTGGAAGAGCAAACAAATGAAAATTTCAATATTCAGAAAGAGTTAAATCAACAATATCAAAAGCTCCTTGATAAAAGCAGCAGCTTGGATGAACGCCTTGAAGCTTTTGAATTTATCAGTGACAGCGAAGTTGGCGATACCCCTCTGATTCGGTCAAGAAATGTAGAACGGGAGCTGGGTATTCGTCAGATTTTTCTAAAATTCGAAGGGGGTAATCCAACAGGGACCCAAAAAGATCGTATTGCTTTTGCTCAGGCGGAGGATGCCCTGCGCCGTGGGTTTGAAGGTTTTGTCTTAGGGTCTTGTGGGAATTATGGAACATCCTGTGCTTTGGCAGCAAAGTATGCGGGATTGCGTTGTATTGTGTTTATTCCCGAAAGCTATCATACCAAAAGATTGGAAGAAATGAAAAAAATGGGCGCAGAAATCATCCGGGGTCCCGGGGATTATGAAAATGCGGTACTGGATTCCCAAAAATATGCACAGGAACATGATTTGTACGATGCCAATCCTGGTGGTGAAAACACGCCTTTACAATTAAAAGCCTATGGTCAGATTGCTTATGAAATATACGATGAGTTGCGCGATGCTCCCAAAGTAATTGCTGTGCCTGTGTCCAATGGAACATTATTGACAGGAATTTACAGAGGATTTCAAAGTCTTTATCGCAGAGGGAAAACTTCGAGAATGCCTATAATGGTAGCGGGTTCATCAGTAAAAAAGAATCCCATTGTGCAAGCATTCCTGAAAAATAAAACTTTCTGCGAAGATCTTGATCCGAACATTATTAAAGAGACAGAAATTAATGAACCATTGATCAACTGGCATTCTTTTGATGGCGACGCCACCCTTCAGGCAATTCGACAAACAAAAGGCTGGGCAAGAGATGTGACGGATAAAAGAATGATTGATTTATCTAAAATGCTGAAAGAAAAAGAAGGACTGAATGTTTTGCCTGCTTCTACCGCCGGATTGGCAGCTTTAACAGAACCCACTTTTCCTGAAGCGATTCAAAACGACCGATTTGTGGTCATTTTAACAAGCCGTAAATAATTTTTAAAACATATTTTCATAATGAAAAAAGTTCTTGACGGAAATGCTATCGTTTATTGCGAAGGCGCCTACAATACTCCAAACGGTAAAACTGCTCACGGGTTGGTGCGTTTTACAGAACGCTTCAATGTCTTATCCGTTATTGACAGCCATTATAGTGGTAAAGATGCAGGTCAAGTATTAGATGACAAACCATCTGGCATTCCTATTTATCCTGATCTTGATACAGCTTACGAGGCAGCTATTGCAAAAGGGGTTCAGCCAGAATACTTCGTCATCGGCTTGGCTCCCGATGGCGGAAGATTGCCAAAAGAAGCCCGAAAAGAAGTGATTAAGGCTATTGGAAAAAAACTCAATATCGCATGTGGTTTGCATGACTTCCTTTCAGAAGATCCTGAAATAAAGAAACTTGCTAAAGTTAATGGGGTGACCATTCAGGATATCCGCAAACCACCTCATCGCAAAGATTTACATTTTTTTACCGGAGATATTGAAAAAGTAGACAGCCTTAAAGTTGCCATTCTCGGAACGGATAGCGCCGTCGGAAAACGCACAACTGCCTGGAGGTTGGTTCATGCTTTGCGTGATCTGGGAATCAAAACAGAAATGATTGGCACCGGGCAGACCGCATGGCTGCAAGGAGCAAAATATAGCCTTGTCATGGATAGCTTGGTCAATGATTTTGTAGCTGGCGAAATCGAGCACGCTGTTGTTTCTGCTTGGAAAGATGGCGCAGAGGTTATCGTGATTGAAGGGCAAGGCAGTTTGATGAATCCTGCCTATCCGGGTGGTTTCGAAATTCTTGCTGCTGGTCGGCCTGATATTGTCATCATGCAGCACGCTCCTGCAAGAAAAGAATATGATGGTTTTCCAGGCTACATTTTGCATCCTTTAGATCGTCAAATTGAAGCGGTAGAATTCCTTTCAGAAAAACCTGTTGTTGCCATTACCGTCAATCACGAAAACATTCCAACTCAAAATGTGAGAGTCACTTGTGAACAAATCAGCAAAGAAACCGGATTACCTGCTTTCGATGTATTACTGGAAGGTGCTTCAGAGTTGGCAGAAGTGGTGAAAAAGCATTTGAAAAAACAAATAATTACGACCTAAAACGATTATCAATGAATCGGAAAAAAGAAAACCCTGGTCTCTCAGATATAACGCAATCACCTCTCCAAGTGATTGATCAACTTATTGTAGGACCAGTTAAAATTGAAGCCAATCGCTTGTTGATGTCATACACTGTTGCCAAAGATGGCAAGCAAGATACCAATGAGTTGATTTATAAATACGAGGAAAATGTCTTCGATCCAAAAAGTCCGGAAAGCCAAAATCTTGCTTCAATGATTGGTGCGCAACTGTCTTTGAACTATGGTTTATTCTGTAAAAAAATCACATTCGACGGATTGTTTGACCAAACTGATAAGCGTTTCCTGCTTCATATGATGGAAAATACATCACGAGAAATCTTGGTTAAAAAAATCTATGAGCCCAATGTGTTTTTGCTAGACGAGGTTAAAAATTTATCTATTCAAAAGCAAAAAAAATATACCCTGGCAACCGTCGAATTTATCAACACGCAAATTTCTAAAAGTATTCTGGAATGGACGCATTGGACCAATGACCGCAACAAACATTTGGTGCTTTCAAGCGGGGGTAAGGATAGTTTGTTGAGTTATGGATTATTGAAAGAAATTGGAAAAGAAGTACATCCTGTTTTTGGTAATGAAAGCGGACGACATTGGTTTACTGCCTTGAATGGCTATCGGTTTTTGAAAGAAACGGAAGCTAATACGGGGCGGGTATGGATGAATTCGGATAGAATGTTTGTCTGGATGCTTCGTCATTTACCTTTTGTCAGGAAAGACTTTGCTGATATACGCGCTGACGATTATCCCATTAGATTGTGGACCGTTGCAGTATTTTTATTTGGAGTTTTACCATTGATGAAAAAACGAGGTATTGGCCGACTTGTCATCGGTGATGAGTATGACAGTACCCAACGAAGTAACTTTCACGGTATTAGTCATTATAATGGACTCTATGATCAAAGCCGATTTTTCGATGAAGCACTTAGTCGGTTTTTTATGAAAAAAGGCTGGGCCATCAGCCAATTCTCTATTTTGCGTCCTTTATCAGAAATGCTGATTTTAAAAACTTTAGTCGAAAGATATCCAAAAATCCAACATCATCAGATCTCCTGTCACGCTGCCCATGAACACGAAGGCCGTATTTTCCCATGCGGCAAATGCGAAAAATGCCGTCGAATTGTAGGAATGCTAACTGCATTGAATGCTGACCCTCATAATTGCGGTTACTCTGATGAACAAATCGAAATGGCCTTGAAAAGTTTGGCGACTAACAAGGTCAAGCAAATAGGCTCTGACGCTGCGCATCTTTTTTATATGCTTTCGCAAAAAGGAGTTTTGAAATCAGAGGCTAAACCCCATGCCGAAATTATGCAACTCCGTTTTGATAGGGAACGAAGCCATATTGATGAGATTCCTTTAGATTTAAGAAAACCGCTTTTTAAAATCATGCTCGAACACGGGGACGGTTCGATTCATCGGGTAAATAGAGCCTGGAAAACATTTGATTTGTTAAAGGATCCTGAAATGACAAATCCTTATACATTTGAAACAGCAGACCATGGAAGTCCACTCACCCGATATTCAGATTTTGGAAAAACGAATTCTATGAAAACGAACTATCTCTGGGCACATCTCACCTGGAAAGAAGCTGAGGAGCGTACCAAAGAAACAGACACCGCCCTTTTACCCGTTGGAGCCATTGAACAACATGGATTACATCTTCCTTTGGATGTAGATGCTTTCGATGCGGATTATCTTGCCCGGAAGGTTGCCGAAGCTTGTAGCGACCCTATGCCACTGGTGTTACCACTTGTACCCTATGGAGTCAGTTATCATCATAATGATTTTGCCGGAACAATCAGCATCAGTAATGAAGCAATGGCGAAATTCATCTACGATATTGGTGTCAGCGTAGCAAGGAATGGCATCAAAAAACTGGTAATCATCAATGGTCATGGAGATAATGCACCCACACTCAATTATGCAGCCCAAATGATAAACAGGGATTGTGGAATCTTCGTTTGTGTAGATACAGGCGAGACAAGTGACTCCGATATCGATTCATTGATAACTACACACAATGACGTTCATGCTGGCGAAATAGAAACCAGCACAACCCTGGCTATTCGCCCTGAACTGGTTCAAATGGATAAAGCCAAAAATAGTACTTTACAATTCAGTAACAGATATTTGGATTTTAGTTCTAAAAACCATGTTCCATGGTACGTCCAAACAGAAAAAATCAGCGTTGACGGCACGATGGGTGATCCTACTAAAGCGACTGCAGAAAAAGGTAAAAAGATGTGGGAAATCATGATTGGACATCTCGTCGCTTTCGTTGAAGCAATAAAAGGAATGGATTTAGACGAGATTTACCAAAGAAGATATTGAGATGACCAAAATCAAAAAATTGGAAGTATGGGAAGTTAAAATGCCACTCACTGAGCCTTATACCATCGCTTATGAGACCATTCACGAAACGAGTAATATTTTTTTAAGAATCGAAACGGACAATGGCATTCAGGCATTTGGTTGTGCTGCTCCCGATTTGGAAGTGACAAAAGAGACACCCGAGGCTGTTCTGTCACTTTTCAAGGATATTGTCGAACCCTATTTACACCATAAAAATCCTTTTCAAATCGCCAAAATCATGGATGATTTGCGGAAAGAATGTCCTCAAAGCCCTTCTCTAATGGCCATGGTGGATATGGTATTGCATGATCTAATGGCCAAAAAAGCTGGCTTGCCGCTTTATCAATTGTTGGGAGGCTTCCGGAAATCTATTCCAACCAGCATTACTATCGGGATTTTACCGGTGAAAGAAACTGTTGAGAAAGCCGTTCAATTTACCAAACAAGGATTTACTGTTTTAAAAATAAAAGGAGGACTGAACGTTAATTTGGACGTGGAGCGATTTTTCAAAATCAGAGAAAAACTGGGAAAAAACATTCGTTTAAGATTTGATGCAAATCAAGGATACACGGTGGAAGAAACGATTCATTTTGTACAAGAAACCCGTTCTTGCAACATCGAAATTCTGGAACAACCTACCCCTCGTTATGAACTGGAAGCATTGGGAGAAATCACTGGCCAAACCCATCTACCCATTATGGCAGACGAAAGCCTGCTCACTTTGCTTGATGTATTCAAAATTGCAAGAAACGATTGGGCAGATATGTTGAACATCAAATTAATGAAAGTCGGTGGGATTGCGACAGCTATGCATATCAATTCTGTAGCTAAAGCAGCAGGGATGGAAGTTATGGTCGGTTGTATGGACGAAAGCGCATTAGGAATTGCTGCCGGACTTCATTTTGCACTTGCCCGCCCAAATGTGGAATTTGCTGATTTGGATGGGCACCTTGATTTGTTGAACGACCCTGCTGCAGGGTGTATCATTTTAAAAAACGGAGTACTTTTTCCAAAAGAAAGCCCTGGATTAGGTATCACGAGTTTATGAGCTTTTCGGTTTGGGAAAGATGAAAAAGGGAGATTAATAAATGTGACCCAAATACTATTATGTGTCTTCTCCTAAGATATTGATCTGATTATTTTAAAAAGCGAACAAGGACAGCACAATGTCAGTACTATCTCATTGAAAAATATCAACCGAAAGTTCAAAACCAAAAATGATGAAAAACATTCTTTTCCCTACCGAATTTTCCAACCACGCTCCCGAAGTATTCAAATATGCTGCGGAGATGGCGTATTTTTTTAAAGCTCGATTGGTCGTTTTGCATGTGATTAACAAACCAGAATTGCAGCTAACCGATGATGAAGCTTTGGAACACATGGCTGATGTTTCAACAGATAACATGCTTACTTTTGTGCAAAAAAACCTGCCTAAAGCTTATCAGAAAGATGTCGAGGTAAGTTATATTGCCAAAACAGGGCTCCCGGCTACTGCAATACTCCGGACTGCTTTGGAAGAAGATATTGATCTCATCGTTATGGGTATGACTGGCAAAACAAATACACTTGAAACCATTTTTGGAAAAACAACCCCGGAGGTACTCGCAAAAGCAGATTGCCCGGTTTTGATCGTTCCTTCGACCACTAAATTTGCAGGTATTGACAATATGGTATACACAACTAATTTTGAATTCAGGGATTTAGGAGCGATTAATTATCTCAAGAACTGGTCAAAAACTTTCGATGCCCAAATTCATTGTTTGCACATCATTGAAAACAATGAAAATGAAATGAGTCTATTGAAAAATATGAGTATTTTAAAAGAAAATTATAAAGGCCAAAAAAGGATTTTGTTTGATATGTCGCAAGGTGATTTTCAAGAAAAGATTGAAAGTTTTGCTAAAAGTAAGAAGGCTGACCTAATAGCAATGATGTCTCACAAACGAAATTTTATTTCAAGGCTGATAGAAAATAGTTCTGTGAAAGGAGTTGCACGACGCACTAATATTCCGCTATTAGTTATTAAAGACAATGCCTTTGAAGTGGATAATGATGTAGCGGAATGGCTGAGAATTGCGAATTCAATTGCTTAAAACATCAAAAAGCCAAAAATGAAAAAAATCCTTTTCACTACTGCTTATTCGCAATCATCCAAAAATACCTGGCAGTTTGTGCTTCGACTGGCTCAACATTTTGAAGCCCAAATCACTTTGATGCACGTTTATGAAGACGCATCTGTCTCTTTTGTTTTGGGCAATTTAGATGAAGAGATGGTTGAAAATTTTGAAAAATTTAATACTTCAAAATTTGAAGAAGAAAAAAATCGATTGCGCAAATTTGCTGCCGAAAATACACCAAAACAGGATAATGCGGTGGCTGTTAAATTTATAGTTGCGACCGGAAATGTTGTATCAGTAATTTTACAGGAAGAGCAAGAAAATAAATACGATTTACTTGTTTTGGGAACAACTACTTCCAGTAGTCTTTCAGATGCTTTATTTGGAAGTGTATCTCAAAAAATATTGGCTCAGGCAAAAACGCCCGTTTTTCTGGTGCCCCCAATGGCAAGTTATCATGGCATTAACAAAATTGTCTATGCCACTAATTTTGAATCAGGGGATTTGACCGCCATCCAGCACTTAATGGAATGGAGTCAAGCTTTCGGTGCTAAGCTTCATTTACTTCATGTGTTTAGAAAAACGTATGGTGGACACGCAGGCGGCTGAAAGATTAAAAATATTGATTCATACCTTCCAGGAAGCAAATGAATCGGGCACGCTATCCTATCAATTATTGGAAGGGAATATTGCTCAGAGTATTGAGGAATATCTTGAATTGACTGGTTCAAATATGATTGCTTTGACAACCCACAAACGAGGCTTTTTTGCTCAACTTTTTGATTCGAGCGTTACTAATCAAATTGCATCGGAATCAATGGTTCCCGTTTTGATTTATAAACAAGGATAGTTTTAAATAACAGAAACTAAGCAGGCGTAAAGAATTAATTGAAAGTATTTTGATATTTCGAAATACTTTCAATTAATTTTGCTCCACTACCAAAATTGTTTATTTTTTAATACCCTAATTAAATTCATTTTATGTCATGAAAACAAAAATCATTTTCCTCGTTATGCTCGTTGGTTTCATATTGACCAACTGCACACAAAAAGAAGTCTCAGATCCAGTCCTTGAGCCTAAAACTTCAGCAATGAAGAAAATCACCCATGAACAACAAGTGGAAAAGGGCAAATATTTAGTCGAAATCATGGGCTGCAATGATTGCCACTCTCCAAAAATCATGTCCGATCATGGTCCTGTACCCGATCCGAATCGTTTACTCTCCGGCCACCCCGCTACGGAGAATCTGGCAAAAGTCGATGACCCAAAGATTTTACAAAATTATGCCTTGTTTAATATGGGTTTAACAGCTGCAGTTGGCCCTTGGGGCACTTCTTTTGCGGCTAATCTGACACCGGATGAGTCAGGGTTGGGCAACTGGACAATCGAAAACTTCGAAAAATCCTTAAGAGAAGGTAAATTCAAAGGGATGGAAAATGGAAGAATGCTCTTACCACCTATGCCCTGGCAAAATCTTCAGAATTTATCGAAGGACGACTTGGTTGCCATTTGGGCCTATTTGAAATCCATTCCACCTGTGAAAAATGTGGTGCCGGCACCAAAACCACCAGTAGGATAAGCTCTTCTTCCCGGCTTTATTAAATCACTTGAACAAGAGGTCATCTGACCTCTTGTTCAAGTGATTTTTAGCAGAAGATGACAGTGGATAAAAAATCGCCTTAATAAATTTTAACCCTGAAAGAAAAGGATTAGAACAAATGAAAATTTCCAGTTAGGATCTATAAGCTGTATTGGAAATATTCTATTCTGATTAAGTAATTTCAGAATCACTAACTTTTTTATTTTTATAATAATTCGCAAACAAGAATAACGCAATTCCAAACATAATAGAAAGGTCTGCAAAATTGAAAATTCCTGTTCGAAGATTGCCTATTCCCATATTCATAAAATCAATCACTTTACCGTAGGAAAGCCGGTCGATGATATTGCTAATACCTCCTCCAAGGATAAAGCTTAACGCAATTGCCTGAATGATATTTATGCTCTTAGAAAAAATGGTGTACAACAAAAGAAAGGAAAGCATGGTAACCGGCAGAACCTTCAAAAGAATAAAATGCCATGTTCCTTCCAGTTCAGATCCTACGCTAAGAAACGCACCTTCGTTTTCCGCATAAATCAATCTGAAAGTATCGAAAAAATAATTGCTGACTTCATGTGGCTCAAGTGTCGCTTGAGCTAATTGTTTGGTCTTTTGATCACAACCTATATTGAACAATATCACTATTGTAATTAATACTGTTCTTATAATTCCTTTTTGATTCATATCAACTAATTCTATACCTTTTTAAATTTAAAATTTGAAGTAAAAATTCTCTGTACCGCAGGCTTGATATTTACTTTGGCCGCAAATTTACGATAAAATACTATCTTTAGCGGCAAACCAAAACTCAAGTAATGGAACCAATTTTTACAAGTGATGCCGTCGTGCTGGGAATGTTGTTGACTGTATTAGCTTCCGTTTTTTATACGTCAAGTTTAGAAACGCCAGGTTGGAAAAAGTTTTACACTTTTGTGCCACCTTTGATTTTGTGTTATTTTCTTCCAGCATTGCTCTATTGGCCATTGGGTCTGATCGCACCTCATTGGTACGACAATAGTCTTATCGGATACCTACAGGAATTAGGCTTTACCTTGCCAAAAGGCGCTTCCTATTCTGAAATCGAACAATGGATAAAAGACAACAATATTCCTGATACAAAAAGTTTTGTGCATCATTCACAATTATATTATGTTGCTTCAAGATATTTATTGCCAGCTAGTTTGATTCTACTTTGTTTGAGTATTGATTTAAAAGGCATTTTCAATTTGGGATCCAAAGCTTTGATCATGTTTTTTGCTGCTACTTTAGGAATAATAATAGGAGGCCCTATTGCTTTACTTATTGTTTTAAATGTTGCTCCAAATATTATTGTGGCTTCTCCAGATGAACTTTGGCGGGGACTTTCAACAGTTGCAGGTAGTTGGATCGGAGGAGGAGCTAACCAGAATGCAATGGCTATCATTTATGAGGTTGATGATAAAGCGATTTTTCCAACCATGATTATTGTAGATGTTGTTGTCGCAAATATCTGGATGGGATTTCTTTTGTATGGAGCAAGTATTTCAGGTCGCATGGACAAATGGCTTAAAGCGGATAGCTCGGCTATTGAAGAATTGAAAAAGAAAGTAGAAGATTATCGTGCGAGTGTTGCACAAATGCCGACGACCACGACATTATTTATTTTGTTAGCGGTAGCTTTTGGAGGAGTTGGAATATCACATTGGGGAGCTGATTTTTTAACACCATTGATGAACGGATTTAAGGAAACATTGAGTTCTTTGAGACTAAACTCTTTAATGTCTCACTTTTTTTGGTTGATTGTTTTTTCTACAACAATTGGATTGGGATTATCATTTACCAAAGCTCGAAAACTGGAAGGGATTGGAGCGTCTACCTGGGGCACCATTTTTATTTATATGCTTGGTGGCAACAATCGGAATGAAAATGAATCTCGGAGAAGTTTATAAAAATCTTGGTCTTTTTGCCATTGGAATAATCTGGATGATCATCCATGTCATTATTTTATTGATAACTGCAAAGTTAATAAAAGCACCTTTCTTCTTTGTGGCAGTTGGAAGCCAGGCAAATATTGGTGGAGCAGCTTCTGCGCCTGTCGTTGCTTCGGCATTTAGTCCTTCTTTGGCACCAGTTGGTGTTTTGATGGCTGTGTTAGGTTATGCGCTTGGAACTTATGGAGCGATTATTTGTGCTGAAATAATGAGGTTTATTGCAGGAGGCTGATTCTGGAAGTGTTGTATTTTTGTGCCTTTATATTTGACCCCAACCTGATTTTGGTTAATTACTTTTTTATAAACCATTTTTCGAGTACATCCTGTCCGGTTTTGCCTTGAGGAGTGTAATCACGTTCATTGTATCCTTCTCCTCCGCGCATGTCCGGAAACCATTTCCATAAAAAACCGCCATTCCAATATGGTTCTTCCCAAAAAATCTCAAACAGGGCGTGAAATGCATTTGCTTGTGCTTCCTGGTTAATGTCTAGCGCTCTGACCTGAGATTCCAGTTCCCAGGTATTATGAGCACAACCATCCACACTCAAATAACCATACTCGGTGAAAAGCATTGGTTTTTTTACCCTCGAGTAAAATTGACGAATTTCTTTAAGGTAAGGTTGCCAAGCTTTTTTCAGTTCTGAGATTTTAGGTGTTTTTGAATTGGTGAGGGGAAAATAGGCATTGACACCAGCATAGTCAAGCGCATCCCAAAAAGGAACATCCAGGTATTCGTCCCAATTAGCGGCGTAGGTGAGTTTCCCTTTATAAATTACCCGTATTTTAGTTATTAGGCTGCGCCAAAACTGTTCTCTTTTTTTAATACTCTTTTTAAACTCGGTTCCAACACAAAGGATCTCAACATTCAGGCTATCTGCCATTTTTGCAAAAGGGATCAAAAATGCTTCATAAGATTTCTCCCAGCTTTGCCATGCTTCTTCACTTTCAAAATCAAGATCTCCTGTCCATCCTCCGGGCACATAAATTTGAGGTTTTAAAATAACTTTTACATTTGAGGCCCTAGCTAATTCAATGGTTCTTTTGATACCTTCGGGACGCTCTCCCCACCACTGCCAATTAGAATTGTAGCCAACGGATGGACGATTGATTCGTGTAAAACCATAAGGAATAACTGCTATCCAATTAGCTCCAATTTTTTGAACGGCATCCATCGGGTTGTTTGAGTATGGATCAGGAGGCGCTACAAAATTGAGTCCTTTGATTTTGTCCGTATGTAGCACTTGCCCTGTTATAAAAATATCACTAGAAATGGGTTCATTACAAGTCAAGCCAATTATTAAAAAGAAAATGGGTATTAATAATTTCATGAGTAGGTTTGGTTTAAATCATGATTTTGTAAAAATACTTTCTTTTAGATTATGAGTAGAGTCAATTGATTTAGGTAATTCGCAAAAATGACGGCTTTTGTTGGAATAAGTTTAAAAATTAGAGCTAATTCCCAATTAAATGATAATAAAAATTAAAGTGTTTGCGAAATTTTTAAAAACATAATGGGTTTTAATAATGAAATTACGAATATTTATATGATTCACGTTTTTTATTAAAAAATATGTATAAATATTTAATATTTATTAAAAAATTTGCATCATTAAGGCGAATTTACTTAAATTTGTGTTATACAAAACGGGAAATGAAAAAGATCAAATCCCAAAAAAATGTGAGGTGACGAAACAGGCAGCCGTGCCCTCCTGTCTAGGGGGTGGAGAAAAAGGGATAAAACCCGTTAATTCGGGACTAACCGCTCCGTGGAGGTTCGAATCCTTCTCTCACAGCAGTAAATCAATGGACCTTTGGTAATTTCTTGCCAAAGGTCTTTTTATTTTCAAACCTGTCGCTTTGCGTGAACCTTGTTGTCCAGCGAATCCAGGACATATTCCCAAAGCATTTCATACGGCATTATTTCGGCCTCAGTAGCCTGCATTGATATATTTGACGGATTTTGAAGTAATTTATTATAAAATTTCTCCGTTTTGCGGACTACCGCTTCGCGATGAAAATTTGCTTTCGGTAATTTTAATAACATTTTTATGAAACAATTACTCCTAAAAGTTTCATCTTTTCTTAAGTAGCGATAACAGTATTGGTTGAGTGATTCAACCCGATCGATTACCTTTTCGTATTGTCTTTTCTGCAAAAGAAATAAAACATGAATGATAAGGATAGGAATATTTCTTCTCCGTTTGTCCTTTGAATGCACAGGCATATCATTTAGAAACCGGGTAAGCCTGAATTCTTTAAGTTTGGGTTTAACATTTGGAGGAAGCTTTATCGCGCCTATTGATATAAAATATTGAATATAAGCTTCATGTATTCGCCAATTTTCAGTTGCGCTTTCATATAACCTGTTAAAGTTTTTGTTTTCAGTAGCATTGCAAAATATTTGATACGCTTGAGATAAATTATTCGTATGTAAAGAAAGCAATAGATATTGCTCAAGTGTGTTAAACCAAGATGAATCTCCTACTTGTAGTAGTTTTAGACATCGATTGGCTGTTAATTCTCCTTTTTTAAACTCTTTTAGTTGGATATAACAAGCCAGAATTTTAAATAAGAAATTATATATAGCTGACTTTGATGGCTGGAATTTTTTTGACTCAAAATAAAGTACAGCTTTTTCACACTCTGAAAGCATATTTTTATAATCGTTCACTATTTGATAACGTAGAGCGTATGTTAAGAATGCATACAAATTTAGCCGATATGACTGGAGTTTATTGGTATAACTTTTCAGCTCTTTGACGTATTCAATTGCTAAAGTCTCTATTTCGTAATTTGACGATTTTGTGAAATTATAGTTGCTCACTAGGTTTTGGTAATATTCTTCAGCAAGTAGTTCTGCATTCAATATTTCAAAGTATTTTTTAACATAATTATTGTATTGGTCATATTTTTTGGGATTGCTTTCAATAGCTCCATAATGAGTTCTTAGTATCCTGGCAATATCTAAGGCCAGGTCACTAAATTCAAATTTTATTGCATTTTTAATGATACGTTCAGCTATAGGAATAGCCGTACGCCTAGCCCCTTTTCCCAAAAGAATTTTAATAGCTGCCCAGTCCTTGTAGCTGGTATAATAAGCCCGTTGAAATTCATTATAGGAAGGTTGGTTGGTATCAATAAAAAAAATAGTATTGATCAATCTTTTTTGGAGACGGGATTTGAGTTTTTTATAGCTGAGACTATCTTTTGAGTCGGATCCATAAAAGTAATTTGCAGCTTCATCGTCATTTGAAAAACGGCCACTTTGAATTCCTTGATATAATTCAGATATCTTGCTTGGATAGGTAGAAGAACTTCCAATAATTTCGATATTTTTTACCCTATGCTTTGTAATAAGGTTCGTAATTTCTTTAAGCGTTTTCATTCTCAAGTTTTTATTGGCTAACTGCACTGTCTATTAATAAATTGATTCTGGCAGTAAAATTGTTACAATAAATACTATAATGAGTTGCTATTTTCACAGGAAGTTCCCGCAAACGCAGCGTATTTTATTCTCCAGGTAGTTTTATTTCATGTCATAAATTATAATTATTTAATAAATATATTTAAAATAATTATATAACATTTGAATTGTTTTCAAACCTTTAAAACAATTTAAAATGATAGAATTATTTGTAGCAGCTTTACTCGCACTTGGTATTATCACTTCTTCCGACCAGGCAACACAAGAAATTATCGATCAGCATCAGACTGAAATTGATGCTTATATTATTGAAAATGATACGGATACTATTTAGTCAAAAGTCTTTCTAAAAAAATGAAGAACAGCTCATTTTTTTTGCCAGATTTATTAGCTTTAATCTACTTTTCTGACAGTTTTTTCTCTCATCAAGGTATTTAATTTCAAAGAGAAGATTTAAATACTGTCCAGTTTTTAGCGACTTTTAACATTCCTAGTTTACTGATTAACAGTCTATAATGATAATTTAATTGTCATTATAGACTGTTTTTGCTATGGCAAGATAATGTAAAATTGTAATACTTTCTACAGGTAGTTCCTTCTAAATTTACTGGAGTTATGATTATTTCAGGGTTAACACATTGAATAATCTATTCAACACGCTTTGTAGTGAAAGACATCAAGATGAAATTAACGAAAGGAGAGAATTAATGATTCCTGGTGTCTTTTTCTTTCTTTTTAGCGAAAAATGAAACTTATTTCTAAACGATAACACAAATACTACTTTTACCCCTAAACAAAATTATTTTCGGTAGTTAACCGAATTAAAGATGCTTGTATTAATTGCTTTTTGCCTTTGATGATTATAGAGTCATCAAAGGCTTTTTTTATTTTTATCAATAAAAAAGCACTATTTTAAATCCTTGTTTTGATTGTTTGTCTTTTCATCGATTCTTGAACCATTGTTCAATTTTAATTCTTCAAGATGGGCTTGTTTTTTGGCTGATCGCCTATTGATATTTGTGGATGTAAAAAAAGAGTGATTCTCGAGAAAGTTGATCTGCATTTCATTCCACGAAAATTCATCCTCAACGACACCTTGTGTTTTTAATTCTTTGAAAAGCGAATTTCCGATGGTAAAAAAATCATCTCTTCCTAAATAATCCAAATCAGCATCACAAATTATTTTTTCTAAATTATTTTTTGGGCTTTGGGGAATTTTTGTAGCCATGATCATACCGCAGATTCTTTTGATTTGATCAGGATTATATCCATACCTTGGTAAATAATCTTCTGCTATTTTGCAACCATATTTTTCATGCTCGATTCTACTATTGATAAATCCTGCATCATGAAATAAGCAAGCTGTTTTAATTAATTTTGTCTCATAATTAGAAATATTTTCATGCGCACACAATTCTTTGGTCACCTTCAAAACATCTTCAGTATGATGCTTGCCGTGATAGGACAATTCACTAGATAGCTCATTCTCTAGCTTTTTTAACATAAATATTTTAACTGCTGTATAATCCAAATTAAATTAAACTAGATTCGGAGATGGTACTTCTGCTTCGATGAAATACATGTCAATTGCTCCTTTTTTCTTTGCTTTTATTTTTCCACGATAGATACATTTAAAATCGTCTTTTACTATTTCATAAGTGCTTTGAGAAATATTAATTTTTCCAATTTCGCCACTTGATTCCATTCTGGAAGCAGTATTTACCGTATCGCCCCAAATATCAAATGCAAATTTCTTGCTTCCAACTATTCCGGCAACTACTGGTCCAGTGTGAATACCGATTCGAGTATTAAATACGGGTTTCATTTTTTTATTATGTTTTTTTGCAAGTTGCTCCATAAATAGATGTATTTCAATAGCTGCGTTGACAACATCTTTAGCGTGAGTATTATTAGGCGTTGGCAAACCTCCAGCACACATGTATGAATCACCAATAGTCTTTATTTTTTCAATACCATATTTACTCGTTATTCTATCAAAAGCCTGAAAACAGTAATCTAATTCAGAAACTATTTCTTCGGGAGATAATTGTTCTGAGATTTTAGTAAAAGATTCAAAATCAGTGAAAAGAACGGTAACCGAATCATAATATTTTGCTTTTGCTTTTCCAGACTGCTTTAGTTCCTCAGCAGTTGTTGCAGGTAAAATATTGAGAAGTAAATCATCTGATCGTTTTTGCTCTTTTTCTATGATTTCATTCTTCTTTTCTAATTGGGCATTTACGTTGCTTTTGAAACGATATCGATTATATAAAAGGATAGCTAAAAGGAGGAGTAAGATCGCACCTCCAATAAATGAATTACGTTGTAATTTTGCCTGGTTCAATTGTGATTCCTGAAGTTGAAAAGCAACTTTTTGCTGATCGATAGCACGTTGTTTTTTATCATCACCAAAAATAGCTTCACGCCGTGAATTTTGCTTTGCACGTTCTTCATCAAGTCTTTCATAACGAAGCTCGTCGTACTTTTTACGAAATGTATACGCCTTTTTATAATCCGCTAAATCAGCATAGACTCTGGAAAGGTCTTTATATGCTTTCTGAATGAACTTTTGATCTGAAAGTTCTTCTGCTAAAGCCAGATAATCCTTCGTGTATTGAAGTGCAGCTTGAAGATCTTTTTGCCGCCGAAAGACATCGCCGATTCCGTTATACACTTCCATGACACCTTTTTTGTCTGCAAGTTTTTTACGAATTGAAAGGGATTGTTCTAAAAAAGAATGGGCGATTTTAAAATTTTCCTCAGCATTTACACTATTATTTAAATCACTAAAATAACTACCTAAATTTTTATGAACCAAGCCTATATTATTGAAGGCGGTTGCAATGCCTTCATCATCTTCAATCGTTTGATAAATTTTTAGTGATTTATTGTAATAATCTAAAGCTTCACGGAATTGAAAAATTGTTTGATCAAATAATCCATTTTTTAAATTTTTCTCCCCCCAATCATCTTTGATATTGCCCATGTTGTTATAAGCAATAGCTAGTTCCCATTGATCTTCGAGTGCTTCGCGAAGCTGAAGTGCTTTCAAATAGTGTTGCTCCGCTTCGTCATATCGTTCCAATTCGGATTTGATATTCCCCAAAAAATTTTCAGCGTTTGCAATTTCATAAGGGACATTTAGTTGCTCAGAGATTTGGAGATGGCCAAAGGCATAATCAAGTGCTTCCGGATAATTCCCCATGCTTTCATGCACAAGGCCCATATTGTACATCACCCTTGCGATTCTTAAAGTATCATTTAATGCTTCTCGTAATCGGAGCGATTTCCGAAAATTTTCTAAAGCGGATACATGATCTCCCAGTTCTTCGCGCAAGTTGCCAATATTGTTGTAAAGTGAGGCAACTCCTTTTTGATCGCCCAGGTCATTTCGGATGGCTAAAGCTTTTTCATAAAATTTTATAGCCAAATCGTAGTTGCTGTCAATGGTTTCGACAACACCTCTATTATTGTAGGCCTGGGCTTCCCCTTTTTTATAAAGAATTTTTTGGGAAAGTTGAACGGAAGTATCGAGATAATTTCGGGCTTTTTCGGGGTCGCTTATCTTCAACTCCCAGGCAAGATCATTATATACTTTTACTTTATTGGAATCAGGATTGGAAGCGTGAAGTAATTGAGTAAGGCTGTCTGTTAATGAAGAATCCTGACAAAAAGCTTGGGAATGTAACACACAAAGGCCAAAAAAAATCAAAAGATATTTAACCCCTGTGTGTTGCATATTTTCTATAAAAATTAGTCGGATAGAAATTAGTTGTCAAGCAATAAAACGCCTGAAGCTAAAAACTTGAGTTCTTCTTTTGGCTCGGTGATGGCTTCGATTTCTTCTTTTGATTTACCTTCATCTTCCGCATAATGTCTCAATTCGTCAACAGGAGTTACTTCTCTGAAAGCATATCCCTGCATGACAACTTTACGGCCGGCAATATCCTTAGGAACGAAAAAACCATAGTCCTTAAATTTAACCATCATTTCTTCTCCACCATTTTCAGAAGCAATGGTCATCCAGCATCCTTTTGCCTGGCAAACAGCACTTACCTGGCCAACAACTTTAGCAGGAATGGAATCAGCTTCACTGAGTTTCGACAACATCTCTTCATAAGTAATTGTACCCTTTTGGTCAACATTTTCACCAAAATGCTTTCCGACTTCTTTTGACTCAAGGGTCGATTCGTTATTGCCTGTTGGAGTCGGTCCTCCACATGAGAAAAACAAGCTCACAATCGAAAAAGCGAAAATTAAATTCTTTAACATGTCTTGTCTGTTTTTATTATTTTATTAAAAAAGAAATACGAAGATAAGGATATCTATAGTTTTATAAAAAAACTCTTTCATAAGCAATATTATTTTGTAAAAATAGTTTATAAATTATTCTATTTGCATTTCTCTTCAAACACCTTTTGCCTATTTAGATATAACCGCTACATTTTCAAAACCCTGTCTGTACTTTTCGGACTACAAAATCTCTTTGGAAAATGAAGCACCTAATAAAATTAGTAGTGGTTATTATTGTCAGCCTACCCCAATCTTCTCAAGCACAATGCATTAAAGGAAATTGCTGGAATGGTCATGGTGTCTGCATCTATCCAAGTGGTGCTAAATACGAAGGCAATTTTCGAGATGGTAAAATCCAAGGACGGGGAATTCTGTATTTCAGTGACGGAAATAAGTATGTTGGTAATTGGGTAAACCAATACCGTGAAGGAAAAGGAAAAATGATTTTTACAACCGGTGACGTTTACCAAGGTGACTTCAAACATAGTAGAATCAATGGAAAAGGTGTTATGGATTTTGCCAACGGAGATAGATATGAAGGAAACTGGGCTGATGACCGCCAACATGGGTTTGGAAAATATTTCTATTCTGATGGCGATCGCTACGAAGGAGAATTTTATGCTGGTAAATTACATGGTCAGGGAAGTATGTTTTATAAAGATGGTTCTAAATATATTGGGACCTGGAGAAGTAATCAGAAAGAAGGAAAAGGAACTTTCTATAAAACTAATGGAACTGAGATTGCTGGTACCTGGCTCAATGGAAAATATCAAAAAGAGCGAGATCAAAACAATCAACAAAATGACGCCCAGCTAACAGAGGAAATGCTTCCCAATTGCAATACCATTTTTTGCCAGGAAGGTGAAGGCAAATATACCTATCGAGATCAATCACAATGGATTGGGGGCTTTAAAAATGGAATCCCGGAAGGACAAGGAACTTGCTTTTATTCCAATGGTGACAAATATGTAGGAAACTGGAAAGATCACGGTCCACATGGTGAAGGCATTATGTATTACACAAGCGGAAGGATATTGGCTGCCATTTGGGATTACGGCAAACCTGTTGGCGATTTGGATGGATCAAATGACAATGTCGGGAATGAATATGTGAAAGTCGATCAGGATGATGAAGTGAAAATATGGGCTGTTGTTGTTGGAATTGCTCGTTATACAACAATGCCTGTTTTGAAGTATACCGATGATGATGCTTACCATATTTATGCTTTTTTGAAAAGTCCTGAAGGAGGAGCATTGCCAGACAGTCAAATCCGGTTACTCATTGATGAGGATGCCACTCGTACCAACATTATTAGGGCCATGCGGCATATCTTTTTAAAAGCAGATGAAAATGATGTTGTGCTACTTTATTATTCAGGTCACGGTATAAAGGGATCCTTTTTGCCAGTAGATTTTGATGGTTATAATAATAAATTACAACACGATGAATTGAAAGATCTTTTTAAAGAAACTCGGGCAAAACATAAAATTTGTTTGGCGGATGCCTGTCACTCCGGAACACTGACGGCTATGCGTGCACCTGATCAGACTATTCAAAATTATTACCAGGCATTTCAGGATTCCGAGGGGGGCACAGCACTACTCCTTTCTTCAAAAGGTGATGAGTTTTCTCTCGAAGACCAAGGGCTGCGGCAAGGTATTTTCAGCCATTATTTAATCAGAGGTCTGAAAGGGGAAGCAGATAAAAACGGAAATAAAATTGTAACCATCCAGGAGCTTTTTGATTTTGTTTATAGTAAAGTGGTCAATTATACTGCAAATGCTCAAACGCCGACAATAACAGGTAAGTATGATAAAAATATGCCGGTAGCGGCGATCAGATAATTCCCAAATCGTTTTTTAAGAGTAAAAATCAGCTAATCTAAAATGATCAGCTGATTTTTCTTTTTTACGAGATGAAAGCGCTTGAATTTTGATAGTTTTAACAGTATTTTCTTGCCAATCTTTTTATAATGATTTTTGGTAATATATTTGTTGCAAAAACTATTAGTTACCTTTTTTTTAAAAGCATATGAAATAGTTTCGGTTTATTTTAAACGAAATTAAAACATACTTTCGTTAGTAGAAAGAATAATTTGAAATTACTCAACACAATTTAACACCTATGATAAAGTGGAGCCTTTCTTTTCTAAATCTATTTTTATTCCTTTCTTTTTTGAATGCTCAATGTGTGACTGGTGATTGTCAGAACGGTAAAGGCACTTATCTGTTTCCAAGCGGAGCAAAGTACGTTGGGGAATTTCAAAATGGAGAAATACATGGAATCGGAGTCTGTTATTATACAAATGGCAGCAAATATTCTGGTCAATGGGTTCATCGTTTCCCGGAAGGGAAGGGTACTAAAACATTTGAAGATGGTACAAAACGATTTGGAATGTGGGTAAAAGGACAGCCTGTTGACGAAGACGGTAATTTTATTGAAGAGATGGTTGCAAAAGGGAATGAAAACGATGATGATGGAACAAATATTCAATCAGGCTGTATCTCGGGAGATTGCCAAAATGGCACCGGTGTATTTGCATATGCTGATGGGAGTAAATATGATGGTAACTTCAGACAAGGAGAACTCAATGGCTCAGGAACATGGTACTTTCCAAACGGTGATAAATATGAGGGAAGTTTTCGGGATAATTATTCTCACGGAAATGGGACACTTTATTATGCTGACGGAACGGAAATGGTTGGCGTTTGGGTAGAAGGTGAATATAAAGGTGATGTTCAATTGACAGCAAAAGAAGGGGAAGGCTGCCTAGATGGAGATTGTAAAAATGGAATCGGAACTTACGTTTACGAAGGTGCTGAAGCAAAATACATTGGAGATTTCAAAAATAATCTGGCTGACGGAAAAGGAGTTTGTTATTATTCAAATGGAGAACGATACGAAGGAGAATGGAGCAATGGAAGTTTCAACGGTACCGGAACCCTGTTTTTACAAGATGGAACAAAAGTACACGGAACTTGGGATTTCGGAACATTTATGGGGAAAGAGAATGAGGTGACTGACGTTGAAAATGATCTCGATGAAGATAAAGAGATAATAACAGAGATAGCCGATCAGGTTATTGCAAAAGAAGCGCTTGATATGAAAGTATGGGCCGTCGTGATTGGGGTAGCATCATACAGCCATATGCCTGTATTGCGATATACCGATGACGATGCTTATCGTATGTTTGCTTTTTTAAAAAGTCCTGAAGGTGGCGCTTTGAGTGATGACCAGATCCGTATACTGATTGATGAGGAAGCCACCAAAGAGAATATTACCAATACGATGAAGGATGTATTTTCGAAAGCAGGTCCATCTGATTTGGTGATGCTTTATTTTTCGGGCCATGGTTTAAAAGGTTCTTTTTTGCCTATTGACTTTGATGGTTATAATAATAAAATCTACCACGAAGAAATAAACGAAATTCTCGAGAATAGCCCTGCTAAATATAAATTATGTATTGCCGACGCTTGCCATTCCGGGAGTTTGTTTGCTATGAAAGGAAATGTCGAGAATGCATTAAGTAATTATTACAAATCATTGGCACAGGCTCAGTCTGGTACCGCTCTGATCATGTCTTCAAAGTCTGATGAAACTTCACTTGAATCTAGTGGCTTGCGACAAGGTGTTTTCAGTCACTTCCTGATCCGTGGTTTGAAGGGAGAAGCTGATGCAGATGGAAATCATATCGTTTCTGTTCAGGAGCTATATGACTTTATTGGTGAAAATGTAAGAACTTATACGGGCATGCGTCAGTCTCCGGTTATTAAAGGGGATTATGATGGCAAAATGACCGTTGCAGTGATTCGTTGATTTACCATTTCAAGAAACCGAAAGCAAGAGTTAAGTCTTAAAACCAGGAGTTACCGCTTTTCTTTAGCTAAGCTTTTTCTTTCTTTTATCAATCTTTTCAACTCTTTTGCAAATACTGCAGATATTTTCTATCTTTGCAGCCGTTTTTAATTTTTTCACAAATAAATACTTCTTTATAAATGCGAAATTATGAAGTAACTTTCATCGTAGATCCAGTACTGTCGGGCGATGAAATCAAAGCGACAGCTCAGAACTATGTCGAACATCTTGAAAAAGAAGGATGCAAAATCGTACATTTTGATGAGATGGGATTGCTGCAATTGGCATATCCAATAAACAGACGTACCTCCGGAATTTATTACTGCGTAGAATTCGAAGTAGAAACCGGAGCCTTGATTGATAATCTTGAATTAGCTTTTCGTCGTGACGAGCGCATCATGCGATTCCTTACAGTAAGTTTGGACAAATATGGTGTAAAATACAACGATGACAAGCGAAGTGGTAAAATTGGTAAAGCGAAAAAAGCAAAGAATCCTGAGACAGAAAAAACAGAAGCAAAACCAGCCAGACCAGCTGCAAAAACTGAGACAGCTAAAAAAACTGAGACAGCTGTAAAAGAAGCCCCTGTTGCAAAAGCTGAACCTGTTGTGGCTGCACCACCGGTAGTTGAAGAAATTGTTGCACCAGTTGTTGAAGAAACTATTGCGGCAGTGGAGGCGGAACCAGTTGTTGAAGAAACTGTAGCGCCAGTTGTATCAGACGAACCGACTGACGAAGTGAAAAGTGAAGAAGAGTAATTATTTAATCAATCAAAAATTAGAAAATCATGGCTTCAAGAGACGATATAAAATTTCTTAGTAATCCTAACATAGGCGCAAGCAACAAAAAATATTGCCGTTTTCGCCGTTTTGGCATCAAATACATCGATTATAAAGATGCTGATTTCTTAACTCAATTTGTAAACGAGCAAGGAAAACTATTGCCACGCCGTATTACTGGTAACTCTTTGAAATATCAAAGAAAAGTAGCAACCGCGGTCAAACGCGCACGTCACTTGGCATTGTTGCCATATGTAACTGACCTTTTAAAATAATTTCATGTTATCAGTGAAAACTGTTAGCTCATTAACTTAAATTTTCAGAAAATGGAAGTCATATTATTAAGAGATGTAGATAAAGTTGGGGGAAAACATGAAGTTGTTTCCGTGAAAAATGGTTACGGCAGAAATTACTTGATCCCTCAAAAAATGGCAATTATTGCTAACACAACTAATCGTAAACGGTTGGCTGACTTGGTTCGCCAGGAAGATACTCGCCAAAATAAAATGGTTGGTCATTTCCAAGAGATTGCTGACAAACTAAAAGATAAAGTACTGAAAATTGGAGCGAAAGCAGGTACGAGTGGTAAGATCTTTGGATCCGTTACAAACGTACAAATAATTGCTGCGCTCAAAGAACAATTTGATGTTGAAGTTGATCGTAGAAGAGTTAGATTGCCTGATGAAGTGAAAACTATTGGATCCTACAAAGCTTTTTTAGATCTTCATAAAGATGTGATTGTAGAAATGGATTTTGAAGTTGTTGGAGAATAAAAATATAATAGTTTTGAAATCATTAAAAAAGCTGAAAGTCAACGACTTTCAGCTTTTTTTGTTTTAAAAATCGCAAAGGTATCCGTTCTTTTTCAACCACTTTTCCTTGTCTTTATAATCAGACATCGCTTCAGTGACTATTTTCCAGTAACGAGGAGAATGGTTCATTTCTCGAAAATGAGCCAGTTCATGAATAATAACATAATCGATCACATCTTGTGGTGCAAAAAGCAAACGTGTTGAAAGGTTGACATTTCCTTTTATTGAACAACTCCCCCAATTTGATTGATTATATTTTAAACGTATATTTTTAATCTCGTTTTTGAAATAGAGCTGGTTGAGTTCATGTACCCGCCTTGAAATTTCCGGCAAAAAATCTTTAGCAATTACTCTGCTCAACAGTAATTTTATACTTTTCTTGACATAGAGTTCAGAGACTTCTTTTGACAGTTTTAATTGGATGATACCGTTGCTCAATTTGACACTGTGATTTTGGTTTTCGGTTTGTTCTATTTTGATTAGATAAACGCGTTCTCCAACGATTAATTGATCTCCATCACGATATTCTTTTCCAAAAAAACGAGCTGCAATGTTTTCATGTTTTTCAAATTGCTGTTCTATCCAAACATAAAAACTAGACAGCTGCTTTTCCCGTTCACTCTTTGAAAGCAGCAATGGAAATCGAAGAATAACAGCCCTCTTTCCAATAGATGCTCGTACATTGTACCGCATTTCATTATAGATTTTTACGGGTACCTTTTTTCCTTTAATTTCAATTGAGGTATTTTCTAATCTTTTCCTGATCATTTTATAAAAGTAAAAAGACTTCTCAAATTACCGAGAAGCCTTTTGTTATTCTTATTTTAATTGATAAAGCTTAAACGCTATCTAATTGCTATATTTCTTTGTAAAACTTTGCATAATATCAACAAGAACCTGGACGCTTTCGATCGGCATAGCATTATAAATGGATGCTCGGAAACCGCCTACAGACCGGTGGCCTTTTATACCTACACATCCATTTTCGGTACACATATCCATAAATGCATTTTCCAATGCAGGATTTTTCATTATAAAAGTAACATTCATTAAAGAGCGATCCTCCTTTGCAGTAGTACCTTCAAAGTGAGGGTTGTTATCGATTTCACGATATAATAGCGCTGCCTTTTCTTTGTTTTTGTTTTGCATTGCCGCCAGGCCTCCTAAATCTTTCAACCACCGCAAAGTCAGCATACAAACATAAATGGCATAAACAGGTGGGGTATTATACATGGATTGTTTGTCAATGTGAGTATTGTAATTTAGCATAGTCGGAATGCTGCGTTTTACTTTTCCCAAAAGGTCCTTTCTAACTATTACTAAAGTAGTGCCGGCAGGACCCAGATTTTTTTGTGCTCCGGCGTAGATCAATCCAAATTTTTTAATATCAATTGGGCGGCTGAATAAATCAGATGACATATCGCATATGAACGGAACTTTTGTGTCTGGCCACCAGTGGTATTCTGTACCATATATCGTATTGTTGCTGGTTAGATGCAAATAAGAAGCATCATTAGGTACTGTATACTCTTTAGGGATATAATTGTAATTGTGTTCTTTTGAAGACGCAAGGACTTCAATATGGCCAAAAAGTTTAGCTTCTTTAATAGCTTTTGAGGACCAGCTTCCCGTATCAATGTAACAGGCTTTAGCATCTTGATCCAATAAATTCATGGCGGTCATGAAAAACTGAGAACTAGCACCCCCTGTTAAAAAAAGGACTTCAAAATCCTTCGGTAAGTCTAACAACTCTTTGGTTAGTTGTGTAGCCTCTTCTAATACTTGTTCAAATTCCGGACTTCTATGAGAGATTTCCAGGATCGATAAACCCATTCCGTTAATATCTCTAACCGCTTCAGCAGCTTGTTTGATTACTGAATCAGGTAGAATGGCAGGGCCGGCACTGAAATTATGTTTTTTGATTTGCTTGCTTACAATTTCCATTATTTTATTTTTAAGATTTTAACAAGCCACAAAA
>CAWBZX010000014.1:0-6782 GCA_963793295.1 uncultured Saprospiraceae bacterium | reverse complement strand
TTTTGCACTTCCTTTTACTATCATAAACTGTCCGAAAAGATAAAAAGTCATGATGAATATTCGGGCAAACGGAATAGAAAATTCATCGCTTTTAAATTTATTCAAAGCAATGATAGTATCGGAAACCATAAAAAGAAACGCACCTGAAAAAAGTATCCAAAAAGCTTCAGAAGGTATTTTTCCATTCAAATTCAGACAAGAAAGCAACATCATCAGGATGGCAATGCTGTAAACCAAAACAGGGATTTGCATTGCCGGGGGTACATCCGGAAGTAAAAACCAATTAAAAAAAGCTAAATAAATAGCAAAGATGGTAATCCACCATTTCTTTCGATTTACCAACCCAGGTTCATTGGATGGGTATTTTACAAAAGCAGACAAGTAGAAGATATGTGCAACTAAAAAACTTCCGAGACCCAGCAGAAAAAAATGCTGTCTATTGGGATCATTTTCAACGAACATTAATAACGTATCTCCAATGATTGAAAAAACCAATGCCAGCAAAATGAGTTTTCGAAACAGCGTATTTTTGCTTTTCGTTTCAAAAAAAAACCAAATCGCTAAAGTTGTTATCAACAAAGGTTTGGTAGTAAAAATCAAAATCCGGGAATAAGTATATTCCGCCCAAAGGTTGAGCAGTGCAAGAAGCAGAAAAAGTAGTAAAAGAAAATTTCTGAAAGTCATTTGCCAAATATAATTAAAGCAATTAACTCGCAGAAAGGTTAATACTTTTTATAAGGAATCCAGCCAGTTTTTAAGCATTTGCAAACCGTGCTCCGTGAGGATGGACTCGGGATGAAACTGTAATCCGATGATGGGTAATTTTTTATGCGCGATGGCCATCACTTCGCCTGTAGCGGTAGAGGCAATTTCTTCCAGCTCCGTATTTTCAATCTTTTTCAACAAAAGAGAATGATAACGCATCACTTCAAAATGATCTGGAAGGCCTTTAAACAAAGAATGGTTTTGGTGAAAAAGCGTCGATGTTTTTCCATGAACAGGTAATTTAGCTTTGGTCAACTCGGCACCAAAAAACTCACCGATACCCTGATGCCCCAGGCAAATACCTAAAACAGGAACTTTATCGTGAAAGTGTTCTATGATCTCCGGGAGCAAGCCCGCATCTTTTGGAGTTTTTGGTCCAGGCGATAGAACTAGGGCATCGAATTCCAGTTTAAAAATTTCTTTTAAAGGCAATTCATCATTTCTGATAACCGTGCAGCCAGTTCCTAATTGAAGGAAATAATCGTAAAGAATGTAAGTGAAAGAGTCGTAATTGTCAATTAGAAGAATCCTCGTTGTTTTCTGCATCCTCAGGTATGTCATAAATATTAGGTTCGCTTTCTTCTTTCACGGGTTTAATCTCCTCTAAACGATCCATCATATCAAGTGATTGATTCCAAAATTCCTGAAAAACAGGCTGTATTTTATAGGCAATATCTTTTGCTTGTGCAGGAAATTTTTCGAGATAAATGTATGTCATCGAACCTCTTTTTGCATCATCGTTGATCAAAGTAGCCTGGTTGCCAAACCATAAAATCACACTATAAAGCAAGACCAATATTCCGGATAATAAAACCCCACCTGCCAATTGGTTGATAATATTAATATTTGCCGTTTTCAATATGCCTTCCAATCCACGTGCGATCATTCGAATAATAATCATGGTGAGTACAAAAGACAATAAAAACCCCGCAATAAGCATCAAAGGATTATTATTGCTAAAAGCACTTTCCAGAAAATCCGTCATCGCCGGAGCAAACTTGAAAGCAGCCATCAAGCCAAATATGATTGACAAGACAGTAAAAACAGTTTTTATTATTCCTTTGGAAAATCCTAGGTAAAAACCGTAAAGCATCGTGATTACAAAAATAATATCTATTGCCATAACAGTCCGTAAAATAAGTCTACCTACTATAAATATCATAGCAATTTAGACTATTCAATTGATTTTAGCGACAACTTCACTGCAAATTATTAAAACAAAGAGAGGTGATAACATGTTCCGTCATCACCTCTCTTTTAAGTTGTTTAAAAAAACCTTATCCTTTCAGATCCGGTTTGAGATGTTTAGCAAAAAAGCCAACCATTGCTTTATAACTTTCAAATCGATTTTCTTCATTATGAAATCCGTGGCCTTCGTTATATTTCACTAGATAAGGGACTTCCACTCCCCTGGAGCGCAATGATTTTACGATCTGGTCTGCTTCATCAATATTCACACGCGGATCATTAGCTCCCTGTATGACAAACAAAGGTGTTTTGATTTTGTCTGTATGAAAAGCGGGTGAGGCCGCTGCCATGGCCAGACTATCTTTTTCAGGGTCGCCCACCATTTCGTACATCATTTCCAGATAGGGCTTCCAGTAAGGCGGTATTGTTTTCATAAAAGTAAACAAGTTAGAAACACCTACATAATCTACGGCACAAGCATAGAGATCAGGCGTAAATGTTACTCCGGCTAGCGTTGCATAACCACCATAACTTCCACCATAAATCGCTATCCGTTCCGGGTTAGCGATTTCCTGATCAATCAACCACTTGACGCCATCCGTAATGTCATCCTGCATGGTTCTGCCCCATTGATGAAAACTCTTTTCCCAAAAGTCACGGCCATATCCTGTGCTTCCACGAAAATTCATCTGGAGGATGGCATATCCGCGGCTTGCCATTAGCTGGATTTCCGGATTAAAACCCCAGCTATCACGATGCCAGGGACCGCCGTGAGGGTTGATTATGACAGGAAGATTCTTTTGATTCGCAACTTTTGGAAGGGTCAAATATCCATTGATGGTTAATCCATCTCGGCTTTTATATTTTATTGGCTTCATTTCAGCCATGTCATTTTCATCAATCCACGGACTTACCTCAACCAGTTTTTCCAGTTTATCGGTTGTTTGGTCATAAAAATAATAGGCGCCTAAAGAGCGATCACTATAAGTACGAATCATAAATTTATCTTCCGCTTTATTCATACTTGTGATAAAAATCTCATAATCGCCGAGATCTTTTTCCAACCGCCTTTGAATGGTTTCTCTTTCCTTGTCCAAAAAGTGCCAGCTTTGTCGGGCAGTATTATAAAAGATTGAGGTCAACACCTTTCTTTTTTTGGAATAATTGAGGCTGGTAACATCTACTTCAGGATGTTCGAAAATGGGTTTACCGACTTCTTTCCCTGTTGACATATCAAATTTGATGATCACATTTTTGTCACGATCCAAGTTGGAAGAAGCATAAATGATGTTGCCGTTATCGAAATCAAAAAATAAAGGAGAAACGCCTTCTCTAAAATCGGTCGTTAGCACATTTTTGAAAGGTTGGTCTTCATTCTCCCGATACATCAATGTGGTATTAGTGCCGATAACCTTTGAAGCGATTCGAAGTTTCCCATCGTGGTCTGTCATCCAGGAATCAATAGGTTCTTCAGGATCGCTATTTTCTGCAAGCTGTTTGAGATCACCGGTAGTAATATTCAGCCGGTAAGGCTCGAAAAGTTGCTTGTTACTCTTATTCATCCCGATGATGACCTCATCATCAATATCCTCGAGTTGATCAATCACCTGAATACGAACGTCTTCGAAAGGGGTCAAATCTTTGGCATTTGAGCCGTCTTTATCTACCGCATAAAGCTGAAAGTTTTCATTACCGCCACTATCTTTTAAAAAAAGAATACGATTGTTATTCGCCCAAAAGTAGCCGGCAATATCCCTTTCTGTTTCACTGGTTATTCGAACAGCATGATCTTCTCCGATTTTTTGGATGAAGACATTCTGGCGTCTTTCATAAGGTCCCATAAAAGAAAAATGCGTCCCGTCGGGAGATAATTGATATCTTGATTTTTCTGGATTGCGAAAGAAATCTTCAACAGAATATTTAAAATCACCTTTAGCTTCACTAATTAACGCTGCTAACTCTTCGGCAGACGTGGGCAAAGACGGGTCACCAGGTAATACTGGGTTTTGGTTTTCATCAGTCATTTCAGACAGGGTCGTTGATTCGTTATTTTCCATATTGGTTTCATTGTTACATGAAAAGAACAAACTGCTAATAAATAATATTGTTACAAATAAGGGTTGGTTTTTTTTCATTTCAAGCTCTTTTTTGGTTATCAAATTTTGGGTAACCAAAAATATCAAAAAACTTAACATTAAAATTATTCCTTCTACGAATGTAACTTTTGAGCAGATTAAAATACAGTTTCAAGGTATATTTTAAATAATTGGATTAGGGTTTAAATAAACTACTTTATTAGTTATCGTAAAAGGAGTAAAAAAGACTTCTTTTTACTCCTTTATTTGCTACCATTTTGCAAAGACAAATAGCTAATTGATATTTTTTTTTGCCTGATTATATTAAAAAAAAGATAATAAATTTTATGTTTTGACAATAATGGCTTGATTTTTCCTTTCTTATTAAAACAAAAAAGATTTGTAAGGGCAACCATTTTTTGACATAGAAAATTAATTTATTCAAAATATTTTACGAAGGAGAAATTATTCTGGCTTAAAAACATTATTATTGCAGAATACTTAAAAAGCCAATAAAAAGACTCCTTCTTAATCGCGCAGATGGCCACCCTATTTTATTTGAAACTTGAGCTATTTAAATAATTGCAACGATATTTTTTACTTCACAAAGATTTCGAAATAACACGTTTTTTGTAAAAAGCATCATAGTTGGATTGCTTCGTATTAGTAAAATATCAATTATATTTTTTAGCTTTCAATAATTACAAAGCAATAATTTACTATTTTTGAACTAAATAAAAGTTGTAGAATGAAATACCTGCTTACTTTTTCACTCTTGAGTTTGTTTCTTTTTGTTCAAGCTTCCAATCCTGTTAATCTTAACAATCCTAATGGCTTGCTTAATAATGACACCACTCCTCCCAAAGTTTTTATCCTTGGAGAATATGAAAATGCTTACGAACAACTCAACCTTGAGCATTCGGTAATGCTTTTGAGTGTCTGCGATGGAAATATGGATGAAGCTTATCAAAAATGGGTTAGTATGCTTATTGAAATGGAAGCCTACGCCACAATGATTAAATATGATATCAAAGGAGTTAAAGTATGGTTAAATGTATTTTGGAATGTAGATGGTACGGTTAAACATATTGCTTATCATTTAAAACAAAATTCAAGAAATGTTGATACAGCTGAATTAACCGCTTTCTTTTCGAGCTTTATCAATCACTATAAATTTCCACTTGTTTCAAACAAAAAATACTCACATTACGGAAGTGCTTCATTTCCAACTCATCCAAGAAAACTGAGTACAGACACTGGTAGTGGCAGTCTTACACCCAATGATGCCAATCAATCTTACACGAAAGATGGTATCCGGTCAAAAGATTAATTTTGTTTGATTTTGCCATGAAAACCTATTTTGAAAGAATAACCCCTTTTTCCATAAATGCTTTTCTCCTCCATTTAAGCTTACTTTCTGCAGTTGGTATTGCATTCAGCAGTTGCGGAAAAGAAAAGATAAACCTGAAATGGACAGAACTTGATTCCGGCACCGCATCCACACTAACTTCCGTATATTTTACTGATCCAAATCATGGGCACGCTGTAGGTGGTAACACCTGGTATCATGGAACATATCTTCAAACCACCGATGGTGGAGATCATTGGCAACTGGATACTTTGGGAAACAAACAATTATTCGGTATTCATTTCAATCAGCACCAAATGGGGCATGCCGTTGGAATCGATGGTTATCTTTATAGGAAGGAATCACCCCAATCACCCTGGGATTTTTATAAACTCCCCAATTGGAATATCCTTCGTGATGTTTGTTTTTTTGATGTGGACCATGGAATAGTTGTTGGCGGAGAAGCCTTCAAATTCGGTGTTTTAATGACACTTGGAGCTGACTATAAACCAATTACCATCGATACTTTCGAAAATGAACTTAGTGCTGTTTGCTATACAGACGCAAAAACGATCCATGTTGCTGGTTATGGCATTATCCTGCGTTCAACAGATGGCGGACTCAACTGGAGCATAAGCGAAACAAACGGAGATTTTTACCGGTCCATACATTTTCCTACTTCTAACATCGGTTACATCGCCGGATACTCAGGATCAATCCTGAAGACAACGGATGCAGGCCAAAACTGGAAAAAGCTAATCGATGGAAATAAAATCTCAACCAAGAACACTCCTTTTCGTTCCGTCCATTTTGTTAATGCTGAAAAAGGATACCTTGTTGGTGACCGCGGAACTTTCTGGCGAACCCTGAACGGAGGAAACAATTGGCAGGTGGTCAAAGATTTTCCAAAAGTTGATTTATATGACGTTCATGTTGTCGAAAATACTGGATTTATCGTTGGAGAAAATGGAAGGATATTCCGCTTCGAGGATTGAAATTTGGTTATCCGTTTGTGGTTTGTCCATTTCTATTTACCTCAAACCTTTAAACCTTTAAAGTTAAACAACTCTTCTCCACCTTTTAAGTAATTATCTTTTGGAATGTGGAAGTTCTATTTTTTCAGTTAATTTACATTTTGAAATGTTTAAAAAAGAGAAGTGACCGGCTCCAGCTTCTGTTGTCCTTCTTTTTTAGTTATTTTTCAAAAAATTGGTAAATAAACTAAATGTCAAATCAAAAAAAGTTTGGAGCTTTCGCAGGTGTTTTTACTCCCTCTTTGCTAACTATTTTAGGGGTCATCATGTATATGCGGTTGGGTTGGGTAGTTGGCAATGCAGGTCTGGTTGGCGTCATCGCAATTATTGTTATTGCCCACGTCATTTCAGTAACCACAGGCCTAAGTATAT
>CAWBZX010000013.1:0-634435 GCA_963793295.1 uncultured Saprospiraceae bacterium | reverse complement strand
ACCTAGACTCTCCTTTTTTATAACTTTCCAAACCAGCCATCCCATCTGTTGCAAGAGTAACATTGTAGTCATGCATTTCAAGATATGAACGAAGGACATCTCCAAAATTTTGATCGTCTTCAACTAAAAGTATTCTGTTATTTGCTGTCATTGTAAAACCTTTTTCAATATGGAAAATTAGAAGTTATTTTAATTATTTAACTATTAGAACTCATAAATGGGAAAAATAGTATAAAACTACTTCCTTTACCTGGCTCACTTTTTACTTCGATCTGGCCATTGTGTGCATTCACCAAAGCCTTTACATAGCTAAGCCCAAGTCCAAAGCCTTTTACATCATGAAGATTTCCGGTGTGAACCCTGTAGAATTTATCAAAAATATGCTTTCGGGCTTCTTTAGTCATTCCAATTCCTTTATCATCTACTGTAACCTCAACGCCATTCGTTATGTTACGCGTAAGTACAGAAATCTCTGGTTTATCGGGCGAATATTTATTCGCATTGTCCAGTAAATTATGAATAATATTAGTGATATGTGTCAAATCACCTTGAATTACAGGTTTCGAAGCTTTTAATTCTGCTGTAACAGTACCTTCTTTTTTTTCAACCTGTAAGTTAGCATTTTCAACAGCCTGACTAATTACTTCATGAAGATTGATATTTGACATTTTTAATTGAAAATCATTTTTATCAATTAATGCCATTTGAAGTACCTTCTCGACCTGTTTATTCATCCGTTTATTTTCTTGCTTTATAATATCGGCAAAACGACGGACTTTATCAACATCTCCAGAAACCATCGGACTGGTAATTGAATCTGCGGCCAATGAAATCGTAGCAATTGGTGTCTTAAATTCGTGAGTCATATTATTTATAAAATCAGACTTCATCTCTCCAACTTTTTTCTGAAAAAAGATAACTTGAATCGTATAAGCAAAACAAAACAAAATTAATCCTGTAAACAGAATAGATCCTAAAAGTGTTTTCCATACTGATCCCCAAACAAGATTAGTCTTACCTGGAAAATAAATCATCAGTAATCCAGGCGATTGAATATCATCTGGATATAAATCAACACTATATTCAGAATTATAAAGCGTTTTGGTACCAGATGTAAATGCCTGAGGACTGTTATCACGAACAACATAATGGCCATCAATAATGACAAACGACTTTTCTTTGTGTGAATATACTCCGTAATTAAAATCAATATCAATAAAACGATTTGCCAGTTCATTATCAATAGCTTCGTGCAACAATTCCAATTCTATCCGATGAGTGATGGGTTCCGGATTAAGTAATTTATTGATTTGCATCCGCTCCCAATATTTCACCTGCTGTTCATAGCGCTCAAATCGCTCTCTTTCACAATCAGGACAATGACATTCATTTTTATCATCCAAATGAGCAAAGAGACTCGATTGCTCAGCCAAAAGGCTGTCATAGGTCAATTCCGAACTTCGCTGATAATCTGTCAAGATATCCTTAGAATCCTGCTTAAACCTTTGGTAGACCCCATGTTTCCATGCTGTTGTATTTCCTCCTCCCTCCGTTTGGTTGAAAACTTCTAAATTATCTTTGATGTTTTCCGCATTTTGAAGCTTATCAGATACCCGATTCAGAACTGCAATGACATCTTTATTGAATCGGTCTTCATTCAATTGAATAGACCATCTGATCCAATAAGTCTGCAACAAAATGATACCGATCAGTGCAGCACTCATCAATCCAATAATCACCCAAATTGCCTTCTTATTCATTTAAAAACTTTAAAAAAAAAGGATTTTACCTAAAAAAGGTATGATTGAAAAACGTAAAATACAAACCACCTATTACAAATTTATACATTACATAGTCCCTTTTCTCCAGTTTAACTTACCTTTAACTTTTTCTAAAACTGCCTAAAAATAATATGCAAAATGGCTAAAAAAAAATCACAAATCATTAATAAATAGGATTTTAAACATGTATATTATATTAAAATGTAATCTCGATTACCAGTTTCATCTTTGTAAAAAATTCATTCAATCGGAACATGAATTTAGGCATTTAAAATAAATACTCATCAATTCTTTCGACTAACAATTCCTCTTTTTCACTTTTCAAATTTTTATAAAAAAAAAGGCAGAGAGAATTCCCTCAGCCTTTTTTACTGTTTTAATCTTTGTTTCTTAATTCAAAGAAAATGTAACTGTCACACCACCTCTTGTCGTAGTAATAGGAAAAGAAGCAGAAGTTTTTGGATTGGTTCTGCTGTAGTCAAAAAACAACCGCACGTTCAATTGCTTAGTAATATTATAATCTATAGAAGGAGATATTTGAATCTGCCGCAATCCTCTGGTTGGCTCGGCCACACTTTGATCGAGAAGATGATTAATAGTTATATCATCCCTAAGTGAAAAATCAAATTCAAAATTAAGATCACTGCCTTCCTCTTTTTGAGCACCTACTGGTTCATCTTTCTTCTTACGTTTGCTCTTCTTTTTACTTTTTGGCTGAAGGAACCCAATTACAACATTTCTCATTCTATAACCCATTCCTATAACATATTCGGATGTTTTGGTTTCACTTAATTGGTAAGTAATAAAACTCATTGAAAGGAGTCGAGCCTTTTTAAATTCCAGATCCAAGGCCAAGCCACTTCGGAGTTCCATTCTTATACCCAGCAAAGGCACGAACTGTTCGGAAATAACAATTGAAGGTATCTCAAAACGAGAATAATAACTGGAATTGAGATCTTGTTTCCTTACCAAATCCTCGCTTTCGTAAGAATTGGACGAATTAAATGAATTAACAGTTAATGTAGATTGATAACCATGAGAAATTGAAAACCTGGAGAACATCTCCGAAAACATAGGTAATTTGGCAAGTCCGTCATAGGTTACATTCCAATTAGGTCGCGGCATCTCTTTGAATAACACTTTTGTATAGTCATTAGTAACTGGGACAGTGCTTGGATCTTTTTTAGTATACGCTGCCAGAAAAGATGGAATCAATACATCCTGCTGTGCCCGACCATATCCAAATTTGTACTCTGTTCCGTCAACCGGATGAAAAAAGGACTCATCAACGCCTAACCTTTGTGAAATAATCGGACGATTATTTTCAAATGTTTTAAACAATCCAACGATGTCATTATCAAACAATGTATTCATAGCGAAATAGGAAATTGTGAATGATCCTATTTCACGAGGAAGGACATGGCGAATTTCTGTTTCAACATCTAATATGGTGTCCTTAAAATACAAAGACTTATTTTCTGAATAAGATTTATTCCATAAGAGTTCAATTCTCCAATCACTATAAGGTTCGATTGTTACTCTTGCATCAAAAGATTGTGTATAATTTTGCTGAACCTGCTGATTTAGGAAGACACTGTTAGTCATCCAACCTTTATTTGCAGATCGGGTCAACCAATCATTTTCATTATCCGTAACGCTAATGTCGGGTTGCCAGCCTGCAACGAAATCCCAACCCGGAGCATCAAACCCTGGTGATAAGCCAAGTATTTCCGTTCCAGGAACGTAACCGGGAACAATGGTAGAAAAATTTTCAGCATAAGATGCCCTTGCTTTTCTAAACATCATCAAAGGGCGAACAACTGCCCGGGCAAAGCCAGAGGGGTCTCCACCTTTTGCTCTTTTTTCTTTTTTCTTACTATCTTTTCCATTCTGGCCCGGATCACCACCTCCTTTGTCATCAGCTCCTGATTTTCCAGAGTTATCTGATTTATCCGTTTTCCCTCTGTCCGATTTTCCTCTATCTCCAGCATTCTTATCATCAGTTCCTGTATTGAGTTTGCTACTCCCTTTTTGGTTACCCTTACTTTTTTTGCGCTGCGGGCTATTAATTTTTTTCAGGTATTTAGACTTGTTATAAAGCGTTTCAAAGTTTAAATCCCCGTTAAGCTGCCTTCTCTGACCGTTCTGTATTACATTTCCTAAATCAAGCGTATTCAATGCAGCGGCGCTCCAATTATAATCTCCATGGTATAATGCTTTTACACTTATAAAATCGAGATATGGTATCAACTTAATCGGTAGCGTCCAGTTTACATTAAATCCATGGTTGTAGTTCTTAGTCCTTCCAAAATTCTTTATATTATCCCACACGAATTTATTTAGCTCTTCCTTGGACCTGGGTTGATTTTCGTCATCAAATTGTTTCAACTCATCAATTACCGCTATGTTTAAAGCATTAAAATTAAATTTTAAAGACTTCGCCATATCCCACTGGAGATTATAGCTTCTGTCCCATGAAAATTGTTTGTTAAAATAAGTGCTATAAAGTGGTGTATCATCAGTAAACCTGAACTTTGTTTTTTGAAATTGTCTGTTTATCGCTGTATTGAAAGCAAAGGAGTTAGGAATTGGATTGAAATTAAACGCTGTGATAAGCTTAAAATATTTATCTTTTTTAATCAGCTTTTTAAGCGGTGTAATATATTTTGGTCTAACACTGAAGTTATAATCTAAAGAACCATTATACCTTTTAATTTCATCAAGTTCAATAATTGGATCGTGGTGTGTTATTTTGGTATACGCATAGGTTGCGCTGAAATTTTCGATATTCCAGGGCATCGGCGTTTTTCCACTTTTTTTACCTGTTCTTTCCTTTCTTACATTTGTAAAATTATACCCTTTGATCTGAGTGAAATCGATGGCTTGTTCGCGAATAGAGTCCCGCTCTGCCTTATTATTTTCGTCTTTCAACTTCTCTTTTAAAGGAATATCCAGATCATATGGATCAAATTCGGGAAGCCTCACCGTCTGTGAATACTGCGCATAAAATGGAATTTTAATCCCTGTACTTGCCGGAAGGAAATTACCCAATTCAAGGTTAGTTGCTAAATCGAACTGTATAACTTCTTCACGTGATCGTTGATGAACTTTGTCCTCGAGGCCGCCAAAACCTACCGTGCTGTAGTTTCCAGCAATTGTAGCTGCTCCAAAATCTGCCAGTGTTGCATCTATTTTTCCAATGGCTGCAAAACCGCCTCGCTCATCCAAACCGCTCAATCGAAGTTCGTTCATCCAGATCTCAAAACATTGCTTATCATTGCTCCTGTTAGCAACTCCCATCATGATACCTTTCACATAACCAAGTGAAGGATTTCCCTTTATTCGCATTTTGCCTATTCTTTCAACATTATCAAAATATGCTATGTCTTCTACTTCAAAAGGTTTGTTCAAAGCAGCTCCCTTTCCTAAATTTTCATTTCTCAATTTTTTTAAATCTACCAGCTTTCTAATAGAAATATCGAAATTGTTCAGCACTTTCCAAACCTCATATTTATATAATGGGTCCAGGTAGGGAATGATATTATCCCTTGACATCACCAAGGGAATCTCGTATTCATAATAGTTATTTTCAAAATCACTACCAATCCTTAAAAAAAGAGAAAGATCTCCATCGTCTATTGCATCCAGATCCTCAAATTTATTTCTGGCTTCAGCATGAACAAACATTTTTATTCGCTCATAAACCCTCAGATCCAACTGCCTGTTGTTATAAACTGCGCGACCTGAATTAGGCAGCAGATCGCAAACTTCTATCGATAAAGACTGCTCATTTTGGAGGATATCCGGATAGGTTGCATTGGTCGATTGCTCCCGCTCAATATCCGGAGGCAGTGTATATTTAAAAGGGAATTTGTCGCTATTTTCTTCAATATTGACTGCATTTACATCAAACACTGTGTTTACTTCATCGGGCTCTTCGGTGTTAATATCTCCGGGTTCCTGATAAATCAACAAATCTCTTTGAAACCGTCTCCATTGATTTCTGGTTAATTCGAGACGAGCAAATCGTAAAGTAACCGGATCTTCAAACTGCTTCAGGTACATTCTCATAAAACGAATTGAACGAAAATCCTGAATACTTCCGACTTTCGAATTATAAGAACTGACAGGGATCTTAAAATTATACCAGGTCCGAGTACCATCTAAAGATGTAATAGTTGTATTGATATAAGGGTTATTTTCAAAATCAAGACGCCCGTCCAAATCATCATCTCTAAGTTCTATTTTATATTGAAAATAAGACTCTGATTCATTTAAGGTATTATCCTGATTAAGGTCTTCCGAATCAGGAAGATTTGTTGATGAAGTAGGGCGGCCATTGGCCGGCTCCCGGGTATTTCCTTGCGGGTTATTGAATTTTCTATATCTTTCTAAAATGGAGGCTCCCTGATCAGCATAATCTGGATGCAAAAAGTATTTATAATTATCCGTGGAAGGGTCTGCGATTATGGAATCTCTAGCATTTTGACTCAATACACCACTATTAAAAGCAGCTTCAATTTTAGCAATGTAATTATTATAATGAACCAACTCCATAGAATCATTCAATCCATCCAGTCCAATATCCTGTAATTCTCTGAGTCTGGTATCATTTACAAAAGCATTGGTTATTGCCGGAGCTCTTGGGATACGCCCCCATTCTGTTACGTCCACACGACTATTATCATCTGTGGGGATGCCATTTTCAAAAAACTTCCTTGAGTCCCTTAAAATATCTTCAGAAATACCTCCCAGGTTGATATACATATCTCCATTATTTCCTTCTTTATTAATAAAGGGATCCAAAAGCCAGAATTCGATGTAAACGATATTGGCTGCTTCAAAATCATTGGTTGTCAAATCCCGCATGATTCCTCCCCACCGAGTTTCCGGATTGCGAAGGCCACCATTTTGTAAAAGTCCATCAGAATATTGGGATCCCTCAGGCTCTTCAAAATTATATGGGCCTCTTTCATCAGGATAGTAAGTCATGTCAAAAGTCTGAATGATATTACTTTGTCCTGGTTGAACTTGTAAATTTGGAAATACTTCCAACTGAGGAATCGGCGCTGTATAAGGATCATTTGAGCCGCTACTCTGAATAGCCTGATCAATTCTATACCAGTTTAATTTTGCGCGGTTTTTCCCGTAATCAAGGTCATTAATCAGCTGAGCTTCAGGGAATAATTGATTATTATTAAATTCATCATTTTGTGGTACACTCGCCAGCACCCATTTATTAGTAGGGGTCCTCAGATCAAAGCTGCTTGTACTTCCTTCAAAGTCATCAATATATACAACACCACTTTTATCAATTTTGCCTTTCGCATTCCTGCCCTGGTTAATCGCTTTTGAATGTCCGGGATCCAAATAAGCCGCTTCAGCGCTAATGGATATGTTAGAAGGTGCTTTGGTACTGAGCCCTGGTAAAGCATTAACCGCTTTTGTCAACCAAGGAGCCTCATCACTGAAATTGAGATCCAACCCGTAAATTTTATTATTAACGGGATCATCACCAACGTTTACCTTTTGAGTAAATGGCCGTTCATATAAATGCAGATAAGTTGCACCGATATTAAAATTCTTATTGATTTCATAATCTGCACGAACACCAAGCAAAGCTTTTGTCTGAAATCCAAAAAGGGTATTATCTTCAAAAGATATGTCAATTGGGACTCCTGCGTTGAGAATCGCGTCATTCAAAATTCGAATCCGCCCTGTGCTATAATCAACTTCATAGTCTTTCCCTTCAACAAGCGGTACTCCACCTGCTCGCACATTTACGGAACCTTGCGGGAGGTTAAAGGAACCCAAAGAAAATTCAGAAGATACGCTTGATTTATAACTCCCTTTTATTATAAATCGGTTTAATTCCTGATACTCCCGGGCTCTTGTAATCGTTGAGTCATACAAAACGAAGTAATCATATTTTTGCTTTAATGTGGGGTTGGATACATTGTCTACAATGGAACTACTAAAGGGCTCAAGTACCGGAAACATGATCCGTCCATTCCGGGGATTAATCGTTACTCCCGGAACAAAGTCAAATACTCCATCAGGGCAGGGATCACCCTGAACATTGAGCTTATCTAAATTGAAAACGGTTAATAAAGGAATACCTGCCAATTCGGTGTCCGGAATAAATCTTTTTAGTCCTTTTCCAGGATCATCGTACAAAATATCCAGTCTAAAATCTTCTTGGTTGACCTGAAAAGCTCCAATTGAATATACATTTTTCATCATCAGATCCCATGTAGGCAAATCCACCCTCTGAGTAGTACTCTTCAACATTTTTACAAACAAAACACCTAATGAATCCGGAGAATAGGTGTCATTGGAAAATTCCCCTACTTTAAAAGTTTTTCCATTGTAATCATATTCAAATGCCACCCCTAATACTTGATCTGGCTGTACGTTTACATTTACAGAAATGAACCCAAGGTCATTATTGACAATATATTCATTTGGAGATAATTTACGGGCGCTTACCTTTTCAAAATCTTTGGTTTGTTGAAGGCCCATCACATTTTGTAAAATTGAAACCGACTTATCAATATTTCTAACTTGATTGTTAGCTAAAATCTCGTTATAAAGATTATTGGCATCTACGATATCTGATGCCTTATCGAAATTGGCTATTGGATAACCAGGCAATCCGCGTTCGCCGTAAACATCCGGATATAGAGGTATTTGAGGCAATTGAAACCTAGGGACACTATTTGTAATTTTTGAAGATTCTCCAATATCCGCTAATGCCACAATATCTCTCACATTATCCGGATCATTTCGATCATTGGTAATCCATATTTCAATTCGATTGATTTTAAAAAGGTTATTAATCTGAGGTAAGTTCTCCAAAGATTGTTCAAAAAGGTCTCGATTATAATGAGTCAGGAAAAAGTGACGGTTTTCGTCATATTCATCCGCATAAACTTCAAAATTCTGAACCTGGGCCCCTCCTTCTATTTGAACATTTTGGCGACGGGACTTTTGTTGTGAAGCGATCATCGTAAGGCTAAGGCGACCAAACTGTAATTCTGTTTTTATACCAAAAAGACTCTGACTTCCTTGAATCAGAGACCCTTTTAGCGGCAGGCTAACATTACCCGCTTCTATTTTTTTAATGATATCATCATCCGAAAAGGCTTCACTGTCATATTGAATTTTCATTTGATTGTCAAAATCAAAAGTTGCCTGAGTATTATAATTCATCCCCAGATTCAACTTTTCCCCAATCTTACCGGTAACGTTCATTTGAATATCCATATCAAAGTCAAATCCCCCTTGCCGCTGCTGTCGAAGCGTAAGAGTAGGGTTTTCAACTTTTTGGAAATCCACTCCAAAGGTCAGTCCTATTTGTCCCTGTGGACGAATGTCCACCGTATTACCCCCAAACAACCGATCAATTAAACTACTCTTAATATCAAATTTGGCAATAGGGTCTACCAATCCACTTTCGCTGCCACTTCCATCACTGAATCCAGCTAACTGTTCAAAATATTCGCTTTCCTGCTGATTTGCACTCCACTCCATATACTCTCCAAATGTCATGTACGTCGGATTTCGGTAATAATCGTCACCGATTTTCTCCGTAATAATGTAGTAACCCGTTTCCGGATCATATTCAACATTCTTTTCTATAACACTGGGATCATTTAGATCGAACGGATTGTAATTTTGATCGTTGATAAAATCACCGTAACGATCTTGCAAAGGAATGGTATCTTGTGAAATGACATACTTGTCTGCATACGGATCTTCTAATTTCGAACCACTATCAAAAGTGGCAAAAGAGTATGTTGCAATTCCTAGTATAAACAGAATACTGAGTAGAAAGTGTCCTATATTCATAATTTTTACATGGGAAAAATGAATATCCTCAATCAATGCTCGTCTCGTCTTATTTGGTCAGTGTAAAACTTAATTGAAGACTTTTCTTTTATTATTTTTAATTATGTTTCAAATCCTTTGCTTAAAACTAAATTTGTAAGAATTATAAAATATTGACTATCAATTTTTTATAACACTTCTCTTAATTTTCATTATAAGCTACCTGAATAACGCTAAAAGTTATTTGCTTTTATTTAAGTTAAAAATTTTAACAGTTACGATTTTCTGTAATGTGTTTTGACGATGCCAGTTTCTTTTAAAAAAGAAAAAAGCCTTTCGTATTTACGGAAAAGCAATTAATATGTTCGCCAATCACTTTATATATACCCTGGAGGTATTTTGCCACCTCTTTACGAAAGTTGTTTCAAAGACAATTTTATCAATTCCTCAACGCTTACAACTTTTGATTGACCGCTTAATATTCTGTTTAAAACTTTCTGAACCTGGACTCTTGCGAAACCCAAGGCAACCAAAGCAGATAACGCCTCATCTCTTATTGTATTGTCTTGAACGCTTAAAGCGATCGGACTGTCGCCCGAATCTTTTAATATTTTATCCTTTAAGTCAAGTATAATACGTTTTGCTGTTTTTGGCCCGATGCCTTTAACCTTATTGAATGCTAAAACATCTTCACTGATTATTGCAGCGCGAGCTTCTTGCGCTGTCATTGAAGACAACAAAATCCGTGCTGTATTAGGCCCGATGCCAGATACCGACAATAATAAAATGAAGAGGCTTCTTTCCGCTTCATCAACAAATCCATAAAGTGTATGGCTATCTTCTTTGACGTGCAGATGTGTAAGAATCTTTACAGATTCCAGTTTTTCAATTTGTGAATACGTATTTAAACTAATATTGATCTGATAGCCTATCCCTCCTGCTTCAACTACAACATAGGTTGGAGATTTGAAAGTGATCGCGCCTGTAACGTATGAAATCATATTTTCAGTCTAAAAATGAGCAGCGAAGGTACAAAATTTTATCAAATAGAAAGGCTGGAGAATGGAATTCTCAACTTAGATTTACTTAAAAATAAATACTAAAATTTTAAGAAGATGTGTGATCGTGGCAACTACAATTATGTGCCCATTCGACACTACCATCGGCAAAATATTCACGTTTCCAAATTGGCGCTTCGTGTTTTACACGATCTATAATGTAACGATTGGCGGCGTAGGCTTCAGAACGATGGGAGGAACAGGTAACTACGACAATCGCTGTTTCGCATACAGCAACTCTGCCGGTTCGATGCACGCAAACAGCATGATGTAAGTCAAATTTTACTTTTGCTAACTCAACAATTTCATCAATCATTTTGTCAGCCATGGCTTCATAAGCTTCATAGTCTAAAAAACTAACTTCGCGCCCGGCGCTATGATTACGAACTTCTCCACTAAAAAGCACCACAGCCCCAGCTTTAGGGTGATGCGCTCTTGAAATGACCTCAGTAAGATCAATCGCTTCAGCGCTAATATTTTTATAGGTATTGTTACCCACCGCTTGAGGGCGGGATGATAAAGATTTTTTCACCATCACTTAATTCATAGTTTAAGTCCACAAAATTTTCATTAACAGCAAAGCGACAATCTTTGAGCAAGCCAACTGCATTGGGATTTTGCTTTTCCAAAGCTTCCACAACGGCAGTTACTTTTCGGTCTCCATTAAGTTCCAAGGCGATATTTCGACCAAAATGATCCGTCAATGCCGCAAATAATTGTACCTCTACTTTTTTCATAATTCTAAATTACAAGATTCTTAGTACACCACAAAGGAATTCATTTTTATCTTTGCCACCAAAAAATTATGAACATACTATTACTTGGCAGCGGTGGGCGAGAACATGCACTCGCCTGGAATATATCTAAAAGTCCAAAATGTACTCAACTATTCATCGCTCCCGGCAATGCCGGCACATCTTCCTGTGGAACAAATGTCGCTATAAATCCAATTGATTTTAAAAGCATCGAAAAATTTGTCCTTGACAAAAACATCCAAATGGTAGTTGTAGGACCTGAAGCTCCTTTGGTCGATGGAATTTATGACTATTTCAAAAATAATCAACAACTAAAATCAATTAATGTTGTCGGCCCGTCAAGAGAAGGTGCAAAACTGGAAGGAAGCAAAGCTTATGCGAAAAAATTTATGGCCAACCAAAACATTCCAACAGCCGGATATCAGGAATTTAATATTGAAAATCTGGAAAAAGGATTGGACTATATAAAAACGCAAACGCCGCCTATTGTCTTAAAAGCAGATGGGCTTGCAGCCGGTAAAGGAGTATTGATTTGCCAAAGCATTGAAGAAGCTCAAACCGAGTTTAAAAGTATGCTGGAAGGCAAATTTGGAGAAGCCGGAAATCGGGTTGTCATTGAAGAATTTCTGGACGGTATTGAATTCTCCGTTTTTGTCATCACAGACGGAACGGATTATAAAATTTTACCCATTGCAAAAGACTACAAACGAATCGGTGAAGGTGATACAGGATTGAACACTGGAGGCATGGGCGCTGTTTCTCCGGTTCCTTTTGTTGATAAAGTTATCATGGATAAAGTTGAAACCAGGGTTATAAAACCAACGATCAAAGAACTCCAAAAACGAAACATTGAATACAGAGGATTTATATTCCTCGGCCTAATTATAGTAAAAAATGAGCCATTTGTGATTGAATACAACTGCCGGATGGGAGACCCTGAAACAGAGGTAGTGATTCCTCGTTTACAAAATGATTTGGTTGAAATTTTTCAGGCTTTAAGCGATCACACGCTGAAGGAAATTGAAATCAAAATTGATAAAAGAGCGGCAACGACGATTGTGCTGGTTTCCGGAGGTTATCCGGAAGCTTATGAAAAAGGAAAAGCTATTCATGGCATTTCTGATGTAAAGGACAGTATTGTTTTTCATGCCGGAACAAAATCCGATGGAGACCACATCATTACAAATGGTGGCCGCGTTATAGCGGTAACTTCCTATGGTAATAATTTTCATGAAGCATTGAAAATATCAAATAAAAATGCTGAGCTAATTAAGTTTGAGGGCAAATATTACCGAAAAGATATTGGCTTTGATTTATAAAATGAAGGCAGGCGAGCAACAATAAAATGCATTACGGCATAAAAAATATTTTGACGATTATTGAAGGGCAATGGATGAATAAAACAATTCATGAAGCAACCATTGACCATATTTTATTTGATAGCCGAAAAATCATTTTTCCAAAAACAGGACTCTTTTTTGCTTTTACCGGAATACGCAGCGATGGACACCAATTTATCGAATCATTGTATAAAAGTGGTGTCAGAAATTTCATTATTTCGAGAGACATTTCATTTGAAAGATTTCCAGAAGCTAATTTTATAAAAGTCAGCGATACGCAATTTGCTTTACAGCGATTAGCTGCTTTTCATAGAAAACAATTCGACCTTAAAACAATCGGTATAACAGGAAGCAACGGAAAGACAATCGTCAAAGAATGGCTTTTTCAGCTCCTGCATGAAGATTTCAATATTGTTCGAAGTCCCAAAAGTTATAACTCGCAGATTGGCGTTCCTTTATCTGTTTTGCAAATTGAACCAGAACATGAGCTGGGTATTTTTGAAGCAGGAATATCAACGATCGGTGAGATGCAAAAACTACAACCCGTCATCGATTGTGAAATTGGCATTTTTACAAATATTGGTCCTGCTCATGATGCCGGTTTTAAAAATTTAAAAGAAAAAATTAGGGAAAAACTGGAGCTTTTCAAAAACACTTCGACCATTATTTATTGTAAAGACCATGAGGCTTTAGCCAAACAAATTCATCAATTTAAAGACAAAAAATTATTCTCGTGGTCGCGCCATTCAAATGCTGATCTGCAGATTACCAAAGAGTCCTCCTCTCCGCAAGGAACCACCATTATAGAAGCGATCTATAAGTCCGAACACGTTTTTATTCAAATCCCTTTCACCGATTATGCTTCCGTTGAAAACGCTATTCATTGCTGGGCTTTGCTCCTGTTATTGGGATATAAATTTTCAGTGATCAACCATAGAATGATGCGTCTTGAACCGGTTGCGATGCGGTTGGAACTCAAAGAAGGAATCAATAATTGCACGATCGTCAATGACAGTTATAATTCTGATTTAGCTTCGTTAAATATTGCTCTTGATTTTTTAGGACAGCAGGAACGATACACCAATCGGGTTGTTATTCTTTCGGATATTTTACAAACTGGAAAAGATCTTAAGAAACTGTACTCAAAGGTTGCTCACTTGCTTTCAGAAAAGAAGATCAGCAAATTGATTGGAATAGGATCAGAAATTCCGATCATCGAAAAGTATCTTCCAGAGTCAATTTCGGCTCAGTTTTATAACGATACTCCCCGTTTTTTAAGCCAATTTAGTCCTGACGACTTTGAGAAACAAATCATCCTTTTGAAAGGAGCACGTCAGTTTGAATTTGAAAAAATAGCGAATCGACTGGCACAAAAAAATCATAACACTGTTCTCGAAATTGACCTCAACGCGCTGGTTCATAATTTAAATGTATACAGCCAACTTTTAAAACCAGAGACCAAAATGATGGTTATGGTAAAAGCTGCCGCTTATGGAAGCGGGAGTGTGGAAGTGGCCCGCCTGTTGGAATTTCAAAAAGTGGATTACCTGGTTGTAGCCTATGCTGATGAAGGCGTTCAGTTGCGAAAAGCTGGAATTCAGTTACCAATAATGGTTTTAAATCCTGAAGAAGCTACTTTTGATAGTTTGGTTAGGTACAAGCTAGAACCAGAAATTTATAGTCTTTCATTGCTCAAGCAGTTGGTCCAATATTTACCAAAAAATAAAAAAATCACTATTCATCTTAAAGTTGATACGGGAATGCGTCGTCTTGGATTTGAAGAAAAAGACATAGCAGCTCTGTGTACTTTTTTAAAAGAAAACCCTGAAATTTATGTGAAATCTATTTTCTCTCATTTTGCCGCCAGCGAGAATCCAAACCATGATGACTTTACCGAAAAGCAGGTTGAATTATTTCTTAAATTTTATAAAAAGATTAAAGACCCGTTGGATTACGCCCCGTTAAGACATATACTCAACTCCAATGGGATCGTTCGTTTCTCACAATACCAATGGGAGATGGTACGTTTGGGCATTGGCTTGTATGGGATCGATGAAAGCGCATTGGTTCAGGAGCAATTAGAACGTGTTCATACTTTGAAGGCCACAGTTTCTCAAATCCGAGAGGTCCCTGCTCATGCCACCATTGGTTATGGTCGAAGTGGAAAAACCAACGAACAAAAAAGGATTGCTACTATCAGTATCGGTTATGCAGACGGCTTTTTAAGAAAAGCAGGAAATGGAAATTATCAGGTTTTAATCCGAGGTAAAAAAGCACCCACTATTGGCAATATCTGTATGGATATGACTATGGTAGACATTAGCGATATTCCCGAAACCAGAGAGGACGATGAAGTAATCATTTTTGGAAAAGAATTACCAGTTGAAAAATTGGCCAACTGCATGGAGACGATACCTTATGAAGTATTCACAAATCTCTCCGAGCGAATAAAAAGAATCTATTTTCAGGATTAATCCTTAACTAATTGTTAATAATCCACATTTTAGTGAAAATGGCACCTTAACTCCATCTCTTAAAGCTGAAATTTGCTAATTTTGCGGTGCAATTTTATAATGGCTAAATTTTTAAAAAATAAATTCAAATATAAAGTTTATGGTTAAGCAGATTATTGCGCTTATTGTACTAGCGTTTGGGCTTTCAGGAATTACATTCAGCCAGGGAGATCCTGTACTTTTCACTGTAAATAACAAACCTGTTCTACTTTCTGAATTCAATTATATCTATTCAAAAACAAATGGTGAAAAAGCGGATTATTCCCAGTCATCATTGGATGAGTATCTTGAATTATATCAAAATTTCAAACTAAAAGTTGAAAGAGCTCGTGGAATGCAGCTGGACACTATTCCTTCTCTTCAGCGGGAGCTTGCAGGATATCGCCGTCAGTTGGCCAATTCCTATCTCGTTGATAAAGAAGTAACAGACCGTCTCGTTCAGGAAGCTTACGAACGCAGTTTGAAGGATGTTGATATTAGTCACATCATGATTCAGCTTAGTCCTAATGCAAACGAAAAAGAAGTAGCTATTGCTGAACAAAAAATCATGAATATCCAGAAGAAACTAAAAGCTGGAGAATCTTTCGAAGAATTGGCAAAACAGCTCTCTGAAGATAAAAATACAAAAGAAAATGGAGGTGCGCTCGGCTATTTTACCGCTTTGTTTCCTGATGGTTTTTACGAATTGGAATCCGCAGCCTACAATACACCGGTCGGAAAGGTTTCTGACATGGCGCGAACGGCCGTTGGATTGCACTTGGTCAAAGTAAATGAAATCAGAGACGCTCGCGGTCAGGTTGAAGTCGCTCATATCCTTATCCGAAATGATCCTAAAAGCAAGGACAATTCTGCTCAAAAGGCAAAAATTGATAGCCTCTATCAGTTGATCCGCGCAGGGAGTCCCTTTGAAGAAATTGCAAAACAATATTCTGAAGATAAGAGAACTGCTCAAAAAGGCGGATATATTGGTTTTGTTGGGATCAGACAAGTAAGTAAAGATTTTGAAGATGCTGCTTTTGGATTGAAAAAAGATAATGGTATAACAGCCCCAGTTGAAAGTTCCATTGGCTGGCATATCATCAAAAGGATCAATAAAAAACCGATTGAAAAGGAGGATATCGCCAAAAGACGTATCCAGACCAAAATGCAGGAAAACAAAAAGAAATCTAAATATCCTAAGTATAATCGTCTGAATAATGCGGAGCAAAGTATGCTGGCCCGTATTAAAAGAGAAGGCAATTTTACTGAAAATCCAGAAGTCGTACAAAGTTTTGCGGCCAGCCTTGATTCTTCATTTGTCACTTACAAATGGAAGGCGCCTGAAGAACAACCTACTGATGTATTATTCACCCTTGGCACTGATTTTAAAGCTACCCTCGGAGAGTTTCAGAATTTTTGTCAGCGCAATTCAAAGCGTATGCGTATGGCAAATCAAATGGAAAGAGCCGATCTGGTCAATTTAATGTATGATGAATTTGTCGATGAAAACTGCATGAAATATGAAGAATCGCAGCTCGATGTAAAATACCCTGAATTCAAATCTCTCATGAGAGAGTATGAAGAAGGTATTCTTCTTTTTGAAGCAACAAAAATCCTGGTTTGGGATAAAGCTTCTCAGGATTCTGTCGGTCTGGCAGCTTTTCACGAAACTCGAAAAAGTAACTACAAATGGAATGAAAGAGCGGTTGCAAGCTTTTATACCCTAAAAGCAGAAAACGAAGAATTGCTTGATAAAATTAAAAAAGAAGCAAAGAAAAAAAGCGCAGAAGAAGTACTCGAGAAATTTAATAAAGAAGGAGTTGTGCTTTCTGTTCAGGAAAAAGTTTTTGAAAAAGATAAATCAACTTTTCCTAATAGTCTGACCTGGGAGGTTGGAGCCACTTCAGAAGTTGAAGTAAACAAACGTAATAAAGCATCGAGCTTTTACAAAATCGAAGAAATCCTTCCACCTGCTGAAAAAACGCTAAAAGAAGCGCGTGGATATGTAATCGCTGATTATCAGGATTATCTGGATAAAAAATGGCTGGAAGAATTAAAAGAGGAATATAAAGTTGAAGTAAACCGGGCGGTTTTTGACGGTCTTGTCAAAAAATAATAATCTTATTTAATACAACTATCTTCATCCATATTTAGCTCTTTCATTATGGCTGATTAAATAAAATGGTATTGAACGCACTACATATTTTTGTTTTCATAGTAGCAGCACTAATCCTGACGCTGGGGGCTTGTAAGTCTCCCGAGGAGCCTGTTGATGCTAACGATCATCTGCTGGCACAGGCCTTTAATAAATCCCTTTATCTTTCTGAATTAGCTGGGATGGTACCCGAAAACAGTAGCCCGGAAGATAGTTCTTTGATTGTAAACGCCTATATCGAAAAGTGGGTTCGCGAAAATTTACTGATGCACGAAGCTGAAAAAAATGTTCCCCGCGATCTAAATATTGATGAATTAGTTCGCGATTATCGTGCGTCTCTTATTCGCCATAATTATGAAAAGTTATTGGTTGAATTGCAGCTTGATTCGATCATCAATACAAATGAGCTCAATGCTTATTATGAAGAAAACAAAGATCAATACCGCCTGAAAAATAAAATTCTTCGTTGTTACTTAGTAAAAGTCCCGCGCGACATAGAAGATCTGGAGACTTTAAAAAAATTATGGAAAAGTGAAACAGAAGAAGAATATAAAATGCTGGTTGATTTTTGCAGAAGTAATGCAAATGTTTACCTGTTAAATGACAGTATTTGGCATAATCTACCTGATATCGCTTTCCATCTTCCAAAAGATTATATAACGTCTTCTAACGCTTATGCCAAAAGAGATTACAATACTGCAGATGATAAATTCAGGTATTTTCTACGAATCTTTGAAACGTCTGACGCAAACGAGTATCCTCCATTATCCTATATTGAGGGACAGGCGACAAAAGTGATTCTACACAAACGGAAAATAAAACTCCTTGAAGAGAAAAAGGAAGAAATGTATGAAAGAGAACTGAGGCGAAATAATGTGAAAATTTATACTCGATAAGAGCTGAGTTTTCCGTTTTTAAACAAAAGAATAATTTCTAAATTATATGAAAAAGCTATTTTATTCCCTTGTAATATTGACTTTCCCAATGCTGGCTTTTACACAGAATCGAGCAGTGATTGACAAGATCGTCGGAACCATTGGTAACGAGCTGGTTTTGTTATCAGATGTTGAAGAACAGTACGATCTGCTTGAAAAGCAAAAGGGAACTTTACCAGAAGACTTCAGGTGCATCATCATGGAAAATCTGCTCGCTGAAAAACTACTCCTCAATCAGTCAAAACTAGATAGTATTGAAGTAACTGCCGAAGACGTAGATGCGCAGTTACAGGCTCGTATCGATCAGATCCTTGCCTATATGAATAATGATATCCAGCAGTTTGAAGATTATTATGGTCAAACGGTATCGGAAGTAAAAGAATCTTTTCGGCAGGATCTTGAAAATCAGTTGTTAGTCCAAAGAATGCGCTCAAAAATTGTCTCGGAGGTAACAGTTACCCCTTCGGAAGTAAAAGATTTTTTTTATAAAATTGAACCCGATAGTTTGCCGTATTTCAACTCTGAAGTCGAAATAGGTGAAATCGTTTACAATCCAAAAGTTAACGACGAGCAAAAAGAATATTCACGCAATAAGCTTGAAGAAATCAGAAAGCGAATCGTTGAAAACGGGGAAGACTTTGCTGAGCTTGCAAAAACTTATTCTCATGATCCTGGCTCAGGCCGTATCGGTGGTGATTTAGGAATGCAACGCCGGGGCACCTTTGTACCGGAATTTGAAGCAGCAGCTTATAATCTTTCGAAAGATGAAATTTCAGAAGTAGTAGAAACAGAATTTGGTTTTCACGTCATTCAATTATTGGATCGCCGTGGAAATAATATTCACTGTCGGCATATATTGATCAAATCCGAAATCACACAAGCTGATCTTGACCTTGCTGTTGAAACTCTTGAAAAAGTCAGAATTCAACTTCAAAAAGACTCCATTTCATTTTCAAAAGCGGTTAAAACTTATTCAGATAAAAATATTCCGAGTTATAATAATGATGGTGATTTACAAAATCCAAAAACTGGAAAGACTGTTTTTGAAACAGGTGATCTGGAACCCGAAATCTATTTTACAATTGATACGATGGACATTGGAGAAATTTCAGCACCGATCAAATTTCAAAATCGTTCGGGAGAAATAGCTTATCGCCTTGTCTATCTAAAATCGCGTACGGCTCCTCACAAAGCCAACCTTCAGTTAGATTACTCAAAAATTAAAGCAGCAGCTACCGAACAAAAAACCAATCAAATCATCTCCGAATGGGTTTATAAAAAAATAGGTTCCACATTCATTGAAGTAGATCCCATGTATCAAACTTGTGAAGCACTTGAAAAGTGGCTGCCAAAAGAAGAAAAACCATAGTTTTTATATCTTTTCTCAAAATAAAAAAACGGAGATGCATGTAGATGTATCTCCGTTTTTTTTACTTAAGATTTTTTTTAATAGGTTACTGATCCTTGGATTTACTCACTTTGTGCTGTTCTTTCTTTTGACTTTTTGGCTTTTCGATTTTTTGGCTCACGTAGGGACGAGGTTCATTTTTTTTCACTTTTACTTCCTCCTCTTTTACGACTTCAACTTCTTTCACTACTTCAGGCTTTGCTTCCGTATCAGTCATCTTTTTTGCCACCACCTTTGCTTCTTTTTTAGCTACCTTTTCTTCTTTCTTGATCTTTTTAGTCTCCTTCTTCACTACTTTAGTTTCCTTTTTAACTTCTTCTTTTGAAGGATTTACCTGAGCTGAAGTAATTTGTGGTAATAGGGTCAAAACTAAGAATGCCAAACCTAATGTTAATATCTTCTTCATTTTTTAATTGTTTTTGTTTTAATTAATAATAATTCAAAAACTGCCTTTAAAACAGCAATATTGTATAAAAATAAAAGGAATTGCTCACTTTAACGAATCCTGCAATTCACTTTGCTCACTTGTTGACAATTGATAGTCTTCAATAATCCTGTCTACTGTGGGGCGAATCAATGCAAAAGCACCCATTCCTAAGGCAAAAAGAACCAGGTAAAAATAATTTCTTTCGATAAAAAAATAAAAAAGTAATGCCACCAAATTTGAGCCTTCAAGCAAAGCCGCTCTTGTAATAAAACTCGCTCGGTAATGCTCTAGTTTCTCTTCAAGTGTACCTTTCAATTGGCGACCGATCTCTTTTCTTTGGTTATAAATAAAAAAGGACATGCCGATTGACATTAAACAAAAAAATGCAATAATAATAGGCAATAAACTACCTCCTGCTGTTCCATCTGATACTTGAGAAACATTTTCCTCTAAGAGAAAAAATAAAAGAATAGCCATTAAAAATTGACCGGAGATAAGGGCAAGATAAAGTAAGCTAAGCTGCTTTATTTGTTCCTGAATAGTTAATACCTTTTGCATGGTTTTATTTAAAATAAACCCTCAATTCTTCATGACAAACAATTGAGGGTTTTCTATTTATTAAAATATTTTTTATCGAACGCCGTGCATCAGTTTATTTATAAATGGACTAATTACTATTGCAAGTAAACCCATTCCAGCAGGAATCAAAGTAAATATTAGAAAGAAAGTAGTAAGCGACCACTCTTCCGTAATCGCATCAATTTTTCCACCCATTACGCCTGCCAATTTGTTACCAATTGCTATTGCCAAATACCATACACCAAACATAAAAGCGATCATTCTCCCTGGCACCAGTTTACTGATATAAGATAAGGAAACCGGAGATAAACACAATTCACCTAAAGTATGGAATAAATAAGCCAATACCAGCCAAATGATACTCACCGATGCTACCTTTGCTCCCTGCGGAATAGCTAAGGAACCAAAAGCTAATGCAGCAAAACCAATTCCCAGCAGAATCAGTCCAAGTCCATATTTGACGGAAGGCGCAGGGTTATATTTACTTTCCCACCACTTGGAAAACAGAGGAGCAAAAATAATGATAAATAGCGAATTTAGGATTAAGAACCAGGTTGCCGGGATTTCCACTTCATTCTCTCTTTTTCTGACAACCGTTGCCTCAACTTTCTCAGCTACCTTATCCATCTGGGCGCTTGTTAATTCACGGTACGTACCTCTTTTATCAATATCCAGCATATACGTTTTATCACCAGCTTGCATATCAGCGGTACTCCTGATCGTGGTAGGTTGTTCTTCTATCACTGCGTCTTCCGAAACCTGTGTAATTCCAGTTATAGCCGTATAAACCTTTTTAGGTTCTCCACCATCGTCGGCTGCTTCCATGGTAACAATTACCGGGAAGTTGATATCATAGGAATAAGTATTCAGATTACGATTTATTTTCCAGATTACGATTCCCCAAATCATCAAAAAACTCAATCCCAAAATGATATTGGACAAGGGATACCGGCTATAAATCTGTTTAAACAATAAATATAGAACCCAGGTGATTATTGCAATTGGAATAACGGTAATCAATATATCCACTATATTAAAAATGATCGCAGCATTCCCTGAAAGGACACGGCTTGTATAATCTTTGGCAAAAATTGTCATTGAGCCGCCCGCTTGTTCAAAGGATGCCCAGAAAAATACCGTAAAGAATGCAAAGATTACAATAACAATCATTTTGTCTCTTTGGACTTTCGTATAACGGATAATTCTTGATACCAAGATCAAAAAGAATGTGATAAGAGCTGTTAAAATTACATGATTAGAATAATCATTGCCTCCAAAAGAAAGGACATTGATCTTTGCAATTTTTGAGAGTGGATCGTTGATAATCCAAACCAATCCTATGATAGCTATAAGTAAAATAACTACTTTATCTACTAATGTAAAATCATTACTGGGAACATCATCTTTCTCATCAATTACTTCTTCTACAACTTTCTGTTTGTGCGTCGGCTCTTTACCAATCTCTCCAAATATATCCTGCGCAAAATAAAATTGAAGCATTCCTAATAACATAAAAACACCAGCCAGACCAAAGCCATAACTCCATCCTACCATTTCCCCCAGATAACCGCAAAGCATGATCCCCAAAAAAGCACCGGCATTTACACCCATATAAAAAATGGTATAAGCACCATCTTTTTTCTCAGGAACCTCTTGATACATTTCAGAAATGATGGAGGTCATATTTGGTTTAAACAAGCCATTACCAATAATCAACAACCCAATACCCAGATAAAGGAAAATATGAGCCGATTCAATTGCCATAGAGGCGTGCCCCAAAGTCATCACTAAAGCTCCCCAGAATACTGCCTTACGGTATCCGATTATCCTGTCCGCAATCATTCCACCTAAGATGGGCGTTAAATAAACCATTGCTGTGTATGTACCAAACAGTGCTAAAGCATTCTCTCTAGGCCAGTCCCAACCTCCAATACCTAAAGCACTAACAAGGAATAAAACCAACAAAGCACGCATTCCATAATAGGAAAACCTTTCCCACATTTCTGTAAAGAAAAGCACAAATAATCCGGATGGGTGTCCTAATACAGATCCCATACTTTTCATTAAATCTGACTCTCTTCCTGCCATAATAATATTATTTGATTATTAATTTAGTTTTTCGTTTTTTAATCTCAATGTTTTTCAGAAGCTTCCAGGTCTTCAGCTCCATGGGTTAATTTTTTAAGCCGCTTTATGAATACCAAAAGTAATATCCCAAATGCTGCTGTAAAAATAAATATGCCGATAAAGGTTCGAAATTCCTGATTATCCTGAAATTCAAAAACTTCAATTTCTCCTTCATAATATTTAAGATCCATTTTATTCCGGCCTTCATCAACTTCTACTTTTTGCACTTCATCATATCCAAATCGACAGACCAAAGTATATTCATCTACATCTTCTAATGTTTGAAGGTGTTCTTTTAAATTAGTATACCCTTCTTCATTTTCAATTTTTATCAGCGTAAATAAATCAATATTTTCCGTGGTTGCTATAATTTTGTCCCCTTCAACTTTCGCTTTTCCAACTATTTCAAAGTCTTCTGCTTTATACAAAGTTGAATCTGCGACATATTCAGCAAGATTGGCATTTTCTACTATTTTAACAGCAACAGTTTCTACCTGGGAACTCTCTCCGATAGTACCCGCTACTTTATTTCCTAGCCCGGAAGCAGCGAAATAAAGACCCATCATTAAAGAAACATATTTGACCGGAGCAACTTTGGTTATAAACGAAAGGGCAACCGGCGAAGCACATAATTCACCAATAGTGTGCAACAAATAGGCAAATATCAATAAAATCAAAGCAGCACGGTCTCCATAAACATTGATATCATAAGATGCCTTTGCCATAAATAGAAAACCAGCTCCCATAATAATAGTACCTATAGCCATTTTGAATATAGATGAGTTTTCTCTTCCACTATTCGCCCACCAAATCCAAAAACCTCCTACTGCAGTTCCAAAAATCATAATAAACAGTGCGTTTACAGATTGGAATACCGAGGCTGGGATTAAATAAGGATCTGTAGTGAATACATTTAACCTTAAAAGAGCATATAAAATAAATACCACAGTTGACAATACAAAAAAGAGCTTGTTCGTATCTTTTTTCTTGCGGGTATCGTTAATTCCTTTATAAAGCAAAAACCCACCGGTAAATAAAAACATTACATCTAAAACCAAAAGACTTACCTCTCTATCAATCTTGATATTTGTATAGATATTCATCAACCCGCCAGCTTGTTCAAATGCACCCCAGAAAACGATAACAATAAGATAAGATATCAATAGTACAATAAATCGATCTTTTTCAATTTTATTAATATCTCTGTAAACCATGAGCAATAATCCAACAACAATTGAAAGGAAAATGCCAAGAGCCATATAAGCCCATAAGTTAAATCCCGGATCATTCAAGCGATAGGCAAAAAATACACTTCCTGCAATTAATAAAACAGTGACAATAAGCTGGGGAGGGTTTTTGATCAAATTGCCAAATAGACTCCCTAAAGAAGTAGTTGACTCTTCACTAACTGAAGTATCTCCTTTGATTGGCGCATCACCAATTCCTATTAAATAGCGTTGGCCATAATAAAATGTTACTAATCCTAAAAGCATTCCGATACCTGCTAACCCAAATCCATAATGCCAGCCTATAGTTTCTCCAACAGCTCCTACTATTAGAGAAGCAAGAAAAGCTCCGACGTTAATGCCAATATAAAAAATGGTAAACCCCTGATCTCTCATTTGATCACCTTGCTTATATAAGCCGCCTACCATTGTAGAGATATTTGGTTTTAAAGCACCAACACCCAAAATAATTAGTATTAATCCTGAATAAAAAGCCCAATATTGTTCAATAGCCAGAATACTGTGACCTGCAACCAATATCAGCCCGCCAATCAACACACTTTTCTTTTGGCCTATATATTTATCTGCTAAAATACCCCCAGGAATACTCATCACATAAACCATCATCGTGTACCAACCGTAAAGAGCCAAAGCTTCTCCGCTATTCCATCCTAATCCGGCATTATCAGCTGTGGCTGAACGGACCATGTACAATACCAATATAGCCCGCATACCATAGTAGCTAAAACGCTCCCACATTTCTGTGAAGAAAAGAACGAATAAACCAACCGGATGCCCGAATAACTTAGGTTGGTTTGCAAAAGCATTGTTATCCATATGTAATTTAATTTGTATCCAAAAGAGCACTAAAAATAGATTTTTTAGCGTAAACTTTAGTTAAAAAGCTATGTTTAATTTCACCCGGAATATTCTAAACTGGCATTAAATGGAGGATTCCGTTGTGAAGATTATAAAAATTAGCCGTATTGATCCGCTTAGAAAGTCTTTGGATCGCTATTTGACTTCGAATTCCTCTTTTGCAATAGAATACGATTGGAAGATGTAGTTCTAGTTTTTCAACGTTTTTTTGAATTTCGCCTAATGGAATTAATGCTCCTCCAATATTAAAGGCAAGGTGCTCTTCTTTTTCTCGAACATCTATTAATTGGAAAGATTTCTTTTCAGCCTCCCACCTTTTCAACTCCTCATAAGTCAATTGTTTCATTAAAGTATCTTTATAAACTAGTTACGCAAAGTATCAATAGGAAGTAAACCTCCTCTGGGTTGAAATTGAAGTTGCCAGCCGGCTCCTTCTACCATAAACTTTACCAGATCCAGCATATTATTACTTTGCTCTTCGGCGGCCAGAAATAAATCACTACTAATCGCTGATTGCCGGATTTTTTCCTTTGCATTTTTATTCATCATGGTATAATCCTTTTCGGAAAAGGTATTGAACGTTCCTTCTGTGATATCATAATAATCCAGATCGTGGTCAATTGAAATAATGGTGGGATCAGGCAAATCGCTGATGATTAATAATTTTTGCTCCGGAATCGCTTCAATGCTCATCTTAGTCAAATCATATCCTACAGAAACTTTGGCCTTCACCCTGATCAAAGCTTTCTTTCGAAAGGGACTTATATCATAATTCCAATAATCTTTATAATCGTAAATTTCAGAAAAATAACCTTCGACAGTTACTAACTTGGAGACCGCCTTAATTTTTTCCACTAACACCTGAGACTGCTCTTCGGCTGTCACCTCCCCAACGGTATAATAATAGCTCGTTGCAAAAAAAACAGACAAAGCTATCATTATCATGACCAAAACAATAATTATCTTTCTTCCCATCTTATCGTTTTATTACAAAAATAAGAAAAGCTGTAAGATTAATTTCCTACAGCTTTTCACTAAAGTATTTAATAACAAAAGTGTGTTTTCTATTTTTTAACTTTCGAAGTCATTTCATATTTAAGGCCTTTATAATCTTTAAGCACCGCTTTTACCGACCCAACAGAAACCGGAGATTCTATCAATAAAGGAATCCTATTTCCATCATCAGACACCCAAATATTCATCTCTGCATCCGCTTTGAAAACTTCTCCTTCAATAACTTCAGGACTAAATTTTATTGTTTTGAATTTGCCCATGCCCTTTATCTTTTTCGCTTCTTCTTTTCCCTTATACTTTACATTTAATGGCCATACTTCTTTATCCATAAAAACTTTAACTGGAAATTCCTGCCCTTCATTGTATCTGTCAAAGTCAAGGTTCCGTGTATAGTATACGACTGAAAGCACATCATGCATGCAACCATCCAAATTATATTCCTGGGTAGTTGTTTCATATTTGGTTTTTCCTCTTTCAGATGTGGCCTTATTTTTTTCATGGTCAAAATCTACTTTATCATACAAACGATATCCACCTTCATGGACATCACGAATGGAAGTATGAGGCAATAAGGTTTCTTTGTCGATGTATGTTTCGTAATTGTCTCGTACTTTAAAAAACCATTCATACGTTTTATAGGTTCTTCCTACAGCAGAAATATGGTATTTTCCATTTTTTTCTGATACATTAAAAACTACTTCTCCTGCTGCCAACCAGACAAAGTTCCAGTTATAATACAACTTATAAGTAATTTGCTCCCCAGCCTGAAAAGTTCTGTTTTCAATATAACATTGTTGCTCATCCATTTGGTCACTAGTGGAAATGATATTTTCATCAACTTCTGATGATGCCGGATAGGGCAGGTCAAAAGCCATTATTAAAAACACCATTGCCAAACCAAAAAAGCATTTATTCATTTTTCTTTTTGTCATAACCTAAAGATTTTAAAACATTGATATTAGCTATAAATACCGCTCCTAATAACGCTGGAATTATTAGATTTAGTATCCATAATACAAACGTTGTAGCTAGTATACTTAGTTCATTTGTACTGAAAATTCCCCATACAAGAATAGCTATTTCACTTCTCACAATCAATCCGATCAAGGGCGGTAAAGGGATGCTTGTTTGTAAAATGAAAATAGTAGCAATTCCTGAAAGACCATCAATTAAAGTTACGTTAATACCGAAAAAATGAAGCAAAAGAAGGTATTGGATGGTGTAAACCATATATCGTAAAAATGCAAATCCAAGCGCCTGGCTTAACGTTTTGGAATGATAATTTTTGAGTACCACTATATGCTTAAAAAACCGCTTGAATCTATAAATATGAGGTATTTTTTTAAACACTGGAATTATTAACTCTATGTTGTAAAAACCAAACAGCATTAAACCGATTAAAGAAATCATTAGAAATAAAACGCCTCGTAAAAGATGGGTTTCAATGTCAAAATAATTGCCTACAAAATAGCCAAAGCCTAATATTCCCATTGAAAGAATTACTAATAATTGGCTAAAACTTCCTACTAAAGTTGCGATCACCGTTTTCCAGTTATTCTCAGGTCTCACAAATAAAACCCGCCCACCGTATTCGCCAATCCTGTTGGGTGTGAAAATACTCAACGTGACTCCTGCAATAATTGCTGCCAAGGATTTTCTGAAACTCAACTGTTCTATACTTTGGATTAATACCCGCCACTTTAGCGTTTCAAAAATCCAGTTTATGGGCATCAAAAAAATAGCAGCTAAAAGCCAGGAAATATTCTGCTTCTTCAGGTTTTCTATAAACAAGTACCAAATCTCATCTATGTCTTGTTTCCCAAAAATATTTCTATAGATTACCCACGCCAGTAAGGCAATAATGCTGAGTTTTATTACAAAGTTGATTGTTTTGTTTTGTATTAAAATATTCAATTTTTAATCCTTTGGGATGCTTCTTAACAAAAGTTCCTAAAAGTAATATTATTCGCAAAAATTTTGAGCTGGTAAGGCTTTTTAAAACGATTTATTATCATGGTTATGTTTTAAAAGTGATTATTTTAAAAATATTTGTTTTAATCATTCAAAGCATTTACCTTGCTTTCAAATTATGACAAGTAAAAAACACCGTATATTAGGAATTGATCCAGGAACCAACGTTTTAGGATACGCTATTATTCAGACTAATAATAACAAGCTCGCTTTGGTAGAATTTGGTGTTATCAGTATGAAGCATCTGTCCTCTCAACAATTGAAATTGAAAAGAATTTTTGAAAGATTACAGGAATTGATTGCTCAGCATGATCCAAATCAGGTGGCAGTAGAAGCCCCATTCTATGGCAAAAATGTTCAATCGATGCTAAAACTGGGAAGGGCTCAAGGTGTTGCTATTGCAGCCGCCATAACAAAAGACATTGAGGTTACAGAATATTCTCCTAAAAAGATCAAACAATCCATTACCGGTAACGGAAATGCTTCTAAAGAACAAGTCGCTGCTATGCTCTGTAATATCCTTCATGAAAAATTTGATGATAAATTGCTTGACGCAACGGACGCTTTAGCTACTGCTGTTTGTCATTATTTTCAGTCGTCAAGTTTACTTTCAGGGAAAAAGAAGTATAACGATTGGTCTAACTATGCAAAAGACAATCCAGGAAGAGTATCATAAGTTGCTTCGTATTCTTCTTGCTGTATCAGCCAACTTTTCTTGGGTTAACTGCATTTTGGTTTTACTAAAATTAATATCTCCAATTTCATTGATCGGAACCAAGTGAATATGTGCATGCGGGACTTCAAGACCAATCACTGCTATTCCTATTCTTTTGCACGTGATTGTTGTTTCGATAGCTTTTGCTACTTTTTTTGCAAACAGCATCATTCCTGATAACAAATCATCTTCGATATTAAAAATATAATCAATTTCTTTTTTGGGGATAACCAGTGTATGGCCCTCTGCTAAAGGGCTAATATCCAAAAATGCGAGATAATTTTCGGATTCATAAATCTTGTGGCATGGAATCTCACCATTGACTATTTTGGAAAAAATACTTGGCATATGATTATCCGACTGAAATGTTTACAATTTCAAATTCAATGTTGCCTCCTGGTGTTTCAACGACAGCGATTTCCCCTATTTTTTTACCTAGCAGACCATTTCCCATGGGTGAGGTTACTGAAATTTTTTTAGCTTTTAAGTCTGCTTCAGACTCAGAAACCAATTGATAAGTAATCTCCTTGTTGTTTTTTATATTTTTGATTGTTACATTTGAAAGAACAACAACTTTGGAACTATCGAGTTGACTGGCATCGAGTACTCGCGCATTTGCCATCACTTTTTCTAATTCGTTTATTTTCAATTCCAACATGCCTTGCGCATCTTTAGCAGCGTCGTATTCAGCATTTTCTGAAAGGTCACCTTTCTCTCTGGCTTCTGCTATTGCTTTAGCTACTTTCTGACGTCCGGTGCTTTTCAACTCTTCCAATTCTTCCACTAATCTATTATAACCATCTTGTGTTAAATAATTGTATTTTGACATAGCCACTAGTTTAGAATATTAAAATTTACCACGGCCAACAAATATATGAAAGCCAAGTACTTTTTCTAAAATTTAAGTTATAAAATTTTTTGAGACAAACTTTTCTTCTGCCGAGGGGAATATCAATCGACCGTTAAAAAACCCGATCACTCAGCATAAGATAAATACACACATAATAAAGAACGTTTCTATCTTTTTACGATAGAAACGTTCTTTATTTCAACACCTTTTAAAGATACTAAATATCTTTCAAATAGTGGAAAAATTAGCTTTTAAAGTCTTTTCGAATTGTTTAAAAAGCAAATCTTATCGCAACATTATGAGTTCCATTCCATACTCTGGTCGCACGATAAGCATAATCGATACCGAATCTGTTGTTACTTTCTTTTTTCAACGGAACTTCAATAGAAACTCCTGCACTTACCCCAGTATATACCGGAGCTTCAACACTATCGTTTTCAAACGAACCAAATTCGTATTTATATCCTCCACGTAACATAAACATTTTATTAAAAGAATATTCTATACCTCCGCCAATTTGATCCTGTGAAAAGGAGTTTGATGTAAAGTTACCAACTATAGTCAATCTATTTTTAGGATTAATAATGAAATCATATGAAGCGCCAATGTTCAAAACAGAAGGAAGTTCATATTTCTGAGACCTTTGAAAATAGGTGAGTGGATAATTGACATTATTATCATTAGGATTTGGCGCCGCTGTTGCCAGCCCTTGACCTGTAAAACGCATAGGTGTTCCTATATTGCGAAGAGATATTCCAAACTTAAAATTGTCATCAGCACCTGTTACGTATTGAACTCCAGCGTCAAAGCCCATTCCAAAGGCACTAATATCGGCTGTAGATTCAGCAACAACGCGGAAAGTCAGTCCAACGGAAATTTTGTTGTCAAACATATGAGCGTAAGATATCCCCATATTGAATAAAGATGGAGAGAATGTAGCTCCCGTTCCTTCGGGTTGGTTTTCTGTGGTCACGGGAATATCTCCCATATTAATTGCCATAATACTTAAACCAAAGGCACCATTTTTTCCCGTTTTTTGAGCAAGGCCAAAAGCATTAAATGCGATATCTGTACCGTCCAAATATCTAGTATGAGCAACAATAAATTCTGATTTATTGATTCGAACCATACCAGCAGGATTTATTATCGTAGATTCTGCTCCTGATACAAAGGAGGTGGACATAGTATGTAACCCTGCAGTTCGTGCCCAAGGATTGAGTAGTAACTGTGCAGCTCCTGCTTCACCTTGCCGATCTGGATTCCCAGCATTTATTTCAGCTACAGTTCCTATGGTAAGGAACATCATGATTAGTAGGTATATATGCTTATTCATAGTAATTTTTTTAACTATATTTTTAAGATGTTTCTTTCAATTATAAATAATGATGAGATTGCTAATAAGTGAAGACAATCTCACCATTATTTTTCATTATTATAATCCTGATGGGTCGAATTGTCGTGCAACTCCAAACCACTTAACGACTCGCTCTCCCAAACCATCTGCATTTATATGAATCAGATAAACGCCACTCGCCACAGAAATACCTTTATTATTTTTAAGATCCCATTCGATAGCAGGTGTAACTTGACCTTTAAGCACCGGAGCATAATTTGCATCTTTGTCCATTCTCTCTTCGTTGCGCTTGTATTGGCGGATAAATTTACCATCAAGACTAAAGATCGTGACTGTACATTTAGCAGGTAAATTGGTAATCTTAATGGTATTGGTAAATTGGCTGGTTTCGTATGCAGAAAATCCATAGTAAGGATTTGGAACTACATTGATCGCATCTAACTGGTTGTCAATTTCGCTTTGCGTATTGACTTCATCAGCCTGTGCACCATCAAATGTAAACAGATATTTATTCAATCCATTATTCTCCCCCGTACCAATTGCTTTTTTATAGGAATTGTCAACCCGAAGTTTTACCACTGCATCGTTAGGAATTATTCCGTCTTCGTAGGTAAGCAAACGTTCACCAAAAGTTGGAAAGATAGTTCCAACCCATTTGATTTTACGTACACCTACACTGTTAGTTAATTGTGAAGAATTTTCAAGAAGTCCCTTAAGTTCAGCACAAGCATCGTATTCCTGATCCGTTACATAAATAAAATGCTGCCCTCCTGCATACCAATTGTATATACTTGGAAAGCCAGTGTTCACAAATAGCTGCGAGCTTGGATTCCAAATCATATCGCGTCCAGTAGGTCCTTCTTCTCCAAATTCACCACTATCGCATAAAGCAGGTACTACCGAACAGTCGTAGGTTGAATTTTCTCCAAAGAAAATATTGAGGCGTTTACCAGTTTCAACGTCTACTGCATACCCAGGGAACCAACTCATTCCTGTGCCACTTCCCATTTCATCAGGCTTCTCATCTGAACCTTTTGATGCTCCTTTTCTTACTTTAAATTCAGTAACATCACCTTCTGTAGGAAGTCCAAGTCCAGTTGAACCCGTGTAATTAACATTGGCAGTTTCTACAACTACACAGCGACTCCATTTTGTCTTATCTGAAGTAAATACAATATCCACATTATTTAATTGATCAAGTGAATTTTGAGCATTTACAGTTGAGTTACTTTGACTTTGCCATGCTGGAGATATAATTAACGGAGGAACATAATCGCATAAGCGATAAGGATAGAAAAGTCCGCCCGACATATTAGCCAGACCAAGCTTAGGGTCTGCAGTAGCTGTTTGTTGGCCAATAAAATTGATGCTTCCTATCAAAGGAATAGGAGATACCCATTCTGATCCCGAAACATCTTTATAATTTATATCAAAACCAACAGCGCCATTCAAATCATCAACTTTAGCACCTGCTTCGAAAGTCTGAACAATTGAAATAGAAAATCCATACTCAGCGATTGTCTGTTCATTCAGCTTTTCAATCGATTCTGCAGACAATACATCATCGCTCGAAGGATCATCCAAATACTTCAAACGCCATGTTGAGTTTTTATCGATTACTCCATTTCCGGATGGATCTTCAAAGGTTAATTCAAAGTTTCCATCAATAATATCAATTGGATTATATACTTTAACTTCGATTGGACCACTTCCATTCAAATAAGTTATTTTTCCATCAGTTGTTTCCTCAAAAATCATCTCTCGCACTTCATCAGAAACATCGATAAATCTGCTACCAATACCAACTCCTTCAACTCGGGTAATTATTGGTCCATCACCATATTCCGCTTTTAAACCCAAATCAACAATCGGACGTGGGATAACAACATAAGCATTACCTCCTGAATTTGGTCCAATATTTCTTCGGCCTTCAATATAGGGTGTTCTTTGCCCTGAAATCGGCGGTTGTGGGTCAAAATCTTCATAATTGTTGTACCCATATGCTATAACCGAGAAATAGTATTTTTTGTGATTAATCAAATTTCTACTTGCTAAACCAAACTGATCTTCTTTTATGGTAAAAGTATGACGAATTCCATTATCAGCTCCTTGCACTTTCGATTCAGGAACCCAGATTTCCGTTCCACCTGGTTGTGGATTTTCAACTGGAGACCAATTAAAAATTTCAGATATACTATTTTTGATATCTACCTGATAAATAAGTCTTGCTTTTTCCGGATTGTTAAAATCAACAGAAGTTACATCAGAACTTTGCAGTTGATAAACTTTATATCCTTCAAATTGATAGCTAGCGACTGTGTCCGGAAGAGTAGTTGGTGCACGTAAGTCTCTTTCAAGGTATCGCTCTTCAAAGTTATTGGAATTTGCTTCATTTGATAAGGTCATAATTATTTCCTGATCTAATTCGATAAAGCATGCATCAGGAGCATCAGGGCCGTCTGTTATATCAAAACAGTTATCAAATAAAGCCTGGGCAATATCATCAGCAAATGTCAATTTACTTATAGAAGGACAAGGGTAATCGATATCCGGAACCCATACAGCACCAATTATCAATTCATTGATGGCACCCGGATCAAGACGGAAGGGGCCTGAAGCCTGAACCGTACGACGATCGCCGTCAGCAAGACCTTCCTGGCACATTGACCAACCATTTATATCGTTAGGTGCTTCCGTAAACGCGTAGTTGATGAATTCCGTACTGGCAGGATTATATCCATTACCTCCATAGGTAAACCTTAAACCAGTTCTCCACGATCCTGACAGATAATTATAATGCTCTGGAGCCGAAGAAGGATCTTCTGTGCCATTTGGAGGAGGAGGTTCGACACCACCATTATTATAATAGGTAAATGATGACATCCCTAATTCAACAATAGTATCCGGATCTTCAACTTGACCTAAACTAGGGTTACAAAGACCACCTGAAGCATCTACACCATTACAGAAATTCTTAGGGCCTAAAGGACCACGGAAATAATCTACACCAAGTATGGGAATGTTTGTACAATAAGTAAATACCCCTGCACAATCGTTACAACTGGATTCGCCATCCAATGCATCTGAATTGTAAACATACATCATACTTCGAGAAGTGTCGCAACCAATATAATCATCTAGATAACAACCCAAATCCGGATCAATCCACATCGCAAAAAAGCAGCTGTCGATTTGATCAAGCGCCCGATTAATCAACTTGTACCTGTAGAAAGTCATATTGTTGATTTCATCATTGGTTTCATAACCAAAAGCTTCAACTTGTATTTCCATCTGAATCGGAATACCACCTGTTTCGGAGTGAACACCACCAGCATCATTATAGATCCAGAAAATCATTTGGTCACCATATTGAGGTAAAATGTCCAATTCTTCACAACCTCGAATTTCAATGATAGGATAATCTCCCAGGTGCGGTTCGTATGCACCATTTAAGTTATCGTCAAAGAAAGGGGCTAAACCCTGATCTGTAATAGGTAACTCAAATTTGTTAATATCAAAAAAGAATTGATTCAGCTGAGCCGGCCAACCTAATATATCCTCAGGAATCAAATCGGGATCAAGTTCATCTTCACCATTTTCTAAAGCATCCTGCCACATTCTGATATGCTGATCAATGTTGGCACCACTTACATCAAAAAACCGGTCCCATTGGGCACAGGTATCTTCACCTACAGTTCCCTGTTCAGTCAAAGGTCCGGCCCAAAAATCCGTATTTCCATTACTTGTCCCATAAGTTTGAGCAGCCATCTTTAAATTATTTCCACTATCAAAACCTCCAATCCAAACTGCTCCGGCGAAAAGAGAGGAGACTGGGTTTAGTCCGGATCCTTCTGGAGGTTTTGGTACTACATACTGACCGTCATCTCCATCCCACCAAATATCACCTCCGACCAGGAGAGTAGCTCTGACGTTATTGATATCAATAATTGTTTTGCCCTGAGCTGTGGAGCAATCGGCTCGAAAAGACGCTGCTTGCGCAGCACCATTATTCGCATTTTTTTCATTCAGCTTTGGATTTATGTGAGCATTTAAGCTACTAAAAGAGCTAATGCATATAATGCTGAGAAATAAATATTTTAAGTAATGCATGACTATTTTTTTATGTCAATGAGTAAAAGACTATTTTTTATTTAATACTTTTTTTAAAAGTTAAAGATTGCTCCTAAAAAGATTCTTCTTGGCAAACTATAAAAGTTTGGATTAAGTACTCTCCATGAATACGAAGCAAGATAAGCGTCAACATTTTGACCATTGTTTATCAATTCATTTATGGTTTCCTGACCATCAGGAGAAGAAAGGAATCCATCATCATCAGCAGATCCTGAAGCAGAATAAACCGCAAGGACATTTTTATTGTCTAATAAATTTTGAATACGTAAATAGACATTAACTCCCATTTGACGTTTGGCGTTAGGTTTTGTCAAATTGAAAGATTTGTCGATTCTAAGATTTAAAGTAAAATTCCATGGCAAGCGAGAACCATTAATCTGTCCACTAAGGCCTTGTCCATTAAATGGAACCGGAATTGCAGTTGAGGTATATGGCCTTCCGGATACTGCTATCGCCTGAAGATTTACGCCAAAATCCGATAAAATATCGGCGCCTGCAATACGAGGACCATTATATCTTTTTCCACTACCATAACGATAGTCAATAGTTGTAACGACACGATGGCGCTCATCGAAGTTTAATGGAAATAATGTTCTTAGATTACCTCTGGATTGAATTCCTCTCTGGGAGTTAGCATCAGAACCCGTTCCATCAGCAAACTGCAAAGTATAGTTTGCTGTAACCATAACATTATTTGTTCTTCTCAAATCATATTGAAAAGAGAATCCTTTTACTGTACCGAAATCCTGATTGTCATAAGTCACATAAGTTCCGGAAACGATGGCAACGTTTGTATAAACGCGTTGCTGGATCATATCTCTCATTTCTTTATAATAAGCAGAAATTTTTAATGCAGATGAATTGGTCAGTTTCTGCTGGAACCCAACTTCATAATCAATGGTGCGTTGAGGTTTCAATCCTGGATTGCCCAATGGACTTCCTGCACTTCCTGGTCGATCATCAAAGTAAAAAAAATCAAGTGGGGTAGCGATCGTATTTGTTGGACGCTGAACTAAGATATCATAATGTGCAAAAAAGTTAGCAGCATCAGAAATTGGAAATGAAAACGCCAAACGTGGCATCCAGTTAATCTGTGGCTCATAATCTTTAAAGGAGTAATTAGTATCAAAATCTTTGGATTTGATATTTGCATCTGGGTTTTTTAACCTTGGGATAGCGGGTTTACCATTAAAAACTAAGTTTCCGTCATTCGCAGCTTCTCCGTTTGCAAAATACCATTGATCACCTTTTCTATAAGCTTGTACCGCATCGGATGTTTCACTTGTTGTGTACACAAGGTAATCATCTGCAACTCCGGTAGGTTGCGTTGATCCAACAGAACCGTGAAAATCCTTAGCATTCGTAACTTCATACAATGAATAAGGATCTTTCATCACTTTGGTATTTGCATCATATCGATCCACCCGAAGTCCTACTCTAAAAATAATATCTTTAAATGTAAATTTATCTTGTATGTATGCCGCACCATATATTGGTTGGATCGCAGAGACAGGGAATGTCCTAATCCCCCTTTCATCAGTAGCTGAGAAAAAATCATCAAATCTCACATTGTTCGCAAGCTTTTGACCAGTATAACTGTAGCCGTAATAATCCAGTCCAATTAAATTTATCTGATCTGTTAATTCCTGCGCTGAAAACATATCCAGAGAAAGTGCATCCGGATCAATCACATCAACATTTACAAAATCATTATTACCAATACCGGTCAAGGTCCGCACATTTTGCCAAAACAAAAGATCTTCCACCCCTGGTGTAATATTAGTATTAAAGAGAGGTAACGTTTCATTAGGAAACGGAAGACCAGTATCTGCAAAACCTATTGTATCTAAGTTATCTAAACCGGAGTTTATGTTACGGTTAGCTTGTAATCTTGCCACTCTCCAAAGTCCAAAAGGATTTAAATTATGACTACGATTAAATCGTTGCTCATACAATAAACCAAACTGTATAGAGTGTCGGCCTTTTTCAGAACCTCCAGGCAAAAAATCAAAAGAACTGGAAGCGTTAAAGGTATAAAGGTCATTGTCCTGCTTTAGAGCAGTATTATAAACCTGATTAACATTGGTATGCATACCTGTCCAGATATCTGATACATCCTGAAAATATTGCCCGTTTACCACTACAAAACTTTCAAAACTTTGTGGATTTTCCACAACATTATTATAATTTACCAGTCCTTGGTTTAAATCAGATGCAAAATGTCCAAACAGTTCAAGTCCTGAATATTCTGGATTTTCATCCTGATCATATAGTTTAAGTTGTTCATTATAGCCCGTATGCATAAAACCAATCTGAGCTCCCGTAGAATCTCTTTCCACTCCAAATGTTGGTACATATTCTTTTTCAAACTGACCTACGTAGCCATATCGGAAATAATTATCTTTTTGAACAGGATTTTCTCGGTTAAACACTGATTTTTCCCAACCAAATTGTAACGTATATTCTGCGTTTTGAATCAAAGAAGCCTTTTTAATTTCTTCTCCGTTATCATCATAGGTCTTTACATTTCCTCCCAATCGATGACGAAAACGGAAATTACCACGATAACGGGTAGTTTGGTCCGTCGGGTTATTCTGTGAATTCATTAATCTCCAGCCACCAGGTGTAAATTTATTTTTTGAATCGCTGTAAGATCCGGTCAGCGTTACATCAATCGCTTTGCTAAAACGTGCATCGATTTTACCGGTGAGGTCAAGTCTTTCACTTTCTTCATTAGGCCGGTATTTAAGCACTTCAACATCTTCCTGAGTCAAATCCTGAGCAGCAGGTACAAAAGAACTGGATACTCTCTTAATTGGGTTTGCTTCTAGTTCTTTAAGGACATCGTCTTTTACAACAAAAATATCCGTAGCCGGAGGGTCATCATCTTTTCGACTCACATATTGACCTGACAATCTAAAACCTATAATAGATTCTTGGGGCCCTCCTTCGGTTTTAGCTTTCTTTTTTAATATCGGGCCACTCACATTTGCACTTACGAGGTTGGAACCATAAGCATCAAGAAATTCAGAAGTCTCTAATTCAACTCCTCCGGAAAATCTTGCTGAAGGCCCTTTGGTGGTAATAGAAATAATACCTCCGGTAACATCTCCATATTGGGCCTGAATACCTCCGGTGATAACCTGCAACTGATCAATCTCCGAAGAAGGGATCATACTGCCAGTTCCTCTGACACGAACCCCATCAATGTAATAGTCTGTTGCATCTGCCCGGGATCCCCTTACCGTTACATCGCCACCTTCATCGACTTGCGAAAGTCCGGCTGCTGTAGATGCTAATGCTGAAACATTTCTGGTAGGTAGATTTCGAATTTCATCCGCAGTGATAGTTTGACCCTGAGTGGTATTATCCACTTCAATCAATGGGACTCTATATTCGGTCACAACAATTTCATCTATTATTATACCCTGCTCAGCCATCACAATATCCAGTTTATTAGCTTGTCCGGGTTTTATAACAACTCCTTGAACAAGGTTGTCAGGATAACCTAAATAAGATACCGAAACATCATAGGTTCCTGCATCAATATTTACACTGTAGTTTCCATTAAAGTCAGTACTGACTCCTGTAATGTAAACCCCATTTTTTTTAAGTACAATATTAGCGCTTATAAGCTCTTCGCCTGTATCACCAGCAGTCACTTTCCCTTGGAGGGAGGTTTGAGCGATGGTCAAGGTACTTACTAATAGAAAGGTTAGTGAGAGTAAAAAATAACGTACCATATAATTCTGTTTTAGTAAAAGTTTGACTAAAGATTTTGTTTTTCGTGTAACCGCACAATGTTAATAAAATTAACACTCTTTTCAAAAAAAATTAATTAAGCCGTGACAATAATATGACATATCCAGCCTGTAAAAAAAAATATTAATTTTAATAGTTGATCCTTTTCTTTTCAAGTCCGCAACCACTTCCCAACTCAACTTTATTAATTCAAAACATTTAATTATGCTGACTAAAAAAGGTGAATGCAATATTTTCTGAGTTGATTGGGTTCCGGTTGATTAACTTAATATGAATGCAAGTTAATAAATTGTAAAGGTCTCCAATCACCGTCTTATATTTATAAGTCAGGTTTCAAAAATGGGATTAAAATGCAATGTATCGATTTTGAAGGGGACCCAAATATAGCAAAAATTAATTCGCTTGTTTTAATACTTTTCTAATCTTATTTAATAGAATATCTGCCAACCGACGTTTTGATTCAATTGTCCAGCCCGCTATATGTGGCGAAACAACTATGTTTTCAAAGGAAAATAACCGATCATATAATTGATGTTCTTCTTCTGAGCAGGAATTCGGTTTTTCATTTTCAAACACATCCAAGCACGCACCACCTATATCTCCGGAACTTAAACCAGCAATCAAATCTGTCGTTTTGATTACATGACCTCTGGAGGTGTTGATAAAAATAACTCCTTTTTTACACTTTTCTATAAAAGTCAGATTAACCAGATGCTTCGTTTCTTCGGTAAGTGGTAAATGAAAACTTATGATATCCGACTGTTCAAATATCTTTGACATTGTTACTTCTTCAACGTGCGGGTAATCCGAAGTGTAATTTGTTTTGTATTTATCATAAGCCAAAACCTTCACCCCCATGCCAGAGAGCTTTTTTGAAAAAGCACTCCCGGTGTGGCCAAAACCAATGATCCCCACAGTTTTGCCCATAATTTCAAAACCACGGTTTTTCTCACGCTGCCAAATTTTGTTACGTACCTCTCTATCGGCACGCAACAAATTATTCGCTAATGCCAACAACATTCCAAGCGCTTGTTCAGCAACTGCGTTACAATTGCCTTCCGGAGCACTCAAGACCGCCACCCCTTTTATTGCAGCGTATTCCTGGTCGATAATTTCCATTCCGGAACCAAGTCGACCTACAAATCGAAGTTTAGATGCTCTATCTAAAAGAAGGCGATCCACCAATATTTTACTATTTATAATCAAGCCCTCAAAATCTCGAATGATATCTATAACGCTGTCCAATGAAATATCAGGTTGGTATTCACAATAAAATCCATCTGCCTCCAAACCTTCAATCAATAAAGGATGAACGCCATCAGTTACCAGTACTTTTTTCAACATTAATTTTACCTTTTATTCGAACTGTTAAAGATAATATTTTAGACATAAATCCCATTCATTTCAAAAATTTAAAAACAGGACTCCCTTCCTGCCTATTCAACATTTGAAGAAAATATTTATATTTGAAAACAATTAAAAAAATCCATCAAAATAATAATGAAATACCGCTACATTTTTGTTTTTGCGCAAATCATTTTGCTAATGAGCGCTTGCCAAACAAATGAAAAAAACAATCAGATAAAAGCCAAGCCGCTTTTTATAAATTATGAAGTAAGATACTTGGAACAGGAAAGAGAATTACGTGCATTGGCTTATTTTAAGGAAGGAGATTCTTTGGAAATTGCTGTACCAAAGGAATTTTCAAACATAGCTTTTCAAAGCAGTGCAATGGATAAACAGGATCTTGGTGAAAGAGGGATACGCTATATGCTCAATCGTAAAGGACCTTTCAGCGAAAACCTGGATTTTAGTTATCATAATAACGAAGGCGTACCCATCAATTACGATTTAAGTATGCCGGCAGTCGGTGCATTTTCAATCAAAGAAGGAAAGATTCATAAAAATAAAGGAGTCACTGTAGTTTGGGAAGGGGAAGCGCTCGATCCGTCTCAAAGTCTGGTGTTTATGTTTACGGATAAAGGCAACAAAGCTTCAAGTACTTCAATCAAAGGCCCAACAAGCCTCTCTGAGGTATTTATTCCTGCAAAAGATCTGGCTACGCTCACTCTCGGAGACGGCCAACTTTATTTGGTGAAAAAACAGTTCCGGAAAGCCCAGGATGAAAACCAGGCAATACTTTCAGTGGTGGAGTATTACACCTCTCCCATAGACATTAAAGTTGTTGAATAGTTATTTTCTTTTTAAGAATTTAAGTCTTTATTTCTTATTCATTTTCTATATTTGCAGCCAAATTTTAAGCAACACTTAAACTAAAGCGTTTAAATGCCTAGAGATACATCGATCAAATCCGTCCTCATCATCGGAAGTGGACCAATCATCATTGGACAAGCTTGTGAATTTGATTATTCCGGAACCCAGGCTTCCCGTTCTCTTAGAGAAGAAGGAATTGAAGTTACACTCATCAATTCTAATCCGGCAACCATCATGACCGATCCGGTCACTGCAGATAATATTTATTTACTTCCGTTAACGGTTGAAAGCATCATTCAAATTTTGGAAGAACGGCAAATTGATGCCGTTTTACCAACGATGGGTGGACAAACAGCCCTCAATCTTGCCATTGAAGCTGGCAAACAAGGGGTATGGGAGAAATACAATGTCAAATTGATCGGCGTGGATCTTGATGCCATCGAATTGACAGAAAATCGCGAAGCCTTCCGAAAACTGATGGTTGATATCGGAATGGGCGTAGCACCTTCTTTCATTGCTAATTCTTTTTTGGAAGGAAAAGAAGCTGCTCAAAAAATTGGCTTCCCACTGGTGATACGACCTTCTTATACGCTTGGTGGAACAGGTGGTGGTTTTGTGCATATTCCCGAAGAATTTGATGAGGCGCTGCGAAGAGGACTTAATGCATCACCAACGCACGAAGTTTTAGTAGAAAAAGCCGTTTTAGGTTGGAAAGAGTTTGAATTGGAATTGCTGAGAGATAGTAATGATAATGTAGTCATCATTTGTACGGTTGAAAACCTTGATCCAATGGGAATTCATACCGGTGACAGTATTACCGTCGCTCCTGCGATGACTCTTTCTGATACTGCTTACCAGCAAATGCGAAATGATGCCATAAGAATGATGCGCTCATTAGGAAATTTTGCCGGAGGCTGTAATGTACAGTTTGCACAAGACCCTGAAACGGAAAAATTAATCGCCATTGAAATCAACCCACGGGTTTCGCGTTCTTCTGCTCTGGCCAGTAAAGCTACCGGTTATCCCATTGCAAAGATTGCTGCAAAACTCGCCATAGGTTATAAGCTGGATGAACTGAAAAATCAAATTACAAAAACAACTTCCGCCTTTTTTGAACCTACCCTCGATTATGTAATCGTAAAAATGCCGCGATGGAATTTTTCAAAATTCCACGGAGCCGACCATCGCCTTGGCCTTCAGATGAAGTCCGTTGGTGAAGTGATGGCGATCGGCCGAAATTTTCTGGAAGCATTGCAAAAAGCTTGTCAATCACAGGAAAACAATCGGACAGGCCTGGGTGCTGATAAAAAGGAATGGATCCGAACTTCTGATATTTTAGATCGTTTGGAACAAGTCAGTGATGACCGAATTTATCGTTTGAAGGATGCGTTGCGACTCGGTGTTCCAGAAAAAACCGTTCAAAAATTAACATTGATTGATCCCTGGTTTATTAAACAAATAAAGCGATTGGTCAAAATGGAAGAGCGTGTTTTGCGCTATAATGTAGCGGAGGATATACCGGCTGACTTTTTCAGACAATTGAAAGAAGTCGGGTATTCTGATGCTCAGATTGCATGGCTGTTGCGTATCAACGAAAAGGAAGTAACCCGTCAACGATACAAGCTTAACATCCGCCGAACTTACAAGGTTGTGGATACCTGCGCTGCTGAATTTGAAGCACAAACCCCTTATTATTATTCTACTTTTGACGAAGAAAACGAAAGTATCCCTTCCGATAAAAAGAAAATCATCGTATTGGGTTCAGGGCCTAATCGGATTGGACAAGGCATTGAATTTGATTATTGCTGTGTTCATGGACTTTTGGCCATAAAAGAAGCAGGATATGAAGCGATTATGATTAATTGTAATCCCGAAACTGTTTCAACGGACTTTGATATCGCTGACAAACTGTATTTCGAACCGGTCTTTTGGGAACATATAAAGGAAATCATCGAGCTTGAAAAACCGGAAGGTGTTATTGTCCAGCTTGGCGGGCAGACTGCTTTGAAACTCGCAGAGCAGTTTCACAAAAACGGCATTAAAATATTTGGTTCGAGTTTTAAAGCAATGGATCTTGCAGAAGACCGTGGTGCGTTTTCTGATTTGTTGAAAGAACTTGAAATTCCATATCCGGAGTACGGCGCTGCAACTGATACTGATGAAGCTCTTGAAATTGCTGCCAGAGTGACCTATCCGGTATTGGTAAGGCCTTCCTATGTTTTGGGTGGGCAACGCATGCGGATTGTCATCAACGACGATGAACTAGAGCGCCATGTGCTTAGTATTTTCAAACATTTGCCCGACAATAAAGTATTAATTGATCAGTTTTTGGAAAGAGCTCAGGAGGCTGAAATCGATGCGATCTGCGACGGAGAGGAAGTTCATATTATGGGAATCATGGAACATATTGAACCTGCAGGTATTCATTCGGGTGATAGTTCAGCGGTTTTGCCACCGTATAGTCTTTCGGCAAATGTGATTGCAACGATGGAAAAATATACGAGAAGACTCGCTTTTGCTTTAGACATTAAAGGCCTCATCAATATTCAGTTTGCTATAAAAGGAGAAAAAGTATATGTGATTGAAGCAAACCCCAGAGCTTCCCGCACCACCCCTTTTATCGCCAAAGCATATCAGGTGCCCTATTTGAAAATTGCGACGCAAGTAATGATCGGAACACATATGCTTAAAGATTTTAAAATTGAAAAAAAGCTGGAAGGTTATGCGATAAAAGTTCCTGTATTTTCTTTCGACAAATTTCCAAATGTGGATAAAAATCTTGGACCGGAAATGAAATCCACCGGAGAAGCGATTTATTTTATCAAAGATACTAAAGATCCGTATTTCCGAGAACTTGACCGCAACCGTTCAATGTATTTGACCCGATAGGAAAAGTATTTTTTAAATACAGAAACATCCAATCCATGAAAACCAAAAAAGAAATCGTTGATAATTGGTTACCTCGGTACACTGGGACGGCACTGGATGAATTCGGTAAATACATTTTATTAACAAATTTTAGCAATTATGTCAAATTGTTTGCAGAATGGAATGGTGTGCCCATCAAAGGAGAAGATCGTTCAATGTTATCTGCAACTGCCGGAGAAATAACAATTATCAATTTTGGAATGGGTAGCCCCAATGCGGGAACAATCATCGACCTTATCACAGCTGTTCAGCCAAAAGCCTGCCTTTTTCTTGGAAAATGCGGTGGGTTAAAAAATACTAAAAACAAAGTCGGAGATTTGATTTTGCCGATAGCAGCTATTCGTGGTGAAGGAACCTCCAACGATTATCTTCCTCCTGAGGTACCTGCTTTGCCTTCGTTTGCCCTGCAAAAAGCAATTTCTACAACGATACGCGATTATAATAAAGATTACTGGACGGGTACCGTTTATACCACAAACAAACGCGTTTGGGAACATCGCCGTGATTTTAAAAGATACTTGAAAACACTTCGTCCGATTGCCGTTGACATGGAAACCGCTACTATTTTCATTGCCGCTTTTAAAAACCACATTCCCTCCGGAGCTTTGCTTTTGGTTTCTGATATGCCAATGATTCCTGAAGGTGTAAAAACGGAAAATAGTGACAAACAGGTAACCAAACATTTTGTGGAATTACACCTCAAAATCGGGATCGATTCATTAAAACAACTCATCAACAACTCGCTGACAGTCAAACATCTTCGATTTTAAGCATTTACATTAACTACTACCTTTCCAATCGTTTTTCCTGTTTGAAAAAGCTTGATGGAGTCTATCAGATTTTCAAAGTCAAATTGGTGCCCAATGTGAGGTTTTTCAATATTCAATTGACTCACTTCCCCTAAAATCTGATGCATCAAATCCACTTGTTCGTATAGCCAAATCAAGTTAAATCCTAAAATGCCTTTATTGGTTTCGATCATTTTTTGCGGATCAATTTTTGGCCGGGTGAAAAATAGATACATCATTTTAAGATAATTTGGTTTGTCACCCGGCGATGCGTAGCGAGCCGAACCATAAACAACCATACGGCCCATCGGTGCCAGTAGTGAATAACCGGCCATAAAAATTTCACCACCAATACATTCCATCACAATATTCAAATCCCGCCCGGCCAAACTTTCTTTTAGTTGCTCTTTAAAATCATTTCCCCGGATGATAACCTTGTCATAACCTTCCTTTTTTAAAAAGTCAACTTTCGATGCACTCCCAACTGTTCCGATTGTAAAAGCATTATATTTCTTCGCTATTCTGTTTGCAAACAGGCCAACGCCTCCAGCACCAGAATGGATCAAAACCGTTTGATTTTGTTGTAAGTTTCCCAAATGAATCAACCCATAGTAAGCGGTCAGCATTTGCACCAAAAATCCGGCTCCTGTTGGAAAATCCCAATCATCCGGCAAAGCAATAACATAGCGGTGGTCAATATTCAAATGTGTGGTATAAGCCCCAAAACGTGTTACTCCCATTACCCGATCTCCGACTTTAACGTTTTTCACAGCTTTCCCAACAGCTGCAATCACTCCTGAGTATTCCAAACCCGGTACAAATTCTCCTTTTGGAGTAGCGCTGTACAATCCCCAAATCGCGAAGAGATCAGCGAAGTTCAAACCGATCGATCGCACTTCAACGGTAACTTCATCGTCTTTTGGCTCGGAAAGTGACTCTTCGACGATTTTGAGGTTAGTTATATTTCCAGGTTTAAGTCGGTAGGATTTACGTTTTCTCATTTTGTTATTATTTCAATCAAAACATTCGCCTGCTGGTTTTCTGGATTGATTTTCAAAATACGATTTAAAAGCTTCAAACTCTCAGCTTTGTTCTTTTTTTGGAAAAGGAGACTTGCTTTATTCAATAAGGCTTGTTCATAATCCGGATCAAGTGCGATTGCAAAATCATATTGTTTTTCAGCCTCATCAAATTTTCCCATGAGTGCTTTTACATATCCAAGATTACACTGGGCGATCTTTCTTTTTGGGTTTTCTTTTATGACAAATTCAAATGTCTGCATAGCCTTTGGCAAATATTGCATGGCAATATAAGCCGCTCCCAGCTTTTCCTGGAAATCAAGATTATATGGTGTTGCCGTTATAGCTTTTTTATAAAAAAGTAATGCTTTTGGGTAATCGTTATTTTTAAAAAATGCTTCTCCAATTCGATAAGCCGTCCAGCCATCTGCGATCTCTATTTCCAAATTTTCATTCACCGTTTTAATAATATTATTATAGTCTTCCGCAGCAAAATAATAATGGATCAATGTTTTAATTTTTTGATTCATAGCCAGTTCGGAACGATCGAGGTAATATTTTGCAGAGTCTAAAATTTCTTCATTTTTGGTGTACTTATCATACTGAGCGATGTAACCTTTTGCCATTTCAAGAGGACTTGCTTTTTCTTTGGTTAAAATTTTCAAGCCCAAAAAACGGGCAATTTCTTTTTTTTCAGCATTTGAAACTGATTTATTTTTTAGAGCCCTCACTCTACTGATAAAATGATCTGTAATGTTTACATGAGGAATATCGATACTTCCTGAAGGCGGCATATGACAAGCCACACAATTATTACCTTTTTCGTCAAGAGCCGTTTTTGAAAGGGAACAAAAGGAAATATTTGTGTCTTTGTGGCAAGAATTACAAGCTTTGTTATAATTACTTTTTTCTGTGCTTTCTATACTCAAATGTGGATTATGGCAAGTCAGGCAAGTCAATTCCTCCGATTCGGTATAACATTTACTTTCTCTCAAACGATCCGCTTGAGAAGCCATGATAAAATTTTCATGGGAATCGGAATATCTCGGCAAAAAAACATTGAAAACGTCGGAGAGTTTCATACCGGGTTTGAAATCAAAAAACGTTTTTCCTTCTTCCAAAACAGCAACCCCCTGAAGATGGCAACGCTGACAAAGATCCATTTGCAATTCTCGTGGAAGGTCTCGTGGATTAACAATCGTGTAGTCAATATATTTGGAAGTATCCACTAAAATACCCTTCATTTTCTGTTGAACATGAATTTCACCGGGGCCATGACACCGCTCACATTCAATGCCTTTTGGCATCGATTCATATTTATTAAGTGATCCATTTACATGTTTTGGAAAATGATTGTGGCAAGTAATGCACTCTGGTGTCAAAAATCGATCAAAACGCAAATTCTCTTCTTTGAACCCGGGAGCCATATCCCATCTTTTTTCCTGCGTATAATAAGTGATCGGCACCTGAAAAATATAACCATTCTCATCCATTATATGGGAATTGGTATGTTGGCCTGACCCAATGATATAGCTTATCTTTTCTGTTCTTCTATGAGTGGTATCGCCATTTTCTAATCGAAATTCTGTAATATAAAAAGTGCTATCCCTGAAAAAGGGTTTATAATAAAAATTTGATTTTTCATCAAACACCAGGGCATAACTCCCGAAGTCTGCAAAACTCTTTTCGGAAGTGGCGCGGTCAAAAGACCTACCCATACCAGTATGAATAAAGGTTTTGTGAATATTTGGATGGCATGTCTTGCAGGTATTCATGCCAACATAAGAAACGGTATCGTTTAGATTTAAATACGAAAGATTTGCTTTTTCTCCTGTAATATTTTGATTGCAATAAATCAAAAGAAAAGCACTGAGGCCACAAATCAAGTAAAAAAGTTTTCGACTATCCCACATTTCCCAAAATTAAGATAGTCTGACCTAAGTCTTTCAACTAAAAGGTAAAAAAGTTGTGATTTTACTTTTCAGGATTTGATTTCAATGTAGTCACTCCATCACTTGAGATTATTATTTCAACCCTACGATTTTTTGCTTTAAGCGCTTCCGTTGAATTATCGTTCAGCGGAAAATTACCTCCATAACCAATGGTTTCAAGACGAGAAGGATCTATACCCTTTTCAATCAAATAGCTTTTGATGGTTTCAGCTCTGTCTTCAGATAACAGCAAGAGTGCTCTTTTGTCACCTACGTTATCTGTATGGCCAATTATTTGGATCTGAATGTCTTTATTTCTTTTTAAGAAACTGTACAACTTATCAAGGGCAGGGTAGGATTCATTTATAACGATCGCTTCAGATTGCATAAACTGGATCGTTTTAAGGGTAAAGCTAAAACCTGTTTCAATCCGTTTCAAATCAAGTGCTAATTTGTAATCTCCATTTTCGGAAAGCATTGTTTCTTTTAATGTAATTTCTTTCTGAAAATCGAAATACCCTTCTTTTTCAACAATTATTGTACATTTTTCACCTTCTGACAAATTGAGATTCAGATAGCCATCGTAGGTCATTAAGGATTCGGTAAAATTGTCTTTTTTAACAATCACTCTGGCATCTAGTGATTCCTGCGTTGAAGCATTGCGAATTTGAGTTCTTACCATAAACCCTTTGGGTTTCGCTTTAGTTATTTGTACCCGAAAGATGTCGCTGGAGCCGTTTCGTTTTGAAGTAAAGTATAAATAACCGGTAGCTTCGTTAAAATACGGGTGGCTGTCATCTGCTGGTGAATTGATCGGAGAGGTAAACTTTTTTGGTGCTGACCAATTACCCCAGGTATCGTCGAGCCTTGTTTGCACAAATATATCACTACCATTTCGGCCTCTATTGGAACTGAAATATAATGTTCTCATATCTTCAGAAAGATGTGGAGTGGCTTCTCGAAAAGGAGAATTAACTTCCCGACCTAAGTTTCTCGGCGTTGTCCATTTGCCAACTGCAGTTTTAAACGATACATACAAATCACTCTTCCCGTAACCGTCATTTCGTTCCAAAGACATGATCATAACTTCACCATCATAACTCATCGTCACATTAACATCAGGGCCTGAATTATGGTAATTATTAATTTCAATAGGCTCAGGAAAAGTCCAGTTACCATTTTCGTCTCTACCAACTTTTGAAAATCCCTTACGCATTCCTCCTCCTTCGACAAACTGGTTGATGACGATCAGGTCCTGATTCGTTGGGTCAATAGTACTTACGCTATTGGGCAATGCATTATTGAGTGGAAATCCAGGGTGTTCGACTTTATCAAATTCAATATTAATGGATCGAGCAACCCAAATATCTTGATTGTAAGCCGAATTGATGGGATTTACAATTTTTTCTCCAGCCAGGATAGAATAAATATTAGAAAGGTATCGCTCATAATCATAACCTTCGTACATTTCTGATATATTGGCACCTCCTTCAATTAGTGTTTTATCAAACACAGGAGAACCAACTCTTGTAAAATAGAGTGTTTGTCCATCCGTACTTATACAAGGAGCTATTTCGTCAAAATGGTGTGTATTTATCTCTTCGGTTAGCGTTTCAAGTGCTAAATATTTTACATCGATAAGAGGATTACCAGAATAGTAAAATAATATAATGGCGCCGAAAATGAAATTTCGCATTTCCATAAAAAGTCAGTCTTTGGTTAAAATTCGTAAGATTCTATTAGGGGAAGAATGGGGAAAAGGGGAAAGGAGGATTATGAATTCTCAACAATTCATATACAAAAGTAGCTTGTTTTAAGGCCAGAATCTATACACCAAATGGTGTATTTTATTTATAAGTATATAATTTAATGTTATGATAATTTTAATGTTTAGTTTTTCAGATCTCTTTTCTGCCCTGTATCTTCAATACGAAATGCGATGCTTTTTATACCTGGAAGGGGATTAATTCTCATATATTGCTCGATTGTAAAACGATGTCTCCCGGCTAAATTAAAAAAAGCGCCTTGCTGAATATTGATCCGTAATTGACAGGTCGAATTATTACAGGTTCCATACCATTGTCCCATTTTGTCGGCAAAGTCAATAGCAACCCGCTCTTTAATTCGCTCTCCTGACGGAAACTGGGTATAAATCATTATATAAATATTTTGCTTGGCATAATCTGTAGTATGTTCGATATCAAGATAAAGATTGTAAATTTCCAACGTATCTGAAATTTCGACCTCAAAATCCAAAGTATCTTTATACGCCCATTCGGTATTCGCTATTTCAAAAGTTTGTTCATAAATATAGTTTGGCCCGCAGCTAATTAGTGTAAAAACGCTAAGCATTGAAACTGCCAGAAAAAGGTTTTTCATTAAAATGAGTTTTAAGGAATTAGATTACTTTTGCGCGAAATCACACAAAGATGCAAGGTTCATGGAGATTAAAAAAAGCTTTTAATAAAAAATGCCACAAAACTTAATAAAAGTATTTGTGGCAAAACATTTTTCAATTTCAATTAAAAGGATTAACCAAAATAATCCTTCATTTTATCAAAAAAGCCTTTATCGGATTTACCGGGCTGAGGTTTAAAGTTTGGCATTCCTTTCAACTCTTCCATTAGCTTACGCTCTCGATCATTTAATTTTTTAGGCGTCCAAATATTAACGTGAATCAGTTGATCACCGCGACCATAACTTTGAATCGCTGGTAACCCTTTACCTTTCAAACGAAATATTTTTCCGCTTTGGGTTCCGGCAGGGACTTTTACTTTTACCTTTCCTCCGATCACCGGTACTTCCGCAGAAGTTCCCAATGCTGCATCTGCAAAATTGAGATAGAGATCATAAATAACATTCATCCCTTCTCGCTGTAAAAATTCGTGCTTTTTCTCTTCAATATTGATAAGCAAGTCACCTGAAGGTCCGCCATTCATCCCGGAATTACCTTTCCCTCTCATAGACAATTGCATACCGTCTTCAGCTCCTGCAGGAATTGGAATTTCCAGCGTTTCTTCACCAATCGTACGTCCTTCACCGTGACAGGTGTTACATTTTGCTGTAATCGTCTGACCGGAACCATTACAAGAAGGACAGGCAACAGTAGTTTGCATTTGTCCCAGAAAAGTGCTTTTCACCTGACGGACATATCCATTACCACGGCAAGTGGAACAAGTTGAAACAGAATTGCTATCTTTTGCACCGCTACCTCTACAAGTAGAGCAAGAGACTTGTTTTTTGACTTTGATTTTTTTAGTGACCCCATTTGCAATTTCATCCAAAGTTAATGCTACTTTGATTCTGATATTGCTTCCACGTTGGCCTTGTGTTCTTCGACCACTGGATCGACCTCCACCAAAAAATGATTCAAAAGGGCTTCCGCCTTCCCCAAAAATATCACCAAACTGGGAGAAAATATCTTCCATGGTCATCCCCCCACTAAATCCGCCTCTGCCTGCATTGCCACCCACAGCAGCATGGCCATAACGATCATATCGATCACGTTTCTCCTGATCACTAAGCACTTCATAAGCTTCAGCTGCTTCTTTGAATTTTTCTTCCGCTTTTTTATCATCAGGATTTTTGTCCGGGTGATATTTCATCGCGATTTTACGATACTTCTTCTTGATCTCTGAAGCATCAGCATTTTTTTCAACACCTAGTACTTCGTAATAATCTCTTTTTGCCATTCTATTATTCATTGGTGAAAATGGATTTTAAATTATTGAGTATTGTTCAAAAAATAGAATCCTCTTTTTATTTTTTGAATTAGGATTATCTTCTCTCTCCTTTGGTGGTTAAGCTATTACCTTCCTAAATTCAAAACGTCGGATTTATCTTTTAAACGGCACTGAATGATCCAAATCAATCACATTAATTATTTGCCGACCACAACTTTTGCGTGACGAATTATTTTATCTTTTAATAAATACCCTTTTTCAATGGTGTCAATGACCTTCCCAACCATTTCTTTACTGGGAGCAGGAATTTCCGTTATCGCTTCGTGTAATTCCGGGTCAAAATCCTGGCCATTGGAATCCATTGGTTGCAGCCCCTTTTGAATCAAGGAATTATATAGTTTGTTATAAACCAACAAAACGCCTTCATCATCGAATTGCACATCTGTATTTTTATCTTCAGCGTTTTTCTTTGCCCTGTCAAAATCATCTAAAACTGGCAGCAATGCTGACATTGTGTCCTGCGCTGCCGTTTTCATAAGGTCTACTTTTTCCTTTATTGTTCGCTTTTTATAATTGTCGAACTCTGCGAAAAGGCGAATATATTTGTCTTTTAGCTCCGCAACCTGAATATTCAGTTCCTTTATTTCTGCTTTCAATTTTTCTTCTTTAGTTGGGTTTTTACTTTTTCTCTTGTCTTTTACTTTGATTTCTTCGGCATTTTCTGCCTTAGGCTGAGTCTCATTCTCTAAAATTGTCGAAGAGTCCTCCATTTTTTCAGAATTCATTTCCGGCGATTTTTCCTTCTTGCTCATTATGTCTTTTATTTTTTTAAACATTAATATTTTTTATTAGGAATAACTAGCTATTTCAAAGCATCAATTACTCTGCCACAGGATATATCAGGTCATTTTGTCAGTCCTGTACTAACCTGTTAGTCAGCAGCTTATCTATTTGTTCAAACGACAAGTTGACTCCCATAATAATCCCATCTTCATTAATGAGATAAGTGGTTGGTAATTCCTTGACGCCGTATAAGTTGGCGATAGGGGAATCAAAAAACCGCAAACTTGTTGCTTTATCTAAAATATGGTACGGCCAATTCAGTCCATCTTTGACAATAGCCCGCTCCCATCGATTAGCATTAGTTTCGACTCCAATGCTAACTATCTGAAAACCATCTGCTTTTTCAAATTGAGCCTTTCCAAATTTTTCATGCAGTGCAACCAGATGTTTACTTTGGGCTCTGCAAGGGCCACACCAGCTTCCCCAAAAGTCAAGCAAGATATATTTACCTTTTAAATCTGATAATTTGAAAGAACGCTGATCTTTTAAAGTCGCACTAAATTCAAGAGCAATTTCTCCGTTTACAAATTTTGGCTGTTTATAAATATACTGCCCAATAATAAAACCTCCGGCAATTATCGCAAAAATCAACCAGCTATATTTTTTCAACATCCTGTTCTTTTTTAAAAACTGTGCAAATATCACTTTTATATAAGGAATTTCACCATAATAAGTTTGTAAATTGTGCTGATTTTATTTGATTTTAAAAACAAGCTATCATTAGATGTTAACCATTGATCCTGGGAAAACCCCGACTAAAGACCTGCATCAATTCCTTTTAGGATGTGTTGCTCCGAGACCTATCGCTTTTGCAAGTACAATTGACGAAGAAGGAAATGCCAACCTTGCGCCATACAGTTTTTTTAATTGCTTTAGCTCAAATCCGCCCATATTGGTTTTTTCTTCAAATCGACGTGTGGCAGATAATTCCACAAAAGATACGCTCCACAATGTCCGCAAAACAGGAGAGGTGGTTATCAATGTGGTAAACTACAATATTGTACGGCAAATGGCGCTAGCCAGTGTTTCGTTTCCTACAAAAATCAGTGAGTTTGAAAAAACGGGACTTACGCCAATACCTTCAGATCTTGTTAAACCTTTCCGGGTTAAAGAATCTCCGGCTCATCTGGAATGTCGGGTTAAGGATATCATTACATTAGGCGAAGGCGGTGGAGCCGGCCATCTTATTATTTGTGATGTTTTAAGGATGCACATCGATGAAAACGTGATAGACGATAGAAATCGAATTGATCCTCACAAAATAGATTTGATGGGGCGTATGGGACGGGCTTATTATGTGAGAGCCAGTGGACCAGCTATCCATACCATTGTGCAATCCGTAAATGAAATCGGCGTTGGTTTTGATCAACTTCCGACAAGCATTCAAACCAGTACAATCCTTACTGGCAACAACCTTGGGCAACTTGCCGGATTAACTACGTTACCTGAAAAAGAAGATATCCTTCAAATCATTGAATCTGACGAAAGGGTAAAACAGATTTTAGAACAGGATGATTTCAGAGCACAGTTGCACAACTATGCTAAAGAACTACTGGACGAACGAGATGATAAAAAGAATGCTATTAAAATTGCTTTGCTTGCAGATTATTTATAGCTCCTTTTTTGCCTCTTCCAGTTCTTTTTCAAGCCTTCTCTTTTTGCGTTCATTAAGAATATTTCTAATCCAGTTTGGGATAACAATCGTTCCAATCAATAAATAAGCATAATAAGTAAATAGTCGCCAAATTGAAGCAATTATTAGTGCTACCCCATGAATTGGTACATAATCTTTTATAAACCCAAAAAACACTAATTCTGCAAATCCTGCAGCGCCTGGTGTTGGGCTAAATGCCATAATTACAAACATCGTTTCTAATCGTGCATATAAGCGAATTTGTGTACTAAAATCCAAAGGAATGGTATCTACAAAAGCAATGACAAGGCAATTGAGCAACAGAAACCGACAAGACCATGCAGTAGCTGTAGATAGAAATCCACCTAAATGGAAATTCCAATTTTCCAATTTCATCTCTTTGGAAGCCGTGATAAGATCGTTTCCAAGATCGACTGCCTGATGCCTGTATTTTCTCAAAAAACCAATCCTTGTAAAACCAACAATTAACTTTTTCATGGCCAACGGATTGATAAACATGCCATAAAAAAACAACGTACCATAAATAAACATCAGCACATACGCTCCCAAAAAAGTATATCCCCATCCATCAATATCATTGAATCCTTGCATACCGGGACGGATAATATCCGGTCCAAAAATAAAAAACAAAATCGGAAGTGTAGAAAGAAAGAAAATCGTATCTAAAATGGCTGTATAAAGAACAATTGTGGTTGTTTTTGCAGTCGATAATTTTTCTTGCGCTAAGACAAATAATGCCACTGCCGAACCACCAATACTGGTAGGAGAAACCGCGGAACTAAATTCCCAAATAAAAATCAGTTCTATGCATTTTTTCCAACTGAATTCCTTACCAGAAAGGATTCTCAAACGTGTAGCGTAAGCTAAATGGCGAATGATTAAAAATAAAAATGAAATGCCAACCCAAAATGCTGTATGCCGGGTCCAATTAATATTTACAAAATCTTCAGGATCATATTGCCGCCAAAACAAATAACCAACGACTCCCACTCCAAGTATGATTGGCAGGATAATGCGCGATAGTCGAATTGACCTAAGTACTTCGCGCTGTTCTTCATCAAAATTATCTCGAATTTCTTTTTTCACCGGCGCTTTATCATAGATAATGTTCCTGATAACAAGACACCCTTTAAAGGGTTTACAAAAAGAGTGCAAGATAATTAAAATTGATACAAAGAATTATTTAAAATAATACCTGTATATTAATTATTTTGGGGTTTCAATTATGGAAGAAAGATTAAGAAAATGGCGGCTTATATTAGGCAGTCAAGCCAATCCGGCTGACGATATTCAACTCGATGGAGAAATGAATCGGATTGATCAGATATTAGAAGCGCTCTATGATAATGAAAGAAAAGGAAGTTTGGGCAATTCTTCTCCAAATGTGAATACTTGGCTAGGAGATATCCGAAAATATTTTCCAAAAACTGTGGTACAAATCATACAAAAAGACGCATTGGAGCGAATTGGCTTAAAGCAAATGTTAATGGAACCGGAATTGCTCGAATCAGCCGAACCTGATGTCAACCTTGCAGCTACAATACTTTCTTTAAACAAAGTAATGCCCGAAAAAACAAGAGTTTCTGCAAAAATTGTAGTCCAAAGAGTGGTTGAGGAAATTGAGAAAAAAATTAAAAATCCTATGCAGCAAGCAATTAAAGGGGCATTAAACCACGCCGTTCGAAATCGTCGACCTAGGTACAATGAAATCGATTGGAATCGTACGATATTAAAAAACCTAAAAACTTATCAGCAAGATTTAAAAACGATTATTCCTGAACATTTAATAGGCTTTGGAAAAAAAAATCAGTCTTTGAAAAACATCATACTGCTTGTCGATCAAAGTGGATCAATGGCTGCTTCAATGGTTTACGCCGGTATTTTTGGTGCCGTGATGGCTTCTCTTCGTTCTATGAAAACACATATGGTTGTTTTTGATACCGCAGTGGTTGACCTCAGCGAAGAGTTGGACGATCCTGTTGAGTTACTTTTTTCTACGCAACTTGGAGGTGGAACAGATATCAACAAAGCTTTAATCTATGCTGAAAAACTGATTTCGAATCCGGCAGAAACTATTTTGATCCTAATCTCTGATCTATTCGAAGGAGGTAATGAAAATGAAATGATAAAACGCGTAGCATCCATCAAAGCTTCCGGTGTTTCATTTGTCACCTTACTTGCGCTCAATGATGAAGGAGCTCCTTCATTTGATAAATCGAATGCAGGAAAACTTGCCAATTTTGATATCCCTTCATTTGCTTGTACGCCTAACCAATTTCCGGATTTAATTGCTACGGCTATCAAAAAAGAAAATATAAATCAATGGATGACCCGAAATGAAATTGTTGGGAAAGGATAATGGCCACCCCCGCTATTCCTGACACAAGTAGCGAGTTGTCAGTTGTCAGAAGCCCACTATCCTTCTAACCTCTTAACTCTTGATCTCTTGATCTCTTGATCTCTTGATCTCTTGATCTCTTGATCTCTTGATCTCTTGATCATTTACAACTGTTCTTTAAAAGCTGGTGATAAAATCGAATCGCATTTTTATAATCTTCAATACCAACTCTTTCATCAATTCCATGAATCCTCTTTGTATTTTCTTTAGTCATTCTTAAGGGTAAAAAACGGTAAATATTTTTTGAAACACCAATATAATGACGACTATCTGTGGCTGCTAAAACTAAAGTGGGTGCAACGATGATATCTGAAAAAATTTCATGGGCCGTTTTTTCAATAACCCGATACCCAAACGAATCGGTATCTGATATTGGCGATGGCTCGCTACTATATTTTACATTTCCACTCACAACTTCAACCCGGGTATCATCTATCGTATTTTTCACATAATCCAGAACCGATTGAGTCGTCTCATTTGGTGCAATCCTAAAATTAATTATTGCAGTAGCTTCAGAAGGCAACACATTGTCTTTTATCCCGCTTTGAAGAATTGTTGGTGCAACGGTTGTACGAATTAGCGCATTGGTTGTAGGTGCTCCGGATAATTGCCAGGTCAGCAAGCCTTCCGTTAGCCATCTATTTGCAAATATAGTTTTCATCGGAAGGCTCATTTCGGGACCAGCATAGTCGAAGAGTGATTCGATCGGCCCTTCTATTTTTGAAGGAAAAGGATTATCCTGCAATTTCAAAATCGCCTTACTCAAGATTCCAATAGCCGTTTCAGCTGGAGGCATAGAGGAATGTCCTCCACTTGCAAGGCGTGCCGTTAGTTTGAGCGTCGTATAACCTTTTTCAGCAGTCCCGATTAAAGCAACAGGATTTGATAGGCCTGGTAAAGCATCTTCAATCAATAACATGCCTTCGTCCAAAACATACTCAAAGCTTAACCCTTGTTGCTCAAACATTCTGGCAATTGCTTTGGCTCCATTAAAACCGCCAATTTCTTCGTCGTGCCCACATGCCAAATAAACGGTTCGCTCTGGCTGGTAATCCTCCTTTAATAATAATTCTATCGCTTCCAGAATCCCCAAAATACTCACTTTGTCATCCAATGTACCTCTACCCCAAATGAATCCATCGCTAACCAACCCACTGTACGGCGGATGCGTCCACACCTCCCAACTCTCTTTTTCAACCGGAACTACATCGATATGCCCCAACAACAGAATAGGATTTAATCGCGGATTTTTCCCGGGCCATTTATATACAATACTGAAATCGTTAACAATGGTTTTTTCAAGTAGTGAATCAACTAAAATAAAATTAGAATCGAGATGATTTTTAAAAGTCAAAAAAGCTGCTGTATCAATTCGATCCTCATAGGAAATCGTAGTGATTTGAACTACTTCGGAAAGGTTTTTAATAGCTTCATCATTTATCGGAATAGCTTCTATTAAAGGAATATTTACTTGTTTTGAATTGTAGGAGATGGTTTTGAAAACCATTATTCCCGCAATGATTAAAATAAAAACCAAAAATATTCTGCGAAGCAACCATTTCAATCTTTTCATAAATGGAAAAGTATTTTTAGTGTAATTTTAATTTTACGAAAAAAGAAGTGGATAGTTCTACCTCCTTTAAACTGGTTATTGTCATTTTTGCGAAAAATACTAAATTTTTAAACTTACAACATGCGGATAGTTGGATTTACTTTTATAAAGAATGCGATAAAATATGACTACCCGATTGTAGAAGCTATTCAATCCATTTTACCACTATGCGATGAAGTGGTTGTCGCTGTTGGAAAATCAGAAGACAATACTTTGGAACTCGTATCTTCTATTGATCCTAAAAAAGTAAAAATCATTGAAACAACCTGGGATGAAAATCTACGAGAAGGAGGATTTGTACTTGCTGAAGAGACAAACAAGGCTTTTGATGCTATCGATTCAACTGCGGATTGGTGCTTTTACATACAAGGTGATGAAGTTTTGCATGAAAAGTATTTTGATGAAGTAAAACACGCTATGCTCCAATACAAAGATGATTTGCGGGTCGAGGGATTACTTTTTAAATACCGGCATTTCTATGGTTCTTATGATTATGTTGGTAATTCCAGAAAATGGTATCGTCATGAAGTCCGCATCATAAGAAATGACAAAAGTATCCGGTCCTATAAAGATGCTCAAGGCTTCCGAAAACATGGGAAGAAGCTACATGTTAAACCCATAAACGCCTATATTCATCACTATGGCTGGGTAAAAAACCCTAGACAACAACAACTAAAACAACAAAATTTTAATAAACTTTGGCATAGCGATCTGTGGGTTAGCCAGCATGTATCCGATGATGATGAATTTGATTATTCACAGGTTGACTCCTTAAAACTTTTTGAAGGGACACATCCTGAAGTTATACAGGAGCGAATCAAGCAAACGAATTGGAAATTTTCATTTGATCCAACAAAACGCAAATTGTCTGTAAAAGAACAGTTTTCGAGAATCGTCGAAAAATGGACTGGTTATAGGATTGGTGAGTATAAAAATTACAAGCTGCTTCGTTAGCGTTTATTCAAATCTCTTTTTTCAGAATATTGAGCAAGTATTCACCATAACCACTTTTGATATATTTGTTACCAAGGTATTCGAGTTGGGTATCATCTATAAATGCCATTTCATGTGCTACTTCTTCAATACATCCAATTTTCAGACCCTGCCTGTCTTCGATCACTTCGATAAATTGCCCTGCCTGTATTAATGACTTATGGGTACCTGTATCCAACCAGGCAACACCACGGCCCAGTACACCAACTTTGAGTTTCCCTTGAGATAAGTAATATTTGTTGACATCTGTAATTTCGTATTCACCTCTGGCACTTGGTTTTAAGTTTTTCGCCACTTCGATGACGCTGTTATCATAAAAATATAAGCCAGGAACCGCATAATTAGATTTAGGTCTTACAGGTTTCTCTTCTATACTAATCGCATTAAAATCTTCGTCAAATTCTACAACGCCATATCGTTCAGGATCAGCAACCCGATAGGCAAAGACGATTCCGCCATCAGGATTGGCACTTTCCTGTAAAAGTTCTTTCAAACCATTTCCATAAAAAATGTTATCACCAAGGATCAAGGCCACACTATCATCACCGATGAATTCTTCACCTAAAACAAAAGCCTCGGCAAGCCCCCTGGGCTCGTATTGTGCTTTATAGGAAAACTTGCAACCGATTTCGCTTCCATCCTTCAGTAGTTTTTCAAAATTGGGAAGATCTTCAGGAGTAGAAATAATCAGAATTTCTCTGATTCCCGCAGACATCAATGTTGATAAAGGATAATAAATCATTGGTTTGTCATAAACGGGCATAAGCTGTTTACTTACTGCCAAAGTCAACGGATAAAGTCTGGTTCCGAGTCCACCGGCTAAAATAATTCCTTTCATAATAGAGCTAAAGTTAAGATGGTCTTTTGGTTAAGTGGTTTTCAAACATATCAAGCCATGTCGATTTCCTGGAAAATTCGTTTGATCCGCAAAATGAGCTCATTGGGTTTGAAAGGCTTTGTAATAAAATCAGTAGCGCCTAATCGGAAAGCTTCAAGGACAATATCTTCATGCTCCAATGCGGAGATTACGATAATCGGTAAAGCATTGCGCATATCTTTTCTGACAAATTCAATCAGCTCAAGCCCGGTTACAAATGGCATCATAATGTCTGCCACAACCAAATCAGGCTTTTCTATCTTTATTTTTTCTAAAGCTATCTTTCCATTTTCGGCAAGTGATACTTCAAAACCTTGCTTCCGTAGTCGAAACTCCAAAGCAGTTAACATGATTTCTTCATCTTCACATATCAGAATTTTCATAAAAATATCCTTACAGCTCAACAAAAAACAGAAAAACGACTTGCATCACTTTGTGAAGCACAAGCGCATAAAGATATAAAGATATATTGAAATGTTATTGTGAGACTAAATCAAGCAGTTAGTTATTTTTAATCGCTGATTAAAGTTTTGAGAACTCCTCTTTCAATTCTGTAATCGCCATTGGGCATAATCTCTCAAGCTCATTAATTAAGCTTTTGAGAGAATTCGAAACAGGTTCGGATTTAGCTATTTCCTCAATTTGCTTGTTGGCGTTGGTCATTTCTTCATTACCAACAAATGCCAGGGTAGATTTCATTTTATGGCTAACTGAGCTGAGCATTTCCCAATTTCCCTGTTCTAACAATTCTGTCATTTTCTTGATTTCCTGAGGAAGTTCTTCTAACAACATTTCCAACATGATTTTTTTCATGGATTCATCGCCGTCTGACATCATATCCATATAATCAAGATTGATGTATTTATAGATTTTCACATTCATGGGTCAAAGTTGAGAATAATGAGTAATTTTTTCGAATAACTGTTGAGGTTCAAAAGGTTTTAACACGTAATCGTCCATTCCATATTCCTTAAATTTATCATCTTTTGCAATATGCGCATGTGCTGTCATCGCAAGGATTGGAATTTTCGCAACTTCGGGAGGCATTTCATTGCGAATATATTGGGTCGTTTCGTATCCATCTAAAACGGGCATTTGTATGTCCATCAAAATGATATCAAAATCTTTGTGTTCTTTTAAAATATCAATGGCTTCCTGTCCATTATTGGCGATAGTAATTTTGATATTCTTCCATTTCTTTTCAAGTGTTTTGCAAGCTACCAATTGGTTCATTTTATGGTCTTCAACCAGCAAAATGTTTATTGCTAAATCATCACTTATTTTATTGTCTTCAACTGTTGGATTGGATGGTGCTTCAATATTAGAAATTTGTCCTTTTCTAAAAACCATATCAAAATAAAATAAGGAGCCTTTCCCAAGTTCACTTTTCGCTCCTATCCTTCCACCTTGTTGGTTAACAAGATTTTTTGCAATGGAAAGCCCCAGTCCGGTCCCTTCATATAATCGTTCCTTTTGACGAATTCTTGTAAAAGTTTCAAATATTGCTTCCAGTTTATCTCCAGGTATTCCTATCCCCGAATCTTCTACTTCAAAGCTTAAATGGATGGTTTCCCTTTTTTCCTGTAGTTTTTTCACTGTTACTTTAACAAAACCAGTATCCGTAAATTTTACTGCATTTCCAACGAGGTTGTAAAGGATTTGATTCAATCGAAGTTTATCACCAATGATATATTTAGGAACATCGGGTTCGATATTAAGCTTAAACCCGAGATCTTTCTCGTTAATTTTATATTGCATCACATTGACCATATTGGACAATACCTGATAGAGGTCAAAGTTTTTATCTTCAAATGCTATTTTCCCATTTTGAAGGGTTGATATTTCTAAAATATCATTAATGATGCCGAGTAAAATTTCTGAAGATTGTTTGACAGAACTTATATAATTGTCTTGTTCTTCGTTAAGATCTGTCTGAATTAATAGATTACTCATCCCCAAAATAGCATTCATCGGGGTACGCATTTCATGACTGATACTCGCAATAAATTGCTCTTTCATTTTGGATGATTGCCTTGCCAAATCTCGTGCTTTACGCATTTCTTCAGCTTGCTTACTTTCTGTGATATCTCTAATAATAGCATTATAACCTACAAAATCTTCCGCTTCTAATATCGTGGCAGTAATTATACAGTATCTTCTTTCTCCATTTTTACAGACCACCTCTAGTTCATAGTCTTTGACCGCTTCTTTTGACTTTACTAATTGTAAAAAAGACTCTCTTGAATCAAGCGGTTCGTATAAGGTATGAATATCTTCGAGAGCTTTCAGTTCGTCATGATTAAAACCAAACAGGCTGGTTGTTGCTTCATTGAAGTCTACCAATCGCCCATCTAGTGTACAGATATAAATGGCATCCTTTGATTTATTAAAAACATCCTGATAACGTTCCTGACTTTTAACGAGCTCTTGTTCGGCAAGTTTTCTTTCTGTAATATCTTGAATGATTCCATTTAAGGCCAACTTACTATCTGCGGTGGTATTAATTCTACATTGAATGTAAACGTAGCGCGTTTCACCATTTGAAAGCTGAATTTTAATATCTTTCTTAACCGTTATTTCAGCAAGTGTTTCAGTATGAATTTCGTCAAATATTTGAAAAGCTGGCTCTATTGCTTTTAGTTCATCTATCAATGAAGAGCTTTTTTGGATGTTTTGTCCGAAAAGTTTATATACTTCATCGGAAGCTGAAAACTCTTTGGTATCAGGAACAAATTCCCAATTGCCGATATGAGATAATCGCTGTGTCTCTTCTAATCTTTTTAAAACACTACTTCTTTCGATAGAGTAGCGAAGCGACTTTGCAAGTAAATCTGCATCGAAGGCCCCTTTGATCAAAAAGTCCTGAGCTCCAGCCTTTACTGCTTTCACTCCTAAATTTTTATCAGAAAGACCTGTTAGGACAATGACATTGTTGTCAGGAAAACGTTCGAGTAGATGTTCTAAAGTTTCAAAACCACGGCTATCCGGAAGTGTTAAATCTAAAAGAATAGCAGCAAAACTGTCATTACCTTCAAGCGCGGCAATACCATCAGCCAAAGTCGTCTTGTTGGTGATTTTACAATTGAGCAGATCAGACTCTGCTAAAAGCAATTCTACGAGACGAGCATCACCCGGATTGTCCTCAATAAGTAAAATCTTATTGTGGCTTTCGAAATTTGAAATTTCTTCATACATAGTAGATTCCTCATTACCAAAGTCACGAGATGTCTGCTCACTATCATCAATGAAATAATTCTGCTCCAAAATAGATGGTTTTTACAAAATAATATATTCTCTAAATTAATGCCAATTTGGGCGGGTATTATTATCAGGTTCTAGGTATAAAGACAAAAGTTGCACCACTTTTGTCAACAACGAATAGACACAAAAACGCGGTAGGATCTTTATAAACCGATTTAAATTCATCGATCTTCTCAGTAAGGACAAGCTGTTTGGCAACAAATTCTTCCAAAGAAGAGGCATTTACAGACCATTCTCCAACAATATCTTCTGTATTAAGTGGAATGCCTACTTCAATCGCATCGCGGTGTAATACAAAAACAGGATAGGAAGAAACATCCTGTTCCATAATTGTGTCAGCAACACTTCCAAGAAGTCGTTTATAGGGTTTTAACTCTTCTTCTAATATCATTAAATCTTGTTCTTTCTGCATTTTATTAGACTAAATAATCGATAAGATATTTTTTAGGCTTGCTTAAAATTGTCAACTCTTTTTAAAACACGCTTTGCTTTCTCACAACAAATATCCGCTTTTTTCGAAAGATTATTTCTTTGGAGACTGTTTTTTCGATGATTCCAACCAATTCAGCCAGTTTTGAACGCCTTTCTTAGGTTTCAGCTGGAGCAGTGCAACTGTTTCAACGTGATGAGTATGCGGAAACATATCGACGGGCTGTAGTTTTACGATCTCATATTTTTCGGAAAGCAACCTTAAATCTCTGGCCTGAGTAGCCGGATTGCAACTTACATAAACAATCTTCGGCGCTTCCAGCAGCAATAATAATTTCACAACATCTTCATGCATTCCTGCTCGAGGAGGATCGGTAATGACCAGATCCGGCTTCCCATGCTTTTCCGAAAATTTTGGGGAGAGTATATTTTTAACATCCCCTGCATAGAAAATAGTATTATCAAATCCGTTCAGTTTTGAATTTTCCTGTGCATCTTCTATAGCCGAACCCACCTCTTCGATCCCTACGACCTGCTTACAATATTTTGCGATATACAAGGCAATGCTTCCAATTCCAGTATAAAGATCATATACGTTTTCATTTCCGGTAAGGCTGGCAAATTCAACAACTTTGTCAAAAAGTTGAACAGCTTGTTTGGTATTCGTTTGAAAAAAAGATTTAGGTCCAATTCTGAATTTGACATCCCCAAGTTTTTCTTCAATATATCCTTTCCCATGATAAGTATGAATATCCAGATCTAATATGAAATCATTCTCTTTTGGATTAATACAGTAATGCAGAGAATTAAGCTTCGGAAATCGCTCCAAAATTGTATCAAGAAAAGAGGTTCTTTTTTGTTCATCCTCCTCAAAAAAACTCACGATCAGCATGATTTCATTTAAGGTGGTAATGCGTAATAGAAGGTGACGAAGGAAACCCTGCTTTGCGTTCAGGTCCAGAAATTCTAGATCTGATTCAAGTCCGATATCCCGGATGGTATTGCGTATTTCGTTGGAAGGATCAGCCTGCAAATAACAATGCTCAATATCGACGATTTTATCAAAAGCACGAGGTCGATGAAAGCCAAGAACATTCTTGTAGTTGGAAGTTCCTTTGGCAATTTCTTCTTTTGTGAGCCATTTTTTGTTGGAAAAGGTGAACTCCAGTTTATTGCGATAATATTGAGTTTCAATCGCCGGAACGATGGGTAGAATTTCTCCAATTTGGATTTTACCAATTCGTTTCATGGCATTTTCAACGACAATTTCCTTGTGTTCCAATTGTGTTTCGTAAGCGAGGTTTTGCCATTTGCATCCTCCACAAATACCAAAATGTTGGCAAAAAGCTTCCTGTCTGTTTTCTGAATATTTACGAAAATGATGAGGAATACCTTCTTTAAATCCTTTTTTATCTTTTAATACCAAAACATCCACAATGTCACCAGGGACGACATCCTCTACAAAAATAACTTGTCCGTTTTCTGCTCTTCCCACAGCGCGCCCTCTATCAGCTATCCCTGTTATTTTAACATTTTGAACTACCGTTCTTGTTTTTTTATGCATTTTTCTTTTATCGTGTCAACACTATATAATCTCTAATCAAAGTTTTCAAAAAGGCAATTTTATCTCTTGGAGTTTCGGAAATATCTAGCTGCCGAACTAAATTTCCAACCAACTCATCGATGACTTCCTGATGCGCTTTGTTTCGATATTTACGATACCTTGAGATGATCGTTTTAATCAATAACATATCTTTCTCACTTAGGCGTCGAACTTCCGGATAAGTCGGTTCATAATCTTCAATTGTATTAATTTTCAGTATATCTTCCAATCGAAACCGCAGATTAAACTTAATTCGAATAACGGTAGTATTTGCGGTCATATCACCAAGCCGCTGATTTTTATTGGAGGAGCTGATCATCAGTGCGGCTAAAACGCCTAATGACATAATCGAATCAATGATATGAAAGACCGCTCTCAACAAGTAATCGCTTAAGTTAGGTTCTTTGCCGTCAAGCCGAACTACTTTGATACCCATTGCTTTTTTCCCCCAGGATTGCCCATCCGCTAATATTTCTGAAAGAAGCTGATAAAAAATGAACATTCCAATCAACATTAAACTTATCAGTCCTGGATTTTCAAATAAGATACTTCCAATACTTGACAGTACCATCACCAAAGCAAAATAGAACGAACCTACAATCAGTACATCAATAAAAAAGGAAAAAAATCGTTCCCGAAGAGAGGCTAATTCATATTCTATCGTTACATTCTGAGTGGTTCTGATCTCGATTGTTTGCATCAATTTCTGAATTTGTTTCCGGTCTTTATTATTTGTTTGTTTTTATACAAAAAATTTAATAACATGTGATCTTTCAACTCTATATCAAAAAGATTGTTACTGAAAAAATAAAGCTTCATGCGTGAAACAGGATTTATAAAGCAAAATAAAGAAAAGTGGAAAGAATTTGAGAAAACTTTGGACTACAAAGATAGAGACCCTGACAAATTAAACAATCTTTTTATCCAGATAACAGACGATCTTTCTTATTCACGCACTTTTTATCCCAACAGATCTGTCCGGGTATACCTCAATAATCTTGCTCAACAAATATTTTATAGCATTTATAAAAACAAAAAAACACAATGGAGCAGACTGATCTATTTTTGGACAGATGAGTTACCACAACTAGTCTATAACGCGAAAAAAGAATTTCGGTTTTCCTTATTCCTATTTTTATTAGCATTTGCTATAGGCGCGTTTTCAAGTGCAATGGATCCTGATTTTCCGCGTGTCATTCTGGGTGATAGTTATGTGGACATGACTATTGAAAACATCGAATCCGGTGACCCCATGGCTGTTTACAAGCAGCGCGGTGAGTTTGGTATGTCGCTTGGCATTACAGCCAATAATCTTTACGTTGCTTTTTTTACTTTCGTTTTAGGCGTATTCTTTGGCATTGGCTCTGGAGCTATCTTGGTTAGCAATGGCGTTATGGTTGGTGCTTTTCAGTATTTCTTTATTGATAAAGGATTATTCTGGGAGTCTTTTCTTACTATTTGGACCCACGGAACGCTGGAAATATCAGCTATTATTATTGCCGGAGCTGCGGGAATGACGATGGGTAGGGGGCTTGTTTTTCCAGGAACACTTACCCGACTCCAGGCTTTTCAAATATCTGCAAGAAGGGGACTAAAATTGATGATGGGCATTGCGCCAATAATTATTCTGGCAGGTTTCATCGAAGGGTATCTCACCCGATATACACAAACCCCTGATTTTATTCGTGCACTTTTTATCCTGGTTTGTTTGTTTTTTATAATCGGATATTTTGTCATCCTTCCTGTTGTAAAAGCCCGCAATGGATTTAAAAGAGAAATCAAAGATACCCGGTTGCCTCCTGATGCTTTACAAAAAATTGATTTTGATAGAATTAGAAGTTCCAGCGAAATCTTTTCCAATACTTTTATATTCTTTAAAAAGTATCTCCGTCAAATTGGCTTAACTGCTGTAGCGGCTGGATTGCTTTTTTGCCTGGCAACTTTTGCTACTGTTCACAATCAGGAAGGTGAGTTGTTTTCTCATCCCGATGAAATATTTGGAGGCCTGGGTGTGGTTGGGCAATATTTTATTCATCACCGTATTCCTTTTTTACCCTTTTTCAATATTATCATATTTTCTTTAGTGGCTTTTGTTCCTGTCACTTTATTGATAAAAGACGCAGATCCCGAAAGTGGGAATGAAAAATGGCTTAATCATGTTTTTAACTTCTTTAAAATCATGGTACCAGTATCCCTTTTTCAATTTATCATGATGACAGATGGTTGGTATACCTTTTTCCTACTTTTTTTTATCCTTCCGATATTGCTATTATGGATTTATATCACTGTTTGGGAAAGAAGCGGAATATTACAAAGTGTGGGTCGAACATTCTCTCTTGTCAGTAATAATTATGGTAGAATATTAAGCTTGTTTTTTATTTATTATTTAACCGGAATCTTGTTTTATACCTTTATAGATACAGGTCTGATTTGGTTTTATTTTGATGTGATTGGCTGGAATCTTTCTTTAAATAAAGACGCCATGGATCAATTCTTATCTGTTCTGCTGGCATTCACTTCAGTATTTTTCATTAGTCTTATTTTCAGCATGATGATGATTGGTCAAAGTTTACAATATTTTACTTTGTTAGAGATTGAGGAAGCACCAAGTTTAAAAGAAAAAATTAAATATATTGGAGGCGAAAAACTAATCCAAGGTATGGAAGTGGAGGGATGATTGGTGTTTTAAAATTGGCTTTTTGTCCTGCTAATTGATTGTATCTCCTTTAACCTTTTTGATGTTACCGTTAAAATTTTTGAATGAAATTATCTTTAAAATATTACTTTCTATTTATTGCTTTATTTGCTTTGGCTTATGCAATCGGGCAATCGACTAGTCCAAAACAAGAATATTTTAAATCCACCATTGAAGAAAGAAAGTTTGACGAACAAAAATGGAAAGACCTGACTAAAGATTTTGACTATTCAGAAAAGTTCGTTGAAGATTACGATGAAGCATTTGATTCTACGCAGACCACCCCGAATGCCAATAATAATTTATCTCAATCCAGCAGCAGCGGATGGAATAATGCTTTTTGGGCGAGTGCTTTTCAGGTATTGTTTATTATCATCGTGGTTGTGGTAATCGTCGTTTTGTTAATAAATATGCTGAGCGCTGGTAATATTTTTGCTCCCCGAAGTCGCAAAATCTCATCTTCCAACAACTTTTCAATAGAAAAAATAGAAGAGCATTTTCATGAGACTGATCTTGAAAAATTCATCCGTGAAGCTGTAGAAGAAAAACAATATGCTTTAGCCATCAGACTTTATTACCTGACAATTATTAAAGAACTGTCCCTTTCAAAAATGATAAAATGGAAACGTGATAAAACAAACAGAAACTATCTCAGCGAGATTCGTTCAACAGCTTTGTTTAATCCCTTCAGAGAAGTTACACAAATATTTGAACGGGTATGGTATGGTCAGGAGCATCTTGATGAGGAAGAATATCTTTCGATTAAACCAAAATTCGAGCAACTTATAAAAACAACTCAAGCCAAAGCTACAGCAATAGAAATTGATTAACATTTATTAATGACCGACAAACGTCCATTTATAATTTTTGGCATCGCAGCATTATTGATACTTACTATTTTTATCATATTTAGAAGTAGCAAAGATCGCTATAACTGGGATGAAAATTATAAGGAGTCCAATAAATCTCCTTATGGCACTTTTATCGTTTACAACCTATTAAAAGACTACTTTCCTGATCACGAATTATTGGATGTTTCCAAAAGTATTTTTGATGATTTGGCTCCGGAGAAAATCGAGCCCTCCGGTCAACCCGCAAATTTTGTTTTTATCGGTGAAGGTTTGTACATGGACAGTTCTGATGTCGAACAATTACTCGCTTTTGTAGCCGTCGGAAACACAGCTTTTATTTCCAGTAAATCAATCCCTTACGATCTGATGTACGGAGTTTATTCTGAGAAATGTAATGGCAATTATTGGGATGATTATGTCAATCTGAAAGACAGTTTGGTTTCAATAAACCTAATGCATTCTGATTTAAAAGACCAATATGGCTTTGAATATAACTTTCTTTACCGCGACAAACTTTATCAATATCAATGGCAATATATCGACAGCATCTATTTTTGTGAAGCGGACTACAGCTTTGTCGCTTTGGGAAATATAAACGGTAAATACGCCAACTTTGCAAAAGCGAATTATGGAAAAGGCGCCTTTTATTTGCACACTACTCCAATTGCTTTTTCAAATATCCAGCTGCTTAAAAAGCAAGGATTAAGTTATGCAAATAAAATATTCTCGCACCTCAGTGATGGTCCGATTTATTGGGATAAATACAGTCGTGTGCAGGAAGATATCAGCCGACGAAGAAACCAAATGGCTACTTACAGTCCGAATAGTCGATTGAGCCATGAGGGTCCTCTTTCTTATATTTTAAAACAACCCTCTCTAGCCTGGGCCTGGTATCTTGCATTAGCAACTGGATTGCTCTATCTTCTGTTTCGTGCAAAGCGCAAGCAACGTATCATACCTGTGATGGATGTAAACACTAATACTTCACTTGAGTTTATTTCTACCATTGGAAGGCTTTATTTTTTACAAAATGATCATAAAAAGTTGTGCCTCCAAAAAATGAAACTCCTTCTTTCTTATGTTAGAGATCGCTATAATATTCCAACTAAACAACTTGATGAGACATTTATCAGTAACTTAAGTTTGCGTTCCGAAGTACCAGAAAATGTGATCAATAAAATTGTGATGATGTACCAGAATATTAAAAAGAGTGGCTTTGTTTCAGAAAAAACAATGATCGATTATCATCTTGAAATGGACAAATTTTATAAAAACAGAAAATAAAGATTTTTTAAAGAAAATATTTTTAAATCAATTTATATGAGTATCGACGAAATTAACGAAAACTTTGAAAACGATCTGCCGCAAGAAGAAAACGGAAATCCTGAAGAAGAAGAAATTCAGGTACCACCTCAAACCGTTATAGATCATCAGGAGGAAAGCCAATGGCAACAGAACAAGCTGGATCTCAGGGAAGTAGTGGAGGCTGCTGACAAAATCAAAGGCGAACTCGGTAAAGTAATTATTGGTCAGGATGAACCCATGGATTTACTTTTAGCAGCTTTGTTTGTTGGTGGCCATGTACTTATTGAAGGTGTTCCTGGAATTGCAAAAACACTTACTGCCAATCTTTTGGCTCAAACCATTAGCGTTGATTTTTCAAGAATCCAGTTTACTCCGGATTTGATGCCCACCGATGTAATCGGAACCACCGTTTTCAATCTCAAAACATCAGAATTCACCTTTAATCGAGGGCCCATTTTTTCGAATATTGTATTGATAGATGAAATTAACAGAGCTCCTGCAAAAACGCAATCTGCTCTTTTTGAAGTGATGGAAGAACTTCAGGTGACTATTGATGGAGAAACGCATCTTATGGAATTTCCTTTCTTTGTCATCGCTACACAAAACCCGATTGAGCAGGAAGGGACCTACAAATTACCGGAAGCACAACTGGATCGTTTCCTCTTTAAAATAAATATGCAATACCCAAGCCTTGAAGAAGAAATTGAGATTTTAAAGCACTTTAAAAACGATTTTAAACTTAAAATACGTGAGGAAGTAGAAGCTGTTTTTTCTACTCATGAACTAAAAAGCTGTCAAGATCTGATCGAACAGGTTTTTATTAAAGAAGAATTACTCGAATACATTGCGGCAATAATACACAATACCCGAAATAACGGAGATTTATTCCTTGGTGCTTCCCCTCGGGCTTCACTGGCAATCATGAAATCATCAAAAGCTATTGCCGCGATGAGAGGTCGTGAATTTGTTACGCCAGATGATATTCAATACGTTGCCTACCCGGTGTTAAATCACAGGATTATTCTTACTCCCGAACGGGAGATGGAAGGATATGATGCCCGAGAAGTGGTCAATGATATTCTTAAAAAAATTGAGGTGCCTCGATAAAAAATCGTTTTCTTTTGATCGAACTGTTAAAAAATATTTATCTGACCAATCGGTTCTTCATTTTGTTTGGAGGAATCATCGGCTGCTTTGTGATCAGTTTTCCTTTTGGATTTCTTTTTCCTGTAGCGCAAACACTCTTTGTTTTAGGCTTCATTTTGGTAGCGGTGGATATTTTTTTATTATTCAATGGTTCTGTGAAAATAAAATGCAGAAGAAGGCTTCCAAAATTATTTTCCCTTGGTGATGCAAATGCCGTAAAATTAGAACTCCACAACCCATCCAAACAACAACTCAAGCTCAGAATAATTGATGAACTGCCATTTCAGTTTCAAAAGAGAGACTTTCAAATTTCGTTATCCATGAAACCTGATGAGCAAAAAACAATTCGATACGAATTGACACCATTTGAACGTGGAGAATATGCGTTCGGAAAGGTCAATTTGTACTTGTCCACTTTGCTGGGTTTGGTCGAACGTCGTTACCAGCATGATTATCCGATGAACGTTCCTGTTTACCCTTCCATCATTCAAATGAAAAATTTTGAATTACGTGCCTTTGATCGTATTTCTCATCAAAAGGGAATAAAAAAAATCAGAAGATTGGGGCATAGTTATGAATTTGAACAAATCAAAAACTACGTTCGCGGAGATGATTATCGCAGTGTCAACTGGAAAGCGAGCAGTCGCCGTGCACAATTAATGGTCAATCAATATGAGGACGAACGTGCTCAGCAAGTTTACAATATAATCGATAAAAGTCGATCAATGAAAATGCCTTTTAATGGTTTGAGCTTAATGGATTATGCGATCAACACCAGCCTGGTTATCTCAAACATTGCACTCCAAAAACATGATCGGGCAGGTTTGCTTACCTTTTCTGATAAAATTGGAACCACGCTAAAAGCGGAAAAAAAAGCGAACCAGTTAAATAAAATATTGACCGCGCTTTACAAAGAAAAAGAACGTCCACTTGAGGCCAATTATGAATTGCTTTATCACGCCTCACGAAAAATAATCAAAGGCCGGAGTCTTTTGATGCTTTATACTAATTTTGAAAGCTCTTACGCTTTAGAACGCGTTTTACCGATCCTGCGTCGAATTAATAATATTCATTTATTGGTCGTGGTATTTTTTGAAAATACTGAAATTAAATCGTTCGCCCGGGAAGAAGTAACCACCACGGAGAGTATTTATTACCAAACCGTCGCGCAGAAATTCATTGCCGAAAAAGTGCAAATGGTACAAAAACTCCGTCAATACGGCATCCAGGCCATCCTTACTAAGCCTGAAGAACTTTCCATTAATACCATCAATAAATATCTGGAATTGAAATCTCGAGGATTGATTTAAATACGTTTTTATGAAGATTCTAAAACTACTTAGCGTTTTTTTATTTTTTTACCCTTCGTCTTTTTTTGCTCAAACCATTCAGGAAAATCTTGAATACATCAATACTCAATTTGACCAATTCAACAAATATCAAACTTCATTTGCTGTTGATGAGGTTGCAAAAAAAATCATTTGTCGTGATAAGTTTGGAATGTATTCCGCATTTTTAAATGACGTCGAAATGAAGAAGGATGAATCAGGAAAAAGTATTGGAATCTTTTGCCTTGACGAATCGAAATGTATTTCGTCTTTAAAAAAAGATGGTAGTGTAGGGCCTGGTTTTTCAAACTATACCCTGGAGCTTTCTCAGGATGGTGTTTTGATTTCAAATGCTGATACGGTTCTGGAAAAGTTTTCCATTATCAAAAAATCCATTTTGGAAGGTGATTTTAGAACTTCGAATTTTCAGATTAGCACCTTAAAATATAAAGTTGCACTTCAACTTCAAGCGTTAAATGCCATTTTTCAGGAGCATTCCCATTATCAAAATATTTGGTCCTTTGACTGGGAAAATCAACAATTGGTTGGTAGAACTGAAACCTGCGAAGTGCGAATTGCACTTGAAAATGTTACAGTAGAATTTTACGAAAAAGAAAATCAGCAAAAATATCGCTTTGGTTTTGTCTTCAAATCTTCTGGTTCCGACATCCTTGAAAAATGTCCCAGCTTTGAAAATAATGTTTCTAAAACCTATGAATACGTTGACAGCTTGGAATATGCAGAAAAGGCGATTGATGCTATCAAAACCATTCAAAATTTAGTTTCTGAAGGACCATTTTCTCTCTCTCCAACGCCTTCGCAGGAAGACATTGATCGTTTGCTCGGCTATATTAATAATCAATTTAAAAAGTACAATGCTTTTAATACACGCTTTTTTGTTGATTTAGAAAATAAGGAGTTAGTTTGGATTCAAGATTTTGGTGAAATACGTACTTCCATAGACCAGATTGATTTCAAAGCAGATTACGAAAATGGCTGGATTGTGATTTTTTGCAAAAACGAAAGTTTAAAATGCATCTCTTTTACTACACCAAATAGTTCAAAAATTCAATACACTGAATACTCTATGTCATTGAAAGAGAATGATAAGATCATTCTACATATTGAAGATGTCATTAAAAAATTCGATGAGTTGGTAGATACCGTTTCAAATTAATTATTCGATAATTTCAAACTCTGTACGACGATTATTTTGGCGGCCACCGGGCGTATCATTGGTATCAATCGGCATGGTTTCACCGAAGCCCTTGTATTTTAAGCGATCCTCATCGATACCTTTGGAAACCAAATAATCATGGACTGCTTTTGCACGTGCATCTGATAGCAGCAGATTGTCTTCATCCGCTCCTACATTGTCCGTATGGCCATTGAGCTGAATTCTTATCGTTGCATTCTCTTCTAACAATTTTTTTAGCCGGTTGAGCTCGGTAATGGACTCTGGCCGCAGTTCAGCTTTGGCTGTTTCAAAAAAGACATTTTTTAAAATAATCGGTTTGGATTTAGGCAATCCGTTATCAGCGGTAGCACTTGGATCAAGAATTGGCTGTAAGCCAATATCCAAAATATACGGTTCATTTAAACTGTTCTTTTCAGCTAGAGAGAAGTTTTCGGAATGAAAAAGATATTTTTCCTTTGAGACATTGAGACTATAATTTTTTCCCATTGGCAAACAAACCAGGAACTCTCCATCACTATCCGTTTTTGAGGAGACATGTATATTTCCCGTTGTTAAATAGACAAATTCTACTTCTGCAATTAGTTTTTCATTGGTAACAATATCGTAAACATTTGCTTTTACATAGGTTACTGGTTGCGGCCGCACTTCAGGATATAATTCAAATTTATAAATATCTGTTTCACTACCTTTAGTTACATCTCCAAAAACCACCTCATCGCCAGGTGAGCCATATTTTCGGTCAGTAGCAAAATAAGCAGTTTTACCATCTAAACTAATAATGAGTGCTCCTTCACTATCTTTTGTATTGATTGGAAATCCAAGATTTTTGGGTTCCCCCCAGGTACCGTCCTCTAATTTTCTTACTACAAAAAGATCTGCTGAGCCCATACCTGGTAATCCCATCGAACTGAAATATAAGGTTTGACCATCCGGGTGGATAAAAGGTGATTGCTCTGCCAAAGGAGTGTTAATTTTATCACCCAGATTTTCAGGTTCTTCCCATGTACCATCTTCCTTTCGGCGACTCACCCAAATGTCACTTTCTCCAAAACCACCTGATCTGGAAGAGCAAAAATAAATCTCCCGGCCGTCAGCAGAAAGCGAAGGTTGGGATTCCCAATTTGAACTATTGATTGGGCGACCGATATTTTTTGCTGGGGTCCATTGTCCATTTTGAATTTCGGAATAAAAGATATCACAGCTTCCATAACCTCTGCGTCCTCCACAATCCGTGAAAACAATTAATTTCCCATCAGCGGATACATTTTGAGCACCTTCATTTTCCTGAGTATTAAGCGCAATGATGGGTTCTCCTTTTTGCCATTCTCCATTCGCTTTACTACTGTAATAAAAGTCTTCATTCATACCTATTCTGACGGTATACACCAATGTTTGCCCATCAACTGTAAGCGAAGGCAGATACTCAGAATTTGTTGTATTAATATTTGGCCCTAAATTAATCGGCACAAATGGCACCGGATTGTTTTTCGCATCATCTATTAAGCGGCAACTTTTTGCTTGATAATCAGCTTTTACTAGAAGCGTTTTATTCTTTGAGCCTGATTCGAGGTATTGCTGAAAAAAGCTGGCAGCTTCGTCGTATTTTCCTAATTGTTTTTTTGTGATGGCTAAAGTATAATAAACTTTGGGATTATATTTCGGATCGATTTCCAGCACCTTTTGAAATCCAAGCTCAGCATTTTCGAAGTTTTTAAGCTCATAATTCATCGCTGACCATTGTATTTGTGCATCAATAAAAGTTGGGTCAATTTTCAGAGCCTTCTCAAATTCTCCTATCGCCTTTTCATTATTGTTCTGAATAACATACTCCATCCCTTTTCCATAAATCTTCTTAACCTTGCCGGTTGCTGTTTTACGGGTCGTGTAATCCGTTTGTGCAACCATACTTGCAGCAAATAAGAATAATGTCGAAATCAAGAAAATCTTTATTATAAAACGCATAAGCTGAATCCTCCTAACTTTTTACTTTTAATAATTTGGTTTTCAGGCAATTACTTAATTCTAATCCTAACGAGAATATTGCCAATTTGTAACGCTATTTTTTAAAAAATCACACTTCTTTAACTGAAAAACTAACCATTCATCACCTCCGTTTGTTCACGAATGGATTCATTGTGAATGCATTGTATAAACGCATGAGCAAATTCTTTTGACAATCCGGCTTCGATAGTTTTCATAACACGACTATCGAATATTTCGGTCCATCGGTTCATTTGCAGGATTGTAACGCCATTCTCTTTTTTATACTTTCCGATCTCATGGACTACTTCCATTCGTTTTACAATCAGTTGAATGACCTCTAAATCAATATTATCAATATCTAAGCGAAGTGCTTCCAAATTTGCCAAAAAGTTAGGATTATCACCAACCGGATTCCTGTGAATTAAACTCTTTAAGAGTTTACCCAAATCCTGTGGCGTTATTTGCTGAGTAGCATCGCTCAATGCTAGAGCAGGATTAATATGGGATTCGATCATGAGGCCGTCAAATTCAAGGTCCAGTGCTTTTTGAGAAATGTCCTGAAGGAGAGATCGCTTACCGCAAATATGGCTGGGATCACAAATAATTTCAAGATTAGGAATTCGTCGCCGAAGTTCAATTGGAATTTCCCACATGGGTAAATTCCGGTATGGTTTGGGTTTATAAACTGAAAATCCACGATGGATAGCTGCTATTTTGTTAATCCCAACTTTATAGAATCGTTCGATAGCACCGATCCATAATTCCAAATCAGGGTTCACCGGATTTTTAATTAAAATAGGGATATCAACGCCTCTCAAAGCTTCCGCAATTTCTTGAATTGTAAATGGATTAACACTGGTACGGGCACCGATCCAAAAAATGTCAATCCCAGCTTTTAACGCTAATTCAACATGTTTGGTATTTGCGACTTCAATAGTCACCGGTAACTTTGTTTTCTCTCCTGCAGCTTTTATCCAGGGCAAACCAATGGCGCCAACACCTTCAAAGGAATCTGGCCTGGTACGGGGTTTCCAAATACCTGCCCTGAGAATTGAAGCTCCTTGCTTGGCCGCGCCCAAACAACTACGTATTACCTGATCTTCTGTTTCTGCACTGCAAGGGCCAGAAATAAGTATTGGGCGTTGATTTGGAATATTGAACCCCCAATTTTTGATTTGAATAATTTTCATTCTAAAAAATAAAAATGGTCATTAGCTAAAGTAACTAATGACCATTTCATATAAAAAGTTTATCATTTAAATTTTAAGCATTTTCTTTGATCAGCTCTCCTGCCTGAACAGAACCCAATTTAGCAGCCTGTTGCCAGTCTTTAAGAAATCCGGTTTTACCGGCTTTCTTTCGGGCAATCCCGCGATACAAAATCATTTCAGATTCAGAAATTTTGTCACTGCCTTCTTCCATTTTAAGTACTGAATCAAAAACAGTAAGTGCTTCCTGGAAATCTCCAGTCTCAAGCAACACCTTCCCGTATTTGAAAGAAACACCTCTTTTTACTAAATAATTGGGATCTTCAATTTTGAACTGCCGATTAGAGAAAAACTTTAAATCAGGCAATGCTCCTTTGAAATCATTTATTTTTAAATGACTGTCCGCTTTCAAGCGTCGAGCTACCCAGTAAATTGGTTGCAGCGGAATTGATTTTTTGATTGATTGCTCTAAATCTGCAATGGCAGCGTTAAAGTCTTTATTGTGTATATGAACCCTGGCTCTTCCGAGGTAGGGTTCAGGATGACCAAATGCGAAATCGATACTTTTTGTAAAGTCATACATCGCGTCATCATAATTTTTAAGAATTAAATTGACTTGACCTCTTCGTTCATATGCCAAAGCATGGCGTTCATATTTTTCGATCGCTTTACTCAATGCTGCTTTTGCTTCGCCTTCTTTTCCACTTTTTTCCATTAAATCCCGACCTTTCAGGTAGGCCTGAACAGCACCTTTATCACTTCGTGGCTCGACCACGCCGTGATGAAGAATCTTTCCTTCATCTGTCATCCAAGCAACGAAATTTCCTGCTACAGCAAACTGAGCGATATATTCCAATAAACTGAAAGTGTTTTTCCAGCTTTTTTCCGTTCCCTGAGTAATAAATCTAGGAACATCCAAAGCGTAAGTAGCTTCATCGAAAATATCCTCTTCGATGAGAAGGACATCAAATTTATAATAGTTCTCTACTCTGTGTTGGTACATTTTGAGAACCTTATCGTAGCTTTTTGAGCTACCGAATTCTAACCGGCCTTTGAAAATAGTCTTATAAGTCATTTTGCTGCAATTTGAGGAATTAACAAATCCTTTGTTTTTTTCGAGAACTAATCAAATTAACTCTCTATTGAGTGTAGTTCCTCAAGTTTTGTTTTTGATTCGTCAGTTTATCTAAAGTATCAGGAATTAAGCTAAACTTGACTCTCTAATTCTGTTTTAGCCCTAACAATTACTTGTATCTATGAACACGCTGTTATCTCAAAAATGTTTTAGAAACAGTTTTCTCAATATAAATATGAATAGTATGATTGCTGATGGGATTTTATCTCGAAAAGAATAAGACCCAAAGTTCGCTATTTTTTTGGGATTTTCAAAATTATTTAGGAGCTTGCGTGGTTTTTTCTAAAACATTTTTTTATTCCTAATGTGTTTTGTTTTAATTAAATCCGCATTTAAAAATAATATATTGGCATCCAGAAGCTTAGATCATACTAACTTATCTATTACTGCAACAGTTTTTTTCCAGAAAAGTTCTCCTTATCTTTTGTTCAATTTACCAAGATTTGATTTAACCGAACTAAAAAATCTTTTTAAATATTCCTTCTCTTTTGTACGTCAATATAACTATTTCTTATACCCATACTTTACACCCTTCAGTACAATTAGTGCAAATGTCAATCTGATTACGGCCTTTGAGCAACCGTGAGCGAAAGTTCTGGTAAGGCTCTTTTTGCCAAAGTGTCTTGAAAGAGGATTCTTTCAAATCTCCAAGGCGATGTATAGCATCTTTATCAAAACAACAAGGGACTACCAGCCCGTCCCAGGTGATCACACAAGAATGCCACAATTTCCAACAATGGTTCAGTAGTTTATTCTTTACTTTAAAAGTACCGTCATTCTGTTTCTGATATCTGGCGTATTTTTCAATGGTAGGAATTAATGGGTTGCCATTTTTATAATCATAAACCTGGGCAGATTTTAATTTCACTTCATCAACACCAATTTTTTCTGCAAGCCGATAAATTTCAGGAATTTGATGCTCATTTGGTCGAACTACCAAAAACTGAAAAATAATATGTGGTGTTTTTGATCCTAGCCTTTTTTTCCATTTTACAACATTTTCAGCTCCTTTTAAAACGTTTTCCAATTTTCCAGCAATCCGATAATTTTCATAGACTTCCTGAGTTGTTCCATCTACAGAAATGATTAAACGATCTAGTCCTGATTCAATTGTTTTCTTGGCATTTTCATCATTTAAAAAATGTCCATTAGTAGAAGTGATCGTATAAACACCTTCCCGGTTGGCATATTTAACCATATCCAAAAAACTGGGATTGATATAAGGTTCTCCTTGAAAATAAAAAATGAGGTACATCAAATCTTTCGAAATTTCATCTATGGTTTTTCGAAAAAAATCTTCTTTCAGATTTCCGGTTGGCCTAGAAAAAGCGCGCAGCCCGCTGGGGCATTCCGGACAACGAAGATTACATGCCGTAGTTGGCTCCATGGAGACCGTAAAAGGCATACCCCACTGTTTGGGCTTTCCTGTCCATTTAGTGTAATAAAAAGAAGACAGCACCTTTATTGCATTTCCTATTCGTCGTAGAGTCAGTTTTGAAATAAAATTGATGCTGTCGTTTAAATATATTTTCATTACTCGCTTTTATAAAAACTTTTCCTTAGGATAGTCAATTAAAATTTTAAAAGATTGATTTTCTAAAAGTTTATGGATTGGTTATCGTTTTTATAAAAAAATAAAACAAATACATTCTTTTTTCATCTAAATGTTTCATCTAAAAATAATTTAGCTTACTTTTATGAAATTCAAGCATTTATGATGCTTTTTAAAACCCATCCCTTAAATCTTATTTTAGTTTTTCTTCCCAACTCCAAAAATCGGAACTCAAAGTACACAATTTTTTTACTGCCAATCCCAAATAGTTAATCTATAATTGGGCAAGGTAAAGTTTCAAAAGAAGTTTTACAATTCGACAGAAAGATTACTTCTGACCACTAGTAAAAAGGGGCTCTTCTCATCTGAGAAAGCTCCTTTTACATATCTGATATTTTATCATCCAGGCTTCGGAACCTTTCCATATTTTTAATAGTTTAATTCAAATTGTAAACAGCTTCATATTGTCTACCTTTATGGCGTTTTTACAAATTGTAACGAATATATGATTGATTGGTTAAAAAAGTTTTTTAAAAAAGAAGAACCTGACCCTATGAAGTATTTGGTTGTTGGCCTTGGAAACATGGGCGCAGATTATGACAATACACGGCACAATATAGGTTTTGATGTGGTTGACTATTTGGCGAAAGAGTTTGAAGTAAAATTTAAAAATGATCAGCTTGGAGATATCGCTGAATTCCGACACAAAGGTCGGACAATCATTTTACTAAAACCCTCCACTTTTATGAATTTAAGTGGAAAATCCGTGAGATATTGGCTGCAAAAAAAGAAAGTTCAAAAAGAAAATTTATTTGTAATCGTTGATGATCTAAACTTGCCTTTAGGAAAACAACGGCTGAGAGCAAAAGGAAAAGATGGTGGCCATAATGGCTTGAAAAGCATTAATCAAATGCTTGGCAGCAATGATTATGCGCGCCTTCGCATTGGAATTGGAAACGAATTTTCAAAAGGCCGGCAGGTTGATTACGTTTTGGGAGAATGGTCTTCCGAAGAAAAAGAACAACTTCCTGAAATCATTAAATTTGCCACTGAAGCTGTCAAAAAATTTGCAACTATTGGGATTGAAAGAACAATGAATTTTTTCAACAAATAGTAGTTTTATGGATCACTTTTTAAAACTTGAAGGCATCACAGAAAAAGAAATCATCAAAGGATTTCATGCAAAATTTATTCATACTGAAAATATGACCATAGCTTATTGGAGAGTTGAAAAAGGTTCCAGCTTGCCTATACATTCGCATATCCACGAACAGGTTACCAATGTGCTGGAAGGTGAATTTGAAATGACCGTAGATAATAAAACCACAATTTGCCGCAAAGGTGAAATCGTAAAAATCCCTTCCAATATCGAACATGGTGGAAAAGCGCTGACTGATTGTTTTATACTCGATGTTTTTCAGCCCACCAGAGAAGATTATCGCTAAATCCTTGCTTGCAATTCGCTATTTTGCTAGCTTACTGTTCAACAAATTTCTATCATGAAAAAATTTAGCAGAAAGACTTTTTTTAAGGGTCTGGCCTTTGGCACTATTTCACTCCCGCTCGTATTACGCTCCTGCTTATCACAAAATACCGCTCAAAATTCGGGAGCGCCAAACATCATCAATCGCAAAACTTATAAATGGAAAATGGTGACCACCTGGCCACCAAATTTTCCTGTGCTGGATGAGGGATGCAAACTATTTGCAAAGTGGATCCGTGAAATGTCTGAAGGTCAATTGGACATCGCAGTTTATGGAGGAGGAGAATTGGTTCCTCCGCTGGAGGCTTTCAATACCGTTAGGAGCGGAGCTGCTGAAGTTGGAAGTGGTTCTGCTTATTATTGGGCTGGCACGGTCCCTTCAGCGCAATTTTTTGCATCAGTCCCATTCGGCATGAACGCACAGCAATTAAATTCATGGATTCTTTGTGGGGGAGGTTTGGAGCTTTGGGAAGAATGTTATACGAAATACGGTTTAGTCCCCATGGTAGGAGGAAACACAGGAGTTCAAATGGGAGGATGGTTTAATCGCGAGATAAACAGTATGGATGATTTTCAGGGCTTGAAAATGCGAATGCCTGGGCTGGGTGGAAAAGTTTTGAAAAAAGCAGGAGGAACACCAGTTCTTTTAGCTGGAAGTGAATTATACACCGGCCTTGAAAGAGGAGTCATTGATGCGACAGAATGGATTGGCCCATTCCATGATTACAAAATGGGGTTCCATCAAATTGCAAAGTATTATTATTCTCCGGGTTGGCATGAAGCCGGAACTACATTGGAGCTTTTCTTCAACAAAAAGAAATTTGACGCTTTGCCCAATCATTTAAAAGTCATCGCGCAAAGCGCGGCCCAACGTTTAAATACCTGGATGCTTTCTGAGTTTGAAGCCAAAAATGGCGCCTTTCTTGAGAAAATACTTGCGGAAGGAAAAGTTGAAATTCGTAAATTCCCGGATCATGTTTTAGCACAGCTCCGGATCTATACTAATGAAGTCATCCAAGAGCTAGTTGAAAGCGATCCTTTTGCAAAAAAGGTTTATGAGTCGTACAACAACTTTCGTAAAAAGGCCATTGCCTGGTCAGAACTTACCGAAAAAGTTTTTTACAACAGCATTCAGATTCAATAGCTAATCAATTAACAAAAAAACGATTTTTGGAAAGACAATGACCAGCACCAGAAAAATAAGCTGAATAATGACAAAAGGAATAATCCCTTTGTACATATGCTGTGTTGTCACTTCTGGTGGTGCTACTCCTTTTAAATAAAATAAAGAAAAGCCAAAAGGTGGAGTTAAAAAGGAGGTCTGCAAATTGAGTGCAATTAATATCCCAATCCAAATCAAATTCATCTCGTAAATTTCAAAAATCGGTGCTACCACTGGTACTATGATGAAAATGATTTCAATGAAGTCAATAAAAAACCCTGCAACAAAAACCACAACCATTACTAAAATCAAAAAGACGGTTGGTGAAAGGTTTGCATTTTCTATCAATTGAACGAGATACCGGTCACCGCCCATCTCTCGAAAAACAAACGTAAACGTCGTGGCACCCAAAAGGATGATAAAAACCATACAGCTCAAATGAGTCGTTTCCTGCATCACAGATTTTAAAACATCCAGGCTGAATTTCTTTTGGCTTATCGTCAACAGAATTGCTCCCAAAGCTCCAATTCCGGCAGCTTCGGTAGGAGAGGCGATTCCCATAAAAATGGACCCTAAAACGGCGATAATCAATAGTAACGGCAACACAAAAGCCTTGATAACTTTTGCAATAAAATTTTGACTTTTGAATAACTCAATTTCTGCTGCGGGGATGCTTGGAGCCTGATCAGGGTTGCGCAATGCAAAAAATAAAATGTACCCGATGTAAGCAACTACCAATAAAATTCCAGGAATCATTGCAGCTTTAAAAAGATCACCAACCGATACACTTAAAACGCTACCTAAAAGAACTAAAACCACCGATGGCGGAATAATTTGACCAAGTGTTCCGGCGGAGGCAATTGTCCCTGTCGCCAGTTCTGGCTTATACCCGCGCTTGAGCATGGTGGGTAAGCTGATCAAGCCCATCGTAATAACGGTTGCGCCAACGATCCCGGTTGAGGCAGCGAGCAAAGCACCAACGATCACCACAGAAATTGCTAAGCCGCCCGGCATACTTCCAAAAAGCATGGCCATTGTTTCAAGTAAACTTTCGGCAAGCCCCGATTTTTCGAGCATGATCCCCATAAAAATAAACAGCGGAACCGCAACCAAAATGTAATTACTCATCACTCCCATGATTCGGGGAGGCAAGGCAGAAAAAGTGACAGGATCCAAAAAACACAACGCATAAATTATCGATATGCCTCCTAAAGTAAAAGCGACTGGATAGCCGTAAAGTATCAAAATAAAAATACTCAGGAATAATATGACCGCCAGTATTCCCATTATTCCTGGTTTGGGGTTTTCGATTTTCCGATCAATACAAGCACAGATTCTGAGATGTTGGCAAAGCCTTGTAAAAGCAATAATCCAATGCCAATCGTCACAGTAAATTTTATTATAAATCGAAAAGGTAAGCCACCGGGATCAGGAGATTCCTCCATATCCACAAACGACCTAGAAGCATAAGAATAAGAAACCAAGATTATCAAAATACACCAGGGAATTAAAAAAACAATTCCTCCTATCAGGTTGGTCCAGGCTTTATCTCTTTCTGAAAAATTAGCGTAAAAAAGATCTACTCTTACATGCCGATCATGTTTAAAAGCATATCCAGCACCCAACAAAAAAATAGCAGCAAAAAGGTGCCACTCCAGTTCCATTCCCCAAATACTGGAACTATTTAGTATGTACCTTCGGCCAACATCTATACATACCAACAATACTAAAATCAGGGTTAGCCAGGAAGCTGTCCTTCCTACATATTCATTAACAGAATTAGCAAATCGAATAAAAAATTTTAGAAAAGCAACCATCTATCGTTTTGTTTGCAACAAAATACAAAATTTCTGTAGACAGATAGATAAGTATAAAACTCGCTATTTTTTAAATCCGTGAAAATATTTTAGTGCACTTGAAAAGTGGTTGTTTTCAATAACGATCTCACGAAGAGCAATTTTGTGATGATCCACTTTAAAATCTTCACTTTCCTGATCAATTTGAAAGAATAATGAAGGAGTGATTTGAATTAAAAGATTATTGATGCGGATCGATTTTTCGACATGATAATGCCCTGTAAATATGTTAATATTTTTAGGGTAGGAGAAAAAGATTTCCTGAATAGCTTTTATATCCTGTAAAGCATATTTGCCATCCATAAACGGAACACCTGCTAAGATAGGAGGGTGATGCATAAAAACAAATAATTCATCCTTAGCATTTTTCAATTGCCTTTTTAACCATTTCAATTGTGTAACGGAATGATATCCTCTAGAAGAATCTAAAAACAGAAAGGTGGATTTACCTATTTTTTTTGCAAAAAATAACTCATCACCGATCATTAAATGTTCCAGTTTAAAAGCTTTAGCTAAAAGGGCTGAATCATCATGATTACCTGCAATAACACTGTAAGGAATTTCAGTTGCATCAATAACTTTTTTTATCCAATCGTAAATACTTACGTCACCATCCCTATAGCAAAGATCCCCGGATATGACCAAATGCTCGGGTTCCAGTATTCTAATCTTTTCGATTATTTTTAGAAAATTCTTCCTGACATCAATATCAAATGGGGACTCCCCTTCAATATCAATATGCAAATCTGTAATCTGAATTATTTTCACGTATCTTAATTTATAAATCAAATTAGCTAAACGTAAAGAACCAAACAAGAATATTTTGACATGATGAAATAATTATAAATAACTGATCCTCAATACTTTTCTTTAACATTAATTAGAATCTTTAAAAAATATTTCTGCTTAATTCAGCCCAACTCCTTTTATAACAAAAGCAATCGCTTTCAGTTGAAAGATATCTAAAAACCCGCGTTCGGTTTATTACAGATAATTCCTATCCGTCTAACCGTGGTCTAAAAAACGATGAATTGGTATTTTATATTTCTATCTTCCAGCGTGCTATTTATTCCTTACCGTTTCGAAGAAAAACAAACCAATAAACCAATCCAACCAAAACTGAGCCACCAATAATATTGCCTATTGTAACAGGAATAAGGTTATTGATAAAAAAATTATACCAAGTCAGGGTATCAAATTCAGTTGTTGATTGTCCAATCATTGACCAGAACGCTGGCCCACTAAATTGTTTTAATGCCAGGCCCATTGGGATAAAATACATATTTGCTATACTATGCTCAAAACCAGCTGCAACAAAAGCGGTAATTGGAAAAATGATGGAAAGTATTTTGCCCGAAGTTGACCGAACACTGAAACATAACCAAACAGCAAGACAAACTAAAACATTACAAAGAATCCCCAGAGCAATGGCTTGTGAAAATCCAAGGTTGCATTTTGCGTTGGCGATCGCAAGAATATTCTTTCCAATGATTCCATCCTGAAAGAAGTATTGGCCCGCAAAAAACATTAAAAAGACCATCGATATTGCTCCGGCTAAGTTTCCAAAGTATACGATCACCCAATTCCTGAGAAGTTGAATGGTATTAATTTTTTTACTGGCCCAGGCCATTATTATCAGGTTATTTCCAGTAAACAATTCTGCTCCTCCCACAATTACAAGAATGAGCCCAAGGCTAAAAGAAATTCCTCCGATTAACTTAGTGATTCCATATGGCCATGTAGATCCTGCTGTTACAGTTGTCATAAAAACAGCTCCCAATGCAATGAATGCTCCTGCTAGAATGGCCAGCACAAATGTTTTTGTAAAAGACATCGTCGCTTTGTTCATCCCCACAGATTCAGCCTTTTCTGCCATTTCGGCTGGTAAAAGTCCGTCTATCGCATTAAATGATTGATCGTCTTTCATGAAATTATAATCCAAAGTAAATTACGAAAGCAACTACTTCAAGTTGGGCTTCTTTAGCTATTGGATTGGAAGAGGAAAAAACACCATCCCCAGACAATTCTGAAGGAATTCCTTCGAGATTTTTTGTATCTAAAAAGACGGTCAACTGACTATTTATATTTCCATCTTCCCATTCGTTGGTTATTCCTCCGTAATCCCAATCAAAGCCATAGAAATTAAAGTCTTTGCCATTGATTTGTCTAAGCTCTTCCAGGGTCGTTCCAATTTTAATTCCTTCTTCAGTCACCCATTGAGCATCTTTTTGTTCAATCCGAATCCGGCTCAGTTTATTATATTCATAACCTTCTTGCCACTCTACGATAAGTTCGTTCTGCGTATTTGGAAAGACTATAGTTGCAGCAACCATTTCACCTTCTCCAATACCCACTTCCTCCCTGATTACGTACTCTTTTCCATAAGCTTCAATGATACTTTCTTCATTGGCATCAGCTTTAATCAAACCGACTTGCTTATTTGGAATACAAAGCCACTTAGATTCTTTTGTTGAAGTTTTGGTTTCAACAGCAGGAGTTTGACTCTTTGTTGTATCAGTTTCAACATTATCGGTTTGGTTATTAGAATTGGAATCAGCGTTGTCTGTTTCGCAAGCTGAAGTAATCAAAAGGATGAAAATAATGATATTGATATATTTCATAATGAGGGAGTTAACATTCTTTCAAAAAAGAAAAAGTTTCAGGTATTCATTCTTTTACTTTATCTCCTGAAATAATAAACTTATTGTTCGCTTCAACGTGTTTTTACTAAATGATAAGTCAATTAAATTGAAAACTTAAAAAACACTTACTTTATATTATTTAAGATATTCAGGTTCAGCTATAAAAGAATAGTTTAAATATAAGTCAAAAAAGTTGAAAACCTGAAATTCAATATTCAAAGATTCCAGCTTTCTTTATACTCGCTGTTTTATCATTTCATTAAATTGTTTTTTTTGCTTCTCGCTTTCTTTTGTACTCCTCAGAGACTCCAAATTAAACAATTTTATTACAGGGATTAATCTATAAACTCAATCGCTTTTTCCCATTATTTATCCTCCCCTAAACTACTCAAATCCACGACATCAAAATTATTAATAAAACAAAATGTACCCTAGCACTTTTTTCCTGTTATTCAACTGATGATATTGTAAAAAAAACGCTAAGCATTTATTGTAAAACCTACAATTACTCTGACTTTCTACTCAAACCAGCCTATTTGTTCGATCTTCAAAGTAAAAAACTTCAAGGCTTAAAGTTGACGACGTGTTTTTTTGTTTTTAACACCTCTATTTTTTCCTGTTATTCATTTTTTTACCTAAATTTGTTAGGCAAGAATATAAAAATATCCCCATTTAACCCTCCCTTATGAAAACCAAAAGCCCGAGCACCCCTTCGGGCTTTTGATATTCAGATCATCTTCTTTTCTTGATATTATTTCTTTCCGCTAAGCCCTGATTATTTCTATTTTTATTTCTATTGTCTGCTTCAAAAGCACTAGATTTGATTTGTCCTATTTTCAAACTTGCTAACTATCTGGCATTATGCGATTGATTCTTATTTTTTTAATTCTTCCTTTGATTACCTTTTCCCAATCAAAGATGACTTCCCAAAATTTAAAAGCTATGCCCTCTGATTTAATCATTCCATTTGAAAAAAACAACAATATTACGGCAACTTATCATGAAGCGATCGATTTTTATAAAAATCTTGATCGACAATTTCCACAACTGGAATTAAAAGAATATGGATCCACTGACAGTGGATTTCCTCTGCACCTTGCTATACTTTCTACAAGTGGTGATTTCGATGCCAATTCTTTGCGTAAAAGTGGAAAGCAAATTTTGATGATCAATAACGCCATTCATCCCGGAGAACCTTGTGGCGTTGATGCTTCCATGTTATTTTTGAAAGATTATTTGACAAAGCCTGAGCTGCAAAAATATTTGGAGCACACGGTTATCGTTGTTATACCTATTTATAATATTGGTGGTGCGCTGAATCGAAACAGTACCACCCGCGCAAATCAAAATGGCCCAGTATCCTATGGCTTTCGGGGTAATGCTCAAAATCTGGACCTCAATCGGGATTTTATAAAATGCGATTCCAAAAATGCAGAAACATTCAATCAAATATTTAGCGAATGGCAACCTGATGTATTTATTGACAATCATACTTCTAATGGCGCTGATTATCATTATACGATCACTTTGATACCTACGCAACATAACAAACTCGATCCAAATGTTGCCAAATATCTTAACGATGAAATGTTGCCGCGACTATATAAAAACATGAAAGCTACAGAATATGAAATGACTCCCTACGTCTATACCCGAAATACTCCTGATGAAGGAATAGCTGCATTTTTAGACTTACCTCGTTACTCTTCCGGCTATGCCGCATTATTTAATACCCTTTCATTTATGCCGGAAACACATATGCTGAAACCATTTAAAGATCGTGTAAAAAGTATTCAAATTTTTATGGATATCATGATAAAAACAATGCATGATGACAGGAAAAAAATACAATCAGCTCGTCAAAAAGCAATCGAAAACACAAAAACTAAAAAGGCTTTTCAACTAAATTGGGAACTCGACATGGGATACTCCGGAAAAACAAAATTTAAAGGTTATGAAGCAAAGTATAAACCCAGCGAAATATCCGGACTGTCCAGACTCTACTATGATCGTGATGCTCCTTATGAAAAAGAAATTCCTTTTTTCAACGATTATAAAGCGACACTCAGCATCCAAAAACCCAACGCATATATTATTCCACAGGCTTATAGAAACATTATTCAAAGGTTAGAATGGAATGGTGTCGAAATGAAACGTTTGACGAAAGATATGGAAATAGAAGTTGAACTGTATCAAATCGGTGATTTCGAAACGACGGATTACGCTTATGAAGGACATTATCTTCATTCGCAATTGAAAATTGAAAAAACAATCCAAAAATGGCTTTTCCGAAAAGGAGATTATATCGTCTACACCAACCAGACAGCTAATCGCTACATTATTGAATCACTTGAACCCCAGGCTCCAGACTCCTTTTTCTCCTGGAACTTTTTCGACAGTATTTTGATGCAAAAAGAATATTTCTCTTCCTATGTTTTCGAAGATCTTGCTGCAAAATATCTTGAAGAAGATCCGACGCTCAAAGCGCAACTCGAAAAGAAAAAACAAGAGGAGCCTGAATTTGCTTCTTCGGCGAGAGCACAACTGGACTTTGTGTATCAAAATTCTCCATGGCATGAAAAAACGTATCGAGTCTATCCGGTCGGCCGATTGATCCAAAAAATTGATTTATCCATTGAATAAATCTTATCATGCCATTGTGTATCTTTAAGAGAAACACTGCTCTGGGATGGATCTGATTTGTCATTATTTTTTAAAACGATCCGTCAGAAAGACATCTTTATTCACTTTTTGCTGACAAATTTACTTGAAAATCGGAATGGTCAGCAATTTGATTACTCTTGTATTCTATGATTCAACGCAAACATTCAGATTTTTTCGAACGATTAACTACAGATATTGCAAGGTTTTTTGCGGCTTTATTAGGTAAAAATATCGATGAGATTGAAGAGGAATTAAATCTGGCTTACAATGAATGGTTGAAACTGGATCGCAAATCATTGGATGAATTAGATCCTGCGGAATTGTTGTCAACGCTTTTGGATGAAATGAATCTTGAAGTTGATCATATTGAAATTTTAGCGGACCTTTTTTCCAAAGAAGGAGAACTTTATTTTAATGAAAAACAATATTTAAAAAGCAAAATAAAACTAGAAAATGCGTTAAAATTATTTGATTTTGTTGATCGGAAAAAAAAAGTTTTTTCTTTCGAAAGACAAGCAACTTTACAAAAAATTTCAGCATTGATTTCTAAAATTGAATCTAACTACAAACACGATAATATTTAAACATGACTTACGATAATTTCACAATAAAATCACAAGAGGCCATCCTCAAAGCTCAACAAATCGCTGCCGGAAACGACCAGCAGAATGTTGATACCGTTCACCTGCTCAAGGGAATTCTGGAAATCGATGAAAGTACGCCTCAGTTTTTGCTTAAAAAAGCAGACGTCAATATTGCCACCCTTGAAACCGAATTGGATAAAGCTATAAATAGCTTGCCCAAAGTAGAAGGAGGTACTGAAAAACAATTTCTGACTAATGATGCAAACAAAGCTTTGAGTTACGCAAAAAAAATGCTCAAAGAATTTGGTGATGAATACATTTCTATTGAATTGATGCTACTTGGCATTTTGAATGGAAAAGATAAAGGTGCAACAATTTTAAAGAATCTGGGAGCTACTGAAAAAGCATTAAAAGCTGCCATTCTAGAACTTCGAAAAGGAAGAAAGGTCACTGATCAAAATGCGGAAAATCAATACAATGCGCTGAACAAATTTGCCATCAATCTCAATGAACGCGCAGAGTCCGGCAAACTAGATCCCATTATTGGCCGTGACGAGGAAATCCGACGTGTTTTACACATTCTGTCCCGCCGAAAAAAGAACAATCCGATTATAATCGGAGAAGCTGGAGTTGGAAAAACAGCTATCGTAGAAGGTATTGCCTGGCGAATTGTAAAGCAGGATGTTCCTGAAAATCTACAATCAAAGAAAATTTTTACACTTGATATTGCTGGGTTGATCGCCGGAGCAAAATACAAAGGAGAATTTGAAGAACGACTTAAAAGGAGTCATCAAAGAAGTCACTGAATCGAATGGTGAGATCATTCTTTTTATTGATGAAATTCATACCCTGATTGGTGCAGGTGGTGGTGGTGGAGCAATGGATGCTGCCAATATTTTAAAACCAGCACTGGCACGTGGAGAGCTTCGAACTATTGGAGCAACAACCCTCGATGAGTACCAAAAATATTTTGAAAAAGACAAAGCACTGGTTCGACGTTTCCAGACCGTAATGATCGATGAACCAAGTGTTGAAGATACCATTTCGATCTTACGTGGATTGCAGGAACGATATGAAGTTTATCACAAAATTGAAATTCTTGATGAAGCCTTAATTGCTGCTGCAGAATTGTCCCATCGGTATATTGCAGATCGACATTTACCGGATAAAGCGATTGACCTGATTGATGAAGCTGCTGCTAAACTGAGATTGGAATTGGATTCTGTTCCGGAAGAAATCGATGAAAAAGATCGAAAAGTAAGACAGTTGGAAATTGAACGTGAAGCAATCAAACGAGAAAAAAATAAGAGAAAAGTTAGATGTAATCAACGAACAAATTGCTAATGCTAAAGAAGAATTAGACTCCGTACAGTTCAGCCTGGAAAAGCGAAAAAGAAATTGTTGATACCATTCAAAATATCAAAAAAGAAATCGAAGAACTCGAAATGCTCGCTGATAAAGCAGAACGCGAAAGTGATTTTGAAGAAGTAGCAAAAATCCGCTACGGAAAGATCAAAGAAAAGGAAGTAATGCTCAAAGTTGCTGAAGAAAAACTTGATAAACTTCCAGAAGAGAATCGATTTACCAATGAAGAAGTAACCGCCAATGATATCGCTGAAGTAGTCGCTCGTTGGACAGGAATTCCTGTCAGCAAAATGTTGCAAAGCGAAAAAGATAAATTGCTGAACCTGGAAGACCAAATCGGCAAACGCCTGATTGGTCAGCACGAAGCTGTCCGGGCTGTTTCAGATGCAGTTCGTCGAAGCCGTGCCGGATTGCAGGATGCTAATCGTCCGATTGGATCGTTTATTTTCCTTGGACCTACAGGAGTTGGTAAAACAGAGTTGGCCAAATCGCTTGCTGAAGTCCTATTTGATGATGAAAAAGCAATTACCCGAATCGATATGAGTGAATTCCAGGAACGGCATTCCGTTTCGCGCCTGGTAGGTGCGCCTCCGGGTTATGTTGGATATGATGAAGGAGGACAATTGACAGAAGCTGTACGGCGAAAACCTTATTCGATTGTTCTGTTGGATGAAATTGAAAAAGCACATCCTGATACGTTCAATATCCTACTTCAGGTATTGGATGATGGTCGATTTGACTGACAGTAAAGGTCGTGTAGCCAATTTTAAAAATACGATTATCATCATGACTTCCAATATGGGGTCAGAAATCATTTTAGAAAACTTTGAAGACCTTGATGCATTAGGTGAAAAACATCGGACTGAAATCATCGAAACGACCAAAGTAGAAGTTTTTGAACAATTGAAAGAAAACCTACGTCCTGAATTTCTCAATCGAATCGATGAACAGATCATGTTTTTGCCATTGACAAAAGATGAAATCAAACAAATTCTTGAGCTGCTGATGAAAAAGACTTACCAGATGTTAGGCAAACAAGGGATTGTACTTAAGATTTCTGAAAAAGCGAAAGCCTTTTTGGCAGACCTCGGTTACGAACCCCAATTTGGAGCTCGACCGCTAAAAAGGGTTTTGCAAAAAGAAGTGATCAACGAATTGTCCAAACTGGTTCTTTCTGGTCAATATGGCGCTGGTGACACCGTTTATGTTGGCGTTAATCTCAAAGGTCTGACCTTCAGTAAAGAGCCGCCAACAGAAAATGGCCAGCCACCTAAAGTGGAAGAAAACGGCAATCCGAAAAAAGAGGAGGAGCGTCAAAAAAAATTGGATGACTTGAAAAAGGCAACTAAAAATGTTGAAGATGCTGTCAAAAAGATGAAAAAAGACGGCAATGATAAGTCCGACGAAAACTAAGCCTGACAAACAAAACTCCCTTACCGCCTTGTTGTCATTTTGATAACAGGGCGGTTTTATGTTTCAAGTTACTGAAAGTACGCTTCCTTCAAGTGAAGGAATATAAAAAGAAATCGACCTGTATAGTAATTATATTGTTTTTTAAAGCAAACAAAAAAGGCTGCCAAATTTTGACAACCTTTATGTGGTACCTCCAGGAATCGAACCAGGGACACATGGATTTTCAGTCCATTGCTCTACCGACTGAGCTAAGGTACCGTCGGTGCTTTTTAAAGCGACTGCAAATTTATATCGTTTTTTTCTATTGAACAAGACATAAGGAATGAATTTTAAATTTAATTTTGCGACTGCATTTATTTTAGTGTGTGACTTTTTACTTTTTTTCGATTAAATAGATAAAAGACTTATGCTTTCTAAGTTTCTTTCTTTCCCTTTTGTGATTACTCTTTTGGCATGTTTGTACTTTGTATGGGAAGGCGATCTTAGTCCTATTTATATAGTTCCCAATGTAATAATTCTCGCCATCCTTTATGTTCTTGGGCCCCAAATCGATTGGCTTTGGTATCAAAAAAATCCACCAGACATGGATGGGAGACTGCGAGCATTTTTAGAAAAAGTATTTCCTTATTATCGAAACTTATCTCCAAAGGAAAAGGAAAGATTTCGCATTCGAGTCAGCTTATACATGATTGCAACAGAGTTTATGCCGAAAGCAATGGAAAATGTTCCGGAAGATATCAAAGGCCTAATCGCTTCGAATATTGTTATGCTAACTTTTGGTCAAAAGGATTACAGATTGTCAACGTTTGAAAAAATTGTCGTTTACCCACATCCTTTTCCATCTCCTCAGTTTCCGAAACATTTGCATAGTTCAGAAATCTTCGAAGAAGATGGCGTTATTCTGTTTTCTGCAGAACAGCTTGTTCTGGGAGCAACTCAACAGACTAAATTTTATAATATCGCTCTGCATGAATACGCAAGAATATTCGCCAAGACCAACCCAAATCTTCCATACCCAGAAATGGATACTTCTATTTATGGAAAACTGGAAATGGTCAGTGGTTTTAAAAATGAAAAAGTAAGAGAATATATTGGCCTTCCACAATTTGACCCCTTCCTTTTAAGTATCAATTACTTTTTTACTTTTCCAGTAAAATTTCAACAAATCCTACCTGAAATGTTCGATGCTTACATCAAAGTTTTTAACCAAAATCCTTTAAATTATCAAACTCCAGTCATCAATAATGACAAAAGAGGATATCGAATTTAGCTTGCATTTGATTTGAAAGTCTGACTAAAAATCACGAGCTTGGGAAAACAAAATTTCTAATAATGCTATACCAAACTTACCTTTCTACTTCTCTTGGCTATTTCGAAATCAGCGGCACTGATAATGGCGTTCGGTCAGTCAAAAAAGTCGATACTCCTGGCTCCGAAAGCGCCGAATTACCTGCCTGCTTAAAAGAATGCAAACAACAACTCCAGGAATACTTTGAAAGAAAAAGAACTCACTTCAAAGTCAAAATTGACTGGGGAGAAGCCACTGAGTTTCACAAGAATGTTTGGGAAGAATTATTGCGGATTCCTTATGGTCAGACTACTACCTATTCTGCCATCGCAGAAAAACTAGGCGACCCAAAAAAAGTTCGCGCAGTCGGCCAGGCTAACGGAAGCAACCCGATCACTATCATTGTGCCGTGCCATCGCGTTATTGCAAAAAATGGCGATCTGCAAGGTTACTTTTATGGCCTGGATATGAAACGCAAACTACTTGAGCTTGAAAATCCAATGAGTTTTGCGAGCCAGGGTGAACTTTTCTAACCGTTCAACTTTTATTTTTAATCTTTGTTGATAGCTTTAATTTTATAACTGGTGAATGATAAAGCATGAAGTATTTGCTTTCTTTTCTATTATCCATTTTATTGACTTTTAGTCTGATGTCACAAACAAAAGCAAGATTGATCTACGTCGCTGACCCAATGTGCTCCTGGTGTTATGGTTTTGCCAATGAATTATCCGCTGCGCTTTTAGATTTAGAGGACAAAGTTGAGTTCCAATTGGTCATGGGGGGATTACGTCCTTACAATACCGAAACGATGCAGGACTTAGGTGAATTCCTCAAAGGGCATTGGCAGCATGTGGAGGAGAGGAGTGGAAGACCTTTTAATTATGAAATTTTGAAAGACAAAAGCTTCGTTTACGATACGGAGCCACCGTCGAGAGCTGTTTTGGTTATGCGAAAATTGAATCCCGAAAAAGAGTTCGGCTTTTTTAAAGCCATCCAAACTGCTTTTTATGCTGAAAATAAAAACACCAACGAAGTGGAAACTTATTTGGAGTTGGCGGAACAATTCAGTGTTGATCGTGAAAAATTCAAAACTCTTTTCGATTCTGAGGAAATGAAAAGTGCTGTCAAAAAGGATTTTGAATTCGCAGCTGCGCTAGGAGTAAGAGGATTCCCAACGATCATTTTACAAAATGGCGATCAATATTTTCTTATTTCAAACGGCTACACAACCGCCAAGAATATCGAAGCCAATGTTATCCATCAATTGGAACTTGCTGATAAATAATTTTTTATTAAACCCTTCAAATTCAAATGTACGTACGCAAAAATTTTACCCTTTGGGGCATTCTCAAGTTTACTGGCTTTCACATTGTCTGGTTGACGTTATGGGCAACTATTGTTATGCTTTTTCATGAATATTTCCATAAATACTGGATCTCAATCCCCTGGCTCCCTTTATCAATCATCGGTACAGCAGTAGCTTTTTATGTGGGTTTTAAAAACAACAGCGCTTATGACAGAATGTGGGAAGCACGCAAAATATGGGGTGGAATAGTCAATAGTAGCCGCATGTGGGGATCCACTTTAAAAAACTTTGTCGGCAACCAATTTACATCCAATAAGGCAAGCGATTCAGAACTACACGAAATTCATAAAAGTCTAATTTACAGACACATCGCATGGCTTTATACTTTACGAAGTCAATTGCTCATTCCAACGCAATGGGAGCATTTGAGTGGCCATAAGTATAAACGAAAATTTTTTGAACAAAGAATGAAATCTTATGGAATCGGGTTGTACCCAGACGAAGTTACGAAAACCGAGCTGTCTATTTATTTGGAAAAAGAAGAGCATGACAAGCTAATTAATTTTCAAAATACTGCTACCCAAATTATAGAAAAACAATCTCAGGAATTAAAAAGACTTAGAGAAAAAGATCTGATCGAAGACTTCCGACATATGGAGCTTCAAAAGATCCTCAATGATTTTTATATACATCAAGGCAAATGCGAGCGCATCAAAAAATATCCATTGCCGCGGCAATATGGCTCTTTTAGTTTTGTGTTTGTTGGCATTTTTGTGTTCCTCCTTCCGTTTGGGTTTATTCCTGAATTTCATAAACTGGGTGAAGCAGGTGCCTGGCTATCCATTCCATTTACCGTTTTAGTTGGCTGGGTCTACGTGGTGATGGAATTGATTGGTGATTATAGTGAAAATCCATTTGAAGGGATGGGAAATGATATTCCTATGCTTTCACTTTGTCGCGTTATAGAGATTGATTTGCGAGAGATGCTTGGAGAAGTCGATTTACCTCCTGCTATCCAGCCTGTGAATGATGTACTGATGTAATTTTTTTCAATCAAATACTTACCGAATTAATCGATAAATCAAAATGGCTCAAGGAGTAAATGATAATTTTTAAACGACTCTTCGTGATAGTTTAAACAATAATCTATTTTTGCAGGAAAATAACATTCATGCATTACGAAAATAGCTTGACATTCGCACAACAGCTCGATCAAAGGGATCCTTTAAAGCACTATCGGAAGCAATTCTATTTCCCTCAGCACAACGAAAAAGATGTAATTTACCTTTGTGGGAATTCGCTTGGTTTACAACCAAAATCAGTTAAAGATGCTTTGCTGGCTGAATTGGATCAGTGGAAAACTTATGGTGTAGAAGGACACTTTAAAGGCAAAATGCCCTGGATGTATTATCATAAGTTTTTGACACAACAATCTGCTAACCTGGTAGGAGCTAAACCGGAAGAAGTCGTGGTGATGAATACCCTCACGACCAATTTACACCTCATGATGGTTTCTTTTTACCGTCCTACAAAAGATCGTTTTAAGATCATTATGGAAGGCGGCGCTTTCCCCTCTGATCAATATGCCATTGAAAGTCAGGTTCGGTTTCATGGCTTTGATCCGGAAGATGCAATCGTTGAGGTCCATCCAAAAAATGGCCAGACCACCCTCAGAACTGAGGATATTATTGAAACTATTAAAAAACATGGCGAACAAACGGCTTTGGTTATGTTTGGTGGTGTCAATTACTTTACCGGACAGTGGTATGATTTAGCATCCATTACGGTGGCAGGGCATTCCGTTGGAGCCAATGTTGGATTTGATCTCGCTCATGCTGCTGGAAACGTTGTCCTCAAACTACATGACTGGGAGGTTGATTTCGCAGTTTGGTGCAGTTACAAATATTTGAATTCAGGCCCGGGTGGACCAAGTGGCGCATTCGTTCATGAAAAGCATGGCAATAATCCCGGATTGCCTAGGTTTGCCGGCTGGTGGGGCCATGATGAGGAGAGTCGGTTTTTGATGAAAAAAGGCTTTATTCCAATGAAAGGAGCTGCAGGTTGGCAACTGAGCAATGCGCAGATTTTTAGCTGTGCCGCACACAAAGCAAGTCTTGATATTTTTGATGAAGTTGGTATGGAAGCTTTGCGCAAAAAAAGTGAAAAGCTAACTGGATTTATGGAATATCTGATCAGTGAAGCCACTCAATCAGGGTACCCTTTTAATATCATCACACCAAAAAATCCAAAAGATCGGGGATGTCAATTATCGATTATTACAGATGAATCCGGAAAGGAATTATTCGATTTTCTGACAGAAAACGGAGTAATCGCAGATTGGCGGGAAGATAATTTGTATGGTAAAAATGGAGGCGTAATCAGGGTAGCTCCGGTTCCACTTTATAATAGCTTTGAAGATGTTTTCCTTTTTGTACAGATGTTAAAAAAGGAAAATTAAGTCAAATACTTGACCCTATTTGGCAAAAAAACTGTTTAACTATAAATTATGGGTGACTTCATCGAAAAAGACGTACTTCCTTTAAACTTTGATGTAAATTGCACCACTAAATTATAGTATTAGCTTTTAATTTATATGAAATCTTTTTTTACCTTAACATTTATCCTGTCCATTTTTAGTGTGTATGCTCAAACCAGCATTAAAGGTCAGCTTCAGGATGAATATGGTATGGCTATAGAATTTGCCAATATTGCTTTGTACAACGATGCTGACAGCAGTCTAGTCAAAGTGGAAACGAGTGATGAAGCGGGCGTTTTCCAAGTACAGTCCATTGATGCTGGAGATTATTACCTTACCGCAACCTTTGTTGGGTTTTCTGACGTCCAGGTTTTTGATATTCGATTGAATCCAAATCAGCCATTGGATTTAGGTGTTTTAACCTTCTTTCCTTTAGCCATAGAAATAGTTCAGGCGACAGTAACCGCATCAAGGGCCATGGTAGAAACAAAATCAGACCGGATGATCTTTAATGTTCAAGGAACCATCAATAGTGTTGGTTCGGATGCCATTTCCCTTTTACGAAAAGCACCCGGAATACTCATCGACAATAATAACAATATCAGTGTTTTAGGGCGATCCGGAGTATTAATTTATGTTGATGGTAAACAACTCCCACTAAGCGGAGATGATCTGACTGTTTATCTTCAAAATCTTCCTGCTGAACAAATTGACCGTTTTGAAATCATAACCAATCCAGGAGCTCGCTACCAGGCACAAGGCAACGCCGGGATCATTGATATCCGATTAAAAAAGGATAAAAATCTGGGAGCAAACGGCTCAATTAACGGAACCTACAGCCAAGGGAAATATTCCCGATACAACTTTAATGGAAGCGGAAATTATCGAAATAAAAGACTTAATATCTTTGGAAACGCTGGTTTTGGCCAACAGGAGTCGTTTCATAATATGGATTTCGTTAGCTATCAAAATGTTATCCAATTAGATGAAATTGTACGGGAAACTTTTGATCGTCAAAATTATAACTATCGAATAGGAACTGATTTTTTTCTGGCAAAAAATCATACCATTGGTGTTTTAATTAGCGGAGGACATAACGATGAAAAACAACTAACCTATGATCGTATTGCTATTTCTCAACAAACCAACCCAACTGATATTGATAGTATTTTAGTTGCTAATAATATGGTAGATAACGAAAGATCCCAAAACACTTACAATATTAATTATCGATTTGATAATGGAAAAGGCCAAACCCTGAATTTCGATTTGGATTATGGTCGATATGATAATAAAAGTCTTCGCTATCAACCTAATATTTATTATGATGCCAATGAGGAAACTAAGCTTTCCGGAGACATCAACAGTTTTGATACACCAACAAACATTGACATTTATACTTTTAAGCTTGATTATGAACAAGGTACTTTGGGCGGAAGACTAGGGTTTGGTATCAAATATAGCCAAGTGGTTTCCAATAATACTTTTCTTGCTTTTGATCAAATCAATGAGATGCCTGTACAAAATGATACTATTTCCAATATTTTTAATTACGACGAAAGCGTGTATGCAGGTTATATCAATTATATCCGTCCCTTAGGGGAAAAGTGGAATTTTTCAGTTGGGCTTCGAGCTGAGCAAACCGACGCCACAGGTGATTTACAGACTTTTTTACCAGCGTTACAGGAGGATCCAGTAGAAATTAATTATCTGAGTTGGTTTCCAAGCGCAGGGATGACTTGGCAGCTTGATGAAAAACACAGCCTTTCGTTGAATTACGGTCGCCGAATCAATCGTCAGGATTATAATGTGCTCAATCCATTCAAAAATCAATTAAGTAAAATATCTTATCGGCAAGGCAATCCAAATCTCAGACCTGAGACGGTCAATAACCTGGAATTGGGATATACCTTGGCGCAACGATACAATTTTAAATTGGCCTATAGTAAAACGGATGATCAAATTACCCGTCTGATTGCGCCTGATAAAGATGATCCGCTTGCTAATTTCATTACCTGGGAAAATCTCGCTAAACAAACCATACTTAGTTTTAATGCAAGTGTTCCTGTTCAAATCACAAAATGGTGGAATGCTTATTTTAATGTAGCTGCATCCTATTTGAATAACCAAGCAGATTATGGAGATGGTGCAATTGTAGATCTCCAGAATTACACTTATAATATTTTCCAACAACATACTTTTAATTTACCAGCCGGAATAAAAGGCGAAGTTTCTGGCTATTATTCAGGTCCCGGTGTCTGGGGAGGAGTGTTTAAATACGATTCCAGCTGGAGTTTAGATTTGGGCGTACAACGCAAATTTTTAAAAGACCACTTAAATGTGCGATTGAGCGCTAGTGACTTATTTTACCAAACGGGTTGGTCAGGCTATTCTGAGTTTGCCGGGCTTCTATCTGTCGGAAATGGCTGGTGGGATAGCAGACGGATATCGCTAAGTCTGAGTTATAATCTGGGAAATCTAAATGTAAAATCACGTAAACGAAAGACTGGCCTTGAAGAAGAAGCCGGACGAGTTGGAAATGGCGGATAGTTGGTTGATGCTTTAGATCTTTTCTCTTCTTCCAAGCATACTAATTTGAGCTCAGTGACTTCACAATCTCAAAGGTTTTATTTACCTCAATAAAATCTCCATCCTCCTGAATGACTGCTACGATAACAAAAGTGCCTCCTGGTTTTACTTTACCAATCAATTTTTCGACTTTATTATTTATAGCCCCATTGCTTTTTTCCTGTATAAAAATCCTTTTCTTTTCATAATTAAAAATGAATTCAGAACAGTACAATTCGTTACCGTGCTGATCACGAACCATTATCTTTTTGTTGAGATTTTTTTGTAATTGTGCTGGAGTAACTCGCTTTGCAGCAAGACCTCCCCAGTTAATTTGATAAGTGGAAGCTTTGTCAGATTGGTCATCTTTCAAATAAAAGTGAATCGGGATATTTAGTCGAACTTTGACAGGCTGTCCCTGATCAATAGCTGGTTCCCATCTGGGCATACTACGAATTACGCGAAGCGCTTCATTTCCGCAAGCTTCATCAATATCTTTGAGTAATGACGCTTGTGTAACATGGCCTTTTTCATCAATCTCAAAACTAACATAAACCGTTCCCTGAATTTCAGCATCTTTAGCTGACTCAGGATATTTCAGATTATTGGCAATGTAATTTATAATACCCTGATTAGAACAATTCCGTTTTTCTTCGGTATCGTTTTTTAAATGCGTACAGCCAGGAAAGTAAGGCATCCTTTCCACCTCAGTCAAACTGCCACGATCCGATTGAGCAAATGTAAACCCAGAATAAAGAAACAAACAGAACGAAAAGAAGTAATTTTTTACCATAGCGTTTCAAAAACTGTAAATTTGGACTTTAATCAACACGTATATCTTTTTTGCAAAAGTAATCTTCATAACTTTTACGTTATAAAAATAAAAATAGGTGCACTAGATAGGAATACAGGAGTCGGAAAAGCGGTATTAAAACGCCTTTTTTTAATTTATATTATAAGTAAACTTAATAAAAAATGCCCAAGCTGATCATCTTTGATTGCGACGGAGTTCTCGTCGATAGTGAACCATTATCAAATCGCGTTATTGCTGAGTTTATGACTGAAATAGGTATTCCAATGACTACCGAAGAGGCCATTCAATTATTCGCTGGCGGATCGCTGCAACGGGTCAATGATTTTATTCTTTCAAAAACAGGTCAACCTGCGCCCGACGGCATCGAAGACATTTATCGGGAAAGAAGTTATGCTTTATTTCAGAAAGAGCTGCAACCTATTGAAGGGATTCAGGAAGCATTGGAAACTATTAATTTCGAAAGATGCGTCGCCTCAAATGGCCCGCTACACAAAATGAAACTTAACCTGAAAATTACCGGCCTTTCTGCATATTTCGGAGAGGATCTTTTTAGTGCCTACGAAGTAGGGTTTTGGAAACCAGATCCGAGATTATTTTTGCATGCTGCGGAAAAAATGGGCTACCCTCCGGATAAATGTATCGTCATCGAAGATAGTATTCACGGCATCCAGGCTGCCCGATCTGCAGGTATGCAGGTTTTAGGATACAGCAGATCTGAATATGGTCATCAGCTGGAAAACAACGGCGTTTTTACTTTTCATGCCATGTCTGAACTTGCAGAAATTTTAATCGGTTTATAGGGAGTACTTCCTAGCCTGAAAATAATGAAAACCCAATGCCAGCAGAACGATAAAAAGTCCTAAAAATTCCCGTAAATATTCAACGTGCGGAGATTCAGCTTTCATCGACCCTGTGATTGACGGCATCCCCTTTTCCATCCAATCAATAACGCCTGGAATCAAAGTAAACATCCAAATAATACAAACACCAATTACCGTTAAAATAATATTCTTATTGTATTTTCCCACAACAGCAAATCCAGAAATTAAAGCAACCGCACTATAAATGGCAATCCAATAATAGGGATCCGGGTCATTAAATTGCACCACAGCAAAAAGGATAAAAAGTAGGGTTAGAATTCCGTTGGCTATTTTCATGATTTAAGTGGAATGTGTTTTAAATTTTATATCCATTGGGCAAGTTCAAAAAAAGCATACAACAAAACAAATTTGTGTTTTCTTAAAACGATCATTTGGTTTACTGAATCGAAGGAATTAAAATGCTTTTGCATAAATTTATTAAAAAGCTGGTTTGAGAAATGAAAATATTGCTATATTATTTTCCTTTTTAAATAGATGAACTAATCTTTCAAAAATAACAACAATGAGTCTTTTCAAACCTAGATCCTTGAAAATATTTTATTTGATTCCTTTGGTAGCATTTTTATCAAGTTGTAACGAAAATCCGGACAGCAATGAACTCACTGCAAATTCAGAGAATTCTCAATCTGAAATGGTCGAAGAAAATATAATGCAATTTGATTCTATCCGAGCTGCGAAAAATGGAGCAGACGAATACGGAATGAAAAGATACGTTATGGCTTTTCTGAAAAGAGGGCCAAATCGGGATCTGGATAAAGAAAAAGCAAACGAGCTTCAAGCTGCGCACCTAGCGAATATCGGGCGATTGGCCGAAGCCGGAAAATTAGTGCTTGCAGGACCCTTTTTCGGAGATGGCGATCTGCGGGGGATTTACATTTTTGATGTAGAAACGATGGAAGAAGCCGAAGCATTGACAAAAAGTGATCCGGCGATCCAAGCAGGAAGTTTGGTGATGGAATTGATCCCCTGGTACGGATCAGCTGCTTTGATGGAAGTCAACGAGATTCATAAGAAAATTGCAAAAGTAGAATTTTAAAATCCTTCCTGAAATTAAAACGTTACCCGATAGCTCAAAATAGGAATCAATCCCAATTGGTTTTTCACTACGAGTGCTCCTTTTTGAGCATCATAATAGCTAAAAGCGACATTTTCATTATTAGTCACGTTTTGAATATCCAATGCGATTGTACCTGTAAATTTTGGCCTATTCGTTTTATAATAAAACCTCAGATCAATTTTGAAATAATCTGCCTGTTGTAAACTGAATGCTTCTTCTTCGACGTATATCGTTTTACCAGCAGCTTCTGAAGCTTCAACATTAATCGGCGTTTCTCTAAATCCTCCTCGATAAGTCAGATGGGCATTAACACCTAGCACTTTGCTTTTTTTATTTTTATCCCAGTGAAATTCTTTCCCTCCAGTCAGATTGAAAATGTAATTTCCATTATATCGGGTATCTCTTTTGATGCCATCGCCTCCTACATATTTTGATTCATAATAAGTGCCATTTCCTAATAAAAAATAGTTGCCAGTAAAGTTCTTCGTCAAACTAATTTCTACACCATAATTTTCACCGGTTCCTTTATTCACCAGCGTATCTGAAACAAATCCCTCCAACAAATTTAAAGATGAAAAGCTGCTGTTCCCGTCATCAATAATCGGGACATCAAATAGACTTTGGTAATAAATTTCTCCACTCAAAGTAAAGGACTGATTAAATGTTTTTTCATAGCCTAAAACCAAGTGATGCGCTCTTGTGAATCCTAATGATTTGTTAGGATTGCCTTCTCCAATATCAGCAAAATACAATTGTGGTAATTGTGTTTTACTGTGAAGGCCGTAGGCCAAACTCAAGTTTTGATTTTGTGGTAAATGAAAACGAAAAGAGGCTCTCGGTTCTATGGATTGGCTTTTGTTAAATGTAAAATATTGAAAGCGAAGTCCCAGATTGAATGTCAGTAAGTCCTTTATTTTGCTTTCATAATTAAAAAATGGCTGTAGCAAAGAGCCCCTAACTTTTCCTTTAATAAGTTGTTGAATTCCGTTGTCGAAAGAAAAAATATTATAATCCAGTTGGGTTACATTAAAGCCGATATCGAGCCGGTTAAGTTTGTTGATTTTATGATTGAAAACTGTCGAAAAAGCTATTTTCTGTTCTTTATAATTATCGTTTTCAAAATTTTCTAAAACCAGTCCATCGTTTAGACGATTACCCGTTCGATTATTTTCAAGAGCCGAAATTGCAAGAACTGTTTTCCATATTGAGCTACTTCCTATCGGCAAAGTATGTGTTGCTCCTAAAGCGCCCATTTTTGAATCAAAAGTGATGTCATAACGATCTTTGTCAAATTCCCAAGTTGAAGAATCTCGTTGCGCTTCAAAGATATTTTCACTAATCCCTCCCATTCCAAAAACAGTAAATCTCCCGGCTTTTCGAGTAGGAAAAGAAAGGTTGAAAGATAAATCCTGAAAAGATATGGCTTCGTCGCCCAATTCAACTCCCATCGCTGACAACAAACCAAGTGTTGAATATCGATAATTTACTAAAAAAGAGGCGTCACTTTTTTTTGAAAAGGGCCCTTCTGCAGCTACATCAAGACCGATTAATCCTGCTTGAGCTGTAAATTCATACTGCTCACTATTGCCTTGCCGAAACCACATATCCATCACCCCTGAAAGCGAATTGCCGTATTGAGCGGGGAATGCGTCTGTCAAAAAATAAGAGGTGCTCAACAATTGGGCGCTGAGGATATTGACTCCCCCTCCGTTTTGTGTAGAGCGATCGCTAAAAGTGCCGGCATTGTTGGTATGATTGGGATTGACAATTTCTACTCCTTCCAGTTGCCAAACCATATTATTCGGACTATTGCCACGAATTGAAATTCCATTTGTCTGGTCATTGGTATTGGTTACGCCTGCAAAAGTCGTAGCCAGCCTTGCAGGGTCGTAAAAAGTTGCAGGAAACCGGAGGGTTTCTTCCAAAGTGAGGGTATAGGTGCTAACTGGGCTGATCGCTTTTGAAGAGATTCGTTCTCCTTTTACAACGACCTCCGCTATTTGTGCTTCCGTTTGCTCAAGTAGTATTTCTAAGATTTTTTCTTTTCCTGATTCTATTAGAATTTCAGTGATGATTAACGTTTCGTATCCCAAATAACTCACCTTTAATTCATATCTGCCAACTTCGATATTTTCAATTCGGAAATTACCATTTTCGTCAGTAGTTGTACCAATAGTTGGATCTGTTTTTAACACTTCAACAGTTGCTCCTACCAAAGCTAATTCTGTGTCTGTATCGAATACTTTGCCGCGGATGGTCTGGGTTGGCTTTTGTGCAAAACAGTTTGTTGTAAAAAAGAAAAGAGACAGGAATACAAAGATTATTTTAACCTTAAAATTACTATCTCCCCGGTATTCAAATGCACTCATTATCTTAATATTTGGATTCTTTAAGCTTTCGACAAAGCTACAATCCAATGATCTTTTTATTCAACTTTTCGTCTGGTTTTGCACCAGCAAAATCATCGAAAGCCCGCTCTGTGACTTTTATCATGTGGTCGCGGATAAAGGTTGCTCCTTCACGAGCTCCTTGCTCGCTGTCTTTGATGCAGCACTCCCATTCTAAAACGGCCCAGCCTTCGAAATCATACTGAGCCAGTTTGCTGAAAATAGTTTTAAAATCAACTTGCCCATCGCCTAATGACCGAAAACGACCTGGCCGGTCAATCCAATCTTGGTAACCGCCATAAACGCCGGAGCGTCCTGTCGGATTAAATTCAGCATCTTTAACGTGGAACATCTTTATACGCTCGTGGTAAATATCAATATGCGCCAAATAATCTAATTGTTGCAAAACATAATGACTTGGATCATAAAGCATATTGCAACGTTTGTGATTGTTAACAACATCAAGGAATCTTTCAAAAGTAACGCCATCATGTAAATCTTCATTCGGATGGATTTCATAACAAAGGTCAACTCCTGCTTCATCAAAAGCATTCAAAATCGGAAGCCATCTTTTTGCTAATTCTTTGAATGCCGTTTCGACAAGACCTTGGGGCCGCTGTGGCCATGGATAAACGGTATGCCAAATCAAAGAACCGGAAAAGGTCACGTGCGCATTTAGTCCCAGATATTGGCTGGCTTTGGCCGCCCACTTCAATTGCTGAATCGCCCACTGTGTCCGCGCTTTTGGGTTATTGTGATGTTTCTCTGGAGCAAAGGCATCAAACATCTGGTCATAGGCTGGATTTACTGCTACCAATTGCCCTTGAAGATGCGTGGACAGTTCAGTGATTTGTAATCCGTAACTTTCGACTTTGCCTTTTAATTCATCGCAATAAGTTTTGCTTTTGGCAGCTTTTTGAAGATCAATCAAACTCGATTCCCAGGTTGGAATCTGAATACCGACGTATCCTAAATTTGCTGCCCATCGACACATGCCTTCGAGCGTATTATAGGGAGGTTCGCTTTGTGCAAATTGCGCCAAAAAGATCGCAGGTCCTTTGATATTTTTCATACAAACGTGTAATTACTATTTAGTTTCACAATTCAATATTATCATTATTCATATTTGCGCCAAGCTCCCAGAATCAATCCAGCTAAAGCCAAACTTACCATACTAAATCCACCGGTGATCCACGATAAAGCATAAGGTCGCTGAGCAAACATATTTCCCGTCATATCGGAAAGATGAACAAATGCAAATCCAATCAACAAGCCAATCCCTGCGCCCTGAAGAGCAGAATTCACATCAAGTTTTGTGAAAAGCCATGCTAAAACATACATTGGAACAACCGTAGCCACCAAATTAGTGATCCATATGCCAGTTCCAGGAACAAAGTCTTTATTAAAATCATCACATAACATTTCCATCCAAGGCTCACTAAAAAGAGGTCCATACCAAAGAAATCCCAGTACTGTAAGTAAAACAACGGAAATCCAAACTGCTGCGTGGTTAATTTTTAATTTTTCCATGATGGTTATTATTTAGTTAAGAATTAGTTTAATTGTCTAAAACTTGATCCACTTCTGTTTGCTTTTTCCGGATTCAATCACTTTATCAATAAATCGCATACCGCGCACTCCGTCATCAGCCGTTGGAAAATCTGTGCTAATCGTTTTCGGTTTTTTACCTTCAAGATGAGCCCTCAAACAAACCGCAAAATTTTTATAAATATTTGCAAAGGCCTCCAGGTAACCTTCCGGATGTCCAGCGGGTATTCGGGTGGCAGCTTGTGCTTCTGGATATAATTTCCCGACGCCCGTACGAACAACTTCCATCGATTTGTCCAGCCATTTTACTAAAAGGGTATTGGGCTCTTGCTGCGCCCATTCCAGACCAGCTTTTTCGCCGTAGATCCGAATCCTGAGGTTGTTTTCTTCACCTGCGGCGATCTGTGTGGCAAAAAGAATTCCTTTAGCTCCATTATCAAATTCGAGTAGCACATTGCCGTCATCATCCAGCAAACGACCTTCGACCATAGTATTGATATCAGCGCAAAGCTTTTTGATTTGTAATCCTGTAATATATTCGGCTAAATTTTCAGCATGTGTCCCGATATCCCCCATCGCACCTGCAGCACCAGACCGTTTAGGGTCAGTTCGCCAAGCTGCCTGTTTTTGATCGGTATCTTCCAGCTTTGTGGAAAGCCAGCCTTGTGGATATTCAACAACTACTTTTCTGACCTTTCCAATTTTGCCATTGGCGATCATCATTCGGGCCTGTTTGACCATTGGATATCCAGTATAATTATGCGTCAAGGCGAATAACAATCCGGTTTTTTTAACCAATCTGGCTAAGTCTTTTGCTTCCTTCAGATCAAAAGCGATAGGTTTATCACAAACTACATGAAAGCCATTTTGAAGGGCCATTTTAGCAGGACCATAATGCATATGGTTTGGTGTAACAATTGAAACAAAATCCATTCGCTCGCCTTCAGGAAGTTGCTTTTCTTTTTTGATCATTTCTTCGTAACTACCGTAAACCCGATCGTCCGGAAGGAATAAATCTTTGCCTGATAATTTTGACTTTTCAGGATTGCTGCTGAAGGCCCCACAAACCAATTCAATTTCGCCATCGAGAGCCGCAGCCATTCGGTGTACTCCTCCGATAAATGCCCCGCGACCTCCACCAACCATACCCATTCGCATTTTTCTACTCATAAAATTCCTTTACTTAAAATTTAAAAAGAGAATCAGCACATATCATGTTCTCTAATGTCTAAATGCTACGAATCTTTAGATTCCTAAACCTTACTTCATATCCATGATCCTGGATTCCAATGTGGCCATTTTTTGTCCGTCCATATCCGGGATAGTCTTTAAACTTACTCGCTTTCACCTTAGCTTCCCATTTAGGTGACCAAAGATTATATTCGACTACTTTATGACCATTGAGCCAATGTTCGACATGTTCTTTATTTTTTATGATCCGGGCCGTATTCCATTCTCCCATTGGTTTTTTATAATCTTTTTCAGCAGGATATAAATCATAATCAGCTGCCGTGAAATGAATATTTGTACTCCCCATTTCAGCATACCTTGCATCATCCAAAATCTGATATTCAGGGGCATTGTGCCATATCTCTGCCCCTTCAACTTCAGTGACCAAATATAAAATACCGCTATTTGCCGTATCCGTTAGCATGAAATCAATGGTGAGTTCAAAATTTTCATATTTCTCTTTCGAAACAATACTGCCACCGAGACCTGCTTCGCCTGTTCCACTCTTCTCAACGATCATCATCTCATCTTCGACTTTCCAGCCTTTATCAGGAAAAGACGCCTTATTATAACCTCTCCAATTTTCTGTCGATTTCCCATCAAATAATAGTTCCCAGCCATAAGTTTCTTCTTCTTCAGAAAGGGTGTTCGGAGCAATATTTGAAATCGTTTTAGTATTTTCTGTTTCGGTATTTTCCTGCTGATCAGAACTATTTTGACAAGCCAGCATCATGCAAAAAAAGCTGAGAAGAGAAATTTTTATCAAAAACTTCATTGTGATTGTTTTTTAATTTGATTGCGTGTTAAAAAAATCTATTTCAATTTCATATTGACAGGATCCCAGTGGATAATCTTATTATCAAAATAACTGTCATTACAAAGCAGGGCAGGAGCGGCTGCACGATATCCAAAAACGGCATCCTCAATCACAGGTTTTCCATGTCGGACTCCATTGAAAAAATTGACAAAATGATCGAAATGCGCGCCTTTATAGCCTTCTTCTACAGCATAATGCGCTTCTTTCGGCGGTTGCATTTTTTTGCGTTCGCTAAACATTTTGTCAGAATTTTTAGTCTTTTCGGCGAGGAAAGGATCAATGGGATCACTAACCAGATTTCTTCGAAGATAGACATCGTCCCAGGTTACGTCCATCGCTCCTTCGCTACCAACCATTCGCAAATAAGTAGTCCCGGAAGTACCATCAACAAAATTGACCCGAAGGGATAAATTGAAAGCGGGATGAGCTTTCGTTTCTGGATAATCAAACATACCCAACAATACATCAGGAACTTCGCGGCCATCTTTCCAATAACGCAAACCGCCAGTTGCCATAATTTTATCAGGGCCGATCGAACTGGTTATGAAATGAAGGCTGGAAAACAGATGAACAAAAAGATCTCCGGAAACCCCGGTCCCGTAATCGCGATAATTTCTCCATCGGAAAAAACGCAGTGGATCCCATTCTCTTTTTGTCGTATTACTGATGTATCGATTCCAGTCTACTGTTTTTAAGGAAGCATCATTTGGAATTGGATACTGCCAGGCACCGATCGGTGAATTGCGCGCCCAAAAACCTTCTGCATAAATAAACTGACCAATGGCTCCTTCTTCGTATAATTGTTTTGCTTTTTCATTGCCCAAAGAACTTAGCCCCTGACTACCAACCTGAAAGGTTTTTCCGCTTGCTTTTTGAGCTGCAATAACATCAGGACCTTCAGAAATATCCTGAACCATTGGTTTTTCACAATAAACTCCTTTTCCCATGCGAAGTGCATCAATTGAAATCTGTTTGTGCCAATGATCGGGAGTTCCAATAATCACTGCATCGACATCATCCCGCTTCAACACTTCCATATAATCACGAGTAGTGAAAATATCTTTTCCCCAAAGTTCTTTCGCCTCTTCCAGACGTCCGTCATATAAATCACAAGCCGCTATCAATTTTGTTCCTGGAACAGATGTCGCCGTTTTCGAATCAGCTACTCCCATGCCTCCTGCCCCAATAACGGCGATTTGGATTTGGTCATTTTTACTAAACTTTTGTTTTTCTCTTTTTAATAATTTTTTTTGAACATCTTTTGAAGATAGGATTGCTGGTGCGCTAGCTAAAACTGTTGTTCCTAAAGCTGCTTTTTTAAGAAAGGAGCGCCTTGAGTCTGTTTTTTTCGTTTTATCCATACCTGTGATTGTCTGTTTTTTTCAATACTTAATAATAGCAAAATTTTATTGAATTCTGGAATGATCTCTCGATTAGATTCTTGAATGTTAATTGTTTTTAATGAAAAAAGCTTTTGCAAAAATTCATCTGCAAAAGCTTTTTTTAATTCTATTTTACTCCATCAATTAATTATTCTGTCGGCACAGTTTTCTTTCGTTTTCGCATATAAAAATACAGCCCACCAAACAAGACAATCAAGATGGCCGGAAGAATAGACATGATACGAATAGTCTCTTGTCCGGTCATACTTTCATCCATCACTCTGCCCATAATTGGAAGCACGATTGAAACGGAAAGCATTCCGAGTCCTCCCATTATAGATAAACCCAATGCGCCGCTTTCAGGAACATTTTCAGCAACAAAAGAAAGCATCGTCGGCCAGAAAAACGTAATCCCAACCGCAAAAACTCCTGCCGCTACAAATGTCATTGCTCCCGAAACCTGAGTTAATAAGGTGAGTCCAATGAATGAAAATATTGCAGAAAAAAGTAACATGCCTGAAATACTTAATCGATGAACTACAGGACCGGCAAATAATCTTCCCAAAGCCATGATTCCATTTATGAAAGCTAAAACCAAAAGGGCATTGGTTCCAGAAGCTTTTAATAGTGTTTCAATTCTCTGGTTTGTTCCGAGCTCAGTCGCCGCCGTGAGTAACATACAAAAAGCAATGAATAAGAATAACGGTGTTGCAATACTACTCCACATTTTTGCTGTGCTTACGCCCATCTCCACTCGTTCAGTAACAGGAAATTTTTGCCCTAAAAATAAAACTCCATAAATAATTAACGGGATAAATAAGGTGGCTACCATTAATTGCCAACTGAGGCCCATTTGGTCCATAACCAACCATCCTATAATAGATCCGATGACGATTCCTCCAGGAAACCAGACATGAAATCTGTTCAACATTTTTGTTTTTTCCTTTGGAAACATACTTGCGACCAAGGGATTACAAGTTGCTTCCACCATTCCATTACCAATCCCAACAAAGAGCGTTGCAACAAAAAGCGAAACCATGCTAGATGCCATTATTGTAAGAACAATTCCAATCGTATGCGTAATGAATGCCAGCCAGGTTATTTTTTTCATTCCCAGAGCATCAACCAGTGGCCCGCCAATCATCATTGCAATTGTGAATCCCCAAAAGGCGGGAGTAAATGCCCATCCTATTTGTTCCAAAGTAAGCCCGATCCCCCCTTCCCCTGGACCAAAGACAGTTTCCAATCTTGCTCGGATAGCAAAGGTCATGGCTGTTACTATAAGTGCAAAGCAACTTGCATTGAATAATCTGCTGCGGTTAATCGTTTCCATGGATCTTGTATTTCGTTTTGTTTGAAATTTTACTAAAATATCTTATTTAATTGGTCTCGCCTTTTAGTTCTTTGATTTTGATATTTCGATACCAAACCCGATCATCATGCTCCTGCAAGGCAATATGCCCTTTTTTGGCAGTTCCAAAATCTTCCCAGTCTTTAAATTTACTGTTGGCAACCATGTTTTTCCAGTCGTTATTCCACAATTGATATTCTACTACTTTATAACCATTCAGCCAATGCTCAACATGTCCATTGTTAACACGAAGACGAACTTGGTTCCATTCCCCTGCCGGTTTTACCGTTTCAAATTTACACTCGATCATATCATATAAATCGCCGGCCCGGTGTTTCCGGATTTTCCCGTCCCTATGGCAAACATTATCTAAAACCTGCATTTCAATGCCTGTATAATATGCTTCGGCATATTTATCCGATTCACTAACCAGATAAAAAATACCGCTATTCCCGCAATTTTGGATTCTCCATTCAAGATGTAGTTCAAAATTATCGTATTGACCTACAGTCAAAATATCATGGCTTCCTGTAATTTCAGAATTCCCATCTTTATTTATAAATCTGGTTTCTCCGCCAATGGTCATTGCTTCATCTTCAATTCTCCATATATCACTCACTTTATCTTTATTGTACCCTTTCCAACCGTCAAATGATTTTCCGTTAAAAAGCAACATCCAACCAGCTGCTTTTTCAGCATCAGAAAGAGTATTGACTGGTGCTAGGATAGGAGCAGTTGTTTTGGTACCAGGTTGATTTTTAGGAATTTGATTCATTGTGTACCAGGCTTCGGTTGTCCAAAGTTCATTATCGTTTGCGCTAATAAAAGCTGTTTGCAATTTTACATAAACCATATGATTGGACTTCATGCCATCAAGTTCAAGGAATACCTTTTTGCGATCATCAGAAACATTGACGGAAAGGATTTTTAAATCTTTGAGGTCTAGTTTTGGCCCGCCGTATTCTTCGGTTGGCAAATAATACCATTGTTTAATTTGGTAATCACTTGCTTTCCAGCCATCACCTTCTTTCAAAGGCTCAGTAAATTCGATTTCAACGCCATTTGTTTTTGCATGAACAGCGAGCATTTCAAAAGTTGGCTTTTCATTATACTTCAATCTTTGCAGGCCGTACCAAAGTTTTCCGGTATGTACCCAGTTTCCTGTTGAGCCGATTCCTCCGATGTAAAGAGCGCCATCCGGCCCCCAAATAATACGATTGACGCCGGCTTCCAAACCCTGCGTAAAACGGAAAACACAACCTTGATAATCGCCATTCACTTTTTCAACAAAAACTCTTTTCACGCCGCCATTTGTCACTTCACCATGAATCATTTGTCCTTTGTAAGGGCCATCGTTGAGGTAGATGGGTGTGCTTGGAGAGTTGCCGATTTCATCCTGTGGCAACCAAACAACCGGAAGAGTTTCTTTTAGATTTGCAGTTCCTTCAAAATCAACTGATCGTGATCCGTACCAAGCGTCTGGTTTAACGTGAACAATCTTTGAAGCAGGAAGCCAGTCTCCTTGATTATCGGCTACAAAAATTTCATTATCAACACCGATTCCAATTCCATTTGGAGTACGCAAACCGCTAGCGATTAATTCAAACTCACCGGTTTCTTTTGAAATTTTTACGACTTTGCCGCGATCTGGAATCTGAGGCTGTGTGCTGGCTCCGCCAGGATTGATGGCCGTTGCCAAAGTTGCATAGAAATAGTCGTCTTTATAAACCAAACCAAAAGCAAATTCGTGGAAGTTCGCAGATACTTTCCAACCGTTACAAACCGTCAAATATTCATCAGCGATGTCATCGCCATCATTATCGACTAATTTGGTCAATTCCTGCTTTTGTAAAACGTAAATTTCATCATCTACGACTTTCAAACCCAAGGGCTCAGCAAAACCTTTCGCAATTGTTTTTACCGTTATTTTTGAAGGGTCACCACTCTGCACACCATCTAAAATAAAAACAGAGCCCGCTGCATCCCAGGTACTCACAACCATACGACCATCAGAAAGAAAATCCATTCCGCCAACTTTTGGTAAAAAATCATTAGGGCGAGCCTGGCTGAGGTCATAACTCGGATGCACATCACGAAGTGCCGTGCCATCGCCAGGGACTTGCGCTTCATTAGAAAGGGCCATCGGTTTTAGTACATCTGGCCGTTCTTTTTTATTATGAACCAGATTGGTTGCAGGCACCACAACATATTCTCCGCCACCGCCGGAACGCCATTTTAAAGAAACATTTTTGCCGCCTTTCCCCTGGAAGTATTTTAATTTAAAAGGATGGTAACCTTCTTTTAAAGCAATAACGCCATCCACTGCATCTGCCCCATGCAAGCCGTCGTTGTCAATCAATTTGGTTTCACCAATCGAAAAACTTGAGCCGTCATCGCTAGTCAAGCGGAAAAAATAATTTCCTGATTTATCAATTTTTAGAAAGCCTTCAGCGATCAATGCAAAGTTGTCCGGCATTCCGCTAAAATCTGCATCCATAATGTTGATACTTTTTAAAACGTCGACATATGCTGGAGCTTGTTTTGAATTGATATCCGCCAATTTTGCTAAATCCTTGTCGTGAAAATAAACCCTTGCGACAGCTCCCGGAAGCATCTCATTATCCACAATATTTTCAGCGGCAAAAACATAATCTGATTCTTCGGGAGCTTGATTTTCTTCGCTCGAAGCATTCGCAGCTTCCTCTTCCGCATCGAGGGTGAGGATGTATTCGACCATTTTGCGGATATCTTCATCAGAGTCATTTGGATGAGCACTCATGACCTGCGAACCCCAAACTCCGTAACCTCCGTTTTTTACTTTGGAAGTAAGTAAGGTAATGTTCTCTTCCGAGTTAGCATATCTTTTTGCTACATCCATGTATGCCGGACCAATCGTTTTTTTAAAAGTATTGTGGCAGGTTTTACAATCACTTTTTGCAATCAGGTTAAATCCTTCGGGAGTATCTTCGTCTTCATCTTCTCCGAACAAACTTTCATTAGGGTTTTCAATTAACGGTTTTTTTACAAACTGTACCATAAATCGTGTCGGTGCATTTGATTTTAAAACCAACTTACCTTTTAAATCAATTGCACTGATACTTCCTGCTTCGCGTGGTTCTTCTTCTCTGATTTGAAAATCACCATCTGTTTCAACGTTACTTTTCATGGCAACAGAACCCACATTGGTCATCAAAGCAATTTGAGTTCCTTCAGGAACATTTTCTGTATTGTAAATTCTTTCAAATCCTGTAAGTCTGTCGACAGCTTCAACATATTCCGGACGCTCATAAACCATCACTTTTTTTCCATTCCATCCCAATTGATACATCAATTCAACATGGCCGTTTTTAAAACGATGCCCTTTGTATGAAACCTCTGGGCTCATTTCTTTACCATTTTCAATCACGATCCATGGTTTTTCATATTGATTGACGAAATACGCATTTCCGACAGACAGCGGTTGAGGTCCGTGAAGTGTGGTGTAAACAGCTCCATCAAAATTAACAACGCCTTTCCAGACTTTGTACAAGGAACTGTTTTGTGTACTGTAAGCTGCCCAAAGGTTTTCATTGAGTGCCAGAGTAATCATTCGTGGTTTTGCATCAAGAACGGAACGGAATACCCAGGGATCATTGGGTCGTTCTATTTCAACTTTTTCATTTTGACCAGAATTGCAAGAGGTGAGAAGTGTCCCTGCAAAAAGCAGGAGAGTAAAATATTTATAAATGGTGTTCATAATTTGAGTTTAGTTTTCTAAGTAAAAAACATTTTTCGAATACTTAGTTGTCAGTTTTTTGTTTTTTTTATAAAGCGCTATTTCCATTATTAAACGTTATCCAATCAAATACTACGATTTGTTTATTCGGATCACTAGTCGACTTAAAAACAAGGTAAATATTGTGAACAGAATTTTGCGTTAAGATTTGTATCGTCTTAGCTCCGGTTTCCGTAAATTCAGTTTGCCCAATTAATTCACCATCAGGATTATCCAACCTGATTTCAACTTTTCCCCCAACTTCATGATCGCTTCTCAGTGCACATTTCAGGGATATTTCTCTGATATCCGTTAGATCAATATTGTTGAATACCAAATAATCTGAATTAAAAATCTCCCGAACGACTCCTTCTCTCTTTTCAAAGTTCGAAGATCCTTCGTCAAATTCTTCTGCATTGATTCGATGATATCTCAAAAAGAGCTGGCCTTGTTGTGTTATCGGTTTAATTGCTCCATTTCCATTATCAGTATAAGAAGCCATCAAAAGATACTTGCCTTTATTTTCTTCACCAATGTGCGTTTTGGCGATATATTCTCCTGAAGGTGGATAATCTGAATCAGTTTGTTTTTTCCCACTCAAGGATAGAATGTAAAGCACCATTTCCATAGTTTGCTCCGCTGCAAGCTGAGGGTGAGCAGCCATAGCTGTATTTCCCCAAATCCCTGAACTTCCTTCGATCACTCGTTTGCTCAAATCTCTGGCAGCAAACTCATTATTGCGATAACGACTGGCTATTTGATAAAAACTTGGACCATTGATTTTTTTATCAAGTGTATGACAACTTTTACAATCTGAACCTTCAATCAATTTTAATCCTATGGGTTTCTTTTGTTCCTGATCAGCTGCTGTCTGGTGTCCTTGAGCTATCGTCGTGATATCATAACCTTCCGGTAAATAATCAAAAGAAACTTTAATAGCCTTAGGATTAATTCCCTCTGCAAGACTTTCGTCTTCTTTATCTTTCACTTTTACATGATATTCGATTTTTCGATTATCCCAGTAAAAGGTCTGATTTCCTGCAATTTCCCATTTAACCAGAGGTGACTCATTTCCAACCTGGATTTCTTCTTCGGCTGTTGAAGTTTCACCCTTAAGGTCTGTTACTTTAAGGTGCACCTGATAAATCCCTGGTTTCTCAAAAGTATAGCTTGGAAATAGGGTTCGGTTCTGAACGGTACCGTCCGTAAAACTCCATTCGTATTTCAATTGGTCGCCATCTAAATCATATGATTCTTCCGCTGAAAAGATCACCGTTAAAGGCGCAGCGCCAACCATTTTGTCGGCTGTAATCTTAGCAACTGGCGATCGATTGCCTTTTATATAATCAATTCTTGTCAATCGAGCATCCTGATTGCGGGCAAACCACTGTGTTCCATATTCGAGCATATACAACTTTCCATCTTTTCCAAAAACCATGTCCATCGGGCGCGAGAATTTTTCATTTTGCATGAATGGGTCGATTTTTTCAATCATGCCCAAGCTGTCAAATTTTACGACATATATCCAATGTCGCATCCATTCATAAATAAAAAGTTTCCCATTAAAATAGTCAGGAAACTTCACTTCGCTTTCATACTCGTCAGAATAATATATTGGCCCAGCCAGTGGGGTTTTTCCTCCAACGCCCACCCAAGGAAATTCTTCGGATTTATCGTAAGAATACCAAATAATCGATGATTGAAAGGGCGGCAACTCTGTTAAACCCATATTATTTGGAGAATCATTTATCGGTTTTTGTGGGTTGAAAAGCGGACCAGGTTCTTTTTTTGCAAAATCGTAATCAAGGTATACTTTGTCATTCCCGCGGAAATAAGGCCAACCCCAAAACCCCGGGACCCTTGCCTGATTGATTTCATCAAAACCTTTTGGGCCTCGATTTTCATCGTCCTTTCCAGCGTCAGGGCCTACATCGCCCCAGTACAGGTAATTCGTTTTGTTGTCAATATCAAACCGGAAAGGATTTCGACACCCCATTACATAAATCTCGGGTCGTGTTTTAGGAGTGCCTTCAGGAAAGAGGTTGCCATTGGGAATCGTATAAGTTCCGTCAGGCTGGGGTGTTATTCGGAGTATTTTACCACGAAGATCGTTTGTATTTGCTGATGATTTTTGCGCATCCCAGGCACTTCTCCCTTTTCGTTCGTCAATAGGAGCGAAGCCATCTGAGTCAAATGGGTTGGTATTATCGCCAACACTTATGAAAAGATTGCCATCGGGTCCAAATTCTAATGCTCCGGCAGAGTGGCAACATTCGTCGCGTTGAACAGGAATTTGAAGTATCACTTTTTCAGTTTCATAAAAAAGGCTATCCCTATCAAAAACAAAACGGGAGACATGTTGAACCGGAGTTGCTCCAATGGGAGAATAGAACAAATAAATCCATTTGTTTTGACTATAATCCGCGTCAATAGCCAGACCTAACAAGCCATCTTCAAATCCTGTATGGACCGGAAATTTTGTAATCTGTTTTTAAAGAATCCGCTTTTGATCAAAGATTATAATTTCCCTTTTCTTTCAATGAAGATAATTTTTCCATCATCAAAAACATCCAGTTCCATCGGTTCATCTAAGTTCTGAGCGAGCACCGTTTTCACAAATCTATTTTCAGCTGGAACTCGTTTATTTCTGACATCCGTGTAATCCAGTTGATTTTCGCCAATAGTATATTTTATACCTCCTAAAATATGTTGCAAAAAAAGCGGCTCTGAAAAGGATTCCTTGGTATGGCCTCCTCCCGTATAAAATGCTCGTCCACCATCAAACTCATGATACCAGGCGCTTGGATGATTTTCACCATTAGTACCTCCTTCGTAAGAAGTTTCATCAAGTTGAATAAGCGGTTTTATTCCGGGATAAAAAGATTTGTAATTATACCATTCGTCTGTCCTTTCCCAGGTTTCCGGAAGCATTGCAGTGGAACTGTGGGTTTTATCAACAATTTTGAGCTTAGCATTACAAATAGCCGGATGATTTTGAAATGTTCCACCGACGAGTTTGTGAAACCATTTCCAATCATACTCCGTGTCAGCAGCTGAATGAATTCCTACAAAACCTCCCCCTGCATGAATGTATCGTTCGAAGTCAGCTTGTTGGTAATGATCCAAAACATTTCCAGAGGTGTTCAGAAAAACAACAGTTGAATATTTTTGAAGGTTTTCTTCATTAAAAAGAGAAGCATCTTCGGTCGCATCAACTAAAAAACCATTTTCTTTCCCAATTTTTTTTACGGCAGCAACACCCGTTTCAATAGATTCGTGCCGATACATCGGAGAATTATTGCTGTATATTTCGGTTTTAGAGAAAATGAGGATCCTGACCTCTTTATTTTTTGTGCAACTGAATAAGCCGATCAAAATAAAAAATAACAGCGTTGAGCAAAGCCCTCGTTTTATATAAACCATCTCTCTAGTTAAAATCTCAAAATTGTGTTATTGACAAACTGACACTAAGGTAATAATTCTACTTTTTATTCCAATTATATCCTAATCAACAAAATTTAATTTTAAAGCGATTTAACTAAAGCAGGGATAATAATGATTGTTTTAATTCAAAAAATTTAATCCAACCCGGAGTATTTAAATGAGAGAAAGCTTATTAGTGCGTTTCCAAGTTTGATTGAACATATTTAATGTATTCATCAAATTGTTTCATTCCATTTTCCGAAAGCACATTTGGGGGAACTTCACTTAAAATAGCTCTGCCGGTCTCTAGATGATGAAGCATTTTTTTATAATAATCAACAATTGCTACATTATCTTTTTTAATTTCAAAATCCGGCAACTGTCTCGATAAAGCTGCTACAAAATTTAAATGTGTATAGGCCAAATTTTCCTTTTGATGAGGGTAGAGTTCAACATATTTTGAAGCTTTCTCATATATTTCAATGATTTCCATTTGTAGTTCCAAAACTGCTTCTACAGAGTCCTGGAGTTCCAATTCGTAGGAGCGATCTGACAGGTAATTGGCCATATCTGAGTACATTGAACCCAAATGCTTTTTGTTTTCTTCAACCGGGTTAAATCGATAAGCGTTCATCGCATTTTTTAATTTTCTTTCCGGTTTACTCAAACTCATCAACTGCTGAATGCTATCTTGAAAATTGAAACAAGGTTCATCGTTTTGAATCTGTTGTAAAAGGCTTTTTTCATTCTTCTTAAAATCTTCAGCACCGATTGGGCAATCTAGCAATTGCCACATTGGGTCATTTGGCAGGTGATCAATGACAAAAGTTACTGGTGTAGTCAAAAAGTAATCTTCCAGTTGTGCTTTACCATTTCCTGCTCCCCAGGTTGCATCCAGCAAATACCACTTTTCATTTAATAAAACAGCATTCCAGGTATGGTTGGCTGTGTTCAGATTTGGGCTTACATCGCGAGGTGTTTTCGGATAACCCGCTATAACTTCACAAGTAATATTTGAAAGTGCGCACATCTCCTGAAAAAGATTTGAATAACCCTGGCAAACTGCTTTTTGACGATTCAATACATCCTGGTTGGAATGATTTATCCGTTTAGCTCCCGGCTTTACGGCAGCTTTGTCATAGTCAATATTATTGACCATCCAAACATAATAGCTCCGCACTTTTTCAAAATCATTGGAGGCTTTTTTGGAAAGATAGACTACCAAATTCGGAAGGTTTTTTTCAATAGATTTTGGTGTTTTCAAAGCATGTTTGTCTATGGCTTTGAAATCCATGTTCATCTGAGCAAAACTTAAATGCTCAAATAACAAAAAAATGATTATCGAAAAAATCTTAAGCATTAATTTAAATTAAGTATTTTTATTTCTTCTCATTGAATTTTTTCGCGATTATCAAAAACAGATTTCAATAATTATCGCATTGACATATTGAAAACGTTTAATCAATTTAATTTGTATTTTCACCTCATGACATCCAAACTAAATTTGCCAAAAGAATTACAAGCTTTTGAAGCAACGATCAGGTCAACGGCTAAACCATTTATAAAAATAATACCTCAACAAGCAAGCGAGACGAATTGGTGGCAAAGCAAAATAGGAGGAAATCCTTATTTTCCAAAAAATGCAATCTATCCCGTTGATCTTGAGGGAAATCAATTGCTATTTTTAGCCCAATTCAATTTTGAGGAAATGCCTTCTTTACCTCCTTTTCCTAATGAAGGTATCCTTCAGTTTTATATTTCTGATGATCCATTTTATGGATCGGAATTAAATGACCCTTTTTCTCAGGATGGATTTAGAGTCGTTTTTTACAAAAAGCTCATCAAAGATGAAAGTCAATTGGTAACTGACTTTTCTTTTCTTCGCAACTTTATGCGTGATCCGATTGATACGAAGGTTTCTTATCCTTTGAAATTTCAACTTGGTGAGGAGTATGTCCCAACAGTTGATCACAACTTTGACCATTTGCTTGGCGAAGACTTTTTCTATCAGTTTGGTGATAAAGAATGGGAGATATGGGAAGATTATAATCAAACCGTACGCAGCGCTGGCCACAAATTGGGGGGATATGCTCACTTCACACAGGAAGACCCTCGCTACAAGCAATCGATTGCACTTCAACTACTTTTTCAGCTGGATTCCGACGAAAATATTAAATGTACCTGGGGAGACCAGGGTATCGCCAATTTTTTCATTGATCCTAAAAATTTGCAGCAGCAGGATTTTTCCAACGTTTATTATAACTGGGACTCTCCTTAACGTATAACAATAATTTTGAATGTTTTTAAAATTTAATTATATTGTTTTCATTCATATAGCTAAAACCCACTATTTGGTGTAGTTTTATTCGTTTTGTTGCCTATTTTTTAATCACTCCCCAAAACAAAGAAAAGCCATGTTAGTCATATTTACTTTTTCCGTTTTTTCAAAAATTATAATCATTATCATTATTGGCGGTTTCATGCCATTGACCGCTATGACTTTTTTAAAGGCTATGGTTGGCAATAAAAAAGTGGAATATAAAAAGGCTTTGGATGATATGAAAATCGATTCAAGTCGCAGAGTTGAGGATAGTTATTCTGCTTCCAAATATTTTCTTCCCGTTTTATTTGCAACGACGGTATGTCTTCTTGCGGTTTCCTATTTTACATTTGCAGAACAATTTGCATCGGATATAAATGATAATTTATTTCTTACCGGAGCATTCTTTGGAGAAGGCAACAAACCATTAATTTACCAAAGTATTGCCGTTTTGTCAATGGCTTTTCTAGGTGGATTTTTGTGGTCAGCTCAAAACATTATCCGCCGACTGATTGCATATGACCTGGCCCCAAATGTATATTACAGCGCGGGTATTCGTATCATTTTAGCATCTGTTATTGCTTTGGTGCTGTCTTTTGTTATCGGTGCAGACAGCAGTGCTAATGTACTTAGTTTTAAATCATCACTTGGCGCAATTTCTTTTCTAACCGGCATGTTTCCTGAACGCGTTTTAAGTTATCTGATCAATCTTTACAAAAACTTTGTAAGCCCTGACAAATTAAATGACGAAGCACTTTCTCTTTATAAAATTGAAGGAATGAGCATGCAGCATAAAGAGCGATTAAATGAAATAGGAATTGATAATGCTCAGAATCTTTCTGAAGCAAGCTTAACAAAGTTGTTGATAGAAACTCCTTTTGGAGTAAGGCTCTTGTTAGATTGGATCGGACAAGCAAAGCTTATATGCTATGTAAAAGAAAATATTACAGAACTGCGAAATATTGGAATTCGCTCTGTTTTCGATTTAGTAAAAGTTGAAAAAAACACTGCGCAACTGCTAGAAATCTCTGAAGCTTCAAGTATCAACTCAGCCTTACTTCAAAACGTGTACGATCAAGTTGTAAACGACAAAGGCATTCAGGCCTTGTACCGTTTTCAGTATGGTGTAAATACAACTAAAGAAGGAAGTGATACCAAAGATATGAACATGCCTACTGAAGTAAACATTGAAAACTAGCAGTTTCAATAGAAAATAAATGGCATCAACATACAGCAACCCTCAGATAAACCGTTTATTGAAAGACCAGTTAAATATTAAATGAAGTTATTCAACTTTTTCATATTTTCTTTATTGCTCAACTGTTCTGCTTTTTCACAAACCGCATCTGAATTAGATTCTGATAATATTATCCCTAATCCCAGTTTTGAAAAATATTCAAGTACGCCTATCGGATGGTTTTACAAAGGGAAACATTACACAGATGTCATGAAATATTGGAGTTCAGCCACAGCAGCTTCGCCAGACGTTTTTGGTCCAAAGGTGAGGGTACCTTCTCATTGGGCAGCAAAAGGGTTTGGAGAGCAAAAACCGCATACTGGCGAATCCATGTCAGGTATTACGGTTTATGGCTGCACGAAAGGAAAACCACATTGCCGAGAATATATACAGATTCAACTTCGGGAACCATTAGTTATCAATCAAAAATATTATGCTGAATTCTGGGTGAGCCATCTACCACTTTCACTTAAAGTGAATGGGATTGGAATGTATTTTTCTGACGAGAAGCTCAATGTCAATACCGATGGGCCGCTCAATCTTCAACCTCAAATTTCGACAGCAGAAGTAATTTCCGCCCCGGGCCATCGTTGGGTAAAAATTTCAGGAAGGTTTAAAGCAACAACTGAAGCAGAATATCTGGTCATCGGTAATTTTTTTGCGGACAGCCTTACCAATATTCGATCACCAGGAACTTCTGCACTTAGCTATGGCTATTATTATATTGATGATATTTTGGTGAAAAAAGAAAAACCGATTCTCGAAGTACCCATTAAAGAAAATGACCTCTGCTGTATTACCATTGAAGAAGGCAAAGTTGTTCAATTGAGTAATATCTTTTTCGATCACGACAAGGCAGAGTTGCATCCCCGTTCCTATATCGAGCTTAATAAGCTACTAAAATTGATGAAAGAAAATCCTTCTTTGATCATTGAAATCAGAGGACATACAGACAGCATTGGTGAAAATGATTACAATGTTTATCTTTCAAGAAAACGAGCCAAAGCCGTAGTGGAATTTCTTAATGAAAGGGGCATCGAAAAAAGTCGAACCCGCTATGCCGGTTACGGAGATACGCATCCTATTGCTAACAACAGCAATACCAAAGGTCGCCAGTTGAACCGTCGGGTTGAATTCCTGGTCATTCGAAAATAAACTCCAAAATTTTTTTATTCAAAAAGGAAAAGGATTTGTAAGTTTACCACAAACTTTCTTTTCTATGCTTGCACCATACCTCAACAGAAATGAAACAGAAGCCGGATGTGATGAAGCCGGACGAGGTTGTTTAGCCGGGCCAGTTTTCGCAGCAGCTGTAATATTACCCACTGATTTCTCCGATGATCTGTTGAATGACTCCAAGCAACTTTCCGAAAAAAATCGAAAAACATTGAGAATCGTTATTGAAAGAGAAGCGATTGCCTGGGCCGTCGCACAGGTTGATCCAAAAGAAATTGATGAAATCAATATCCTGAATGCTTCTTTTTTAGCCATGCATCGGGCAATTGATCAACTAAGTATCCTTCCCACGGCATTGCTTATTGATGGCAACCGTTTTAAGCCTTATAAAAATATCTCTCATCATTGTATCATAAAAGGAGACGGAAAATTTATGCCTATAGCAGCAGCTTCAATCCTTGCCAAAACCTACCGGGATGATTATATGGAAAATTTAGCACTACAACATCCTCATTATTGTTGGGAACAAAATAAAGGATATCCTACACGTGTACATCGGACAGCCATTCAACAATTTGGATCATGCAAACATCACCGAAAATCCTTCCGATTATTACCTGATACTATTCAAAAAACTCTTTTTTAAATTAAAAATGGATTCGTCTTTTTTTCATATCCAATAGTCGTTTTCGGCCCATGCCCCGGAAATACTTCAACTTCATCACCAAGCGGAAAAAGTTTATCTTTAATACTTGAAATTAACGTGTTATAATTCCCTCCGGGAAGATCGGTTCTGCCAATGCTCCCATAAAAAAGTACATCTCCAGCTATAATGAAATTAGCCTTTTTACAAAAAAACGAAAGGCTTGCAGGAGAGTGACCTGGCGTAAATATCGATTCCAAACTTGAGTTTCCAAATTTTACAATATCTCCTTCTTTAATAAACTTTTCAACCGTTGGAATAGGATCACTAAAGGGAATTCCATACATCATACTCATTTGGGGAACTGCATTCAAGACAGGCAATTCACCTTCATGGATTTCAAGAGGTAAATGATACTTTTCAATGATAAAGTGATTGCCATAAACATGATCAATATGACAATGGGTGTTGATCAATCGAACGGGCTTCAAATTTTTCTGTTCAATGAAACTAACTAATTCAGATTTTTCATCTTCATCATAACAGCCCGGATCTATAATAACACATTCTTTCGTCTCATCGTACAAGACGTAAGTGTTCTCCTGAAAAGGATTGAAAGTAAATTTGGCAACAAGGGTCATATTTTTACCGTTAAAATATTGCGTAAATAAGCATATTTGTTTGTAAGTTGACTACGGATATTCATTTTATCAAACAGAGCCATCAACTTCTTTCAAATATTATTGTTTGCAAAAATACACTAACTAATGATTCACATTGACATTATGTCTAAAAAAACTCATATTTAAAGACTTGTACAGTTATAAAATGAGATGATAAAAAAGGTTTAGATACCTTCCGATAAAAATCAACCTATGCGCAATTATACTTATCTCGTGTCGCTTTTACTTTCCTTGCTTAGTTGGTCTGTTGTGACTGCTCAAGGCACTCAGGTTGAATTTGGTAAAAATCGGGTACAATACCATGATGATTTTAAAGAATGGATGCAATATGAAAGTATCAATTTCATTACTTTTTTCTATGGACAAGGTCGAAATATTGCACAGTCTGTCGTTCAAATCGCAGAATTAGATTATGACGCTGTCCAAGGTATCTTAGAACATCGGATGAATGACAAAATTGAGATTATTGTTTATACCGATCTTACTGACCTTAAGCAAAGTAATATTGGTAGCGAAGAGGCTTTTGTAAATACAGGCGGGCAGACCAAAATAGTCGGAAACAAAATATTTGTTTACTTCAATGGAGATCACAATCATCTTCGCGCTCAAATCAGAGAAGGCGTTGCTTCTGTTTTTTTGAATGCTATGCTTTTCGGATCCAACTTACAGGAGATTGTTCAAAATGCTGTAATGCTCAATTTGCCGGAATGGTTTAAAGTAGGGCTTATCTCATACATTGGAGAAGAATGGAGTACTTCTCTCGACAATCAATTGCGAGATGTGATTTTAAATTCTGATTATAAAGATTTCAACAAATTTGCAGAAGAAAACCCAAAGCTGGCCGGTCATTCGATGTGGTACTTTATCAGTCAGAATTATGGAAAATCAACCGTTTCTAACCTGCTTTATTTGACGCGCATCAACAGAAGTATCGATAGTGGGTTTTTGTATGTTTTGGGCTCCTCATATGGAAAAACAGCAAGAAACTGGGAAGACTATTTTAAACAACGATATAAATCTGAGGCTGAGCTTACGGATAAGCCGGATGGAAGAAAAATAAAAGTAAAAAACAAAAGAAAACTTCCGCTTACCCAGCTTAAACTTAGCCCGAACGGCAAAAAAATAGCTTATGTAGCTAATGAAATAGGTAAATACAAAGTTTATATCCAGGATATCCGGAGTGGAGATCGTGAAGTCATCCAAAAAGGTGGTTTCCGCAATGCATTTCAAGCTACTGATTACAATTATCCATTAATTTCCTGGAGTCCAAACAATATGGAAATCGCAGTGATGTACGAAAAACACGATGTGCCAAAGCTTATGATTTATGACCTCAATACCAAAGAAACCAAAACTGAAGACTTAGCCACCGAATACCATCGTGTTTATAGTATGGATTTTATCAATCCGGTGCAAATGGTTTTTTCAGCGACAGTAAGGGGCTTTTCTGATATCTTCCTTTATTATTTAAATACACGACAAAGCGAACGGATCACAAATGATTTTTATGATGATTTGGACGCTTCTTTTGTTAAAATGGGTGATCAAAAAGGAATCATGTTTACTTCGAATCGACAAGATTCGATGCTTCGTTCAATGATGAGGCTTGACAGTATTCTACCAATCAATACTTTCGATATTTATTATTATAATCTTGAAACCAAATCAAAAGAGCTTGTAAGAGTTACTCATACACCATTAGCAAATGAACGTATGCCTATGGCTGTCGATTCAACTCATTTTACATTTATCACTGATGAAAATGGAATCTACAATCGTCAGCTTGGTTATCTGGAAGATTATATCGCTTTTTATGAACAGGTAATTACATTGACAGATGGATCCGAAATAATTTTACATCGGGATTCCACACTATCTTTACTTGATTCTACTTTGATTGACACCATTATTATTCAACCAGTAATCAAACAACGGGCAATCAATCATAATACGACAAATTATAGTTTCAACATTTTTGAACAGCATTTTTCTCCAAAAACCGGAAAGTTTGTTGAAAGCGTTAAAATTGAGGGGATTAATAAATTTTATCTTCAGAAAATTGATTCGATAAAAACGCAGACACCTGTGTTTACCCGATATCAGGAACAGCGTTTAAATGCTCTTGGTAGATTTTTGATTTCACAAAACAACCCTGAAATAGATGAAACCCCTCTTCCAGATGTAACTAATATTCTTGAAGAAGTAGATGAACCCCCAACTGATATTTCAGAAGTTCCGGAAGAAAAACAAGACACAGGGAAAATAGATATTGACAATTATCTTTTCCAAAGCGAATTTGATGACGATGAAGAACCTGCGGAGGTTATCGTTGAAGAGGATAAAGGCAGTATTACTATACAGCCACAGGGAAAAACAGAGATCGTTGCTACAAGCCCTTCTGATGTTCAACCTTACAGAAGCAAGGTTTTTAAATTCAAACCATCTCATATAATTCCCTATCGGCTAAAATTTCGAACAGATTATGTAACCACGCAACTAGACAACAGTTTGCTTTTTGGAGGACTTGACAGTTATGCAAGCACTCAGGATCAATACAGTTATCCTCCTTTAGGAATTTTACTGAAAGCTAATTTTAAAGATCTTTTCGAAGATTATCAATTTAACATGGGAGTGAGAATTCCTACAACTTTTAATGGTGCTGAATATTTCATTGTTTTTGATGATAAGAAAAAGAGGCTTGACAAGCGTTATGCGGTTTACCGTCGTAATTTAAAATATACCTTCGACAATGGAGGATCTGTCCCAGGAAAGTCTAAAGAAACCGTTTTGCTTGGTCAAATGGAAGTCCGCTATCCGCTTGATATTTTTAGAAGTCTACGACTTACTGGAACACTGCGTTTCGATAGAACATTTTTATTGGCGACCGAACGGAATACTTTTGAAGTTCCTTCACTCAATCAACAGCGCCTAGGATTAAAACTTGAATATGTATTTGACAATACGCTGGATGTCGCAGTCAATATAAAGAATGGGACCCGTTATAAAATATTCGCTGAAATTGTAAAGAAAGCAAATATTGATCTATTAGATAATGTAACTTTTGATTTCAAAAAAGGATTTATGACGGTGATTGGAGTTGATGCAAGGCATTATCAGCGTATTGACAAGCATTCCATTTTTGCAACACGTTTTGCCGGAGCCACCTCCTTTGGCTCAGAAAGAATTCTCTATTTTCTTGGAGGAGTTGATAATTGGCTGTTTCAAAGATTCAACAATGAGGTCCCTATCCCAATTTCTGATGATTTTGCATTCCAAACTCTGGCAAGCAATCTTAGAGGATTTCAGTATAATATCAGAAATGGTAATAATTATGCGTTGCTGAATAATGAGTTGAGGGTTCCCATTTTTAAATATTTTTCTAAAAATATAAAATCAAACTTTTTTAGAAATTTTCAATTAGTTGGTTTCTTTGATGTTGGAACAGCGTGGCAAGGTTCCACTCCTTTTGATGAAGAAAGTCCTTTGAATACCATTTTTCTCTCCAATCCACCAACCGTAAATGTCAAAGTCAATTATTTTAGAGATCCGATAGTTGCGGGATACGGTTTTGGAATACGGAGTCTTTTGTTCGGATATTTTATTCGATTGGATTATGCCTGGGGTATTGAAACAAGAGTAGTTCAAGATCCTGTTTTTTACTTTTCTCTTGGAAAAGATTTTTAGCTTTTATGCTGAAAAATTATTCTACCGATAACACCTTTTTACATTATACGCCAGCTTTCATTTTTTCAGCGTTTTCAGCCACTTGTAGCGCCTCAATGATTTCATTTAATTCACCTGCCATTATTTTATCAAGGTTATAAAGTGTCAAATTGATACGGTGATCTGTCACTCTGTTTTGTGGATAATTATAGGTTCGAATTTTCCCCGAGCGGTCTCCGGTACCAACCAATGATCTTCGATGAGCAGCTACTTCGTTTTCGTGTTTTTCTTTTTGAGTTTCGTAGATTTTTACATAAAGCCGTTGCAAGGCAATTTCTCTGTTTTTTATTTGAGAACGACCATCTGTACTTTCAGAAACGATTCCCGTAGGAAGGTGAGTAAAACGGACTCCTGATTCTGTTTTATTGACATGTTGTCCGCCTGCTCCACTGGAACGAAAGGTGTCCGTTTTCAGATCCGCTTTTTTGATATTGACATCTTCCATTTCAAATTTTGGCATAACCACGACGGTAGCAGCCGAAGTATGAACTCTTCCTTGTGATTCTGTTTTTGGAACTCGCTGAACACGATGTGCTCCTGATTCAAATTTTAGCCTCCCGTAAACGTCATTTCCTGATATTTCCAGAACAATTTTGTTGTATCCGCCAACGGTCCCTTCATTTATGGTCAGAATTTCTACATCAAAACCATTACTTTCAAAATATTTGGTGTACATTTTGTAAAGATCTCCTGCAAAAATACTTGCCTCGTCACCGCCCGTTCCTGAGCGTATTTCAAAAATTACATCTTTTGAATCTTCCGGATCTTTGGGAATTAAAAGCAGTTTTATTTCTTCTTCTATTTCCTCTTTTTGTGGCAAGAGTTCCTCTAATTCCATTCGCGCCATTTGCTGCATTTCGCCATCTTCTTCAGCAATCATTTCCTGGGCTGTATTAATATTCCCCAACAGCTCTTTGTACTCATTATAAGTCTCGATTATCTCTTGTAAGCTTTTATATTCTTTACTTACTTTTTTAAATTTTTTCATGTCAGAAACTACCTCAGGGTCTGAAAGTTGTTCTTCCAAATAATGATAACGCTCCTGTATTGCCTCTAATTTGTCTAACAACATTATTCTAATTTTTACTATAACTGATTGGATTTAAAAAGAAGATTATCCAAAAGGAGAAACCCTTTTGCTAACTTGATGGAGTAGCTAGTAGAATTGATTTGAAATGAAATGTAACATCAATGATTTGTTTGAAATGATAAGTCTACTTTCGAAGTCCAAAAGTACTACATTATTTTTCAAACATCAAATCAAGATTGTTCAATATGCGGCTATGTTGCGAATGTATATCCGGCATTCAACACTTTGTTAATAGTTTAAAATCGGATTTAGATTCTCTTTCTAACTTTATTTAAAATTTAGATGGGATTGATACGTATTTTTTCCTTAATAGACTGGATAAGTGCTGGTGAAACCTTACGACGATGAACCTTACTTTTAATAAATTCCCGAAAAGATTGTTCTTTGTTTAATAATTCAAAATAAACTGGATTTTGTTTGATCTCCATTAATAATTCTCGCTCGGCCTCTTTACTCAACTCATTATCCAAATACATATTTACTTTTCTAATGAGATCGTGTTGACTTTCTTGATTCCCCATTGGTCAATTTTTTTTGACTGCTATTTTTTTTCGAGTTTAACAAATAATTTAGCCCTTCGTTAAAACATTGTCAAAAATCAAGAGAGGTACAACTGCAATCACATTTCGGACTAGCCTGAAATGATCTAATAATAATTTGCATTTGAAACCCAGTTAAATTCATGACAATTGTTTTTAAAAAATTAGCAGCTTAGTTTGTAAATTACTGAGAGCGTTTGTCTTTGAATCCGACAGATTCAGCATAATCTTTCAGCTTTTCTTTCAACATGTTCCGTGCACGGTGTAATCTTGATCGAACCGTACCTATTGGGATATCAGTTATTTTGGCTATTTCCTCATAAGTGAACCCTTCGATATCACATAAAAGAATTACAGACCGGAAATCAACGGGTAGAGCATTGACGGCATTTGTCACCTCATCACCCATCATAGATTGATAGATTTCCTGCCTCAAATCGATATATCCTGAATACTTAGTATCTTCTTCGTTTTGATAGCTAACGATTTCTTCAAAATCTACTTTCGTAGGTCTTTTACTATCTTTTCGATATTGATTTATAAAAGCATTTTTAAGTATCTTAAAAAGCCAGGCCTTCGCATTAGTACCTTCAATGTACTTGTCAATAAACCGATATGCCTTCAAATAAGTTTCTTGCACAAGGTCATTTGCGTCGGCTTCGCTATAAGTAAGGTTAAATGCAAAGTTGTACAATGCATCAGCATTAGGATAGAATTCTTCCTCGAAGATCCTTTCGTGATTCTTAATGTTCCTTTTTTCGTCTGCCATGTGTATCATAAAGATAAAAATATTTACATGAAATACAATTTTGTATTTACTAGCTAGGCTGGCTTTAAACAATAAATAAAACCTCGTTTTTTTATAAAAAGTTTCCTTCTTATAAGATTTAACTCAATTTAAAAAATTGTCTAATGTAATGGACTTGGGAAACTGTAAATTAACTAGATTTTTACCACTTCAATACTCTCCACCGTATTTTCAAACCAGTGTAAAGGAGCTTGTATTTTATCACCGGTTTTGGTGTCACATTTAAAGAAAAGATAAAATAATTGCATACTACCGTTGAGTCTTTCAACTAAATCTCTCATTCGTGCAGTTCCTTCTTCTTTTCGATTATACAAATGTTGTAAACGCCAGCAATAATAAGCTTCATCATGGTACTCAATAACATCTAACAAGCTTTGATCGTCAGTATACTTTTCCATAAATTTTCTGGCAAGGACCGAATGATGATTGGATCGATCAGGCCCTTTTCCTATTTTTTCTTCGGCATACTTAAAGGTATCATGTGAGTATGCAATCATTCGAAGCTGATCTCTTACTTCGCCTTTTATTTGCAATTTTTGGATATTATCAAGCACCTCTTTAATATGATATACGACCATTCCTTCGGGATGACCGAAACGTGGTTTTCCCCAAAACAAACCTTTTCTAAATTCTTCGATCTCAATTAATTGTTTTTCAAGTTTTGTTTCGGGCTGTAATAACTCGAAAAGGTTTATCTCTTTATGAAGAGAATTTTTCATACTAACAGTCATTTCGATGTATCTATTATTACAAATGGGTTGTTTAAACCAGTTAAAGTATATCGGATTTTAAGATGAAAAGAACGTCATTTTATATATCGTTACCAAAAATATAAATTGTTAACGAGATATTTATAAAAAACGTTGCTGTTAAGAACAAGTTAAATTAATATTGCCTAGAAACAATGGGTTTTACCAGGCGTTAATTTTTCACCATTACAGTATAAAAGTAGTGTTCAGGTTTTCGTTAAATAATTAAAAACATGCATATGAAAAAGATAATCCCTTTGATTGTTGCCGGAGTATTTGGAGGACTAGTTGTCCTTGGTGGTGTTTATTTTCTAAAATTTGAACAAATTCAATTCCAAAGATTCAATCCAGTATATGCCACGCCAGTTAGTGCCAAGATCAATATGAAAGCAGGCACAGCTGTGCTACCTTTTGATTTTACAGAAGCGGCTGAAAAAGCTATGCCGGTTGTTGTACACATTAAAGCGGCTGAAAGTGAATCATTAGCCAATCAGAGACGGCAAAAAAATCGAAGCCAGGATCCTTTCAAAGGCTTATTTGGCGATGATCTTTTTTTCGGCAATCCTTTCGGTTCGCCTAATCAAATCAAACAGGGAACTGGTTCAGGAGTTATTATTTCAGAGGACGGGTATATCGTTACTAACAATCATGTCATCGAATTTGCTGACGAAGTGGAAGTAACTCTTTATGATAATCGACAATTTCAAGCAACCATCATTGGAACCGATGCAAAAACAGATATGGCCGTATTAAAAATTGAGGCAAATAATCTTCCTACATTAAAATATGCAGATTCCAATAATTCAAAAGTTGGTCAATGGGTTCTTGCCGTTGGAAATCCACTTGAGTTAACGTCAACAGTTACGGCTGGAATTATAAGTGCAAAGGGACGAGATATAAATATTATCAATGGCCAGGATGCTATCGAAGCATTCATTCAAACTGATGCTGCAGTTAATCCCGGAAATAGCGGTGGGGCCTTAGTAGATGCTCAAGGAAATCTATTGGGAATCAATACAGCTATCGCTACCCGTACCGGTTATTTCTCTGGTTATTCCTTTGCCATTCCTGTTAATATCATGAAAAAAATTGTCAATGATATTATTGAATTTGGAAGCTATCAAAGAGGTTATTTAGGGATTGCAATCATGGACCTCGATGGAGAACTTTCTGAAGAGCTTAATCTGGATATCACTCAAGGAGTAGTCATCAAGAACGTAGTCGAAGGAAGTGCAGCTCAATACGCAGGACTTCTTCCCAATGATGTGATTGTGAAAATTGATGATCGGGAAGTGAAATCGTCCCCTGAATTGCAGGAAATCGTCGGAAGTGCTAAAGTAGGTGATACATTAACTCTTACTGTCAATCGAAATGGAAAATCTAAAAACTTTCCGGTTCGCTTGAAAAATGCAAATTAAATATTGAAATGCCAAAGTTATCAATTTTGTTTTTAGGAAATTATTAACACTTTCCCTGCAACAATTTTTAACAATTTTTGGTTAGAAGAAATAGATAAAAGACTTGTTTAAAGTTGGTTTTTCGTTTTGTTTTGATGCGTCTGTCCAGTGTAAACCGGGCAGACGTTTTTTAATTATCGAAATTATCACTATTTTCCTAACATGAAATTGTTGGAAAATTTATTCGGTGGTTTTGTTTCCCTTTTTTATCCTCAACTCTGTCTTTCCTGCGGTAAAAACATAACCCCGGATCAAGAGGCAATTTGCATTTCCTGTCAATTCAAACTACCCAAAACAGGGTTCCATCTTGAGAAAGAAAATTTATTTACAGATCGTTTTTGGGGACGAATAAATATCGAGAGTGGATCATCGTTTTACCATTTCGCCAAAGGTGGCCATGTCCAGCATCTCATTCACAATTTAAAATATAAAGGTAGATCTGAAGTGGGGGTTAAGTTGGGTAATCTTTATGGAAAGGTTTTAAAAAAATCTCCTTTTTACGAAACTATTGACCTCATCATTCCTGTTCCGCTACATCCAAAAAAAGAATCTAAAAGAGGATATAATCAAAGTGATATGTTCGCAAAAGGTCTCGCAGAAACAATGGAAATAGCGTGGAAGCGAAATATACTCGTTCGTACTAAAATGACTGAAACGCAAACCAAGAAAACCAGACTTGAACGGTTAGAAAATGTACAGGGTGTTTTTAAAATTAATGACTCTGATCTTTTACAAAATAAACATATTTTGATCGTTGACGATGTATTGACAACCGGTGCAACTCTGGAGGCCTGCGCATTGAAAATTTTGGAGATTCCCCATACAAAAGTAAGTTTGGCTACTATTGCTTTTGCTAATACCTAAAGTTAAAAAAGAGCGATCTGCTAAAACTAGCCTTCAACCAATGTTCCTACTTTTTCACCATTGATGATCTTTTTCAGATTCGTTTTATCGTTAATATCAAAAACTATAATCGGAATGTTATTCTCCTGACAAAGTGTAAATGCAGTCATATCCATCACGCTCAAACCTAAGCTTATTACTTGAGCGAATGAAAGTCGGTCAAATCTTTTTGCAGAAGGATCTTTTTCCGGATCAGCAGAATAGATTCCGTCAACACGTGTTCCTTTAAGAATTACGTCAGCGTTCAATTCATTTGCCCGAAGTGCAGCAGCGGAATCGGTTGTGAAGTAAGGACTGCCTGTTCCTGCCGAAAAAATAACGACCCTGCCTTTCTCCAAATGCCGGATTGCTCGGCGCCTAATATATGGCTCGGCGATTTGTTTCATCTCAATTGCTGTAACTAATCTGGTATAAACACCCAAACCTTCCAATGCACTTTGAAGCGCCATCCCGTTGATCACGGTTGCCAACATCCCCATATAGTCGCCCTGAACACGTTCGATTCCAGAATGTTCAGCTTGCAAGCCTCTAAATATGTTTCCTCCACCAATCACAATAGCTACTTCTATTCCATCTTCAACTAACTCTTTGATTTGCTCAGCGTAGTGGATAAGCATTTTAGGCTGTATCCCAAATTCTTTCTCTCCCATGAGAGATTCACCACTTAATTTCAATAATATTCGCTTATATTTTCTGGCCATTATTTCAAATTAGTTTTAAAAGATAAATTGATTTTTAAAGGTCATAAAAAAAGCGAATTATTTGGAATAATTCGCTTTTTAAGTTTACTACATCATTTTAACCTAATGTTATATGTTTGAAGTCAGTAACGGTTAAATCCTTATCAAGACTTTTCAGGAAATCAGCAACTGATTCTTTATTGCCTTTTACAAAAGCCTGGTTAAGCAATGTATTTTCTCTAAAGAATTTATTTAATTTACCTACTGCAATTTTTTCTAACATTGCTTCAGGCTTGCCTTCCTGTCTGGCTTGATCTTTTCCGATTTCGATTTCTTTTTCAACAATGCTTGAATCCACTCCATCTTTATCTACAGCTATTGGCTTCATAGCAGCAACCTGCATTGCAACATCGCGTCCGGCATCATAGAAATCTCCAGCCGCCTTATTCAATCCTACCAAAACACCAGCTTTGTATCCCATGTGAATGTAAGGAGCAACTAAAGGAGCCTCTAGCTTTTGGTAATCGGCCATTTCTATCTTCTCTCCAATGACACCTAATTGTTCTGTTACTTTTTCGCCTATGGTAATCCCATCAAATGGAAGAGCCAAAAGATCTTCTTTACTTGCAGGAAGATTTTCCAAAGCTATATTTGCAAACCTCTTGACAAGATTTATGAAATCTTCATTTTTTGCTACAAAGTCAGTCTCACAGCTAAGTCTTACTGCAACTCCCTTTGTATGATCATCATTTACAATCGCTACTACAACACCTTCTTTAGCATCGCGGTCAGCTCTTTTTACAGATAATTTTTGACCTTTTTTACGAAGGAAGTCAATTGCTTTTTCAAAATCACCACCAGCTTCTGTCAAAGCTTTTTTGCAATCCATCATTCCCGCACCAGTTTGGTCACGTAATTTTTTGACATCCGTAGCCGAAATTTTTACCATATCCATGTTATAAATATTATCAAGTTATTTTAATATAAATTCATTAATTGCTACCTGTACCTGTAGTACCTGAAGCAGCTGAAGCAGCTTCTTTCTCTGCGTTGCTACTATTGCGCTCTTTAAGTCCTTCTTTGATCGCTTCTACCATGTAATTGGTAACTATAGTAATTGATTTTGAAGCATCATCATTTGCAGGAATAGGAAAGTCAACAGTAGTTGGATCAGAATTAGTATCTACCATTGCAATCGTACGCATTCCAAGTTTTTGTGCTTCAGCCAAAGCAATATGTTCATGTGAAATATCAATAATAAAGACAGCGGCAGGAAGACGATTTAAGTTGGCGATACCTCCAAGAACTCTTTCCAATTTGTTGCGCGCTCGGGTCAACGTAAGACGCTCCTTTTTAGTTACGCTTGTCAAACTACCATCCGCCAACATCCTATCAATGTTATTCATCTTTTTAACAGACTTACGAATTGTAGAGAAATTCGTCATCATACCTCCCAACCATCGCTCTGTCACAAAGGGCATTCCGACACTTAGTGCTGCATCAGCAACAATTTTTCTCGCTTGTTTCTTCGTTGCGACAAACATAATTTTACGGCCTGATTTGGCAATGTGTTTCATTGCATTGGCAGCTTTATCCAGGCATTCGAGAGAACGATTAAGATCAATGATATGAATCCCTTTACGCTCCATGAAAATATATGGCGACATCTTAGGGTTCCATTTTTTCTTTAGATGCCCAAAATGAACACCTGCATCCAATAATTCGTTATATGTAGGTTTAGCCATTTTTATTTAAATGTTTAAATTTTGTAAAATGTCATCGGGAACAGCTTTTCAAGAAAAACAACCGATAACAGAAAATCAATATTAACGCTTGCTGAACTGGAAGCTCTTTCTCGCTTTGGGCTTACCATATTTCTTACGTTCAACAACTCGAGCATCACGTCGAAGATATTTTTTACTCTTAAGAGGACTACGAAAGTCTTCATTGAGTTTTACAAGAGCTCGTGCAATTGCCATTCGAATAGCCTCTGATTGCCCTTTGAAGCCACCTCCGTCGACATTTACTTTTACATCGTAAATATTTTCAACTTCAACAGCCGAAAAAGGATCAGTTATATTTGCCTGAACATGTGTTTGCGGGAAGTATTCTTTATAGTCTTTTCCGTTAACCGTGATTTTTCCATCTCCTTTTGTTAGATAAACTCTGGCGACGGATGCTTTTCTTCTCCCGATGGCATTAATCATTTCCATATGCAAATGCGTATTTTAAAAATTTTAAATTTAAATTTAAATTTTAGAATCTATTATCAAATTCTAAAGGCTTCTGTGCACTGTGTGGATGCTCCGACCCAGAATACACAAAAAGTTTTTTGTACATCGCTCTACCAAGTGTATTTTTGGGCAACATACCTTTCACTGCAGCCTCAATAATTGCAAATGGTTTCTTTTCTAATTGCTCTTTTGCTACACGCTTTTTTTGACCACCTGGGTAACCAGAAAAAGTAATATATTCTTTCTGAGCCCATTTATTGCCAGTAAAACGTACTTTTTCCGCATTAATCACAATTACATAATCTCCTGTATCTACATGTGGTGTATAAGAAGATTTATGCTTTCCTCGTAAAACCGTTGCAATTCTTGAAGACATGCGGCCAACAACCTGGTTTTCAGCATCGATGATGTACCATTTACGTTCTACCTCTTCCTTCTTTGCCGACTTTGTTTTATAACTTAACGTATTCACTTTTTATGATTTTTAAAAAGATTAAAATAAGATTAAAAAACTCTCTCTTTTTTTGCGGTTGCAAAGGTACTTTTCTTTCTTTCAATAAACAAGCTTTTCTTGAAAAAAGTGGCAAAGCCCATTTGTAAGTGATTGAAGATCAGTTTAATTTTCGCACAATTATTTTTGAGCGTAAAAAAGCACTCATTTAAAACAATCAATTTTGACCTCTTTTTTTATGAACTTTTTTCGCTCCGTTAATCTATTTTATATCCCCTTAAAAATTGAATCTTTAGGATTTGAATCCATATTTTTACGTAAACCATTCATTAATTCCTTTGTTTGTAAAACAGTTTTGAATAGGGATTGTCTTATTATTGATTTAATTTTGCGATCTTTTTTGATACATACCATATACTAAGAAAAAATTGAAAGATAAATTATTACATAAGTTACCTGATAGCGATCCCAATGCAACTGCTCGTAAGCGCGATCACATTGAATTGGCTTTTCAATCACAAATTGAGGAAGGGAAATTAGATAGCCGCTTTTATTATGAACCTCTTCTCTCAGGCCATCCTCAAAAAGGAAATCTTAGTCCTTTTCAATTTCTTGGTAAAAATCTGCACACACCGATTTGGGTTTCCAGTATGACTGGAGGAACTGAGTTTGCAAAAATAATAAATCACAATTTAGCCCGGGCCTGTAAAGAGTTTGGAATGGGCATGGGACTGGGATCATGTCGATCGCTGTTATATAATGACGATGCGTTTCCCGATTTTGATGTCAGAGCGATCATTGGAGATGAACTCCCCCTTTATGCCAACCTTGGAATTGCACAGTTGGAGGGATTGATCAACCGGAAAGAACTTTTTTTAATTGACCAACTTTTGAACAAACTTAACGCTGACGGTTTAATCATTCATGTCAACCCCTTGCAAGAATGGCTGCAACCGGAAGGGGATCGATTTGAAAAAGCTCCAATTGAAACGATACAAACTATTGTAGAATACGCCAGCTTTCCAATAATCGTGAAGGAAGTCGGACAAGGCATGGGTTATGAAAGTTTAAAGGCTTTATTCCGGTTGCCGCTTGAGGCGATTGATTTTGCAGCAAATGGAGGAACCAATTTTGCAAAACTCGAATTGCTTCGAAGCGATCAAAAGAAGCAGGAAATTTATAGCCAGTTGGCATTTGTTGGTCACAGTGCTGAAGATATGATTGATATGACAATCCGCATCATTGAAGAGTTGGGAAGCGATAGGAAATGCAAACAGGTAATTATCTCCGGAGGTATTCGCAACTTCCTTGATGGGTATTATTTAATTAATAAATTACCTTTACTTTGTGTATATGGTCAAGCTTCTGGCTTTTTAAAACATGCCAGAGGATCTTATGAAGAATTGAGAGACTACGTTGATGCGCAAGTCCAGGGGCTCGAATTAGCTAATGCATTTTTAAAACTAAGATAATTTAGAATTAAGTGAAATGAAGAAATCGATATCAGGTTTTTCAAAATTATCGAAAAGAGGAAAACTTCGCTGGATAGTAGAAAACTTCTTCGTAGATCCCGAAAATGTAATGCGGGAACTCAAAAGCTATTGGCTTCCGAACGAAGCCCAACAAAAAATATTGGATGGTTTCAGCGAAAATACCATTAGCAATTATCCACTACCTTATGGCGTAGCTCCCAATTTTGTCATCAATGACAAAACGTACTGTGTTCCTATGGTTATTGAAGAAAGCTCGGTTGTAGCCGCTGCTTCGGCCGCTGCAAAATTCTGGATGACCAGAGGAGGATTTAAAGCAAAAGTAATCTCTACCAGAAAAGTAGGGCAGGTCCATTTTATTTGGAACGGTGATTTTGCAAAACTGAAAAGGAAATTTCCAGAATTGGAAAAAGTACTTCGAAAAAACGCTGCACCTTTAACCGAAAATATGGAGAAACGAGGCGGTGGGGTAATCGACATTCATTTGGAAAACATGTCGCATCTGGAAGATGATTACTACCAACTCAAAGTCAGTTTCGAGACCTGTGACTCAATGGGCGCCAATTTCATCAACTCTGTTTTAGAAGAATTTGCCAAAACGCTTCAGAACTTTATCATCCAGGATGCTGATTTCAGTGCTGCTGAAAAAGAAGTGTTGATCATTATGTCCATCTTATCCAACTATACTCCGGAATGCCTCGTTCGGGCATGGGTCGAGTGCCCGATTGATAAATTGGGCGTTTTCTCAAATAATATTGATGCTGAAACCTTTGCCAACAAATTTTGTAAAGCAATCCGCATTGCACAAATCGATCCGCACCGAGCCACTACACACAACAAAGGCATTTTCAATGGAATCGATTCTGTTGTCTTAGCAACAGGCAATGATTTTCGGGCCATTGAAGCTTGTGGGCATACTTATGCCGCCAGAGATGGACATTACCGCAGCTTAAGTCAATGTAAAATTGAAGATGGTAAATTTAAATTTTGGTTGGATATCCCGTTGGCGATTGGAACAGTTGGAGGCCTGACGACTTTACACCCTATTGCCAAACGTTCTCTGGAATTGCTGGACAATCCAAATGCGGAAGAATTGATGATGATTATTGCAGCTACAGGATTAGCCCAAAACTTTGCTGCTATCCGTTCTTTGGTTACAACAGGTATTCAGTTAGGTCATATGAAAATGCATCTTTTAAATATTCTGAATCATTTAGAAGCTTCTCAAAAAGAAGTTGACCTTGCGCTTAAATTTTTTGAAAATAAATCGGTTTCATTTACCGCCGTTCGGAATTTTCTGAATAGTCAACGACCCGCCGACAAAAAACTTAGTAAAGCATTTGTTTATAAAAAAGACTAGCCATCCTTTCTCAAAAAAATCACCTTCCCAACGAAAACTCAATCAAATCTTTATTTAAAAAAATTAGCCCTTCTATAATTCGAGTATTATGGTCATTGCAAAGAGATAACTAAAAAAGTATATTTTTGTGATTACTTGAGACAATAAAATGATCGATACTTTTTATGCACATGGCAAACTTTTGTTAACCGGAGAGTACTTCGTTTTGGATGGCGCTTTGGCTTTGGCATTACCTTGTAAGTTCGGTCAATCTTTGACTATTCAAACTGTTGAAAATCCAGCATCCACATTAAAATGGAAGAGCCTGGACAACAAAAACGAGATTTGGTTTGAAGCAGCATTTGAACTAAAAAGTTTAGCCAGTTTAAGCAATTCTAATCAACACGTAGCAGATACTTTACAGCAAATTCTGCAAATTGCACGAAATCAAAATCCTAGTTTTTTAAATCCCAAAAAATCAATTCACGTTGAAACCAAGTTGGAATTTCCGCGACTTTGGGGACTCGGCACTAGTTCAACTTTGATTTACAATATCGCCCAATGGAGCAAAACGGATGCTTTTCAATTGCTTTCTGAAACTATGGGTGGCTCAGGCTATGACATCGCTTGTGCGGGAGCTGAAGGGCCAATTTTGTATCAAAAAACAAAAGGTGAACCTAAGGTTGAAAAATGTAGTTTCCACCCACCTTTCTGCGATAAACTCTATTTTGTTTATCTCGGCAAAAAACAAAATAGCCGCGAAGGCATTAAGCTTTATCGCGAAAAAGTAAAAAATCAACCTCAATTAATTGAACAGGTCAGTAAGCTTACGAAAGCTATTTTAAAAAGTAAACATTTGATAGAGTTTGAAAAGTTGATACTTGAACATGAAAAGTTAGTTTCCAATTCTTTGAAATTGCAACGTACTCAGGATCAATATTTTTCAGATTTCCCAGGGTTGGTAAAATCCTTAGGGGCCTGGGGTGGTGATTTCGTATTGGCAACAAGCACCCTGGGAGGTATTAAAACGAAAGAATATTTCAACGAAAAAGGTTTTGAAGTGTTTTTAAAATATCGTGACTTAATTCTTTAAAAAAGAAAGAAATCATATGCCTTGGAAATGGTATGACAGTACCGTCATAAAAATTGAAGATCAATCACCAACTACGAAATGTTTTTGGGTAGAGGTTCCAAAGGAGAATCCTTTGAGTTTTACTGCAGGACAATTCGTCACCATGGACCTTCCAATCAGTGACAAACGGTTGAAGCGCTGGCGGAGCTATTCCATTGCAAATGCTCCAAATGGCCTTAATGTCTTGGAATTTTGTATTGTTCATCTGGATGGCGGTGCTGCCACAGAATATCTTTTCAAAGAGTTGAAAGTTGGCGAAAATATTCGTTTTAAAGGCCCGGATGGCACATTCGTTTTGCCTGATCCAATTGAAAAAAATTTAGTTTTGATTTGTACAGGAACCGGTGTTGCACCTTTCAGGAGCATGTTGATTGATTTGCAAAAGAAACAGAAAAAACATAAAAACATCCACCTGATTTTCGGGACTCGTTACGAAGAAAACATTTTGTATCGCGATGAGTTTGAACAATTGGAAAAGGAAATTCCGGGTTTTAAATATTCTATTACATTATCTCGTGATGAAAACTGGAAAGGAACCAAAGGTTATGTTCATCAGGTGTATTTAGAAGACTACAAAGATGTACGACCCGATGTTGATTTTTACATTTGTGGCTGGAGTAATATGATCGATGATGCTGTCGCTAATCTGATCTTAAAACTGGGCTATGATAAATCTCAGGTGCATTATGAGTTGTATGGCTGAGAAAGAGTAGGGCGGGAAAAGCCCCTCTTTCTTTCACCAGAACGTATCAAAAGTCAATTATTTCAAAATTTACTGAACAATTAATTTCCCAACTCCGGTCAACTGTCCATCACCTTCAATTCTGTAAAAGTATATTCCTGTTGTTAACCCGTTTCTTTGTAATATAATTTGTTCGTTTATTGCTTTGTGAGAAGTTATTAATCGGCCATGAACATCAAAAAGATGTAGTTTTAAGTTGTTAAAATCAGCTCCTTTTACTTCAATTCTTGTGCTTTCAGAAAATGGATTGGGATAAGCGTCGATCGTTACATTTTTTAAAAATGGAGGCTCAATGGTTACTGTAATTAGAGGCTCAGCCACCGTGTGAAAAGTTTCATTGGTAATTACCGGTTGATTGAAATCAAAGTAGATCGATGCCTGGTTGTAAATGACTGTTCCCAGTGGGAGGTCATTCTTTTGGCTGATCTTAAATTTCACAAATCCATGAGAGGCTGCTTCATTGACATTACTGTCGGGAAGCATAATGTTGTTGAAAGTGAAGATCAAAACATCAGAGCCTTCAAATCCAAGCTGGTACGAATGGCTGCTGACTCCTGGTCTAATCGTTGTAATATCCAGATGTGGAGAAATCTGATCTTTAATTTTTACCGTAAAAGCAGTATCCGTTCCCGTATTCTGAAATCGAATCATGTATTCCAAGTCTTCGTTTCTTTCGATAAAATGTTCATTGTCCCAACCATAGGGAAAACCTCTTTTGTCATTTGGATCAAATGCTCCGACACTTTCCTGGCAATCAATTGAAACAAAGGGATCACCATCATCTTGCGGAAAAACATTCGTAAAGTATTGGGTAAAAGGTGTTCCGAAAGGCACACAACCTTCTACTACCACACTTGGTTTGCTTTCCCCCGGATGGCCTTCTACCTGATCGACTTCTAATCGCCAGGTAGCGCCATTAGTTTCTTCACCAAATACTAACATTGATTGGCCACTTAATAATTCTACTTGCCCCTCATCATACATGATCACATCTTCTGTGACGATAAAGTTTCGGGGCGATGACATATCATTTTCTCCAATGTTTTCAATATTAAATAAAATACTGTCACCTGTACATTCGGCATTTACCATCAAGCTGGCACCGCTCCATGACTGGTCAACCGGTAAACATATCGAATCCGGGATTATCAAAGCCGTTACACAATGTGATTGGCCTAACACGGTAGAATCGCAATTAAGGTATGTTGTGATATCAAAAAAAGCACATTCATTGATACCAATATCTCCCACCTCAAATACCAAAGTGTCGCCGAATTGAGCACTTAGATTAATCGAAGCACTTTGATACTCAAGGAAAGGATCAAGGATAACTGTAACAATAGCATCTTCAGCCACAGCCGTTCCTGAATTGCAATACCTGACATAATATATATTCTCGAAACATCTCCTCAATCGAGGAGTAGAAATATCCACTTCCAGATATGGGCATTCGATCACAACTTGTGCTGGCAAATCAACGGTCACCGTATCAGGAACATTGATTATTTCAAAAAGAAAAGGGACGTCGATGCAGGTCTCCCAATATGGGTTGGGTAAAATGGACTTGATGGCATAACTCCCTGTGTCTAAGTTCTTTCTAAGATTGTTTTTAGCACTACATTTATTCTAACACGTCTCCCAACCTTGAGCAAAAAGGAATTGCCCCATGAGGAGTATTGCGATAGTTAGTTGTGATGTTCTTGTTCTCATTTTGCTGCTTGATTCATTAAAAAATTCTACAGCTTTTGTGCTTATTATTTGTTTAACTGCTGTTCTACTTTTTCACTTTATAATAATCTGAATTTCATTTTATAAAAACAAAGACAAATTTTGTATTTTGTAGAGTAGTATTTCGATATAAAAAATTATAATTTTCTGTAAATCAATAATTTAAAAAAATAAGAATAGAGAAAATTTGTGCAAAAAAGTAAACTGAAACAGGTTGTTAATCAATTAAACAGTCAGGATATACGTAATTTAAGGAAATTTTTACACTCTCCTTTCTTTAATCAAAGGCAAGATGTTGTCGATCTGTTTGAATATTTAATTCTGGAAAAAGAAAGCCTTGAAGCCGAAAAAGTCTTTACAAAACTCTTTCCTAGTGACGCTTTTGATGCTACTAAATTGCGTTTGGTGATGAGCTATTTATTCCGACAGATTGAAAAATACCTGTCAGTAGCTGAGTTTTTTGAGAATGAAGAAACGCAGAAAAGTTTAATCTTAAGCGCCTATAAAAAACGTAATTTGCCCGAACAGGTTCGTCGAACAATCAAAGAAGGCATCATCGCCCTCCAGAAAAAAGAACTGCGCAATGCCGGTTGGTATAATTATAATTTTCAAATGCAATTCGAATATTTTCAACTGGAATCTGCAGACACTCCTACAGCAGAATTGAATCGGCAGGAATTATCGGACACGTTGGATATTGCTTATTTGATCGCCAAACTTCGGCAGGTTTGTTTATTGCTTTCTCATAAAGCTATTTACAAGTCCGAATTCGATATTGGATTTTTGGGTCCTTTAATTGTATTTTTAAAGTCCCGAAATTTTCAATCTATCCCTGCAATTGCAGTGTATTTTCATTGTTATTTTATGCTTTCTGAACCTGATGAAGAAAGACATTTTAGAACATTTAAAGATTTATTATTAAAAAAAGGAACGGTATTTTCAACTTGGGAAATTCGTGATTTGTATTTACAAGCCATCAATTATTGTATCAAAAGAATTAATGATGGCGAAGCTAATTATTTCGAAGAGGTAATGGATCTTTATAAAGAAGGTTTACAAAAAGGATACTTATTGGAAAATGGAATACTTTCACGTTTCACCTACCACAATATCGTCTCAGCAGGTTTAAAAACCGGAGATTTTGAATGGGTAAAAGACTTTATTTATCTGTATAAAAAGAATCTGAAACGAAAATACCGTGAAAGCTCTTTTAGTTATTCATTAGCAAAATTAGAATATCATCTCAAAAACTATGATGCCGCTTTGAGCATGCTGCAGAAATCCAATTACAGAGACCTATTGCTTAACCTTGGCGCCAAAACGCTTTTGCTGAAAATTTACTACGAACTAGATGAGTATGATCTTTTGGAAGCACATTTGGAGGCAATGAAAAATTACATTCGAAGGAAAAGAGTTATTGGATATCACCAAAAAAACTACCGGAATATAATTCAAATTACACGGAAATTATTGAGCATCAACGGAAATGATAAATTGAAAATGAAAGCCCTAAACAATCAAATTCAAAATGCTGATCCCCTGACTGAAAGAGATTGGCTGATTGATCAATTTCACAACGCCTGATTTCCTTTTCCTTTATCAATATTCAACCCTTTCGTGATACTTCTGTTATAGTTGAAGCTTATTTTTGTAGTAAAAAATATAATTATGTTAAAGCAATTAATGATTCTTACTTTTCTCTTTTCGACTGCAACCATGGGCTGTAGCCAGCAGGAAGGGAAAATGACAAAACCCAAAAAGAATGGAACCCAATCGATCTCTGAATATATTAAAGGAGATGATTATAAAAATTACGAAGTCGCCACTTTCGCAGGAGGGTGTTTTTGGTGTACCGAAGCTGCGTTCGAACGCATCGAAGGAGTGAAAGACGTCATTAGCGGCTATTCTGGTGGAAAGACTCAACGGGCAACTTACAAAGAAGTGGGCGGTGGATCAACCGGTCATGCTGAGGCGATTATGATCTATTACGATCCGGAAGTCGTCAGTTTTCAAACTTTACTGGATGTGTTTTTTGTAGCGCATGACCCGACTACCTTAAATCGACAAGGTCCTGATGTGGGTACAGCTTATCGTTCTGCTATTTTTTATCACGATGACGCTCAAAAAGCATTGGCTGAAAAAACAATAGAAAAAATCAATGATTCTGGAAAGCTGGGGAAATCAATTGTAACTGAAGTGAGCCCTTACACTGAATTTTGGGTTGCTGAAGATTATCACCAGAATTATTATGAACTCAATCCGAACCAACCTTATGTAAAAAGTGTCAGTCGTCCAAAAGTGGAGAAAGTGGAGAAATCTTTTGCCTCCATTTTAAAAGAAAAATACCGAAAATAAAATTAGCATGAAACAGATTGTTTATTTTTTGATCGTTGTCAATTTCATGATGACAGGATGTATTGGTGATGATATCATTTTCGATACTGTAGAGGAAGAAGTTCGAATTTCCAATGCAATCGATAGTTTAAAATTAGGAACTTCTTATACTTTTAAAGCAATCTTTTTAAATAATGTAGGTCAGGAAGAGAGCAGATTTGTACTTTGGACCAGTTCGGACTCAACTATCCTGAGTATTGATGAAGACGGGGTTGCCACTGGTGTTACTTTGGGAGAAGCCACGGTCACTGCCACTGTAGATCTTGACGAATCAAATTCAGTAAGTGACCAGATCCCGGTTGCTGTCAATCCAGAAAGTACGACGATCATTTCAACCGATAGAAACGGCGAGTTACGTACCACAAGTAGTTATACTTTACAGGGCTCTTTTGTACTTCGTTCAGAAGGCAATCAGCTTATGCTGGATTTGGAAAATGACTACATAGCTTCCTCAAACCTTCCCGGTTTATATCTTTATTTAACCAACAATCCAAATTCAGTCGATGGTGCTTTAGAAATCGGAAAAGTTTCTGTCTTTAACGGAGCGCATGCTTATGAAATTCCCGCTGGTATTGAATTGAATACTTATAATTACTTGCTTTATTACTGCAAACCTTTTGGTGTGAAAGTAGGAGATGGCGAATTCGAAAATTGATTTTCTCAAAGTAAAGAATCATGATAAAATATAAAAATTTTCTTTTGGTCGGGTTATTTCTGCTTTTGGCAAACATGCTTATGGCAGGGGGTGGCTGGCCTCAACCAAAAAATCACGGATATTTCAAACTTTCCCAATGGTGGGTGATTTCCAATCAACATTTCACGGACACAGGAATGCTGGATCCAAATGTCACCACTGGAACCTTCAATACTAGTATTTATACGGAATATGGTTTTACAGACCGATTGACCGGGATTGTATATTTTCCCTTTTTCAGTCGAGTTTATTCAAACAATATTGTTTCCGGAACCACAGGTAAAGTTATCGTTCCGGGCGATGCCATCAATGCCATTGGGGATACAGACATTAGTTTGAAATATGGTTTGTTCGTCAATAAGCCTGTTGCGGTTAGCGCCACTTTAACACTTGGCCTTCCTTTGGGGAAGTCAAGCGGAGGCCAACTCGGGAATCTTCAAACAGGTGATGGTGAGTTCAATCAAATGTTAGTCGTTGATGCCGGTACTTCTTTTAATTTAGGGAAAGTAAATACTTACACGAACGCTTATTTTGGTTTCAATCAACGAAATGGAGGATTTTCTGACGAATGGCGATTTGGGATCGAAGCGGGCGCCAATTTATTTAAAAACAGGATAACAGCTATTATGCGTTTTTACGGTGTTAAATCTTTGCAAAACGGTACACGAAAAGATGATAACAATACAGGAACCAGCTTATTTGCCAACAATAGCGAACATCTGACGATTTCTCCAGAAATCGCTTACAATATCAATGACAATTGGGGAGCATCCTTTACATACGGCACAGCTATCTCAGGGAAACTAATCTTTGCCAATCCATCTTATTCTGTCGGTGTATTTTATAAATTTTAAAAATGCTTTTCCCAAGACGTTTAATCCCTTTAGCCCAAGTCTTTAAAAATTTCAAGCTTATTAAAAACATAGCTTTAAAAAATGTGTTATCTTTGTAGAATTATTCTAAATAAGAAAAAGAGAAAATGGAAAATAACACAGCAACTAAGAATCCGGTAATGCTTTACACTGAGCAAACACCTAATCCTGAGTCCTTAAAATTCGTTACAAATCGAATGATTTATAAAGGAACTGCGGATTTCAGAGAAGAAGATTTGGCGAAAGAATGGTCTCCAATGGGAACGGCTTTATTTCAATTGCCTTACGTAAAAGGTGTTTATATCTGCAACAATTTTGTGACCATCACCAAAGAGTTCAACTATACGTGGGAAGACATCATGCTCCAGGCAAAAGACTTCATCAAAAAATATATTGAAGATGGCAAACCAATCATGAATGATGGTTTTGAAGAAGCAATGGAAGAGTTGGAAGCGGAACGTGGCGCAAGCTATGAATACACAGGTGAGGAAGCTGAATTGGTAAAGAAAATCAAAGATTTGATTGATACTTACGTTAAGCCTGCCGTCGAGATGGATGGTGGAAATATCGAGTTTAAAAACTTTGATAAAGGAAAAGTAGTTGTTATCCTTCAAGGTAGTTGCAGTGGTTGTCCTTCTTCAACAGTTACGCTTAAAGCGGGAATTGAAGGTATGCTTAAAAGAATGGTGCCCGAAGTGACTGAGGTTGTAGCTGAGATGGGATAAACCAGCAATTTATATAGTTAATGAATTATATTTTCTTAGGTAAGAGCTGAAAACAGATTTTCGTTTTCAGCTCTTATTTTTTTTAGCACTTTTATTGGAAACGGTTCCCCTTCTTAAAAATGATTTTTCATTTTTACACCCTAAAAACAAACCAATGACCCAATCTGAACTGGAAATTATTTGCCACCAAAGCTGTGAAGTCGTCAAAAATGTTGGCACTTTCCTCAAACAAGAACTTGGAAAAGTAACAACGGAAGCCATAGAAACAAAAAGCCTGAACAGTCTGGTCAGCTACGTTGACAAAACAGCTGAGAAGCAGCTTGTAAAAGGGCTTGGGGCTTTGGTTCCAGACGCCACTTTTTTGACGGAAGAAGAAACGGTCGAGCAAAAAGACGGCGTTTTTCGATGGATCATTGACCCTTTGGATGGAACTACTAATTTTTTACATCAATTACCTTTTTTCTCCATTAGCGTTGCTTTACAACATCATCAGAAGACTATTTTAGGAATTGTACTGGAAGTCAATCGCGATGAGTGTTTTTATGCATGGGAAGGCGGTGGTGCCTTTTTGAATAATAAAAAAATCAACGTCAGCAACTCGAAAACACTTGCCGAGTCTTTGATTGCTACAGGATTTCCATACTATGATTATGATCGCATCAAACCTTATTTTAAAACACTCGATATTTTCATGAATAGCACTCGAGGAATTCGTCGATTTGGGTCAGCTGCGCTGGATCTTGTTTATGTCGCTTGCGGTAGATTTGATGGGTTTTATGAATACAGCCTGAATGCCTGGGATGTTGCAGGAGGCGCTTTTATTGTTGAGGAAGCAGGAGGTAAGGTAATGGACTTTAGCGGAGGTTCTAATTATCTTTTCGGAAAAGAAATCATTGCTGTAAATCCAAATATCGTAGCCAAATTTTTTGAACCCATCAATGCTGCGTTTTACCCCAAGGAAATTAAATAGGTCTATTAAGGTGTTCTTTTTATCGAAGAGTATCTCTTTTCTGCATTGGATAATCTATTTTTGATGTTCCAATCTATTTCTAGAATATGAATGTCAATGAAAATATAAAAGTTGCCCTCGAATCGGTTAAATCAAATCTACTGCGATCGATTCTTACAATCTTGATTATTGCTTTCGGCATAATGGCTTTGGTTGGGATTTTAACTGCTATTGATGCAGCGCTATTCTCCCTTCAGGATAATTTTATTCGAATGGGTGCCAATTCATTTGACATCGAGCCTAAAAGAGATCGCGTTGTCGGGAATCGAAGAGGCAGACAATCAAAGCGGGGAGATGTTATTAGTTTTAAGCAGGCTATGGAATTTAAAGAACGATTTAATTTTCCGGCCAGGGTATCTGTCCGGGTTTTTGGGACAGAACTTGCTACGGCAAAATACGGCGATGAGAAAACCAATCCAAATGTTCGATTTATTGGAATCGATGAAAATTTTCTAGATGTAAAAGGTTATGAAATTGAGTATGGTCGAAATTTATCCATGTCTGAAGTAATGAGTGGCAGTAATAAAATCATCGTAGGGATGGACATCGTCAAATTACTTTTTGACAATAAACCTGAAAAAGCGATTGATAAAATAATATCCGTAGGGAACATCAAATATAAAATTGTTGGCATCTTAAAATCGAAAGGATCATCCCTTAATGCAAGTGAAGACAGAGTAATTTTTGCTCCATTATTAAACGTAAAACGATATTATGGTTCCCAAAATAGGAACTACAATGTTTCAGTTGCAACTTTTAACCCAGAAGATCTGGAAGCTGCTGAAGCGGTAACTATCGGAACTTTCCGAAATGTCCGCGGATTAAAAGCTTCAGAAGAAAATGATTTTGAAATTTTTAAAAGCGACAGTTTTGTGGCCATTCTCAAAGAAAATACGGTCAAATTTCGGTGGGCAGCAATAGCCATCGGATTAGTCACTTTGTTAGGCGCTGCTATTGGTCTGATGAATATTATGTTGGTGTCCGTTACCGAACGGACCAAAGAAATTGGTGTTCGAAAAGCGCTGGGCGCTAACCGGATGAATGTACTAATTCAATTTCTAACCGAAGCCATCGTCATTTGCCAACTCGGAGGAATAATGGGTATTCTTCTTGGGATTTTGATTGGAAATATCGTCACCTACGCTATGGGCGGCAGCTTCTTAATTCCCTGGGCCTGGATGATTCTAGGCGTTACCGTTTGTATGATCGTAGGCTTAATTTCTGGCTTATATCCCGCTTTAAAAGCTTCCCGCCTTGATCCGATTGAAGCCTTGCGGCATGAGTAGGGAGGTAAGGGGTAAGTGGGTTAGGAAATTATTACCCTCGATTCTTATTTATCTTTTAATCTCCTTCAATTCATTATTATTAATTTCTAACTCCTTGTTCGGTACAAAGGGTTCTTCATTCCTTATTTGTGATTTTAACTTTTAACTATGAATGAACCATGATCTTTCCTACTTTTGCCTTGCTTTTCAATGAATACCAAATTTACTGAATGAACAGAGCATTTCTTATCAATATTACCTTTTTGGTTTCGATCAATTTGCTGATCAAGCCTTTTTTTATTTTTGGTATTGACCGAACTGTTCAGAATGTTGTTGGCGCTGAAACTTATGGGATTTATTTCGCATTGTTGAATTTCACTTATCTGTTGCAAATTTTTAATGACTTTGGCATCAATAGCTTTAACAATAGAAATATTGCTCGCCACAACCAACTCCTTGATAAATATTTCCCTAATATTCTTATCGTAAAAGGCTTATTGGGTATCTTATATCTGGCCTTTACTTTTTTCATTGCCTGGCTCTCCGGTTATGGTATTTACTTTCATCTTTTGGTCGCTATAGCAATCAATCAGTTACTCGTCAGTTTGATTTTTTTCCTGCGATCAAACATCTCTGGTTTGGCGATGTATCGTATTGACAGCTTCTTATCTGCCCTTGACAAATTGCTGATGATTATTATTTGTAGTGTATTGTTGTGGGTTCATCCTTTTAGCGAAAGTTTTAGAATTGAATATTTTATCTATGCACAAACGATATCATTAACCCTCACAGCTTTACTCGCTTTTAGCGTTATCAAAAGTCGGTTAAAAAAACTATCGTTCCGTTTTAATCTGGCTTTTATAAAAGGGATTTTTAAAGAAAGCTATCCTTATGCTTTGGTTGTTTTTTTGATGACAGCTTACACGCGTATTGATGCGGTAATGATCGAACGAATGCTCCCTGACGGAGGCTTTGAAGCTGGAATATATGCTTCCGCTTATCGTTTGCTTGATGCAAGTAATATGTTTGCTTTTTTGTTTGCAGGATTGCTTTTACCCATGTTTTCAAAAATTATTAAAGAAGGAACTGGCGTTGACTCTCTCTTGCGGTTTAGCTTTCAAATGATCTGGGCAGGATCAATAACTTTAGTTGTAGCTACTTTTTTTAATAGCGAAGACATTATGATTCTTTTATACAAAGATGCAACCTTTTACTGGGGAAGTGTACTAAGGTATTTGATGATAAGTTTTATCGCATTGAGTGGTATACAAGTTTACGGGACATTACTTACTGCCAATGGAAGCTTAATGAAAATGAATGCTATTTTTGTTATTGGCGTTTTGATCAATGTCCTTTTAAATTATTTCTTTATACCGCATTACAAAGCGGAAGGAGCTGCAGTAGCAACTATTATTACTCAGTTCTTTGTATTGATTGCTCAAATCTGGTTGGTTAATGTAACCTTTGGATTAAAAGTCGATTATCCAACATTTTTTAGAATTGTTGCTTTCATTTTCATAGTAATCGGAGCAAGTTGGATGATTACTTTTATCTCATTATTTGACTGGAAGTTCAATTTCATTGCAATAATTAGTATAGGATTGGTGTTTGCTTTTATTTTCAGACTAATTGATATCAAAATGATTCGTAATTTACTATTGACCAATCAGCGTATTTAGCAATAAATGAGATTACTTTTAAAGAATTTTATTAAACAAATAATATAGAAACCAAATTACCGATTACAAATTGTTACAACATTTTAATTTATCGCAACCTGAAAATTGAATTTTTTAGTTGAAAAAAGTAAGTAAAAAAAGTAGGTAAAAAAAACCTTTAACATCGTCGCTTAAAATCTTTATACGAACACGAGTGAAATATAAAGGCCATTTTTTCTACTTTTGCGCGAAAGATCAATCTTTATGGAGCAGAAAGACAATCTTCTGGGTGTGCTCAGCACTTTGTTTAAGTGGAAAAAGCAAATTATCTATGTTTGTATAATCGCAGCGGTTGGAAGCGTCATCATATCCCTTTTTCTGGATAATTATTACGAATCTTATACGACTTTTTATGCTGCAAGTCCCGATCAGGCTTTACCAGAGCCCGTTGGAATTGAATCTGGAGATCGAAAGTATTATGGCGAACCGGAAGATATCGACCGTGTATTATCTATTGCTGAGTCGAATGAAATTGCTACTTATCTTATCACCAAATACAATCTTTATGAGCATTACGATATCGACACTACGCATCGATTAGCACCTCATAAAGTAAACAAGGCGTTTCGCACGCATTATAATGTTAAAAAGACTAAATACGATGCAATTGAGATTTCTGTTGAGGATAAAGACCCCATTCTTGCTACCCAAATGGTAAACGATGCTCGGCAAAAGGTGGAACAAATTGCCCAGAATCTTATCAAAAATACTATGGAGATCAAGATTAATACCTACAAACAGGCTATTATTGACAAGAACAATGAATTGGAAGTTATTGGTGATACCTTGATAGCTGTTCGAAATAGATATGGGGTTTACAATACGATTACTCAAAGCGAAGGACTTTCAAATTATATCACCAAAGTAGAATCAAGTCTATCCAGGGAATACGCGCGCCGAGGGATTTTAGCAAATAATTCCTCTATCAACCGTGACACCATTGCTATGATAGACGCTATGATAGGCGGTATGGAAAAACAACTAATTGCACTCCAAGATTTGATGTTTAATTTCAATCAGGGTGTATCCAAAGTGGAGGTGTTGGAGCAAATCCATGAAGAGGCTCGAGATCAAATGAGTTTGGACAAAGAGCGATTAAAACAGTTGGAGGCTATCAAAAACTCTCACATCAACACTATCTTCATAGTTGAAGTTGGTGAAGTTCCATTGTATAAATCCCGTCCGGTGCGATCAATTATTTGCATTGCGGCAGTTTTTATTGCTTTTGTTTTAAGCGTGATTGCAATTTTAATTTTAGATGTTTACAAAGACGTTAAATGGCGAGAGTTGATCAATGCCAAATAATGCTACCATATCATCCATTTCAAATCAAAACCTAATAATCTTTAAGGTATTTGCTGCTGTCTTACTTTTAAGTCTTTTCGCAGCAATTGCGTTTAATGAATATTTTATTGCTGGAATCCCTGCCTTGCTTTTGTTGCTCTACATGACAATTGTTGATTTCAGAAAGGTATTTTTCTTTTTGATTATTTGTATTCCGCTTTCAACAGAGTTTTATTTCCCAAATGGTCTAGCTACTGATTTACCGACAGAGCCATTGATGATTGGTTTGATGGGCGTTTATGGAATTTATGTTTTGCGTAATGGCAAAGAAATGGATAGCAGCTTTATCCGTCATCCTCTTGCACTCTTATTGGTTTTACATCTTTCTTGGATTTTTGCTACAACCATCACCTCCAGCCTTTTTCTGGTTTCTTTAAAATTTTCATTGGCAAAATTGTGGTATGTCGTGACTTTCTTCTTTTTAGCGGGTAGTATTTTAAAAAAAGAAAAAGATTTTATTACCTTTTTCTGGTGCATCTTAATTCCTTTACTTTCTACTGTTTTGATCATCTGGGTTCAGCACGCAGCCCAAGGTTTTTCCTTTGAATCAGTAGGTGGTGTTCTTGATCCTTTTTACCGGAATCACGTAAATTATGCATCATTATTGGCATTGTTTATTCCTTTTGTTTGGTTTGCCCGTCAGTGGTATCCCAAGCACAGTTCCAAACGATGGTTTATAAATTTCAGTTTGGTTATTTTATTAGTCGCTATTCAACTTTCATATACCCGGACTGCTTACGTCACTTTATTTATGGCATTCGGAGCCTATTTTATCATCCGGATGAAAATGGTGCGCCTGGTGCTCATTGCTTCTGTTGTTGCGCTCATTGCAGGTTTTGCTTTTCTGGCAAAAAATAACACCTATTTGCAATTCGCTCCTGATTATGAGCGGACCGTTACACATGTTAGATTTGACAACCTTGTTGCTGCGACCGTTGAAATGAAAGACATTTCAACCATGGAACGTTTTTATCGGTGGATAGCAGGATTAAGAATGTCCAATGATAAACTTTTGACTGGCTACGGACCAGGAAATTTTTATAATTTTTACAAACCGTATACCGTCAATAGCTTCCGAACTTATGTAAGCGACAATCCGGAAAAGTCTGGAATTCATAGTTATTTTCTATTGATGTTGGTTGAGCAGGGAATCTTTGGCATGTTGATTTTTATTGCATTGAGTTTTTATGCACTTATCAGGGGAGAGCGGATTTATCATGAATCTACTAATCCAATTCGAAAAAGCATCGTCATGGGAGTTTTGCTTTCATCTGTTGTGATCAATGCTTTCCTTTTGATCAATGATATGATTGAAACAGATAAGATGGGATCTTTCTTTTTTATTGGTTTGGCGGTCCTAATCAATGCCGATCTTGCAAATGCAGCTTCTAAAAAATTAAAGAATTGAAATCGGGTTTTTGTTATTATCAATCGCCACCAGCGTAAACGTTCCTCCAATGGCTTCTTCTCTGTGATCAGAATACATTTGCTCAATGTAAATGGTTACTTTAATATCTATACTCGTTTTTCCAACTCTGCTCACTTTGCCAATCAATTCGATCAATGATCCGCTGGGAATTGGTTTGTCGAAATCAATTCGGCTGGTTGAAACAGTTACTACCTTCTTTCTACTAAAACGGGTCGCTGTAATAAAGGCAACTTCGTCCATGAGTTGCATGGCGTTTCCACCAAAAAGCGTATCATAATGATTCGTGGTATTTGGAAAAACAGCACGAAATATATGTGTTTCAGCGCCTGCGATTCTTTCTTCAAGTGTCATTTTTAAGTTTTAGTTTCCTACAAAATTAGCTTTCTCTTTTTAGAATGAGACCCAACTCAAATTTTTTATTACCTTTTTTAAAATTCAGGAATAATAATACCTTATTTTCAACGCAAATTCTGTTCTTAGTTTAAAAACAAAAACTATGTTTCGAGTAATTATCATCTCTTTGATCGTTTTGTCATGGGTATCCTGCAATACTTCCAAAGTTGCAAAGAAAAAACAAGCAATTACTATCACATCCAAAACCCACGGAATGCAGGCTTTCAATGGTTATTTTAATTTTTACTGGAATAAATCGAAAGGGGAGGTCTGGCTCGAAATAGACAAGTTTGATACTGAGTTTTTGTACGTCAATTCATTAACTACAGGAGTTGGTTCAAACGATATCGGCCTTGACCGTGGGCAGCTTGGTAAAGAAAGAGTAGTAAAATTTGTCCGAATCGGACCAAAGATTTTATTAATTCAACCTAATTATAAATATCGTGCTGAAAGTACAAATCCTGATGAAAGACAATCCGTTGAAGAAGCGTTCGCCCAGTCGGTTTTATGGGGCTTTGAAGTTGATAGCGAAAGCGATGGGAAAGTACTCGTAAATGCCACCGGTTTTCTCTTAAGAGATGCACACGATGTAAGAGGAACTTTACAACAAAAACAGCAAGGCAGCTATAAATTAGATGAATCTCGTAACGCAATCTATCTTCCCCGTACTAAAAGCTTTCCGCAAAATACTGAGTTTGAAGCCTTGTTGACTTTTACCGGTGAACCAAAAGGAGGCTATGTTTTTCAGGTTGTTCCAACTCCGAAAGCGATCACAGTCCGCCAACATCATTCTTTTGTGAAACTACCGGATAGCAACTACCAACCCAGAATATTTGACCCAAGGAGCGGATATTACAGCATCAGTTATTCTGACTATGCGACACCGATCAATGAACCGCTTGTAAAACGTTTTATCACCAGGCACCGCTTACAAAAAAAAGATCCTCGAGCAAAAATGAGTGAAGCTATCGAGCCGATCATCTACTATGTTGATCGTGGAGCTCCTGAACCCATCAGATCTGCTTTGATTGACGGAGCCAAATGGTGGAACCAGGCTTTTGAAGCAGCAGGATATAAAAACGCTTTCCGGGTGGAATTACTCCCTGTTGGAGCTGACCCCATGGACGTTCGTTATAACCTTATCCAATGGGTGCATCGATCAACAAGGGGTTGGTCATACGGCGGTTCGGTTACTGATCCAAGAACCGGTGAAATAATTAAAGGACACGTATCCCTTGGTTCTTTGCGGGTGCGGCAGGATTTTTTGATTGCGCAAGGTTTATTAGCTCCTTACAAAAGTGGCAAGCCTGTTTCAAAAGAAATGGAAAAAATGGCGCTGGCACGGCTTCGTCAACTCTCAGCTCATGAAGTGGGACATACTTTAGGATTAACACATAATTTTGCGGCCAGTGTCAACGATCGGGCCTCTGTGATGGATTATCCACATCCGTATATCACACTTCAAGCCAATGGAAAATTAGATTTTTCAAAAGCTTATGACACCAAAATAGGAGAGTGGGACAAGAGGACTATTATTTATGGCTACCAGGATTTTCCGGAAAGAACAAATGAAACAGAAGCTTTACGAAACATCGTTCAGGAATCCATTTCAAAGGGATTGTTATTTATTTCTGATCAGGACGCTCGTCCTGAAAATGGTGCACATCCTGCTGCACACCTTTGGGATAATGGAAATGATGCTGTTGAAGAATTAAATCGCCTGATTAAAGTTCGGGAAATGGCACTAAAGAATTTTGGAGAAAATAATATCCCCGAAAATAGCCCAATGGCAGACCTTGAAGAGGTTTTGGCACCTTTGTATTTTATGCATCGCTATCAAATTGAAGCGGTTTCCAAATTGGTTGGAGGGGTTGATTACAGCTATTCACTCCGTGGTGATAATCAAGTTACAAACAAAGTTGTTCCCTCGGCTCAACAACGAAAAGCCCTCGATGCTTTGGTTGTGACTATTCAACCTCCTTTTCTTCAAATACCAAAAAATATTGTCGATCTCATTCCTCCAAAACCTATTGGCTATAGCAAAGGGCGAGAGAGTTTTAAAGGTAAAACAGGGCCCGTTTTTGATCCGTTTTCTGTGGCTGAAAGTTCGGTCGATGCCACGCTAAGTTTATTATTAAACCCGCAACGGGCAAGCCGTTTAATAGAACAAAATGCAATGGGGCAGAATGATTTGTCTTTAAATGAAGTGATCCAGGCTTTAATTAATTCTGGATGGATAGAATATAATGACCTTTACCAAACGGAGCTTCAAAGGATTGCAGATCTTATGGTTTTAAAACATCTTTTACAACTTGCGGCAAGTACTGAAGCATACGGACAGGCCAGTGCAATTGCTTATCAGGAAATCGAAAATTTTCATGTCTGGTTACAAGTAGAATACGGAGATGCCAAAGATCAAACCAGACAAGCTCATCTGCTCAAAGCAATCAATGAAATTTCAATGTTTAAAAAAGAGCCTTCAAAATGGAAAATGGTCCTTTCTCCTCAAATGCCTGATGGCTCACCAATTGGATGTGGAGAATCTTTTTTAATGAATCACTAAGCCAAAATATCTTTCACCACTTTTCCATGTACATCGGTAAGTCTGTACCTGCGGCCTTGAAATTTGAACGTAAACCGTTCGTGATCAATTCCTAACAGATGCATCATAGTCGCTTGAAAGTCGTGAACGTGAACTGGATTGCTTTTGATATTGTAACCAAATTCATCGGTTTCGCCATAAGTGATTCCTTTCTTTACACCAGCTCCAGCCATCCAGATCGTGAAACATCTGGGGTGGTGATCTCTTCCGTAATTGTCTGGTGTCAATTTACCCTGAGAATAGCAGCCGCGGCCAAATTCACCTCCCCAAACTACCAACGTATCTTCTAATAATCCCCGTTGTTTTAAATCCAGAAGTAATGCTGCCGAAGCTTGATCGGTTGATTTTGCCATGATTTTAATTTCATTGGGTAAATTGCCGTGCTGATCCCAGCCCTGATGATAAAGCTGAACGAAACGCACTCCATTTTCAATTAGCTTGCGGGCAAGAAGGCAGTTAGCTGAAAAAGTCCCGGGTGTTCGGGATTCCTCTCCATACAGATCAAAAATATATGCTGGTTCCTTTGAAGTGTCCATTGTTTCCGGAACGGAGGTTTGCATTCGATAAGCCATCTCATATTGAGCGATTCGGGATTGGATTTCTTCATTTCCAGTCTGTTGAAATTTGATATCATGCAATTCAGCCAAATGATCGAGCATTCTTCTGCGATCCGAATCAGTCATCCCTGCTGGATTATTTAAATAAAGTACCGGGTCTTTACCAGAACGGAACATGACTCCCTGATGCTCAGAAGGCAAAAATCCGTTCCCCCAAAGTTTGGCATAAAGGGGTTGATCCCCTTCTTTTCCACGAGACAGTAATACACAAAATGTTGGAAGATTATCATTTTCGCTGCCAAGCCCGTAGCTCATCCATGAACCAATGCTTGGGCGACCAGCTTGCTGGGATCCCGTTTGCATAAAAGTAACAGCAGGATCATGATTGATCGCTTCCGTATGCATTGATTTGATAAAACAGATTTCATCAACAATATCCCGATGATACGGCATTAAATCACTCAACCAGGCTCCGCTTTGTCCATATTGTTTAAATTTAAAATCACCAAAAGCCAGCGGAAAAGAATGCTGATTAGAAGTCATTCCGGTAACCCGCTGATTACCTCGCACCGAAGCCGGTAATTGCTCGCCAAACATTTCTTTGAGTTTGGGTTTGTAATCAAACAATTCCAATTGTGAAGGTGCTCCGCTTTGAAAAAGATAAATGACTCTTTTGGCTTTTGGTGCAAAGTGCGGCAATTCCGGATCAATATTGCATAAAGCTGTTTTTAAAAAGTCATCTCCAACTAAAGAAGATAATGCTAAAGAGCCCAATCCAAGCAAACTGTTACTTAAAAAATTCCGCCTGTTGAAACTGGAAAAATAATCTTTTTTACCTTGACTCATGATTATTGTTTTATAACAAATTCGTCAAAATTCATGATAGTTGAAGCGATAAATGCACAGGTTGCAAGCTTTGTTTTATCCAAACTTTTATCAACAGGATATTCCCCAATGCTCAGCCAATTCATTGTTTTTTTTCTATCTTTTTGAAAAACTTTAATTTGTTCTTCGTATAGATTTTCTATAATTTGCAGTTCTTCTCTTTGCGGTTTTCTACCAGTCAAAGCCCTGAAAACAAATATTATTTGAGCAGATGCATCTCCATTTGTTTCTTTCATCATCCGCTCGCCCAAAAGTCGCGCAGCTTCAACAAATTGAGGGTCATTCATCAAAACCAAAGATTGTAAAGGCGTGGCGGTTTTTTGGCGTCGCACAACACAAAAATATCGATCCGGTGCATCAAAACTAAGCATTGAAGGTGGCGGAGCTGTTCTTTTCCAAACAGTGTAAAGACTACGGCGATAAAGGCTATCGCCTTGTTGTTGGCGATATTTGACATCATTCCGAGTAGCCAACGCTTCCCAAATTCCATCGGGTTGATAAGGGTAAACACTTGGGCCGCCTATTTTTCTAACCAGCAAGTCACTCGCTGCCAAAGCCTGATCTCTGATAATTTCAGCTGGAAATCGATGTGCCGGATAATTGGAATACAGCAAATTCTGAGGATCTATTTCTTTTGATTTATCTGATTGAGTGGAAGATTGTCGGTAAGTAGCCGAAAGAACAATTTTTTTAATGAAAGCTTTAATGTCCCATCCGTTTTCCACAAAATCGACAGCGAGCCAATCCAACAATTCAGGATGTGAAGGCAGATTGCCCTGGCTACCAAAATCCTCCTGCGTTTCGACAAAACCTTTTCCAAAAAATAGTGCCCATATTCGATTGACAGCTACTCGCGAGGTCAGTGGATTATCTTTATCAGTTAACCATTTTGCCAAACCCAGCCGATTCCTGGGAAACTCGTCATGAAAAGATGGTAGCGTTTGAGGGGTATTTGCAGTGACTTCTTCGGTTGGTGCGTCATAAGCTCCTCTTTCGAGAATAAAGGTCGGCCGAGGTTCTTCCCTTTCATTCATAATCATGATCTCCGGCTGGTCCGTCATAAGAAGGTTTTCCTCTTCCCTCAGTGCTGTAATTTCTTCCAGCCTTTTGTTATACTTTTTGTTGAAGCGTTTTAATAAATAGGTTTCAAGCAATTCGTTTTTTTGCTTTTCAGAAAGATCCTTTTCTGGTGTTTCTAAATAATCAAGTAACACGTTTTCGTTTGAACTCAAACTTTCAATTTCAATTGCAGAAAGTTGCCGGTCAAAAATTTTCATTTCATCCATTACAATCTCTTCGATCGATTTTCTCGATTCAATCCCAATCAAAAATGGATGTGCCCACCAATTGGATTTATTAGCTCCATGCAAAAGGCTTTTCTGCAAATGATCTTTCCAAATTTTATAAAAAGGTTTTTTACCATTTAAAAAAACTTTTACACCCGAAGCTTTGCTATTGCCATTGTAGTTTAAAATAATATTGGTCCAGACTCCAACGGGGAGCGTATCAATCGTCTGAATATCAATGCAGTTGTCCGGCCAAACGTGATTAAACTGGAAAGACAAAGTCCCGTCTGTATTTAGTTTACAAAGCCAGCCGCGGTAGCCTTCTGCATCGCCGTTTCCTTTTCCAAAAATGGGGCCTTCGATTCCATGTTCCAGCGGTTTCACCCAAATACTGAGGGAAAAATTTTGATTTCGATCAAAATCCAAATCCCGATTAAAACGAATCCCTGCATCACCGATAAATTGAATCCCTTTTCCTTTTATACCCTCAACAAAAATTCCTTTTTCGTCTTTGTGACCCCAAATATTAGCATCCAATTTATTCTTTGCACTATTAAAATAAGCGATCGTAGAATCTTTTGTATTAATCTTTTTTGGTGGCTCCTTTTCAAGATTAATTTGCCGGACTGGTATTTCTTTATCATACTCAAATTCGAAATGTGCTAAAAGTCCCACTTTTTCAGAAGCTATTTTTTCAGGAGTTTTTTGAGCATCTTTTAACCAATTTTCAAAATCTTCAATAAAATTTTGAGGTAGTAATTCTTTTTCCAAAGAATCCATCTGTGGCCGAATCTTTTCCAATTTTCCTTTTACCTCATCAGAAATCAAAATAGCCGTTGGAGCAGCTTCACCATTGTAAGGCACGATCCCTGCATCATTATTATTGTTGAAAAAAGCAAAAAGGGAGTAATATTCCTTTTGTGAAATAGGATCATATTTGTGGTCATGACACCGGGCACATTCTATTGTCAATCCTAAAAATGCTTTGCCAAAAGTATTCGTTCGGTCAGCAACATATTCAACCCGATATTCTTCGTCGACGACACCGCCTTCTTGTGATTGCGGATGATTACGATTGAAACAAGTTGCAATTAATTGGTCCTGGCTTGGATCCAACAACAAATCCCCTGCTAATTGTTCCGTGACAAACTGGTCGTAAGGTATGTTCTTATTAAAAGAATTGATCACCCAATCGCGATAGGGCCAGGTGTTGCGCATTCCGTCATCCTGATAGCCGTGAGAATCTGCATAGCGGGCAAGATCCAGCCAATCAAGCGCCATTCGTTCTCCATAATGTGGAGAAGTAAGCAAGCGATCTACTACTTTTTCATAGGCATCAGGAGATTCGTCAGCCAGAAAATCATCGATTTCTTTGATTGTTGGAGGAAGACCAGTGAGATCAAAAGTCAGCCGTCTTAATTGTGTTTCTTTTGATGCGGGACTTGATGGACTCAAGTCTGCTTCTTCTATTTTCTTTAATATAAAATGATCGATTTCATTTTTTGCCCAAGTAGTATTTTCATTTTTTGGGATTTCAACTTTCAACGGCGGCGAGAAAGCCCAATGTTTTTTCCACTCGGCGCCTTGATCGATCCATTTAATGATTAATGCTTTTTCTTTGGGTGAAAGGCTGAGATTTGACTCTGGCGGCGGCATCTGGAAATCCGGGTCATCGCTTAAAAACCGAGAAACAGCAATACTTTTGTGCGGCTTTCCATGAACGAAAGCAAATCCAGCTCCGCTGTTTAGTTTTGTAAAAGCTGTTTCCTCCAGATCGAGTCGCAGTTCGGCTTTTCGCGCTTTTTCATCAGGGCCATGGCATTTAAAACAGCGATCTGAAAGGATGGGGCGAATATGAAAATTGAAGTCAATTTTTTCTGGTAACCCAGTATATGCTTCCGCAACATCAACAGGAAGGTCCGTTTTGCAAGAGGCAAAAAAAGCAACCAAAAGGAATGATAAAACAACTAATCTAATATTGAATTGAAAAATCATAGACTACATGCTTCGTATTTTTAAAGCTCGTTTAAAGATACGAAGCACTTTTAGTCTATCCAATCCTTTTATTTTTGTGGTTCCCATTCATTACGGTGTAGTGACTTTCTTTTTTGGCCCGGGCGGTACATTTTTCAGCAAATAATCACTCATCATGGTATAAAGATGCCTTCTGGTATTCTCCCCTTCGTAAATTGAATGCGAACGATTTGGGTAAGGCATCACTTGAAAAAGTTTGTTGTGTTTGACTAATTCATTGATCAATGCTTCAGTATTTTGGTAATGAACATTGTCATCGCCGGTACCATGAACCAGCAATAAATTTCCTTGAAGACCTTTGGCGTAAGAGACAGGTGAACCTTCGATAAAAACTTCTTTGTTTTCCTGGGGAAGCCCCATGTATCGTTCCTGGTAAATGTTGTCGTAATACAATTGATTGGTAACAGGAGCAACCGACATTCCTGTTTTGTAAATTTCTGGATAACGAAACAAAAGGTTCAACGTCATTGTACCTCCGCCGCTCCAACCCCAAACAGAGATACGATCACTATCAATAAAATCCCAACTCAAAATTTCCTCCGTTGCCATTGCTTGATCACGTGAATTGATCACACCTACTTTTTGATAAATGCTTTTTCGCCATTCTCTTCCTTTGGGGCAGGGCGTTCCTCTATTGTCCATTGTTATGACGATGTATCCTTTTTGTGCCATCATCTGGTGCCAAAGATTACCGTTCCAGCTATTTGTCGCTGTTTGACCTGCCGGCTCTCCATAAACATAAAAAAGAACCGGATATTTTTTATTTGGATCAAAATCAGGAGGCTTGATCATATAACCATCCATTTCGACACCATCAGTAGTTTTGACTTTAAAAAATTCAGCCGGAGTCTTTGCTAAACTTTCATATTTGGCTTTGTATTTTTCATTATCGATCAGCAATCGAATACGTTTGTGAGCCGGCAAACTGATCAACTCCTTTATAGGCGGCGTATTGATAGTTGAATAGGTATGAAAAGCGTATTTCCCTCCGGGAGCAATTTGATACGAATGGGTTCCTTCCTGATCCATCGGGCTCAAACGTTGTGCTTTTCCTTTTTTATAAAGAGGTAATCGATAAAGGTATCGTTGAGTTGGATTTTCCGGTGAAGCAATGAAATAAATCCAACCTCCTTTGGCATCAATTTCCTGAAGAGAAATCACATCGTAATCTCCCTTAGAAATTAAAGTTTCTTCCTTACCATCTTTAGAAATTCGATAAACATGGCGCCATCCGTCTTTTTCACTCGTCCATGTAAATTCTTCTCCTTTTTTCAGCCAAAGCCAGTCTTCGGGATCGATAGCGTCAATCCATGCCTCATCCACTTCTGTATAAATATTGGTGGCTTTTCCACTTTTTTGATTACACCACCAAAGGTTGGCTGTGTTTTGTTTACGATTCAATTGTTCAACCAAAACGTGCTCACTATCTTCTCCCCACATCATCCGTGGCAGATAGTTTTGAATATTATCACCTGGAATGTTCATCCATATAGTCTCTCCGCCAGAAACCGAGATCACGCCAATCCGACAGGAAGACGGATCTTCACCAACTTTTGGATATTGAATAGGAATATTGTAAGAATAGATAGAATCAGTATTGTTGATCATCAAAAAATTACGAATGCCTTTTGCATCTACCTGCCAAAAAGCAATGTTTTTGCCATCAGGGCTCCATCGAAAACCATCCCGACAACCAAATTCTTCTTCATAAGCCCAATCAAAAGTACCGTTGATTAATGTTTCCGAACCATCGGCTGTAAGCTGCGTTACTTTTTGTTTTTTTAGGTTTTCAACAAAAACATTATGCTCACTCACATAAGCGACCCGATCATCATCCGGTGAAAACTTTGCAAACATCAAAGAAGATTCGGGTAAATCTTTTCCTAACTGCTGCAGCTTTCCTGTTTTTAGATTTAAAACCCAATAATCCCCTTTTGTATGGTAACGCCAAACCCGGCGTGTATTTGTAAAAATTAATAGTTGATTTTTATCATTTGACCAGATATAATTGGAAATATTAAGTGGAGATTCTTCCCCTTCCGGGATTAATTGTTCTGCTTTTAACAATACTTCCCGATCGCCTGATTCTGTTTGATAGGAAACAATATCTTTTGCCCCTTTGAAAGCTTCAGAATATTCCAATGTTGTGTAAGCCCTTCCTTCATCGATCCACCGCGCCTGGCCAAAATAATCCAGTTGGAATTCATTGGAATAAATCCGATCAATAGTCAATAAACTGGAATCAGTCTGGGCAAAAATGTTTGCATTGATTACTAAAAAGAGAAATAATGTAAAATGTAAAAGTTTGAAGCTTAGTTTCCGAACCATAATAAAAGTCATTTTATTTTAAGATCACACATAAAAAAAGACACCTTGGAAAATTAATTTCCAAGGTATCCTTTTTTCAATTTTTCACAGTACTTAAAAAATACTCTTAACTTTTTTTATAGTTCTTTTGTCGTTTTTAGTCAAGTGACCGCAATAAATTGATGCTCACCGTTGCCAAATCAGACGGTGGATATTTGGCCTGATGGTCAGGGTCAAGTGACAAGCCTGCGGCTTCTGCGGCTTTTAGAAAAACTTCATATTCTACAATATACTGATCCGAATAACCATGAGTTCCGTCATAAGCGGTCACGGCAGTTTTTCCGATATTTGCGGCAGCTAAAGCTGGGTGAATCGTGTGCAACTCAATGACCAGCAATCCAAATTTTTTAACATAAGGCGTCCATTTTTCAAAATGTTCTATCAAACTCTGGATAACGTTGTCATTTATAAGTCGTTCGCCTCTGAAACAAAACGCGCCTGTTGAACGAGGTTGTAAAATTTGAGCTTTATGCTTCGGCCTGTTATAAATCCTGTTGTGATCTAAAAAAGAACGGACATTGAGTAATTCGCCCAAATTGATGTTATACTTTTCTTTTAACTTTCCAGCTAATTGATCGGGATCGCCAATATCTCCCCAAACTACTTCTCCCCAAATATCAGCCTCCTTTAAAGTCGCATGAGTTGAAACCAGCGCAGCTTCATTGAAATCAGAGCCAACGATAAACAGCGGGTGCTCTTTCAGCATCTTGCCACGTATCGTTTTTGTCCAAATCACATCAAAAAGATGTTCTAAAAAAGCCCCATTTCCAGAACCCATATCTGCAAAACCTTTTGGCTGCTCTTCAATGGGCCTATTAAAAAGGTCAATCACAATTTCATCAATCTTTTTAAAATAACCCGCATGAGCGCCACCACTGCCCCAAACGTTCATGGTACGATTAACATGGATTTCAGGACTTTTAGGTGGCCGTTCCCAAAAGGTTTTTGGATTGCCATATAAAAGTTCTTTCACAGAATTAAAAGTTGGAAGATACGAAACAGTTACGCCATAAGCACTTGCCCGTTTGGCAAAAAACATTCCTTTTGCAGTAAAAGCAAAGGTCGTGTCTTCTTTTTCAAACCAACCTATTTCAGCCAGAAATGAGAAAATTTCCATCAATGAATTAGTGTCTCCATTTAGCTCTTTCACATCAAAAATAGGGTTGTATTGCCCGTATTCCCTAAAAAATCCATTCATCCCCAAAGCAACTAAAAAAGGACCAATGATTAATCCTTCGATGTGTGTTACCACTTCTGCCTGGATCGTATTGATCAAATCATTTTCTGTTTTTTCAAGTCCCCAATTTTGTTTGTGTTGATTTAAAATCGATTTGAGTCTTTCCGCATCACCTTTCTCCATTTCTCCAAAAAGATGTTTCCTAAAGTCAATTAAAACCGGGATAAAAGAAACCACGTCCTGATATAAATCAACCAGCTCAAAAGCTGCCTGACCTTTTTCAGTCAATGTAAATTCAATCTGATCGTTATTTACAATGTTTTGGATAAGCCATCCTTGTGAACACAAAATTCTCATCGCAATATTGAGGTAACCTTCATTACCATTTGTGGTAGAAAGGATTTCTTTCAAGCTAATTTTTTTCTTTTCTTCCAAGAAAGTCAGAACGCCTCCTTGCTTCAATGCAAGTGAAGAAGTAGAAATGGAAAATCCATCAAGATGTCTGAAGATGATTCCACGCAATCGGGAAAGTTCTTCTTTCGGTAAGTCAAAAGACGTTTTTGGTTTTATCATATTGGTTCCGGGTTTAATTTTATAAATACCCTAAAAATTCATGCCTGAATTAATATAACTAAGCCTTCTACTATTAAAACCATACTATTTTCCAAAAAGTTTTTGAAAACTTGCCTTCTGCCTTTCAAAATACAGGATTCTGATATTCGGTAATTTACAACCAAAACTTAAAACCAATATTTCTAAATTTTGGTGAAGAGATAGAGTAGATTTGCTGGCTTATGAAGCAACCTACTTTTGCAAAAGCTTTCCTGAATCCTAGAAAATGGCCTTTCTTTTATGGCTGGTGGATTATCTTGATGGGGACATTTGGTGTTCTAATGAGTATCCCGGGGCAGACTATTGGTGTTTCCACTTTTACAGATAGCCTGATCGAAGTTTTATCGATCAGTCGGGATCAATTGAGTATGGCTTATATGTTTGGTACTATTTTAAGTTCTTTGATGCTGACTCGGGCAGGTAGATTGTATGATCGGTTTGGAATACGCTCCATTGCGACTGGTGCTTCAGTGATGCTGGGATTAGCCTTGATCTATTTAAGTTTTGTAGATGTTATTACTGATTTTTTTTCGGGAGGAGAAGAGGGGCGGCGAAAAATCTATATTGCTTTTGTTTGCATTTTAATAGGATTTATGGCTATACGTTTTTTTGGTCAAGGGGTGATCACCTTAGTCTCACGAACAATGATGATGAAATGGTTTGATCAGCGAAGAGGATTTGCGATGGGATTTAGCAATGTATTGGTTGCTTTATCTTTTTCATCTGCACCTTTGTTTTTCGAGGCATTAATCCAAGAATATGACTGGAGAGGAGCCTGGCGATTAATGTCGTTGGTCCTTTTCTTTGTTTTCCCTCTTGTGATTTTTCTATTTTTTCGGGATGACCCAAAAGACTATGGCTTATTCCCTGATGGTACCTCTTCAGATTCAGAAAATGATCTAAAGAAAAAAAGATTTGTAATCAAAAAGGATTTCACACTTAGGGAAGCTCGTCAAACCTATACCTTTTGGATATTCACAGGTTTTTTGGCCATGCATGGTTTATATATTACAGGATTTACTTTTCATGTCATTTCTATTTTTGAAGAGGTTGGAATGAGCAGGGTTGATGCGGTAAGTATTTTTCAACCTGCGGCGATCGTTGCTGTTGTTGTTACGCTAATATTTAGTCCGCTGAGTGACCGGATGGAACTAAAATATATAGCTATGGTACTAGCTTCGGGATATTTATTATCGATAATTGGTATGGCATTTTTACAACCCGAAAGTTTAGCCTATTATACTTTATTGGTGGGCACAGGGATGCTTATGGGACTTTCAGGAGTTGTGGGAGCAGTATGTTGGCCACGATTTTTCGGAAAAATGCACCTTGGTGCGATTGGTGGAAATGTGATGACTTTTATTGTATTTGGAAGTGCACTCGGACCAATTCTCTTCAGTATTTCGCTTACCTATTCTGGCTCATACAATTTAGCAGCCTGGGGTTGTTTTCTTGTTTTTTTATTATTGTTTTTAGGCGCTTTTTGGGCGAATAATCCGCAGGATAAAGTTATTTCCGATTAAGATTTATTTTAGCCGTCTCCACTCCACTGTTCTTTTCATTAAACCGAATCGGACGGTGAGTTCAAATGTATCTCCATTCGGTTTGATGGCACAATTCATATATTTGTCAAACTTGGTTATGAAGATTTCTCCATCCACATAAGATCCATTTTCGTATTTTAAGCCTTTTATAATTTTCTCTTTCTTTCGAGGATTTCCATTTTTGTCCAGTTCATGGCCTTCGGCGGGTTTTAAAAGTATACCTACATAGGTATCTCCTTCTTTTTTAAACTCCATAATGGCATGATCAAAATCGTTTGTCCATGTTCCGATAAGGTCCCCTTCCTTTTCAGGTGAAACCGGATCATTTGCAAACAATAAAATTGATCCCATAAAAAATAATGAAAAGACTAGCTGTTTCATGGAATAAACAATTTTAAAATCGTCATTATCTTTCAAATTTCTGTATCAGAAAAACGCTAGGCTAGTATTTAATGATACTATCTGTTCATTTATTATAAATGTTTTTTACTTTCAATTAGTTTCATGCTTTACAATGATTAAAATTAAAATAAAAATTTGATTTCTTCATTTTAAAATTCTTTATAAAGACACCTTAAAATACTGAATTTACGATACCTTTGGACTTTTAATATTTAAACCTAATATGACAAAAATTATCTCCTACAATGTTAATGGAATCAGGGCTGCCACAAATAAAGGATTGCTAACCTGGCTGAAAGAAAATGATTTTGATATTGTTTCTGTCCAAGAGATCAAAGCCATGAAAGAACAAGCTCCTTTGGCATTAATTGAGGAATTGGGTTATCACCACCATTGGCATTCTGCTGAGAAAAAAGGATATAGTGGTGTAGCTACATTTTCGAAAAAAGAACCTGATAATGTTGTGGTTGGATGTGGAATAGAAAAATACGATCGAGAGGGACGTATTTTGAGAACGGATTTTGGCGATGTTTCTTTGCTTAATTGCTATTTCCCGAGTGGTACGACAGGCGACATCAGACAAGATTTTAAATATGAATTTCTGGATGATTTTTACTCCTGGATTAATGAGTTAAAAAAAGAAAGGCCGAATTTAATTATCGTTGGAGATTACAATATTGCTCATACAGAAATCGATATCCACAACCCAAAAAGCAATAAAAATTCATCGGGTTTTCTTCCTGAAGAACGCACCTGGATGACCAAGTGGTTTGAGAGCGGCTTTACTGACGCTTTCCGATTTGCCAATCCCGAATTGGTTCAATATAGCTGGTGGAGTTTTCGAGCTAACTCTCGCGCAAATAATAAAGGATGGCGCATTGATTATCAAAGTGTCAGTGATTCTCTAAAAGACAAAATCAAACAATCTTTTCAAATAAATGACGCGATGCATTCTGATCATTGCCCGGTTTTTTTGGAAATTGATATTTAAACTTACAAAACTTTACATTTTATATAGTTCATCCAGCAGCCGCTGGGTTTCTGAATAATCTTCTTCAAGTTCCATGGCAATACTGATCGCCTCTTTTGCTGCTTTAATTGCTTTTTTCTTCTTGCCTAGTTTGGAGTATAGGGCAGCCAGGGTGTCATGGTTATAATAATTATTATCGATCTTGATCGATTTTTTCACCCATTTTACCGCTTCCTTTAATTGCTTTTTGTCATCCACAACCGTGTAGAAAGTCCATGCAATGTCATTCAATTCCCCTGGGTCATTGGAAGGATATTTTTTATAATATTCAATAGCCGTTTTTGCATACTTTTCACGGTCTCCCGCTTGCCTGTAAAAAGATAACCTAAAGGATAATGAAAGTTGATCTGCATTTTCGGGATATACTTTTGCAAAGAGTTCGTCTATCTGTTCGAGGCTTGAACTTGCTTCACTATCAGTAATCGAATTATAAATCAAAGACTGAAATCTTGCTGTTACTTCATATTGACCAAATTTTTCAATATATAGATTCCTGTTTTCCACCATGTGATTAAACAGGTCAGATTTGGTATCGTTTACATAAAGGAAGATGATTTCTAAATTTTCATCACTGCTCCAATCTTTCTGTGTTTTTAAATATGCTTCAACAATCGGAGTATGGCTTCCGTCATAAGCAGCAAAGAGTATAGAAGCGTATTGTTTTAAAAATTCCGGATCGCGGTCTCCATTTTCAAAACGAGCCTTCAGGGAGGAAATACGCCTTGTCGGATCAAGTGCTGTGTTGCCTAGTTCAATAAAATCCGGAGAATCTTTATATCCTGCTGATCGATGGACCAGCGAACCATCGCCTGCTACAAATAATAAAGTAGGATACACATTTACATTATATTTTTCAGCGATTGAAAGGCCTTCTCCCTTTTCCATATCCATCTGAACATTAATGAATTTTTCGTTATAAAAATCACCAACTTCTTTTTGTGGAAAAACATCTCTTGCCATCTTTTTACATGGTCCACACCAAACAGTGTAAGCATCGACAAAGACTAGTTTATCCTCTTTTTCGGCTTTTGCCAAAATGCTATTCCAGTCATCATTATTAAATTCAATCCCCTCTTGCCCAAAGGCAATTACAGAAATGATCACCGAACAAATTATAAATGAAAATATTTCTTTCATCATCAATTTTAAGACCTTGTAGAAGGTACTTTTAATAATTTATATCTTACCTTTTTAGCTCTGTTCAATCTTTTGAATAAGTTGATTTATGGACATTTGAACATTCTTTTTCTCGCCAGCTAATTCCAAAGATTTATACGCAATTTCGAGAGCATCCTCTTTTTTACCATTCATCATCAAAATCTCCGCATAGGTATAATAATAGTTGTAGAGGTTGCCATCATTTGCGGCTTTCTTTGCGATCTTCTCTGCATACTTCATCGCCTTAAAATCTCCGGAAAAGCTAATCATTATTTCTTTTGAAAGAGCATGTAATTTTTCAGGGTCGTCTTTTATTTCTTTTTTCACGTAGGTATTACAGACTTTAATATAGTTTTCTGCATCACCTTTTGCACGAAAATACATTAAATCAACATGCATACTGAATGCCTCCGCTTTTTTTGGATTATAGGCTTTCATTTTAGCTTTCGCTTCTTCGTGTAAGTCATCGCTTTTGTATTCTATCGCTTTTTGAGCTGTATTTTTGCATGCATATTCAATTTTTTGAGCAATAGCTTCTTTCGATTCAAGGGCTTCAATCTGAGTACGATATTTAATTAGCTGATCAAAAATGCGCGAATCAGCTTCAACGGTGGCCTCATAAATAAATCGTAAGTTAAATTCGGTAGCCAAATCTTCCTGCGTTGTTAAATAGTCATTGGAAATCTTCAAACTTGGTTTGCCTGCTTTATTCAGCGCTTTTACATATTGGTAGATCAATTCAGGATCGCGATCTCCTTTTTCGTATTTTTCAGCATATTCACCACTTTTATCCGTCCGGCCAAGTACCGATTGTCCCAGTTCGATGAATTGCTCAACCTGCCGCCCTCCTGTAGTTTGAAAAACTACTTCTCCATCGCCGCCAATAAAATAAAGCGTTGGATAAGCAGCTACTGGATATTTTTGCTGAAATTTCCTTCCCGGCGGTTTTTCCATATCAATTTTCATATTGATGAAATTTTGATTGAAAAAATCACCAACCTTATTATTTGTGAAAACATTTTTTGACATTCTTTTACAAGGTCCGCACCAGGTTGTAAAAGCATCAACAAATATGACTTTCTCTTGAATCTGTGCTTGCTCCAATGCCTCTTCCCAGGTCCCATGGAAAAATTCAATCCCCTGGCTAAAAACTTGATTTAAACTTAGAATCGTCAGAAACAGTAAGGTTATGCACCTCATAATTAAATTTGTTTTATTTTTCAAAAAAATATTCTGTAAGTTATAAAGATTCTTTCTCCTTTGCACAAGAAAAACGTTAGTCGTAAGACAGTAAGTTATCATTCCATCTCTTTTAACAAATTGGTAACGATTGAGGTCCTTATTTTTTTTGAAAGCTCTTCACCAACTCCTCAGGTGATATGTCAATATTTTCTAAAACAACTTTTACCTGATCTGCCAATTGGTTATCCGGATACCTTTCCAAAAAATCATTATAACATTTTTTAGCTTTCTCTTTGTTCTTCAAATGGTTTTCGTAAGTAAATCCTTCCAGAAATAATGCATCCGGTGCCCTTTCGTAGTTTGTGTATTTTTGGTGAATAATCTCAAAATAACTAGCTGCCTCTTCAAAGGAACTGATCCCTACAGCTACATTTCCAGCCCGAAACAAATAGGCAGGGCTCAACACATCCTCCGGAAAAGCTTGTGTAAATTCCACACTTTTATTTATTAAATCTCTGGCTAAATTGCGGTCAATTTTCTGATCAGCTTTCGCTTTAAGCGTATCTTCCAATTGTTTGATTTCCTGAACCAGTTTTTCTTTATCCACATTGGATGTCTTCTCAGATTCAGAACTTGTATTTGTGCAACTTTGATAACCCAAAAAGACCATAAAAGTTAAAATGATTGTCGGCAGTACTTTTCTCATATTTCAATTTTTTTACAAAAATAAGCTTTTGCCTTTTAAGACTGATAAAACTATACCAATCCGTCATGTTAAAATTTGTTAATCTTATTTCGAACTTAAACTTCAAAATATTATTGGAGTCAAACTGGAAAAAATTAGAAAATGACGACCAAAGAAAAAATAAAGCATCTTTATTGGCGCGCAGGATTTGGTTTTAGTCCAAAGGAGTGGGCTGGGGTAGAGAATATGGATTTGGATCAAGCGATAAAAGAACTTTTTGAGAAAGCAAAATCTAAAAAAGAGTTAGACGCTGCGTTTACAACTCTTTCTGAAAATCAACTGAAAAACTTAAACAAGGAAGAAAAAAAGGAGATCAGGAAGAAAGAGAAAAAGCTTGTTTTTAAACAAAATTCTGATTGGATTCAGCGAATGGCCAATCCTTCTGAGAGTGCATTGCTCGAAAAAATGTGCTTGTTCTGGCATGGTCACTTCGCTTGTATTACCAAAGGGTCTGGAATTGCAAACGCTCAATTGAATACGATACGAAAACATGCTTTAGGCAATTTTGGTGACCTGGTGCATGCGATGGCCAAAGATGTTTCCATGATTCGATTTCTTAATAATCAGCAAAATAGAAAACAAAAACCAAACGAAAATTTTGCACGTGAACTTATGGAGTTGTTTACGATCGGTCGTGGTAATTATTCCGAAAATGATATCAAAGAAGCTGCACGGGCATTTACAGGTTGGTCCAGCAATTTAAAAGGAGAATTTGTTTTTCGAAAATATCAACACGATTTTGGTAGTAAAACCTTCATGGGCAAAACAGGAAATTTCAATGGTGAAGACATCATCAAAATTATTTTAGAACAGCCTGAAACCGCTACTTTCATTACCCGGAAAATTTATCGATTTTTCGTAAATGAAAAAATAGACGAGACTAGAATCCAGAGATTATCTCAATCCTTTTTTGCTTCCAATTACGACATTAAAGAACTATTGTATTCCATTTTTACAAGCGATTGGTTTTATGCACCTGAAAATGTTGGCGTTAAAATCAAATCACCTGTTGAATTGATAGCCGGAATTATCCGTACACTCCAGGTTACTTTTGACGATTCACTGACTTTAGTTTTCATTGAAAGGGCTTTGGGGCAAGTTTTGTTCCATCCACCCAACGTAGCGGGATGGCCTGGCGGGAAAACTTGGATCGATAATTCTACGTTGATGCTTCGTTTAAATTTAGTAGGTTTTCTCTTTCAAGCTGTTGATATCAGCTTTAAAGTAAAAGAAGAATTTGAAAGCAAACAAAGGAATAATGCTATTAGAAAAATAAAAGCTGATGTCAACTTAAATCCTTTGATTTCGCTTTTCAAAGATGAAGTTCATCAGGTGATTTTTGAGCAAATGAACTCCTATCTTTTGCAGCCTGGAACAAATATGGATTTATCCGATTTCAAAAAATTTATTATTCACAACAACCAAGAAGATTTTATCAAAACTCTGGCGCTACGTCTAATGTCTATTCCAGAATATCAGATGTGCTAAGGAACCGTTGGAATAAGAAAAATTTTCAATCATCAAACCGATGTATCAAAATATAAATTATGAAAAGAAGAGATTTTTTTAAAACAACAGCCTTAGCTTCAACTAGTTTGATGGTTCCTTCCTTTCTGAAAGGATTTACTGGAAATGACTTGCTCAACAGCCGATCCGGAAAAAATTTAGTCGTTATTCAGTTTTCCGGAGGCAACGATGGCCTAAATACTATTGTGCCTTTTCGTAACGATATCTATTACCAAAGTCGTCCAACTTTAAGTATTAATAAAGAAGCTGTGTTAAAATTAAGTGATGAGCAAGGATTGAATCCTGCAATGGAAGCTTTGAAACCATTATATGATGATGGATTGGTGAGTATCATCAATGCTGTAGGATACCCGAACCCTGACCGTTCACATTTTCGATCAATGGATATCTGGCATACTGCTAGTGAAAGCGATGAATACCTATCTTCAGGCTGGATAGGGCGGTATTTAGATAATAAATGCAATGGTTGCGAAACACCTTATCATGCTTTAGAAGTAGATGATAGCCTAAGTTTGGCTTTGAAAGGTTTTAGTCGAAATGGATTTGCCATGAGCGATCCCAAAGCTTTAAAAAAAGCCACCGAAAATAAGTTCTTACGTGATATTGCCCATCATGCTCATAGTCATGAAGAAAATGTCGCTTATTTATATAAAACCATGATTGATACGCAGTCTTCAGCAGATTATTTATTTGAAAAATCGAAAGTTTATCAATCCAAAGAGCAATATCCCAACACACCTTTTGGACGCGATTTGAAACAAATTGCTGAGTTGATCACTGCTGATACAGATACTAAAATATATTATGTCAGTCTAAGTGGGTTCGATACCCACGTCAATCAAAGAAATCAGCAAGAGCGACTGCTAAAACAATATGCCGATGGAATAGCAGCATTTGTGCAGGATTTGAAACAAAACCGACTACTGGATGATACCTTGATTATGACTTTTTCAGAATTTGGAAGGCGAGTAAAACAAAATGGCAGCAATGGTACGGATCATGGTACTGCCAACAATTTATTCTTGATAGGAGGTAATCTAAAAACTCCGGGTTTTTACAATTCCGCTCCGGATTTAACGAATTTGGAAGATGGAGATTTAATTTACCAAATTGATTTTAGAAGAGTTTACGCCACAATACTGGAAAATTGGTTGGATACTGATGCTGGGCAAATTTTGAACGGGAGTTTTGAGAACCTAAAGATTGTATAAAACAGTTTTTAATAATCAACCACAACACTTAGTGTGGGCTCCTTTGTGATGCAAAAAGATTCTAAGCGCTCCCAATTTCCATTAAAAACATTAAAGTCAACATCCCCTTCTATACCATTTAATCGACCGCGATTCCCATATTGCCAAAAATCCCATTGTTTATTAAATGCCAATCGTGGCTCACTATAGCTGTATCGAGCTATCCAAATAGGATATTCATCAAGATTGCCAGCAATATATTTATTAAAATAGGTAATATTAGTGTAAATGATTGGCGTAATGTTATAGTGATGCTCAATCATTTCCAACCATGTTTTGATTCTAAAAACCACTAAATCTACAGAAGCATCATCGTCAACTTCAACATCCAAAACCGGTGGTAAATCTCCGATTTCAAGCATAACATGATCCATAAAATTTTTTGCTTGCTTATAAACCGAAAGGCTTGGTCGAAAGAAATGATAAGCTCCGCGTTTAATACCGACTCTTTTCATTTCGGGCCAATTGGCTCTGTAAAGACTATCCTTAAATGCTTCTCCTTCAGTCGCTTTTACAAATGCAAATGAAATATTTTGGACAGCAATACTATCCCAGTTTATTTTAGATTGGTAGTGAGAAACGTCAATACCCTGAACCTCATAATGATCCATCCGCTTCGTAATCGGATTACAGCTATAATAGAATAGCATAAAGAATAATATTGTTGCGACCAGGTATCTCATTTCTGTTTTTGGTTTGAAAAAACCGTCATAAAACTAACGTAATTTTCTTTTTAAATGTGATAGCTTAACAAAGAATTTATTTTCCAAGGACTTAAATTATACCCTGAATAATTAAATATTAATATCATAAATATAAAAAAAGATAGAATAAAAGTTACTCTATCTTTTCAAAATTAAAAGCATATTTAACAATATTTAAAAATTTCCCTTCTCTTTAATTTTGGGTTTTACCACAGTAAACACCCTTGATACATTAAACCCAAAATGAATATCGCCATTGGTCCACTTGCCCACTGTTTCTGTAATATATCCTTTTTCAATCATCGAAGTGGAATTGGTGAAATGCAATTGGAAAACGTGCCCTCCTGTTTCAATATCAAACCCAATAGAAAAAGAATTGCGATATTCAGGGGCCAGTTGATCTGGCAAAACATAAATATATTCCGCATTGAGTGCTAACCGACTGGTCAATTTTATTCGGGTCGCTGCTCCAAGAGCGAACACATCATTGCTTTCAGCTTTAGTTTTTACCAAGTTCCGGTGTACTAAGCTGGGAGAGATTTGAAAACTAAAATTCTTGCTGAATTTTCTTCCCAAAATAACCTGAAAAGAATAATACAACCGAGAACTAAAAAGATTTTCACGATCCGGGTTTTCCCATCGCAATGTTTTAATGGCCATACTGCTAAAAGCAGCAGCTGTTATCGGCATATTCTTTTTTCCTTTACTTTGCCGCAAAAACTTATATTTCAAAAAACCATCAAAAGTTTTTTCGAAACTACTTCTCCCAAAACCAACCGTTAATTGATCAAGTATACCATAATCAGCACCGATACGGATTGAAGCATTATCTAATCCAAACAACTCGTAAAAGCCACCATTTATAAATCCAAATCGATGAGAAATTTTTACATCTAAAACTCCTTTTGCAGTACTTTCTATAGAATGAAGATTGATAACACGATTGGTTTTAAACGCTGCCGTAGCATAATTGGTCACTTCTTCTTCTTCAAGCAAACTTAACAAATCATCTTCCTGAGCGGTGAGATTGGTAAAAAGGCTCAGAAATAGTACCATTAAAAAAGTAAAGATATATTTCATAAAATTGTTTTTTAATTTTAAAGAGTTATTGGCTACCAGATCATCTGGCAACCAATAACACGAACCTGTAACTAATTATGACCCCTTATTTAGTTCTTCATAATTTACTGAAATATCAATTCGAACTGTCTTGGCAATATTATCTTTTACGATTCCGGGTATTTCGATTTTATAGTCAGCAACAGCAACTTCAAAGCTTGAGTTGGCTGTAATCTGACCATCTTTTACAATAATTTTTCCAGGAGCTTCAATTGATTTTGTTTCGCCGTGAATAGTCAAATCTCCTTTTACAGTTACCTCATAGCCTCCATCTTTAGATAAGTCTACTGTTTCAAAATTTGCAATATTACCTTTAAAAGTTGCTTTGGGATATTTATTGCTTTCCATATAGTTTTCATTAAAATGCTCTTGCATTAATGCTTTTTCAAACTGAAAAGCTTTGATCAAAATAGCAAATTCCATTCTCCCGGTAGAAATATCCATCACGCTGGTCGCTTTACTATTTCGTGCTTCAATTTTTTCAAGAGGAGCTTCGGAAAAGAAGGATACTTTTCCTTCTCTTGTAAAATATTTCTGAGCCTGAATATTTGTAGAAATGATCATCAGTATTAATAAAAAAAAGAATATTCGAGTCATGAGTTTATTTTTTTAAGGATTAAGGTTATTTAATTTTTTTGAACTTCAACACAGCGCACCATCACAACATCCATCAACATTCCAGTGCAAATACCTTTGAAAGCAACATTTTCGCCTGGATTAAAATTTGTCCTTTTATGGGTCGTCAAATTATCGAGTTGGCAAATCACTCCTGAAAGTTCATTTTCACTATCCAATATCACGCTGATATTGCCTTCCTCATCTGAATTTACTTCCCGAACTGTTCCCCTGACTTCGATTATTTTGTCAAGATATTTTGTATTGGCTTCGGATTCATTTTCTTCAAATGCAGCTAAAAACTGACTTGCTTCTATTTTAAAATCTACTTTGATATTCTTTATATTTTTGTGTGGTTTATTGTAGATATAAAATCCAAAACCAGCACCTATTAGTCCCAGCAAAATGATGTAAATCAAATATTTCTTCATTGTATTTTTTTTTAAAAGCAAAATTGAAAAACTATCCTAGTTATTTGGTGACCCCTGGTTAACCCATGCTTCCATTTTGTCAATCTGGCATTGCTCGAGTTGAGGTTGACCCTGTGGCATTTGTGGGAAACCTGATTGGTGTTTGATTACACCAAGTAGCTTACCATTATCAACATAAATTTTTAAATTAGAATAACCTTCGAGTGTTACTCCTCCCTGATTACTTGCCTGATTATGGCAGGAATAACAATTATCTTGTAAAATCGGCAAAACATTATTGGTATAAGACATTTCATTTGTGTTGCAGGTATTTTCAGGATACAACTCTTCTTCATTATCGTAGTAGCAACTTGAAACTATAAGACTTATCATTAATAAGGCTAAAAGTGCATTAATTTTCATTTTAAAATATTGTTTTTTGCTTTTGGTATTAAGGAACGTAAGAGAATATCACTTTTAAATATCAATTAATTATTTGGAGCTCCTGCATCAATCCAAGACTTAATTTTATCTATGGTACATGAAGGAAGTTGATTCCCACCTTGTGGCATATTTTCATAGCCATTTTGCCAGGAAATTGCTCCGTACAATTTACCGGAATCAGCAAGAGTTTTAACATTAGCATGATTCGTCAAATCAATATTTCCTGAAGGCGTATTTCCGCTATGACAGCCCTGACAATTATTTTGAATTACCAATTGCACAAATCCTGAATAGCTTACATTTTCAGTATCACATTCTCCAGCATCAGGATCGCATTCCCGTTTTTCGGCTCCTTGCATTATCCACTTTGCTATTAAATTGATCTGATCAGCACTTAAAGGAGCATTGGGAGGTTGCGGCATTCTTTTATCTTCGTCTGTTTCTGTGATCACTTCATACAAGATCGCTACCGTCAAGGTCGTAAGGACGTACATCAGCAGTCTGCATGACTGATTCGTAGCTTTCAAGGATAACATCTTTTTCAGCTGAGGCGGCATCGTGACAACCTGAAAAAGCACAGTTTGATTTTAAAATCGGTAAAATGTCTAGATCAAAATAAACGATATCAGGATCACATGGTATCCCTGAAACGGTATCAATATTCATTGTGTCTATTGGATTACCTGTCGTATCAATTGGCACAACATCGTCTTCAATCATAAAAGGGGAGTGCTTGCAGGAAAATGTCGCCAACATTGTCATCAACATAATTAAAATCAGAATGTACCAAGGAGTATCTTTCATCTAAAAAAAATAATTTAAACCAAAAATAGATACTTGCAGTTCTTTTAAAAACTTAAGTATACCGAACAGGTAAAAAAGGTATCCGAACAAGATTATTGGCGAACAACCGTAAGCTTGAATTCTTCATCTTCAATAATTGAAGGCCTGCTCATTCAGCAATTTTTATTAAATAACTAAGCTGCTGCATCAACCCGAAAAGTATAATAAAAGTGGTATCCACGACACATTTGGAGTTATTAACATCCCGAATAATTATCTTGCTTGGCAATTCGATTAGCTGAAATGTCAACCACAAAGGAGTGGATACCCTATCGGGTCATATTACTTGGGTTACTAAATGCGATTTCCCGTCTAACTTTGCATTCGCGCCCAAGACCCTTATTTTATTGAAATATTTTTTTCTATCCCTCATTAGTGTGTTTTGAAATTAATTCAAAGGAATTGAAGAATATGAATAAATAATGTTGAATGGGAAAAATTTGAAGCTGAATAAGCAATGTTTAGACGTTATCCCCCAATAACCATTTTTTAAAAAGCGGAGAACGCTCTGTGCTCACTATTGTTTCTAAATCACATGGTGGGTTTAATCCTACTTTTACCCTTGATTTCGAATAAGCAATCATTTCTTTGATTGCCTCAAGATTGATAATAAATTGGCGGTTGATTCTAAAATATTTCTTTGGATTAGTCATTTCTTCCAGCTTTTCTAAAGAATAATCAATAGGATATCGTTTTCCGTGATTGGTAACCAAGAAAGTGATTTTATCTTTTGTATAAAAATAAGCCACATTTTTCATATCGACCAACCGGATCGAGTGGCCCAAACGAATCAGAAAACGTTTTTCATCTGAAGGCTGTTGTAGTGATTGCACGACCTTTTGGTAGTCAATATTTGTTTCTTTGTGGTACTTATAATATTTTTCTAAGGCCGCTTTTAACTGTTCTTCTTTAATTGGTTTTAAAATATAATCAACAGCATTGACCTGAAAGGCTTGAATCGCGTATACGTCGTAAGCAGTTGTAAAAATTACCGGTTTTTCAATTTGCACATGATTGAATATTTCAAAACTAGAACCATCAGCAAGGTGGATATCCATAAAGATCAAATCAGGCATTTCGTTATTCTCCATCCAATTCAAAACCCCTTCGATACTATCTAATTGGTCTACAATCTCAATATCCGGATTAATTTTATACACTAAATTTTTAAGGCGACGAGCCGCTGTTATTTCGTCTTCGATAATTAAAACTTTCATGATTCTTTGTTTTTAATAATTGGGATTCGAACTTTAAAGTGGTTCTCCGTTTCCTCTATTTTTACTCCTTTTTTACTCAGTAAAGCATAACGAGACTGAATACTTTGTAACCCAAACCCCGTGGAGGGTTCTTTGGTAAGCTTCTTTTGAATATTGTTGGTTATTGAAATATATTGATCTGTATCCGCAGCTATTTCAATGTTTAGTGGTTTTGTTTTTGAAATGATATTATGCTTTACTGCGTTTTCAACTAATATTTGTAAAGTGAGCGGCACTATGTATGAACCATTTAAAATTCCATTTGAATTGATGGTCAATTGTAGGTTGTTCCCATATCTTTTTCGCAGTAGAAATTCATAGTTTTTTATCAATTCAAGCTCTTCCTGAATCTGAATAACATCGTTTTCTCTATAATGTAAAATGCTTCTATAAAAATCAGAAAGTCGTTCAACATATTCAATTGCAAGCGGTCCGTCTTCTTCTATGATCGCTATCAGTGTATTGAAATTATTAAACAAAAAGTGCGGATTGATTTGGCTTTTTAAAAGCTCCAATTGGCTCTCGATCCGTTCTTTTTTTAAGTCTGCCTGCTTTTGCAGTTGTTTTTCCCGCTCTTTAACAATAATAAAAATTAGCCCAGATATTGTAAGCATAGACACCACAAGAAACCACGGCTGTATCCAAAAAGGAGCCTTAATTTCAAAAGAATAGGATACTACCGGCTCTTTGTCAAAAGCATCATTTTCTGTTGAAGTAACACTGAAAGTATATTCACCGGGGGGAAGGTTCGAATAGGTTGCCTGGCGATCTCTTGAAATGACCCAATCTTGATTCACCCCTTCGAGCTTATATCGATATTTTACTGTTGTAGGATCTGTGTACCACAAACCTACATATTTAAATATTAAGCTATTTTGATTGTGTTTGAAAACATCGGTATTTTGAAAATCCACCGGATCCAGCAAAACCGATACTTCACTTAACTGAGTTCTCGGATGAATTTCCAGGGTTTCTTTTAGCGCAGTATATCGTATAAGGTGATCTTCGGTTCCAATCCAAATATTTCCATTCTTATCATTACAAACCACATTTAAATTCGGGTCAATATTTTCAACACCTATCTCTGCATCAAAGTAAATCAGATGCTTTGTGATCGGATCAAGTAAATCTATCCCGCTGGGGTGAATCACCAAAATATTGTCTTTCACATCACTAATCAAACTGGTAATCGCCAAATCACGGATACCTTCTTTAATTGTAAGGTGATGAAATTTTTCGCCATCAAATTCGAAGATGCCTTCTTTGTCTGTACTCAGCCAAATATGTCCTAAGCGGTCTTCTGTTATTGAAAAAACTGTTCGTAAAGGAAGACTATCTGCGCTGGTATAATTTGTAATTTTTCCATTTTCCAATACGCTTACCCCATTACTAGCTGTACCAAACCACGTTCTTTCTTTACTATCAATAAAAACGGTATAAATATAATTTGTACCTAATCCTGTTTCTTGATTCAGTTTTTTAATTTTCAAATTTAAATTTGAAAAGATATTTTTTGTATTGTCAATCTCGGTTACACCGCCTAGGGTAGCCAACCAGATTTTATCGTTTTTCCCTTCTATTGATAGAATACTGCCGTTGGTTAACCCATCTTTTTCAGTAAGGTGTCTGGTTTGGGTTTTATTGGAATCCAGGCAATAGACCCCCTCACCGAAAGTGCCAATCCATATGTTTTTAAAATTATCCTCGTAAATACTAAGAACATTTAAATGATCAAGAACGGGGTCGAAGGTGCTTTCTCCTTCGCCGTTTAATCGGTGTAAAAACAAACCATTTTGAGTACCAATCCAAAGCTGATCCTGGTGGTCCACCATTAAAGCCTGAAGTTCTGGAAGCGGCTGTTGAATAATCTCAAATTGTCGGTTAGCAGAATAAATTCCATTATTATTGGAAACGACCCAAATATTGCCTTCAACATCTTTGTGTAAATCATAAATTTTTGATTTTCCCTTGGTTTCATCCATTCGGATTGGTACAATCGTTTGGGTATTTAAATCCTGGCGCATAACACCATTTCCTTCTGTTCCAATCCAAAGTTCCCGATCTTCAAATAGTTCAAGAGTATTTATAATACCGTGATCCCAATTAGAAGAAGATTTTTCAACTTTTTTAGTGTACGGATCAAAATAACAAATTCCACTGTCGTGCATCCCAATCCAAAAATTACCATTTTCATCTGGCAAAATGGCTCTTACAATATCATCAGGTAAGCCGTTTGCTGTAGAAAATATTTCAATGATTTTTTGTTTTTCATCAATCTGGCATTTTACAATTCCACCATCGGTTCCTACCCAAACGTTTGCATTTTTGTCAGATGCCATTGAATAAATATCGTCGCCCGGCAATCCATCATCACTATTTATGTTGTAAAGTCTGTTTTGTTTATAACAATACAATCCTTCTCCATAAGTAGCAATCCAAAAGACACCTTTATTGTCGCTGTAAAAAGAAGAAATAGGAACTTTCGGTGTCCCTTCTTCTGGTTCCCATTTAACAAATTTATTTTGATCGTCTTTATAAAAGATATTTCCATCTTTGTATCCAATCCAAAGTCTGTTATCTTGATCTTCATATAATGCGCTGACTTGGTTATTGGAGATAGAATCCGGCATTAAAAATTGTTCGAACTGAAGTCCATCATAGCGAAACAATCCTTCTGTTGTTCCAAACCAGATATACCCATCTTTCAATTCATATAAATTATTTACCCTTACATCTTTGTAAAGTTCACCGAGAGAATACTCTTTAAAATAAGGAGTTTGAGCGGATGAAATTCCTATTATAACAAAGAAATTTATTAATATGAGGTATATTTTATTCATTCAAACTTTTTTCAAAGGTAGCCTCCACTTGTACCTGGATTTCTTCGGCAATTTTTTGATTTACAATTTTTGGAATACTAATATTATGTTCTTCTAAAATGACCGTAAAATAGGCTTTCAAACTAAAGCTATCCCCTTTTACAACAATTCTGCTTTTTAATATGCGCTCCTGAACAACTCCGTGTATATTTAATTTTCCTTTTGCACGAATGGTATAAGTTCCGTCTTTGGAAAGATCAACATTTTCAATAATTTTCCCGGAGAAAGTAGCATTGGGATATTTGGAGCTTTCGAGATAGTTTTCGTTAAAGTGTTCTTTTTGAAGTGGATTATTAAACCCTTCGAAGGAGCGAATGGGAACCGAAAAAGCAAACGACCGTTTTTCAATATCAATAACACCTTTTAAGGCATCCGAATTAGCTTCAATTGTTTCGAGGGACGCATCTGATCTGAATTGAACCTTTCCTTCAATTGATCTATAAATTCCGACTTGAAAAGTATTGTTTTCACAAAACAAAAACACCGTTAATATTAGAGCGATTATTTTCATGTTAGAATATTATTGAAAAACTACTTAATAAAGAAATATAATTGTGTTGAACAGGTAAAAGAAGCTACTGAGTTGGAATAATAATGGTTCAAACGTATATTCTTCTTGCTATTTGTTATTTTACTTTTTTAAAAATACTATTATGCCCAATCTTCGACAACTCTTTCTGAAACACCTTGCTCAAACTTCTGAATTCCCGCTTATGCTGGAAATCGAGTATGCTGAAGGTATCTATTTGTACGATAATAATGGAAAACCTTATATCGACTTAATATCGGGAATTGGAGTCAGTGGACTTGGACATCGACACCCTCGAATAGTAAAGGCAGTGAAAGACCAGCTAGATAAATATATGCATACGCTTGTTTATGGTGAATTTGTTTTAAGCCCACAAGTTAAATTGGCGAACCTGCTTGCTGAGCATCTTCCCGATCCTCTTGACTGCGTCTATTTTGTCAATTCTGGCACTGAAGCAACAGAAGGCGCGATGAAATTGGCGAAAAGATACACGGGACGTTATGAAATTATTTCTTGCATCAATGCTTATCATGGAAGCTCGCAAGGCGCTGCAAGTTTGATGAGTGATCCTTTTTTTACTCAGGCTTTTCGTCCGCTACTTCCAGGCATACGTCATATTGAATTTAATAATGAGTCTTCTCTTCAAAATATTACTGGAAAAACGGCTTGCGTCATTGTGGAGACTGTTCAGGGAGAGTCTGGAGTTCAACTTCCTGTTGATGATTTTCTAAAAAAGCTAAGGATTCGTTGTGATGAAACTGGTGCGCTATTGGTTTTGGATGAAATTCAGGCAGGTTGTGGCAGGACCGGTTCTTTGTTTGCTTTCGAACAGTATGATATTGTCCCTGACATTTTGATGCTTGCAAAGGGGTTTGGAGGAGGTATGCCTATTGGCGCTTTTATCGCTTCCGGGGAAATTATGAATGTACTTTCTTTTGAGCCGCTTTTAGGGCACATCACTACGTTTGGCGGCCATCCTGTATGCTGTGCAGCTGCTTTGGCAACATTACAGGAACTTCTTGAAAGCGATGTTATTTCGAAAGTAAAGGAAAAGGAAAAATTATTTAGAGCATTGTTAGTACATCCAAAAATCAAAGAAATTCGAAGTGCGGGATTAATGATGGCTTTGGAGCTTGATAGCTTTGAATTCGTTCAGGCTGTTATCAAAGAATGCATTGAAAATGGTGTTATTATAGACTGGTTTTTGTTCAATGATCGCAGTTTGCGGATTGCTCCTCCTTTGATTATTGAAGAGGGTGATATCAAAAATGCTTGCAAAGTTATTGTCAATGCAATTAATAACAATTCTTAAAAAAAAAAGGGGAAACAGTCACCTATTTTCCCTTTCTCAAATTTTTCGGTAAATAATATTTATAATTCTTTCCGGAGCCTTGCTACCGGCACATTGAGTTGCTCGCGATATTTTGCAACAGTACGCCGGGCAATATTGTATCCTTTTTCTCTTAGGATATTTTTGAGTTTTTCATCTGAATATGGTTTTCGCTTATTTTCCTCTTCAATAATATCCGTTAGTATTTTTTTCACTTCGAGTGTTGAAACTTCTTCTCCTGTACTGGTTTGTAATGATTCCGAAAAGAAATCTTTCAATCTCTTAGTTCCAAACTCTGTTTGAACAAACTTGCTATTCGCAACTCTGGAAATGGTAGAGATATCAAGTCCAGTAATATCAGCAATATCTTTAAGAATCATTGGCCTTAGGGTTTTTTGATCTCCCGTACGGAAATATTCATACTGATATTGCATTATCGAATACATGGTTTTATACATTGTCTGTTGTCTTTGACGAATGGCATCAATGAACCATTTAGCAGAATCTATCTTTTGTTTTATAAACATGATAGCCTCTTTTTCCTGCCGGTCTGCTCTCTTTACTTTCTTATTTATCTGATAATTTTTGAGCATGTCTTTATATTGCTCATTAACTCTCAGGTCTGGTGCATTTCTAGAATTGAGTGTTAACTCTAATTCAGAATCTCTGTTTACAATGGTAAAATCGGGAACAATATAATACGTAGTTCTACTATTACCTCCAGTATATCCACTGGCGGGTTTTGGGTTCAATTTCAATATTTCATCAATTGCATCTTTTAATTGATTCTCTGAAATATTTAGGTAGCGTTGTAGTTTTTGGTAATGCTTTTTAGAAAACTCATTGAAGTATTCGTCAATAATTCTCACGCAAAGTTGTATAATTAAAATTTCTTCATCGTCTAAATTATCACCTTCTACTTCTATTTTATTCTTTAATTGTAATAACAAACATTCTTGAAGATTTTTTGCACCAATTCCAGGTGGGTCAAATTTTTGAATTCTTTTCAACATATCTTCCACCTCTTCTTCATTGGTGATCACATTTTGCGAAAAAATAAGATCATCAATAATTGCATGCGGTTCTCTCCTTAAATATCCATCATCATCAATACTTCCTATAATTTGGCTTGCAATTTTCAATTCTCTGGGATCTTCTATATCTAACAATCCAAGTTGTTCTTCCAGGTATTCATGAAAAGTATTTTCAACTGGGACAGGAATACTTTTGTCCTCTTCATCTGCTGAATAGTTGTTTACTTGAAGTTTATAACTACTTGGATCATCTTCAATATATTCGCTGAGATAATCATCCAATTCGAATTCATCATCACGACTTTCATTTTCTTCGTTTTCGCTTGCAGTTTTTGTTTCCTCAGATAAAGACTCTTCCTTGGAGGCACCAAACTCAATGGACTCTTCCACTTCTTCGCCTTCATCCAAAGCCGGATTTGCTTCTAATTCTTCTTTGATCCTTTGATCCAATGTAGCTGTAGGGATTTGTAGCAGCTTCATGAGTTGAATCTGCTGGGGCGACAGCTTTTGGAGCATTTTATGACTTAGACTCTGCTTCAGCATGGGATAATTATGGTTTTCTCTTTTGTTAAAAATGTTTGATCAACAACCGGATAATTCCAGTCAAATGTCGTATGTCAGTTTTAAATAACTTTAATCATAATAAGCTTTTTTTCACTCGACATGAAATGATATTTAATAAACTAAAGTGACATTGTTAAGACCGAGAGATGTGTTCTTTTGCTAATAGGTAAAACGCAATATAAATCTTTTTTTTTAATATGTCCAGTGTCTGGATCGAATTTCCATCAAAAAATATGCCAAGCGCTACGCAGGGTTAGAATTTTACATTGAATTATTTTATATATATTTTTAACAAAACAACTCTTATTATTCAATATTGAGAATATTTTTTCTCTTCTTCTCCTACATATTGATTATCAAAATGTGACATTATCTCTTCATTAGTTAACAGTTTTTTCATTACTTTAGTTTTTTAAACTAGATTCAAATAATGAATATCAATCAACGAATTACCGCCCTTCGTCAGGAGATGAGAAAGAAAGAAATTACAGCATTTCTTATTCCTAGCAGTGATCCTCACCAAAGTGAATATGTAGCTCCACACTGGCAAGCACGAAAATGGATATCGGGTTTTACTGGTTCTGCTGGTATTGTTGTCATTACTGAAGATCATGCGGGATTATGGACAGATTCCAGGTATTTTTTACAAGCTGAAGACGAATTATCCGGTAGTGATATGATTTTACAGAAGCAAAGAGTTTCGCATGCTCCAGAGCATATTGACTGGTTAAAAGAGAACCTTCCAGCAGGTAGTGTTGTCGGTTGTGATGGAATGATGTTTTCAATCAACCAAATACAGCATTTAGAAAAAAGTTTTGATGAAAAAGATATTGCTTTAGATTATAACCAGGATCTCATCAGCTCGATTTGGCAAAATCGACCACCCTTGCCCAAAAATATTATTTTCGAACATGAAATCAAGTTTGCTGGAAAAAGCAGGAAAGAGAAGCTAGTAGAAATTCGTGAAATAATGAAGCAAAAAAAAGCTGATTATCATTTTGTTGCTGCCCTTGATGATATCGCATGGACCTTTAACATTCGTTCTAATGACGTTGAATGTAATCCAGTTTCCATTGCTTACGCAGTCATAGGTTTGCAAAAGGCTTTTTTATTTATCGATTCTGAAAAAGTTCTGGAAAGTTTGCGGAGTAAACTGGAAGATGATCATATAAAAATACTCCCATATGCTGACATTATTTCCTTTCTCCAAAAATTACCTGAGGAGGAAAGCATTCTTGTTGACCCATCAAAAACCAGTATCATTCCTTACAATGCTATTCTAAATGAACGAATAATATTTCATGATAACATTCCGACTCATTTAAAAGCTATAAAGAATGATACAGAAATCAGTCATATTAAGAATGCAATGCAAAAAGACGCAGTGGCCCTTACAAAACTTTTTCGTTGGCTAGAAAAAACAGTGCCCGAGCGAACTATCCCCGAAACTGAAGTTGCCGTTAAATTAGATGGTTTTAGAAGAAAACAAGATTATTATCGTGGAGAGAGTTTTGCTGCAATTGTAGGTTATAATAGCAATGGTGCAATTGTTCATTATCATGCTTTACCTGACAAATGTGCCCTGATTAAAAATGAAGGTATTTTGCTTCTTGATTCTGGCGGCCAATACACTGATGGCACTACTGATATCACTCGTACCGTTGCAATTGGACCACCTACCAGCGAACAAAAACGAAATTTTACGCTCGTTTTAAAAGGTCATATTGACCTGGCTATGCTTCGATTTCCTTCTGGGACGAGAGGTAATCAAATGGATATATTGGCACGAAAACCGCTTTGGAGTTCTGGCCTCAATTATAGCCACGGTACAGGCCACGGTGTAGGTTTCTTTCTAAATGTTCATGAAGGGCCTCAAGCAATTGGAGCAGGAACCACAGCCAAAGCTGCTGCTGTTTTTGAGCCGGGAATGCTCACTTCGAATGAACCAGGATTTTACAAAACCGGTGAATATGGTATTCGAATAGAAAATCTGGTTGTAACTGTAGAAGATCGCGAAACGGATTTTGGAAAATTTTTAAAGTTTGAAACGGTTACTTTGTTTCCGATTGACCTCAATTTAATAGAAATTGGTTTACTCAATAAAACTGAAATCACCTGGCTCAACGAATATCACAAAAGAGTTTATGACGAAGTTTCTCCCTTATTGGATGAGGATGAAAAATCTTGGTTAAAAGAAAAGTGTAAAAAGATTTAATCAAAAATCGGTTATCGTAGCAAAAATCCTTCTCTAAAAGGATCATTGGGGTCGATCAAAAACTCATGTTGCCCGGTTATAAATGCAGTGCCTTCAACTTGAGGAATAACCGCTTCATAATTTCCATATTGTTCAATACGAACTACCGATCCCTTGAACACACTCCCCGTGATACTTTCAATCATCATTGTTTCACCCGGTTTAGTTTCTTTTCGGGCAAAATGTATTGCCAGGCGACCGGAAACCCCTGATCCTGTTGGACTACGATCTACTTCACCTTCAGCAAAAATACAAACATTCCTACTATCGATACCTTCTGATATTGGTCCACCAATGAAGATTGTTCCATATAAAAAACTTAAATCAGCTTCAAAAGGATGTAGAATACTATTATTACTTTTAATTACAGCACGTTTAATATCGATCCCTTTTTGAATAAGTAAGCGGTAATTTTCAGGAACAAGGTCAATATCAAGCTTATCTGAATTTACATAAGCATAAAAAGCACCGCCATAAGCAAGATCATATTCAATTGTACCAAGGCCAGGCACTTCTACTTTCTGGTCGAGTGCTACCACAAAGGAGGGCACTCCATGAAAATAAACACCCCTCACTTTTCCTTTTTCTACCAGTGCAAAAGAGGTAATCCTTCCACACGGTGCATCAATTTTGATCATAGTTTCCGGCTCATTTACTTCAACCCAATTCATTTCAATCGCTAAAGTAGTAATAGCAATAATAGCGTGGCCACACATAGTACTATAACCTTCATTATGAAGAAATAAAATTCCAAAATCAGCTCCTATATCATTTGGTGGAATTAACAGGCATCCATACATATCCGCATGCCCTCTTGGTTCAAACATCAGCGTTTTTCTCAAATGATCATAATTGTTTTTAACATACTGCCGTGCCTCCAATACTGTTTTTCCTTTTATTGGAGGAAAGCCATCAAGGATAACTCTTAAAGGTTCGCCACCGGTGTGCATATCAATAGTTTTGATAGATAGCCATTCAGGTGATACAGACAAAATCTTCTTGTTTCGAATATTTCTAAAGGTTCTATTTTTTTTAAAATCCATGTTTGGAATATTTATAATTAGCGAGCTTTCGCTTTTTCTCTTTTGATCTTATAGGAATTTTCATTTTCTTTGTGCAGCTAAAGAATTAGACAATCAAAAATAAATAGAAATGGCAGATCAAATTGATAATTCAGGTAAAAAAGGTTATTGCTTTATGTACGTTTTACTGTTCTTTTTTGCAATAATAATAACCTGGGCTTATGTATATTGGAGTAACTTCAATCTCACTTTTTAATTTCAATTATTAATAAGACTTGGTTTTCCAAACAAAAAAATCTGATTAGAAGAATTCTTCTAATCAGATTTTTTATTTAAAACGTTGGAGTAGCTCAATCTATTAGTAATTAAACAAGCTACTTCAACTAACCATTAACCATAAATATAAAATTTATGGTTTTACGTTATAAACGCTCTCAATATTAGGAACGATTACAAACTCTACTCTTCTGTTTTTTGCTCTTGCATCGCTTGAAGACGGATCTTCTGCAGCAACAGGAGCATATTCTCCTCTACCAACTGCAGAAAGTTGATTTGGACTAACGTCATTTCTGAGTAATAAACGAACCGCGCTCATTGCTCTTCCCAGACTAAGATTCCAATTGTCACCTTTGCCTTCCAAAAACTTTGCATTGTCAGAATGTCCTTCAACCTGAATACTCAAGCTTGGGTTATTCTTCAAAATTTCAGCAAGACTTGCAAGAGGATCGCGGTATGATCTGGCTATATAAGCAGATCCCATTTTGAAGTTAATAGGATTCTCCATTACTACATAAAGACGGTTATCACGCTCTTCAACGTTTAGACCACTGCCTTCATAGCTTGCAAATACTCCTTTAATTGCAGCATTAAGTGTATTAACTTCTCCTTCTAACTTAGATTTGTCTTTAGCAGCTTGTGCTTTAGTTGAAGCAAGATTTGAATTAGCAGCTTCAAGATCGACACCTAATTGAGAAACGTCTTCAAGTAAAGCAATATTTACTTCTTCAAGTTCCAATTTTGTCTCCTCTAAGGACTTTACATTTTTCTGTGCTTCAGCAAGCTGATTAGCAATGCCTTCTTTATCACTCATCAGGTCATTAAATTTCTTTTTAGAAACACATGATGATAATAAAGTAGCAGCAGCAATACAGAAAAATAGCAGGTTTACTGTTTTTCGCATGTTTGTCATTGTTTAATATTTGTTAATGAATCATTTTTAAATAAAATAAGATGGAATGAATTCTCCAATCCGAGGCTAAAATTACGGAAAGCAGTTAAATTATTATAAAATTTTAAAAAATAGATGTTTTTAAAATAAGATTTTTTTCATTATGTGCCTCTGATAGGATTGCTTTTGACCAAAATAAATCGCTTATTAAATCACATTAAGCACCAAATATCAGACTATTCCTGTAAAACAAGTATTGGAACATCACTATGAAAAACCTCAATAGTTGTAACACTATTATGGAATAAATTTTCCCAAAATCCACGGTTTTGCTTTACCATACAAAGCAAATCCGCATTATTGTCCTTAACAAATTGCTCAATCATCAAATTTATCTTAGCCGTACTACTTTTCATTTCATGATAAGTATGATCCGTTCCTTCTAAAATACCAGAAACCTTCTGCTGAACATCATCATTTCTATCGTCAGCATTAATGTGAAGCCCTTTTATTTTTGCATTATACAAATTAGCTAGCAATTTTAATGGTCCAATCTTATCACCCAATTCACCAAGGTTAGGACTAATTGATAATACAATAACATCTATTGATTTGTGTTTGAAGCTTGAAGGAACGGCCATTACTGGAATTTTAGTGCTATTGATAACTCCGTTTGTCGTACTTCCAATAAATACTTCTTTCAATCCGCTAGCCCCCTGTGTTCCCATTATAATGAAATCGACTTCCATTTTTTTTGCGACCAATACCACTGTTTGAATCGGATCTCCTTTAACCACCTTGCTTTTAATGGTAACTTTTGGCTTAAGTCGGGGCTTAATCTTCCTAACCAATTTTGTCATTTCGGCTTTTGACTCTTCTCGCATCATTTTCTCAACACCTATAAACATTCCGGCCCTACGAGCAAGTTTGTAGGTATTCAATAAAATTATTTCACCTTCAACCTTATTTACAATATCGATTGCAAATTCAAGTGCATTACGTGTGTTTTTGGAAAAATCTGTGGGTACTAATATTCTTTTCATTCATTTTCCTTTTTAGGAAATATTACAGCAATTTGATCTGTAAATTTATTGTTCCTTTTCTAATTATTCAAAGATTAAAAAAAAGATTGGTAAGAAAAGAGGAAATTCAATTTTTTGAGTCCGGCTAGTCAATTGCTTTAAATGAGCATTTTTAGCTTTTCTCCAATTTGAAAATCTGGATACGTTTTTTCTACAAAAGATAATATTTTATACTCGCTCTAATTTTACAGGATAGGTTCTTCCAGAATACCATTGTGGAATATAAAGATTTTCATCATTGTCGACACAAACATCATGCGGATTGAGGAAAGTATTGCCATCGTAAACAGCCTCTTTCAAAATGCCATTTTCATAAACCGGTGCCTGTCCTCCTGGAAGGGAAACGATTTTATTATTCTTATCCAAAATGGCTATAAGTCCGTCATACTTCCCCCAGCTCTTTGTGACAATCACTGCAAAATAAAGATTTTCGCCCTTTATTACCGGTCGACAAATCCAGCAACCTGGAAGTTGAATCGTCTCCAGCCATTTCCCATCAAGTGTAAACCGTTTAAATTCTTGCGTGGATCGGCTCGTAATCAAGAGGGTTGGATCGGCTTTTTCTCTTGAATCCAATGTCACACCGTGGCAACAATCAAATTGATCATCGTTTTTGCCCTTCCCACCAAAATGGCGGATGTATTCTCCTTTCGCACTAAACTGCATGATATAGTTTTCTCCATAACCGTCAGCTACATAAAAATCACCATTCGGAGCAACTGCAATTTCCGTTGGTTTGAATTTCGAATTATCGACATAGGCTTCTATTTCTTTTGGAGCATCCAATTCTATTAAAACTTTACCGTCAAGCGTTGTTTTATAAACTTTGTTGATATCTGTGTCAGTTATGAAAAGAAATTGTTCCCCTCCTTCATCCGCAATGGTAAGACCATGCGCTCCCGGTAAATTTAAAGTCCAGGTATTCAAAACTTTTCCTGAACGATCATATATAATTACATTATTTTTTTCATGGTTAGTAAGTAAAATGAGTCGCCCTTTGTTATCCTGAACCATTTCATGGCAATCATTTACAGGTATTTTCACGCTATCCTGAATCCCCCAATCTTTGTCCACATGATATTTGAAATTCCCCTGTCCTATAATTGCTCCTGCTGTCTTTCGACGATTAATTATGTTAAATGAAAAAGATGGCACAGCAAATACCGTTGCACCAAAAATGGAAGTTTCTTTTAAAAATTTTCGGCGATTGGTGGATCTATTTTTCATAATCTAATTTATTTTTTAAACAAGTCAATTTTCTTTAGATAGTTCCATGCCACCCACAACTTCCATATCAGGGCGACTGGTCTTCAGCTTTTCCAGACCTTGAGGGCTTATTCTGGTTTGCCATAAATATATATTTTTCAATGCCGACATTTTTATAAAGGATTCAATGGATTGGTCAGAAACAGAAGTGCCATATAGGTTTAATGATTCCAAATGAGGTAATTTTTCCAGCAATATAACTCCTTGATCTGAAACGGAAGTTTGTTCCAGACGGAGGCGGGTTAGGTTTAATAATTTATATATAATATTAAGGTAGACATCAGAAATTTCAGTATTCCCCAGGTTGAGCCAGGTGATCTGGTCCTTTGCTTCGAGGAGAGATTCCAATTGATCCTTTGTAATACTTTTTACACCCGGGTGCATGCTGATTTCCAGTAAATTGTTATTTGAAGCGAGATGCGAAATTTTAAATTTTTGCGCTTCCAGTTTTTGAAAAATAGCATTTGAAATTGGGTTAACCTTGAGGGTTTCAACAAAACTCATTGCTTTTATTTCCAATCTATATTTTTTTACAAAAAGCAATTCGATATCTTTTGGCAGATCATATTCGCTGACTGTTTTTTCAAAAGATGCGCCATCGTTGATCCACCATTCCAAAAGACGGATTTGGTCATAGGAAAGTGCTCCTCCTTTTGGAGGCATAAAATTTTTATCTTTTCTTGGAAGCGTTACCCTTTCAAATATTTCACTTTCAGATGCATTCCCAGTTATAAATATTTCATCGTGATCGCCTCCTTTCAAAAATCCTTCTTTAGTTGTTAAAACTAATCCACCCTTTTTATTTTTTTCATTGTGGCAATTACTGCATTTTTCTTTCAAAACCGGAAGCAACATATCACTAAAAACAATGGTCGAGTCTGGGTTTGAAAACTGTTGGTGAAGTTTCAACAGGTTTTGAATTAGCACCAAAAAGAGAGTTCAAAGTGGCAGGAGCATATTCTAAAAGATAACCTTCACCATGAGTCAGATTCCCTCCAAGATGTCCAGTATAAAAAATCAGGAGTGTCAAAACAGTCATAGAAAAAGTAAAGATGCTTCTTTTTGTTTTAATTCTATTTGTTTTTAGTATCCAACAAAAGCCAGCTAAAGCTGTAAGTCCGATTCCCATCCATCGATGCAAAAATAATGTGTCATCTACATAATCTCCATTATTTGCCAAAAGCCAACCACAAATAGCCGCTAAAATGGCACTTAATGCACCTAGCAAAAGGGAGAAAGCAATCGCGCCATCCAGTTGTCCGAATCGCTTTTTTCCGGAGAGGAAATACATCACCACAGCCATCAATAATAAGCCAATAGGCAAATGGACGAGTACTAGGTGAAAACGACCAAAGAAAAAGCTTAAATCCATTTATTTATTATGGCTTAAGTTATTAAAACAATTCAAAAATTAAATATACAAATGAAAGACGAACCAATAAAAATATAATGTTTTTGAAAACTAAAGTTTGGTGAAAATGTAGTAATATTATACACTTTTAAATAAAAAAACCCTTTAACCAAAAATGGAAGAACCTAATAAAGTAAAAATATATCAATCAGTGGCAATTTTGATAGATGGGAACAATATCGAGATGAGCCTACAATCCTTAGTTAAAGATAAAAAGGCCTTAGTCGATTTTGATACCCTAATCCCTAAACTATTAGATAACCGAGGCCTTAAAAGGCTGATTTATTTTCGGGAAGGCAAAAGCATTTCACCAAAATTGGCTGATCGCTTACTCAAAAATTTTCACGGCTCTGTCATGCCTTGCCATAAGTCAGCTGATATCCCGCTTACCATTAAAGCAACTCAGATCGCAACCAAAGTAGATACTATTATTATTTTGTCGGGAGACTCTGATTATATAGAATTGGTTCGACACCTCAAAGGTGAAGGAGTAAGAGTCGAAGTCGCTGCCGTTGAACAAACCACCGCTCAAATATTGATTGATGAAGTTGAGCACTTTACACCTATTACGAAAGAAGATTGTTATATTTTGAAAACTTTCCTCACAAAGAAAGGGCGGAAGTAAATGAGTTTTTACTTCTTATAACTATTCCTCAAATTGGTGTGAAATTCTGTAATCGCTTTAGTATGAAAAAATGGATAAAGCCATTTTTCACGAAATCCTGATTGCCCTTTATAAAATGTCGTGTGCGTTATTTTTGTATTACTATCCTTAGATTCTGTCAACTTGATCTCCTGCTTTCCGATCGTCTCTCCGCCTTCGACATAACTGAGCGTCATGATTCTATTATTATGGTCAACTCCTATTATTTTATGAGAAACGGCAAGTTTTAGCAACCCGCCAAAAATATTTAGATTTACATAAAAAACCTGACCAGGCTCCGCTCCGCTATAATCGTCGTTGGGATATACAATTTCATTGGAGTTGTCTGAAACCATCAGACCAAAAGAAATCATATCACCATTCCACACTTCAGAAGGATTTGCTATCGTGTAATGCTTCCATGCCTCATCCAAAGGTGCTTCCATAAAAAATATTTTCTCATGAATTTTATGCTTCGATAAGTCTTCTCCAGGATGGTAAGTTTCACGCAAACTATCAAAGGAAGAGACTCCATTCGCTATTTGCTCTTCGATCAGACTTTTAACTTCTTTTTGTTTTATTCTATCAAATTGTATGTCTTTCATTTGAAGTCTTGTCTCCTTCATTTTAGAAGTGATCGTTTAATTAGTTTTTATTAAAATCCTTTCAAGTTGGAATTATTTCAATATTAAAAATAATGCTGCAGCCAAAATGCCTCCCAATACAGGCCCAACTACTGGAATCCAGCTGTACGACCAATTGCCAGAACCTTTCTTTCCTATCGGAAGTATCGAATGCATAATCCGGGGAGCAAGATCACGCGCTGGGTTTATGGCATATCCTGTCGGGCCACCGAGTCCCATTCCAATCACCGTCACTAACAAAGCAACTGGAAGTGCGCCCAGAGAACCTAAGCCTATATGCCCATTCTCAATGTTATCAGCACTAAAACTTGGTCCGGCAATATATAAAACAACGAAGACCAAAACAAATGTTGCAATGGTTTCGGTTATGATATTTGAAAAATTATTTCTTATAGCTGGGGCGGTGCAAAAAGTAGCCAACTTAGCATCTGTATCTTCTGTTTGAAAATAGTGGTCTTTATAAGTCACCCAAACCAGAGTTGTGCCTATCGCTGCACCGATCATTTGTGCGGTGATATATGTTCCAACCAGGCTCCATTCGAACACTCCTGCCACAGCAAGTCCAATTGTAACTGCCGGATTGATGTGAGCGCCGCTTATTGGTCCAGCAACAACAACCGCTATATAAACAGATAATCCCCATGCCAAATTGATCAACAACCAACCGCCATTATTTCCTTTTGTTTTATCTAAAACTACATTGGCGACCACGCCGTTTCCTACGAGCATTAACAACATTGTACCGATCAATTCTGCAATGAATGGGCTCATAAATTTCGTTTTGTGTTTTTCTAACTGGAAAATTCCGTTTTGCAAATATTAAAATCTTTCAAAAATACAATTTTCGCTGGCTTTAATATATGCTTGAATTGTTCATTCAGCGATCTTATATTTACGTCATTACGTTTTTCTAATAAAATCTATTCAAAAACAAGTTTTATATACAGGAATATGTACCCATACGAAGTAGTTTATTTAGAAAGCTCAATCTTAGAAAAAAATTCTAAACACCTTAGAAAAGGAAACTTAGATGGATTAAGCACATCAAAAGAATTAGAGGCTTTACTAATTGAGAAAAAAAAGGACGGGTTTGAACTACATAATTTGACTCCTTTAAATGGAGTCGTGGTCGCATCACCTTATAGTATTAATACAACTATTGGATTCTTGGTGACCTTCAAAAGAATAGAAAAGTAATAAATATGATATCAGAAAGCACAAATTTCCTTTCAAAGATAAACAGCACCTATCTTCTTATTGTAAGCTCATTACTTATCACGTTGCTTTTATCTTTTATTGATGAGGGAAATTATAATTTTCAGTGGATATATGACTTTGGTTCCTGGATTGCTTTTTTTTTGTACTCAATTGTATTTTTCTTTTTCCAATTTCTTGTATTTCAAGTAGTTCTAAAAAAATATCAAAATGCTGGAAAAATATTGCTAAGTATTTTAATCGGAACTTCTATTGGATTATTATTTATGCTTGGAATCATCTTTAATTAATTGTCATTCCATCTATATAGATTACTGAAAAACCACAAAAGCCCGTTCCCAGAAGGAACAGGCTTTGATTGCGTGGAGGTCGCGAGCGGATTCGAACCGCTGTACAAGGTTTTGCAGACCTCTGCCTAACCGCTCGGCCACGCGACCACATTATTTTCGGATTGCAAATTTAAGTAATTTTTCAAAACCATGCTCGAAAACAGTGTTTTTTGAAACGAAAAACTTTTTTTTATGTTTCGAGAAAACTTTGAAACACTTATCACCAGTGGGCTTCAAAAAAAATTTGCTTTCAAAAAAAATTAAAAAACATAAACTCTAGTCACTAAAGATCAAACTTAATCCCTTGGGCCAATGGAAGATCTTTGCTATAGTTAATTGTATTTGTCTGTCGGCGCATGTATGCTTTCCATGCATCAGATCCACTTTCACGACCGCCGCCCGTTTCTTTTTCGCCACCAAAAGCACCACCAATCTCCGCACCACTAGTTCCGATATTCACATTTGCAATGCCGCAATCAGACCCTCCGGAAGACAAAAACGCCTCTGCTTCACGAATGCTATCCGTCATGATTGCAGAAGACAAACCTTGCGGCACATTGTTTTGGATAGCAATTGCTTCTGAAAAATCTTTGTATTTTATCAAATATAAAATTGGAGCAAAGGTCTCATGCTGAACAATTTTATAATCGTTTTCAACTTCAGCTACACATGGTTTAACGTAACAACCACTTTCAAAACCTTTGCCTTTCACAACGCCTCCTTTCACCACAAATTCACCCCCTTCTTCTTTTATTGCATTTGTTGAATTGAGATAATTTTCAACCGCATCTTTGTCAATCAATGGTCCAACATGGGTTTTTGGATTTAATGGATTTCCAATTTTCAACTGGCGATAGGCTCTTGCTATTTTTTTCTTTACATCATCATAAATGCTCTCATGGATGATCAATCTACGCGTACTGGTACATCGCTGTCCTGCCGTTCCGACTGCACCAAAAACAGCACCTGTAAGAACGAGATTCATATCAGCGTTTGGTGTAACGATAATCGCATTATTTCCACCCAACTCCAGCAAACTTCTTCCTAAACGTGCAGCAACCTCTGCAGCAACGATTTTACCCATTCGTGTGCTTCCTGTCGCTGAAATCAACGGTATTCGACTATCTTTTGTAAGCATTTCACCTACTTTATAATCTCCATTGATCATGCTGCAAACACCTTCAGGGATTTTATTCGCCTTCAAAACTTTATGCAAAATATTTTGACATGCTACGCCACAAAGCGGCGTCTTTTCTGATGGCTTCCAAATACAAACATCCCCGCAAACTATTGCAATCATAGCGTTCCATGACCACACCGCCACCGGAAAGTTGAAGGCAGAAATAATCCCAACTACACCAAGTGGATGCCACTGCTCGTACATTCGGTGATTTGGTCGCTCAGAATGCATAGTCAATCCATACAATTGGCGAGACAATCCAACTGCAAAATCGCAGATATCTATCATCTCCTGCACCTCTCCAAAACCCTCTTGCAAGCTTTTGCCCATTTCGTAAGAAACCAATCGCCCCAAGGAATCTTTGTGCTTTCTGAGTTCCTCTCCATATTGTCGAACGATTTCACCTCGCTGCGGTGCCGGAATTGTTCTCCATTTTTTAAAGGCACCTTGAGCTGTTCTGATTACTTTTTCGTATTCTTTTTTTGAAGTGACGCTAACACTGCCAATAAATGATCCGTCAACTGGAGAGAAGGAATCAATATATTCTTTAGAAGTTGAGGTACTTTTCAATCCTGTACTCGTACCATCATTTTGTTTTTTTAATCCTAGTTTTTTCAAAAAATCTTTCTTCATGGACAAATTTGGTTTTACTTTTTAAAAGATAAGGCGCAAAGTTATAGAATATTTTAATGGGATGCTTGGCGAAAAATTTCAAACAATGCATTCAAGGTATCCGCGAAATTAAAACAATTAACCCTTTTTAACAATACCGATTATAGTTTAACAAAAAGCTAAGCAATAAGGCTGGTTTTAAAACGGTTTATCTCATGGTTTTAATAAAAGATCCATCTATAGAATAAACAAAACCCGAGCTCTTTTTTCAAACAACATAGCCATGAGAAAATAATTATTATCGGGTTTTGTTTTTTTTCTTTTGTACTCCAATTAAGCATAAAAATATTCCAAAACCGTTTCAATTATATTTTCAAATTGACTCTTTCATAAAGCGGGGTCATCCCGAAAACATTAAACCGTGGGGGTTGCTGAATTTCAATTCGGCAGCCCTTATTTTGATTAATAAGAGCTGTTTTATCGTGCGTATCACTCCTTGGTCTAGATTACCACTTTGTATGTAGAACAAATGAATCTGCTTTTTGATTATTCTTAAAATAATCAAGATATTGTCATTGTATTATTACAATTGATTAATTTTAATCATTTTTTCGGAAAACACTCACAGTCATAATGAGGAATCCTAATCCAATTATTTTTTTAATTGTTGCTCTTGCCTTCTTGCTTGGCGCAGGGATATTCAAAGGGTTTTTTATCCCTATAATTATTCTGTTTTTTGCATATCAATATTCAAATCGCCGATCAAAAGATAATCCCGATGAACCTTCGCCGCGTAATAGAAGACGTTATGGCCCTCGTGCACAAAGAACTAATACTGATTATGAAAGACGCAGAAAATCTTCAACCCCAGTAGCAAAACCAAAACCGAGGCCAGTACCCCGAAAAAGACCGAATCCGTATAAAAAAAGTGGTGTTGAAAAATATAAAGAATACGAATACGAGGAAGCCATTGAGGATTTCAAAAAGGCGCTTGAAATTGATCCCAATGACATCCCTACCCATTTCAATATTGCTTGTGCTTATTCGTTGACCGAAGACAAAGAAAAGGCATTTTATCATCTGGCCAAAGCCGTAGAGAATGGATACAAGGACTTTGATAAAATCCAGTCTCACGATGCTTTTGCTTTTATTCGTATTCAGGATGAATTCGAGCAATTTGTAGAAAATGACTACAAGCTAACTGAAACTCAAACGGCAGAAGCCGATGAGGAAACCAATTCAAATACCGATTTACTTGAAAAATTAAAAAAACTGGCAGATCTTCGGGAGAACGGAATTCTCACCGAAGAAGAATTTTTAGCGCAAAAAGAAAAACTTTTAGGATAGCAAGAGGTTATTTAAATAAAAAGCATGAAAGATAAGAATGTAGCTGCAATATTTGCTTTGTTGTTTGGTTCCTTTGGGTTGCACAGGTTTTATCTCCGGCAAACCGGATTGGGTTTTTTTTATTTTGCTTTTTTCTGGACCATGATTCCTGCATTGATTAGCCTTATTGATGCAATTGTTTTCTTTTCCATGGATAAAGATGAGTTTGATTATAAATACAATCGAAATTTTATGTATCCCGATTATCAGCGCCGTAATACAGATTTTGATCGCCGGGAAAGACGTTTCAGGGAAGAGGAGGAATATCGGCTGGAACAAAAAAGGCGCAGAGAAGAGCGCATGGCAAAATCCAGGGAAACCCACGCTACTACCAGACCAAAAAGCAATCCGTATAAAGCTAGCGGAGTAAGTAAATTTAAAGAATTTGAATACGATGGAGCAATAGAAGACTTTAAAAAAGCTTTATCAATTAACCCAAAAGACGTGGCCGTCCATTTTAATCTTGCTTGTGCCTATTCACTTATTGAAGAAAGCGAAAATGCTTTTTTTCATTTGAGCAAAGCGGTAGAATTTGGGTTTGTTGATTTCAAAAAAATTCAAGAGCATGATGCGCTGGCTTATTTGAGAATTCAAGATGAATTTGATACTTTTAAAAAGAACGGTTATCGAATAAATATAGAACCCACCCTGCAAAATGAAAACGATGTAACTCCCAATAGTAATTTGCTTGATCAAATTAAGCAACTTGGAGAATTAAAGGAAAAAGGGCTTTTGACCGAAGAAGAATTTGAAATGCAAAAAAAGAAATTACTTCGTTGAAATTTTAAAAAATAAAAACCACACTAATCAGTTATTTATTGATTATTGTTTACCCAAATGCTGTATTAAATATTTTGGCATTAAGCTTGAACTTTGTAGAATAGTTCGATAGCCTTCCAAATGGTTTTAACAAACATTGAGAAAATTTTATTTTTATGATCGCTGCCAATTTACTTTCACAATCGATTGTACCCCTAAAAACCTCTGATACCGGGCAAGAAGCTTTGAGTACGATGAGTGATTTTTATGTAAAGCATTTGCCAATTGTAAATAATAAACAATTATTGGGTCTGATATCTGAAGACGATATCCTCAACCACGATATTGAAGAGGCAATTGGCTCCTACAGTCTCTCCATGCAACGGCCTTATGTTAAAGGTACCGATCATGTTTTTGACGTAATTCGAATAATGAGTGAGTTTAACTTGACTGTTATTCCCGTCATCGACAACCAAGATAATTACCTGGGTCTGATTGTACAGGATGATCTGCTCAAGTTTTTCGCAGGTATTGGTTCATTTACAGAGCCGGGTAGTATTATTGTCATTGAAATGAACAAAAGAGACTATTCATTAGCAGAAATTTCAAGGATTGTGGAATCCGAAAATGCAACCATCCTAAGTAGTTTTATTACTACCAATCTCGATTCTACAAAAATTGACCTGACCATTAAAATTAATCGCCAGGACATTCAAGGGATCATAAAAACCTTCGAGCGATTTGAATATCAAGTAAAAGCGAGTTTTCAGGAAGCGGATTATTTTGAAACTTTCAAAGACCGTTATCAATCGCTAATGACTTATCTCAAAATTTAATTTTTTAGATGGCTAATTCTAAAAGCTGTAACTTGCGGCTTTATTTTTTGAATTAGCCTATGTGGAAATTCGCTATCCCTTTTCTTCTTCTTCTTTTTCCTATTCTTCTGACCGCTCAGTTTGAATATGTTTACATAGACTCAATTCAAATCCAGGGCAACAAAAAAACAAAAGATCGTATTATTTTACGCGAACTTAAATTCGCTATTGGAGACAGCATACACATCAGCCAGCTACAGAAAGAACTTGAAAAGAACGAGAAGTATATATTGAACACTGGCCTTTTCACCTGGGGAAAAATAAATATCAAAACCTGGAACGGCCGAACTAATCAAGTAACTTTACTTATTGAATTGTCAGAGGCCTGGTATATCTGGCCTTTCCCAATTTTTGAGTTAGCTGATCGAAATTTCAACGTTTGGTGGGGCGAACAAAATCGTTCACTTAGCAGGGTAAATTTCGGACTTCGGTTGAAACATTACAATACCACCGGCCAAAAAGATCCATTAAAGCTGGTACTTCAAGGCGGTTATACCCAAAAGTATGAATTGAATTATACTTTGCCGCCCCTTAATAAGAACCAAACCTATGGTATCATTGCTGAATTGTTTTATGCTAAAAATCGTGAAATAGGCTTTAAAACAGTAGGAAATAAGCTGTTTTTTGAAAGAAGAGAAAATGAATACCCCGAACAAAGATTCCGGGCGGGTTTCAGTTTTATTTTTCGTCCAAAATTCAGATCTTATCATTTTAGTAAAATTGAATTTCAACAAAATAGTATCACGGATTATGTCGCTACCCAACTCAACCCCGATTACCTTTTAGATGGCAACACCCGACAAAGATTTATCTATCTTCGCTATGAATATGTATTTGAAAACCGAGATATAATTCCCTATCCGCTATCCGGAAATTTTCTTTCTGCTGTTTTAGAGAAAGAAGGAATCGGAATATTCAACGAACGCAACGGGTTCTATTTCACTACCAAATTTGCTCAATATTTTTCCTTTGGAAAAAGGTGGAGCACCGAGTTGATCTTTAAAGGAAAGGTTTCGCTAATAAGAACTAAACAGCCTTATAATAAATACAAATCACTTGGTTATTTTGAAGATTATTTAAGAGGTTATGAATTTTATGTTGTAGATGGTTTGGATTTCGGATATTTGAAATCCAGCCTTCGTTTTGAAATTATCAACGAAAGAGTAAACTGGGGTAAACTGATGCCACTTAAACCGTTTAAACTGATGCCTTTAAGGATATACCTTACCCTTAATAATGATTTTGGCTATGTCAATGATCCTCAGTTTTATGAAGAAAATCCTTTAACAAACAGAGGGTTGTGGGGAGGAGGATTAGGTCTGGATATTAATATTTTTTATGGTTCAACTTTCCAGATAGAATACAGTATCAACCACTTAAAAGAAAAAGGACTATTTTTACACTATAAGCTTAATATTTAATGCAAGTTGTCGTTTACAGCAAACTATTTAAAGAAAAAGATCTTTTCTACATTCAAACCCTTTTCGATATTTTGCATGAAGAAGGGATCACAACCTTTGTTTATGCTCCATACCACAGATTGATTAAAAACAGGATTAATTTTAAAAGTGAAGTCGGATTGTTTGAAGGTTATCTGGATTTTAAAACACGTCGCTTTGATTATGTAATCACACTTGGAGGTGATGGTACAATTTTGAATGCAATTACCGAGATACAAGACAGCGGTGTCCCAATTTTAGGAATCAACCTTGGCCGTTTAGGTTTTCTTGCCAGCATTGAAAAAACGAAGATTAAAGAAGCGATAGATTTATTAAAAAGGGGAATGTACTCACTTGATGAAAGATCCTTGCTTTATTTGGAGTCTAATATCCCGATATTCGGTGACCTACGATTTGCACTTAATGATTGCACCTTACTCAAGCGGGACACTTCTTCGATGGTCACCATCCATACTTATATTAACGGAGCCTATTTGAGTTCTTACTGGGCTGACGGCATTATCATAGCAACCCCAACCGGGTCAACAGGATATTCCTTGAGCTGTGGTGGGCCGATTATTTTTCCGAATTCCGGTAATTTTGTAATTACTCCCGTTGCTCCACACAACCTTAACGTGAGACCGATTGTCATTTCAGATAATTCCGTCATTTCTTTTGAAATTGAGGGCAGAGCTGAAAGCTTCCTTTGTTCCCTTGATTCTCGTTCCCAAATTATCAATTCAACTTATCAACTTGCCATCAGAAAGTGTGATTTTAAAATTAAACTGATTCAATTAAGAGATCGAAGTTTTCTGCGAACAATGCGAGAAAAATTAGCCTGGGGTATTGATTCCAGGAACTAATTGCCCATTTTTATTCGCTGTATTTGAAAACGCTAAGTTGAAAAATGCTACGCCAGATCTATTCTTTTGGTTTGATAATATTTTAAAACATGAAAATTACTTTTCAACACCACAATCAAAATTACGAATCAGATCTTTCACGACCTCTGGATATCTCCATTCCCTTGAAAGAAGGCGATCAAACCGTTAATTGTTTTTATGCGCCATCAATGGAAACTTCACCTGTTATTGCCGGAGATTTTATAGGTTCGACTGAAAAAGGCGGTCCCCTCAATTTCCTCAATGTACGGCTGAATCCACATGGAAATGGAACCCATACCGAGTGTGTTGGGCATATTGCAAAAGAACCCTACACGATCAACAAAAGTCTACATAATTTTCATTTTATCGCAAAACTAGTAAGCATTTATCCTTCCCGAGACGTTAATAATGATAGGATCATTTTGAAAGCACAAGTAGAAGAAATATTGAAAAAAGGAGAAGTGGAAGTACTTATCATTCGTACTATGCCAAATGATGATTTGAAATTGCGGACAAATTATTCAGGTAGCAATCCTCCTTTCGTTCATCATGATGCAATCAAATATATGGTAACATGCGGCATTAAACATTTATTAATCGATTTGCCCTCAGTTGATCGTGAAGAAGATGGAGGTCATTTATTGGCTCATAAAGCTTTTTGGCAATATCCGGACAAAGTGAGAAAAAATTGTACCATCAGCGAATTAATTTTTGTACCAAATGAAATCAAAAATGGTCTTTATCTGTTAAATTTACAAATCGCAAGTTTTGAAATTGATGTTAGCCCCAGCAAACCGGTTTTATATGAATTGAAAAAAATCTAGTGCCTAATTTAACTTCAACATATCATTCTAAAATTTATCGTGGCTTCAAAGATATTGAACCCAATGAATACCTGTCTGTAGTTCGGTATTATGAAACATACGAAGAAGAAATAAAACAATTAGATTTTAGTGAATTTTTTGAATTGTTGATCGCCTATACTGATGCCTTGTTTGAGGTGGGAGCTTATCAAAATCACGCTTTAATGGTTGATGCCGCCATTGAAATTTCGATTATAAACAATATCAAATTCTATAACAAAAAAGATATTTATTACGAACTGCTGTTCAAAAAAGCGGCTTCCTGTTACAATCTTATGCGATACAATGAAGCAGAACACATTCTTCGGGAATTAATAAAAATAAATCCTCAAAACGAAATCAGCATTCGCTTTCTGAATAAATGTTTGCTTCAAAAGAAACCCAATTTTATTAAAAATGCCCGTGCAGTAAGTATTTTCCTTTTTCTAATTGCAGCTTTAATTATTTCCATTGAATTAATCTTTATCCGGCCCTTATTCGAAATGCACACAGCCACTGTTGAATTAGCTCGAAATACAACATTTTTTTTCGGAGTCTCAATTTTGATTGGATGTGAATTGGTGTACTTCATTAAAGTTAAAAAACAGCTTAGCTGTTTTGTGGAACAAGCCAGAAAGAAGAAGGCTTTCAAATAAAATTAACTTAATTTTTTAAAACCTATCGCAACAAGATAACAGTACCTTTATCTTCAACAATTCGGCCGCTGGATTGCTGGATTCTGATATAATAAGCATAAACTCCGGAAGGATATATTTTAATCCCATTTCTGCCAGCCCAGCCCTCTTCCTGAGATTGGGTTTCAAATATTTTTCTACCCCAACGATCATAAATTACCATGAGGTATTCTGCTGTTTCACCAAATATTATAACCGGCTTAAACTCTTTGTTGATCCCATCTGGAGCAAATGCATTGGGAGAGATAATATTGGAGAGTTGTTCAACGCAAATTGTATTAGACCTTGATTTTATTTGCTCTTCAATGCCATCGGGTAATTGCATATTGACATCAGCAATGACATAATAACAAACATTCGCTTCGCTTTCATTACTAACATCTACCTTATTTGAAAATTCCGTCGTATTGGCATCCACGGTTTCTACAAAAGTTCCTGCTCCGTCAACAACTCTGAAAATGTTATAGCTTAAAACGGTTCCTCCTTCTATATCAAAATCGGTCCAGCTAATGGTATTCGTCAGATCATCATTCGGAGTACCTGTCAAGAAAATTGTTGACCCATCATTTGATGTGAAAATGCTATCGCAATCATCAATCGTTTCTATCGTAAAATATATTTTGTTTTGGGAGGGATCAAAACTAACTAGTGGCTGGCTGTTTTCGATACTCAACGGAAAAGTAGGGTTAAAATTTTCAATATAAACCACCTCATCATCTTCGTAAATACCTTGAACATTTACTGTCCTGATCTCGGCATCATCATTCCAAAGCCAGGTCAACTCGACCTGATTAGCAGCATTTACACTTACATTTTTTAAGAAAAGTGATCTTACCGGTTCAACCACATCAAGATCAAGGCAATGCACGTTTGAAAAAGAAACTTCGCCAGTATTAGATTCGGTTACTTTTATAAAAAAACAATAGGAGTCGCCATCATTCGTGTTTTTAAAAACATAAGTCGAATCAGTACTTGGCAATGTGTCTAAAACAGTCGGCGTACTTCCATTGACACTATACCAGAGTTCTTGTGATTCAATACCGTTGGCCCAATTTTCATAAAGATTCCATTTCAATAAAATTGTTCGTTTACAAGGATCTACAACATCATCAACATGAATCGTGATATGTGGTAAATCAAAAACGCTGGTATTGCCGCATTCATCGGTAGCAATTACATAATATAATTCCGGTTGCAAATCCGGTTGGGCTCCGGTATCCAAATAAGAGGTGAAAAGAGAAGATACAGTATCAATGGGAAGTGTTCCCTGGGGAGTCGTCCTGTAAATGATATAATAAGAAACTTCCGGAGAGGGACTTGCCTGCCAGTCGATCTCAACATTTCCTCCGTTGACAGAGACCCTGATTATTCGGGATATTTCAGGGGGAAGGTTATTCAGCGTATCCGATGACAAAACGGGCTCTCCCGGACAGTTATAATCACTAACAATATAATAATACCAGGTTTCTCCTGTCGGATTGTTATGGTAATATTCGGTCTGATTTTGATTAGTAATCGTGGTCAATAATTGATAAGGGCCATTCAATGTGTTGCTATAAAAAATTTCATAGGAATTGAATGTTCCGCAATTGTTGTTTGGAAGTTGCCAAACAAGGGTATCATTGACCACGCATTGAAAAACTGGTGGAAAAACCTGTGCTTTAGTTCCAATAGAAAACAATACAAAAAAGGAGAAAAATATTGCTGTTCTATAGCGATAAGCTAGTAAGGATCTTCTAATTTTTTGCCCTTTTGGTTTATCGTGTACAAAAAATTTGACGGTATTTTTAAAAAATAAATTCATTTGGATCTGTTCAAGCTTGCTTTAAATTTTTGTTCTAATTTTTCCATCGGGTATATATCTACCAATTCGTATTCCAGTATTAAATTATCGATAACTTTTTTATAATAAACTAACCCCAATTCTTTAGCATAAAGCTCTTTTCCTGCATATTCTTTTTCAAAATGTCCATTATTAAAATCATCTATCAGCTCCTTTAATTGAAATTCTACACAATCATAGATTTTGCCTTTATACGTATATTTTGCTTTGCCTTTATAACGTCTGTTGCGGATCAGTGTTGTAGTAATTAATGGATTCTCGCTAAACGTCCACTTGAGTTTTTGTAAAAAAATACTATTCGAATCTTTCACTTCAAAAGGAAAAGTATTGCCATATTCTATTTCTGCCGGAATTTGAAATTGCTGTCCCAAGCTGTCATACGTAAATAGAACGTAATCTTTTTGAATTGTTCCGTTTTTGACCACTTCTTCACTCGAAAATTGTCCAACCTCAAAATTTCGGTTAAAGTTATTCCCTGTAAAGTAAATCGCAGTATCCGTTTCATGAGTTTTAAAATACCAATATTCTGAGCCAAGAGAGTCATTATTAATGGCCTGATATTCATAAATCATCGGTTGTTTGAGTGCCTCGATAGGATAGTAGAATTCTCGGATATCTTTTTCCGCATCGCTGCTTGAGCAAGCTAATTGAAAACCCAGAATCCATAGAAAGCAAAACAGTTTAAAGCTGTTTGTTGGCAAACTTTTTCTATAGAAAATCAAGTTGATCGAAAAAAAGGGATTCATATCTTTTATTAAAAACATTAAGATTTACCTGTCTGTTATTATTTCATGCGTTAAAGAGTAAATATGTCATAATGTCGCATTTTTATGCTATTAAACGCCTTGGTACAAAATGTGTTCAACTCTTTAACGTTTCAAAGTATTTAGAAATAATACTTTTACGACACAAAAATAAAAGCAAAGAATCGTTTGAGTATATTTTTCAGTCCTTTTTCTAAAAATCAATAAAACTCTCTTGATTTTCAACACAACATCTAGTCATTTATAACGTATCTTTGCTAACTACATTTGGCTACACTTTTAATCAAAATATTATGTTAGATTTTATCACTAAATCTATTGGAAAAATTTTCGGAACCAAATACGATCGGGATGTAGCAACCTACACTCCAATCGTGCAGGAAATAAACGAAGAATTTGAACGTCTCAAAGCGCTCAGTAATGATGAGTTGCGAAATAAGACACTGAATTTCAGAGAAAGAATTAAGGAGCACCTCAGCGGAATTGACACGGATATTAAGTCTTTGACAGAAGAAGCTATTGCTGAAGCAAATTTTACAAAAAAAGAAGAACTCTTCAACGAAGTTGATAAAATTAAGGAAGATAGAGATAAACACCTCGAAGATATTTTGCAGGAAATTCTTCCAGAAGCCTTTGCTGTCGTTAAGGAAACGGCACGGCGGTTTATGGAAAACCCTACTTTGACTGTTTCGGCTACAGACCACGATCGTGATTTGGCCCCCGATAAAACTTATGTCAGTATTGAAGGAGATAAAGCTATTTGGAAAAACAACTGGATGGCAGCTGGTGGAGAAATCACCTGGAACATGGTACATTACGATGTACAACTTATTGGAGGTATGGTACTTCATAATGGGAAAATTGCTGAAATGGCTACAGGTGAAGGTAAAACTTTGGTCGCTACTTTGCCTGCGTATCTCAATGGTTTGTCTGGCTTAGGTGTTCATGTAATTACAGTAAACGACTACCTTGCTCGTCGTGACTGTGAGTGGATAGGTCCGATTATGGAGTTTCTATTTTTAACTATTGATTGTATCGACAAATACCGCCCTCATTCTGAAGAAAGAATAAAAGCCTATAAATGCGATATTACTTATGGTACTAACAATGAATTTGGTTTTGATTATCTGAGAGACAACATGGTTCGCTCAAACGATGAAATTGTTCAGGGCAAGCATCATTTTACCATGATTGATGAGGTCGACTCTGTTTTAGTTGATGATGCCCGTACTCCTTTAATTATTTCCGGTCCCATTCCAAAAGGTGATGAAACGCAAGAATATTTAGCTTTAAAACCTCAGGTTGAAAAATTATTGACAGCCCAAAGAAAATTAGCAACGGAGTATTTGGCTGAAGCTAAAAAATTATATAAAGACGGTATTATTGGTACTATGGAAGGAGAAGCAGGATTGGCATTATTCCGAGCGCACCGAGCATTACCTAAATATCGCCCTTTGATAAAGTTTTTGAGTGAGGAAGGTGTAAAAGTATTGCTGCAAAAGACCGAAAACTTCTATATGCAAGAACAGTCCAAAAATATGCATATAGCTGACGACCCACTCTATTTTACAATTGAAGAAAAAACCCGAAGTGTTGAATTAACAGAGAAAGGATCTGAATATTTGGCTCAAGGAGAAGAAGATACTAATTTCTTCATCATGCCCGATATTGCTACTGAAATGAATGATATCGAATCAGATACATCAACCACTTCGGAGCAAAAAGCGGAAGCACTGGAAAAACTGATTCAGGACTTTTCAATAAAATCAAAACGCCTGCATTCGATCAATCAACTTTTGAAAGCTTATACCTTATTTGAAAGGGATGAAGAATATGTGGTAATGGAAGGGCAAGTTAAGATCGTTGATGAACAGACCGGCCGTATGATGGAAGGGAGACGATATTCTGATGGACTGCATCAGGCACTCGAGGCTAAAGAAAATGTGAAGGTCGGAGACATCACCCAAACCTATGCTACTATTACACTCCAAAATTATTTCCGTATGTATCACAAGCTTTGTGGTATGACTGGTACTGCCGAAACAGAAGCTGGAGAATTTTGGGAAATCTATAAATTAGATGTTGTTGTCATTCCAACCAATAGCCCAATAACCCGTGATGATCAGGAAGATTTGGTTTTCAAAACAGCAAAAGAAAAATTTAATGCAGTAATCGACGAAATTGTAGAACTAAGTAATGCCGGACGACCAATACTTGTAGGTACCACTTCTGTGGATATTTCTGAGAAATTGAGCCGGATGTTAAAACTCCGTGGCATTGATCATAATGTTTTAAACGCTAAACAGCACCAGCGGGAAGCCGAAGTTGTTGCTGAAGCCGGCAAGCCCGGTAAAGTTACTATCGCGACTAACATGGCTGGTCGTGGAACGGATATTAAAATAGGGGCGGAAGTAAAAAATGCAGGTGGTTTGGCTATCATAGGAACAGAACGCCACGATTCTCGAAGGGTTGACCGCCAGTTGCGTGGACGTGCGGGACGGCAGGGAGATCCAGGGTCTTCCCTATTTTATGTTTCTTTGGAAGACAACTTAATGCGTCTTTTTCAGTCAGAGCGTATTGCCAAATTAATGGACCGAATGGGGCACAAAGAAGGTGAAGTTATTCAACACTCTATGGTTTCAAAATCTATGGAAAGAGCCCAGAAAAAAGTTGAAGAAAATAATTATGGCATTCGGAAGCGTCTTTTGGAATATGATGACGTAATGAATATCCAACGTGAAGCTATTTATAAAAAGCGGAATAATGCATTATCCGGTGAACGACTTGCTGTGGATATTCATTCGATGTTTTTAGGCCTTACCGAGAGCATTTTTTACAATCATAAATCTGCAGGAGATTTTGAAGCCTTTAGGCAGGACTCTCTTAGGATGCTAGGTCTGGATCCTGAGATAGATGAAATGGAATATAAAGAAGGTAATGAAATGGAGGTGCTTGAAAAATTCCAACAACAATTTCTTGATTTCTACGAGCGAAAAAGTCAAAAGATTGCAGATGCTTTATTACCCGTTATCAAGCAAGTTTATGAAAATGAAGGGCATCGTTATAAAAGAATTGCAATTCCTTATACCGATGGAAGAAAAAAACCTTTACCCATTTCTGCTGGGTTAGAGGAAGCAGTAAAATCTAAAGGTCGGTCTATTCCAACAGATATTGAAAAAGCAGTAGCATTAGCTACTATTGACAATGAATGGAAAGAGCATTTACGATCGATGGACGAGTTGAAAGAATCTGTGCAAGCTGCTTCCTTTGAACAAAAAGATCCTTTGGTGGTCTATAAAATGGAAGCTTATGAATTATTTGAGCAATTGATTTACCGAATAAATGAAGAAGTAACTTCCTATCTGGCTAAAGGGGGTTTGATTGCGCAAGATGGAAGATCATTGGAAGAAGCGAGAGAACAAAAAACAGATCTTAGTCGAGTACAAACGAATCGTAAGGAAGATCTCGCTGCGCGTTCTGCGGCTGAAAGCGCTGGTGGTGGTCGCTCCAAACCTGAAACTTTTAGAAGAACTGAAGAGAAAGTAGGGCGTAATGCACCTTGTCCTTGTGGAAGTGGCAAGAAGTACAAACATTGCCACGGTAAATAATACTTTTAAAAAATAGTTTAAAAAGCATGATTTGATTTCAATCATGCTTTTTAATATCTGTAATTAAGGTATTTTTAATATCTTGCGTTTATTAATTTTACACCGCAGAAAAAAACAATTATTGTGTTATCTATAAAAATAGATTCAGTAATTGCATAAATAAAAAGACTGATGAATTTTGCAAGCGTGATTGACCACACTATCCTGAAACCGGATTGTTCTATTGATGATATAAAAAGAATTTGCTCTGAAGCTATTACACATCAATTTGCTACTGTTTGTGTGCCTCCATACTTTATTAAAGATGCTTCCCGGATGTTGGATGGAGAAAATGTAAAAGTTTCCACTGTAATTGGTTTCCCTTTTGGATATTCTGCTACTGCTGCAAAAGTTGAAGAAATTAAAAGAGCAATAAATGATGATATCGATGAATTAGATGTAGTCATCAATATTGCTGCTGTAAAAAGCGGGCATTGGAATCATGTTAAAAATGATATTGACAGCATAACAATTGCCGCTCATTTGAAAGGGAAGGTCATAAAAGTTATTTTTGAAACTTCTCTTCTCACAAAAGATGAGATAAAGAAGCTTTGTACGATTTGTAATGAAAAAGGTGTTGATTTCGTTAAAACTTCCACGGGTTTTAGTGGAGGAGGAGCAACTGAAGAAATGGTTCGCTTCTTAAAAGAAAACCTTTCTCCAAAGATAAAAATTAAAGCATCTGGTGGGATAAAAACCAAAAAGCAGGCTGAAGCGCTGATTAAGGCAGGTGCAAATCGGTTGGGCACATCTTCCGGACTAGCCTTTGTTTAGCGTGTACATATTTTAAATCTTAGTAACATGAAAAAGCTATTCTTTCTTATTTTAATCACGTTCCATTGTTCTTTGATTGTCGATGCCCAGAATGTCACTATAAACGAAGATTTTCCAATTGCAAAAATGATGGATGCTTTTGTTGCAAAAAACAAATCTACCTTTCAAATAGAAGGCTGGCGAATTCAAATAATGGCTACTACTGACCGACGAAAAATGGAAGAAGCAAAAAGTAAATTTCTTTCAAATTATCCAGATGTAAGTATTGATTGGACGCATTCCAAACCTTATTATCGATTACGTGCCGGTGCTTTTTCTTCTAAATTAGACGCTATGCGTTTATTGCACCGACTGAAAGAAGATTATCCAGGTGCATATCCTGCTAAGGATAACAATATCAGTCCTCAGGAGTTGGTTGATTCCCAATAAAATTAAAATAATAAAGGCCTATTTAACAAATGAGTAGACGGGATAATTATGGCGGAATCAATGTTGATTGGATGACTTTCATGCTATACTTCGCTTTGATTATAGTTGGTTGGATGATGATTTATGCTGCGGGTTATAGTGAAGATAAACCAACTTCTATTTTTGACTTAAGTTCTAATATTGGCAAACAGACTTTGTTTCTTGGGCTTTCCTTCATAGTCTTATTTTTGACATCTATCATCGACTGGAAATTTTGGCGAACATTTGCTTATCCCACTTATGGTTTTGCGATTCTTTTACTTATTGGAGTTTTAATCATTGGAGTAAAGATTAAGGGCGCTACCTCATGGTATCGTCTTCCAGGAGGGTTCACACTTCAGCCAGCTGAATTTGCAAAATTTGCTACCAATATTGCACTTGCAGCGTTTTTAAGTACTTATAATACAAATATACGCACCTTCAGACACCAGTTGATCGCGTTTAGCCTTTTTCTATTTCCCATGTTTTTGATTCTGCTTCAACCCGACGCTGGCTCTGCTCTTGTATTTACTTCTTTTTTAATTATGTTATACAGAGAGGGTCTTTCCCCTAATTTTTATATTGTTGGATTTGCTGCTGCCCTGTTACTGATTCTGGGTTTGGTTTTCGACCCATTATCTATCATTCTCGGGCTGATAATAATCAGCACTTTAATTTTGATGATGAATCTCAAAAACAAGGTATATTGGTTGATTAGTTTTACAATCTTACTTGCTGCTTCATTGTTCATGCTTGCCCAAAATCTATTTCCTCCTGTGTTGATCATTAATACCTCTATCTTTTTAATTTTCACTGCTATTCTTTGGCAAAAAAGAAAGGCAGGACTTATCCTTCGGTTATTTTCGCTTTTGATTATTGGTAGTATCATAGCTTTTTCAGCCAATTACTCTTTTAATAATTTACTAAAACCACATCAGCAAGATCGAATGAATGTATGGCTACAGCCTTCTAAGTGTGATCCTCAAGGTTCTTTGTATAATGTCATCCAGTCAAAAATGACAATTGGTTCCGGAGGTTTTGAAGGGAAAGGTTTTTTAGAAGGGACGATGACTAAGCTCAATTATGTCCCAGAGCAATCCACTGATTTTATTTTTTGTGTGATTGGAGAAGAACAAGGTTTCATCGGTTCTTTTGGAGTTATAGCTTTGATTGCTTTGTTGCTTTATCGAATCATTGTACTTGCAGAAAGGCAGCGATCTGATTTTTCCCGCCATTATGCCTATGGGGTTGCAGGTATCCTTTTTATTCATTCTTTTATAAATATTGGAATGACCATGGGACTCGTCCCAATCATTGGAATTCCCTTACCATTTATAAGTTATGGGGGCTCCTCTATATTAGGCTTTACCCTCTTAATTGGCGTTTTACTCAAACTTGATAGCAATCGTTTTACGGCATAAAGTAATTATATTTGTGCCCCTATGAAATTTACAATACACAATACTGATCCTAAAACTTCAGCAAGATCCGGCATCATCGAAACTGGTCATGGCATCATCGAAACACCTATCTTTATGCCTGTTGGCACAGTCGCTACAGTCAAAGGTGTCCATCAATACGAATTGCAAAATGAGATAAATGCTCAAATCATTCTTAGCAATACCTATCATTTATATTTACGACCCGGCACCGAAATATTAAATAAAGCAGGGGGACTGCATCAATTCAATAGTTGGAAAAAACCTATTCTTACTGATAGTGGCGGGTATCAGGTTTATTCTTTAAGTGGACGACGTAAGATTAAAGAAGAAGGCGTTACGTTTCAATCGCATATTGATGGATCAAGTCACTTTTTTAGCCCTGAAGGTGTAATGGATATTCAAAGAAAAATCGGCGCTGATATCATTATGGCTTTTGATGAATGTACGCCATATCCCTGTGAATATAATTATGCTAAAAATTCGATGGAAATGACCCATCGTTGGTTAAAACGTTGTTGTGATCGTTTTGATTCAACAGAAGATTTGTATGGTTATCAGCAAACGCTAATGCCAATTGTTCAGGGGAGTACCTACAAAGAATTACGAAAGATCTCCGCTGAAACGATTTCTTCTTTTGATCGGCCAGCGAATGCAATTGGTGGTTTGTCCACTGGAGAGCCAACAGAAAAAATGTATGAAATAACAGAACTTGTTTGCAGCATTCTACCAAAAGATAAACCCCGCTATTTGATGGGAGTCGGTACTCCCGCTAACCTTTTGGAATGTATTGCATTGGGAATCGATATGTTTGATTGTGTATTGCCAACTCGTAATGCCAGACATGGTCATTTGTATACTGCAAATGGCATTTTAAACATGAAAAATGCAAAATGGAAAGATGATTTTAGTCCTATAGATTCAGATAGCCCATGTTCTTCCAGTCGTTTTTATAGTAAAGCTTATTTACGACATTTATTACAAGCCAAAGAATTACTCGGAGCACAAATAGCGAGTTTGCATAATCTTGGATTTTATTTATGGTTGGTAGGTGAAGCGCGCAAACATATTTTGGAAGGTGATTTTCTGCAATGGAAAAATGAAATGGTCGTTAGAATACAACAACGTCTGTAATTGAATCAATGTCAACAGAACCCGGTCTTTGATGATTAAAAAAATAGACACCTATATCATTAAAAAGTACTTATCTACTTTTTTCTTTACACTGCTCATCTTTACAATGATTTCTATTATCATTGATTTTAGTGATCGGGTAGAGGATTTTATTGAAGAAGATATAACTCTCCATGAAGTTATTTTCGATTATTATTTAAACTGGATTTTATGGATCAATGGTCTTCTTTTTCCGCTTTATGCTTTGATTGCTGTTATTTTTTTTACTTCTAGACTTGCATATAATTCTGAAATCATTTCAATTTTTAATGCCGGAGTCAGTTTTAGAAGATTAATGTTACCCTATTTACTGGCAGGAGGTTTTTTAGCTTTATTACATTTAGTTGGAAATCATTATTTTATACCTATTGGCAATAAGATTCATTATGAATTTCAGCATACTTATATCTGGAAGCATAATGATAAAGGAAAAACCAGTGATGTTCATATGTTTATCGAGCCTCAAACGGTGGCATATATAAAATATTATCGAAAGCAAGACTCCATAGCCCGTGATATTCAAATTGAGCGATTCGATGGTAATGACCTTGTTTTTATGCTAAAATCTCGTTCTGCAAAATGGCTCGGACCTCCCAATAATTGGCGTTTGAAAAACTATGAAATCCGAACATTTGATGGTGTAAACGAAACCCTCTTAGTAAATAAAAAAGATGACCTGGATACTACACTAAATATCACTCCTGCAGATTTTGTTGAATTTGTTAATCAGAAAGAAATGATGAATACTTCTGAATTATTGGCGTTCATTAACAATCAAAAGTTGCGTGGTGCTGGAAATACTAAGTCCTACGAAGTTCAGCTACATAAACGTACTTCCGAACCGGTGTCCATCATTATTCTTACAATCATTGGAATGGCTGTTGCTGCGCGAAAGGTGCGCGGGGGGATGGGCTTGCATCTAGCAATGGGCATAGGTCTGGGAGCCTCCTACATCTTTCTATCAAAATTCTCAAATACATTTGCAACCAACGAAAGTTTGCCTTCTATTTTGGGGGTCTGGATCCCGAATATTATATTCGGAATTATCGCTTTAATCCTTGTTAAAAACGCCCAAAAATAAGTTGCCTCTGATTCAACTCTTTCCCGGTTTTCATTTCTGACAAGCAAATCATTTATTTAATTTTTCTGGCTTCATCCATTTTTTTATTCATTAATATGTCTTTGGCTTGACTTATTTTTCATTTTTTTCTGAAAGTTAAATACTTTTAAAAAATTAAAATATTTAATTTCATAGTACTGTAAATCAATAAGTTATGTTTAATTTTTTAATTTTAATTTCTTTTAATACTATTCGAAGACTATAAAACGTTTAATATAAAATTTGTTTTTGTTTAACTTTTTAGTATCTTTAGGTTAAACAAAAAAATCATATCACTTATATAAACCTTGGAATAATGTCAACAATTGAATTTGATCGTCAGTTTAATAATATGTCTACTTTGTTACATGCTTTTGCATACAATCTCACCAAGAATGTTGAGGATGCAAAAGATTTGTTTCAGGAAACTGCGTTTCGTGCAATGACCAATCGCGATAAATTTCGTGCTGGTACTAACCTAAAAGCGTGGCTTTTTACAATAATGAAAAACATCTTCATTAATAATTATCGAAAAAAAGTGAAGGCCAATACCATCATGGATTCTACTGATAATTTATTTTATATAAACTCTGGCAAAAGCTTAATTGCTAATGGAGCCGAGTCAAATATAATGATGAAAGAAATCAATGGAATGGTCGAAGAATTGGAGGATAATGTAAAAATCCCTTTTTTAATGCATTATCAAGGGTTCAAGTATCAGGAGATTGCGGATCACCTTGATCTTCCTCTTGGTACCGTTAAGAGCCGGATTTTCTTTGCCCGAAAGGAATTAAAAGATTTAATAAGCAAACGTTATGATAATCTGGATGAACTTCGAAATCAAGTAAAACAAAAAAGAAGTTAATATTCTTTTTATTATTTAAAAATACCGGCGACAGATGTAAATTTGTCGCCGGTATTTTTTTATACAATTTGTCTAATGAATTCTAACTCTTTTTTTTCCAAAATATTAATGAAATGGTATGATCCTGAAAAAAGGCCAATGCCATGGAAAGCCGAAAAAAACCCTTATCTAATTTGGCTCTCAGAAGTTATTCTCCAACAAACTCGTGTTGAACAGGGCCTACCGTATTTTAATCGATTTAAAAATAAATACCCGACGGTAAAGTCGTTGGCAGAAGCACCAGAAGATGAGGTCATGAAGCTTTGGGAAGGTCTTGGGTATTATTCACGCGCGAGAAACTTGCATAGTTCAGCAAAGTTTATTGCTAAAATTTTAAACGGTGTTTTCCCCACAACTTATAAAGATCTTTTGATGCTAAAGGGAGTTGGACCCTATACTGCTTCTGCCATAGCATCTTTTGCCTTTGATTTGCCACATGCTGTTGTTGACGGAAATGTCTATCGTGTTTTATCCCGGGTCTTCGGAATAGAAGATGCCATTGATAGTAGTTCTGGTAAGAAAAAATTTGATTTGCTTGCTCATGAGCTTTTAGATAAAAATTTACCCGCCAAATATAATCAGGCTATCATAGATTTTGGCGCAACCCAATGTAGCCCTAAATTACCTTCATGTAATGATTGTCCTTTTAGTCATCATTGTTACGCTATCGCTAATAATAAGGTTGATTTTTTTCCAGTAAAATCGAAAAAAGGAGAAAGGAAAACGCGCTTCTTTAATTATTTGGTAATAAATATTAAGAACCAAGTTATTATCAGCAAGAGAACACAAAAAGATATTTGGCAAAACTTATATGAATTTCCGGTTATTGAATCTGATAATTTGGTTACTTTAGAAGAACTGCGCCAAAATTCATTTTTTCAAATGCTATTGAGTGATGATTTTCAGCTTTTACGTAGCTCAAAACCCTTTCAACAAAATTTAACACATCAAAAAATTATCTCTCAATTTTTTGAACTTGAAGTCAAAAAGATTTTTTTTACAAAAAATGAAGCTTTTAAAATAGTATCCAGAAATGAACTTAAAAAATTTGCATTCTCAAAAAATATTGATTGGTATTTAAAGGATAAATCGTTATATTTAGAAATCGCTTAAAACTGATCGATTTTAACAAATTTATCAATTTTTTTAGGCAGTTTTGCAGAATATTGAGACTATGGATTTAAAACCTTTCTTCATCATTGAAAAAATAGAAAATGATTAACAAAGTAATATTAATTGGAAATTTAGGCCGCGATCCTGAAGTTAGAAGGCTAGAAAACGGAGCTGTTGTTGCAAAATTTTCTGTTGCGACCAATGAAAGTTATAAAGATAAAGCCGGAGAGTGGCAAACTCAAACTGAGTGGCATGATGTGGTGGTTTGGCGGCATTTGGCTGAACGTGCTGAACGGGATTTGGCAAAAGGAAAACTTGTTTTTATTGAAGGTAAGTTAACGCATAGGAAATACCAGGACAAAGATGGCAATGATCGTTATACAACAGAGGTTGTCGCAAATAACATGAAGTTACTTGAGCGTAAGGAAGGCTCAGGAAGTGGTTTTTCTCAAAATATGCCAACAGAAGAACCTGCTGTTGTTTCAACCAAATCAGCTCCTGCTTCAGAAAATAGTGGCAATGACGCAGATGATGATCTTCCATTTTAAGATAACGCAACCGAAAGCTTGTTATTAAAAAATTTGAAACTCTTGTAATATGCTTTCGTTTGTAATTATTATTATCTAATATTATCCCTAATTTGGAATCTGAACCCGATAATTATTATTTTCAACTTTTATTTCTTTTTGTACCACTTGTAGTTGCTCCATCCGGGCTTCTGTTTTCTATTTTTTTAGTTATTCTTTTGCTTGGTTGCTCCGCTTTAATTTCGAGTTCTGAGGTTGCCTTTTTTTCTCTTTCAATAAATGACCTCGAGAGAATTACTCAAGAAAACTCTTTAGTCACACAAAGAATTCTGCTTTTAAAAGAAACTCCTCGTAAGTTATTAGCGACTATTCTCATCGCCAATAATTTTATCAACATTGCTATTGTTATTCTATCCCAATTTATTCTTGACAGCCTCATCTCACAGGATTTGACGAATATTTGGTCAGAACAAATTATTAGTTTTACTGGAATAGGCTTATCCATTGATTTGTTATCAAGCGTAATTAATTTTTTATTTACAATCGTAGGGGTCACCTTTTTATTGGTATTATTTGGAGAGGTTGCTCCTAAAATTTATGCTAAACTAAATAATGTTCGGTTGGCAAAATTTATGTCAGGTACACTTCTTTTCTTATTTCGTTTATTCCAACCAATAAGTCAATTGTTAGTAAATGGAACAAATATTATCGAAAAAAGACTGGTTAGGAAAACAAATAATGGGAGTTCTTCTCGCCGGGAAGATATTGGCCAGGCAATTGAGCTTACTGTTAGAAATGATAAACATGCGGAGCATGAAATTGATATTTTAAAGGGAATTGTCAACTTTGGTGATATATCTGTAAAACAAGTAATGAGACCAAGGGTGGATGTTGTAGCTGTAGATTTTCGGATCAATTTTAAAGAGCTACTTGATGTTGTAAAAAAATCCGGTTTTTCAAGAATCCCTGTTTATGACGAAGATTTTGACAGTATCACAGGATTACTTTATGCAAAAGATTTACTCGGTCACCTTCATAATGATGCTACTTTTGAATGGCAAGCTCTGATACGTACTCATGTTATGTATGTCCCGGAAGCTAAAAAAATTGATGATCTATTACGTGATTTTCAGAAAGAAAGACTTCATATCGCTATCGTTGTTGATGAATATGGTGGAAGTTCCGGTATCATAACTTTAGAAGATATCATGGAAGAAGTTATTGGCGAAATAAAGGAAGAGTTTGATGATGAGGTCGAATTGGAATTTAAGAAAATTGATGATTCTAATTATCTGTTTGAAGGGAAAACTTTGCTTAATGATGTTTGTAGGGTAATCGGAGTGGACACCAGTACTTTTGATGAAGTGAAAGGAGATGCAGATTCCGTTGCCGGCTTATTTTTAGAAATCGTTGGCCATATTCCTAAAGTGGAATCTGAGATCAGTTACAATGATTTTCATTTTAAAATCGTTTCAGTCGATAACCGACGAATCAAACAAGTTTTAATTACGCTTCCTAGTGAATAATATATTCATATACTTTTCTATGACTTCAAAAACATTTTTATCTCTTCTACTTTGTTCGTGTTTTCTTTTTCAAGCTTGTGAAGATGTTATTTACAGTCCAAAACCGAGAGGTTTTCCAAAAGTAAATTTCCCTGAAAAGAATTATATCTCTTTTAAGACTGATTATTGTGATTTTACTTTTGAACGACCGGAGTATTCTATTATACAACAAGACACTATGTTTTTTGATGAAAACCCTATTCATCCATGTTGGTTTGATGTCTTCATTCCTCAGTTTGACGCTCGTATTCATTGTAGTTATTATCCAATTGATAAAAAAAACAGCTTTGACAAACTGACAAATGATGCTTTTACTATGGCTAATAAACATAATCTCAAAGCAAATTATATTGATGATTTAGTGATTAAAAAGCCAAATGGAGTAGGAGGAATCGTTTTTAATATCGAAGGACCTGTCGCTTCGCCTTTTCAGTTTTACCTTTCAGATACTACGGCTCATTTTCTCAGGGGAGCTTTGTATTTCAATACACAAACAAGGCCTGATTCCTTAAAACCCGTAATCGACTTTGTAAAAACAGACATTATGCATATGATCAATACATTTGAATGGCAATAGTTCTATGGTCAAAACATAAAAAAGCCTCTCTCAAAAATTTGAAAGAGGCTTTTTTAATCGATCTTCAATTCAAATTAACTTTCAGGTTTTCCGTTTTCTATAGCCTCTGGTTCCTTTTTAGTTGTTGCTGCTTTTCCATTTCCCAAGATGGCTGCTTTAATTTTGTTTTCAACTTCTAAAGCAACTTCAGGATTATCTTCGAAAAACTGTTTCGCTGCTTCTCGACCTTGAGCGATCTTAGCACCATCATAACTATACCAAGCGCCAGATTTTTCAATGATATCGTGGTCTACACCTAAGTCAACAATTTCACCACTTTTAGAAATACCTATACCAAAAGTAATATCGAACATCGCTACTCTGAAAGGTGGTGCAAGTTTGTTTTTTACTACTTTCACTTTCACATGGTTCCCAACTACATTTCCCTCTTTATCTTTTATTGCAGATCCGGATTTCCGGATATCAAGACGAACTGAAGCATAAAATTTTAATGCATTACCACCAGTTGTTGTTTCAGGATTACCAAACATAACCCCAATTTTCTCACGTAATTGGTTGATAAAAATGCAGCAGCAACCTGTTCTTCCAATTGAACCTGTAAGTTTTCGCATTGCCTGAGACATCAATCTGGCATGTAGCCCCATTTTAGAGTCTCCCATTTCACCTTCAATTTCACTTCGTGGTACAAGTGCAGCAACAGAATCAATGACAATAATATCAATAGCGCTTGAACGAATCAAATTTTCCGCAATTTCTAAAGCTTGTTCACCATTATCTGGTTGGGAAATCAACAGATTTTCTGTATCAACACCCAAAGCTTCAGCGTAAGATCTATCAAAAGCATGTTCTGCATCAATAAAGGCTGCTATACCGCCTTGTTTTTGACATTCTGCAATTGCATGAATTGCCAATGTCGTTTTACCGGAAGATTCCGGACCATATATTTCTACAACTCTACCTTTTGGGAGTCCATTAACTCCGAGTGCAATATCAAGCCCTAAGGAACCTGTTGAAATAGCATCAACATCTACTACTTGTTTATCACCCAACTTCATCACGATACCTTTGCCATATGTTTTTTCAAGGCTAGAGACTGCTAGTTGGAGTGCTCTCTGTTTTGCGTCTTTATCTTTTGACATTTCTTAAAATTTTAGCGGTTTACAGAAGTCGTGCTATACTAAAATCACAAAGCACGACAGTTATTTCAACAAAAAATTTAAATTCAAAGTAAAAATAAACTTTTTGTTTTTAAAAAACAAATTTAAATTCTTTTTTAAAAAATTTGTTGGCTTTTCTCTGAATGAAATGATTGTACAAGTTAGTACTTCTTTGAGGTTTCGCAAAGAAGTAATCCAAAGTTTTCTCACTCAATTATAGCAGAGCTTTGGACAACTTCAAATAAAAAGCCCTTAATGGTATCCGTTTGACCATTAAGGGCTTTAAAGCTTTGCACTACATTAGTGCTGTGGTTCCACTGTAGTCTGCTTGCTGTGGCGGAGAATCTGCTGGATTGAAGATTCAGCCGGATTAAATTTCACTTGGGGCAACTGATGGTAGCCTTGAAGTAATTCGTGATATTTTTCCAACAACTCAAAATCTTCATTCAGAGCTTCATCGATCGCCATAGTTTCAGCAACTGTGGTTTCCTTGTAAATAAATCTAATTAAATGATTTTTTGTAAATTTTTGATCCATCTAAGTTTTTTTAAGGTGAATAAATAAATTTTCTGATTCAAAAGTTCACGAATAAAACACACTTATAAACATAAATATTGTGTTTCTCTTAACTTTTTTTTAAGAACCCGTTAACTTGACCTTAATGCTTTCCAGTTCTATTTCAACCACTTAGTTTATTTAATCAAAATTATACGAAATAAAAACATATGTCTACTTGATACGATACCAGGTTTGTGTCCGGTAAAGCCCCGTCCAGTGCTTTCCTCTCACTTTTAATTCCTCGGCTTTACCATCTTCAAACCAAATACTACAACCATATTCTTTCCCGTTTTCAGGATCCATAATTATCCCTTTGCTCCAATAATCTCCGGTAGGTTGAAGTGATTCAAGAATTGTCATACCGAGCACCCGTTTATTTTTTTTCTCTCCAGTGCATTCATCGCATATGGTATCTGGATCCGATTTCAACAACTTTACAACTTTTCCGAAATACTCCCCACTTTGCTCATAAATTTCAACATGTGATTTTGCTTCTCCAGTGTCATCATCAATCGTTTTCCAAACTCCAGCCGGAGACTGGGCCATTAGTTTGAAAGAAAGAAAAAGAAGAATGGAAAGAATAATTTGTTTTTTGTTCATTTTAAAAAATTGTATTTATAAATCTCCAAATTCGTCTGCCGGATCCCAAAAATGCTTATCAAAATCCTGAATAACATTTTCTTTGACTTTTATGCCTTCATTTTCTAAAAGCGCCTGCATGAGGCCAGGAGCAGGGAAATGGTTTCTTCCGGAAAGTTCTCCTTTTCGATTTACAACCCTGTGCGCAGGTACATTCTCTCCGGAAAAACTTTTATTTAAAGCCCAACCAACCATTCTTGCCGATCCCAATGACAAATAATTCGCTATAGCTCCATATGTTGTAATTCTTCCAAAAGGAATCTGCCGGGTCACTTCAAACACCTCTTCGAAGTAGTTGTTTTCGCTCATTACTTTAGATTTTGGTTAACATTTTCCAAAAATAAGTACTTTTACATCAAATTTATTTTTAAAAAATTACTTCTATCTAAATGTTAAAAACACGAATTAAAGCAAGCCAGGTCACCAATTTAACTGATGCGCGTTATTTTGCGGCAAGAGGTGTAGATTGGCTCGGATTTAATCTTGATCCAGGTACAGAAAACTTTATACATCCCCAAAATATAAAAGCGATAAAAGAATGGCTGGAAGGACCTCAGATTGTTGGTGAATTTGGAATACAGGACAGTAGTGAAATGGCTGCAGCTATTGATTTTTTAGGACTTGATGTAATCCAGGTCGGGATGTTTGCAGATACTAGTTCTTTGGCTCTTCAGGGTGTTACGGTCATCAAAGAAATAGTTGTTGAAAAAGATTTGGATTATTATGATTTAAGAAGTTCTTTCGAAACAGCCTCAGCAAATGTAGATATCTTCCTTTTAAACTATTCTAAAAATAATATCTCCTGGGAATCTATTTCGACAAAAAAAAATGCACTAAAAGATTTGTGTGATCGGTTTAAGATTATTTTAAGTATTGATTTTGAATTGACTCACTTAAATGATATCCTAACATCACTTCCAATTTATGGCTTAAGCCTAAAAGGTGGTGAAGAGGAAAAAGTGGGTTTTAAATCTTTCGATGAGCTCGATGAAATTTTAGATGCACTTGAAGTTGACTAAACCAATTCGATTTTTTAAAATACAAAATCACATCTTTAATAAACAACGGTTACCAATCCTTTCATAACCTGTGTATTTGGATTGTAAATCGTCGTGTATTCAGCTAAAAAAGAAAACACACCCGGACTTACAAATTGCCCTTTGAATTTACCATCCCAACTATCGTTCATGTCTTCCCCTTCAAAGACTACCTGACCCCATCGGTTAAAAACCTGGAATGAAATTTCATCAACACCAATCCCTTTAAATTTAAACACATCGTTCACCCCATCATAATTTGGTGTAAAAGCATTTGGTGCAAACAAGGTGTGTTCGGGTTTTACGCAAACGTTTAACTCATATTCTGACTCACAAAACCCTTCATTTTCGATATGCAGCAAAATGGTGAAGTTGCCCGAATCAGGAAAAACGTGACTAAGGTTCTCACCAAGATTGTACGATTCCGTCGGACTCCCATCACCAAAGTCCCAATAACCATTTATACCTCCTACACTAAAATCTAAGATCTCGATTTCAGGTTCAAAGCTTGATACACATTCTACATTCGGAGAAATGCCAAAATTGGCCTGGATCGGATCATATCCAGGAAGGGTTATACTACTTTCAACAGTGCAATAGGTTTCAGAATTTGTAACTTCAACATTATACGAAATCGGGTTACTTTCTATCGTTGGACCAAAAGTAGGAGGTTCACTATCCCAAACGAATTCATATTCAGCAGGAGGAGAAGCGTTGATCGTTGCCCATGTTGTATCAACAAAACAAACCGTTTCACCGGTTGTAAAAGAAGTCAGAATCTGTGGATGTACATAAATAGTAATGCTTGCATTGGCTGATTCTGAGCAACCATCTTCTATCGCAACATTATACGTTGTTGTATTTAAAGGTGTGACAAACTGTGTTCTTCCAAATCCAAGTCCATGATCCCAGGTGTAGGTATAATTTCCTGGGGTATTTCCTCCAAAACCCTCTACAGATATCGTAATACTTTCCCCAAAGCAAATAGAATCTTGTTCAAAAGGTGTTGAAAAACCAATTGGTTCCCCCACTTCAACCATAACCGCAGAAGAACTAAAACACGCACCTTGTCCCAGACTATATTCAACAAGATGGTTTCCTGGACCTAATTCAGCAGGATTGAAATGCGTAGCAGGAACACTATCAATCATAAGCTGTCCTCCTAGAGGATTTGCCATGATGTTGATGAAAGTATCTTTATAACAATAAAAACTGTCGAGATTTTCAATGGTTGCGTCATCATAGGGAATAACCGTAATAGTACCTTCAGCAGAACAACCATCATTTGATTCGAAATAAACCGTATGCATCCCAACTCCGGCCACTTGTGGATCAAACACCCCTCCGTCACCATTTGTAATACCATTTCCACTCCAATTGCCTCCTGATGGATTAGCTGTTAACGTCATTGGTGGCTCTTCAATACATATCGTTTCAGAAGTAACAATAGGATTGATAAATACTTCGACTGTCATACTATCAACACATGTATTTGCTTCATAAAAAAGTGTATGCTGCCCGATTGAAGCTATTGCGGGATCAAAAAACCAATTATTCCCTTGAGGGTTGAAAACTCCTGGGCCAGACCAGGTTCCTCCCCAAGGGCGACGGCCGGTATTATCATTATTCAATTCAAAAACATCATCATTCAAACAAAAAGTCAAATTATCGGCTTGAATTTCGGTTTGTCTGATAAAAGCCCCAATGATATCTGAACAGCCATTTACTGAATAAGTAAGGGTATCAATCGAACCATTTGGCAATAAAGAAGGATCATACATTCCAGTTATTGAATCAACAACTCCCAATCCCTGCCATACACCTCCGGCTGGACTCCAATTACCCGAAATAATAAAAGGAACCTCTTCGGGGCAGGCTGAAAAACTATTTCCTGCATTAATTTCTTTTACGAAAATTGTCAGAGAATCCGAGCATCCATTGATATCATAAACTAACACATTATTCCCAATATTAGCGATGTCGGGATCGAACATTCCAAAGTCAATATCTACAATTCCTGGTCCTGACCACTCTCCTCCAAAAGGAGTAACAGGTAAAATAAAAGGTAAAGCTGATTGACAAACTGAATCAATCGCAGGCAACGTGATTGTATCCACATTAATAAATTTACTGCCAGAGCAGCCATTCGGATGGGTGTAAGTTACTTCAAAACTTCCTGCAACGGCTGGTGGAGTGAACAAACCGTCAGCCTGGATATTCGGGCCAGACCAGGTTCCTCCAGGTGGATCTCCTCCTGAAACATAAAACGGAACAGATCCAGGACAAGCAGCATCATCGGTCCCTTGATCAAGTTCTACCATTGTAATATTAATTGATGAGGAACAGCCTTCTAAATCTGTGTAGGAAACTACATCAATTTGACTAGTGGTTTGTTCTGGATCATATTCTCCTGTATTTTCATCAATGATCCCTTCTCCCGACCAAATTCCTCCAGGAGGGTTTGCTGTTAAAAAAAATGGAGGGTCAGATTGACAAACCATAATGTCTCCGCCATTTATAAGAGGAGCCGGGAAAACGAAGATAGAAATAACGTCTTCTGCAGTAGACCCGTTAGCATCTGAAACGACTAAAGTATATGATGTTGTAACTGTTGGACAAACCACAGCTGTATCACTATTAGAGTTGACTGGCCCCCAGTCGTATGAGTAAGTTCCAGCTAATCCTCCGGAAACAAATGACGTGATTAAAGCACAATCTCCTGCACAAATCGTGTCATTTTCAGTATCCAGAGATACATAAAGCGGACAGTCAACAATTGAAAAGTTTCCTGTTGAAATCAGTTCGTATATTTCACCACACTCATCTACTTTATAAGAAATAAAAATAACCTGGTAATTTCCGCTCACCGCTAAAGGCTCGGTGAAATTTAATATCGCCGAATTGCTGGTTCCGCCCGAGCAGGGATTTGGGCTGACACTTGCTATCCCCGGTATTTGGGGTCCGACAATGCTAAATGCTGAGGCATAAATAGAGTCACAGGGTATTTGTTCATCAAAAGTAACGACCATTGAATTACTTTCACAAGGAACATTTGCGATCGGCAAAATATTCGGAGGTAGTGGCTCTTCAACATCTACCCACCATTCAGCTTCCCAACCTGTACAAGCTACGTTTGGATCGCTTGTAAAATTGATGGTCAGGCATCCGCTGTATGCTATAATGAGAGGAGGTTCAACTTCTCCGGAATGAGGTCCAAAAATAATCGTTGACATGGTATCCGGACCGTCATAAATTGTGATGAAATCAAACATTTCCTCTGTACAAAATTCATAAAACTCCATCGTAATCGGTTGAGTTCCGGGGATACAAATCGTAAAGGTGTAATTTTCATTGTGATCATAATTGCCTCCGATATCTCCATTTTCACTATCATACAAAATCCCCTTACAATCATCAACGGTTTGATTACTCATATAAAACTCAGGCTGTGCCATGCACATTCCTGTCAAAAACAAACTTATAATTTGTACAAAAATTACCCTCATTGGATTTTAGGTGCTTGCGTGTTAATCTCTTAAAATTGTTATTGTTTCTGTTTCGATTGTATTGCTTTGATTACCTGCTCTGTCGACCATATAGATCGTTAGAACCATTTTTTCCTCAGTCCCATTACCAAGTAAAAAAGTGGGAGATAACTTCATATTCAGTGTTCCATTGATTGAAATTTTTGAACCGACGGGAGCAAGAGGACCCAAATAATATTCATCAGCTAATTCAAGGCGACTATCTTTTACAAATATGGAATTAACATCCGGGTCTGGATTTCCCAAGTCCCCATCTCCATCTTCATATAAAATCGATATTGAAATGGAATCTGAAAATTGAATAACCGTATTTTTTGAAACTTCCAACAATTCTATTCTTGGTGTGAGGTCATAAAATGGATCGTTCGATACTTTTGTACACCCAAAAACAAATATTGTTGTCAAAAAAAGCAGGATCAAATATGTTTTAAATCTGGTCATTTTCTATTCGATAATCGTAAATGAGAAATAATCTTTTATATAATAAGCTCCTCCATCCGAAGGAATTTCCGTTACCGGATTAACAGCATCTTTTACATAAACCCTGAAATAAACTTTCTCGTTTAGTGAAGCATAGTCGTGAGGGTTTATGGTAATTTTGTGGTAATAATTAATCTGGCCTCCGTAATATCCTTCATGCAAAACAGGAGTACTCAAAATCTGAAGATTCTGCTCTGCAATTCCTTCAAATCCATCCTGGTCCTGGGAAAACCGAATTTTATTATTGCTAAAGCTATTGGGTGGAGTCTCATCATCAGAAAATGCAAAATAAATCTCTAAAGTAGTCTGAGAGAGTGGAACGCGCAGAGCTCCTTGCCCACCATCTTCTCGACCATTCCAAGTTGTTCCTTTTCCGATCACTCCTTGCATTTGTGGCAATCCGTTTGCAATCGTTGGGCTATTTCCTAAAACATCTTTTGCCCCTCCGGCAATCCAGTCTTTCACATTCTGGATGTATTCATCAGATTTATCCGGCCAATCAGATTCCGGCTCAATTTCCAATGGCATCATCCCTGAATTTCCATCGATATCATAGGTCAACCGAGCTATTATCTGAGATTGATTGACATTTCCAGGAACGACCCGATATTCAAAAGTTCCTTGTGGGTCATTTTTGATGATTGGCTGAAAAACCAAAGTATTGTAAGTACTTTCGATCGTTCTAAAATCCGGTTCGAAATTACCATCATGACAGCCTGAATTGGCACATGTTTTTCCAAAAATATTGGCATGCAACCCTTCAATAGATATTGGATTCAGTTGTTCCCCCTGAACAGTGTTGTCTTCTGGTAAATCTTGCGCGTCGTATGGATTTACATGTTCCTTTTGACAAGAAATAATTACCAAAATGACAATGAGTGAAGCTATTATTTGTTTTGAAATCATTTTCTAGTTCTTTCTTAAATTCTATCAAATAATGACATTGCATTGGATTGTAAAAGGCCTTTTGAAAAGACTTCATCTTTTATTCCAAATATATCTGCGATTGTTGGAACAATATCCGCTGCATCCCCAACCGGGTTGTTCTCATCTCCAACAATTAGATTAGACTGAACACCTGGGCCAACCATTTGTGTGAAAATACGCCTTGAATTTGCATCAGAGTCATGATCAAATGCAAACCAATCATTTTCATCGGTTATAGCGTTGGATTCATAGTTTCGTCCGTGTTCCGGCATGATGATCATCACGGTATCATTGGCCATTTCCGGTACTTGCTCTTGAATAAATTTCCACAAGTGTCCGACTGCGTGATCACCGCGATGCAATGATTGTAAGAAACCCGTATAACTTGAATGACAACTATCCACGCTGCTCATGTTTACGACTAACATTTTTGGTTTAAACCATTTTAGCACTTCGGTTGCATATCCAATGGTAGAAAGATCTCCGTTATCTGTTACGGGTGGAAAAGCTATTTGGCCGTTATCTAATTGTTCAAATGTATTTTCAATAAATTGTTTGATGTTGTATTTTTCATCTTCCGTATTGTATAAATGCGGAATTTCACGGCCGTTTGCTAAATAAGAATGATTTAAAAATTCTCTCATTTCTACAATTCTACTCACTTCTTCAGTTGGATGGAAATTTCTAAACCCTTTTAAATGATCTTGCCCTTGCTGACCGAATGTAACATTTGGAGCGAAAAAATTTCCACCATATTTTCTACCATAATCCGGATGTGCGCTGTAGTTGAGAAGGGGAGTAGAATTGCCAATTCCATTTCCGATAAACCAGGTATCCGTTGCCTTAAACCCAGCATGTCTTCTTAGATATTCGAAAATCGTAGGATGCTTCGGTCTGGCTTGTAAGCCTTGTGTCACACCATAATATCCTGAAACACCGGTACTCAACCCACCGAAATGGCCTGTGCCGCCTTTTGAATATCTCACCTCTTTGAAAAGTGTTCCCTGTTCTTCTAATGTTGTATTTAAAATCGGGTCAATGGGCTGGCCTCCGGGTTGTCCGTCACTGCTGGTAACACCATAAACAATTTTCAATTCGGGAACATCTCCTGTCAGCATATTGTACATAATGTTCCCTTCAATATCTAGCCCCTGGCTTTCTGCCAAATACTTTTTGCCCATAGCTTCCTGGTGACGAACACCGCCAGCAAACATGACAAAAACAACATGGTTTGCCATTACCGATCCTGTGGCGGCAAACAATCTTCCAGTGGGAAGAATATAAGGCATGCTTATCGTTCCTGCTGTTGCCAATGACGCTTTTTTAAGAAAGTCCCTTCTTTTCATTGTTCAAATTTTAAGAATTATTAGACGCTCGGTTTTAGGTATGGCCTAAAATTTTAATAATAATTGTACTCGTTGGCTGTTGCGAATGAAAAATAAACCAGCACCGGTGTTACATCGGGATTTGATTCTATATAGTTCGTGAAATAGGTTTTTTCCGCTTCTGTTGGTAGCCGAACATAAAATCGTTTATATGTTTCAACCACAAATTTTTCAACATCGGCTCTCATTTCTCCATTTGTAGGAATCTCTACTTCCGGATCAGTAATCATTTTTGCTAATACGGTTTCGTAGGCAATCTGTTTATCTCCGATCGAAGCGATCAATTCTGAGATATCAACCAAATCATCAGGACTCAATGCTTTTTGATAAATATTGGAATATAATATTGAAATAAACTGGGGTACTGATTTTTCTTTATCCTTTTCTGAATTGTTTGGTGTGACGACTACTTCGTTTACATCATAAACATAGGTTTCCTCTTTGCAACCGACCATAGCCATCAATATAATAATGAAGCTTAGAAAGGGGTATTGAAATTTTTTCATGATCCTCATTTTTAAAAATTAGCGTATTCATCTGTTGCCATGATTTGGCGCTGGATGATTTTTATATCCTGATGATTAATGAAATCTTCTAATAATGAAGCCGTTTCTTCAGTAGTAGGAGGTCTTGACAAAATTTGTTGAAATGACCAAATAATCATGCCTTCATATATTTCTCTGGAATTACTAATGATGTTTACGTAGTCCGCTTTATTTTGACCGATTTGACCAAAAATAGTCGCTGAGTTATTGTACTCTACCATTTGATATCCTTCTTGAAATTCAGAATTTGTTGGATAACGCCAAAGTAAATTATCAAAAGTGGCATTTACGAAATTGAAAGAATTCATATTTATCTGATCATAAACTAGGTTATAAATCATCCTGGCAAATACCTCATTATATTGAATCAACCCATTTTGTAAATCTGCCCGACTTGATAATACTTGTTGTAATCGCAAAATATCGGCCGGATCGCTAGCACCATCGATTTCTTCGTTTATTTTAGCATCAGATGCGCCTTCAATACAACGGATCTTAGCCAGGTTGTAGAGGTGTTGGTGGTAAGCTCTTGTGTAGGAAGTATCCCCTTCAATAAAGTCTGTACTGGTCTGGAGTTTGGTGATTAATGCTTCACGCGAATCTTTTGAAAGGTTGCCACTTTTTAGTGCCTGGAGTTCAAATTCCATTTCGGTATCAAATGGTTCTCTGCCGATCAGATCGATGAAAACGCGATTGATATAATTTTCAATTTTTATCGCCGGTACATTATTAATGATTGGTGCATTATTGTCAGGAACAATAATCGTTTCTTTTTTGCAGGAAAATGTAATTAATAATATTACAATCCCACAAATGATTTTTGTGGCGCGCTTAAATGCACTCATAGCGGTGTATTAATTCAGATTAACTACTGAAAAATTAATTAAAAAGTGTCTGTTGAATGTATGTTCAGAAAGGATTATGTCGCAATCAGGGATGACTAAAAGTTAATTTTTTTAACTCTTGGATATTTAACGGAATGAAATTTTAAAAAATTATATTTTATTGATATTTATTTTTTAGAATAAAAAAAGCAAAGGCAAGATGATCTCTACTAAAAGGTCTTTGCTCCTTTGCTTTTTCTTACTTGTTTTTTCAAATTTAATTCTAGCCGAGCAATTGCTTTACAACACTCGAAATCGCTTTCCCGTCGGCTTTCCCAGCCAATTGTTTACTGGCCATTCCCATCACCTTGCCCATATCTTTCATTGATGAAGCTCCGGTTTGTGAAATAATTTGTTTGAATGATTCCTTTCAATTCCGATTCGTCCAATTGTTTTGGGAGATATTTTTCGATCACTTCGATTTCTTCTCTTTCCTTCACGGCTAAATCCTCCCGGTTTTGTTTTTCGTAAATATCGAGGGAATCTTTCCTTTGTTTGACTAACTTTTGGAGCAATTTAACTTCCAGGTCCTGGTTTATTTCATTTCCACTTCCATCCGTTTTTGCTAACAAAATGGCTGATTTGATCGCTCTTATCCCACGCAAACCAACCTGGTCTTTGGCTTTCATTGCTGTTTTTAAATCATTATTGATTTTTTCTTCTAAGGTCATCTTGTGTTCCTTTTTATTAAAAAATAAATACCGTTTTAATAAGTTCTTCTCGAATGAAAAAGTTCAATCGTTTTGATCTATCCGTTGTTCAATCCAATTCGTTAACATTACAAAATTTTCTACGCTCAGTTGTTCTGGCCTTTGCTTAAAAAACTCGCTTTCTAATAATGGATCTCCTTTCACGAAAGATTTCATAGTATTTCTCAACATTTTTCTTCGCTGGCTAAAAGCTTGTTTTACTACCTTACGAAACAACTTTTCATTGCACCCTAATTCCTGGTTTTCTTTTCTGGTCATTCTTATGACAGCAGATTGCACTTTTGGCGAGGGATTAAAAAAGCTTCTATCAACATTTAATAGCAATTCCCCTTCGTAATAAGCCTGAACTAAAACACTGATTACTCCATAAACTTTACTGCCTGGCTTGGATACCACTCTATCTGCCATTTCTTTTTGAAACATTCCTACAAGCTCAGGAACTTGCGATTTATATTCTAGCATTCTGAATAATATCTGGGAAGAAATATTATAGGGAAAGTTTCCAATTATTGCAAAAGGTTCGTTTTTTAAAAACAAATTCAAATCAACTTTTAAAAAATCTGCACTTATAATGTAGTCTTTAAGTTGCGGAAAATGTTTTTTTAGGTACATTACCATGTCCTGATCTGCCTCTACAACCAATAGTTCATAATCTTTTTCCAGAAGGTATTTGGTCAACATCCCTTTTCCGGGACCTATTTCGAGAACTCTTTTGTAAGTATCCGTTTTTTGGAGGGAATCGCCAATCTGTTTTGCAATTTCTTCACTTGTCAAAAAATGTTGTCCGTATGATTTTTTAGCCCTCAAATATTTTTATTTTGTTGATGAAATTTTCAGTCTTTAAATATATCTTTTCAACTCAATTAAATAATCGATTTTCGAGGTGAAAATAAGCTGTTTTTTGTTTTTTAAAAACATTATTCTCCCATATATAAAATACAGATTATCAGTAGTTTAAACTAAAATTTTACTATTAAATTCTAAATTCAAGTTATTTATTTATCTTAGCTTAAATTTTACTTGAAAAGCAATACCTTTAAAGATACTTAATGAATACCAAAGTTACGGTAAGCAATACATATAAAAGCAAGGATGATCTTATTATTCTTTCTGATGCAAGGGATTTTGATTGGACTTCTACCTTATTAAGTGATTCGGAATCGTCTTTTTTGAAGGATGCGGCAAAAAAAGAAGTCTCTTGTGTTTTTCTTCCACGTGCTTCGAGTTCTATAATCGTTCAGTTTTTAAAAGAAAATGGAACCGATTCAATAAGCCGTGAAGATGCGAGGATCGCAGGCAATGAAGTTTTGACACTCATCTCCCAATATAAGATTAAGTCTGTAACACTGATTAACAAACGATCAATAAACCGCACCCTTGATTTTCTTGAAGGAATAGTTTTAGGAAACTACCAGTTCTTAAAATATTTTAGTGATAAAAATGAAAAGGCTAATACTTTACGTGAAGTACGGGTTGACATCGGGTCTGCTTCAAAGTCTGATGTAGGTCAATTATCGAATGTCCTTGCAGCCACTTGCAAAGCCAGAGATCTTGTAAATGAACCACATTCTTTTCTTTCTGCTGAGCAATTGAGTAAAGAAATTCAATCTATTGGCAAGGCATGCGGTTTTTCTGTAAAAGTTTTGGATAAAAAGAAAATTGAGTCTTTAAAAATGGGTGGTATTATCGCTGTGAATTTAGGCAGTGAAAACCCTCCCCGTTTTAATATTCTTGAGTGGAAACCTGCCAAAGTAAAAAATAAAAAACCAATCGTCCTTGTAGGCAAGGGGATCGTTTATGACACTGGGGGTTTAAGTTTGAAACCCACTGCCAATTCCATGGATTTCATGAAAAGTGATATGGGAGGTGCCGCTACAGTCATCGGAGCAATGATGGCCATTTCTACAAATAAATTGCCCCTGCATGTCGTTGCACTGATTCCTTCTACGGATAATCGACCAGGAAAAAATGCTTATGTGCCAGGTGACGTTATCACCATGTTCGACGGAACCACTGTTGAAGTTTTAAATACGGACGCTGAAGGTCGGCTTGTTCTTGCTGATGCGCTGCATTATGCTAAAAAGTATAAGCCTGAATTGGTTGTTGATTTTGCCACATTGACCGGTGCTGCTGCGCGTGCCGTCGGTCGTGAAGCGATTTGCTACATGGGGACTGCTGGTAAGGAATTAAAAGAAAATGTTGAAAAAGGCGGTTTTGATGTATATGAAAGATTAGTTGAATTACCTTTGTGGAGAGAATATGGTGACCAACTCAAATCCAATATTGCTGATTTGAAAAACCTGGGTGGACCTGATGCTGGAATGATTACAGCAGGTAAATTTTTAGAACATTTTACAGATTATCCCTGGCTCCATTTTGACATTGCGGGTTCTGCATTCCTTAAAAACGCTGACAGTTATCGAACAAAAGAAGGTACTGGAATAGGAGTTAGATTAATGTATAACTTTTTAAAGAATTATTAAAGCAACTTGTTACTCTGTTTTGAGTTATCGGGTGTGGGTTATTTTTTTTATTACTGTTTTCACCTTTTTTTTAATAATCTCAGGAAAATAGAAATTTTCAAAAATGAATAAGATTAGAATAGGAATAAGTATTGGAGATATCAATGGAATTGGGCTTGAAGTTATTCTAAAAACACTTTCCCATCCACAAATTTTAGATCTGTGTATACCGATTATTTATGGATCCTCAAAAGTCATTTCTTATCATAAAAATGTTGTTGGACTTGAATCTTTTCAATTTAATGTAGCTACTTCAGGTGATCGAATCAAGAAGGATAAAATCAATGTAGTTAACTGTTGGAATGATGATGTCATTATAACTTTAGGTAAGCTTTCAGATAGTAGTGGTAAGTATGCAAAGATATCTTTGGAGCAGGCTGTAATTGATCTCAAAAACGGATATTTTGACGCATTGGTCACTGCGCCTATCAATAAAAAAGCAATGCAGGTGGCTGACTTTAAATTTCTTGGCCACACAGAATATCTAACAAATGAATTTGGTGCAAAGGAAAGCCTTATGCTCATGGTCAATGATAATCTTCGCATAGGATTAGTAACTAACCACTTAGCTATTAGAGACATTTCCGCTGCATTGACAAAGGAACTTATAAGGACTAAACTTCAGCTCTTAAATGATTCTCTTAAAATCGATTTTAATATTGAACGACCAACAATCGCACTCTTGGGCTTAAACCCTCATGCCAGTGATGGTGGCATTATTGGAGATGAAGAAGAAAACGTTATCCGTCCGGTTATCATTGAAGCTAAGAAAAAAGGAGTCCTTGCAATGGGTCCTTATCCCGCAGATGGGTTTTTCGGCTCAATGCAATACTCCAAATTTGACGGAATCTTAGCAATGTACCATGACCAGGGACTGATCCCATTTAAATCGCTTTCTTTTGGCTCTGGAGTGAATTTCACAGCAGGTTTGGATATTGTCAGAACTTCTCCTGACCACGGCACTGCTTATGAAATAGCAGGAAATAATGTAGCAAATCCTTCTTCTTTCCGACAGGCATTATTCCTTGCCATTGATATTGCAAAAAACAGAAAATTATATACAGAATTAACTTCAAATCCTTTGTTACGAAAAGAGCAACCTGTTGATGAAAGTGAGGTTTCAAAGGATTAAAAAAAGGCGATTATCAACTTTGATAATCGCCTTTTTTTAAACAATTATTTTATCTCAAATTTGCACTAGATGATCTTGGTTTTCTTGTCAAATGATACGCTTTTTCAGTACTTGCAAATGCTACCGGTATAATTGATTCTTTATTAGTTTTTGTTGGGGCAACACTTGAGTTAAAAGGTCTTGGTTCTATTTTATATTCATCATAGTATTCCTCTTCATACGTTACTTTTTCTCTTTCTAAAGGAATTATTTCTTTGATGACTTCTTCTTTTTTATTTTGAGCAAATTTTCGCATTTTTCGGTTTTCAATCTTTACTGTTTCAAATACCTCAAATTTTCTTGTATAATCATCAGGGATTTGTATGGCTTTTGGAATATCTAATGCCGAAAACAGTTGCTCTTCGTTTTCATCCGTTCTTATTACTAAATCATTGATATTCCTTTTTGGAATTTTATAAGTAGGTGCTGATGCCAATACCCTTTGTTCCGCTTGTAGATCATATTTATACAGTTTATACTCTTTTATGGTCCGAATTAATTTATTTGCGTATTCTTTATCTGTTGCGTAGCCGCATTTTTTCAAACCTTTCGCCCAGCGCATATAATCTGTATTACTATAATTGAATAAAACTTGGTAATGGGCAGTGTTCATTAAAAAATCAGTGTGATCAATATATGACCTTTCCGGGTTTTCGTATGCTCGAAAGCATGATTTCATAAGTTTACCCTGATTGTCAAAATCATCATCTTCATAATAAAATGAAGGACCCTCCCAATAATCTTTACATTTAATTCCAAAATGATTGTTTGAATTCAGCGCTAGCTCTCCTCTTCCCCACGAAGATTCATGTATTCCCTGAGCAAGCGTGATACTCGCGGGAATACCACTCCTCATCATTTCTCGTATCGCGATATCCTTGTAAGTATTAATATACAGGTCCACGTAGTTTTCGCCAAAAAGAGTATTGACGTTAAAAAAAAGTAATAATAGGGTTACATAGTGCAATTGTTTTCTCATAATAAAGCGGCAATTTTTTGTGATAAAATCACCAATAAACTACCATCAATCTAAATTGATATTTTTTCCTAATGGCCTGCCGAAGCATACCATTCTATCTTGTTTGATTGATGTAAGTACATTGGTAGAAAAATTAAATAATTTGCCAATGACTTACTAAATAGATATTTCCTCATAGTTGTCTCATAGTAAGTTGATCGGCATCAATCGAAACAAATATAAGTTTATTTTAAATGTATAGTCAAGACAAACAGGCGCCCGACTACCTTTTTTTCTTATATACTGTGACAGGTAATTATAATATATCATATTATTGCTATGTGTTGGTCTTGTTGCAACATATTTGGTTTTTTTATAACGCATTAATTTCTGTTTTCCAACACGATAAAAAAATTTATGAAAAAAGAATAATCTAAATTAAAATACTCAATCGGAATAAATTTTTATCGAACCAAGATTTTTTATTTATTCCTTTTTTAATAATATTAAATATATTTGTAAGCCATCAAAACATTTATACTTATTTTAATTTATATAAAAACGTAATGTGTCCGGAACTTTCTGTATAATCAAATTATTGATTATGACTATTTAACATTATCTCATTTTCAATCTAAGATCATATTCTAGCACACACGATACATGTAACAAAAAAATATTTGTTTTTTTTATTCCAGATGCCCTTTTTCTCATTATCTCCCACGAAGTAAAATTTATTAAAACTGGCAAACAATTTGATGACACATTAAAACAAAAACACATTTGTTTTCGTAGACATGTGTTTGCTAAGTGCCTGTTTTTCCTATTTCAAAATAGCTCATCATGAATTTATCCACGTACTCCCTTTTTTCAATATTGATATTTTTAATTTATTCTTCTTCATTAGACTCCCAACCCTCAAACAATTTATATCCTCAACTAACTGCAGAATCATTTTATAAACGGGGTGTCGAATTCCACAAAAACAACGATTTTGATAAAGCGGTAAATTATTATTCGGAAGCGCTAATAATAGATCGTGACCATATTAAAGCACTTTATAATCGTGGATTGGCTTATTATGAATTAGAAAAATATAATAAAGCCTTAATAGATTTTAACACCCTTATTAGCATCACCCCTAACGATGTTCAAGCTTATGAGCAACGAGCGCGTATACGCTACCTGCTGCATGATGCTGAAGGCGCTATAAAAGATTATAATCTCGTTTTGAAAAATTCTGTGACGAGCCTTCATTTAGTAAACAGGGGGATGGCCTCGAGTATGCTTAAAGAGTATAAAAAAGCATTGAATGATTTTGACGAAGCATTGGAAAAAGATCCTTTTGATTACGAAGCCTATATCAATAAAGGAGATGTATTTTATGCTTTGGGCGATTACCACAATGCAATTCAATTTTATACCGAAGCTTTACGAATCATGCCAGATGATGAACGAATTTATAACAATAGAGCGAACGCATATCTAAAACTTGGAATGATTGATGAAGCCTTAATAGACTTTAATACCGCTTTGGAAATAATGCCAAATAGTTACACTTATGTCAATCGTGGATTCTTCTGGCTGGATCAAGATGATTCTGAAAAAGCACTCGTTGATTTTTTGGAATCTTCAAGATTAGATTTTAATAATGCTTCCGCATATTATGGCATTGGTTTAATAAAATATAAACAGGCAGAATATCAGGCTGCTCTTGAAAATTTCAATAAAGCAATCCAACTTGATCACAAAAAAGAATTATATCTGAATTATAGAGGGCTTGTGTTTCATTTCCAAGGTCTCTTTGAAGATGCAATACTCGATTTTGATCAGGCATTAATTATTAATCCCGAATATTCTGAAGCTTTGAGTAACCGCGGACAATCTTATTATCTTTTAGGAAATAAAAAGAAAGCGATGGAAGATTGGCAAAAAGCAATAAAATTTGATCCGGAAAATATAGCTGCCCAAAAAAGTATTAAATCTTCGGATTTTAATTCATCTAATTTCCAAGAAGAGGAATTTACAGCAAAAGGAATTGGAGCTGTTCAGGAAAAATCATCAGACCAACAATTTGGATTTACCTACGCTGAGGAAGGTGTAAAAATTGATGAATCTTTTTTACAAGAAACTGTTGCATATAAATTATTTGCTGCCGAAGAAGTTAGCTTTCCGGAACATGATTTTAAAATAAAAGCTTTTATTCCCAAAGAAATTCCACCTAAAAAAGTTAGCCAAACAATGAAGAATAGTAATGATGGTTTTTCTGACTTAAATCAAAAACAAGGACATACCTCCTCTAATGCAGATAAAGAGCGTAACGAAAAATTTTACTGTGACCGTGCAAAATTACTTGCTATTGAAGGAAATCATGGAGAAGCTATTATTAATTATACCTATGCCTTGCAATTAAATGATGAAAACGCAAATACTTTTCTCGAGCGTGGCAACTCGTATTTTAGTATACAAAATTATCAGAAATCGATTACCGATTTCTCAAAAGCAGTTGTTTTTGATCCAGAATTGACCGCAGCTTATTATAGCCGAGGAAATGTCTATTTTGATATAAATGATTTCAAAAATGCATCTCGTGATTTTTCAATTGTGATCAACCATAATCCAAAATTTGCGCAACCCTATTATCTGAGAGGAATTTGTTTTTCAAATAGAAAACTATATAAAAAAGCCTTGAAAGATTTCAATCAAAGCTATCTCTTAGACCCAAATAATACTAAGGTTTTAAATAATATTGCTACCATAAAATTTATATCTGGCAATATTTTTGAATCGCTTGAGGACTATAACAAGGCAATTGAAAAGTCGCCTTCGGAAAGTATATTATTTGCCAACAGAGCCAAAGCTCTTCAGGCATTAAAAAGGTACAAAGAAGCTTTGAAAGATTGTGAAAAAGCGATCGATTTGGATCCAAATAATCAAGAACTATACTTTTTATGTGGCCTATTGAAATTTGATTTAGAAGATTATACAGCATCAGTTGTTGATTTCACCTTTGCAATCGAAAATAGCCCCGTTGAAAAATCTGAATATTTCTATCATCGAGCAATAAGTTTTCACTTTTTAGGGCTTTTTAAAAATGCACTTGATGATTACAACAAAACCATTTATCTAAGTCCTAAGAATGCGGAAGCTTACTATAATCGTGCAATAATAAAGAAGCTTTCAGGAGATCTGATAGGCTTCAATGAAGATATAAAAATGGCAAAGGCTTTAGGATTAGATGATGTAATGACAACTCATTTGACAAAAAAGGCAACAAAACAATTTTAAAAAGAAGATCATTTATAGTTTTCTGGCCTTCAAAAAATTAACTTGATTTTAATTAAAAATTAATTATTTTTGCAGCATCGTTTTAAAAAAAATAATCATTTCAAATGTTTATTTCGATTTGTTTGACTGCAAAATCATTTAAACATTTTTTTAGACAAACATAAATTATAATATCATGAGTGAGAAAGCGATTAAAACGCGTTATGGTGATAAAGAACTGGAAGAGTTTGAACAAATCATTGACAAAAAATTAGAAAAATCCAGAAAAGAGCTCGCCTTTTATTTAAATCAATTAACAGAGATGGCCGATAATCCGGACTCTAAAGCTAAAGGCCTGGATGACGGAATAGGAACTGCTGAAAATGAGCGCTTGTCAACCTTGGCTGCCCGTGTCACAAAGCATATGCAGCATCTTGAAAATGCAAAAATTCGAATTAAGAATAAAATTTATGGCATTTGCAGAGTTTCAGGAAAATTAATCTCAAAAGAGCGCTTGCGTGCTGTTCCTCATGCTACACTAAGTATTGAAGCCAAGCAACAGAATATTAATAATTAATTAGTTTATAATATTAATAATATTGCTAAAAGCAAAATAGCGATTATACTAATTAACGATTGGTGTAATCGCTATTTTTATTATGCCCTTTGAAAATAATGTATTGTTTTATTTTATATAAAGCCCGGTTTTTCTTTTTTGCTCTTCCAAATTTGATATTTTTGCATCTTATTTTTAAACACTGCTAGTGTTCAATTCGTTAATACGTAGATAAATGATAAAAAACCGTATTAACAAACTTATTAATTTAATACCTTTTTTCAATAATAAAAATATTGAAATAACTAAAAATAGCTTTGAAAAAATCTCTTAAAGTATTCCTTGTTGTATTGCTTGTTTTGATAATTGACCAAGGGTTAAAGGTTTGGATTAAAACACACCTTTCATATGGTCAGGAAATTTCATTATTGGGCTTGGATTGGGCTAGATTGCATTTTGTTGAAAACAATGGAATGGCGTTTGGACTTTCTCTTGGTGGTTTTTACGGAAAGTTAGCATTAAGTCTATTTAGGATTACAGCTGTTTTTGTTTTGTCTTATTATATCAGTTTATTGATTAAGGCAGAAGCTAAAATGGGGTTATTGATTAGTTTTGCCCTTATTCTGGCAGGTGCTATTGGAAATATAATCGATAGTGCTTTTTATGGATTGATATTTTCAGAATCATATCATGGACATTTAGCAACCTTATTTCCTGAAAATGGGGGATATGCTGGATTTTTACACGGGAAAGTTGTTGACATGTTATATTTTCCTTTATTTGAAGGTCAATTTCCAAATTGGTTTCCTTTCTGGGGAGGAGATCAATTTCTATTTTTTCGCCCTGTTTTTAATATAGCAGACATGTCCATTACATTAGGAGTCCTAAGTATTATCCTTTTTCATCGAAACTTTTTTAGTTCCCAAGAGAAAAAAGGAGAAATCAATGTTGAAACCATGGAACAATCCTCAGCAACAAATGAAGAAAATTCAGAATCCAAAAAAGATATTTCAAAAAGCGAGCATCCTACGCCATGAAGTTTGCTCGCTCCTTTCTAAAAAAAATGCGATGTATTTTGATATACATCGCATTTTTTTTAGAAAGGACTAAGTAATTTTTATTTAATCAACCCCCAAAAATGAATCTACAGATTTTAAAACATTGGAAACTTTAGAGTAATCTATGCTGTAATGAATGAACTTTCCTTCACGACTTGTTATGACTATACCAGCAAGTCTTAAAATTCTAAGGTGCTGTGAGGTTATAGATTGCTCAAGTTTAAGGGTGTTATAAATTTTATTTACGTTAATCGTTTTGTGATTGTCAATAAACTCAAGTATCCGCATTCTAAGGGGATGCGCAAGCGCTCTGAGTATCTCTGACGAGATTTGAAGCTTCTCGTTGTTAATTGTAACTTTAGCCTTTCTCATAGATACGGTTTTGATTAAAGAATTGTTTTTTATTTACTTAGCAAATATGCGATTTTTATTTATTTTTACAAAAGATACAACAAAAAAATGCTGTGAATCCATTGATTCACAGCATTTTTTGCTAAAATGAGTTATAAAATTGACGTATAATTAGTATTCTAATCTATTGCATGTACGTACATTATTTGGTTTTATTAGATAAAATACTATGTTTTATAATTATGCGGCCAATTCTTCAACTAATCGGGATATTTGGGATAATCTTTCGTTGTCAAGAGAATAATAAATAAACTTTCCTTGACGCTCTGTTGCAACAACACCAGCTCTTCTTAAAATTGCTAAATGTTGTGATGCTACAGATTGTTCTAATCTTAGTTTGATGTAAATATCTGTAACCGTCATTTTTTCATTTTCTTCCAGCAAATCAATAATACTTTGACGTAATTTGTGATTAACAGCTCTTAATACTAATACTGCTTTTCTTAATTCAGAATAGTCAAGTTGTATGTCTTTTTTCCCCTTCTTTAAAATGACGGTTTCGTTTTTCTGCTTTCTCATATTGATGTTTTTTATAATTAAATAATACTGCTCATAGGGAGCCAAAAACTATACCAAAGTAAAACATTAAAATATCTTCTAAGGTATAATTCTATTGATTACTAGTCAAAAATAAAAATTTTATTTCAATAATCATAAATTTTCACAATGTGTATATTTTTATAATGTTTTACGGGAAATTGTAATGTTGGGAGACTTGAAATATGAAGGAGAAAAATACGCTACATCGCAAAAATCATTATTTTGAAATGCTATAAAGGAAAAGGGTACAAGATTGGCTGCTGAACAAATTTCAGAACTAAAAATCGCTTGTGGAGATTTAATCACGTTTTGACATTTTGGAGCACCATTGCCACTAAAAATAATGGTATAGCCTTTATCAAAATAATTATGAAAAGAGCTTTCATCAATAATTTTCGCTTGAGTATCTTCAATAAGATTCATCTCTTCATCAAACATGGAAGTATAAACTTCCATCCGACGGGCATCAATCATCGGCGCATAAATAGCATTTTGTTTCTCTTTCTTCAACGTGGATAATGCTATAGACTTTAAAGTGTTTATTGCAATCAACGGTTTGTCTAGAGCATAACAGATTCCTTTAGCTGTCGAAACACCTACTCTTAATGAAGTGTATGAACCAGGTCCTTCACTTACAGCTACTGCATCTATTTGTTTAAGCGTCAACCCCGCTTCTGCAAAGCAGCGTTCAATCAAAATTGTGATTTTAGAAGTATGCGAGTATTCATTATCAGCATCTTTAATAATTATTGTTTCTCCATTTTTGCTAATACAAACGGAGCAAACATCTGTTGCGGTTTCTATGTTCAGAATTGTTGACATCTTCTTTTTTAACCATTGAGAAAAAACAAAAAGCGGCTTAAATTTAAAATATTTAAGCCGCTTTTTATTAGATTTTTAGAATAACTTATTGCTGCGTTAGTATGCTTTTATATCGATCTGAATCGTTGAGTATCGCAATTGCCTCTTTGATTTCTTTGTCATTTTTTAAACCAACCTGGATTTTTCCTTTCTGGTAATAATAGCGGCTTGCAATTTCTTTTTCAATGATATCTGTTATGGCTTCTTTGTGTTTTAAAAGCTCATTTTTCTTTTCCGCTTCAATTTTGTTTTCGATGATTTTTATTTCACCTTGAAAGGAAGATATCATTTTTTCTTTTTCCGCCTGCGCTTTTAATTCGGCTAACAATTTCTCACTTCCCGTTTCATATTCAAAACCTTCATCAGAAAGAAATTGAATAAATTTATCAAAATTTGTAAATTCAAGATCTGCAATTTCAGGCACATTTTTGTTTTCGAGGCAATATTGTGTCACATAATTAAAAACCATGTTTTTGCGCCAAAGGTCAACTATAATATTAAAATTTGATGGATGATCAATAAAGACATCTGGTTTAACTCCACCGCCATCTTGTACAAGTCTTCCATTTTTGGTTTTAAAATTCGTACGCAATGAATCGGGAATATCAATTGGTTCTCCATTTTTATAACTCACTCCCTGAATACATCTACCACTTGGAATATAATATTTAGCCGTTGTCATTTTTACTTTTGAATTATAACCAACATCCCTTGTGTTCTGAACCAATCCTTTCCCATAAGACCGCTGGCCAATCAAAACACCCCGATCAAGGTCTTGAATAACTCCTGAAACGATTTCTGAAGCAGAAGCAGAGCCTTTATCAATCAATAAAATCAAAGGTGTTTCTTCATCAACTGGACGATTTAATGTTTTGAAACTTCTGTCCCAATCAGCAACTTTTCCTTTTGTGGTTACAACCATTTCTCCTTTTGGGATAAATACATTCGAAACATTCACCGCTTCAGTTAATAATCCACCTCCATTTCCGCGAAGGTCAAAAATAACTCCTTTCAGATTTGGGTTTTCTTCTTTTAGTTTTTTCAAGGCATCTCCAACATTTTTACCTGCGTTTCTAGTAAAAGTAGACAAAGAAACATATCCAATATCTTCATTGACCATTCCAGAATAAGGGACATTTGGTACAACAACTTCATCGCGGACAAGGGTTATTTTCAATTCTTTACTCTCGCCAGGGCGCTTAATCGTAAGAATTACTTCTGTGCCTGGGAATCCTTTAAGAATGGCACTCACATCATCTGTACTTTTTCCTTTCGTAGATTTACCGTCAACTTCTATAACAACATCTCCTGCTTTCAATCCTGCCTTTTGAGCAGGACAATTATCGTAAGGCTCCGTGATTGTTACATAATCATCGATTTTTCTAATCATGGCTCCAATGCCGTTATATTTACCATCTGTTATATAGCGAAATCCTTCGATCTCTGATTCTGAAATATAGTTGGTGTATGGATCAAGTGATTCCAACATAGCATCAACACCCGTTCGCATCAATTTTGCCGGATCAAGATCATCAACATAATAAGTATTTATTTCTTTATAAAGGTTTGTATAAATTTCTATGTTTTTAGAAATCTCAAAATATTTATTGTGGTCCGAACTAATTGTTGCTACTCCCAGAAAGCCAATCATCACGATGGCAACTATTTTTAATGACCGTTTCATCTTATTCATAATTAGAATCTTTAGAATTTAAAAGCTGTGCAGAAATTTCTCTTTTCCTTCAACGATATTTTTCATAAGAAATGTTTTTCAAAGTAACGTTTAATCAGAAAACTTTCAAAACAAACAATGCATTTAAGTTTTCCTTAATGACTAAAACATCGGTGAAAGCCTCATTTGCAATTTAGCTTATCAACACAATCTTAAATAAATAACACTAAAACAGAAAAGGGGTTTTTAAGAATCAGGGGAGAATAATAAACGGGGAATACTTTTATTGTAAACAAAAAACAGTGCCAGAATAATTTTTTCATTTAATTATTCAAAAAAGATAAAACCGTTTCCAACAGTTGTTCTGGTTGCTCAGCATGCACCCAATGTCCTGCATTTGCTATTGTTTGTAATTGAGCATTAGGAAAACTTTTTTTAAAAGAAGGAAATTCTTCAACACCTATGTAGTTAGATTTACCTCCACGAATGAATAATGTTTCGCCTTCAAAAGGATGGACTACATCAACTTTAGCTAATATTTCATCGTAATGATCATGGATCACAGGAAGGTTCATTTTCCAATAATAGTCCCCCTCTTTGCTTCTACTCAAGTTTTTTAATAAAAACTGCCTGACCCCAAAATCTGAAATTTTTATTTTCAAAATGTCATCTGCATCTTTGCGCGTTTTTATTTTTTCAAGGTCCAAGGCGCGCAAGGCCTCAAAAATAAGTTCATGCCCTCCATTGTTTGAAAAAGGCCCGATGTCAACGACAATTAATTTTTCAACCATTTCCGGAAAATCAAGAGCAAATTGCATTGCCGTTTTTCCTCCCATCGAATGACCCAAAATAATGGCTTTATGGATCCATTGTTTCTCCATAAATTCTTGAAGGTCTTCAGCCATAATTTTATAGTTCATTTCCAAATCATGAGGCGATCGACCATGGTTTCGTTGATCCACAGTGTAAACCAAATATTTCTCTGCCAGTTTTTTAGCTATGATTTGCCAATTATCTAAAGTTCCAAAAAGGCCATGTAAAATGATTATCGGATAGCCCTGTCCTTCTGTTTTATAATTCAGATTCATTTTTGTTTTTCTCTTTTAAAAGCCGTTGTATAAGTATTAACATTTCCAATAACAATTGGTTAGGTTTGTTGGTGTTTTATTTGCAGCAAAAAAGATTATCCTCCGTATAAAATACCATGCATTTTTTGTTCAAATTTGCTATTCAAAATAGAGCGTTCGTATTTTGTGCCTTGAAAAATTCTTTAAATGAAACCCTTTGCGGTAATATTACTTTTATTCGTTTCGCTTTCACTTTCTGCCCAGAAGACCATAAATCAGCTGGAAAAAGAGCTTAGTGCTGCAGAGTCGTCCAAAGAAAAGATGATCGCTAACTATAACCTTGCAGAAGCTCATCTCAGCAAGGATCCTGAAAAGGCCATGGACTATTCCGGAAAAGCTTTTGATTATGCAAATAAATTGAAAAATTATGGCCTGGCGGCTGAATCCGCCTACCTAAAAGCAATGGCCAACTTAAGAAAAAGAGATGATAGAAATGCAGAAGTCTGGCTTAAAACCGCACTAAAGTATGCAAAGCAAGCTAAAGATTCTGACCTTATTATAAAAAGCGTAGATCAACGTAGTAAACTGGCTGTCAAAAAGAGAAACTATAGAAAAGCATATGAAATTAATCAGGAAGCGTTTGAATATTTCAGTAATAGAGGGGTGAGTATTAGCGCTCTCGAACGTAATTATGATAATCAAAAGGTGCAACTTAAAAAAGAGCAAACCCAGATGGAAAGAGGCAAGAGAGATCTTGAAAACGAAATTGCTCTTTTAAGAAATGAAAGAAATCAACTCAGCAGAGACAAAAGCCAACTCGTTGAAAAGCATGATGAATTAATTCTCGAAAAGGAGGATGTCGAAAAACAAGTTTTTGAAAAAGAGGAAGCACTTGCAACCGTCTCGGAAGCGAAAGAAAAAGCGGAACGACGTGCACGCCGAAAAGAAAAACAAGTACAAGAACTCAATCGAGATACGCTGGAAAAATCTTATTTATTAAAAGAAGCAGAATTGGAACTGAAAAATGCAGAATTAGAGGCTACTCAAAATAAAAATCTTTTGATGGTTCTTTCATTTGCGTTTCTTTTTATTGTTCTCCTGGCAGTTTTGTTTTATGCACGGTTTAAAACAAAAAAGAATGCCAATATAGCCCTCGAAGAAAAAAATAAAATCATCGAAGAGGAACGCCACAGATCCGATGAATTACTTTTAAATATTCTTCCGGCGAATATTGCTGAGGAGTTGAAAGAAAATGGAAAAGCTGCTGCCCGAAAATTTGATGATGCTACTGTTTTGATGGCTGATTTTAAAAACTTTACAACAATCGCTGAGCAGTTGACTCCGGAACAGCTTGTACATGAGTTGGATTATTGCTTTCGAGGTTTTGATTATATCATTTCCCAACATGAAGTTGAAAAAATAAAGACAATTGGTGATGCATATATGTGTGCCTCAGGTTTGGTGAATCGCAAAACCATCCCATTCAAAATAGTTAAAGCAGCACTTGAAATGCAAGAATTTTTAGAGGATTATAAAAAGGAAAAAATAAAGAAAGGAGAGCCTTATTTTGAAGCCCGCGTTGGCGTTCATACAGGCCCTGTAGTCGCAGGAGTTGTTGGTGTAAACAAGTTTGCCTATGATATTTGGGGAGAAACCGTAAATATTGCTGCGCGTATGGAAGCCAATTGCAAAGAAGGAGAAGTCAATATTTCTAACAGCACTTTCCAAATGGTCAAATACAATTTTGAATGTCAATACCGTGGCAAAGTGGCTGCTAAAAATATGGGGGAAATTGACATGTACTACGTAAAAAAAGCTATTTAAAAAATATGAACCGAAGGAAAGGTTACTGAAGAATACAATCATGAACATCAAAAGGTGAACAAGTTCCTTTTTTCTCAGTTTATTACTTTGCGATAATGATTGTATCTTTATTCTCTTAATCATTTTTCAAAGAAAACATGAGTTTCGAACTTGTTTCCCCTTTCCAACCTACCGGTGACCAACCACAAGCCATCCAACAATTGATCGATGGCGTGCAATCAGGTGAAAGAGCCCAATGTTTATTAGGTGTTACAGGCTCTGGTAAAACTTTCACCATTGCTAATCTAATCCAAAAACTGGATCGACCAACCTTGGTTCTGACTCACAATAAAACATTGACTGCTCAGCTTTACGGAGAGTTCAAAGAGTTTTTTCCGAATAATGCTGTAGAGTATTTTGTTTCTTATTACGACTATTATCAACCAGAAGCCTACATTACCGTTTCTGATACTTTTATAGAAAAAGATTTACAGATTAACGAAGAGGTTGACAAATTGCGGTTGCGAGCTACTTCCTCTTTGCTTTCCGGCCGAAGAGATATCATTATTGTTGCATCCGTTTCCTGCATTTACGGTATGGGAAATCCCGAGGATTATAAATCTGGAATTATCCGAATATATCGGGGACAGGTGCTTACGCGGAATTCTTTTTTATACAGTTTGGTAGAAATCCTATATTCCAGGACCGAAGTGACCTTTGACAGGGCAACATTTCGGGTGCGTGGAGATACCGTGGATATTAATTTGCCATACGTGGACTATGGTTATCGTGTGACTTTTTATGGCGATGAAATTGAAGAGATCGAGCGAATTGAAATTGAAAGCGGAAAACGAATTGAAAGTATGGAAAATGCAGCAATATTTCCCGCAAACTTATACATTGCGCCGAAAGATCGAATTCATGGAATTATCAGAGAAATTCAAGATGAGATGGTTGCTCAGGAAAATTATTTTGTTGAAGAAGGGCGACATCTTGAAGCAAAGCGGATTAAGGAAAGGGTTACTTTTGACTTGGAAATGATGAAAGAACTGGGCTATTGTACCGGTGTAGAAAACTATTCTCGCTTTTTTGATGGTAGAAAACCAGGGACTCGTCCGTTCTGTTTGCTGGATTATTTTCCGGATGATTATTTAATGGTCATTGATGAAAGCCACGTTACACTTCCCCAGGTTCGGGGAATGTGGGGAGGCGATCGTGCTCGGAAATTAAACCTGGTCAATTATGGTTTCCGCTTGCCCTCTGCTATGGATAACCGGCCCTTAAATTTTAGTGAGTTTGAATCGATGATCAATCAGGTTATTTTCGTCAGTGCAACACCAGCCGATTATGAATTGGAGCAAACCGATGGGTTAATTGTAGAACAAATAATTCGCCCTACCGGCTTACTCGATCCTCCGATTGAAGTTCGTCCAAGTTTAAACCAAATTGACGATTTGCTCGATGAGGTCAATCAAAGAATTGAAGTGGGAGAACGCGTTTTAATTACAACCCTAACAAAACGGATGGCAGAAGAGCTGGCTAAATATATGGCTCGGTTGAATGTAAATTGTCGATACATCCATTCTGAAGTAGATACCATGGAGCGCGTTGAAATTTTAAGAGATCTTCGTTTGGGTGGCTTTGATGTTTTGATTGGCGTCAATCTTTTGAGAGAAGGGCTTGACTTGCCTGAAGTCTCACTCGTTGCGATTCTTGATGCTGACAAAGAAGGGTTTTTAAGAAATGCCCGTTCATTAACTCAAACGGCTGGTCGGGCAGCTCGTAATTCAAACGGCCTGGTCATTTTTTATGCGGACAAAATCACCAACTCTATGCGAATAACGATTGAAGAAACAAATCGTCGTCGTTCTATTCAAATGGCTTACAATAAGGAACACAATATTACTCCGAGTACTGTCACCAAAACAAGAGAAGAAATATTGAGTCAGGGGTCAATTTTGGATATCCGTGGTAAAAAATCAAATGCATATATTGAATCAGAAGAACCCAGCCTAGCTGCTGATCCGATCGTTAGTTATTTGAATCGCGATCAAATAGAAAAAATGGTTGAAGAAACGGAACGAAAAATGAAAGCTGCGGCCAAAGATCTCGACTTCATCACCGCAGCGCAATATCGAGACGAATTATTCGCTTTGAAAAAGCGGTTAAAAGAAGTTTTTTAGATTTTCAAAAAAACATACCTTTGTAATCGCTTTTTAAATAATTTGAATTCAGGTTAATGGCAACACCACGAACAGTAGCATTTTATACTTTGGGCTGTAAGCTCAATTATTCTGAAACGTCTTCCATCGGCAGGTTGTTTGAAGATAATGGTTACGCTGAAGTGAAATTTGAAGATGGCGCAGACATTTATGTGATCAATACTTGCTCGGTGACAGATTTTGCAGATCGCAAATGCCGCCAAATTGTTCGTCGTGCATTGCGACATACTCCTCATGCTTTTGTGGTGGTGGTTGGTTGCTATGCCCAATTGAAACCAAACGAAATTGCATCAATCGAAGGAGTAGATTTGGTGCTTGGTGCTGCTGAAAAATTCAAAATTCTCGACTACATCAATGACCTTTCAAAGTCTCCTGATAAAGGGCTTGTCCATGCCGGTGAAGTTCGGGAAGCTAAAGATTTTGTCAATTCATTTTCTTTTGGTGACCGCACCCGTTCGTTTTTAAAAGTTCAGGATGGTTGCGATTATAAATGTTCTTTTTGTACCATTCCTTTGGCTCGCGGAAAAAGCAGAAGTGATACTATTGAAAATGCAGTGAAAAATGCGCAAAAGATTGCTGCCGCAGGTGTAAAAGAAATTGTTTTGACTGGAGTCAATCTAGGCGATTTCGGAAATGGAACCGAAGTCATCGAAGGAACGAAACCGAAAAAAGAAGCACTGTTTATTGACCTGATCCGTGAACTGGATAAAGTTGAAGGTATTGAACGTTTTCGAATTTCTTCCATTGAACCGAATCTTTGTACTGATGAAGTAATTGAGTTTGTCGCTCAATCTGACCTTTTTGTTCCCCATTTTCATATGCCATTGCAATCTGGTAATGACAAACAACTTCGAAAAATGCGCCGGCGATACAAACGAGAATTGTATGCCGATCGAGTTAAAAAAATTAAACATCTGATGCCTCATGCGTGCATTGGTGTCGATGTAATTGTTGGCTTTCCGGGAGAAACGGAAGAAGACTTTCTGGAAAGTTACCGGTTTATAAATGATCTCGATATTTCTTATCTACACGTTTTTACCTACTCAGAAAGACCAAACACTTTGGCTGCTGAAATGGAAGGCATTGTTCCCGTTGAAGAACGCCGCCGAAGAAATGAAATGCTTCGAATTTTATCAGAAAAGAAGAAAAGGCATTTTTATAATCAATTTTTAGGTCGACGACGGGATGTTCTTTTTGAAATGCACAAAGACCCCAAACTGATGACCGGCTTCACAGATAATTATCTCAAAATCGAAACCACAATTGATCTTTCCCTTATAAACCAAATCGCCACCGTCCAATTGATGAATATCAACGACAATGGCAATTTGGATGTAATTGTGATGGACATTCCAGAGAATGTTTTCGAATATGTTTAACTTTTCACCATTCCTCTAGTTTTCTGCCGATCTTTTGTAACTATTCGATAATAGTAGTTTCCAGCAGGAAGATGTCGGGCTTCAAAATTTATTTTATGTTCTCCAGCTGAAAACTGTCGCTCCGCAAGAACCTGAAGTTCATTTCCCAAAACATCATAAATGCTCACTCTTGCCCATTCGTTTTTAGTTGTAAAAACGATTGTTGTCCAATCTTTAAATGGATTGGGGAAATTATATGTTTCAATTTCTCCTCCTTCTTTTGCCGGATCAATCGTTGACGTTGAAGTACATAATTGGATGATTGGAATATGTTGAAACTCTTCAAACAATAGACTTTTCACATCTTCTTCTGACACTTCAAACCAATCCATCAAAATGGATCCATAAACGGATCGGAAATCATATTGCATAGGAACGCCTTCCTGATTATCAACCTGTTCAGGGATTTCAGGATTATTACCAATTATGGCAGCGTTGATACAAGAGCCAAAAACAAATAGAGGGGCAGCTGTCCCGTGATCTGTACCCAGGCTATCATTGGAGCGAATGCGTCGTCCAAATTCTGAAAAGGTCATTCCAACCACTCGCTCATCCAATGCCAAAAGTTGGAGATCTTCCTGGAAGGCTGCAACAGCATCAGAGAGCGTTTTTAGTAAATCAGCATGCAATCCGGTTGTAGTGCTATCTGCAATTTGAGCAGCATGAGTGTCAAACCCACCTAAATTTACAACGTACACCTGCGTTTGCAAACCTCCCGAAATCAATTGAGCAATAATCTTCAACTGTTCGGCCAATCTGTTGTCTCCGGGATATTGAGCAATATTGTTTCCATTATTCGCCGCTGTTTCAATAGACTCCGAATAAGCATTCGTCTGTTTAATTGAAGTACGCAAAAAGTCCAGTTCATAACCATAGCAAGTATTTAAATCCAAACTTCCTTCCTCTCCTTCAATAATCGTTGTTAAATTATTCGGATCGGCCAGCGCCATACTGAAATTGGTCGACGGCCCCTGACAAGTTTCTGAAACAATCGAACCTAATGTGATAGCAAATGGGTCCGGACATTCTTCGTTTGGATAGTCTCCAGGAAAGTCTGGATGTAAATCATTGAAATACCGGCCTAGCCAACCTGTTGTTAAAAACTCATTTGCATCAGATCCTGAGGTCCAAATATCAAGCGACCGAAAATGCGAGCGATTTTGATTGGGATATCCAACACTTTGTACGATATTCATTTTCGCATTATCGTAAAGTGACTTCATACCTGTCATCACCGGATGTAATCCAATTCCATCTTCCAGTTGCAGGACATTGTTTTCCGGAATCAGAATATTTTGACGGGCATTAGCAAGGTTACTATATTGATCGAGCGGGATCAGGGTATTCAATCCATCATTTCCGCCATTGAGTTGTATTAAAACCAAAACACGATCAGAGTCATTAATCGTTGGAAAAAAAGAAGATTTTGGCAACGCGCCCACTTTCATTCCGCCTAGAAATAGTGGGATACTTGCCGCGGATGTTGTTTGTAAAAATTTTCTCCGTTTCATTTATTTATATTTAGAAAGGTTATTCAAATTAAATGATCCATTTTCGCTTAACTCAGATGATATTCCGGCATCGTGAGCATTACATATAAAAGATTGATCAGCTTATTTCTTATTGATGTAGCTACCGTTTCGTTTCCAGGATCACTTACATATTCAGTATATTCTACGTTCCATTCAAAATCGGGTAGTCCGGGAATCAAAACATTTTTAAAAAACAGTTTTTGATTATCGGCAATATCCTTACTGAATAGAATTTTTATAAACTCATCAATTACATTATTTACATCATACGGATCATCAATCGAATCTACAAACGCCAACACATCAATGACAGGATTATCGCCGGGAATATTGATACCTGTCGTAAGCATAAGCCCAACATATAGTGCTCTGAAAGGAAGTGTAACTGAGTTAGTCCAAATTTGATAATAAGATGGTTCCTGATAATAGGCTGTCCAGCCGGCTACACTTGGTGGATTATAATATTGCATTTGTAATACAGCAGGAATATCATACAATGTTAACCAGGTCTGATATTGTAATTCAAGATCATTTGGAATTTGCACTTCAAACTGATTGATTAGGGCTATTGAAAAATCCATCGGATTTTTGATCATACATCCATAATTTTCAGGGTCATAAAAGTGCTCGCTTTTGAGAAGCGCTTCCAAAACTGGAGCAATTTCGAAGTTGTTGTCAACTAACATTTGAGCCATTGGAACAATAACATTTTGCTCAATATTATCATCAATATTATAATAAAGAAACCATCGATATAGCTTCCTGCAAATGAATTTTGATACTTCTTCTTTTTGAAAAATAATATCAATCAAATCTGCATATTCCTGTTCATTATTATTGTTGATAACTACATTATCAAATCGATGGGACAATTGTTTAGGGTCTGTATCGTGTCTATTTGGAATAAATACAGAATCGACTGGATTAAATTCTAAAGTGAAATAACCGACATCTCTCCAGCCTGTCAAAACTCTCGCGACTGCCACTACATCGTCTTCTGTAAATGTAGTATAATCTCCTGGGCCTGCCAATTCACCTTTCCCAAGCGTAAACAGTTCCATCAATTCGCGGGCATAGTTTTCATTGGGAGCTATTTTAGTGTTTTCATTTCCATTGAGATAGCGAAGCATGGCAGGATCAATGGTTATTTTTTTGACCAGCTCTTTAAAATTGCCTAACGCATTCTCACGTAAAAGAGTAATGTATTTATAAACAAATTTTGGATCGTTAATATCTGACGTGACAAAATGATTGTGCCAAAACAAAACCATTTTTTCTCTAATCGAAATACCTTCGTTCAACATCAAACTCATTGTCCAGCCAGCCAGCGACCGCCTCCGATAAGGGATATAGTTCTCCGTTAGCGAATAAGGTGCATCGATCCAGGTTTCGCCGATAGCTACATTTGGATCTTGATCATAGTTGTAATTTAGTGGAGGAGCAGACAAGGGTTGTCCTGTTAAAAGTTGAGTAACTACGTTGTCCATTCCATTTTGAACAGTATCCTTAATTTGTGCGTAAGTTGGCCCATAAATCGTTCTTCGAAGTAGGTGTGCTGCCTGCTCATAGTCCCATGGACCGGTATATGGGTCAAGGCCGGTAGTAGTCGTTCCTGTTTTTTCAGCTTTTCGAAAAATTTCAGTTTTTAAATCTTTTTTCAAAGATGAGCTACCTTTTCCCAAAAATGTAGCGAGGGTTGTCCTTCTATCCATAATGGCGTTTTTTAACGATTAAAAAATAGTTTTTAAAATCAATAGTCAAATGATAATGCATTCGAAAAGTATTCCATTTCGATGATCAAATTTTATAGAATTGATTTCTAAAAAATTTTTATTTAACTAAATTATGGTTGGCAATTTCCTAAGAAGATGAGAATTAGACTACCAATATAAATAAAGGTTTAATAAAATGTTAATTTCTGCACTAAAAATTTATTCATTCGTTTTAGAATAAGCATTTTAAAAAATAGTTTTTGTGAAAACTTGGAATTCATCACAAGCTGTCTATTTTTGCTAACAATAATCAAAAACTTATGTATCCAGACCTTTCCTATATTCTTCATGCACTCATTGGAACAGAACCTGACAATATTTTTTCAATCGTAAAAACGTTTGGTTTATTTCTTGTTTTTGCCATTCTCTCTGCAGCTTTCATGCTTGCAAAAGAACTAAAACGTAAGGAGGACGAAGGATTACTTAAGCCTGTGAAAATAAAAGTTGTTGAAGGAAAACCGGCTTCTGTTATGGACTTGCTTCTAAACGGATTGTTTGGGTTTGTTTTGGGTTTTAAGTTTTTCTACATCATCTCGCATAAAGATGATTTTATTCACGATCCAGCAAGTGTTGTATTTTCTACTGATGGAACCTGGGGCTGGGGTATTATTTTGGCAATAATCTTTGCTGGAATAAAGTTTTGGGAAAAGAATAAGAGTAAATTACCCAAGCCTGTTGAAAAGGTCGTTGAAGTTCACCCTTACGAACGAATGGGTGACATTACCGTTCTTGCTGCTGTTTCGGGGATTATTGGCGCGAAGATATTCGCTTTAGCTGAAGACGTTGGTGCATTATTTAACGGTGAAATTAGTCTAAGCCAGATGATTGATCAGTTTTTCTCTGGAAGTGGCTTAGCCATTTATGGTGGATTGATCGTCGCTTTTATCACCGTTTATTTTTATGTAAAGAAAAAAGGAATTGCCCCCATACATGTCATGGATGCCATCGCTCCCGCCTTACTTATTGCTTATGGCATCGGACGACTAGGTTGTCATTTTTCAGGAGATGGAGATTGGGGCATCATTAATCTTGCAGCAAACCCTGGCTGGTTGCCTGATTGGTTGTGGGCTTTTGATTATCCACATAATGTTATAGATAGCCAACAACACGATCCGATGACCGGTGAACTTTTGAGGGAGCAAATTACTCAAATCCCGGATTGCACCTGGCGGTATTGTACTAAACTAACCAATCCTGTTTGGCCAACTTCTGTCTACGAATTTATCATGATGATGATTTTAGGTGGCACGCTTTGGGTGATTAGGAAAAGAGTTAAAATCGCAGGAATGTTATTCTTTATTTATCTGATAATGAATGGTTTTGAACGTTTTTGGATTGAAAAAATTCGTGTCAATCCAAAAAATGAAATATTAGGATTACAAACCACACAGGCTGAATTCATTGCGGTAATTTTCATGCTCATCGGGATAATCGGATGTGTGGTATTGTGGCAAAGGAACAAAAAGCTACTTACTACCTAGCGCGGCAGTATCTTGCAAAGCTTTGTACACAACATCTGTAGCAATTTGCCAATTGAATTTTTCTTTTTGCTGTATCCCTTTTTTAACTAGCACTTTTCTTAATGCTTTATCCAGATAAATTTGTTCTAATGCATTTGCGATGGATTCAATGCTATTAGGGTCAACCAAAAGGCCGGCATCGCCAACTACTTCCGGCATAGAGGAAACATTCGAGGTGATAACCGGCGTTTCTGTGTGCATCGCTTCAAGCAATGGAATTCCGAATCCTTCAAAAAGAGAAACATAGGTTAAAGCAAGTGCAGCGCCCATTAATCTCGGTAAATCTTCATTTTTCAAATACCCCAATAAAACGATGTCTTTTTTAAACTCTGCTCGCTCATAAGCATTTTTAATCTCTCCGGTTTGCCATGCAAAGCGTCCTCCTAAAAGCAATTTTATTGGTGAATCCGTTTTCTTTTTAAAAAGATCAAATGCTAAAATTAATCGATGGATATTTTTGCGTGGATGGATCGCGCCAATATAAAAAAAGTATTCTTCTCCTTCGGCATACTGCTCTCTAACCTTTTGCTTTTCTTCTAACGAAATTGGCTTAAAATAATCCTTGCACCCATTGCAGGCTACAGAAATTTTAGATGGGTTAATATTATAAACCTGATGAATATCATCCTTGGCGTGCTTTGAAACGGTTACAATCCTTTCTGCTTTATTTAAAAACTTAGGCACAAAAAAATTATAGTATTTCCTTGCCAGGAATGGAACTTCTTCGGGGTAGTGAACATGTGCAATATCGTGCATGACCAAAACGGTTTTAACTTCACTTTTCAAACTCAGATAATTGTCTGGAGAAAGAAATACATCCGGCTGGTGTTTTCTTAATACTTTCGGAAGTGACCATTCAAACCACCAATACCATAATAAAGGATGTCTCGCCGGAGGGAAAATAACTTCCACTTTGGCGTTTTTTCCAAAAATGAATTCATCACTGAAAGGGCGATCAAAAAGGAAAATAAATTCGTCTTCAGGATGTTGTTCAACCAACCGTTTTACCACCTCAAATGTAAACCAACCGATGCCTTCCAGCCTGTCTTTTAATAAAAAACGTGTGTTAATTGCAATTTTCACTTTTTGTGATTCTATTTTATGAAAAAAATAGCAGGCCGTAATTTCATTTATTTTTGTGAGATTCTGAAATCAAAAAAGTAATTTTAGCCTACTATTTTTTTATCCCAATAGTTCAAAAAATGATCAAAACAGATATTCTCATTGTCGGTTCCGGAATAGCCGGTTTAACTTTTGCAATAAACATCGCAAAGAAACGCCCTGACTTAAAGCTCACCGTTTTAACAAAAACAGTAAAAAACGAAAGTAATACGCGTTATGCACAGGGTGGCGTTGCTGCCGTTTGGGATTTTGAGATTGATTCGTATAAAAAACACTTAGAAGACACTTTGGATGCAGGAGATGGATTGTGTAACGAAGAAATTGTAAAAATTGTCGTCGAAGAAGGTCCGATTAGGGTACAGGAAATTATTGACTGGGGCGCTCGTTTTGACAAAGGACATGACTCTGAAGAATATGACCTCGGTAGGGAAGGAGGTCATTCTGAAAATCGCATACTGCATTACAAAGACCTTACCGGTTGGGAAATTCAAAGGACTTTAAATAAACGTGCAAAAGAAATTTCCAATATTGAAATCCATGAACATTTCTTTGCCTTAGATCTGATAACACAGCATCAGTTGGGATACATGGTCACTCGTGTTACGCCGAACATTGAATGTTATGGCGCCTATGTTTTAAATAAGGAGACAGGAGAAATTGAAACCATTTTAGCCAAACAAACTATTGTTGCCACTGGGGGGGCCGGACAGGTTTATAGAAATACAACTAATCCTGTGATCGCAACAGGTGATGGGATTGCAATGGTTTATCGCGCAAAAGGCCGCCTTGAAAACATGGAATTTGTTCAATTTCATCCGACCGCTCTTTATAATCCTGCTGGTGAAAATCCAGATTTTTTAGTTTCAGAAGCGGTCCGTGGTTTTGGGGGAATTTTAAAAACTAAAGATGGAAAAGAATTTATGCAAAAATATGACAAGCGCCGTTCGCTTGCTCCTCGTGATATTGTTGCCAGAGCCATCGATAATGAATTGAAAAAAAGAGGAGATGAATATGTTTGCCTGGATTGTACGCACCTTGACAAAGAACGCTTTATAAACCATTTTCCAACTATCTACGAAAAGTGTATGAGCCTGGGAATTGATCCTATGAAGGATATGATTCCCGTTGTTCCTGCTTGTCATTATATGTGCGGGGGAATCAGTGTTGATGAAAAGGGTCAAAGTTCTATAAAAAACCTCTATGCTTGTGGGGAATGCACCAGCACTGGATTGCATGGCGCAAATCGCCTGGCATCGAATTCTCTTTTGGAAGCTATGGTTTTTGCGTTTCGAATTCATCTTGATGTATTAGAAAAAATAGATAAAATCGAAATTAATACGAGAATTCCTGAGTGGAATGCTCTTGGAACGAATGAGCCTGAAGAAATGGTTTTGATAACCCAAAGCTGGAAAGAGCTCAAAGAAATTATGAGTAGTTATGTGGGAATTGTTCGTTCTAATGTTCGTTTAAAAAGGGCTTTTGACCGCCTTCTTTTGCTTTACAGAGAAACTGAAGACCTGTATAATACCACTTCAATTTCTCCTCAATTATGTGAATTGAGAAATTTGATAACGATTGGTTATTTAATTACTCGTTCTGCTTCGATGCGTCGGGAAAGCAGAGGTTTGCATTATACAACTGATTATCCAAAAAAACAGGAATTCATTGATGTTTCAATTCTTTAGATGATCATCCACCAAAATATATTTCAAGAGCAGTCAAAAAATCTTGTTTTTTTCCTGTTGATACACTGATTTCACTTTTATCATCCATAATTACATACCCCCCTTTTCCCTTAATATATTTTTTTATTAAGTTCAGGTTGATGGTAAACGATCGATGTACTCGAACAAATTGATTTCCTGCATTAAGGATCTGTTCCATTTCACGAAGTGTTTTGCAGACCAGCAATCTTTTTCCACTAATAAAATGTAAGTTGGTGTAGTTTCCTTTTGCTTCAAGACTTACTATTTCTTCAACCTTTTCAAAATGAACTCCTTCCATAGTAGGCAAAGCTATTTTTCGATAAACCTGTTCGGCTTTATTCTCTGGTGAATTCGGTAGGTTTGAAACGAATATGGGAATTCTCTTAGCCGCTTGTTCAATGGAAGGTGTTTTTACAAGTTTCATAATAATCGCTCGTTTAGATTAAAAATGATTTCTCTTGTAATATACGTACGTGTGCATTCTAATCTCAACCCAACTTCCAATGATATGTCAGTTTTCTAATTTTTGTTTCATTTATACAGTTTAGACTGATTTTGTTCATGTTTTCAATATTAGTTAGTATATTTTACTTCTATGCCTAAAACGCCTTCCATAAAATTATTTAATCTCATCAAGTCACTTTCAGGCTCTGAGAAGCGGTATTTTAAATTACTTACTACAACTAACAAAACAGATAAAACAAGTAAATATATTCTTCTTTTTGATGCAATTGATCAACAGGAAGTTTTTGATGATGAAAAATTAAAAGAGATTATTTATGCTAATGAGGAAATATATAGTCGTAAGTATTCAGAGCTTAAAGCTTATCTCTATGATTTAATCCTCAAAAGTTTGCATGGCTACGATGAAAAATCATCCGTTGATTTTAAAATCAAAGGTTTACTCTATAGTGTCCGGGTTTTATACAAACGCTCCCATTATGAAGATTGCAAAGAGATTTTACTGAAGGCCAAAAAGTTAGCATATATCTATGAGAGTTTCGCCAATATCTTAGAAGTACTTAATTGGGAAAAACAGATTGCTTATGCCCAAATGGATATTATTTTTTTGGATTCAGATATGGATCGTATTGATGAAGAAGAGAAGCGGTGTTTAGAACAATTAAAAAATTTATCCGGATACAAAAATGTGTTTTATAAAGTTCTTGTAAATATTCGTAAAAATGCCTTATTACGGAGTGAAGAGCAAATAGAATTATTGAATAAAATAATTGATCATCCTTTATTAAAAAGTGTTGATTTTGCGCTATCACACAAAGCAAAACTTTTTTACCACCGAACTTATAGTCTTTATTATTATGCTGTTTTAGATCATGAAAAATTCTATGCTTCTTGTAAATTAGTCCTTGAAGAGATGGAATCTAAACCAAAGTTATTGAAAGAAGATGTATCTGAATACATCTCAGCGTTAAGCAATTTTACCTTAAGTTGTGGTTTATTGGAAAAGTATGAAGAAGTTAGGAAAAACCTTGACAAATTCTTGAAAATCAAGACTAATACGCTTGACGATGAGTTAAAGATCCATATGGAATATTACAGTAAATCTTTTTCTTTAAGCATTTTCACTGGAGAATTTGATGAAGGATTAAAGGTACTGGAAAAACATTTGGCGGGACTTAAAAATTTTGGTGAAGGCTCATTCCAAAAAGGTCGGTTTTATTTCCAATATTTCTACATTTATTTTGGAATCGGTGATTACGACAAAGCACTGGATTATTTAAACCTTTGGCTTAGTTTACCTCGAAGTATAGAAAGACAAGACCTTCAAAGCCTCGCCAGAATACTAAACCTAATTGTACATTTTGAAATGGGAAATACAATCTTGCTAGAGTATTTATTTCGCTCAACATATCGCTTTCTGAGAAAGCGTAACAGGATGTATGATTTTGAAAGAAGAGTATTGACCTTTATTAAAGATTCAAATAAAATCCGTTCTCCCCGAGAATTACGAGAAGCATTTGCAAAACTGAAAAACGACTTTGAAGAACTTTCCAAGATTCCTTCAGAAAAAGTAATGTTCCAATACTTCGATTTTATCGCCTGGCTGGAAAGTAAGACCACCAATGAACCTTTTTCTTCTGTTGTAAAAAGAAGGTATAAAGAAAAAAACAGCGGTTAAATTAACTTTGTGTTTTGTGGTTTCCTCCTAAACTTGTTAAAACATTATCAGAACTTGTTGCTCTTGTTTTTTCAGATGTCCACTCTACTAAGCCACCAATTGTATCTGCAACTTCATTCAAAGATCCAGCAATTCTGGGATGATAAACATAGCCTCCTTTCGCCGTTCTTTGTTCCTCTTTATTTACAACAGTAATAAAGCTCTTTACTTTCAATTCTTTTATTTGTAGTTTCTTTTTTTTCATAACGCAGCTTTTTAGTGAGAGATTCGACTATCAATATACCCCTTTTTATCTTTCTTTATTTTCCTTGTTCATCCTAAAAGTCAGTATCCTAGTCCAAATATCAGATTCGTTTATATTAAAAGTAACGCTTTTTAGAGTCGCTATCAATTTTCTGGGAGACACTTCACTCCTTTTTTTACAATTTCTTTACAATATTCCAAACGAGTTCCGATTCAAACCCCCTACTAATAGCATATTTGGCAATTTTGTTATTAGCTTTAAACGAATCGTCTTCGTTCAGGTGTTTTTTCTTTTTCTGAATTATTTCAAAAAGAGCCTGAAGGTATTCCTCCTCCTCAATTTCTGTCATTGCTTTGCGAATACAATAATCTGATATTTTCCGAAATTTAAGTTCATTAATAATGCGATTCCTTCCCCATCTTCGCATGCGAAATTTTCCCCTTGCATAGGAGCGGGAAAATCGCTCTTCGTTTAGAAAGTTATCCGCAATCAATTCGGCAATAATTTCTTCTAAGACATTACCATAAATTCCAAGATTAATTAGCTTGGTCCGCACTTCCTGATGGCAACGATCTTGATAGGCACAATATTTTTGTAGTTTTGCCAGCCCAGCCTCTTTGCTTATATATTTTGTTTGCTTATTTTTCAAATCCCTTTTTTAAATAAACATAAATTTAATAACAAAATGGAAAAGAAAACTATTATTGATCAAATTATGGAGATGGCTTTGGCTTATGCGCCAAAAGTCATGCTTGCGCTTGTTTCTCTTATTGTTGGTTTCTGGTTGATCCGTTGGATTACAAATAGAATCAGTAAGTTAATGGAGAATCGTAATGTTGATGCTACCATTCGTCCTTTTTTTATTTCTCTCGTAAATGTTGGGCTTAAAGTATTGCTTCTTTTGAGTGTTGCCGGAATGTTTGGTGTCGAAACAACTTCGTTTCTTGCAATACTTGGTGCGATGGCTTTTGCAATCGGGTTAGCATTACAGGGTAGCCTTGGAAATTTTGCCAGCGGCATCATGGTTTTGTTATTTAAACCTTATAAAGTTGGAGATTTAGTTGAAATCCAAGGTCATACTGGGGTCGTTTCAGAAATCCAGATTTTCAACACCCTTTTGTTAACACCTAATAATAAAAAAGTAATTCTTCCAAATAGTGTAGTGACTAGTGGTGCAATTATAAATATTTCCGGACAAGGCATTCTTCGAGTTGATATGACCTTTGGTATTAGCTATAGCGATAATATTGAGTTGGCAAGATCGGTTATTGAAAAGGTAGCAGAAAGTTGCCCACAAATTCTAAGAGATAAAAAAGTTGATATTTTCGTTTCCGCACTAGCGGATAGTTCTATAAACTTTGCGGTCAGACCATGGTGCAAAAGTGAGCATTTTTGGGCTGTCTATTTTTATATGCACGAAAACATAAAAATTCAATTTGATAAAAATGAGATCAGCATACCATTTCCTCAAATGGATGTGCACATGCAAAAGACAGAAAGTTGATTTGATCAAAATCTAAATGACACCTTTTAGCTAAAGGGTGTCATTTTTTAAAAATCTTACACGTCAAGACTGTAAAATCATCTGGGTAGCTTTCTTCTCCTATAAATTCATCGATTTTTTTAAGGAGTTGATTATTAAAATCTTGCGCTGATAACTTACTGCTGGTCAGTGCAAAAGCGCTTAATATTTCTTCATCGAAGTATTTCTCATTGCCATCTTTTATATCTGTCAACCCGTCGGTAAACGTCAGTATGATTGCCTCTTTATCAATTATTTCATGACCAACTTCTACTTTTGGAAGCTTAACAAATGAGCCAAGAATTGTACACCCTTTGTCAAGCAGGATTACACGTCCATTCATAATTAATAACGGAGGGTTATGTCCTGCATTGACGTATTTAAGTTTATTGGTTTCAGTATCAAATTCAGCAACAAAAAAAGTAAGGAATTTTTCGCCTTTTGTTATTCGATATAAAGATTGATTTAACTCGATTACAAAGTCATCTAGGCGATACCTTTTATTCATTAAATCATGAAATTTCGCCTGGAAGTTGGCCATTAATAAAGCGGCGGCAACTCCTTTTCCTGAAATATCTGCTACACAAAACGCAAACTTTTTATCATCAAATAAAATGAAATCAAAGTAATCTCCGCCAACGCGTAAATGTGGTTTGTAAATACTAGCCAATTCATAACGATCTCCTTTAGGTAATTCAGAAGGAATGAGCATTTGCTGCATTTGTCTAGCCAACTCCATTTCATTTTTCAACCTTTCTTGTTCAAGTTGCCGTTTAAAAAGACGTTTATTTTCAATAGCTACAGCAATAATGTTAGTGATCGTTGTGATGAACTGTACCTTGTTATACATGTCTTCATCTTTTTCAAAACCACCAATAAACGTGTATGCAATTGGATTTTTTTTGTGTAAAACAGGAATAACGATGTCAAATTGTTTGATCAAAGGGTGATCGTTTTCTTCATCTATATTTTTTAACTTTTGATAGTTCGGCAGCAATTCTGAAATATCTAAAGTAGCAAGTGCTTCGTCTATACCAATAATTGATGCGCATGTCCAGGCACCTTGTTTGTCAATTACGTATAATGCCATTTTCTTTACCCCCATTTCCCAACTCAAAAAAGAATTATACATTTTGTACAATCCATCTGCCGACACATTGTTATTTATGGCTTGAGTAATATTGAGTAGCCGATTGATTTGCAGTTGTTTAAGATGCAATTCCCGCTCCAACACCTCTAAGCTGGATAATTCTTTCCGTATATCTGAAAATTTAGACATTTACAGTTTTGAAAAATTTTTTAACATTTTTCTGAAAGATAGTTTGAATTTATCAGAATCTAACCGATCATTTACAGAATTTTATTTTGATTTTGTTTTTACATCTAAAGCGTCACGAAACCCATTTCCTAATAAATTAAAAGCCAAAACCATGAGCATTATTGCAAATGCCGGAACCAATGCAAGTAATGGTTTTCCACCGATTGCCAAACCATAGTTTTCGTTTAGCATAGTTCCCCATGATGGAGTAGGTGGCTGAATACCAAATCCCAGATAACTCAAACCAGCTTCAATTAAAATTGCTGTCGCGAAATTTGCCGCTGCAACGACCATTACGGGACCAAGAATATTTGGCAAAATATGCTTACCAATAATTCTCCAATGATTAAATCCCATACTTTGCGCTGCTTCTACGAATTGAATTTCTCGTAACGACATTACTTGCCCTCGAACGATCCTGGCTACTTCAACCCACATAGTAAGTCCAACTGCAAGAAAGATGATACCAATTCCTTTTCCCAAAGCCAATACAATTGCAAATACCAATAAAAGTGTTGGAATTGACCAAACTGTGTTAATTATCAACATTATAAAATCATCAATTTTTCCTCCAAAATAACCTGCAAATGCCCCGAGAAAAATTCCAATAGTCAATGAAATTGCGACGGCTATCAAACCAACTAATAATGAAATTCGAACGCCCAAAATTAATCTGCTCAGCATACATCGCCCGTATTTGTCAGTCCCGAGTAGAAACTTCCTTTTATAAATTAAATTATCGCTGATTGTTTTTTGAAGTTCTTGGATATTTACTTTTTGCTTTTTATTATCCAAATCATAGTAAACTATTTCTATGTTTTGCTGAGAACTCTTTTGTTCTATTTTTAATACGGGGTTAACCACATCTGCCAAATTGTATTGTTTTTCTATCCCTTTTATCAATTCCCCATCTGCACTTTCTCCATTATATATTTCAATTTTTATTGAATCGTTTTGAAAGGAATAATTATTAATCGGTATTAGTTGATATGCGTTTTGAGTTCCAAACAATAGTTTTTTTAAAAAGCTATGTTTTAGCTGCGGTTGATTTTTTCGAACAGCAAGTATTTTTACTTGAAATCCAGGGTTTTTAAAAGCAAGCTCTGTAATCTGATCATTAGCATCCGGTGTCGGATCCGGTGCTAATAAGTAGCCAAAAATAGCAACGATTACTGCAATTACAATTACAATCATTCCAAAAACAGCAGGTTTGTTTTTTAAAAGCCTACTTATTGCTTTCTGATTCGGTGATTCTGTTGTCGTTGCTTTTTTGGGAATGCTCATTTGTGATCTAATGCTTAAAAATGGAATTTGTAAAGATATAAAAAAGTGATAATTTACTTTCCTTTACGGTTTGACGACATAAATTAAATCGGTTGAATGCAGATACTAATTGTTGAACCTTTTTTTGGGGGTAGTCATAAAAAATGGGCTGAAGAATATCAAAAATGCTCTGTCCATGACGTTGAGATCATTTCGTTACCTGGCAGGCATTGGAAATGGCGAATGTTTGGAGGAGCTGTCGATCTGGCTAAAACATTTTTAGCTTCTGATTTTCAACCAGACCTTCTAATCGCATCTGATATGTTGGATTTGGGTACTTTTGTTTCTCTTTGCAGGAATAAACTTTCAAAGACTGCTATTTCCATCTATTTTCATGAAAACCAAATAACCTATCCTTGGTCGCCTGTTGATGTTGACTTAAAAAGAAATAATCATTACGGTTTTATAAACTACACATCGGCTCTTATTGCAGATTCCATTTTCTTTAACTCAAAATATCATTTAGCTTCTTTTACAGAATCGCTTGGTCCTTTTTTAAAACAATTTCCAGATCATAAGACTTTAGAAAACATTGAAAAAATAAGGGAAAAAGGGAAAGTATTATATCTGGGTATGAATTTAGATAAATTTGATGATTATAGAATTCAATTAACTCATAATGAACCAATTATACTTTGGAATCACCGTTGGGAATATGATAAAAATCCAGATCTTTTTTTCGAGGTTCTTCTTCGTTTAAAAGAGGAAAGCATTTTATTCAAATTAATTATTTTAGGACAATCTTATTCAAAAATTCCTCCTATTTTTAAAGAAATCGAAAAACAGTTCGCCAATGAAATTATCCATTTTGGATTTGTTCCAACATTTAAGGAATATGCAACTTTGCTTTGGCAATCTGATATCCTTCCGGTAACCAGCAATCAGGATTTTTTTGGGGGTAGTGTGGTTGAAGCCATTTATTGTAATTGTTTTCCAATACTTCCAAGCCGTCTTGCATATCCTGAACATATTCCAAAAGAAGATCATAAAAACCATTTTTATAAGAGCGATGACGAACTTTATCAAAAATTGAAATCTACAATTTTAAATCTCAAGGGATTCAAAAATTCTGAATTCCTTAAAAATTATGTAGCTCGTTATGATTGGAGTAATTTAGCACCGTTTTATGATGCTACTTTTGATACATTGATCCACTCATCCTGAATAATGATCCATCACATTACCAAAATAAATGCAGCAAAAGTCTCTTCTTTTATTCAAAAAAGGGGTCAAATTCCCATTGTTTTTCTTCATGGTTTCTGCGAGGACAGCAGTGTTTGGAATGATTTTCTTTCTGACTTTTCAGATTATTATGTTGTTTGTATTGATCTTCCAGGTTTCGGTAAATCTGATACTCAGAACTGTACCTTAGCAGATATGGCCTCCATTGTAAATTCTGTTTTAAAAGATATAAATATAAAAAATTGCATCTTGATAGGTCATTCAATGGGAGGATATGTTGCTTTGGAATTTGCTAAAATGTATCCGGAAAAAATATTGGGTCTTGGCCTTTTTCACTCTCAACCCTTTGCTGATTCAGTAGAAAAAAAAGATAACCGCCGAAAGAGTATTGATTTTATTCATAAAAACGGATCCATTCATTTTGTAAAACAACTAGTTCCGCAATTATTTGCTCCTCGTTTTGGAAGTAAAAGTTCTCTAACCATTTCAAAGTTAGTGCTTACCGCTTCCCTTTATCATAAAAACGGTATTGTAAATGCACTGGAATCCATGATTAATAGGGTAGACAATCAAGATGTTTTAAAAGGTGCTACCTTTCCTGTTTTATTTATTGTTGGAGTAGAAGACAGGGCTATTCCTAAAGAAAATAATTATAGACAATTGATTTTTCCTGATGTTTCCGTTATTCATATTTTGAATGGGGTAGGGCATATGGGTATGTTTGAAGCAAAGAAAGAATGTGTTTCCTCTATTAAAAGTTTTCTTGATTTCGTTGCCTAATAAGAATTTTAATTTATTACTCTTATGAGTCCACTCCTTTTGATATTAGCAATTATTCCTGGTTTGTTGATTTGCTTTTTGATTTATAAAATTGATAAGTTTGAAAAAGAACCTGTTTTCCATTTATCAATTTGTTTTTTACTGGGTATTTTATGTTGTTTTCCCGCAATTAAATTAGAGGCTATTGGAGATAACTTAGGATATGATGAATCTCATGGGCTCGGAAATTTGCTCACCTTTTCATATATCATAATTGCTCTGAGTGAGGAAATTGTCAAATATCTGGTCCTCGTTTTTTATGCCTATCCCAAAAAAATATTTAATGAACCGTTAGATGGAATTTTGTATGCTGTTATGATTGGAATGGGTTTCGCAACTTTAGAGAATGTTCTTTATGCAGATCGTTTTGGTCTTCAAACTGTAATGGTACGAGCTTTTACTGCTGTGCCCGCTCATGCCATTTTTGCAATCATAATGGGTTATTTTGTTGGTTTGGCAAAGTTTAATAGAAAAAACCGGATCAAACTTTTGGCTCTGGGTTTAATTGTTCCTGTGTTAATTCATGGAACTTATGATCTTTTTATCCTTCAGCAATATTATGAATGGTTAATGGTTTTGGCCACTTTTACTTTAACTGTTAGCGCTTTTTTCGCAATTAGGGTTATCCGTTTGCATCAACAAAATTCTCCTTTTAATGAATTATTTATAGCAGATTCTCCTTTTAATGCATCAATAGATGATGATAAAAATAAAGACCAAATTGTTTTTTTTGATGAGGAGACCGAAGAAGAGTAACTATTTCAATTTTTTGTTTTCAGCATGTCGTTTAGCATCTCTGTTAGATTTTTTTTTCAAATTATTTTGAAAAGCTTGTGTAAGATCTACTCCTGTCTGATTGGCCAAACATATTAAAACAAAAAGCACATCCGCCATTTCATCTGCTAAGTCCATTTTTGCACTTAGTTCTTTTTCTTGTGTTTTAAAGGATTGCTCTCCATAAAGGCGTGCCATTAAACGAGCGACTTCTCCGACTTCTTCTGTAAGAATAGCAGTGTTTGTCAATTCATTATAATATCTAATCCCAATTGTGTTAATCCACTGATCAACAGTTTGTTGTGCTTCCTTAATGGTCATTGAATGCTATTCTTTTATTTTAGAATCAATAATTATAGTAACTGGTCCATCATTTATCAAATTAACTTTCATATCAGTACCAAATTCTCCTGTTTGTACTTTAGTTCCGCTATGTTCTTCGAGTATTTCTACAAAATCATTATACATTGGAATCGCAAAATCAGGTTTAGCAGCTTTTATATAAGAAGGTCTGTTTCCTTTTTTTGTACTAGCATGTAATGTAAATTGGCTAACTACTAAAAGTTGGCCTTTTATATCTTTTACAGAAAGGTTCATAATTTCACTTTCGTCATTAAAAATTCTAAGGTTACAAATCTTACTGCAGATCCACTGAATATCCTCTTTAGTATCTTCATTCACAATCCCTAAAAAGATAAGTAGACCTCCTTCTATTTTTGATTTAACTTTTCCTTTAATTGTTACTGATGCTTCCTTTACTCTTTGAATGACTACTCGCATTATTCTATTTTTTCATGAATATCCATTGCATTGTATCGGGTTGAATTTATTTTATTGCTTATAGTATAATATTCTAAAATATCATCTTCGACATTATCTGTAAGCTCAAGTACACGATCTAGTTCAATATCTTGCAGCCATTCTTTTTGGGTTTCTTTATTTTTTAATATAACTGGCATCCTTGGTGAAATTTTCGAAATCTCTCGATTTGCAATCGTTGTAATTATTGAAAAGCTTTTTATTGCATACTCTTTCTCAAACCAAATATCCCAAACACCAGCCATTGCTATTATTTTTCTATCTTTTAAAACTACTCTATAGGGTTTAATTATTTCATTTTTCTTATTCCAAACATAATAACTATCAGCTAATACCAGGCATCTTCTTTTTCTTATTGGAATTCGAAATGAGGGACTACTTGCAATACCTTCTTTTCGCGCATTAATTAACTTTCCATCATTTTTACCCTCCCTTGAAGTGTAAGGGATGAGCCCCCAGGTTAGATATTGCAATCGATCTGTACTATCGTTTGTAATTATATTAGCATGGTGTGTTGGAGCAATGTTATAACTATTCCTTAAATTATTTCTAATTTCAAGATTAAATTGATTTTCAATATCTTCTTTTAAAGCAACAAATGAAAAGCGAGTACACATTATATTTGAATATCGGATTGTTTCACTTAAAATAACAAGAAATTCTAATTCCAAAACAAAACATTATAACTACTAGGTTGTCTTCGTTATTTGAAACAAATTAGTAAAAGTCCCTGGTAATTTATTGCTAACATTATTTTTTTATCGGTTTTGTAATTAGCTTATTTTCAATATTTTATAAAATTAACTCTCCACATTATTTGTTAATAAATCTGTTAAAGAGTATCACTGTTACTAACACTTACTAAGAATATATATTATATAAATATAAAAAAGTAAAATAAACTTAATATAATGTTTATCTCAACATACATTCTATACATCTTTTAATAAGTTTTTAAATAAAATAATAGATTTATTTACCAATAGTGTAATTTACCAACTGCTTGTGAATAAGATTGTAAATATTTAATAATCTGAAGTTTAAGCTGTTAAATTACTGTTTATAACTCATTGATAAAACTTAGGAATGAATATACCTAACTTTTTTTTACTTTTTTATCTACATATTAACACTGCTGATGATGATTAGGTTTTTTTAGAATTTAGAATTAATATTATTAATCACATCATGAGATTCTAATTTTTGGATACAACAAAAGTATTTAACTTTTATATTTTTTATCTGTTACAATATTTTATTGTTTCTAAATTTCAGAATATAAATATTCATAAATATGGCTACCCAATTTATTCCAAATCAAGAAATAAGTAAAGCTGTAAAAATTTGGTTGTTTATTGGTCTTGTTATGATTTTTTTTCAAGTTATCATTGGTGGTATAACTCGACTCACTGGTTCGGGGCTTTCTATCACTAAATGGGAAATTGTTGTTGGTTCTATTCCTCCTTTAAATGAAGCTCACTGGGAAGAAGCTTTTGATTTGTATAAAGAGACACCCCAGTATCAAAAAATCAACCAGGGGATGTCTATGTCTGAATTTAAGTTTATTTATTTCTGGGAGTATATTCATCGACTTTGGGGGCGTTCAATGGGAATTGTGTTTTTAATTCCTTTTATATATTTTTTAAATAAAGGTATGTTCTCTAAATCTTTATTTAAAGATTTAATTGTTGTTTTTATCTTGGCTTCGATTGTCGCATCATTTGGTTGGATAATGGTAGCAAGTGGTTTGATAGATAGACCTTGGGTTAATGCCTATAAGTTGACCTTGCATTTATCGCTTGCTGTTTTGTGTTTTAGCTATCTTCTTTGGACAACATTCAAAGTAGTCCAAAAAAATAAAATAGTTATCCACAATTCTTTGTTGAAAAGGTTAGGAATTGTTCTTGTATTTGTTATTTCATTTCAAATTATGTTGGGTGGAGTTGTGGCTGGGATAAAAGCAGGATCTTACTATCCGAGCTGGCCAGATATGAATGGAGAAATTATACCAAAAATAGTTTTAAACAGATCTTATTGGCTTGTGGAAAACTTTGTTAATTATGAACAATCTTCATTTTTACCTGCACTAGTACAATCACTTCATCGTTTTGTTGGTTATTCATTGATTTTCATTGTGTTATGGTATGCCATTAATGCTTTTTCAACAGCAGTTACAACTACTTTTCGAAATGGTGTTTTTTTGTTGATAACCATGTTAATAATACAAATTTTATTAGGGATCTTTACTCTGCTTAATTCTGTGGGTAGTGCTCCTTTGGAGCTTGGAGTATTTCACCAGGCAGGTGCAATTTTGTTATTAAGTATTGCACTTTTCCTTAACTATCAAATGATTGGAAATAAAGCTTAGAATTTGTTGGTAAGTATGTTTATAACGTTAATATTTTAAAATTAATTTCATTATTTTTCTTTGAAGTAATAAAAATTTTAAACCATTTCAAAAAAACATTCCTTTTGATTGGGGATTGTCATGATTGTTTATTTAATTGTATTAGATAAAAGAACGTTCTAAGTTTTCCACATTTATTTACATATTAAAAATTAATGGATTACGAAATAAAGGAGGAAGGTAAATTTAAATATATAGAAAGTGGCTCAAATGGAGAAGTACTGTTATTGCTTCATGGACTCTTTGGGGCACTTAGTAATTTTGAAGAAATTTTGAATTACTTTAAAAAAGATTATAACGTGGTGATTCCTATATTACCAATTTTTGAGTTGCCTATCCGAAAGGTTTCTGTTTCTGGTTTAGTAGATTATGTTTCTGATTTTGTTAATTATAAAAAATATGATAAGGTTCATGTACTTGGTAATTCTTTAGGTGGACATATAACTTTGTTATATGCAATTTCAAATTCAGATAAAATTAACTCTATAATTCTTACTGGTAGTTCAGGTTTATTTGAAAATTCTTTGGGCTCTTCTTTTCCTAAAAGAGGAGATTATGAGTTTATAAAAAGGAAAACTGAAGACACCTTTTATAACCCTGATGTAGCGACTAAAGAACTTATTGACGAGGTATACGATATTGTAAATGATCGGAACAAAGCCATTAGAGTTGTGGCAACAGCAAAATCAGCTGTTAGACATAATTTAGGTGATAAGTTGCATCAAATCAAGGTTCCTACACTTTTGATATGGGGAAAACAAGATAATGTTACTCCCGCCTTTGTAGGAGAGAAATTTAATGAATTAATAGAAGGATCTAAACTCTTTTTAGTTAATGAATGTGGTCACGCACCAATGATGGAAAAACCCTCAGTCTTTAATAGTATATTAGAAGATTTTTTAAAGGAATTATCATAAAAACTTATAAATCACTTTTAAGCTTCAAAAGGAATTATAATAGTTTTTTGTTTAGACTTGCAACCTTTCGCACATAATACAACCTTTCGCATATAATTTTAATGAATACTGTTAGATGATTTAGTTAAATCATCTAAAAAAGCGATTAAATAGATATTTATAATTTCAAACTATCATACTGTTTCACGTGAAACACTGAATCATTTTAATTTATTAAAAAGTAATGATTTAAAAGAATCAAAACTGATATTTGACAATTTAATACTTGCCTTTTTCTTATTTATTAAAGAAGATAATGCAACAGGTATTGATATTTTGTGTTTTATTAATGGTTCAATATCATTAATAAACTTAGAAGGGTGTGCGGTTTCTAGAATGATACCATTAACGTTTCTATTCCTTAAGGAAAACTTCTCAAATGAATGATAACCAATTGCGCTATGAGGGTCTAAAACATACTTATGTTTCTCGTAAATTCTCTTTATGCAGTCTTTAGTTTCTTCATCAGTAAAGCTGAAACCAATAATATCACTTTTTATATCGTTCCACGTGGAACGATATAAATCTAATATTCTAGTAAAATTTGAGGGATTACCAACATCCATAGCATTAGAAATAGTTCTAATAGATTTTTTAGGTTGAAAAACACCAGATTTTAAATATTGAGGAAATACATCATTTACATTTGTAGATGCAATAAATCTAAATATAGGCAATCCCATTTTTTTAGCAATTAATCCTGCCGTAATATTGCCAAGATTTCCACAGGGGACAGAGAAAACAGTTGGAGCGGAATTATTGATTTGTTTAAAAGCTTCAAAATAATAAAAACATTGGGGAATAAGTCTAGCAATATTTATGGAATTGGCTGATGTTAGTCGAAAAGAATTATTTAATTCATTATCCAAAAAGGAGCGCTTAACTAAATATTGGCAGTCGTCAAAAGTGCCATCAACTTCAACAGCTGAAATGTTGTTTCCAAAAGAAGTTAATTGAATCTCCTGAAAAGGGCTAACTTTGCCAGAAGGGTAGAGAATGATGACTTTTATACCAGGGATATTAAAAAAACCAGAAGCAACCGCACCACCTGTATCACCAGAAGTAGCCACTAAAATAATTAGATCGCTACTTTCGCCTTGATTAAAATAACTCATTAATTGAGCCATAAATCGGGCCCCAAAATCTTTGAAAGCAAGAGAGGGTCCATGGAAAAGCTCAAGAATATGAATATGCTTATCTAAACTAACAAGTGGCGCAGGAAAAGAAATAGAAGAATTAATGATAGTTTCTAAATCGTTTTTAGGAATAGAATTTTCAATCAAGGCATTTGCAACGATAAAAGAAATTTCCTGGAAAGAATAAGACGAAAGATTATCCAAAAACTGATTATTTAAAATCGGGATATTTGAAGGCATGTAAAGTCCATTGTCATCAGGTAGACCTTTTATGACGGCTTCTTTTAAGGATACAAAATTTGATTTATTATTAGTGCTATATAATCTCATAAAATAATTAAAAAAGAAAAGCTCCCTCTTGGTTGATAGGAGATATAAAAAGATCAGAATAGATGTCAAAACGATTAAAAATATCTTTCATTGAAAATCCAACTTTTTCAGCAATCATGCTATTAGTACTTAAGGCAAAAATGGAAGGACCAGCACCAGAGATACTACAACCTAATGCGCCACAATTTAATGCAGCACTCTTAACTTCATAAAAATGAGGAATAAGATTGGCTCGTTGAGGTTCAATCAAAATATCAGATAAAGACCTTTTAATCAAATCAAAATCAGAATTATAAAGCCCAACAATAAAACCACCAAAGTTTCCAGTTTGCTGAATACAATTATTTAAAAGAACATTTTTAGAAAGAATAGCTCGTGCATTTTTAGTAAGAATTTCAACATGAGGATAAATTATTGAAGCATACAATCCCTTTGGAACAGGGAGCCTGTGGACATCAAGAGTAAGATTATCACGAATCATGATAATACCTCCAAAAAGAGAAGGAGCTACATTGTCTGCATGATAAGCATCATCAGCAACTTGCTCTCCTAAAACAGCAAAAGGTAACAATTCTCTTTTCGAAAGAGGTCGATGGAGCAATTCATTTATCGCCATAACACCTGCAACAGCACTAGCAGCGCTAGAACCTAAGCCACTTCCAAAAGGCATTTTTTTGTGAATTTCAATTTCAATTCCTTTAGACTCATCTAGGAATTCAAGTAATTTAAGGGCAGCAAAACCAGCGGTATTTTTGTAGATATCGTAAGTTAACTTTCCATTATCACCAAAAATTTTAGTAATTTTTAAACCAGGAGTATTAGAAAATCTTGCAATAACTTCGTCACCAGGGCCATTAATTGCGAACCCCAAAATATCAAAACCACATGCAACATTGGCTACAGAGGCTGGAGCAAAAACTTTTACGCCACTATTCATAAAGAAATATAAATTTCATGAAATATAAATTAATTATGATAAATAGTTACCGATTGTTATTATTTCTGCAAAAACACCAGCTGCAGTAACTTCTGCTCCAGCACCAGGCCCCCTTATAACTAAAGGACGATTTTTGTAACGCTTAGTGGTGAAAATAATCATATTATCACTGCCATCAAGTCCAAAAAAAGGATGACTAGAATCAACCGATTCCAAACAGATGAAAGCAGAACCATTTTCTAGTTTTGAAACGAAACGTAAAGCCTTATTTTCTATCTCAGCTATAGACCTTAATTTTTCAAAATCAGCATTATATTTTTCAAGTTCCTTAAAAAAGCCATCAACAGAATCAGCAATTTGACAAGCTTCAGGAAGAATATTTTCAATTAAAACATCATCAGCTTCAATAGGAAAACCAGCTTCTCTTGCAAGAATAATTAACTTTCTACGAACATCAATACCATTTAAATCAATACGAGGATCAGGCTCAGTGAATCCAAAACTCATAGCTTTTTCAACAATATCACTAAACTTAGTCCCTTTTTTAAAAGAATTGAAAATAAAAGATAAAGAACCAGAAAGAACACCTTCAATTTTAATAATTTGGTCACCACTATTAATTAAATCTTTTAATGTGGATATAACCGGTAAACCAGCTCCAACATTAGTCTCATACAAAAACTGTACACCCCTTTTTTCTGAAATATTCTTTAAGCGTTTATACTGCAAATATGAAGAAGATGTGGCGATTTTATTTGGTGTTGAAATGGAAATGCTAGAATCAAGAATTGATTCATAAAAAGCACTTACATTCTTTTCAGCAGTATTATCAATAAAAATGGTATTTGATAAGTTCAATTCTTTCATTTTATTTATAAAAACGGGAAGATCAGATTTAAGAAAAGCATCATTCAAAGCATCTTTCCAATTATCTAAATCAAAGCCATCCTCATTAAACGCCATTTTTTTACTATTCGCCAGGCCAATAATTTTAATTTCTAAAGATTGTTTTTCCTTTAAAAAAAAAGCCTGAGACTTAATTTGATTAATTAAAGTACTTCCTATCAAACCAACCCCGATCATGAATAAATGTAACTCTTTAGTATCGGAAAGGAAAAAAGTCTCATGCAAAGCATTAAGTGATTTACTCTCATCTTCACGAGCCACGACAACAGATACATTTAGTTCCGAAGAACCTTGGGCAATTGCAATACAATTGATACCATTTTTACCAAGAGCCTGGAATAAGCGACTTGCGATACCAGGTTGATATCGCATATTTTCACCGATAATAGCAACAACAGACAATTCATCTTCAACTTTAACCGGTTCAATTAATTTTGAATTTAATTCAAGTTCAAATTCATTTTCAACGTGTTTTCTCGCAAGTTTCGAAAAATGAGGCTGAACCGCAAAGCTAATAGAATGTTCGGAAGAACCTTGAGTGATGAGGATTATATTAATCTTGGCTTGGGCAAGACAGTTGAATAGTCTGGCAGCAATGCCAGGAACACCATAAAGACCACTTCCTTGTAAAGTTAAAAGTGCAATATGGCTAATAGATGAAATTCCTCGAACAGGATATCCGTTAGAATCAGATTGATCGGATATAAATGTACCAGATAAACGTGGATGAAAAGTATTTTTTATAAAAAGAGGAATCTTTTTTTGTAATGCAGGTTGAAGGGTAGGAGGGTAAATAACTTTAGCTCCAAAGTGGGACATTTCCATGGCTTCTGCATAAGTCATCTTTTTAATAGGAAAGGCTTTTTTAACTTTTCTCGGATCTGCTGTTAAAATACCATCAACATCCGTCCATATTTCAATATGTTTGGCATTGAGGCCGGCAGCAAGAATTGAAGCAGTATAATCAGAACCTCCTCTACCGAGCGTTGTTGTAAGTCCACCTTTAGAAGATGCAATGAATCCAGTAACAATATGAACCTCAGGATTTTCACTAAAATAATCTTTAATATTATTAAAAGTTAAATCGAAGTTGACCTTGGCCGCACCAAATTCACTATCTGTTTTTATTATTTTTCTAGCATCAAGAAATTTGGCATTAATTCCATCCTGGCGCAAAACATGTGTAATGATAAAAGAAGAATTACGCTCCCCAAAACTGAGAACATAATCCTTTGTACGTGGCGATACTTCTCGGACAAGAAAAATTCCATACAATAGATTTTTCAGAATTATATGATTATCAGTAAGTTGTGACAAAATTTCTGTTTGATAATCGTCACTTAACAATTCTTTTACTGTATTATTGTGGCGCTCAATGAAAGAATCAAACATTATATTATAATTCTCATCTCCAGCGGCAGCGGCATTACTCATTTCAATAAGAGAATCAGTAACACCTCCGAAAGCAGAAAAAACAACTGCAAATTTTTCACCTCTAGAATAATAGTCTTTCAGTAGGGCAATTATTCCTTTTATTCGATCTGGACTAGCCACAGAAGAACCTCCGAATTTCAAAACTTTCATTGGCAGGCAAATAAATTAAGGATAATTAAAAAAGGTTATAAAATAAAAAGGCAAAGTTATTTTTTATCTAATATCATTCCATTTAAAATAGCAAGATGGACATTTTCCATTTTTGTCATATTTTCTTTTTCTTTCGAAGTTTTATCATTAAAACCAACTAAATGAAGTACACCATGAATCATAACACGATAGAGTTCATTATTAAATGAAATTCCAAACTCATTCGAATTCTCTCGAATACGATCAATACTAATAAATATATCCCCTTCAATATTTTCATCAGAATATGAAAATGTTATAACATCAGTGAATGTGTCATGATTTAAGTATTTAACATTTAAATCATGTAAATAATGATCATTGCAAAAGATAAAATTTAGAACATTAAGTTTTTTATGATAAGAAGTTATTGAAGCCTTTAACCACGAAGTAATAATTGATTTATCAGTAAAATCAAATTGTATATTTTCAAAATGATAAGTTATATCATCCCCTTCAAAGAATGGAATATCAGGATTACTCATAGATGATGCTTGGTTATACGTAGGGGAAAAATTAGATTTCAAAACAAATTTCAACAGTACTTCCATTATCATAAAAAACAATATCATCTGAAAGCTGACGCATTAAAAATACACCACGACCACCTATTTTTAATAAATTTTCAGGAGCAGTTGGATCAGGGAGATTATCAAAATCAAAACCACGGCCTTCATCAGATATCAAAAAAGCTAATTTATTTTTTCGTTTTTTAAGCCTAACAAGTACTTTTTTTGTTTTATCATTATCATTCCCATGTATAATAGCATTCGTAACTGCTTCAGTAAGGCTAATTAAAATATTGCCATAAACATCAGGGCTTAACCCATATTTATCAACTAAATGTTCCACAAAGGATTCTATATGGGAAACATTTTTCGGATCTGAAGCAAATTTGAGCATATCCTTTTTATTACTTTTACATTATTGACTTATAAAAAATTCAATAAAAAAGCGATATTAAATAATTTACTCTAAATACGTAAATTTTGTATGGATTGTTCTAAAAATAATTATGAATAAGTTATTGACCTTTAAGAGATTTAAAATATTCTTCAACAAGAAATTTATAATACGGCTTCAGAGTAGGAGAAACCGTTTTGTACATTTCAATTTCAGCTTCTCGTTTTCTTATATATTCTTCCAACGAAGGAGGCATTTTGCGTTCCTTCTGAGCAGCGGTTTCGGCCTTCCTTTTTTGATCATATTCTCTTTCTCTTTCAGCTTTTTCAGCTTCCAATAATCTAGAAAGAATCTCATTTTGTCTATTAAGGGTTTCGTTGGATAACTTTTTATTTACAAGGTCAATTTCAACTTTATTCATTTGGTCAATAATATCTTGCAATTCCTTATCACCTTGTCCTTGTTGCTGTTTTTCTTTGGCTAATTCGCGCAAAGCTTTTCTGAGTGCAGCTTGCTTTGCTGCCATTTGAGCAAATTCTTTACTTGTCCCTCCTTGCCCTTTTTTAAGACCTTCTTTCATTTGTTGCATCTGCTTATTTAAATCTTGTTGCCCTTGTCCAATCTGATCCATTGGTTTATTGCCATCTTTACCTTTTCCTCCAGGTTTTTTACACATTTGAGAGCCGGCCATCATTCCAGACATTTGCTGTTGCATTTGTTCCATAACTTCATTTAACATCAAGGCCAAGTCATTTACACTTTTCATGGTAAACTGTTGATGTTTAGAAGCAAGAGGAATTTTTCTTTCTTCAAGTTGGTCAAGACCCTCGCGAAGATTACTTTTTATTTCAGTAACTTTTTCAGTGATAAATGATTCGATTTGAAATACTCTTTTACTAAGTGCCTGAAGACTATCTTCTACTAATTTAAAGTCATCTTTTAATTTATATTGTTCCTGAACAAGCTCAACATAATGCGGAGTATTTATGATGCTTGAAGAAAAAGCATCCATCAAAGCTTCCTGATCGAAAGACAAACCAATAAGATTCTCAAGTAATTGACGTAAAGACTCCATATCTTCTTCCATTTGTTCCATTTGTCCTGCTTGCATTTGCATGGACATTGATTGCGCCATTTCCTTCATTTTTTGAGCAGCCTTTTTCTGAGCTTTTGAAGCTTTTTGATTCTGTTGTTTTTGAAGTTGTTCCTGGCTTTCATTGAGATCCTTCTCTATATCTTCCATCTGTTCTTCAGGATTACCGAGATCGTTGGGTCTCTCTAGTTCCTCGTTCTTTTTCTGCAATTCATTCATGTCTTCCTGAATTTTGTCAAACTTTTCATTAATCTCTTCCTGCTTTTTTTCTAAATCCTTTTGCTTGTTTTCATCATCTGCGGGTTGATCTTTTTCAGCTTCATTGCTTTCTGGAGACTCGTCATTCTTTTTAGTTTCTTCACTAAGTTCTTCTTGCTCTTTTGCCAGTTCCTCTAATTTATCTATCTGTTTTTGCATGTCACTCTCAACTTCCAGTTGTTTAAGGAGTTCAAGCATGCGATCGAGTTCAAGTTCTAATTCCTCGTCATTAAACTCCATTTCTTCCATCATTTCTAGTGCACCATCTTTTTCTAACTCCTGCATCAAATCTTCAATTTGTTGCATCAATTCTTTCATTTCGTCACTCATGAGTTCCTCAAAAAGCTCCTGAACTTTTTCTTGTTTCTCTAATAATTCTTCTTTTGGTTGACTAAATTCTTCTTGGTTTTGAATATTTTCCTCAAATTTTTTCTTGGCTTCTTCAATTTGCTTCTCTAATTCTTTTTGACGTTCTACAAGTTCCTCAAGATCTTTTTTTGTTTGCCAATCCATTTCCTTTTCTTGAAGTAATTTTTCACGTAGCTTTTTCAATTCTTTTTGAATATCCTTTGATTCTTTGATGGATTCTTCAAGATTTTTCTTGATCTCATCATTATTTTGAGATTCCATCTCTTCAAATTCTTCTACCGTCGGTTTTTTAAAAGTAGCGATATTCGTTGATGAAGATTTGTTTCCGTTAACAGCATCATTATCGAAAACTTCAAAATAATAAATCACTTCATCCCCTGGTTTAAGTTCTAATAAGGAAACATCCCAAGTATAATCATATTGGATTTCTTTGTCATTTGGCTTCTTAAGTTTAATGGTATTTAATTCTCCTTGCTTCCCTTTAGCATTTATAATTCGATAGTTGAATGATAAACTTAATAAACCGTAATCATCAGATGCATCACCCACAAAATAAAGTAATGAATTGTCAAGGCTATCGGTGAACTTTTCAACCGTAATGGTAGGATGAATATCTGGAATAACAGTTATTGAATAGGCAACAGAATCAGCATTTGGAAGATTAGAATTAGAAACAACTACTTTATAGGATTCATCTTTAAAAGCCCTCTTTTTATACGTAAACAACTCATTATCAAATCGTTCCGTTGAGACAGTTTTTTCATCCTGAGAAAAATGAATTGAAATATCATCAGTATTTTGAGCATTAAAAACCCAATCTATATTAGTACCTACAGGAACTACCAAATCTCCGATATTTGAAATGGATTTATCTTTTCGCTGAGTGTAAGCAGGAAAATCAAGAGAAACTTCGAAACCAAGAATATTTGGCTTTTTCAAGACATCAAGGGTATAACTTTCAGACTTGACACCACTAGAAAAAAGCCTGAAAGCTGTATTTTTTTGAACATTGCTGAATTTATAAGTAAATTGGTTAGCTTCATCTTTTAATAAACGGTAATGATAATTATCAATATCTATAAAAACTTCATTAGGAAGTATTTCTCCTTCAATTTCCACTTTGAGTAAGTAATCAGAAAATTGGACTACAGACAAATCTTCTTTTTCTACAAGAAAGTGAAAAGGCGCATCACGCTCATATTTAATATTGTTATTTATTAATCTTGAAGTACTTTCTTTGATTATGCTAGGTGCAGCAAAGAGTAAAATTAAAAGCAGCAAGAGAGGAGGTAAAGCGTATCGAGATATTTCCTGTTTTGTCCAAGGTTTATAGCCGATCTGAAAGGAATGGGATTAATTTCTTCTGTTTTCTGGTTTATACTAGCAAGTAAGAGGCTCGTTTGTGAACTATTTTCTGATTGCTTTTTTAGTTGAAGAATATTGAGCAATTTATCTTGTACATCTGTAAAATGTGCTCCGATAATTTGTGCAGCGTGCTCATGCGAAATGACTTTTCCAAGACGAAAGTAGTGGAGCAATGGAGTAAAAACCCATGAAATCAAAGCTAATCCACTGGTAAGGAAAAAAGAATAGAAAAATATCTTTCGAACTGTAGTGTCAAAGTAAAAATAGTACTCTAAAATGTTAAACAATATAAAAGTCGCTAAGATCAATGCGACACTATAAAGCGACCCTCTAATAAGTTGATTGATATAATATTTTCGGGTAAATCTATCCAGTTTTTCAATCAATAATTGATAGTTATCTTTCACAGCCATTTTCATTCAAATTAATATTTAATTAAACACCAAAATACATTAGCAAAACCAGCACATTTTTAAAAAGATTGTCGAAAAGTTATTTTTAACAATAATAAAATAGATAATTATACGAGTCTAAACTTACGGAGTTGCTTTAAAAGATTGATGATTATGGAGTTGCACATTAAAAATGCAGCTGTAAATTAGGCAATATGGCGTTTAAAATCAAGAGGATAATAATTAATTTATTAGAAAGTAACAAAACAGAAAGTCCATCTTTTGACAGACTTTCTGTTGAAGAAAACATCACAATTTAAACTAAAACCGCATATAAATCGATTTGAGTTGATCGTTCGTTTCCTTCGACTTCACTTCTTCTATCAATTGGGTAATTGAAGCAGCATTTCCTTCCAGTTCTGTTCTTTTTTGTTCATTTTTTTCCTGGCTTGCTTGCATGGCGTAAGATTGTCGCATTTCATTCATTGCTTTTGTTGCGGCGAAACGTTGCCAAGGAGAACGACTCATATCGACGCCGACAGTTTTTAATTTTTGCATACTATTATTAATTTCTGCTTCATCAGTTTGTTCAACTAGAACTAAATAGTTTTCATAAAAAGAAATAACAGAAAACCCGTCAACTTTATCCCAGGATTTTTCAAAGAAGCCAAGTTTTTTGGAGTCCCCGCTTTCGGCATAAATCTCACCAACCGCATTAAGTATGGCAGCGTTGTCCTCTTGTTCTAATTTTTGAGCGTAAATTTGTGCTTGTTTTGAATCAATTAGGTTTAATGCTTTTAAAGCAGCAGAAATGGCATTATACGCTTTTTCAGAATCAATACCTTTTATTAAATACGGAATGTATTTTTCATTTCCACTTTCTCCAAGTATATTATAAGCAAATGATCTAACTTGAGAACGGCTATCGCTTTGAGCCATTGTTGCTATTGTGTTCATTAGATTTTCGTCATTGGAAGGATCTACAGAAGAAAGTCCTTTCATTCTCAAAGACCAATGACTGTCTTTTAAGGCAGACTTAAAAACGGGAACTGCTGCATCGTCAGCACTTCCTTGTAATGCATTCAATGCTTCAAATCGATCCATATAATTTTTCCCATTATGGTATTGAAAGACATATTCATCCTCAGACTTATTATCATTTTTCAGCATCAAAAGTATTTTTTCAGCATCAATATTAATAAGTTTAGGTTTTTTTGAAGCATCAAAAGAAAAGACTTGTTTTCTTTCATTCATAAAAACGTCATACCGGATAGGATTTTGGTCTTCAATATAAACATCAATAGCAAACGGTAGTTGGAAAATTGCAGGAAACTCTTGAGGGTCCTGCATTTGTTCAATAGTTACGTAGGCTTTTCCAGCTTTTTCATCATAATCATAATTAATTTCTACAATAGGATGTCCGGAACTAAAATACCATTGATTGAAAAACCAATTAAGGTCTTCTCCAGTCACGGCTTCAAATGCCAGTCGAAGATCGTGTGCTTCGACCGCTGAGAAAGCATTCGTAGTAAGATATTTATTTAGACTTGCAAAAAATGCTTCATCACCAACATAATTGCGCAACATGTGTAAAACTAATCCACCTTTATTATAACTATGCGCATCAAACATGTCCTCTTTATCATCATAACTAAAATCAATTAAATCATGTACACCGCTTTGATTTACTGAGCCTAAGTATCCCTGCATTTCAGATCGTCTATGGTTTTCTGCTTCATCTTTTCCATACTTGTGCTCAAACCAGAGATATTCAGCATAGTTGGCAAAACCTTCGTTTAACGTCAGATTTGACCAACTTTCACAGGTTACATAATCACCAAACCAATGGTGAAACAATTCATGAGCAACGATACCGTCGTTATGATTGTCAATTAATTCGCGATCGGTTTTTTGGATAAACTCACCGAAAATGACACCCGTCGTATTTTCCATTGCTCCGGAGACGTAATCCCGAACGATAATTTGTGAAAATTTATCCCATGGATACTTAACACCAAGTTTATCCGAAAAGAAACCCAACATTTCTGGAGTGTTTGCAAAGATTTCTTTTGCGTGTTCTTTATAATCTTGTTCCACATAATAATCAACTAACATTCCGTTCCAATCATCTTTGACCACGGCGAAATCACCGACAGCGATCATGAAAAGATAAGGAGCATGTGGTTGATTCATTTTCCAGTAGTCAGTTCGGGTTCCGTCAGCATGATTAGTTGAAGAGGTTAACAGCCCATTTGAAAGTGTTTTGTATTTGTTGTCAACCGTTAAATAAATTTCCTGGGTACACCTTTCATTAGGTTTATCAATCGTTGGAAACCAACGAGAATTATTTTCTGTTTCTCCCTGTGTCCAAATTTGCATTGGTTTATTCGGATCGCTGCCATCATGGTTGATGAAAAACAAACCATGGTCAGAAGTTATTGCTGCACTCCCGCCTTCGGGCCCATCAGTTGGTTTGGCGGTGTAGTCTATGAAAATTTTATATTCCTGACTTTCAACAAATGTTTTACCTAAATTGATGGTTAATAATTCACCATCATAATCATATTTCAAAGGATTTGAATCTCCTTCAAAAGTGATACTGTGAATGTCAAAACCTTTTGCATCGAGCTCTAAAGTATTCGTAGGATAGAAATAGGGTTTTAAAGTCAATGTTGCTTTTCCGAGAACTTGTTGATTTTCCCAGTCAAACCGAATATCGAGTTTGGTGTGCACCAAATCGTTTTTTAAAGTGTAGCTTGGATGATATACTGGAAGAGAATGATCCTCTTCTTCTATTATATCCTCCTCTTTTGGCCTTTCAGCAGTAATAACCATTGTATCCAGCTGTCTTTCTTCAACTTCAATTGGAACTGTGGCAATGGTCTTCTTTGCAGAATTGCATCCGAACGAAAAAAGAATTATAGAAAAGAAAGCAAAATATCTGATCTTCATGATAGGATTTTTAGTTAAGATTTTGCGCAAAAATAAAAATATAGTTTGTTATATTTCTTCAAACTTTATCAACAGGTTGTTTTTATCGACAAAGACTTTACACATTGTTAAAGTGTGAAGATTTTACGGGTTTAAAACGGAAATTGTTATAATTTTGTTTTATAAATAATTTGTTTAAATTTGTGTAATGTTACACCAAATAGTGGACTAATGGAAACGATAACAGAACTTACGTTGATACATTCTTTTTTTCCACTTTCTAATCAGAAAGGTCGAAACACGATTGGGATAAATAAAAAAAGAAGCGCTAACCTAACAAAAAAAGCTAAACCAATTTCGAGGAATAAATTGAATAAAATAATTGAAAAACATTTTGATTTTTTAGCATCGGGTGGGGCAGGAGGAGAATGGCAAACGATTCTTGTTGAAGGTTTGGTTTTTGGTCTATACAATGTTCCTTTTGTGATAACAGATGGGGTACAAGCAATATTTGAGCGGGTTAACCTCAGCAAAATTGAATTGACCAATAAAGAAATACCTTTTGCAAACTTTTGTGGGTCATATAAAGAAAATGGAGACTTCAGTAATGCCAATTTGAGTTATTGTCTTTTTACAGATGCCTTTCTGGATGGCACTGATTTTAATGGCTCAAATCTTCAAAAGACTGATTTTTCGAGAGCAAGCTTGCGTTGTGCGAATTTTAAGAATGCGAACCTGCAAGGGGCTGATTTTGAAAACTGTGATTTAACAGGAGCTGATTTTCGCAATGCAAAAATTAATAATGCACGGTTTCCAGGAGCTAAACTGGAAGGCATTTTACATTCTTTTTAAAGCAAAATGAAATGAAAAGAGTAACAGGTCTTGGTGGAATCTTTTTTAAATGTAAAGATCCGAAAGAAATGAAAACGTGGTATGAAAAACATTTGGGCTTCAAAACAGATGAATACGGTGGTGCATTCGAATGGCGTCAAGCAGATAATCCTGACAAAAGGGGATATACCGCATGGAGTCCAATGAAGGAGGACACAAAATATTTTGATCCTTCAGACAAACAATTCATGGTTAATTACCGCGTAGAAAACCTTGAGAAACTGCTTTTAGTTTTAAAGACAGAAGGAATTCAGGTAGTTGGAGAAATCGAAACATACGAATATGGAAAATTTGCCCATATCCTGGATCTTGAGGGAAACAAAGTAGAATTATGGGAACCAATTGATTCCGCATTCGATGATTATTATAAAGGAAATACCATTCGTTAAAATGCTACATTATAATCTCTTAACGCGTTGTTTAAAGAAACCTTTTTATCTGTACTTTCTTTACGCTTTCCGATGATGAGTGCGCAAGCAACCTGATACTCTCCTGCCGGAAATTGTTTAGTGTATGTTCCGGGAATAACTACAGATTGTGCAGGTACCCTCCCCTTATGGATTAATGGTTTATCACCAGTGACATCAATAATATGTGTTGATTGAGTAAGCACAACATTAGCTCCAAGTACCGCTTCTTTTTCAACTCGCACTCCTTCAACCACGATACAGCGGCTACCAATAAAACAATTATCTTCAATTATGGTGGGAGATGCCTGCAAAGGTTCCAAAACGCCACCAATTCCCACTCCACCACTAAGATGTACATTACGGCCAATTTGGGCGCAAGATCCTACGGTAGCCCAAGTATCAACCATTGTTCCGCTCCCTACCCAGGCACCAATATTTACATAGCTGGGCATCATAATTACGCCGTTTTCCAAAAAAGAACCATGTCGAGCAATAGCATGTGGGACAACGCGAACACCCAATGTTTTATAATTCTTTTTCAGCGAAATTTTATCATGAAATTCGAAAGGACCGACTTCGATTGTTTTCATCTTTTGAATGGGAAAATAAAGGACCACCGCTTTTTTGACCCACTGATTGACTTGCCAATCTCCCTGATCTGTTGGTTCCGCAACTCGAAGAAGACCTTGATCGAGGAGTTTAATCACTTTTTTTATACTTTTTTGCGTCGATTTTTTAGAAAGCAAAGATCGGTCTTCCCAAGCTTTTTCAATGATTGAACGAAGTTTTTTCATAGTTTTTCTTTTGACAGGAATTGAAGATTAATGAATCGCAAAAATAGATTTTTTATAGCAAAACGTGATTAAAAAAATAGCGACACAATTAGCAGAAACCTAAATCTATTTTGTTTCCAACCATTTATTAAAAACAACGTCTACTTCATTGCTATTCCATCGCGCTTCGATATTATCAATGTCCATTATTTTTTCAAATAACTGATCTTGTGCTTTGCCTTCCTTTAAAGCCTGACTATAAGGAATGTGGCTAAAAGTAACCATTGAATACAGCGGAAGAAAATCTTTAGGATATTTCTCATTAAGATGTTTTTCAATCTTCTTACGCAGCAAAAACTTTGAATCTCCAACCAAATCACGCATTTCAATAAAATTTCGAAACGCTAACTCGGCAATAGCTTTTGTATCTGTAAACCTGGTTGAATTAAAGTCGTCAATAATGCTGGACCAATCTTCATTATGTTTTTCTATCAGGTCATCTAAAATAGAACAATCTTCAAATCCAGAATTCATTCCTTGTCCATAAAAAGGCACGATAGCGTGTGAAGCGTCACCAATCAATAAAGTGCGATGATTATAATGCCATGGAAAACAAGAAATCGTCACTAAAGATCCCGTTGGGTTTTCATTAAAATCATTGACCAGGTCGGGAATTAACGGTAATGTATCCGGGAAATATTTTTTAAAAAAGAAATGAATCTGATCAGCAGATTTCAACTTGTTGAATGATTCCTTTCCATCATATGGAAGAAAGAGCGTACAGGTGAAACTGCCATCCAGATTTGGAAGGGCGATCAGCATAAACTGTCCTCTTGGCCAAATGTGAAGCGCGTTTTTTTCAATCAAATGGTTGCCGTCTGAATCCGGAGGAATTCGTAATTCTTTATAACCATGATCAAGATATTGTTGCGAATAATTGAATCTCGATTTTTTTTGAAAACTGGAGCGGACAGAAGAAAAAGCTCCGTCAGCACCAAAAATTAGATCAGCTTCCAACTTCGTTTTCACACCTTTAGTATCCTGAAAAGAAATGATGTTCTTTTTTAAATCAACAGCGGTACATTTTTGATTGAAATGAAAGGTTACATTTTCAAAGTTATCAGCAAGATTCATTAACTCAATATTCAAACCACCACGTGAAACAGAATAGATCGCTTCGTCTTCTTTTCCATAGGGTTGAAAAACCAAACCTCCATCAACGCTGTGCATCATTCGACCGGGCATTGGGATAGCGACCGATCGAATATTTTCTTTTATTCCAGCTTTTTCTAAAGCTTTCCAACCACGATGACTCATCGCCAGGTTAATCGACCGACCGCCAACAAAGTCAGCATTTCTCATATCTCCTCTGCGTTCGTATATATCAACTTGATAACCTCTTTTTGCTAAAAGAATAGCCCAAAGAGAACCAACTAAACCGGCGCCAACCACGACGACTTTCTTTTTCATAAAAATAAGGATATAAAGGGTAAAGCAATGAACTGGGTCCCAAGTCCAACAAAGAATCCACCAAAAAGATCATTTATTTCATGGGCATTCAAAAACAAACGGGAAGAACCAACAATTCCGGAAAAAATTATTGAAAGCATCAATAAGGAATACGTTTTCATTTCAAACATATATTCTCCAATTGAAACAATAAAAGAAGGATAACTATAAAAAGCTACAGTAAGTATTAGCATTCCAACCAAACCACCCATACCGACGGCATGCATGCTTATTTTGGAAAAAAGATTGATGAAAAAAGCAATGAATAAACCAAAAGTAGCCCCTAAAACAAACACTTTATATGGTAAGGGTATGTTTGGGTTTTCAAGTATATTTCTAAAAATCCAAAGATATAAAACACCGGTAATAATATAAGGACCAATTCTTTCGTGTCGATCCTTCATTTCAAAAGAAGAAATCAAACCTAATAATTTCATCATGGTTACTGCAACAATCGGAATGAAAAAGGTCGAAAGAAAAATCATTAAAATTAGAGGCGTACTTGCACGAATGCTGTTTAGTCCAAAAATATATGGATTGACCATTAAAAGAAGGATTAACATATAGGTCAAAACCAATAATGGATGAAAAACAATTGAAAAGAAATAAGCGATATAGCGCAGCATTCTGAATAGTATTATTAAAAAAGGTGGTTTTTATGGAGCGGCAATTTATACAAAAAATCAGTCGCAATGAAAATTAGCAGGTACAATTCAATGCAAATGATATTCTTAGTTAAACGGAATATGTTATCTATAGTTTACGGTAGAAGCCAAAAAGAATTTAGCAGTGCATTAAATATTGTTACGATTGTTAGAGAGAAAAATGTTGACAACTCTTCAAAAGGGCTAATCATCATTTTTTTCATTTTTGAGGCCTAAAGCGGGGTCTTTATAAATTTTAATTATTTCAAATTCTACTCTACGATTTTGTTTTCTCAACTCATCTGTAGAATTATCATTCACGGGTTTGCTTGATCCATATCCGACTATTTCGATACGAAGTGGGGCTATTCTCATTTGATAAACGAGGTATTCTTTGATTGCTTCGGCACGTTCTTCAGATAACTTTTGAAGAACGGATTCTTCCCCTTGATTATCGGTGTGACCACCGATTCGAATAGATATATTTTGATTTTCTTTCAAATAAGAAGCAAGTGTATTTAATGTAGGATAAGAGGAAGTGAGTACAATGGGTTTTGATTGCACAAAATAGATCGGATCAAGTTCGATTTTAGAACCAACTTCCAAAGGATCAAGATAAAGGTCAACCTCATATTCTTTGAAATAGATATAAGATTTTTTAAACTTTACGGTTTCTTCTACGCCTGAATACCCTGGTTTTACAGCTTTCAAAATAAAACTTTCTCCTTTAGGAACAACAAAGCGAAAACTTCCATCGTCAGAAACATAAACATTGCGATAGTCTTGATCTGCAGGACCAGATAGTACCTTTCCACTGATTGGTTTATTGGTATTAGAATTATAAATGTGACCTTTAACGACGACACCCGAAGGATTTGGAGGAGCAATTTTCACTCTAAAAATATCGCTGGATCCATCTCTTTTTGAACTAAAATAAAGGTATCCGGAGGTAGCATTGAAAAATGGCTGGCTTTCATCTGAAGTTGAATTAATAGGTTGGATAAATCGCCTTGGGCGACTCCATTTTGTCCAGTTATCATCCAGACAATCAATAATAAAAAGATCCATTCCTCCATGAGTACCAAGCCGGTTTGAAGCAAAAAAGATGGTTTTATTGTCATCAGAAATAAATGGGGTTAATTCTCTGTTAACTGAGTTAACCATGGGGCCAAGATTTTTTGGAACAGCCCAGGTGTTGGCATCTTTTTTAAAGGAAATATACAAATCTGTCATTCCATAGCTGTCTTCTTTTTCCATAGCAAGAATCATAATACTTCCATCACTGCTGATAGCCATACTTACATCCGGGTTTGTATTATCATAATCTTCAATGTCTATTGGCTCAGGAAATGACCAATTTCCGTCTGCATATTGTCTTACAATCGAAAACCCTTTTTTCATTCCACCTTCTTTTTCAAATCGATTAATAACAACCAACTCATTATTTGATGGAGTTATAGCACAGACGCTATTTGGTAAAGCATTATTGAGGGGGTAAGAAGGGTGCGTGATTTTGTCAAACTCACCATTAACAGATTCTGCAAACCAGATATCTTGATTGAAAACAGAACCTTCAGGATTGTGAATTATTTTATCCGCAATACGAGTATAAACATTTTGAAGATAAGAAGTATAATTAGGGGTTTCCATTGTTTGGGAGAGATCTTCACCATTTTCAACCAGGGTTTTTTCAAACTCAGGAAACCCTACTCGGGTAAAAAAAAGGGTTTTCCCTTCCACATCAATTACGGGAGAAATCTCGTCGTAGGCACTATTAATTTTATCGTTTAACTTTTCAATTACAAACTCCTGAGCGGTCAACAACAATGGAGAATATACAAGGAATGTAAAGAAAACAATTGCTCTTCCTTTCATAAGGCACATGGGTTACATTTGAAAATGTAGTTAAAACAAGACGCTTTGAAAAAGAAATTATTATAAAAATTTCTATACAAAGATAATAGAATGAACGATAGTGTGAAACAAGAAGATCAAAAAAATGTGACTTCGAACAAAATTAGGGTATAAATAAGGCAATTTTTGTTAAATAAACAAGTCTGTGAAATTAAAACTTTTACCATCAAAAAGGCCTTTATCACTGAGTTTAAGTTGTGGAATCACCAACAGTGCCATAAAAGATAAAGTCATAAATGGAGCTGTTAACGTACTCCCCAGGTATTCTCTCACATAGGCATCAATTTCAGCATATTTTTGAGCAACTTCGTATCCATCTTCATTGGTCATAATCCCCGCTACATGAAGCGGTAAAACAAAATCATCATTATTCGAAACGGCTGAAATGCCACCTTTATTTTTTATAATTAAATTAACAGCCTTACAAATTAAATGATCATCGACGCCAACAGCTATAATGTTGTGAGAATCATGGCCAACACACGACGCGATTGCTCCCTTTTTGAGATTGAATTTATTGATAAAGGCGATGGCTGGAGGACTATTTTGATATCTGTTGACGACCGTTATTTTTAAAATATCTTTTTCAATATTTGAAACGGTATTATCATTTATTATAAATGCAGGAGCAGAAAATGAACGGGTAACAATTTCGCCGTTGATGGCTTCAATGACGTTTATCTGATTTGAAATGGGCGGCAGATGAAAATCATTAATTTTTTTTAAGTCGGTATTAAAGTTATTTATGACCGGAACGGCAATGCTACCAATTTTGGTTTCGCCATTTTTAGCCACTAAAACACCGTCAATATATGTTTCTTTGACTGTAAAAGATTCCAAGTTTTCTACAACAATAAAATCAGCAGGATCACCCTGATGCAACGTTCCAACATCGAGATTATAATGACGAACCGGATTAATACATGCAGCTAATAAAACATCAAAAAGGTCACATCCTTTTTTTAATGCTCTTATTACGAGTTGGTTGATATGGCCAACAATAAGATCATCAGGATGTTTGTCATCAGAGCAAAACATCATGTTTTCTGCATGATCGGGCAACAAATCGATTAAAGCATTAAAGTTTTTTGCGGCACTACCTTCCCGAATAAGAATCTTCATGCCAAAGGTCAATTTTTCTAAAGCTTCTTCATAAGTAAAACATTCATGATCCGTGCTAATTCCTGCATTAATATATTTTCGAACATCTTTTCCGCGAAGACCAGGAGCATGACCATCGATAGGTTTACCCAGGTTCTTGGCAGCGGCTATTTTTACCAAGACCTCTGCATCATCAAATAATACACCGGGATAATTCATCATTTCGGCAAGGTATAGAATGTCGGGATTGTTTAACATTTCTTCGACCCCTTTTGAGTCAATCACAGCCCCGGCAGATTCAAAAGTAGTTGCTGGAACACAGGAAGGGGCCCCAAAGTGAAATTTGAAAGGAACCTTTTTTCCGTTTTCAATCATATAATTTACCCCTTTAATTCCCATGACATTAGCTATTTCGTGGGGATCAGAAACCGTTGCAACCGTACCATGAACTGCGGCAATCCGTGCAAATTCGGATGGAACCAACATAGAACTTTCGATATGAACATGAGCATCTATAAATCCAGGAAGAATATATTGATCACTTGAACCATCAACAGAAGCGATTCGTGTTATTCTACCATTTTCGAATTCTACCATTCCATGATAAATTTCTCTGGACTCAATATTAATTATATTACCGGTGATTTTCATAAGTAAAGCTTTGAACAGTAAGTTATTTGAAATAAAAATAACTACTTTTATTTTTATAAAAATAAATTTTTCTGGCGATGGATATTAGTGCATTTCTTGAACAGGTTTTATTCAGTATCGGCGAAAAAGAATTCACCATATTTCATATTTTTGCCAGCTTTTTTGCGCTGGCAGGAATATTTTTATTGTATAGAATTATTTTTAATCAACTACTTCCCAGATACTTTAGTGCTAAACCAGAAACAACAGAAAATCAAGGAAAAGTAAAAAGAAGAATTCGACTTTTCTTTTATCTCCTGATAGTTTTGGCATTGATCTGGGGCTTTGATTTTGATTATATACTCTACGAGAACAAGAGATTTACGATATCGATTATTATTATTATACAAGGTTTGCTTGTTATTCAGTTAGCAAGATTGCTGGATTGGGTTATTTCAAAGACCTTAATTTATAATTTTTACCGTAGGCACGACTCGGAAAAGACAAGAGACTCCCAGCATATAAAAGCACCTGAAAAGTCTGCAAATCGAATAGTCAAATCTGTCTTATATATCTTTGTAATAATCATTTTTTTTAGAGGTTTTGACTTAGATTTTCCACTTTTTAGATATGGAGAGTTTGAATTTACGATTTCAAAATTACTGGGATCAATACTTATCATTTTGATAGCTCAACTCACCATATGGATTACAACTCAACTAGTATTACATTCGTATTATCGGCGAAGTGATGTTAACACAGGGGCACAATTTGCGATTAACCAATTAGTAAGGTACGTTATTTTTATCTTTGCTATCTTTTTGGTTTTTGATAATTTGGAGATCAAAATGACGGTGATCTGGGGTGGTTTGGCAGCTTTGTTAGTCGGTATTGGCCTGGGTCTGCAACAAACTTTTAATGATTTGCTTTCAGGTATTATGTTGCTTTTCGAAAGAAGTGTGGAAGTAGGAGATGTCGTGGAGGTCGAAGGATTAATCGGTAGAGTAAAAAAAATTGGCTTGCGCGCATCAATCGTGGAGAGTCGTGATAATCTTTCCGTTATTGTTCCTAATTCCAAATTGGTTACAAACAATGTAGTTAACTGGAGCCACTTTGACGATAAGGTCAGGTTTAATATTAAAGTAGGTGTGGCTTACGGTTCAGATACCCAAAAAGTAAAGGAATTGTTGATAAAAGTTGCAACGGAGAGTACTTTAGTTTTGGATTATCCTTCACCATTTGTCCGGTTTATTAATTTTGGAGACTCTTCTTTAGACTTTGAGCTTCATTTTTGGAGCAGAAATCTTTTTTACATTGAAAACACTAAAAGTGAATTACGCTTTGAAATTGATAAGGTGTTTCGCGAAAATGGCATTACAATTCCTTTCCCGCAAAGGGATGTTTGGTTTAAAAATAAAACATAAGGTTATAATTTCAGCGTTTTTAAAAAAGAAACAGTATTGTGCATATCAGGGCTTAAGAAACGATCTTCTTCTAGTGGTTTAACAATATTTCTGTATTGATTGATAATGTTTTCCACAAATCCAGAAGATTTTAAAGGGCGCCTAAATTCTAATGCCTGGGCTGCAGTCATAAATTCTATTGCAATCAACCGTTCTACATTTTTAATAACCAAATATGCCTTAGTTGCAGCGTTGGCAGCCATACTTACGTGATCTTCCTGTCCATTACTGGATACGATCGAATCAATAGAAGCAGGAGTGCAAAGTTGTTTATTTTGACTGGCTATTGACGCTGCAGTATACTGCGGAATCATCAACCCAGAATTTAATCCAGCGGATGGACTAAGAAATGGAGGTAATCCTCGATTTCCCGAAATAAGCTGGTAAGTTCGCCTTTCAGAAATACTTCCAAGTTCGGCAACTGCAATTGCAAGAAAATCTAAAGTAATTGCCAAAGGTTGTGCATGAAAATTTCCGCCAGATAGAATTGCATCATCATCTGGAAAAATATTTGGATTGTCAGTGACAGCATTGATTTCAGTCACTAAAACGTGTTCAGCATAAGCAAGAGCATCAGCACTGGCACCATGCACTTGAGGTACACATCTGAAAGAATATGGATCCTGTACAGATTCTTTTTTTGAACTAGCCAGCTCACTATCTTGTAAAAATTTTAGAATATTTGCTGCTGTTTTTATCTGACCCGAATGCGGCCTTATCTTGTGTAATCGCTCATCAAAAGGGGTAAGACTACAATTAAATGTATCGATAGAGATAGCTGCTGTTAGATTGGCAAGTTGCAATAATCGTTTGGATTCTATCAGACACCAAGACATATAGGAGGCAGAAAACTGAGTTCCGTTTAATAATGTAAGGCCTTCTTTTGAATGCAATCGCAAAGGTTTCCAGTTGAATTGTTTAAGCACCTTATTTGCATCAATTTTTTCACCCTTGAAATAGACTGAACCCAGCCCAATCAAAGGAAGTGATAAGTGAGCTAAAGGTGCAAGGTCTCCTGAAGCACCAAGAGACCCTTGCTGGAAGACAACGGGGATTATATCGTTATTATAAAAATCAATAAGCCGTTGAATGGTTTCCAAATGAGTTCCGGAATAGCCGTAAGATAGGCTTTGGATTTTTAATAGAAGCATGAGTTTCACAATGTTCTGTGGAACTTCATCGCCCATTCCACAAGCATGAGAAACAACAAGTCGTGTTTGTAGTTTTTCAATTTCATTATCAGAAATGCGAATATTACATAGTGAGCCAAAACCTGTATTTATACCATAATATAATGTTTTTGTTTGTTCAAGCTTTTGGTCAAGATAATTTCGGCAATTGTTAATTTGAACAGTGCTCTCCTCTGACAAGGCTATTTTATAATCGTTTTCAATAATTTTTTCTAACTTTTCTAAAGTCAGAAATTCTGCGGTTATATAATGAATGGTTTCCATTTATGGATTTTGAAAAAATAATTTGGTTTTAATTGATTTGATCGTTTGAAGAAACAAATATCTGTAAAAATCCATCAAGGTAGAGATTTAAAATATCGTTTTTTTACATTTGTAAAAATTTAGAAAATCTGAGCTCCAGAATATAAAATAAAAAAGAAGCTTTTAAAACGTTAATAGCCTTAACCCAGCCGTTAAACATTAGTTAAAAAAGAGGGTAAATAGAAACGAAATTGATTTGTAAATCGCTTATAATAAAGGAGATATAAAAAAACGGATAAAATCAAAGAAATGAGTACGAGCAACTTTTATAGCTAAAGAAAGTCTTATTAAAAGAACGAAACAATAAAATCGTATTTTTGAGAGTCATATAGCAAAAATTAAATTAAAAAATAACAAAACAACTAAGATGATGAATGCCTTAACAATTAAAAGCCTAATCAATAAATCCCTGTTCATTGCACTAATAGTCGCTATATCTTCATTTACAGCATCTGCTCAAAAGATTGCTTACGTAGATGTCAATAAAATTCTTAACAGTATGAATGAATATAAAAGTGCACAAAAGAAAATTGACGACTTAGCTTCAAAATGGAGAAGAGAAATTGCAGAAGAATACGATCAAATTAAAGGGATGTACAACCGTTATCAGGCAGAACAAGTACTTTTAAGTGATGAGGTACGCAGGCAAAAAGAGGAAGAAATAATGGCGAAGGAAAAGAGTGTGAGAGAAATGCAAAAACAAAAATTTGGACCTGACGGAGATCTCTTTAAAAAAAGGCAAGAGCTGGTGGCCCCAATTCAGGAGCAAGTGTACTCAGCAATTGAAAACTATGCTAATGATAAAGGGTTTGATTTTATATTTGACAAAGGATCTGCTTCGGGAATGATCTTTTCCAGCGCCCGCTATGATAAAACAGAGGATATTTTAAAAGAACTGGAATAAATGACAAAGTTTTGTATTTATTGTTTTAGCCGAAAATTCATAGAAAAACTATATTTTTGCAAACCAATTTAAAAAACAAATAATTTAAAAGAGTAAAATATGAAAAAGATAATTAAAATCAGCTTTCTGTTCATTGCTATATTTAGCATGGCAGCTACTATGCAGGCACAGAAATTTGGTTACGTTCATTCAGCTGCAATTCTTTCTGAAATGCCTGAAGTTAAACAAGCAGATTCCAACCTGGAAACGCTGCAAAAACAACTCATGAAAAAAGGTGAAGGTATGGTGGAGTTGCTTCAAAAGGACTACGCAACGATCCAACAGAAAATGGCTGCCGGTGAATTGTCACCAAAACAACAAGAAGACGAAGGTAAAAAACTGGAGACTCGTCAGACTGAGATTGCTAAATTTGAACAAGAGATGCAACAGCAAATAGTTGCAAAAAGAGAAGAGTTGTTGAAACCGATTTATGATAAAGTAAATCAGGCAATTAAAGAAGTAGCTAAAGAGGGCGGCTACCAAATGATTTTTGACGCAAGCACTTCTATCCTTTTATATGCGGAAGAAGGTGCGGACGTAAGTGATCAAGTCAAAGTTAAGTTAGGTATCTAAAAAGATACACCCCTTGGTAAATACGCATCAAAAACATCAACCCATAGGAGTATTTGACTCCGGTATTGGCGGCCTTACGGTCGCCAATGCTATTGTTAACCAATTACCTGAAGAAGAAATCATTTATTTTGGGGATACTTTCCACCTTCCTTACGGGGACAAATCTGCAGATGCCATTCGATATTATAGCTTAAAAATCGTAAAATTTCTTTTAGAAAAAAATTGCAAGATGATCGTTATAGCTTGCAACTCAGCGTCATCGGCTGCCTACGACGTGCTATTAGATTTTTTTAAAGGGCAGGCTTTATTTGTCAATGTTGTGGATCCATTAGTAGAAGCAGTAACAAAAAAACAATTTAATCATGTTGGTGTCATTGCAACGAAAGCGACCATCCTATCTGGAATCTATAAATCGAAATTACAAAAAGCACAACCTAATTTAAAAGTAACCTCTATGGCAACACCTTTGCTGGTTCCGATAATTGAAGAGGGTTACTTTAATGATAACATCAGCGAAGCGGTTATTGAAAAATACCTTTCAAACAAATCCTTTAAAGGAATAGAAGGACTTTTACTTGCTTGTACTCATTATCCTTTGATTCGGAAAAACATAGAGGATTTTTTTTCAGGGAATGTGAGTGTTTTTGACTCCACTGATGTGGTGGCAGAAATCGTTAGAAAAAAGCTCCTTGAAAATGATTTGCTAAACGATCGTAAAAAAAATTCACATCATTTCTTTGTTTCTGATTATACCAAATCTTTTGAAGAAACAACGCGCATCTTTTATAAAGAAAAAATCCACCTCGAACTTTGCTCTATTTGGTAAATTCGGCGATAATTTATCAAATTTCAGGGCTTCTTTTTATTTTGTGACAATCGGTTCGAACTAATTCGTTTAAATCTTTTTTATTAGAACATGAAAATGTTTACCGAAATACACTTTCCTATAGAAATTTTGCCAAAAGAACTTGATAATTATTTGGCGAGAGGATGGTTTCGAATGGGACAGATGATTTTCACTTGCCATGTGTTATGCTTCAAGGATCAGGTGTATTCAACGGTTTGGATTCGTTTGGAACTGGACGGATTTGCCTTTCAAAAAAGTATGCGAAGATTACTTGCCAGGAACAAAAAAAGATTTAAAACGATCATAAGAAAAGCAGTTTTTGATAGAGAAAAACAAAATCTCTACGAAGGACATAAAGAACGCTTTGAAGGTTATATCCCCAACACATTGAAGGAGTCTCTTTTTGGAATGGAAGAGGAAAATCTTTATAATACTTATGAAGTTTGTGTTTATGAAAAGGACAAACTTATTGCAGTCAGTTTTTTTGATATAGGTTCAGATAGCATTGCCAGTATTATGGGGCTGTACGATCCCGATTATGCCCAGCATAGCCTTGGGATTTATACAATGCTTTATGAGATTCAATATGGTAAAGAGCAGGGCAAGAAATATTATTATCCGGGTTACATCGTTCCAGGCTACAAAAAATTTGACTATAAATTAAGGGTAGGCCAAATGGATTTTTATGATGTTCCGTCAGAGGAATGGAAGCCAATTGAAAAATTAAAAGGAGAATTGCTACCTGCAGAAACAATGACGGAAATGCTTTCTGTACTTCAGGAAGCTTTAGCTGAAAAACAAATCTTGAGCAGGTTGCTGATCTATCCTTTTTATGATAAAGACCTGTTTGGTTATGAAGAAAAGGAGTTTTTGCAATCACCATTAATTTTAAATATTCAATATCCAAGGAACGCGAAAAATGAATTGTTTTTTGTGGAAATTGATCTGGTAAAAAAGGAATATCGATTGTGTAAAGGAGGAAAGGTTTTTAACATGCTGCCGGTGCTGATGTCTTCTTTTTTAGAGAGTTTTGATAAGCAAAAAAGCTTTCTGGATTTTATTTTAATTGAAAAAACGCTGACAATAAATAGTTCTGTTTCAGAAATTGTTGAAGCCGTTGAATTTTATAAGAATCATCCAGACAATTAATAAATCACCAGATTTTTTCTGCTTTGGATTCATCCAGCCATTTACTCCAATTTTTATTATAAGTATGAATTTTTTGAGTTTCTACACCAGAACCGTCCACAACTTTATATCCCTGGTTTGCCCATTCAAAAATGCTTCCATATAGATTATAAATATTTGTAAACCCCAGATCCATTAATTTTTCACCAATTTTTTCACTTCGATACCCAACCGAACAGTACAAAACGATTTTAGTATCTTTTGGGATATTGCCAAGCCTTGAAATGTCAAAATCATCATAGCCCAAATATTTTGCCCCGTCAATATGACTTACCGTGAATTCCTCTTTTTCCCGGGTATCAAAAACAGTATAATCCGAAAAGTTTTGATTTAACTCCTGAACGCCAATTAAAGGGACGGAAAAATCAATTAATTCGGAAACACGAACATCAAACTTTGGATTCAGAAGGAGGGGCTTATCGACAGGTGCTTGCGCGCAACCAATGTTGATTGATATGAAAACAGCGAGAATTATTTTAAAGTAGTTCATTTTTAGAAAGAATAGAATTAGCCACCAATAGCTTTCATAGAGAGTTCGCTTCCCGTGAATTTTACTTCCTGTTTTTGTTTTAAAGCCTGCTGAAGCCGTTGTTCCATCAGCAAATCATCTTCAAGACAATCCATAACAGAAATTCCGTTATTATCACTCAGACAGCCATAAATATTGCCGAAACTATCTAAGCGAAGGCGATTACAATCAAAACAAAATGGACTGGATTCGTTGGCAATGATTCCAAATTTATATCCTTCATCGGTTTCCCAATAGTTAGCCGTAGAAGATCCCGTTCTTCTTTTCTTTTGAAAATGATATTTTGATGCAATGGTCCAGAGAATATCCTGCTCTGAAAAGAAAAAATCGTTATGGCCTTTATAAAGGTGGCCCATTTTCATTAATTCGAGAAACCGGATAGACACGTTTTTAGATATAGCATATTCAAACAAAGGCAAAATTTGGGAATCGTTTATGCCTTTCATGATAACACTATTTATTTTGACATGGATACCTTTTTCAATAGCCGCGTCAATTCCTTCAAGCGTAGCTTCAAGTTTGTCTCTTCGAGACATTTCAAAAAATATTTCTCTATCTATTGCGTCCAACGAAAAATTGATTCCATCGAGGCCCGCTTCGCTTAAAGAAGAAGCTTTTCTTTTTAGCAAAAATCCGTTAGTCGTTAAAACCACCCTTGGAATACCAAGATCTTTTAATGATTTAACCAGAGGAACTAAATCTTTGAAAAGAGTGGGTTCTCCTCCGGTTAGCCTTACCGTTTCGAGAGAGGTGTGACGCAGAATCCCCTTTATTATAGCTATAAACTCATTAACGGAAAGCATTTTATTACCTTCCGTAATCGCTTCATTGGATGTAGGAAGAAAAGCTTGACTGCTTGCATCAGATTCGTGGACACAATACAAGCATGCAAGATTGCAAACGTTTGTAAGACTTAAACGTAGGGTATTAAATTTTCTTCCTAAAGCATCCGCTTTCATCCTCAGCTAAAGTTTTATTATTAACCAAATATACAAATAAAGGTTTTTAAAATTATTCTTATTAAGTCTTTCAGCTCACATATCAGTATTAAATATTTATCAAGTTTCTCCAGCTCAAATATTCTCTTGAATTAATAAAACCAGGATATTCGGCCAATAAATCATCCAAATCAATCTTCCGCGCTTCAAAATTTATGATGATGGTATCGATAAACGTAGTAGCATCATTGTACTGTTTTGTCTGAATTAGCGAAACTAATTTATACCAGTAAGCTTCAAACAGGTCAGGATAACGTTCAATTATATGATCAAAATATAGGACAGCTTTTTGATAAAGTTGTTCATTCTGAAAAGTTTGACCAATAAATAACTGCATCAAAGAATCCTGACCTGTTAATTCGCTCAAATCAGCAATGGATTGTCTTGCCGCACTATTTTCTTTTGAGGCAAGATGTCGCAGGACATTAAAAAAACGATAGAAGGCCTCATTTTGGGGATCGGTGCAAAGGTATTGATTTATAGCGGCAATATATGCAGAATCGCTTTTTTGAAAAGCGATTTTTACGCCAGCACCTTGAAAAAATTTATCATTTCGAAACTTTTGAGGGATACCAAAATAGAGTTGTTCAGCTAATTCAACCTGGCCTAAAGAAAGTAATTCATTAATGTAATCTATCTTGATAAGACTATTATGAAAGTCATTTTCAGGATGGATTTTTTTGAGTTCTCCTTTGTTGTATTCTCCCAATAATTTCATGTGACGCGAATAAGAAGTACTCCATAATTCACCGGCATAATAAATGAAAATATCTGTAATGTTTAGTTTTCCGTTTATTTGTTCCAGTTCACAGTCAAAGTAATTCAACCCTTCCATCTGTGAATAAATTCGAAAAATAATATGAGGAACATCGTTTTGGAAATATAATTTTGTAAAATTAAAATAACCGTTTTTACTTTTTAAATACCCCATTACCATATCACCAAAGCGAATATTTTCTTTTGCTTGAACCGCTAAATCAGCTAGTTGTGCTTTGTTATATGGCTCTAAATCTTTAACTACTTTTTTGAGAAACGAATAATAATTTAAGGACTCGTTTAGAAATGAAGGGTCACTTCGATCTATAGATGATTCGATTTCTCTCGCGAAAAGAAGACACTCTTTTTCGGATATCTTTTTATTTCTTTCCCCAAAACCATTGGTAAACAAAAGCAGCAAGCCAAAGGCCATAAAAATACAGAGCCCGAAGATTATTAAAATTGCTTTTTGTGAGTGCATCATATTTTGAAAAAAAGAGCTAGGTTATAACTTTTCGGGTCCTGGACCTACTTTATCGGAAATGATTTCCTTGTTTTCACAATATCGCAGCAATTCAGATTTTATAAAAGATTGAACTTGTTCGGAACTGTCATCAGGGTATAATAGATGCAAATTAGGACCTGCATCCAGGCTAAAATATAAAGGCTGCTTGGTTTCTACTCTATAAGCTCGTACCATTTCAATCAATTTGATGGTATTGGGACGCATTAACAAATAAGACGGATTGGAAGTCATCATTAGTGCATGTAAAGTTAGTGCTTCATTTTCGGTGATATTTCCGAATAACTCCAGATCGCCTGTTTTTAAAGCAGCAAGCAGGTGATGCATTCGCTGCCTGGCTTGCTGATACCTGTTAGCTGCGTAAATGTTTCCATCCATCAATGAGTGTCCGGCACGGCTCGAAACACTTTTTTCACCTTTGCTTACAATGAGAATATCGTCATGAAAAGTCTTAAAAACAGCATTGATATTGTCTTCATATGGAATGGCAAATAGGTCTGAGGAATCTTTAATTTCACCACTTTCACCCCAGACAGCTATCGTTGGATAAATTGACCGGCTCGCGCTTCCGGACCCCAGTCGAGCCACAAATGATGCTTTCCTGCGAAATTCATTATCCTTTTCTAAAGTTTCAAAAAGTAAATTTTCTAATGAACAAAGACATAGGGCCAAGGCACTCATACTAGAAGCTGAAGAAGCTATTCCTGAAGAATGGGGAAAAGAATTGTAAGAATGAATAATAAAGTGCATCTGTTTTAAAAAAGGAAAGATAGCTGTGATACTTTCTAAGAAGGACAGGACTTTTTTTCTAAACGATTCGTTTGGTACATTTTCAAAAAAGAATTCAAGGGAGATCGCTCCATCTTGAGGTTCTAATTTTGCAGAATACTCTAAAGTTGTTTCTGTAAATGCCTGATCCAGTGTAAAACTAATAGAGGGATTATTTGGTAATTGTTGCCCATGTTTTCCCCAATATTTAATGATTGCCAGGTTCGAGGGACTTTTCCAGGTAATCTTTCCGGCCTTCAACTTTGAGGTCTCCACCACAAGATGTGGATTTTTATAATCAAGCATAACTAAGAATTACATTCCAATTAAATAATAGCGCAAACTTAATTAAAGCTTTTGATAAAATAATTAGGGTGAGACTATAAAAAAGTCGACTTATTGTTTGAGGCGATATGAAATATTAAAATCGTTTAACACAGCATCTAAAATCGGATCTTCTCCAGGGATATAACCTTCTTTGAGATGATAGCCATAAAATTTACCAAATTCATTGTAATAGGTTGCTGTAAATCCTCCCCGCAAATCTTTTAAAAGGTTATAGAAAGGTGTATCCAATTCTTTTTCGATCATTTTAATCAGAATCTTCCCTTGAGTCCTTGTCAGATTTTTCATTGGGTCCTTAAATTCTTCTTTCAGTTCTTTCTGGAGCCGTTTTATATGTTTTTTTCTTTTCCGTTTTGACATAGTCTGTGTCACGTGCTCCGTTTCGCGAAAAATTCGAATAGCGTCTTTCGCATAAGGATAAACGATATTTGCGTATCTGCGATATAATAAATATCGCCTGTATTCTTCATTGTTTTTGAATGTACGTGGACTTGAAATGGAGACGGGATCAAGATAAGCAATGATAAAAGTATCCGTTTCAGTAATCAAAGCAGAAACTATTTGACCATTAACTTCAAGCTTCTCCTCTCGTTCATTGGATTGTGCAAAAACAGAAGAAACTAAAATTAGGGAAACAGACAATATGCAGATGAACTCTTTTTTCATTTTCTCAATGTATTTCTTGTTCTACAATTTAATACAAAAAACGATAGGATGGTGCTAATTATTTGTTAACGACATGAAATTATGTATAATAAAAAAGCGCAGAATCACATTAATGATTCTGCGCTTTTTGCATCAATGATTAAAGAATCACTTGCCTTGAGATTCATACTTTTCTTTGTATTTCCGATAAAGCGCTTTTTGTTTATTGTCCAAATTGATTTCCTTTCCTCGGATAAAAGCCTGAACGACTTTACTGGTACGCATATCCAAAACATCTCCTTCTGAAATAAAAAGGGTTGCATCTTTTCCTTCTTCCAAAGAGCCAACAGTTTGATCGATTCCTAAAATTTTTGCTGTATTAAGGGTAAGCGATTTTATCGCTTCTTCATAATCCAAACCAAAACCAATGGCCTGACCTGCCTGAAATGGCAAATTGCGTTGGGTATCAAAACCAGAATGACTTAAACAAAATAAAATACCAGCCTCGTGCAATAGTGCTGGTGTTTTAAAAGGTTGATCAATATCTTCATCTTCACGTCCCGGTAAACGTTGCGTTGATTTGATTATAATCGGGACATTATTTTCTTTTAAAAATTCTGTAATCCTCCAGGAATCTCTTCCTCCAACAATCACGAGATCAATGCTATGTTTTTTGGCAAAAAGCGTTGATTCCATAATGGTTTTTGCAGAATTTGTATGGACAAACAGCTTTTTACTTTTATCAAAGAGACCTCGCATTGCTTCAAATTTGAGGTTCGTTTTTGCCGGATCGCTAATATTAGTATAAGCTTTAGCTTCCTCGAAAAAGGTTTCCAGGTCCTTTACTTGCTTAACATATTTTTTATTTTTATTGATTACTTCGGCATTGCTTCCCCTGGAATAACTGAACATCGATGGCCAATTCAGGTGAATGCCAACATCTTCACGATACGATGCGTCTTCCCAGTTCCAGGCATCCAGCTCAACGATACTTGAACTTCCGGGAATTCTACCACGCTGAGGCGTTATCTGAGCCAGTAAAACACCATTCGAGCGCACAGTGGGTGCTACTTTTGAGTCGGTATTGTAAGCAATAATAGATCGAATATTTGGATTCATTTGCCCAACTTCCGAATAATCTGTTGTTGCTCTTACAGCACCGATTTCAACTAATCCCAAAGTTGTGTTCGGAGCAATAAACCCAGGATAAACATGTTTTCCAGTCGCATCGATAATCTTGTAATTTTTACTCCCGTCGATTCTAATCAGGCGAGCATCTGCAACAAGGGTTAGTTTTCCATCTTCAAAAGCGATAGCGCAGGTTTCTATAATTTGGCCATTTCCCAGATGAGCAATTGCACCAGTTATTATGATTGGCTGACTCTGTGGAGGCGCTGGTGTTTGTTGAGCAAAAGCAGAAACACTCCAGATAAACAGCAAGGAAAAGAATTGAATTTTTCTATATAATGTCATTTTGAAATTTTTGTTAGTTCGATATTCGGATTAGCCTCTCATTTCATCAAAAACATCATCACAGTGGTAAAGGTGTTTTTTGCGTTTTTTAACAGGTTGCGTTTCTTTTCCACCTGCTTTTTCAGTTAACATTTTTTGGATGATTCGGGCTCGTTCTTTTTGAATATATTCTCTGGTTTTTAGGTCTTCGGCCCGGTCAAAATACTTGGTTCCATCAATAAAAGTCATTTCTGCTTTTGCGTATATTGATAAAGGGTTTTCAGACCAGATAACTAAATCAGCATCTTTTCCTTCTTTAATACTTCCGACGCGATCATCAATATGGAGCATTTTGGCGGGATTGAGCGTTACGAATTTCCAAGCCTCTTCCTCTGAAACATTACCATACATGACTGCCTTGGCAGCTTCCTGATTGAGGCGCCTTGCCATCTCAGCATCATCCGAATTAAAACCCGTAAGAACACCCTGTTCGTGCATAATTGCACCATTATAAGGAATGGCATCAATCACTTCGTATTTGTAAGCCCACCAATCTGAAAAAGAGGAGCCGGCAACCCCATGAGCAGTCATCTTATCAGCGACTTTGTAACCTTCTAAAATATGCGTAAAAGTATTCACTCTAAACCCATGGCGTTCTGCGATCTTCATCAACATATTGATTTCTCCTTGTTGGTAAGAATGACAAGTAATGAAACGCTTGCTTTCCAGCACTTCAAGTAATGCTTCCAACTCAAGATCTTTGCGATAGGGTTTACCTGAAGTTTTCAATTTTCCATATTCTCTGGCTTGGATGAAATAATCTTCGTAAACCTGTTCGACGCCCATTCTGGTTTGGGGGAAACGGGTTCTATTATTATCGCCCCAGTTGGATTGTTTTACATTTTCACCTAAAGCAAATTTTATAAAAGGAGCAGCATTTTCAAATTTCATTTCTTCAGGAGTCAAACCCCAGCGTAATTTTATAAGAGCAGACTGCCCTCCAATTGGATTGGCAGAACCGTGGAGAATTTGAGAAGTTGTAACTCCTCCAGAAAGTTGACGGTATATGTTGATGTCTTCTGAATCCAAAATATCACCGATTCGAACTTCTGCGGAACTTGCTTGTGTTCCTTCATTTCCACCACGGGAAATGGCGATATGAGAATGTTCGTCGATAACCCCGCAAGTAAGATGTTTTCCTCTGGCTTCAATTACCTTAGCGCTTCTGTCTTGAATGTTTTTCCCGACTTTTTCAACTTTACCGTTACGGATCAGTACATCTGTTTGATCCATAATTCCATTTTTTTCATTAGTCCAAACCGTTGCATTTTTGATCAGGTAAATTCCTGGAGTGGGTTTGTTTTCCCAACCATAAGCGATGAATGGATAAATAACAGTGCCTTTTTCAGAAGCTTCTTCTTTTTTATCTTTATCCTTCTTTTCGTCACGATCCGGAATACCCCGGGTATAGCTTGCCTTCCAGGATACCCAATCTCCATTGCCCACCGTTCCTTTTCCTGACCATCCTGTTTCTGTAACTACTCCGGATAGTAATATTTGCTCATTTTCATCTTTCTCTGGTTTAAACGAAAAATTAATCATTCCATTGGAAAAAGAATGTTTGACTTTAATTTCAGTAGAATCATTGACTTTTATAAGCATTTTAGGTTTTTCATTGCTTCCGTTTACGTGCAACATATAATTCTCCAAACCAACGGTTAAATTGTAAACGCCAAGCAAATTTGTATCGTCAATCCCTTCAATGATGTATGCTTTTCCTCGAACCCAGTTGTGCAAAAGTTTTGCGTCCTTTTTAAAAATACTGTCCGTAGTAATTATAAAATTGGCAAATTTCCCCCGCTCCAGACTTCCTATGTTTTCATACGCTCCTATGAGTTTTGCAGGAGTGTAGGTGAGTGCTTTTAAAGCCTGTTCTTCGTTTAATCCGTTTTCAATGGCTGCTCGAAGGTTGGAACTAAAGGTTTTGATTTCTTTTAAACCATGAGTTGTAAGGGCAAATTCTATATTCGCAGTAGCAAGATTTGCCGGATTGGTAGGGGCTAGTTCCCAATGTTTCAAATCTGATAAATCCGCCTGCAAGGCATCAAAAGGATCTTCAACATCAAAAGCTTTTGGAAAAGCTATGGGGATAATAAAAGATGAACCAGTGTTTTTCAATGCGTCAATTCTTCGATATTCTCGGCCACTCCCTTTAATAATATATTTTTGATCAAATTCATCTGCAATTTTTTCAGCTCTCAATGCCGATATTTGATCATCAACATCAAATATTTGTGGTAGACTTTGCACCGCATTCCATGCTTCAAGCGATCTGTTTATTTCTTCTCTGTGACCCTGATCTTTGTACCATTGGCCATCCAAATAAGTTTGACGAATTAAAGCAATACAACCCATTAAAGAACTGGGATATGATTGAGTGGATTTACCTTTTCGGAAAGACAAATGATGGGCACCTTTTTCCTTTAAAACATTGAGATGTTCTCTGTCTTCTCCAAGCATGACAAGCGTTGAAGTTCCACGGGAGATTCCATCCATCTGGTGAGAAAGAACGGTACCGAATCCAATTTCACGAAAACTTTTCGCCGTTTTTTCACCTACTTTAAAATGATCAACTGCATTGAATTCAGGTTTTAAAGCTTCGTTCCAACTAAAAGCGCCTTTTTTATTGGAAAGCATTTGAGGCTGTTGTCGGGATCTTTCACCAGCCGCTTTTGGCTCAGGCATTCCATAGTTTGTATACAAATCAATGAAGGAGGGATATATATATTTCCCTGTACAATTGATAACGACAGCATCTTTAGGGATTTTGATACTTTTACCGATAGTTTCTATTTTTCCATCCCTGATAAGAAGTGTTGCATTTTCAATCTTTTCATTGTAAGCTTTATAAATGGTTGCATTAGTGAAAGCGTATAATCCATCACGGTTATCTCGCACACCATTCTCTGGAAAGGTTTTTTGTGCCAACAAAAACACTCCGCTAAGAAAAAATAAAAGAAAGGGTATTAGTCTTTTCATTACATCAATTTAGTTTTAAGTTCATGTACATTTCGAGAGTGAACAAATATATTGATAAATATATTGATATAGCTAAAAGCATTGTGTTGGAAAGACATAAGGCGTAGAAAAACTAAAATAGGGGAAGATTCCAAAAGGTTTCAATCCCAATGGATTTTCTTTACAATGATCCATTTTTTGTTAATAAAAAAATCCGGTGAATAAAAATCCACCGGATCATTGTCAATCCACGCTAAGCACTATGACTATAATATTATGCAATCTGTATCTCCTGCCTGGAAGTTTCAAATCCTTCAAGTTTAGGAAGCGTAACGATAAGGACCCCGTTCTTATACTTTGCCTCAATCATTGAAACATCCACTTTTTCATTCAATTCGAATTGACGTGTGAAATCCTTAGGGGAATATTCTTGCCTTCTCCACTCCATCTGCTCCTCATTATTCTGTTTTTCCACAGAAATTTTTAAGGTACTATCTATAGTAGCGATCAAAAAATCACTTTTTTCATAGCCTGGCGCATAAAGGTAAAGGATATATTTATCGTCAAATTCCTGGACATTGACCGGTGGATAATTGAAGGCGGTTTTGAAACGCTCAGCCCAGAATTTTTTTGCAGGATGGCCATGATGGCCTCTGAATTTCGTTCCAGGATGATGTTTCCAACTTTTATAATATGCTCTGTTATGACACATGATAAATTTATTTAAAGGTTAAAAAATTAATGAATATCGACGAATTGGATGTCGTCATTGTTATAATATTGGTTCGGGCGATCTCCATAGAACAGAGGTTCTACGGGGTTGTCTCTGTAAGGAGAAAACCTTGGATTTGTCTCGTAACCTTTGATATAATATTCTCCATTTCTATCGTAGGTAATGAAATCTTTAATCCTTCTGAATACTGCGTAAATAATGCTAAATATTGCCGCAGCTATGAATGCAAAGACAAAGAATTTGGCTACAAAGAAGAACAACATAATTGCTAGTGACAAGCCAAAAAACATTTTAAATGGTCTCATGATGGTTTATTTTATGGTGAAACAATCGGGCAATTTTAGGATGATTGAATCTTTCAAATTGCTTATTTACTAAGGAAGACGAGCGAGTTTGAGAATTACTTTAAAAAAAGCAGTTTTTTTAAAAAATATTTTGAGAATAACTTTAAAAGATTGATAGTGAGATGTTTAAGGAAAAGTGGGTGTGGGTTTCAATGTTTTATTGGCACACAAAGCTCGTAAAGAAGACACAGAGCTAACGGAGGAGAAGTATATTGACTAGATTTTGGCTTAGGGTAATAATACATAGAAGGACAAAGAAAGATTGTGAAAGCCAGGTTTAGCGTTTGTTATTTTGATATGGAATTCCTTAATATTCTTCGTTTCTCTCCTCCGAGCTCTCTCCTTCATCTTCACTTCGGCTGTCTTCTTTAGTCAGGCTGTCTCTTTTTCTACAGTGCTTCTTCCACTTTAGCTTAAATTGTTGGCGCTCTTCATCGCTCATATTCATCCATTTTTTACGCTGTTTATCTCTTCTTGAACCTCCCCATGGTCTCGGCCTGCGGAATCCTCCGAAAAGGATCTTAACCAATATCAATAGACCAAGGGCTTTCCAATAGGTCAATGGCTTAACACCAATTGTTTCCGGCAGGATGGCATTCCATAATAACATGACAATCCATCCTAATGCCAATATGAAAGCAGCAAAGACCAACACAAAAAATCCAATTTTAAGTGGACGAAATCTACGGTGGGAGTGTTTATTATTTCCAAACATGGTATAATTTTTTTTCAAAAAGTGATTTTAATTAATACGCCAAAAATTCTTCATACAAACTTTGTAATCTTTCACGCAGGTGTTGTGTAGCATAACGTTTCCTCGAAATCAGTGTTTTTATATTTTCTCCAGTTCGATCAGCAATTTCTTGAAAAGTTTGATCTTCCAATTCATTCCAAATAAAAACATTTCTTTGTTTCTCTGGTAGTTCATCTAAAGCGCTAAATAATTCTTCCCAAAAGAGTTCTTTTAGATTTTCATCTACTGGAGATGTACTTTCAGTCATCAGAAGATCTTTTAAATTCCAATCTCCTTCATCATTTTCATAAGTATAATCTTCCAAAAGGTCAGGTTTCTGCTTCCGATAGTTATCTGTGATTCTGTTTCGAGCTACCTTAAAGAGCCAACCACTGATCTGTTCAATCGAATCCAAATCCACTACCCGGCTGAGCTGATACCAAACATCCTGAACAATATCTTCCGCATCAGCATTTGTAGACACCCTTCCTCGGATAAACCTAAAAAGTCGACTGCTATAATCACCGATGATACTGGTTATTGTTCGTTCGCGTTTTTCCGCCATTGGCTCAGACATATTTCCGCCTTTTCGTTGGAAGACGGTTAAGCTTTAAAATTACTTTAAATTTTGTGGTGTTTTTAATTTTAGAATGGTAGGATCAAAAAATTGAAAATAAAAGAATAGGGGTTGATTTTTCACCGTAACAATTTAGATATTGTTGTATGTCTTTTCAGCAGGGAACAAATATATTGATAAATTTGTGGATAAATCACAATTGTTCCCTTTCAACAACAGCAATTCGCCTTTTTGAAAAATGAATTTAAATAAAGAGATAGAATCGTTTTTAACTAATTTCCAGAGCAGTGTTGAGAATGATACTTTCATAAAATTGACGTTGAGTAAACCAACAGGAGAAGAACCTGAGTTGAAAAATGTCTATGTCCGGCCAATTGAAATCCGAAGTCAGCCAATGCTTTCTTTTACGCTTCGATATGCGACTAAAGACATAGTAAAAAACTATAGCCTGGAAGAAGCGAATGGGATCATCAGCCTTTGGCTGGGAGATACTTTTTTAAATGCTGATCTTTTTACAACAGAGGCAGATTATACTTTGGCTTTTAATAAAAAGCGAAAAGCGAAATTTTTAACTAAAAAAGCAACACATCAAACTACCCCTGAAAAAACACACAACCGGGAAAAAAAACAGTGGATTAATCCTTCAAACAGCCCGTTTTTAAAAGAACTTGGTATAACTAATCAAAAAGGAGAAGTACTTAAAAACAGCCAGCGCAAGTTTCGGCAGATCAATAAATTTATTGAAATCATAGACAGTTTGCTTCCAGCAAAACCGAAAGCGTCGAAATTTAAAATTGTTGATGTTGGAAGTGGAAAAGGATATTTGACTTTTGCGCTTTATGATTATTTGAAAAATACGAAACAATGGAATCCTGAGATTTATGGAATTGAGTTGCGAAAGCCGCTTGTGGATTTTTGTAACAATTTGACGAACCAATTTGGTTTTGAAGATCTTCATTTCATTGCAAAAGACATCGATGATTTTAAAATCGAAAAGCTGGACATGCTTATTGCATTGCATGCCTGTGATATTGCCACAGATATTGCGATTGCAAAAGGTATTCAGTCAAAAGCCGAAATCATAGTAGTTGCTCCATGCTGTCACAAGCAAGTTCGAAAAGAGATCAATTGCCATACAGAAATGAGCGCAGTGCTAAAACACGGTATCCTGGAAGAGCGGCAGGCAGAATTAATCACAGATGGTATTCGGGCACTATTGATGGAAGCAAACGGCTACAAAACCAAAGTTTTCGAATTCATTTCAACGGAGCACACTAGTAAAAACTTGATGATTGTTGGAACGAAAGCCAAAGCCAATCCAGATGCTTTGCAAAAAATTGAAGCGATTAAAAAAGAATTTGGAATTGGGTTTCATTATTTGGAGAAATTGCTCTCATAAATCACCCCTGCACATAAACCACGTATTTTTCTTTAAAATACGCTTCTTCAAAAAAGGTTGATATTGGATCTACTTCGATATACTCTTTTTGGGGGAGTGCTTTGATTTCATCGTGGACTTTTCCCCCTTTCAGAGCGATTAATCCGTTTGGTGTTGCGTGTTGCTGCTTTTTTTTAAGCAACCGAAAACTCCAGGTAATCAAAATATTGAGTTGAGCAACGGCACGGCTCACTACAAAATCAAACTGTTGTTTTAACTCTTCTGCCCTGATTTGCTTTGCATCAACATTAGTAAGTCCCAGGGCTGTTTTTATTTCTTCAACGACTCGAATTTTTTTCCGAGTTCCATCAATCAATGTGAATTTGGTTTCAGGGAAAAAAATAGCGAGAGGAATTCCGGGGAATCCGCCTCCGGTTCCTAAGTCCAATACTTCGGCTCCAGGTAAAAAGGTATATAGTTTTGCAATAACTAAAGAATGTAAAACATGCCTTTCATAAAGATTGTCGATATCCTTTCGGGAAATGACATTGATTTTTTGGTTCCAATCACGATAAAGCGGTAGGAGTTGCTCAAATTGTTGCAGTTGGCGTGGAGTAAGTTGTGGAAAATATTTCTTTATGATTTCCATTAGAGGAATAAATTTGGAAAACATAAAGGTACTTTATAAAACGAGAACAGCCTGTCGAAAGTCAATAAATTTATTGAATTCTAACAGGCTGTAATTTAAAATCGATTGGGGGGTTATCGCGAAATTAACTTGCTTGTTTTGCTAGTTCGCGCTCTACGGTTGCTTTTGGTTTTCTGGCGGTAGTTTCCAGATAAGCTTGTGAACTCGGTGTTTGGAGCAGGGTATAAAGTATTTCTTTAGCCCTGAATAGCTGTGCTTTTACTGTTCCAAGAGGAATGTTAAGTTCCTGAGCGATTTCGTCATAACTCAGTTCTTCAAAAAACCTCAATTCAATCATTAACCGGTATTTTAGACTTAGCTTACTAAGGATAGTTCGCATGAGTTTAATCCGTTGTTTTCTGATGAATCTTTCTTCTGGATCAAGCATTCCGGATTTAATATTACTGGAAAAATCGTGATCGCTATTAGGCTCAATTGGGTCATCGATAGACAATAGTTTTAATCTTTTTTTACGAATGTAGTCTATGCAATTGTTGATGGCAATTTTAAATAGCCAGGTGCTAAAAGCATAACGAGGTTCGTAACTTTCCAATTTGTTGAAGGCTTTGCCAAACGCTTCCAGGGTAAGATCATCCGCATCTTCGCGGTTTTTGACCATTTTAAGCATCATGTGATAGATGGAGTTGCGATAGCGTTCCATCAAAACAGTGTAAGCCTTTTGGCTTCCTCTGATGGCTTGTATTACAAGTTGATAATCTTCTTGTGCACGAGCGGAGAGGTTTGTAGTTTTTGATTTTTCTTTTACTTCCATTGATCTGTATTTCCTTTAAATAAATTAGGAGAGAATATCAGATAGTAGAGTACAAAGAATGCATCCAGAATTGGATACCATTTTAGAAGTGAGCTATCTTGTAGTTTTTTTAAAATGGGTCTGCATAACATTAGTACAACGGATATCCTCATGAGATAAATAATTACTACTGCAAATATTGTGCTAAAATCTAATATGATCAGCGCAAGCCCTGCTAAGTAATGCAAGAAGTGACTCGAAGAATACAAACCTAAAATAACTTTGTGTTTCAATTTATAGTGTTTCCCTGTTGTCAAGTGTCTTGCTTTTTGTCGGTAAAAAGCCTTCCAGCTTTTTTTGGCTGCTGAATAAACAAAAGATGATTTTTTAATCACAATTCCTACATTGTCGGAAGTAGCTATTTCATTTATAAACAAATCGTCATCACCGGAAACGAGATGGTCATGTTTTTTAAAACCATCTGCTTTTTGATAAAGTGATTTGCTGTAAACTAAGTTTCTACCAACGCCCATATAAGGCTGTCCAATCAAAGCAAAAGAAAAATACTGCATAGCAGTAAGGGTGGTCTCATAACGGATTAATTTATTCAAAAACCCTTTTGCTTCGAAATAAGGAGCATAACCTAAAACTATTTTAACTGAATTGTCTAATGGTTGAACCATATCACGTATCCAGTTTAAACTATTTGGTATGCAGTCAGCGTCTGTGAGTAAAAGAACATCGTTTTTGGCTGCTTCAATTCCTTTCGAAAGTGCAAACTTTTTTCCACTTCCTTCCGGTTTATTCGTAACCTTCAGCGAGCACAAGTTAGTATATTCTATATGATATTTCAATAATATGTTATGCGTTGTGTCGTTTGAATTATCGTCTACTACTATAACCTCAAAGGAACGGTAGTTTTGATTTAGAATACGGTGAAGGTTGTTTTCCAGATTAGTGGCCTCATTACGTGCACAAATGATAATGGATACAGGGATTTCGGATTCTTTATTAGAAAAACTCTTTTGTTTAAAGAAAGCGAGCTTGGAAAATAAAACAGTCCACAGGCCCAACTGAATGGCCGTAGCGATAATAAAAATGATGAAAAAGAAACTGACAATCAATGTCTTAAAGTTTGACTACAGAAGAAATGGAAGTTAATGATTTGAGAAGTTTATTTCTTATTTCGACGAGATTTAACATGTTTCTATCTCCTTTTTTCCACAAGCGAAGCGCCCTGGAATTCTTAAAATATTGCTTTGCAAAAGCCCGATACTCCCAAGCAATCCAACCCAAAGGAAGAAGACTTAAGGCGTATAAAACGGTCATCGTGGGGTTATTGAAAAAGAATTGAAACAACCAAACTTGCAAACCATAAAAAATTGGAAGCGTTAGAATCCCGGCGATTCCTTTTACGGTTGAAGTATATCCTTCGTATAAATTAAGCTTTTTGGCGAGTAGGGCAGGGGTAAAGAAAGCTAAAAAATTGTTGAGAAAGCCGTATATGAAAAAGGGAAAACCAAAACCTAATAGCAAAATATTTTTCAAGCTATTTTGTTTATGTAATATTTTAACAACAGCTTCATCATTTATTTTAAATGATTCGAGTTCGGTAAAATATTGGTCCAAATTTTCGTTTATTTGTTGATAAGCTTCCAAATCATCTTTTTTCAATTCACGAGTCAATTCAAGATATTCCTTTGCTCGAAAAAAGCGTTCTTCTGTATCCGCAGGGTTTTCAACATTCAATATGATCTCTATTCTTTTGATGAAAAGTTCTTCATTCTCATCATGAGTATTATAAATTAGCTTACTTAAGTTTTCCTGCAGATCCCGAGTAAGTTTTTTTGCCGCTTTAAAGCTATCTTCTTCGAAAAGCGATTGGTAATCAGCAATTTTTATGGGTTGTCCAATATTTACCAAAACCTCACTTCTAAAATCTGTGGGCGCAGAATACGTCAGGCCAAAAGGAATTATAGATAAACCTAGCTGAAAATTGTTTTTTGCTTCGGCGCGCAAAGCAATTCGAGCAGTTCCGGTTTTAAGTTGTCGTAAACGGTGCTCCATTACGCTGGTCCCTTCTGGAGCAATATAAAGACAGCCTCCTTTTGTTAGAAAGTTATCACAGCGTTCAAAATTTTCGTGGTTTCTGACGCCTCGGCCATTGACATCTTTCTGACGTTCGACAGGGATGCAATAAAGCTGGTTTAGCGCTGGACCTAAAACAGGCGTTTCAAATAAGCTCGCATTAGCTAAAAAATGAACAGTGGTATCAACACGGGCAGCAACATTGAGTGGATCAAAAAGGGTATTGGGATGATTAGAAATCAATATTGTAGCACGGTCAATTTTGAGCGAATCCTTATTTAGGATCGTTGTTTTTGAAAAAAACACACCAAAAACGGTTTTTGTAGTCCGTTTTAATACCTGGTAAATAATAAAGAGGATCGGATTCATAGCAACTTGAAATTACTTCGCTTAGTTTTGAAAGTTTAATAAAAAGTGCTTGATGTCATTATCAAAAAGTTCTCCTTCGTTGAAGTGAAAAGCAACCTTTACAGGCAAAACGTAAACCGGTAATTTATTTTCAACGATAAACTTGCGATGCAGTTCTAATCTCATGGCATCTTTTTCTGTCGTAAGAATGATTTTTTTTGAGGACTCTATTTTGTTAAACGTATTTTTTAATTGAGAGACGTCAAATTTTGTGAAATAATGGTGGTCTTCATATTCGAGTGCTTGAATAGAATTGACCTTTTCTTTAAGGTATTCGATCAAATAATCTGTTCTTGCAATAGCACTGATCAGTACAACATCTAAATCATCGGAAAGATTGAAATGATAGTCTGGTTTTAAAATAAAATAAGGCTGGCCATATTCGTAATATGAAAAATAAATTCGTTGCCTGGGTAAAGGGTCTATCTCTTCAATTAAAGTATTTTTATCCTGTTGCGTAATTTGTGAAGGACATTTAGACACAATAATTATATCTGCCCTTCGATAAGCAGATCGCCATTCTCGGAGGCGACCCGAAGGCAATAAATAATCTTTTGTAAACGGATAGGAATATTCGGTAAGTAGAATATTCAAACCAGGCTTAATGGATAGGTGTTGAAATGCATCATCCAGCAAAATGACCTGATTGCCTGGTTGTTCCATTAAAATTTGAGGAACAGCGAAGGTGCGGCTTTCTGAAACAGTCACCAAAACATCTTGAAATTTTCGAGCGAATTGTAGGGGTTCATCTCCAACAGCGTTGGCATTATGATTAGGTTTTACAATTAAAAAACCTTTTGTTTTTCGTTTGTACCCCCGACTAATCGTTGCAACATTCAAATAATCTTTCAGCAAGCGAATCAGGTACTCGATATGTGGCGTTTTACCTGCCCCACCGATAGAAAGATTGCCAACAGAAATTAGTGGTATATCAAATTCAACACCTTTCAAAACTCCTTTTTTATATAAGAAATTCCGCAGACCCACTCCCATTCCATAAAGCAGTGAAAAAGGTGATAATAATATTCTAACAACTGTATTTTGAATCATACCAATAAAAAATAGAATTTCTAAAATTCTTTGGTCAAATATTTATAGAAATGCCAACTGAAAAAAACTATAAAATAAAACTCGACAAAAGTACTAAAAAACTGAACGGTGGATTTGTTTCTTTGTATCTTTCTCACACATTAAAAAAAATTATGAGAAACTGATGAAGGCAATGATTTTAGCGGCCGGGTTGGGTACCCGCTTACGTCCACTTACCAATTATCAACCAAAAGCAATGGTTGAAGTTAATGGAATTCCCTTGATCGAATTTGTAATCCGACGATTAAAATACTTTGGATTCGATGATATCATCATTAACGTTCATCATTTCGCAGATCAAATCACAAACTTCCTAGAAAAGAAAAATAACTTTGATATCAATATTACGATATCAGATGAACGTGATAAAATATTAGAAACTGGAGGCGGACTAAAAAAAGCAGCGACTTTTTTTAACGATGAACCTTTTTTACTTTGTAATACTGATATATTAAGTGACATTGATCTTCGAAAAATGTATGACACACATTTGAGATCAAACGCATTGGCTACTCTAGCTGTTCGGAAACGGGAAACTTCCCGGTATTTTATTTTTAATGATTCAAACATCCTTCACGGTTGGATGAATATCAAAAGTGGAGAAATAAAAATATTCAGGAACTCAAAAGGTATATTTAAAATGCTGGCTTTTAGCGGAATTCACATCATCAATCCGGAAATATTTGATTTTATGAATCAAAAAGAGGGTTTCTTTTCAATAATAGATATTTATCTTGAAGCAATACAAAACCACACAATAATGGGTTTTCAACACGATGATGGTCTTTGGTTGGATGTAGGAAAAAGGATTAGCCTGGAGGAAGCATCCAGGATAATTGATGAGATTCCATTGGCATAATGAAGTTCAAAGGGAAATTGTTTTTTTGGATTTCCTTAAATATTAACCAGTAATAATTTTAAATTTGATACATATTTAGTCTGAAGAAAACAGAAAACCAATCTATGAGTAAGCTACCAATAGGCACTTTCGTCAACATGACAACAGTCGTTATAGGAAGCGTTATCGGCTTGATGCTGAGAGAGGTGTTCCCTGAAAACATTCAAAATATAACCTTAATAGCTGTTGGTTTAAGTATTCTGATAATCGGAATCCGGATGAGCATCAAGGTTCCGGAAGAGTACTTGGTAATTTTCATTTTCAGTCTAATTATAGGTGGAATTATAGGAGAATTTATGGGGGTAGAAGGTTTTTTGGATGGATGTGAAAACTGGATAAATAACAATTTTAGAATAGGTAAAGTGCGGTTTACGGAGGGTTTAATTACCGCTTTTGTTTTATTTTGTGCAAGTTCATTGACCATTGTTGGAGCCATTGAAGAGGGGATGCAAGGGAAACGAGAATTGCTTTTGGTAAAATCTGCCCTCGATGGTGTTACGGCCATTGCTTTAGCTTCAAGTTATGGAGTGGGGGTTTTAGTTTCTATCATTCCAATGTTGATCATTCAAGGTGGTCTCACCATACTTGCAGTCAATGCAAAGCATTTGTTTAATAAAAGCGCTATTGCCCTTTTGAGTGGAGTCGGCGGAGTGTTGATCGTAGCGATTTCAATAAAAATTTTGGGTTTAGGTGATTTTAGAGTTGCCAACCTACTTCCTTCATTGGTGGTAGTTATTTTCCTATTATGGGGTTATAGCAAGCTCAAGCTAAAAATTTAAGCTTGATAAAAATCAAATATTCAAAACAGCATTTCCAATAGAACAGCTCATACATTTCAGTGTTTTACAATAGTTGTTTTTCAAATGCAGCAAGGCTTGAGACTGATATGCCGAAACAGGATCAAGACCTAATTTTTTCCATTCATCTATTATATTATTTTTCTCGGGATTGAGTTCTTCTAAAAGCCGGATTGCTTTTTCTTTATAAAGATCCTCTCCTTTCTCTTTTCCGTACAAAAACAGAAATGGTGCGATAGCGTTGATTATCAAGAGGTGAACAGCATTTTTTCCAAACGATTTATTTCGCTTGATGGAAGACTTGTCAAAAACGTAGTGGGTTTGCCAATAGTTAGAAATTTTTACGTCAAACATGTTTTCAATTTCTTTGACATTTTTAGCGATCAACATTTTACTAAAAAGGTGCACAGATTGATAAATTAGGGTGGCAAACTGAGCAATTCGAATAGTCGGAAAATTAGCTGGCCGCAGCCGCATTAATTTCCAGGAATCTCCTTTTATGGATTTTAAATGATATTTCCGTTTTAAAAAATGATACTCCTTTTTAAGTTTTCGGGGATAGTCATCTTTAAGATCATTTTCTAGTAATCCCGCTTGCCCAAAAAGGAGCGCCTCTAATTGAATTAAGTTGGTTTTATGCTTATTCAAGGTAAGCAGGGGAATGGATTTAGCCAATTGCTCAAAAGGCTCCGCATTTATTTTTACGCCAAAATTTCTGGCGAGAAACTGATAAAATGTTTCTTCCCAATTGTTATGGTTTAAAGTTAAACTCTTTTCTATTTCAGTTATTTTGGCTTCCAGTCTTTCTACCATTAAACGATCTAACCATAAGTTTCGGGTGATTTCAGGAACTTTATGGATTAAGTGCTGGCAAGGTATCCAATGTTCATTTTGGAGGAGCTTTTTATATGTTTTTGAAATTTTTGGAGGAATTCGCTTCTGCAGCTCAAGGCATGGGATTCGCTCACCATTTTTTCGAATTATGGGCTGATCTTCTTCAAGAACTACATGTAAAATTACGTTTTCATAAGCTGAATCCAGTTGATGCCGATGAACATTCCATTCAGATGATTTAAGGTGCATCTCTACATTGCCCGCCCAAAGAGTATCACCTATTTTGATTCTGGCGTTCAAAAAATCCGGCCCCGAATCGTAATTCAGTTCTCCTCCATTTTGGATGGTGATTTCTTCACCAGAGGTCGTTTTTAATTCATCTAAATCAAATCCCTTCATTCGCCATAGATAGTAGAGAAAATCTTCTTTCATTTTTTATAATTTAAAAGGTCTACTATCTAGGACACGAAATGGACGGTAATTCCATAAAAAATGAAAGATTTATTAACCATTATTTATGCTCAACCGGAAGACGGGTTATCAAAAGAAGCTAGAGAAAGGTTGGATCTGGCGATGAAGATAGGAAGCTATTTTCGAAGGATGAGCTCTTGTAAAAGGATATCAGCTCTTTTTCCGCTCAAAGATTTTAAAATTGTAATCATGCTCATTTTTCTCATTTGCTTTACGGGGATCTTCAGAAACGAGTTTCCATTCATCCATATTTAATTGCGGGAAAAAGGTGTCTCCTTCTACCTCAAGATCTATTTCTGTTATATAAAGGCGGTCAAGGTAGGGGATGCTCAATTCATAAATTTGCGCCCCTCCAAGGATAAAAACTTCTTCTTCATTATTTTTCCGGGCAATCTCCAACCCGTCTTCAACGGTATGGACAACCAAACAATTTGATGCAATGAAGAAAGAATTCCGAGTAACAATGATATTGGTCCTTTTCGGAAGAGGATGGCCGATCGATTCATAACTTTTCCGCCCCATGATGACGTGATGATTCAGTGTTTTGGCCTTGAAGTATTTTAAATCATCGGGAAGATACCAGGGAATATTATTATCTTTTCCGATAACATTATTTTTCGCAGTCGCAACTATAGCAGAAACAATCATTTTGTTTTTTTATTGGCGGTGAGGTTTAAAATCTCAAAGTTAATGTAACGTTCGAAACTATCGTATTTGTTGAGATGGTTTCGTGTTTTTAGCGCAAAATTTTTCATTGCTTTTTTATCCTTTTCGGTCATTTCAAGAAAATTCGATTCATCAGCTTCAAAGGCAGAAACCGGAATGATATGATAAGTTGATTTCCTTTTTGAGTCTTTATGAATGTATCGCCAAACCGGGATATAATGATTTTTACCTAAAGTAACTTTTCCCGTTTTTAGATTTTTTACTAATTCAGTTTCAAACATGATTCCTCCATCGGTATTGGGTTTTGTTTGATTGGAAATAAAGTTTCCAAGAGAGTAAGCAACAACAACTTTTTTTAAAGTGCTGTCTTTTTGTAAAACGGATTGCTGCTTGATTGGCTGAACGACATGAGGATGGCTTCCTACGATCAAATCGGCTCCCCAATCAATTATTTTATTTGACAACATTTTTTGATCAGAACTTTCCAAGAGTTTATATTCCAAGCCCCAGTGCATGATAACGATAATGGCATCAGGTTTTAATTGCTGTGCAAGTTCCAGGTCCTTTTTTATTAGGGTCGTATCTATTAGATTAACAAATGTTGGTTCTTTTGTTGAAAGGCCGTTGGTTCCATAGGTGTAGTTGAGAAAAGCTAATTTAAAGCCGTTTTTATAAACTATAAGTGGATAAAAGAGCTCTTTTTCTTCTTTATTTTTAAAAGTTCCGGTTTGATAAAAACCATAACCTTTTAATGTAGAAATGGTATTGATTACGCCAAGGGCACCTGCGTCATTTGAATGATTATTAGAAGTGACCATCATGTCAAAACCAGACAGGCGAAGCGCATAAGCCAGTTCATCAGGACTTCTAAATTGTGGGTAACCCTGATAGGGAGGTTTGCCGGGTAGCGTCAGCTCCAGGTTCCCGATTGCCAAATCAGCTTCTTCAATGATAGGGCGCACATATTTAAAACAAGGCAAATAATCGTAATTATTATCTTTGCCGATTTCAGCAGATTTGATTTGAGGCCCATGGCCCATGATATCTCCAACAAACAATAAATTTAAACGTGAAATGCTGTCTGGTGATACCTGTTCCTGCGCATGGGTTAAAGAAACAAAATGAATAAAAAAGAGACAAGAAAAGAAATAATATTTTCTCATAGGCAGCTATTAAGGTGTATCGATTAAATTGGCATTAAGCATCCGTTCTTCGATCCATTTTTTTGAAGGATCAATTTGACCATCTTTTAAGTATTTCTCAATCATCAGGCCAGCAATCGGTGCTGCATAGGAAGCGCCCCAAATTCCGTGCTCAACATAAACAGCGATGGCAATTTTAGGATTATCTTTTGGAGCAAACGCAAAAAAGACAGAGTGATCTTTTCCATGAGGATTTTGTGAGGTCCCCGTTTTTCCGCAAACAGAAATATCTTTTACCTGAGCAATTCTTGCAGTACCATCTAAAACGGCTTTTTCCATACCATCGACTACCGGAACAAAGTGTTTTTTATCAACCTTAACCGTTTTTTTTGTACGGTATTTTTCAGGAATCAGCACATTGTTATTTACAAATTTTTTGGCAAGGTGCGGAGGATAATAAAACCCGCGATTACTAATGATTGCAGCTAAATTTGCCATTTGGAGTGTAGTCATCTGGATCTCTCCCTGGCCAATTCCGATGGACATAATTGTTGGTGATTTCCAACTTCCTTTTTCTTTTGGATACAAATAATCATAATATTCTACGGTTGGGATATTGCCAGCAAGTTCGTTTGGAATATCAATGCCAAGAGGTTTGCCCAACCCAAAATCGTAAAGATGTTCATCAAGCATATTTAACCCAGGAGCGGGATTGGCAAAACCTTCTTTATCAATAATATTTCTTATAAGAGTAAAAAAATAAGTATTACATGAATGTTGTAATGCTACGGAGATATTGTAAGGATAGGGATGGTGGTGACAACCTCTTCGTTGACCTTTATAAAAATAACCTCCGTTGCAGGTTATCCCGCGGTTGACCGGAGAAATATTTTCCTGAAGTGCTATCAAAGCAACAACAGTTTTAAAAATTGAGCCCGGAGGATATTTGGCCATCACAGACCGATCAAAAAACGGTTTGAGAGAATCTTGTAAAAGTTCACTAAATGCTTCGCCACGTTCCCGGTTGATCGTCAGTAAGTTGGGGTCATAATTTGGTGTACTTACCATAGCCAGAATTTCGCCGGTGGCTGGTTCGATAGCTACGATACTTCCCGTTTTGTTTTGCATTAATAGTTCACCATAACTTTGAAGATCAATATCAAGCGAGGTTATCAAATCATTTCCTGAAATGGGAATGGTATCCAGGCTTCCTTTATTATAAGGGCCGACTTCACGACCCATATTATTTATTAAAACATAGTTCACTCCTTTTTCACCACGAAGTTCATTTTCATAAGCCAATTCAAGGCCACTGGCTCCTATATAATCTCCTCGGCTATAATCTCCTTGTGATTGATCGATCTGATCTTGATTGACTTCATTGAGATATCCTAAAACATGAGGTGCATTTCCATAGGGATAACCTCTTACATTTCGCAATTGTGTTGAAAAACCTGGAAACTCGTGGAGGTGTTCTTGCAATCGTGCATAAACATTAGAAGATATTTTCGAGATAAATACAAAAGGTTTATGCTTAGCATAGCGATTGCTGCTAAAATCTTTGTTGATTAAAGAATGGTATTCGCTCTGTTCAATTCCAAGCAACGAACAAAATTTTTCAACATCCATATTCGGATCAAGTTGATTATAAGTTACTTTTAGATCATACATTGCATTGTTGTTAATCAGCAAATGCGTATTACGATCATAAATCAAACCACGAGAAGGATAAATTGTGTTTTTATTGACAGCGGTAGCTTGTGCTTTATCGCGATAGGAGGAATCGATAAGCTGTATTTGAGAAGCTTTAGCTAAGAGAATAAGCACAGCAATCAGAAAAAATATTTTTATTACCTTTTGGCGATCGCGATTGATATCTTTCACTTAAATAGCCTGTTTGATTGAACAAGTAAAAGTATAAAAAATATAAGACCTATTCTGTTAAACGTTTTAATCACTCTAATGGATCAAAAATAAATTGGTAAAGCATAATTATTATGATAGAAAACAGAAAACTGGAAACTGTTTTAAGAACAATATCTCCAATGTAATAGAAGGTAAAAGCTTCAACGGAGAAGTAGAAAAAAAGATGGGTAAAAAGAATAATAGAGGAATAAATAAAAAACCAACTGGCTCCTAATCGCCGTTTAGTAGGGCTGGAGTTTTGTATATAACCACCCTTTGGTTCGACTATTTTTAAAACGAAAGGACGAATAAAACCAATAAAAACAGAGGCACTGGCATGTACACCATAAGAATCATAAAAAGCATCAACTAAAATTCCAATTACAAATCCTAATAGAACCAAAACGGAATGCGGTGTTCGCAAGGGAAGTAACATGAGAAACAGTGGATAAATAATTAAACTTACATAATTGAAACTGCTTCCACCAATAACGACCTTTTTTAAGATAAGCACTTGAACTAACAGGAGGCCAATAAACCGGAGTATGTTGGAAAAAAAAACATTATTCATTGTTATCCTCCTCTTTAATTTTTTCTACTTCCTCTCTCATAAGATTATTCACGACATAAACATATTTGGTCTTATTGATGTCGTTTATTAATGTAACCTGTATTTCAAAGAAATTAGATCCTGAAGGAATCCAAAAAGTATCAACTATGCCAATCGTTATACCCTCGGGAAAAATCGTAGAATACCCACTCGTTTGGATGGTATCTCCGATTACGACATCGGCATGTTTTGGTACATCAATAAGGTTTACCGCTGTCGGATCGTTGCTTTTCCAAACGATTGAACCAAAATGCCCGTTGCGACGAATAGATGCACTTATAATAGATTGCCGGTGTAGGATCGATAAAACCCGAGCATAGTTTTTTGTTGTACTCTTTACGATACCAACGACTCCGCTTTGGTTGGCTCCAATCACTCCCATGCTGGGCAAAACACCTTGCTCAGATCCGCGATTTATAGTCAGGCTATTATTGTTTTTATTGATTGAATTACTAATTACTTTGGATTCTATAAAAGTAAATAATTGCGCTGTTTCGGGAGAGTTAACCGTATCTCTTAGAATGGTTTTAATGAATTTGGCATTTTCAGCTTCAGCGAGTAATGCTGCATTTTTTTTAACCAGGCTATCAGCGACAGAGGACAGATTAATGAATTGGGTGACATTATCAAATTTTTGAGTAAGGGCATCTGTTGCAGCTGATAAGGAGTTGAAATAAATTGCTCTTTGCGTCTGATTATTATTAATGATAAGATACATGCAAAGGAATTCCATAAAAATGAAAATTACAAATCCACCGTGTCTTATGAAAAGGAAAATTAGATTACGCATAGCATGTGCTCTTCGTACCAGTCAACATTTTTGAGGTATAATAACCGTTGAAAATACATAGAATTTTAAACGCTCTTTCTATCAATTAAGAAAGAAAACTTGTCGGTATTTTTTAAAGCGATACCTGTACCTCTTACTACTGCTCTTAGTGGATCTTCAGCTATATGCACAGGAAGCTTGGTTTTTTGAGCAATCCTTTTATCCAACCCTCTCAACAATGCACCTCCACCAGTAAGATAGAGTCCTGTTGTATAAATGTCGGATGCAAGTTCAGGAGGAGTTGTTTCCAAAGCTCTAAGCACAGCGTCTTCAACTTTTGAGATAGATTTATCCAATGCATGAGCAATTTCCTGATATGTAACAATTATTTGTTTTGGAATACCCGTCATTAAATCACGACCATTAACAGAGTAATCATCAGGAGGGTTTTCTAGTTCGTGTAAGGCTGAGCCTACATTTATTTTAATTTTTTCAGCTGTCCGTTCTCCAATCAGAATATTATGTTGTCGCTTCATGTAATTCATAATATCTGTGGTAAATTCATCACCGGCAGTTCGGATAGATTGATCACAAACAATACCCGAAAGCGCAATTACGGCGATTTCAGTAGTTCCTCCTCCAATGTCAACGACCATATTCCCTACAGGTTCTTCCACATCGAGGCCAATACCCAAAGCAGCAGCCATGGGCTCATGAATTAGATAAGTTTCTTTTGAATTAACATTGTCAGCAGAATCAAAAACCGCTCGTTTTTCAACTTCTGTAATCCCCGAAGGAATACAAATCACCATTTTCATATGTGTAAAAAATCTGCGACGGCCTCCTGCCATATTGATAAGCCCCTCAATCATGCTTTCTGCAGCAGTGAAATCTGCAATTACACCATCTTTTAACGGACGAACAGTTTTAATGTTTTCATGTGTTTTTTCATGCATCTGCATGGCCTTATTACCGACAGCAATGGTTTGGTTGGTTCTTCGGTCAATAGCAACAATTGAAGGTTCATCCACAATTACCTTCCCGTCTTGTATGATAAGGGTATTGGCCGTTCCAAGGTCAATAGCTAATTCTTGTGTGAAAAATTTGAATAGTTTCATTAAAAATTTAAACCCGTTTTTACTTCCTTTTTATGAAAGTTTGTTACCAATTGTATTACTTTATTCAAATAGTTATTCTAAGTATGGTTTAAAATATAAAATCTCATTCTGTAAGTACGCAAAAGAAAACAAAATTTGTGTAAAAAGAAAAAATAATTCAAACTCAATAATTTATGTAGCAATACTTTTTCTAATACTTTAGGATTGTTTTGAGTTGCTAAACCATTAATGGTTTTCCGGTTAATGACGTTGTAAAATACATCATATTACAATTTCTGCAAAAGTACAATAATTAATTAAAAGTTATAGCAGTTAAAAATTATCTAAAGTAAGAGTTTTTATACTCCAACTACGACTTCCCACATTTTCTCTTGATCCAAATATTTTTTAGCCAAATTTTGTATTTTTTCAGGCGTTATGGTTTTAATACTTTCTACCAGGTCAGAAAATGAATTATCCGGTAGTTGTTCAAGCGTTATGGTTTTTATGATATCAATAATATTAAAAGGGCCGTCAAGCATGGTGAGCATATTTCCAAGCAAATAATTTTTTACCATCGAAAGTTCATCTTCTTCAACAAGTTCATCTTGCAAAATTCTCATTTCGTGATAAATTTCTCTCAAAGTTACATCTACCAAATCGTTACCCACTTCGGTTCCTATATAAAAACATCCGCCATAGAGCATCGTTTCAAGGGTCGAAAATATGTTGTAAGTGTAGCCTTTATCTTCACGAATGTTTCCCATTAAACGTGAACCAAAATACCCCCCCAAAATAGTATTCAAAACAAACCAATCGTTGTAATCAGGATGATTGCGATCAAAAAGCTGACATCCGATTCGAATTGCTGTTTGTACACTGTCCGGGTGTGTTATTTTGATTTTTTGAGGTTTCTCATGGGAGGTTTTAATGACTGGTGTTGGTTTTTCAGATGAATTCATCTCCTGCCCAAGAAACTTGTTGACCAAAGAGATTTCTGCTGAAGTCACTTTTCCGCTGAGAAATATAAAACAATTTTTACTGCTGTAATTTTTATGATAATGCTGAATCAAATCTTCCCGGCTGAGTTCATCATAGGTTTCCGGAAAACTATTATATCCATATGGGTGATCAGCTCCAAAGATGTATTCTGTTACTTTTCGATATGCAACCACATCAGTTTTAGAAAGGTCAATTTGTAACCGTTGTTTACTATTTTGTATAAAGGTGCTTAATTCGTCTTCCGGAAAACTGGGTGCCAAAACAACCTCTGATAGCAACGGCAAAAGCTTTTCGAAATGGCGTGACAAACTATACAAAATAATACTTGAGGTATCCAAACCGAATGGTATACTCAAAGTGCCGCCATAAAAATCAACTTTTTCGGCAATTTGTGCAGAATTATAATTAATTGTACCTTCTTTCAATAAGCTGGAAGTTGCCCGAGATACGAGCCGCTTATGTTCAAACGGCCTGCCGGCAAAAAAAACGACTTCAAGTTTCAATACATCTTGTGTACCTTTGCTGATGACCTTCACAGGTATCCCATTGTCAAGTGTATAAGTCTCTGCCACAGGGATTTCAATATTTGAAATTTCTTTGACAATGGGTGATTGGGATCTATTTGGCATAATCTGATTTTAAAATAATAGGCGGCAAAATTAGCGATTTATAACCGATTAATCTATAATGAGTTAAGCATTTGTTTTTCTAAAAAAAGAGGAGATTAAAAAATCTTTATTAATAAAAAAGCCTGGCTTAAGGTGGAGCCAAAGTTATCAACAAAATGTTGATATTTTATAGTAAATAAAAGGACAAGAAGGTTTATTTTTGTGATTCAATATAAGGGCTTTGAACATACGGGCTCTAACTTCAAATTTCAAAATAAAGATTAAACAACCATCCATATAATGAAATTTAGTGTATCGTCAACAGATTTATTGAAACAACTTCAAATTGCAGGAGGAGCAATTGGGTCAAACCCCGTGCTGCCAATTCTCGAAGATTTTTTATTTGATATAGTGGATAACAAGTTAACTATTTCTGCAACTGACCTGGAAACCTCTATTGTGACCGAAATCGAAGTAATGTCAGATGGAAACGGTACAGTAGCCGTACCGGCAAAAATATTACTGGATACACTTAAAGAATTGCCACAGCAGCCAATTACTTTTACGGTCAGCGATGAAAATTTCGGAATCGAAATTACTTCTGCTTACGGTAAATATCGGTTAGCCGGCGAAGATGGAAAAGAATTTCCTCGTATCCCTGAAGCAGATTCTGTGGATACGGTTGTAATGGATGGTTCTCTCCTTTCAAAAGCAATCAACAAAACGCTTTTCGCAACAAGTAACGATGAACTCCGACCTGCTATGACAGGTGTTTATTTTCAGGTAGATTTTAATAAACTGACTTTTGTGGCAACAGATGCACATAAGTTGGTTAAATACATGTTCACTAATATTAAAAGTGAAATTTCTACCTCCTTTATTGTACCCAAAAAAGCCCTGAATTTATTGAAAAGTGCTTTGCCTGCTTCCGAAGAAGTTACCTTTTCATTTAATAAAGCCAATGCCTTTTTCTCCTTTGGAAATATTAGGCTCCTTTGTCGGCTTATTGATGCCAAATATCCGGATTATAACGCAGTGATACCTGTAGATAACCCAAATTTGCTATCACTTGGAAGAGCAGATTTTCAAAATTCTCTGAAAAGAATTGCCATTTATGCAAATAAAACGACCAACCAGGTAATATTGAATATTAATGATGGTAGCCTCACCGTATCTGCACAGGATCTTGATTTTTCAAATGAGGCAACTGAACAACTACCCTGTACTTATGAAGGTGACCCCCTCACGATAGGCTTTAATGCCAAATTTTTAATTGAAATGCTAAATGTGTTGGAAAGTGATGAAATAAAAATCGAACTTTCCAGCCCGACGCGTGCCGGTATATTGCACCCCTCCGAAAAAGCAGATGGAGAAGATATCCTTATGCTTGTGATGCCTGTGATGTTGAGTAATTAGCAATATAAAATAAAACCTCCGGGGGAGACGCTTTATATAATATATAAGGCGTCTCTTTTTTATATTGTGAATTAAAAGTTCTCCAAAGATGAAAAAACTTGGCTTCATGCTTTTGGTTATTAGCACCTTAATTGGCTGCAGAAAAAACCTATCCGTTGAACAGACTGCTCAACAATGGGTTGAATATTATTACAACAGTGAATTTGACAATGCGAAAAACCTGAGCACGCAGGTCACAAAAAATATGATTGATACGGTTGCTTTGGAGCTGATGGATGAAGGTGAAATTATGGCATTTAAGATATTGGAGATGAATTGCTCTGTCGAAGGTGATTCGGCGGCTTGTTTTTATGTATATAAAGATGAACAGGAAGAATTTGAAGAAAAGATTCATCTAATCAAAAAGGATAAGAAATGGCTTGTTGACGAACCTCTGGCTGGAGAAACTTTATCAAACGAAGAGATGGAGCAAATCTTTGATGAATACGAAGAATTTTTAAAAGAAGATGCCGAAAATACTTTGGAAAATGAATGAATCGACAGACAAAAAAAAAATCGGGTTATTTTTTGGTTCTTTCAATCCTGTCCATATTGGCCATATGATTATCGCAAATTATATGGTTACACAAACTGATCTCGACAAAATTTGGTTTGTTGTGTCTCCTCAAAATCCTTTAAAACCTAAAAATACGTTGGCAAGAGATTATGACCGCCTTCATTTGGTTAGATTGGCGATAGGTGATAATCCAAAGCTGGAAGCTTCCAATATAGAATTTGATCTGCCGAAACCTTCTTACACTATCGATACGCTTATACATTTAAAAGAAAAATATCCCAATTATGACTTTGTATTAATTATGGGGGGCGATAATTTAAAATCGCTACATAAGTGGAAAAACTACAAGATCATTCTCCGTGATTATCAGATTTATGTTTACTCAAGGCCTTCATATGAGCTCGGTGATTTGGCAACGCATCCAAACATCCATCTTTTCGATGCGCCGTTAATGCAGATCTCTGCGAGTTATATCCGCTCCTGTTTGAAAGAGGGAAAATCTGTGCAGTACCTAGTTCCGGAACCAGTATTTGAGTATATGGAATTAAGCAATATTTTTAAAAAATAAAAGAGAATAAAAAATCGCATTTCAAGTCACGCATTTGTCAATACCCTCTATTATCAACGGCACTAAACAATAATAATAATAATAGAAAGTTACCTTTGTGAATGTGTTAAAACCTTATTATTAATAAGTATTATTTCAAGATTTAATTGATATTAGTATGCGTAAATATCAACTCACTCTGATCCTGATTTTCGTTTTTGCCATTGTGCTTTCAGCACAGTCTGATTTGAAAATATATCAATGGAAATCGCACCTTCCATATCCGATTGGCAAATCAATAACTCAAAGCAGTTCCAAAATTTATTTTGCAGCACCATATTCCATTTTTTCCGTTGATAAAGAAGACTATTCTTTAGAATTTTTATCTAAGGTGGATGGTCTGACCGATATTAAGATGAGCGTTTTGAAGTATGCTTCAGAACACGAAACTTTGATTGCAAGTTATGCCAACAGTAATATCGACTTAATAAAATCTGATGGCATTGTCAACTTGCCAGATGTGAAAAACTTTGATATAATTGGTGACAAAGGGATTTATAATATTTATCAGGTATCTGAAGATCTGTTTTACCTTTCTTGTGGATTTGGTGTGTTGGAATTGAATGTTGAACGCGAAGAATTTGGCTTTACAGCCAAATTGGGAATCAAAGTAAATGACATCACAGTTTTTGAAGGAAATATTTATGCAGCTACTGAAGAGGGAATTTACCGAATTTCAGCTGGCTCGGATGCTAATCCACAGAATAGTGGTGAATGGAAATTATTGGGGCCGGAGGATGGTTTTTCTGAAGATTACAGCTCTGATGCCATAGTTACGTTTAACAATAAATTATACATTGATGTAAACGATACTTTGTACAATTACGAAAACGGAACGCTTGAATTTGTACATTTTGAAGAAGGCCATGAAATAATTTATATTACTGCCGAAGGTGCTCACATGCTGGTCGGAGCATATTGTAGAGAGAATGGTATTGATTGTACCGGGAAGGTATTGTTTTTTAATAAAGACCAAACTTTTGTATCGTCCAGTTCCGGTTGTGTAAATCGACCTTATTACGCCATAGAAGATGAACAACAGAATATTTGGTTTTCCGATCGCTGGCGTGGGGTAAGAGTCGCTGATGATTTCACGAATAGCTGTAGTTTTATTCGTGTTAATTCTCCTTATTCCGAACATGCTACTGAGATTGTGATTGACGAGAATAATGTCTGGCTTGCAACTGTAACTCCAGGGACGGGGAATAATTTTGGATATTATTCCCTGATTAACGGACAATGGAAAGTGTATAATAGTAGTTCTTATCCCAGTAAATTAGCGGATTTGAAAACCTGTTACCGAATAGCAGTCCATCCTGAAAATAAAAAGATTTTTGTTGGGTCCTATGATGTTGGTTTGTTGGAAATGGACGGCGAAAATTTTACTTTTTATAATGATACAAATTCTCCGTTGACTACTGGTGCAGACCCTGAAAGGATACGCATCGGTGGATTGGCTTTTGATGAAAACAAAAACCTTTGGATGAGTAATAATTCGGCCTTAAATCCGATTGTCGTTTTTAAAAATGACGGGACCTGGCAAAACAATTTTATTACCTCTAGCAAAGGCTTACGACAAGTCGTTATCGACCAAAGCGGAAACAAATGGTTTACAATTGATGGAAGTAGCCAGGGGGTATTGATTTTCAACGAAGGAGATATTGACGATCCAAATGATGATCAATTTAGGGTACTTACAACGAGTAATAGCCAATTACCTATAAATATAGCGCTTTCCTTAGCTGTGGACTTAAATGGAGACGTTTGGGTTGGTACAGAACTGGGAGCTGTTGTATTTGAGTGTGGAAGTAATGTATTTGATCCAAATTGCCAGGGTTCAAAACGAATTGTTGAAGTCGATGGATTTAATGCTTATTTGTTAGAAACAGAATTTGTAACATCCATTGCAGTTGATGGCGCAAATCGAAAGTGGTTTGGAACGAAAAATGGAGTTTTTGTTCAATCAGCAAGCGGAGAAGAACAAATTGCTTTTTTTGATAAAGAAAACAGCCCTCTTTTTGACAATGTAATTACTGATATTGCTATCAATCAAAAAACCGGTGAAGTATTTATTGGTACTGCAAATGGAATGATTTCTTTGCGTTATGATGCAACCGAAGGAGGTGTGCTAAATACCAAAAACGCATATGCTTTTCCAAATCCCGTTCACCCGGATTACACTGGGCCAATTGCAATTAAAGGCCTTGCTAGAGATGCAAATGTTAAAATCACAGATATCAATGGCCAAAGAGTTTACGAAACAAAAGCATTAGGTGGCCAGGCTATTTGGGACGGAAAAGATTATAATGGTCAAAGAGCAAGTTCGGGCGTTTATTTAGTGTTTAGTACGAGTACCCAACAACCTGAAAACCCCGACGCTATTGTTGCAAAGATTTTGTTTATTAATTAAATCATTGACAATCCGCTGAGATTTATCAAAAAAAATTACTTCCTAAAAAGAAAAAGATAATTCCAACCCAGAGTAACTGTGCTTCAATAAGTAAAGATTGATTAAATATGTTAATTTTCCGAAACGAAAACAGGAATCAATCGATAGTGTGAAGCGATCAAAAAACATCAAATTTCTTGCAGCCATCCTATTTCTTTTGATGGCTTACTGGCCCATCAGCTGCCTTCAATATACCATGAAATATGATATGATGGATTGGTTTTATCCTATGCGTTATTTGATAGGAGAATGTCTACAAAGTAACATACTACCGGTCTGGAATCCTTACACTAACCTGGGTTATCCTTTACATACAGATCCGCAAAGTGGATCATTATATCCGATTGTCTGGATTATCGGTTATTTTTTAGGTTATAGCCCTTATGCCATCAATCTGGAATATATCCTGCATATCCTTTTTGCTTTTTATGGCATGAAGAAACTTTCTGAGGCTATTGGATTGCCAAATGATATTGCGCTTTTAGTGGGTTTAAGTTATGCTTGTTGTGGGTTTTTTGTAGGAAATGCGCAGCATCTAAGCTGGATTATCAGCGCTACCTGGATGCCTTATATATTATATTTTTATTATAGGTTGGTCAAAGGAAACCATTGGAGCGATGCACTTGGTGTTTCTCTTTTTTCTTTTTTATTATTGACGGGAGGTTATCCTGCTTTCATTATCACTTTGTTTTACATTTTATTGCTTGTCTTTTTAGTCTATTTATTGCTTCAAATTCGTAAAAAAGAATACGCAAGGGCGAAGCAATTTCTAATCAACAATTGTCTATTTTTTTTGATGTTTGTTTTGCAGGGACTGGTCTTTTTTGTTTTCTTCATTGAAGTGCTGCCGCATCTCGTAAGAGGGGATACCTTGAGTCTTGCCGAGGTCCAGTTATTGCCTTTTTCACCACAAAGTTATATTTCGTTTATTTTACCTTTTACTACCGGAGGCAACACAGCTTTTTATCAAACAGATATTTCAATGTCAAATGGATATTTTGGCTTGATGGGTTTTTTATTCTGTGGGCTGTATCTTTTTATAAAACCCAAATTCAAAGTACTGTTCTTGGGGTTTGTGGGTTTCCTTTTTTTGTTAATCGCCTTGGGTGATTTTTCTTTTCTTCGGGCCTGGTTATATCATTACGTTCCTTTTATGAATTTATTCCGTTATCCTGCATTGTTCCGGGTATTCGCTTTGCTTTGTTTTTTATTATTATTTGGAATTTCATTACAAAATTACTGGAATGGAAAAGCAGGCGCTTTGGATTGGAAAAAACTAAAATATCTAAGTATTTCACTTCTCTTTGTTTTGATTGGCATTTTTCTTTATTCATTACAAAAAAGTTCTTTTGCCATTCCTGATCAATTTTCCGCGAAAGCTTTTTCAACATTTATATCCCAATCTTCAAATAGTCAGCTGGTTCTCATCCAAGCACCCATTCAAATAATTTTACTTACCATATTAATTTTAGTAATTGTATGGAGGAAGCAACATTTTAAAAAATATTTAGCCCTGCTTATTTTGTTGGATTTGTTTTTATCCGTTCAGTTAAATGTTTTTATCACGGCGGCATCTGAACAAAGCGCGTCCGAACTTCAACAAAAAGTGAATCAACTTCCCAAAGGATTTCCGATTCCAAAAGAAGACATAATCGCCACGTCACATTATGGAAATGGCGATTATTATCCTATTTGGTTCAACAATAATATCCTTTTGAAAAAAATTGCTTTTGACGGATATAATAATTTTATTCTTAAAGATTTCCGACAATTTAATGACAGCCCTGGTCATATAGAAAAACTGAAGCATCCTTTAGTTTATTGGGAGCGTTCGACTTCATTAAAGGATACACTTTATGACAATTTTGAAAAATCTATTGCGATAACCTCTTTCAATCCTACAAATGTTAAAGCTCAGGTTACTATTCAAGAAGAGCAACAAATTATTTTTTTACAATTGGATTATCCGGGTTGGCAAGTAAAAGTTGATGGACATGAAATCCCCCATTTTAAAAAAGAAGATATTTTCATCACGGCTAATATACCTGAGGGAAATCATCAAATTGAATTTGATTTTTACCCTAAAAACTTTCTTTTGTATTTAGGGATCAGTACCAGCTTTTTTCTATTGGCTATTTTTGGATTAATTCAATTTAGAAAAGAGTGAAAACAGAGACAAATTCCAGCAAAGCAAGGGGCTAAGTGTTTATTTTGGTTTTTTTGTGGACCTTTTCTTTCAAAATATATTCATAGTATTTTTCATACTTCGGAAGAATATTCGAAATGTCAAATCGCTTAGCCTGCTTCAAAGCGTTAACCCTAAATTTATCCAGCATATCTTCATTTTCAAGCAAGCTAATGGCATTTTTAGCCATTTCGTTGACGTTGCCGATTTTGCTTAAAAAACCTGTTACGCCATTGATGTTGAGTTCTGGAAGCCCTCCAACGTTTGAAGAAATTACAGGTACTTCACAGGCCATAGCTTCCAAAGCTGCCAATCCGAAACTTTCGCTTGCTGAAGGCATGATAAACAAATCAGAAATAGCGAGCAATTCTTCAACTGCATCCTGCTTTCCGAGGAATCGGATTTCATCACACAAGCCAATTTTTCTGCAAAGATCTTCCAACTTTCGTCGTTCAGGACCATCGCCGATGAGTAGAAGTTTTGATGGGATTTTGTCATGTACTTTTTTAAAAATATGGATAACGTCATCTACCCGCTTAACCTTTCTGAAGTTGGAAGTGTGCACAAGAATTTTTTCGTCATTTGGAGCAATCGCTTTTTTAAAATGGTCTTTATCACTTTTTTTAAAACGCTCAAAATCAATAAAGTTATGAATGACCTGAATTTCATTTTGGATATCAAAAGTCTCAAAAGTTTGCTTTCTTAGGTTTTCTGAAACAGCGGTAACGCCATCAGATTTATTGATGGAAAAGGCGACTACGGGAGCAAAAGAAGGGTTGCTTCCCACTAAAGTAATATCCGTCCCGTGTAGGGTTGTGACGACCGGAACATAGCGACCTTCCTGCAGTAGAATTTTCTTAGCCATGTATGCAACTGCAGCATGAGGGATAGCATAATGAACGTGCAACAAATCCAGGTTTTCGTACTTTACAACGTCAACAAGTTTGCTGGTAAGTGCAGTATCGTATGGAGGATATTCAAACAGTGGATAATCAGCGGCGCTGACCTCGTGATAAAATACATTTTCCTGAAAATTCAGTAGCCTTGCTGGTTGACGGTAGGTGATAAAGTGAATCTGATGGCCTTTTTTTGCGAGGCCTTTCCCTAATTCAGTTGCGACAACGCCACTCCCTCCGTAGGTTGGATAACAAACAATTCCAATTTTCATCAATTCTAATTTTTGACTTGTTGTTTTATAAAAGAAAAAGTGAGTGTTGAAAACAAATAAATAGAAAATAAAATTAAGGCAAAATAGTTCAAAAAAGGACACAGAAAAGGCGCTTGTTAACAAGCGCCTTTTCTGTGTCCTTAGAAATATAAATTATCTGGCACGAATGAGTTTTTCAATAAATAATTGATCATCAATCTGAATCCTGACAAAATAGATGCCTTCCGGGAACGCACTTAAATTAAGCGGATAAGAAATTGAAGTACTATTTTGACTTTCTTCAAAAAACAGAATTTGGCCAACTACATTTATCAATTGAACTTGAATTTCAGCGGATTGTGAGAGTTCAACATTCAGCGTTGAAATTCCGGAAGTGGGGTTAGGTATCAAACTAATTTCAGATAAAATATTCAAATCTTCCAAGCCAACCATTACATCAACAGTTACCGTAATTATATCGGAACAATTATGTACGTCGGTTACAGTTACAACATATTCACCAACGGGTAAACCTGAAATAACTGCAGTCGAATCACCAGTATCCCACTCATAAGAATAAGGGCCTTCACCATTTCCTGCAAAAATGGTAATCTTTCCATCTGAATTACCTTCTTCAGAGACAGGAGTTACTTCAGAACTAAGGTCAAGGTTATCCGGACATACTTCTAATTCGACTGTTGTAATTTCAATACAGCCATTTGCATCAGTTATTGTCACCGTGTAAGTTCCTTCACCAAGGTTGTCAGGTGCATTAGGGTCATCCCATTCGTAAGTAAAAGGAGATTGCCCTTGCGTTGGATTGACTACAATTGAACCATCACTTGCACCTGTAGTTGATTCGTAAATAGTTTGAAGCTCAACACCAAGTGACTGCGGACAACCAATAATATTGATATTGTCAATATCCAGCCAATAATCTCCGGATCCCCAAGTTCCTACAAAACGTATTTTTATTACTTCACCACCAAATTGATCAAGATCAATAAGTCTGTTTGTCATTACAGCAGTGGGTGTATGGTTGTTTTGATTAATGGTAAAGACTGTGGTAAACGAATCACCACAATCTGTAGAAACCTGGATTTGAAGTGAATCTCCGGAACCTAATGTAGTCGCAACAGTCCCTGCACTCCAATCTGTATATCGGTAATCGAAAGTGAGGCTGTCACCAAAATTGATAGGTCCGATATTGGAAGTAGTTAATTGGAAACTTTGGATACCGGAGTACAGGTTTCTTGCAATAACATAAGAAACATTACCATGCAAATTAGTTATAAAACCATCACTTATCCAACCAGTCGGAAGTGTAAAGTCTTCAAAACCCTCCACCAAAGGAAGTGCATCCGGGGTGACGGTATTGAATGCAAACGAAGTTGTATCATTTATAAAATTCAATTCTGTAGATAAATTGGTCCAGGCTTCTATTTCGAATGTTGTTCCGAAAACTTTAGAGTCAAAAGGCGTTGTAAAAGTATAGGACTCAATAGCTCCGGGAAGGACGATTAGTGGGCCTACGTTTTCTGTTACAACGTCTCCTCCATTAACCTGATAAGAGACATCAAATCCGAATTGGGGGCTTGAACCAGCATTGCGGATTTCAACAATCACATGATCTTCTTCAGATCCACAGTCAGAAACGCTTTCGTGGTCAGCGTTAAGCATAGAGAGATCGTCCTCAAATATTGGAGAAATAAGGACATCGTCAATACCGATGCCATCATACGAGTTGACTGAGCCATCAGAATCGAAAGCAAAACGGAACCTGCAGTCAGATTCCCCTGCAAATCCTGTCAATGTATTTTCGGCATTGAGCCAGCCATTGGAATTGCCAGCCCAAACATTACCCAGATTTTGGATGGTATTATTGAAATTATACCAGTTGACGCCTGTTCCCATCGAACCAATTTTAGACCAGGTCATGCCTCCGTCGATACTCCCTTCCAACCATCCTCCATCCCAGTTTAATTCGGTATCATAATATACTGAAAAATTAATTATCGGATCTTCGGCAAGAGCAGTAAAATCATAACAAGGGGAAACAAAATAGGATAATTCATTATTATTATAATTGCCATTGAGGTTGGTCACCCAGGCATTTATACCACTTGCCGCGCTGGAGATGTCCGGGCCATTGGGTTCTCCAAATGCCCAGGTACTGTTTACACTATTTTCTAAGTCATTTTTCCATCCTCCATCCCAAGCTTCAAAGTCAGTAAAATAAGGGAATTCTGTTACAACAGGAATATTGGTAATAGTAAAAGAAAAACTATCATTATTGATATCACTGTCGTTTTCTAATTCAGTCCAGGCTTCAATAGTATATTCTCCAAATGCTGAAAAATCAAAAGTTGTTTCAAAATCTATAGTAGCTGTACTATCATTGCTAATGACTCCTGTAAAAAATCCGTCGACAGGATATTGCACACCAGCGTCTACACCGTTCACACTATATTTAAAAGGAATAAGGGATTGTGGAAGGTCTCCGTAATTTTTTAAAGTCACCTGAACGGTTTCATCATCAGAAAGGCCACATTGCGTTTGAGGAGTCAGAATATCAGAGACACCCACATCAATGAGCCAGATTGTTTTAAAAGAAATCGGGCCAATAATAGCGCTCGAATCACCATTGTCACAGGCTACAGAAATATAAAAATCATATTCTGTATTTTCTTGCAATCCCGTCAAATGAACATTTGTATTTGAAGTAGTAGACATATTGCCAGTGCCTATAGTAAATCCTACAACGTCATATTCCAGTAAATAAACTCCAGCAGAATCAGCTGGTGTCCAGCTTAGATCAGCATCAACACCTCCTACATCATCTACGGATACATTGAAAGGGCCTGGACATGTTGGGCATGCAAAAATGTTTAAGACTTCTCCTGTTTGCGGAAAAGGACCATCGGAAAATATGATATTCCCAGAAGGATCCAGGATATTATAGGTGACTTCGTTTTGAAATGCACCTGCAGAATAGGTAGCTATGAATGGTGCATTGCTTATCGCTGCTACTACAAAAATGGCTTCTGTTCCTGTTGTGAAAGTATAATTAGTAGAAACACCATTAATTGTGATCGTCAAAATAGATCCATTCCACCCGTCCCCAAACGAGTCAAAAAGTTCAAGCGTATAATAACATGTATCGACCAACGGTGGCGGAGCATCAAAAAATGTTGAAGATTCTTTGCCTTGGGCATTCAGGGTTGTAAACAGCAAACCCAGAAACAAAAACATTGTGGCAGGGTATTTTCCAATCGATTTGAGTGTAAAAGATTTAAAGCTCATAGATAATATCTTTTTGATAAATACAGAATTTTCGGAATAAATTTAATTTACACAGTCTCTCCGTAAAATTAGGTTTAATTTTCGGAATTATATTTTAGAAATTAAAAAATTGTAAATCTGTTGACACTCAGCTATTTAACAAATATCTTAAGGGTCAATTAAAAGGGAGTATTTTTTTTCTGACAAAAGCTCTTTTAAACAAACTTAAGAAGACAAGCTAAATTAAGTAAAAAAACAAGAATACCTGTTCAACGGCTAGTTTAAAAGGCTTGTTTCATCAGTTATCTGACAATCTTTGTAAACAAAACATATCACTTTCTGTTAATAGAACGTGGTCTATAAAACTAATAGAATATTTTCATATTTATAACCTTTCACCAAATTTGATAGAAAGTGGCAGTTTATTCAATAAGAGATCTGGAGAAGTTATGTGGGATAAAAGCTCATACTATTCGTATTTGGGAGCAAAGGTATGGAATAATCAAACCTAATCGCACGGATACCAATATTCGTTATTATCGTGATGCAGACCTCAATTTGTTGTTAAATATTGTGGTACTCAATCGCAATGGCCATAAGATTTCGAAAATTGCCAAAATGACGAAAAAAGAAATAGTCGAAAAAGTTTCAGCTATTTCAGAAATCAACCTTGATCTCGGTACCCAACTGGACGAACTCACATTGGCTATGGTTGAAATGGACGAATATAAGCTTGATCGCATTTTAACAACATATATCGAACAGTTGGGTTTTGAACAAACCATGCTCCAGGTCATATATCCCTTCTTAGACAAATTGAGTGTTTTTTGGCTTACCGGATCAATCAATCCGGTACAGGAAAATTTTATCAGTAACTTTATTCGGCAAAAAACAATAGCGGCAATTGATAAAGAACCTATTATTGCAGGAAATAATGCTAAAAAGTTTTTGATCTTTCTGCCTGAAGGTGAAAATCAAGAACTCAGTCTGCTGTTTATGCATTATTTGCTCAAGTCGAGAGGCAACGCTGTTATCTATTTGGGACAAAACATAGCAACAGGTGATTTATTCGATGCATATAGTGTCCACAAACCTGACTTTATCTTTACAATGATTACCGAATCCTTTGCAAAACATCCTGTCCAAAAATATGTAGATGAATTGTCTGGTTCTTTTAAGTCTTGTCAAATTTTGCTTTCAGGCTATCAGGTTGTCGCTCAAGATGTCCAATCAGTTGGTAATGTCACTATTTTAGGTAGCCTTGATGAAACAATTTTATTTTTAAATGGCGTCAGGTAAATATTTATTTTTTGTCTTTAAAAATTGACTAAATTCGCACATTATTTCTAAATCATAATACCAAAACAATGAAAATCAGTTCGAATCTTTTAATTGCGTTTTTTGCATTAAGCTTAATAATTTCATGTAAAAATAAACCTGAAGGTGAAGCCGCCACAACTGGTGAAGCTTCTCAAACCATAGCAAAACCATCCACAGATGCAAAGGTTTATGGAGTAACTAATGGGAATGTTTACTGGGCAGCCACCAAAGTAGGCGGTGCACACAATGGTGCGTTTCAAATTGGAAGTGGCAAGCTGGCCTCCGAAAACGGCAAAGTTACAAGCGGAGTTATTGAAATTGATATCAAATCAATGTCTGAAGTAACTTTGGATGATGGTATGAAAGCTAAATTTATGAGCCACATGAAATCTCCTGATTTTTTTGATGCTGAAAATCACCCTAACGGTGAATTCACCATCGTTTCTGTCGAGCCTCTAAGCGGCAACCCAGAAGCTAACTCTACGATTAAAGGAAATCTGATGCTTAAAGGAATTACAAAAAGTATAAGTTTCCCAGCCAACATCGTAGTTATGGAAGACAAAATATCTGTTGTTTCTCCAAAGTTTACGATCAATCGGACAGAATGGGATATGAAGTATAACGCAGCAATAATAGGAACCGCAGCAGATAAAATTATTCATGATGATGTTTCGCTAAACATTCAATTGGAAGCAACAGCTAGATAATTAATTCTAAATAGTCTGACTACATTAGGTTTATACATTCTAATCTAAAATAATATTAAAAAAGCGTCTCCTTGTTGTGAGACGCTTTTTTGGTTCAAATAACATTCAAGTTCAATAAATTTTATCTACTTTAGGAATGAGAAATATTTCATTTCAAAAGCTTCTTACACAAAACGATAAATCGAACCAATGTTGTTAGTGATATGAATTTCAGGCGACTTTTTGATATTTTTCCATATCAGCAGGCGATATACCCTCAAAAAATAGCTTTAGCTCATCGCGAAGGGTTGAAATGGAAAAAATATAATACAGCGGATTGTCTTAATCAGATTAACAAAGTAAGTGCAGGTTTGCTTGACCTTGGTCTCAATCGTAATGATAAAGTTGCATTAATATTTGAGCAAGGAAATGCATACTGGAATTTTTTGGATTTTGGTATGCAGCAAATCGGTGTTGTCGTCGTTCCCATACATTCCGCTATTGGCGAAAAGGAATTAGAATTTATCTTGAAGGATTCCGAAGTGAAATTTTGTATTACTTCCTCTAAAGAATTATATGAAAAGGTAGAAAAGGTTTTTGAGAATATTTTAAACCTTAAAAAAATATTTTGCCTGGAAGAAATAAATAATGTGTCGGGATGGAGTATGCTTGCTAAAGAGCCGACGGATAAGCATTTGGAAGATTTTCAAGGTTTTAAAGCAGCCATTCATGAAGATGACCTGGCCACAATTATTTATACTTCCGGATCATCAGGTGTTCCGAAAGGTGTCATGCTTTCTCATAAGAATATTGTCAGCAATATAAAAGCGACGCTTTCTTTAGTTCCTATCAATCGCGATAAAAGAGCCATTAGTTTCTTACCGTTGAGCCATATTTTTGAACGAATGGTTTCTTATGCTTACATCGCAGCAGGAGCCTCGGTTTATTATGTTGATAAACGGGTTAATTTAATCGATTATGCTAAAGAGGTCCGCCCCCATTATTTCGCAAGTGTGCCGCGGTTTTTAGAAAAATTTTACGATGGTATTTTAGAAAGAACCAACAAAATGAATCGCCTGAAAAAAGGAATGTTACTTTGGGCGATTGCTTTTGGGGAACGATATGATGGGAAAAAAGGCTTGTCGCCTTTGTATTTTTTAAAATTGAAAATTGCAGATTTACTGGTTTATAGAAGTTGGCGAATGGCTTTGGGTAATCGAGTCGAGGGAGTTGTTGTTGGAGCTGCAGCGCTACAACCAAAGCTAGGACGGCTGTTTTCAGCAGCAGGTATTGAAATAAGGGAAGGATATGGCCTTACCGAGACCTCTCCTGTAATCTCTTTTAATCGCTTTGAACCAGGAGGTGTTCGCTTTGGAACAGTCGGTATTCCTGTTCCCGGAGTACAACTTAAAATTGATCATCCAAACGATGAAGGAGAAGGAGAAATCATAGTGAAAGGGCCAGGTGTAATGCTGGGATATTATAACAATCCGGAATTGACTGCTCAGGTTTTAGACGAGACAGGTTGGTTTCATACTGGTGATGTTGGAAAAATAGTACACAAGCGTTTTTTGAAAATAACGGATCGTAAAAAAGATATTTTCAAAACAACGACAGGCAAGTTTGTCTCTCCTCAAACTATCGAAAACCTGCTTAATGACTCTCCTTTTATTGAGCAATCAATGATAGTAGGGTTTAACCGTCCGTTTGTGGCAGTACTGATTGTTCCAGTTTTTAGTATGCTAAAAAAGTGGTGTGAAGAAAATAAAGTTCATTGGACTGCGGAACAATACATGGTGATCAACCCCAAAGTTGTGCGTCATTTTGAACAGATAATCGAATCGATAAATAACGAATTAACGAATCAGGAAAAAATTCGCAAATTTACCTTACTTTATGAAGATTGGAGTGTAGAGAACGGAGAGATAACACCCACTTTAAAATTAAGGCGCCCTTATTTATTAGAAAAACACCTAAGCGAAATTGAGGAGATGTATAAAAACACCGGAGTCTAAATGAAAGGTATATTGCACTCATTTTAAAACAAAAATGTTCTTTCAGCTCTTCTTGTTATAAAAATCATTTATTTTAGTCAGACGATTTATTAAAAAAATATTCAGATGAAACCTACCAGACTATTCGATTTTATTCATTATCAAAAAGAAAACCATCCGCTTAAAAAAGCATACGGGTATAAACAAAATGATAAATGGGTTTATTTCAGCACAGATGAAATCATTGAAATGGCTAACAAAGTTAGCCTTGGTTTGCTCAAGCTGGGTGTGAAACCAGGTGATAAAATTGCTCTCGTAGTTTATAAAAACCGTCCTGAATGGGTAATTATGGATATTGGATTGCAGCAAATTGGAGCGATCAATGTTCCGGTTTATCCGACGATCAGTTCTGATGAATATGAATATATTTTTAATGATTCAAATGTGAAGTATTGCTTTGTTGGAGAGGGTGATTTATATGATAAAGTAAAAACTGCCCAATCGAAAGTTAAGTCTTTAATTGACATTTACACCTTTGATAAAAGAGATGGTTTAAAGTATTGGAAAGATATTTTTGCAGAGGGAGACTTATCAGAAGTTGAAAAAATAAAAGAGAGCATAAAGCCGGAAGAGCTGGCAACGATTATATACACTTCAGGTACTACAGGCAATCCCAAAGGAGTGATGCTCTCGCACCATAATATCGTGAGTAATGTTTTTGGAGTTGATGCCTTACTACCTGTTGACACCGATGAAAAAGTATTGAGTTTCTTACCAATTTGCCACATTTTTGAACGGACCGCATCCTACGCGTATGCTTACAACAGCATTTGCATTACGTTTACAGGAACCGATAATTTAGGTGGGGAAACCGGCGACCTACAAACAATCAAACCACATTTTTTTACAACAGTGCCGCGACTTTTAGAAAAGGTTTATGAAAAAATATATAACAAAGGATTAGCGCTGACCGGAACAAAGAAAAAGTTGTTCTTTTGGGCTTTAAGTTTAACGGACGATTATGATTTTGATAAAAAATTTGGTGGTTTAGATGCTATAAAATGGTCGATTGCGGATAAGTTAATTTTTAGTAAATGGCGTGAAGCATTGGGAGGAAATGTTAAAGGGATACTTACAGGAGCAGCAGCTTGTCCGGTTAAAATGATAAGAATTTTTTCTGCTGCCGGCATTCCGATAAGAGAGGGATATGGCTTAACAGAAACATCGCCGGGGATAACCATTAATACCTATGAACCAGGAGGAGCTATGATTGGATCAGTTGGTCCCACTTTGCCGGATGTAGAAATTTTCATTGATTCCAGTGACGGAAATTACAGGGAAGGAGAAGGTGAAATCTTAGCAGCCGGGCCAAATATTATGATGGGATATTATAACAAACCAGAGCAAACCGCAGATGTTACAAAAGTGATCGACGGTAAATCATGGTTCTGTACCGGTGATGTTGGAAAATTAATCGATGGGCCAACGGGTCGTGAGTTTCTGAAAATCACAGATCGGAAAAAAGAATTGCTCAAAACTTCGGGAGGGAAATACGTGGCACCCGCTCCAATCGAGAATAAGTTTAAAGAAGATTTTTTGATCGAACAAATGATGGTTGTTGGAGAAAAACGCAAATTCGTTTCGGCGCTGATTGTTCCCTCATCCGAAGCTTTAAAAAATTGGTGTGCCAAAAGAGGGATTAACTGGTCATCGCTTGGCGATGTTATTAATCAGCCGGAAGTGGTTGACCATTTTCAGGAAATTGTCAATCGGTATAATCCGCAATTTAGTCATATTGAGCAAATTAAAAAGTTTGCGCTTCTGGATGCAGCCTGGGAACCTGTCAAAGCTGATGGGACCGAATCAGAACTAACTCCAACATTGAAGCTGAAAAGAAGAGTTATTCTGGAAAAATATCAAGGTCAAATTGAAAAAATGTATGACAACAAATAATGGACATGAAGCCATTAAGCAGTCATTTTTTCACTAACGCATTTGTTGTTGACTTGATCAGTTTTTGTTTGTTTTTTAACAATTTCTGGAAAGATTTTTGCTGCATATTTTACTGAAGAACAACAAAAACAAGAACAAAAACAAGAACAAATGAACTATGCAACAAACAGCCTGTTGGTGGCTTTTTATTTAATATTAATGAGTCTTTTCCTTTCCTGCCAAAAGAATAATGACGAGCCACTAAAACCCAGCGAATTTAGTAAAGAATTAAGAGAAAAGCTTGGAGATATAACTCGGGTAGCTATCGCAAACGACGGTGAAAATTTTAATATTTTGCCTAACGTGCCTCCCTTTGATACTTCAGTTTACTGGTATGTCCAAAACCTTTACAACCAGGCGACGAATTCCCTTCGCTTGGATCATCAATCTAATGAAGCAGATAAGTGGAATTACGATCGGCATTGGAGAGTGACCATTTTGAAAGAGGAAGAGATTAATGCCTTTGCTATTCCCGGAGGGCACTTTTACATTACAACAGGATTTTTGAAAGCACTGGAAACAGAGCATGAATTGTATTATATTATTGCGTTTGAAGCTTCCCTGATGAATGAAAGAAATCTGCTGAACCGTCTTATTTCTGAATATAATACTTCAAAATTAGAGGATATCGCGAAACAAATTCCCACTGCCGATGGAACGGACTCCCACACGCTTGCGCTGAGTTTAAAAAATTTGGATTTTAACGAAGAGAATGTATTAAAAGTTGATCGTTATGCTGCTGAATTGATTTGTAAAACTTCAATTTTTGATAGGACAGGGATCGTTCCAATTCTTAATAGGTTAGAAAGCAATCCCAATTTTAAATGGCTCCAAAACAGATATTACGACAATGCAAGCCGGAAAGATTTTGTGTTAAATGCAGTAAATACGGACAGTAATTGCGGTACTTTGACCTCTAATGGAGGCTATCAACGATATATTCTTAACCTATTGCAATAAGCGAAAATATTTTCCAGGATAAATTATCTCCCCATATGTACCAAAAGAACAGAAATATCTGAAGGAGAAACACCACTAATCCGGCTTGCCTGACCGATTGTCCGAGGTTGAATATGACTCAGTTTTTCAACGGCCTCAGAAGAAAGGGAGCTTAATGTTTTATAATCAAAATCTTCATTCAATCGAACCTGTTCAAGGCGATTCATCTTTTCCACCATATCATTTTCTTTTTGGATATATCCTTCATATTTCATGTTGATCTCAGCTAAGTTGCCACTTTCATCATCTTGAATTTGGATATAGTCATTTAGAAAAGGCAATGCTTTTTGAAGGTCAGATATTCCAATACCCGGACGAAGCAAGATATTGTGTAATTTCAATTTTTGCCGAATTGGAGCAGAACCGATACTTTCTAGGTAAGGATTAATTTGATCTGGTTCGACACTGGTTTTTCGGAAAAAAGATTCAATCTCTTTAGCTGTAGTTACCTTCAGGTTTACGCGTTCAATTCGCTCATCCATGTTTTGCATTCCCAGCTTTTTAGCTCTAGGGCTAAGCCGAATATCTGCATTATCCTGGCGAAGCAGAATACGATATTCAGCTCGTGAAGTAAACATTCGATAAGGCTCATTTGTACCTTTATTCACCAAATCATCAATCAAAACGCCGATGTAAGCTTCCGATCGTTTTAATACGAATGGTTCTTCATCTTTTATGGATCTGTGGGCATTAATGCCAGCCATTAGCCCTTGGCATGCTGCTTCTTCGTATCCAGTCGTTCCGTTAATTTGTCCGGCAAAAAACAAGTTTTTAACCAGTTTTGTTTCTAAAGAAATTTTCAATTGAGTTGGTGGAAAATAATCATATTCGATGGCATATCCTGGGCGAAACATCTTTGCATTTTCAAATCCTTCGATTAATTGCATTGCTTTAAACTGAACATCTTCGGGCAAGGAAGAAGAAAATCCATTGACATAAATTTCTACTGTACTCCATCCTTCTGGTTCCACAAAAAGCTGATGTCGATCTCGCTCTGCAAAACGATTAACTTTATCTTCGATCGAAGGGCAATAACGAGGACCCACACCACGAATCCGGCCATTAAACATGGGCGATCGATCAAAGCCGGTTTCTAAAACTTCATGTACTTTTTTATTGGTATAAGTGATATAACAAGGTCGTTGTTTCTCTAATTTTGGTGTATCAGTGAAAGAAAACCTGGAAGGGTTTTCATCACCCGGTTGAACCTCCATACGATCCCAATTCAAAGAGCGACCATCAACCCGAGGAGGCGTACCTGTTTTCATACGGCCTGATTCAAAACCTAATTCAACGAGTTGTTCAGTTATACCTTTGGCAGCTCGTTCACCTGCTCTACCACCACCGAATTTTTTTTCACCAATATGAATCAAGCCATTCAAAAAGGTTCCGTTAGTTAGGATAACAGTTTTGCTTTCTATCTCCAAACCCATTCCAGTTCGAACGCCACAAACTCTTCCATCTTTTACAATCAGGCCGGTAACCATTTCTTGCCAAAAGTCAATATTAGGATTGGCTTCCAGCATCTCCCGCCATTTTGTAGCAAATAGCATTCTATCACTTTGGGCACGAGGACTCCACATCGCTGGTCCTTTAGAGCGGTTCAGCATTCTAAATTGAATCATCGTATGATCAGTAACGATTCCGGAATACCCTCCCAAAGCATCTATTTCCCGAACGATTTGCCCTTTTGCAACACCACCCATAGCTGGGTTACAAGACATCTGTGCAATCGTCTGCATATTCATCGTTACAAGCAAAATCTTTGATCCGAGATTTGCCGCTGCTACAGCTGCTTCACAACCGCTATGACCAGCACCAACAACTATGACATCATATTTTGGAAACATTATTTATAAGTAATTTTAAATCTTAAAAAAGTGGTGCAAAATTACGAAATAATAACGGTTTTTGCACCTACACAGTTCATTGTTGATTATCAGTAACTGGAATGGTTCTAATTTGCATAGAATTTGTAAATGTTATAAAGAATCATCAAGTACCTTATTCTTTACTACAAATCTCACAATAAAATATTGTATTTTTGTTAACTCCAAAATGAAAAAAAAATGGCACGTCAAGCATTAGAAACAGAGCAAAAGGCACTTGAAATAAATCTCGAAGATGGGATTTATGGAACATTTGCTGAAATAGGAGCAGGACAAGAAGTCGCTCGGCATTTCTTTCAGGCAGGAGGTGCAGCGGGTACAATTGCGAAAACAATGTCGGCATATGACAAAGTATATTCTGACAAAATATACGGACAAGAGGCTAGCAGTCGATACGTTTGCGAATCCCGTCTTTACAAAATGCTAGATCATGAATACGAGCTAATGAATTCCCGTCTGCAAAATGAAAAACCTGGCTGGAATTTTTTTGTTTTCGCTGATACAGTATCTGCGCTAAATTATACAAAAACAGTTCAAGGTGATGGTTGGCTGGGTTTGCGTTTTCAATTACATCCTGATGCGGATCCAAATGATATCGTTTTACATGTAAAAATGTTGGACAATGACACTAAACTGCAACAGCAGGCTGTTGGTATCTTGGGGGTCAATTTGGTTTACGCGTGTTATCATTACAATGATGATCCGGAGGTAATGTTGCAGTCTTTAATGGATAACCTTCATGATAGAGTTGTCATTGATATGGTTCGGATAACAGGCCCGGATTTTAAAGATCTTGATAATCGCCGATTAAGTCTAATTCTCGTAAAGCACAATTTAAGTGATGTTGCTATTTTTGGTCCGGATGGCCGGAATATTCATGCATCGGAATTTTTATACAAAAAGAACGTATTGGTTGTTAGGGGTAGTTTCAGGCCAGCGACTTTGGTCAATCTGGATATGATTAAATTCAGTTGGGAGCAATTTAGAAATGAGCCCGATGTGGATTCCAGAAACGCTGTTCTTTTAACGGAAATTACGATGGACAACCTGTGTTTGACAGGAGAGCTTGATGAAAAAGATTTCTTGGATCGTGCTGACGTATTATGTGCTTTGGGACAAACAGTGGTTATATCAAATTGTGAAGAACATCAAAAACTGATAACCTATCTTTCTGATTTCAAAATTCAGAAGCTTGGGCTTGTTATTGGGGTTCGTCAAATGCTCGAAATAATAAATGATAAATATCAAAGGAATCGGGATGGCCGATTGTTAACATCATTTGGAGAATTGTTTACCCGAAATATAAAAATGTACGTTTATCCATCCATGCAAGAAGGAAGTGAGGAATTGATGACTAGCGTTAACCTTCCAGTGCCGGAGGGAATAAAATTTTTATATCAGCATCTTTTAGATAGTAATCAGATCGTTGATATAAAAGGCTTCAATGCTGAATTTTTGCATATTTTTTCAAAGGATGTGCTGGAAATGCTCCAGGCGGATGAGGCTAACTGGGATGAATTGGTTCCTGAAAAAGTGGCCGTTTTGATAAAAGAAAAATACTTATTTGGCTTTCCGAGCCAAAAGCTGGAATTTGAGTATTGAATTTAGATAATTAAGAAGATGCAAAGTTTTAAAATAGTGTTCTTATTATTTTTTGTTATAAGTTACCCTAATTGTGGAATGGTTACCCCCGAAGAAAAAATAAACGTTGAAAAATCAGGACTGGCAACAGAAGTCCCGCTTTTGATTGAAAATAATGAAAGTATCAAAGTAGATTCGACTATATCTGCAGATTATCTAATGGGAAAATTTGATCCGGAAAAGCAAATTGAATTTGCTAAAGTAGATTCGAAGTATGCTTCACAAGCTGACTTTTATTTGCGGAAGGAGACTTACCGTGCTTTCCAAGAAATGTATGAGGCGGCTAAAAAGGAAGGAGTAGATTTGAAGATAATTTCCGCGACGCGCCCTTTTTCTCATCAAAAAAGAATTTGGGAAGCCAAATGGAATGGGAGCAGAAAAATCGAAGATCAGGATATTTCAAAGACAATAAGTGACCCGGTTAAAAGAGCGTTGAAAATTTTAGAATACAGCTCAATGCCCGGAACGTCTCGTCACCACTGGGGAACAGATATGGACATCAATGCACTGACGAATGATTATTTTGAAAATGGGAATGGTTTAAAAGAATACGACTGGTTGGTTAAAAATGCCGCGCAATTTGGATTTTGTCAACCATATAATGAAAAAGGAAAGAGTCGCCCAAATGGTTATAATGAAGAAAAATGGCATTGGTCTTATCTTCCCATTGCGAAAAAGTTGACCGATCAATATAAATTACAACTGAAGGATGAATTAATTTCTGGTTTTGATGGAGCGGAATCAGCTTCAAAAATTGGCATAGTCGAAAAATATGTATTAGGAATCAACACGGAATGTTTATAATTGACATCGCTCTTTTTAATACTTTATTGCAATGATTATATTTGCAAACAGCGATAAATACGAGAGAAATATATGGCGCTTAAAAGAATAATTGGTCAATATACTGGAGAAGAGAAAGGTCCTTTGTTAATTGTTTTAGGTGGAATGCATGGCAATGAACCGGCAGGAGTCAAAGCCATAGATTTGATGTTTAAAATGTTGGACATAGAGCCAATTACCAATCCTGAGTTTAAATTTCATGGTAGAATTTTAGGAATCAGAGGGAACCTTCGTGCCATGAAGAAAAAAAAGCGGTTTATTGTCAAAGACCTAAACCGACAATGGACCCCTGAAAATATTGAAAGAATAAAAACCGCTCCCATCGAAGATCTTGATTCCGAAGATCTTGAGATGAAGGAAATTTTAGAAGTCATTGAACATCAGATTTCAACGTATAAACCGGATAAAATGGTCTTACTTGACCTTCACACCACAACAGCTTTTGGTGGAATATTTACCATTTGTACAGATGATACGGAAAGTATTCGAATTGCAATCGAGTTACATGCGCCTGTTATTAAAGGGATGTTAAAAGGAATTGAAGGAACGACTTTACACTATTTTAACAGCGATAATTTCGAGCCAGAAACTGTGGCAGTGTGTTTTGAATCGGGCCAACACATCGAGGATTTATCTGTGAACCGGGCAATTGCAGCTTTAACAAATTGTATGCGGACAATTGGTTGTATAGAAGCGGAGTATGTAGAAAATCGTCATGACACCTTGTTAATTGAATACTCAAAAGGACTGCCGCTGATTGCTCAATTAATTACAGTCAAGCGGGTCTCACCGGAAGATGATTTTAAAATGATGCCCAATTTTAATAATTTTCAAAAAGTTAAGAAGGGCGAGTTATTGGCAAAGGACAAAAACGGGGAAATATACGCTCCGGAGGATGGCCTGATTTTAATGCCACTTTATCAAAAGCTAGGAGACGATGGTTTTTTCTTAATTAAAACGATTGTAGCTTTTTAACATAGAGAACTTCTTGGCGATCAATCACTTGCATTGATGCTGTCAATGATCGTTTTTAAGGCTATAAAAATATAATTTCTTCCTTCATTAGTGATTTCGGAGTCTTCGTCATGGACCAGTGTGTCTTCAACAAAAGCCAATAAATCTTCCTGAGGATAATTTTTAAAAAACACATCAATTCGCTCATTGAATTTACGAGAGCTTACCTTGTTCAGTTGCTCCCAGTTGTTTTCTTCCAGCTCTTCAAGGAGATCTTGTTCAATAATTGGAATATCAGAATGGGTATTTTCACAGGCTTTCCAGATCACTAAAGCAAGAAACATCATATATTCACGCTCTTTTTGGGTTAGCAGATTAAAATTGTCCGAAAATAAATAAGCCAATAAAACAGGTTGACGTGATTTAAAATCCTGAACGATAGTTTTAAAATTATCTTCCGAGCCTACAATTTCTGCTGCGTTATCTATGACCGATTCTGATACAAATTGCATGTTTTTTTTTGCATTTTTAAAATAAAAAGAGGCTTTATCTTATGCAAGATAAAGCCTCTTTGCGCGATAATGAAATATCATTTGTACTTGTTCGCAGATATTATGGAATTTTATTTTTGATCAAAATATTCCACGAACAACTTACCAACCCGGTTGCATATTGTAATAATGCTAAATCTGTGAAGATACGCCTTGTCGTGTTTACTGAGCCATAACATTTTCTACAGGAGCGGCGTCCAATATTTCTTCACTGGCTTCTGAAGCAAATTGCTTAAAGTTTTCATTAAAAGATTTAGCTAACACCTGAGCTTTCTTATAATAGTGTGCTTTATCACTCCATGTGTTACTAGGATCTAGTATCTTTTCAGGAACACCTGGACAAGTTAAAGGCATTTGCAAACCAAAAACCTTATGTCTTTTATATTCAACTTGATCAAGTTTTCCTTCCAATGCTGCACCGATCATCGCACGGGTATAATTCAATTTGATTCTGCTACCAACGCCATATCCTCCGCCGGTCCAACCAGTGTTGACCAACCATACGTTAACCTTGTGCTCCTGCATTTTGTTACCTAACATTTCAGCATATTGTGTTGGATGCAAGGGTAAAAATGGAGATCCAAAGCAAGCAGAGAAAGTGGTTTGTGGCTCATTGATTCCTTCTTCAGTTCCGGCAACTTTTGCAGTGTATCCCGAAATAAAATGATACATAGCTTGGCCTGGAGTGAGTTTTGAAATCGGAGGTAAAACGCCAAAAGCATCGCAAGTAAGGAAGAAAATATTCGTAGGAATTCCTCCTTTCGATTGTGGCAATGCATTGTCAATATGGTGGATAGGGTAAGAAACCCTTGTGTTTTGAGTAATTTCTGCGTTAGAATAATCCGGTGTGCGGGTTCCTTCAAAAAACCGAATGTTTTCAAGAATTGCATGATGTCGGATAGCTCTATAAATATCTGGTTCTTTTTTCTCCGTCAAATCAATAGTCTTTGCATAACACCCTCCTTCAAAATTAAATACTCCTTCATTTGACCAACCATGCTCATCATCTCCAATAAGATTCCTTTCTGGGTCAGCTGACAAGGTAGTTTTTCCGGTTCCACTAAGTCCAAAAAATACAGCGGTGTCTCCTTCTTTTCCAACATTAGCAGAACAGTGCATTGCCAAAACCTTGTGAGTTATAGGCAACACATAATTTAGGACAGAGAAAATCCCTTTTTTTATTTCGCCGGTATAGCCTGTTCCACCAATTATAATCTGTTTTTTAGAAAAATTGAGAATGGCAAAATTATGTTGACGTGTACCATCGACTTTAGGATCAGCCATAAACCCAGGAGCACATAAAATGGTCCAATCGGGCACAAAACTTTGGATTTCATTTGCATCTGGGCGTAAAAACATGTTATAAGCAAACTGATTACTCCAGGGATATTCCGAAACAAGTCGAATGTTTAAACGATATTTTTCATCGGCACAGGCATAGGAATCTCTAACATAAATGTCTTTACCTGAGAAATAATTCGTTAATTTATTATGAAGTTGATCAAACTTTTTAGCGTCAAAAGGTTTATTAACTTTTCCCCAATCGACAGTGTTTGAAGTAACATCATCTTCAACGATAAATCTATCTGCTGGAGAACGACCGGTGAATTCACCAGTATCTATACAAAGTGCGCCGGAATCAGCTAATACACCTTGATCATTTTTGATGGAATGCTCAACAAGTTCTTCGGGAGTCAAATTCCAATAAGCAGTGCGGAAATTTGAAATGCCTATTGATTTTAAATCCATGCTAGGATTTTTGGATCCAATCTCTTTCATAAAATGTGGTTTGATAAGCCAGTATAACTAACACCAATAGCAATTGTTTTTGGTATTGGCTATAGCAGCTTTTTGGTTAAGGCTTTTAAAATATTTATTAACGTTTTATTGCTGAATTAAAATTCATTTTCGCTAAAAAAACTTGACAAAGTTAAGGTAAATATCCCTAACTTTTTACTAATTTTTGTCACCTCCTTTTAAGAATATCATCAAATTTACCTTAGGGTATAAATCACAAAAAGTTCGTAAAATATTGATATATAGTATTTTATAGAAAATTTTTATTAAAATTAAGAAAGTAGGAATATTTAAAAAGCTCCTCTTAGGGTTATGATAAAATTGCGTCCCGGAGCACTAATTGTGGATGAGAAATGGCGATAGTGAATATCCATTACATTTTCTACCGCTAGATTTATACTAAAGTGTTCGTTAAATTGATACGTGGTATAAATATTATAGGTTACCCAGGAAGGCAATCCGTCATAAATAGTTTCACATGCAGTGGGGTTTTTATTGATTAATCCGGCCTCAATGTTATCTGCCATACCTTCGCGATTAATTTCCAAACCACAAGTAGGGTGGTAATCAATATAATTTACGGCATATTCATCAACAGACTTAGCGCCATTGTATCTTACGACGCCTTCTATTTTAAATTTGTTCGTTTGAAAAATAACACTAGTCTGTCCGTATAGCGGAGGAATATGATCAAGTGGAATCAATGTATCTATCAAAATATTTTCCTCTTGTTCAAAATATTTTCTTCTCCCTTTTGTAAAGTTGATCCCGGATTTTATTATAATCCGGTTTTTGATATTGAGCAATATATTTCCGGAAACCCCCTGAATAGTGGCAAATCCGGTATTCTTATTTTGCTGAACAGTATTTAACTTTCCCTCAACTACCATGGTAGAATCTCCATTAGGTAGCATGCCTAGCTCCCGGACGATTGCATCGGTTAATTCTGTATAAAATCCGGTCCCGCTTAATTTAAATGAAACGCCTTCGTTTCCAATCACATTTCCAAATTGTTTGGCAATAGTGAGTTCATAATTCATCGAATACTCTGGCTTTAATTCTAAATTAGGGATGGTTATAAAACCATTTTTAGGGCGAATTTTAGCTAGATCATCGAGATTCGGCGCACGAAAGGCTGTTGAGACTACAGACCTGAATTGCCAGTTGTCTTTAGAATTCCAGGTGAGGCCGGCACCCCAGGTCAATGCACTGTTTTTATTGGTGATTCCTCCATAATAAGACTCTGGCCATTCAATGAGTGAAGCATCAGATTGTAAATAATTAATATCAGTTCTGATATTGGTAAACCGGCCACCAACGTTGAGGCGAAGGGTCGAATCCCTGCTTCTCCAGTAATAGTTGGCATAGCCTGCAAAGTTTTGTAATGAGCTGCCACCACTTGGATATCGAGTCAGCTCATTATATACTATTTTTCCATTACTAATATTTGTACTTCCAGCCGATGCTACAACATTGTTATAACTAGCTTCAACGCCATAGGAAAAATTATTCCGCTGTTTTTTGTCAAGGTATTTATCAAAATCTGCTGTGATGGAAAAAACATAAATATCATTGAGTTGAAAGGATCGGTGAGATTGACGGTATTTTCTTTTTAAAAGATCTTCATCAATTTTTTGAAAACTAGCGATCAGCGTAGCTTTATCATAAAGTGATGTGGATTTTAAGGTTTGGATTTTAAGAGAAGACAATAATCTTTGTTGCGGACCGTAATACCATTCTGCCCATTTCAGTCGGTCAGCAGATTCAAGCGTGTCAGTTAGGTTGTCATACCTGGGCACATTACTTGAAGTGGAATATTGCATATTTAAAATTAAAGACAGGTGCTCATTGGGTTGATATTTTACTTTTTGTAAAAAATCAATTTGATCATATCTAGTTACTGTTTGTTCGTTGACATCGCCAGATCGAATTTCATCAACATTTTCATTTCGAAATGCATAAAATTTCCGTTTCCCAAAATCCGGGTAGTCTTCTGGGCGAACCTTTCCGGCCGTAAGGTCACCATAACTTGAGTAGGTAATGCTTGAAATAGAGCCCCAGTGACGTGTTCCATAATCCAAATCGACATGGAATGTTTTCTCTTTATTGGCAGATGAAAAACGAGTATAGGCGTTGCTCCCAAAAAGGAAGTGCTTGCCTTTGTTGCTATATTTTAGCTTTGGATCTCTCGTCCGATAATGAATGACTCCTCCCATCGCATCACTCCCATACATCAAGGACCCTGGACCATATATAATTTCAATTTGCTCTAGAATCGAATTGTCAATTGTAATAGCGTTTTGTAAGTGACCATTCCTATAAACGGCGTTGTTCATTCGGACACCATCTATAACCAACAAAACCCGATTGGCTTCAAAACCACGTAAAATCGGACTACCTCCTCCCAGTTGCGTCTTTTGGACATAAACATCAGCATGATCTCTCAGAGCGTCTGCTCCGGTTTGAGAATTTAAAAAAGCAATATCTTTCTTTGAGATACGCTGAACGATATAAGGAATTTCCTCTTCAGGTTGATCTTTTCGACCTACCACCAAAGCGACATCGAGCTGAATACTTGCTTCTACCATCTTGACAAGTCCTTTCATTTTATCACGGAGTTCAAAAAAGGGAAATTTCCGAGACTGATATCCGACGTATGAAATTTCGATAATATCGCGATGCTCTATATTTTCTAAAAATGCCTGCCCATCTAAATTGGTTGTTGTTCCGTTTTGTATAGTAGCATTCCAGACCGTTGCCCCAACGAGTGGTTCACGAGTTTTACTATCAATGACGGTTACTGTATAATTTTGAGTAAAAGATAAAGAAGACTTTGAATAAGCAGAAAAAGATACCATTGCCCATGTTAAGATGAGAGGCAAACACCATTTGAAAAGATATTTATATACAGGATGGATATTATTCAAAGTGTTATTCCTTGGGGAGTTTTATGGTAAATGTTGTTCCAACGTTTATCACAGATTTTTTTACAAATATCCTGCCAGAGTGGTATGTTTCAATGATGCGTTTTGCCAATGAAAGACCTAAGCCCCAACCTCTTTTTTTAGTGGTATAACCAGGTTGAAAAACGGTCTTTAATTTTGAAGATGGTATACCTTTTCCCGTATCTGAAATATTAATGATTACATATCCTTTTTCTTCATAAACATCAGCATTGATTTCTCCGGTACCTTCCATTGCATCAAGGGCATTTCGCAATAAATTTTCGATAACCCAATCAAAAAGATGCGGATTAATTTTGACATATAAAGGAGGGGTAATGGATCCTGGAAAATTAAAAACGACTTTCCGGGGTGCTCTTTTTTGCATATATTCTCTACAGCTTTCCAACTCTTCATAAATATCTACTTTTTCGAGATCAGGAGCAGAGCCAATTTTTGAAAACCGATCGGCAACTAAATCAAGGCGTTTTACATCATTGCCCAGTTCAGTAACCACTTCTTTGATAGCTTCATTTTCACCGGCCATCATCTTGAGATGTTCAATCCAGGCCATAATTGCAGAAATAGGGGTTCCCAGTTGGTGAGCGGTTTCTTTAGCCATTCCAACCCAAACGCGATTTTGTTCAGCGCGTCTGGCTGAGCTGAATCCCAGATAACCAAAGGCAATAAATGCAGCAATCAAAATAAACTGGACGATTGGCAAATATTGTAGCAGAACGAGGATCGTAGAATCTTTATAATACAAATAGCCACCATAGGTTTTTATCGGTTCTTTTCCAGAGGCCTTGATGCTTTCCAGTTCCCTTTGCAGAAAAATGATGTTGGTGTCTTTATCCTCTCCAAAATTTAGGGCATCGTTTATGGTACCTCCTTCGCTCACCAAAATCATTGGTATAGTTGTGTTGGATTCTAATAATTTGATATGCAGTGTGAAATCACAATATTCATAATCTTCATCATCTGTATCATTGATCATATCCTGAGCGAGCCCCCAATTATCTACTTTATTACGCTCTTCTATCGTCAGTTTATCAGCCAGATAATTGGTGTAAAGCATCGAAATAACTACAATAAAAATACCGGCTATTGCCAAATATATTTTCCAACGAGATTTTTGAGCGTAAATGTCCATTCTTTGATTTGTGTGTGGTTTAGGTCATCCGTTTTAAAAATTTAGGGATTATTTGAATTACTCGATCAACCTATTTTCTAATAAACTAAAACCTACCAAATATACTAATTGATAAACGATTACTCACTACTAGTGTTGCCTAGGAATGCCTTTGCTCTTTGTTGTGCATTTTTTCGGACATTGAAATAATATAAATTAAAATCTGCAACGTGATAATTTTTAAACCAAATAAAAAAACTCCCGGGAAAACGAGGCTTAGTTAACCACAACAAACCATCATGTACCTGAGCATCTGCCAATTGAGTATAAAAACTCTTTTCAAACTTTCTTAATACTGAACCTTCATTAAACTTTTTGTCAACATATTCTTCGTTGGTCATCCAGCTTAGTGGATTTGTTACAGCGATGTTATTATTTGAAGTAAATTTTTTAGGATAATGCCCTTTTTGCCAGCTGCGCCAGCTACAAAAACAATTGGTTTCTTCAGGACTTTCACAGATTTTAATATTTTCAAAATAATCTTCCGGTACAGGCATACCAACAAGATAAGCTGCGACTAGTTTTTTCTGCAGTGGTTTTCCATCAAAAAGCTCCCGGATCAACGACTTTGCATGTGAAGTTCCCTGACTATGCCCAGCAATGATGATTGGTCGTCCATTGTTGTAATGTTCCAGATAAAACAAAAAGGCTTTCCGTACATCCTGATACGCTAATTCAAGGGCTTGCTTAACGGCTGAAGTATCCTTATGAAAATAGGCATTTAGATGTGCCTGTCGATATCTTGGGGCGTACACTCTTCCAACGCCATTGAAAATACTGGCCTGATTAAGAATGGCACCTTTATCTGTTTTTTCGTTTAGCTTTTCATCATTCACGGGACCATTCCATTTATTTTGACCTTTATCTCCGGTAAAGGTTGTCGGATGTAGGAAAAAAACATCTACTAAAGCAGTCGCCTGTAGGTCGATTAAAGAAGGATGAGGCGTCCGATCAGCACTGTCTTTTTTTGTAGGTAAAGCAGCCCAGCTTTCAGAATTGCTGTAATCAGGAGCAACAGGAATTTCAACTATTGAAAAACTTCCTTTAGGTTTTATTGAGCAGGCATTCATTAAAATTAAAGTGCTAATCAGCATTAAAAATCTGGACATGGGTTTCCGTTTGAAAAATTAAAGGGCATAAAAATATAGCTATTCGTGTAAATGTGAAATTATACAAAAGGAGGCAAACATTTTTTTATTTTCTTAATATTCAATAATTAAAAATATGACAATATCGAAATTTACTTGATTAACAGTTCAGATTCAATGGAAATTTGAAGCGTAAATAAATTATTAAACTAAAAACTCAAGCTTATGAAAACGAGTTTCCTCCTAACTTTTTCTCTTTTAATTATTACGACTAATTTTTTTTCACTCCAGGGGCAAGACTTCAACTCCCAAACGACAATAGCAGTATTGGATATTGATTCCAAAGGATTCACAATGGATCCAGTGCAAATGGGCAACATCACAAGAGTCGAGTTAGACAAAACAGGTGTTTTTCAGGTCATGGATAAATATGATGTGGAATACCTGGTTGAAAAAAACGGATTAAAGATTGACAATTGCTTCGGAAAATTATGCTTGCTGGATATTGGAAAAGTCTTGAAAACAGACAAGATTCTAGCGGGAAGTGTGGAATTGTATGGCGAGACAATAGTCATCACCTTTCGTCTAATCGATATTGGGACGGAGCAGGTTGAAAAAACGCAGGTCATGGAATACCTCAATTTGAGAAACCAGGTTCAACACATGATTGGGATGACACTCCTCAAAATGTTTGAGCTCGAAATCGATCAGGATATGCTCACTAAACTAACCAAAAAATTTGATTATGACAATGCTATCAATAACCCTGAAGCAGACCGCCTCAACCTGAGTGGCCCACGCATGGGAGTAACCATTTTTAGTGGACAAACTGCTCAAATTTATAAAGACAAAAAATCTATGGGCGGTTTCGATGCAATGCCGGTCATGTTCCAGTTTGGGTATCAATTCGAAATCAAATATCTCAACGAAGGAAATTTCCAGGCACTTTTCGAATTCATTCCGATCATCACAGGTCTGGATCAGGGATTTTTCATTCCAAGCTTAAGTTTTCTCAATGGATTGCGCCACAATCGCATTGGGTTGGAGTTCGCTTTTGGACCAAATCTCGTTTTTTCAAAAGTAGCAAATGGATATTATGATGACAACAATATCTGGCATCTTCAATCCGAGTGGAAAACATCGAACCCCGGAGAAGAAAATCCTTTTGAAATCCAAAAACGGTTGGATAGCCGAGGAGATCCTACAATTTTAGCAGGCTTTGTTTTTGCCGTTGGAAAAACCTTTAAATCCGGACGTATGAATATTCCGGTCAATGCTTTCTTTATCCCTGGTAAAAATGAAAGTCACCGTTTTGGCATTTCAGTAGGTTTTAATACAACTAAATATAAATAAACAGATTCTTGGCACTAGGTTCAAAAAGATCATGAGCATAAGAGATTATTGAAATTTACTACGTTCGGGACACGAAGTATAAAAAAATTATTGCCTTTTATTTAATCACCGTATCTTTGCAGGATGAATGCAAATGCGGTAAAGGCTGATATCCGTCAATTTTCAAAAGAAGAATTAACTAGCATTTTCACGGAGATGGGGGAGCCGCGCTTTCGCGCCAATCAAGTCTATGAATGGCTCTGGCAAAAGGGCGCCAGGTCTTTTGATGAAATGACCAACCTCTCCAAGAAATTGAGGGAACAACTTTCAACATTATTTTGTATCAATGCGATACAAGAAAACAAAGTTCAGCGGAGTTTGGATGGTACAATCAAGTCACGCTATCGCCTTCATGACGGTCATATGGTCGAAGCTGTTTTGATTCCGGTACCTTCCGACAATCGATTTACAGTTTGTGTTTCTTCGCAGATTGGTTGTAGTCTTGCCTGCACTTTTTGTGCAACCGGGCGGATGACCAGAGTTCGAAATCTGGATGCTGCTGAAATTTATGACCAGGTAGTTTTAGTTAATAATCAATCACTTCAAACCTTTGATCATCAACTTACCAATGTCGTTTACATGGGTATGGGAGAGCCTTTATTGGCGTATAAAAATGTAATGAAAAGTATAGAATACTTGACCTCTTCAGAAGGCCTGAACATGTCTCCAAAGCGAATCACCGTGAGCACGGCCGGAATTGCCAAGATGATTAAAAAATTAGCGGATGACGAAGTGAAATTTAACCTGGCGCTTTCTCTTCATGCTGCGGATGATAAAAAACGGGACGAAATCATGCCGATCAATGAGCAAAATAATTTATCAGCTCTGATGGATGCTATTGAATATTTTTATAAAAAAACGCGCAATCGCATCAGTTATGAATACATCGCTTTTCAAAACTTCAATGACAGTCTGGAAGATGCAGCTAACCTCGTAAAACTGTGTAAACGATTTCCGGTGAAAGTCAATATCATCGAATACAATCCAATTGATGGAGCTCCTTTTTTAAAATCATCGGAAGATAATATCGACAATTTTGCAAAATACCTCCGCGAAAAAGATATCATGATAACCGTAAGACGAAGCCGTGGAAAAGACATCGATGCTGCTTGTGGCCAACTGGCTAATAAGGAATAATAATTATCCAAAAGTCATTTTTGTAAAAAAAGGATCTAATTAATGCCTTAAAATTCTTAGAATCCTAAAGTTTAACATTTGATCGGGCTTTCGAAAAAATGTTAAAATAGCCTTTTCTATACATTAAAAATTGCCCTTCACCTTCAGTAAAATAGCCTATTTAACTTCTCTTAACGATTGGGTGGTATGCTTTAATAAGTTGTTAAATTCATCGACTTAACAGCAGGATAAGGAATCGATAACAGACCTTAACATTTATATCTAGTCTATTTGTCATGTAAACGATAACCAACGAAAGGTTATCTGCATGAAGAAATCCTTATTCTTTAATCCTTTTTATAAAATCAACAAACATGAAAAAGATTGCATTATTATTCACCCTGCTTTTTCCCTTAAGTTTTATGGTACTTAAAGCACAGCATAATTCTTTTTTTATTGGAGCCAATAGTGGCGTGAATCTATCCAAGTTTAAATTTACAGAAGATCTAAAAGAATTGTATCCCTCTTCCAACAAACTATTAGGCTTGAATGGAGGTGTTGAACTAGGATTTGAGATCCAGAATTTTACTATTTCTACAGGTGTTCAATACCTTCAAAAAGGGAGTGAATACCAAACGGATAATTTCGAAGATGAAAACGGTGTCGGTTTCTATTCAGCAAAAGAAAAAATACACTTTGTAAGCATTCCTATTTTGTTTGGCTATCGAAAATACTTCGGAGATCAGATTGGTCTGACCTTCGCTTTTGGCCCGTCGATTAATTTTGGCGTTGGTGGTAAAATCGATGATCAGATCGAATATTTTGGTAGCGACCAAGTCGAAAAGCAAAACTATAAAGTGCTTTTCGGAGAAGGAGTCAATGATGATTACAAAAGTACCCAAATGGGTTTCCAGGTTTCACCAGGTCTTATTGTTCGAGTCAACGATAAAAGCAAGCTCAAATTCAACGTGACATGGGACTTCGGATCAAGCGATTCATTTAATCCGCGCTATAAAAACGCCAATGATTTTTTTGTAGACAACAAAGGAGATCAATTAAACCGGACGACTATGTTTTCGATCGGATATGAATATCATTTTTCATTTGGAGATAAATACTAGAATTATGAAGACTTGTAATAATTGTAGCACAGAAAACCATATTGCAGCCCAAAAGTGTATGCATTGCAATATGGAAGGAAACTTCACTTTTCAGGAAATGCCAATGGAAGCGCCACAAATCTCTATAAGCAAGATTCAATGTCGGAATTGTGCTAGCGAGAATCCAGGAAACGGAATGAAATGTATTCAATGCAATTTTCCGATTCAGCAAAAAATTCAAACGGATAATTCTATTTCCAAAATTCCAATAAAGGCAAACTTCAGGGTGGGTTAGATTAGCATTTTATCATTAAAATCTATTAAAAATGTCCAGGCGAAAAACGGAAATATTCAATTTGTCATTATTAGACCTTTTGACAAGTGCATTGGGAGCGATCATCTTCTTGTTTATCATAACACCAAAAGGAGGAGAATCTGCTGCTGAAGACCAACAAGCCTTTGTGTATTTCGATACCACGCAAATGAAAATTTACGGAGATCTTCACGATAGTTTGTTGTATAAAAAAGCAGGAGATACGCTTTTTACAATTTTGGTTTCTTATAAAGATTTACCTCAAAAAGAAGAAACGCCGCAGCGTTTATTTGCTTTCAATGAACGAGAGGAAATCCCTAGTTCAAAAGAAAAGGAGATTAATAAACCTCCGGATGTGAAAGTCAAAAAGGAAAGCGAACCCGAAAAGGTTGAAACCAAAAAGGAATCAGAAGAGAAACCACCGGTAAAGGAAAAGCAAGATCCTGAGATAAATACAACATTAAAACCGCCAACTTATCGAGGGGATGCACCATCAGTTCCGTGTAATGTCTCCATTGAAATAAGCTGGCTGGATAAAAATGATAATGTTGATTTATTTGTTTGCAGCGGAAGCAGTTGCGTTTACGGCGCTCGTAAAAATGACAAAAAGATTGGGCAATGGGATAGTGGAAAATCCAGAAACCGGCTCTTTGGTAATGACTTGCGAACTAACCAGGAAGCCGTAAGACAGTTTGATGAAATTATTCCGGGAGAGTATAAAATCTATGCTCAATTTAAGGAGAGCAAATCAAACAAAAAGACGGTTAATATCAGTGGGCTGATTTATACAAAAGATGAAAAGAATAATGAACGAGGTGAGTCATTCTCTAAGCTGTTGAAGCTGGGAAATGAACGTACACTTATTGGAACTATCGTATTGCAAAAAAATGGTTTTTATCAATTCAAAAAAAATTAATTATGTTTTACACAAAGCGAATTCAAATCATATTTAGTATCATTCCCGCATTGGGGTTATGGTTACTGTTGATCCTATTTGGGAGCCTGTTTAACGAAGGGTCTGGTATTTATCGATTCTTTGAAGTTTTGGGAGGTTCTTCTGCAGGTATTATTCAGGCACTGATTTATGCTATCTTTTTTTACAGTTTGTTTGAAATAGCAGAAAAAAGAAAATTTATCAAACATCAGGAAAAAGGCTTTCAATTTGGATTGTTGCCTTTGCAGGATCAATTGGTGTTGTCTCCCGATGAAGTTGCTCAAATAAAACTGACAACGATTCAATTAGAAAAAAGTGGACAACAATCCCTAATTGGTGATTTTATAAAAAAGGCATGTACCCAGTATCGAAATGATCAATCGATTAGCGAAACCCTCCAGGTTTTTAATGCACAGGTAAACAACAGCAAAGAGGAAATGGAAGGAGACCTGGAAATTGTCAGGTATTTGCTTGGAGCAATCATTTCATTAGGGTTTATCGGTACTTTGTTGGGTTTATCTTCTTCTATCGGAATGGCGCATTTAGCAAAAACAATGGAAGGAATGCCTCAAATTACAAGAAGCTTAAACCTTGCTTTTGATACCACGCTGGTTGCGTTATTGGTTGGTTTGGTTTTAAATTTCTTTTATCATCGTTATTTGAAAGAACTAGACACCTTTTTCTCTCAGTCAAAAGCGTATGTTATTAATAATCTGATTAGCCGAATCTATAAATCTGCGGCTTAGTAATTTTTATAGACCCGCTGAGAATTTAATTTTTCAGCGGGTTTTCTCTTTACAATTGCGCATCAAAATTAACGAGGTCTACGAATCGTTTGACGCGTGTGTTTATTTCTTTTGATTTGAGTGTTTTTAACCTTGAGATACTAAATTCTTCAACACAAAAGGAAGCCATTGCAGAACCATAAATCACCGCGCGTTTCATGTTTTCAAAAGAAAGATCACCCGTTTTGGCCAGATAGCCAATAAATCCACCCGCAAAAGTATCGCCTGCTCCCGTTGGATCAAAAACCTGTGCTAAAGGAAGGGCTGGAGCAAAGAAAATTTTATTTCCCTGAAAAAGCAAAGCGCCGTGTTCTCCTTTTTTTATTACTAAAAATTTCGGACCCATTTTATGAATGACTTTTGCAGCATTTACGAGCGAGTATTCACCGGAAAGTTGGCGCGCTTCTTCATCGTTGATCGTCAAAACATCAATCTCTTTAATTACTTTTTTCAAGCTATCCATCGCGATATCCATCCAAAAATTCATCGTATCCAACACGATGAGCTTCGGCCGCTTTTTCATTTGTTTGATCACCTTCATTTGAATATCAGGAGTCAGATTACCGAGCATCACATATTTTGCTTTTTTATAGCTTTCCGGTAATATTGGATCGAAATCGGCCAACACATTAAGTTCAGTAACCAAAGTGTCCCGCGAGTTCATATTGTCATGATATTTTCCAGCCCAGAAGAATGATTTTTCTCCTTCTTTAATTTGCAAACCTTCAATGTTGACACCTCGCTTTTTCATGTATTTCAGTTCAGTATTTGGAAAATCATCGCCGACAACAGAGACCAAATTAAGGTTTTTGGTAAAATAAGAAGCTGCCAAACTAATGTATGTTGCTGCGCCTCCAACGACCCGATCGACTTTACCAAAAGGGGTTTCAATAGAATCAAAAGCGACGGTTCCAACAGTTACTAAACTCATTTAAAAAATATTTAATTAAAAAAATCGGACAAAGATTGCACTTTTATTTCGATTGTGATAACTTTGCCCCGCTCTTTTAAAGAAAAGCATTTTTTGGAGATTGATTTTATAGAAATTACTCCTTGAATTTTTCAAATAAGCCTCCTTAGCTCAGCTGGTTAGAGCGGCGGACTGTTAATCCGTAGGTCCAAGGTTCAAGTCCTTGAGGAGGCGCAAAACAAATCTCGTCGGTCCTTGTAAATGAATAATTTGCAAGGACTTTTTGTTTTTATAACATAAAACTTACCTAACATTCCTTATTAATTAATTCAAGTTGCGGATAATTAAATTACCCGATTAAAAGTATAAGCACAGATGAATAAGACAAGTTTCAAAATAAATCCCTGCGGCGTAACCGCATGAACTTTCCTTGGAAAGTAATTGAGGATTTCAGAGAAAGATGTTTCTATTCTTTTGCGCATCATTTTTTTAATAAATTTCAAAGCCGGACTATCCGGTCTTTTAGAATTACTTTTTCTCTCAGCGAGTAAGTAAATCTGTTCAAGTTCTTTGTAATAGTCTTCCAATTCGTAATTGGTGTAAGCACTATCAGCATAAAGGTTACTTCCAGCAGGTAAATCTATATTCATCGCTTCAAAAGCTGTAGTATCATGGAAAGAACCTGCTGTAATGAGAAACTCCGTTGGAATGCCATCGGCAGTTGTAATAATTTGAATTTTAAAACCGTAGAAATATTCCCTTTTTGAGTGATTATATCCTCTGTAGGCTTTGTTTTTCAATAGTTTACAACGTTTGATCCGAATATTTTTACACACAGCTACTGGAAAAGAATCTATAATGTATTGTGCTTCAGTATTGAGTTTTTTGATGCTTTGTCCAAGGCTAAAAAAGATGTTAGTTAGTTCATCTGATAATCGATGGAGATGACGGTTAAAGTTAGATTTATCAGTCATCTTACATCCATGAACTTGTTTCATGTAACACCGGGCTTTGACAAAGTTTGCTGAAAAATACCTCGCTGCAATAATAGCTGTGGTTAGTACTTCGGCATTTGACATTTTACGTTTAACATCCTCTTTTGGATGACTAATTTTTAAGTAATCGTCAAGAAAACAGTAAATTGCTATGGTGAAGTCTTCCATAGTGATAAGTTTTGGTTTCGCTACCTTAAACTTAACAAGCTGGTAAGACTTCTTTTTTATTTAGTTTTAATTCTTTGTTCGCAACTTAGATTAATTAATAACCTTTCTTATTTTGCCTTTGATATCAGTAATCATACCTGTTGCCAACCCTAAACCCTACTTAAACAGGATACGCCAAAGTTTATCAGGAGTATCCGCACCAATTGAAGTGATTGTTGTTGTCAGTAAAGATCTGGAAGGAAAAATATTCAAAAAATACCCCTTTGAAAAAATCATAATTTCTGAGAATATAGGAAGAGGATTTGCTTGCTCTCAGGGATTGCGATTGGCTAAAGGGGAAATTATAGTTTTTCTACATGCTGATACTATCTTACCTGAGAACTGGAATAAACTCATATTAAATGCTTTAACTAATAGAAATATAGTTGGTGGAGCATTTTCATTAGCATTTGATACCAATCACAAATATTTAAAGTTGCTCATTTTTATTTCAGATGTATTTTTCAAGTTAACTCAGGAATTATGGGGAGATCGTGCAATATTTATCCGCTCTGAAGTTTTGAAAGATCATGCAGTACTTATGAATGTACCCATAATGGAAGATGTGAAACTATCCAATTTTATGAAAAGAAAGGGAAAGGTTGTTATGCTTAAAGAAAAAGTAATAACAAGCTCAGACACCTTTTTAAAACATGGTTTGCTTTGTCATACTTTTAGAATTATTAAATGTCGTCTGTGGTATGCTTTAGGTGGCAATCTCGAAAAGATTTATAACTATTATTATTCACAAGGACAATACACCTCATCAACAGGAAGTAAAAAACATCTGTCAGTTTAAGCATTGTGCTTAAACTGAATACGCTATTAACTATCGTGGAAATCTATTTTTTGGCTAGATGCTCAAGCCTGAATTAATAATCCTTCGAGCAAATTGTATCAAAACTATAAGTATCAACGATATGGGAAAAAGCAGGGCAATAGATATCATTTATGATATACCCCTACCAGCTACCTCCTGCTCCGCCGCCTCCAAAGCCACCGCCGCCGAATCCTCCAAAGCCACCACCACCTCCAAATGGTCCGCTACCAGATGAGAAGTTGTCGTAGCCTCTCCCTCTTCTGCTGCCCATAGAAGACATTAACAGAAAGGTTATAAAATTCATGCTGCTCCCTGCCATGTGAGAACCTCTTACATTTCTGAATCGTGAATAGGACATAACAATAAAGAATAAGAAAAAGAACAAAGGAAATATCAAACGAGAGCGTCCGGTTGTGTTATTTCCTGCTCCTGTTATTTGATCTGCTGTATATAAGCCACTGGCTAAACCTATGATGACCGTTGTAGCATCATCTATGCCTTTGTAATAATTATTATTTCGGAAATTCGGCTTCAGAAAGTTCTCAACTATTCTTTTCGCTAAGGCATCAGGAAGAACACCCTCCATTCCATAACCGGTGGCAATAAACATTTTTCTATCCTGCATGGCCACTAAAATAAGTACTCCATTATCCTTTCCTTTAGTTCCTATTCCCCACTTTTCTGCGAGGAGAAAGCTATAATTAGCAATGTCATTCCCATTTAAAGAATTGATAGTGACAACAGCAATTTGTGTAGAAGTACTATCATTGTAGGCAATCAACTTTCTTTCAAGGGTTCCATTTTCTCTATCACTTAAAATATTGGCAAAATCATTAACTAGTTTTGGAGGATTAGGTCGCTCCGGTAGGTCTTGTCCGAAGGAAAAGCTGGAAATAAACACTAATAATATGCAAAATAGTAACCTCATATTCTTATTTAATTTCACCAAAAGAAATTTCATCTTCCAATTCATTTATATCATCAGACTGGTATGGAAAATGAGCTTTTAATTGCTCTCCAGCCATTTTTATACCTGAAGACAATCCCGCTGTAAATTCGCCTTCTTTAAATTTCTGCATCATCATCTCTTTAATATTATTCCAGAAGCCATCAGGAATTACAGCATTTATACCTCCATCTCCAAGTATAGCAAACTTGTGGTCTTTAATAGCCAGATAGAACAATACACCATTTCTTAATTTGGTTTTGTGCATTTCTAAAGCAGCAAAAACTGCTGCTGCCTGATCCAATACTTCTTTTTTGCAGTGATTCTCGATATGTACACGAATCTCTCCCGAAGTATCTAATTCAGCATCTTTAATAGCACCTATAATTTGCTGTTTCTGATCTGAAGTGAAAAACTTGCTAGCCATAAAATTAAAAATTAACTTCTGGTGCTTTAGCTGCACCTTCATCAGCTGTAAATTGAACTTTCCTTTCAAAACCGTATACTCCTGCTACCATGTTTCTGGGAAAAGAACGGATGTACATGTTATATCCTTTTACGGATTCATTAAATTTTCTACGTTCAACAGCAATTCTGTTTTCTGTGCCTTCCAATTGCGACTGCAACTCTAAAAAGTTCTGATTGGCTTTCAGGTCAGGATAACGTTCTACGACAACCATTAGTTTTGATAATGCAGAACTCAATCCCGTTTGTGCCTGCTGAAATTGCTGCATTGTTTCCGCAGTAAGATTACTCGGATCAATGCTGACACCAGTAGCCTTGGACCTCGCCTCTACAACTCCGGTCAAAGTTTCCTTTTCATGGGATGCATAACCTTTCACAGTATTCACCAGATTGGGGATCAAATCCGCCCTTCTTTGATAAACATTTTCAACATTTGCCCATGCTGTGATGACCGTCTCATCGTAGTTGACCATTTTATTATAGCTTCCTGAAAAGAAACTATAGATCAAGAATGCAGTAAGAATGGCGCCCCCTATAAGTATCCAATTTTTATTCACGTTCATTGTTTTATGGATTTTAAAAAAGTATTAGATATAATCTGAATTTCAGGATGCGAAGCTACCTATATAATTGGTAGTATTGAAAGAATAAAATAGATTCTTCATCCAAGGCTAAAAACCGTTTCTATGTAGGATTTTTAGCCAACCGGTATTTATTTTTGAACTATCAGTTAACAGTCCAAAAAGGTATTTTGAAAAGTATATATTGATAACGATTAGGTAACGCAATTGTTTAAAACGGTGTGCTTAAACTGGATATGCTAATAAAACGATTATGAAAATCTATTTTTTGGCTAGATGCTCAAGCCCGGATTAATAATCCTTCAGGCGAATTGTGCAGAAGCTGCAATAATTGATGGGAAAAAAGCACAGACCATTAATTTTTAAGTGAATCTAATGGTCTGTACTTTCAAATCTTGTCTTTGTTTGACGAAAAGCTAGTTCCTTTTTTAATTTTCGTCGGTTACATTCTCTATCGAAACATTTTCATCGCCAAGTTCCAAAACCACAAATTCTACCCGCCGATTCATTTGACGACCTTCGTCGGTATCATTGGTTGCGATAGGTTTACGCTCACCAAAACCTTCGTATTGGATGCGATCCAACTCGATTCCTTGCTGGACCAGATAATTATAAACGGACTGCGAACGGTTATCAGACAAGGTGAAGTTATATGAGTCGGATCCACGGCTATCGGTGTGTCCATGAATAGCAATTTTCATAGATGGATATTTGTGAAGTAGTGTAAACAATTCATCCAGTTCTTCATAGGAAGCGGGCAGTAAATTCCATTTGTCAAACTCAAAATAAATGCGGTCAAGGCGTATTACCTGACCTACTTCAACGGTTTTTTCTGCCAGGCTTTCTGGTTCAGGGAGGACATTGAGTTGCCACAATCCTACATCATCGATAAGATAATAGGAATTATTAAATTTATTTTCCTCTGGATTTGGCGCGACGCCAAAAGTGGTGTTATCATTATCGAAAAAATTACCAATGAGTAAAAATCGCTCACGGTTGGCCGCAGTGAATTTTCCGGATATTTTCACCCATTCCGGTTCCTCAGGATTGATAATTTCTTCGGCGTTAACTATTGGAGACATTTCAGTAAGTGGTCTCCAATCTTTATTTAGCGTCGGTGCCGGGCTAAGTTCTACGCCCAGATTGTTGGAAGTCATTTTTGAGCTGGTTGAGTGTCTCGCCCAAAACTCCACGTAATATTCTTCTCCTTCTACTAATGGTTTTTCCAATTTTATTTGAATGTACTCCCGGTAGGCATCTGATCTTTTTGACTCCGGATTGTGGGTCAAAATCCCAACCATGGCTTTACCCGTCCTTGGAGTATCTGTAAGGCCATAGGTGCCGTTAATAAAAAAATTGAGATCAGGAGTTGCATTGGTAGGACTCATCCATTTGTCGATACTGTTTCTAAAAGCAATAGATCCATCGATGTCATATTCCGGGAGCTGCCTGCGCAGTTCTTCAAAACCAGGATTAGGAACGAGGTTGGGACCAGGATACCATTCCTCCGGCGGTTGAGCTAGAGAAAAAGTTACGGAAAATACAAGAACTAAGCTTAGGTAAATATGCTGCATTAATAAGGGATTTTACTATTTTAAAAAAGAAGGGGAAAAGAGATAGTACCAATGGATCAAATAAAAGGCCAAAAGGGAATTTAAGCCTGAATGGAAGGCTATTGAGATTGCTTCACTCGTTTTAATACTTTATAATAATTAAGCAAGGATTCCTTTAAACTCGAGGTTGAAAATGATTTGTCAGATACTTTATAATTTTTTAAATAAAATGAAATGCTTTTAGGATATAAATCTGCATATGCTTTTTGAAAGCACAAAAAAAGAGAGGCACTAAGGCCCCTTGAAATCATTTCACAAGTGTTTGATTTAAAGCTTTTACTTTTTGAAGTTGAATTAACAATACACCTGCAAAAAGAATTTGGTAAATTCTTTCGTTTCGGGGTATTTTTAAGTTAATTATTTTTAAAGTGCCTGAAATGCGGTAAAGGGAGATTGTTTGATCAAGATATTAATCATATGACTTTTTTCGCCGTTTCGAAACATAGGAATCCTTAACTTTGTTTTAATACCACACCATATCAATAAATATGAACAAAATAGCAGCATCGAACCCAAAATTGCAGACCGGCCAGGAAATGTATATTCCGCTCGAAGAATTTCACGAGCGCATTTCCAATATAAAAAACAACTATTACCAGTCTAGGCTTAGTTTTAAACCTGTTTTTGAAAAGTTTAATGAAACCCAAAAAGGGCAAAGCAAGGGTTCTCCAAATGTGGCAAAGCTATTTGAAGAATTTGAGAAAGAGCTTTCGAGTCTTTCTGAACTGAAAGGAGCGCAGGACCAATCTGAAAGGGTGGAAACATTGATCAGAGCACTCTTTCCTGCACTTTTTTTTGAAGGGCAAACGGGTTTTATCGGAACGCCTTTTACCAAGGAGTTTACGTTTATGACACCTGCAATGCGAAGTATGTTTGATTCGGGAAAGTGGGAGATAAAACTAAAGGCATCGATACTGCATCCGAAAGCAGTCCAAACGGTTTTGCAGGCTGGTACTTGTATTCTAGAAAAGCATTACAATGGTCAAAGAGGATTGGAGCATACGGAAGTTATGAGCTTACGGCACAAAGAAACGCAGCTTGAAAAGCATTTTAAAATAAACATCATCACGGACTTCATTAAATCCATTCCTTTAAAACCGTTAAAGAAATTAAACGAAAAACAGATCTTCCAGCTGCTGAATGAATGGGACAATGCCGAGCTGTGGCTGGAATGTTTTCCGCCTGAAAATTTTATATTCGAAGGGATGGTTATTGGCTACCTGACCGAGGTGACGGACGTGGAGATCATGTCTCAATTGAAAGTGAAATTATTAGAAGAACCTAACTCTTCAGCGCCAGATGAGATTTTACAGGAAATGACAAGAGCTTTTCGTTCTTTTCTTGGGATGCCGGAGATCACTTTTGGCAGCACGCAATCAATTGATCACATGTTGCAGTCAGGTGCTTCCTGGACCATTATTGGCGATATTCCTTTTTTGGCTACTTTGCCTCGCGAATCGATTAATGAAGGAGTATATGGAAAAGTATTTGAAGGCAAAGAACCTGTACTTGTTGGTGATCTTAAAAAACTACATGAGCCATCTCAAATTGATAACATTTTAATCAAAAAAGGCTATAGAAGTTTGCTGCTTGCTCCAATGTTTGACTATGATGGAAAGATTTTAGGCGCTTTCGAGCTGGCATCTAAAAAACCCTATCAGTTTTCAAAGATTACTTTGGTTAAGTTGAAAGATGTGATCTCTCTTTTTGAACTGGGAACCAACCGTTGGATGGAAGAATTGGATAACAGTATTAATTTGTTTATTCAACAACAGTATACCTCCATTCATCCGAGTGTAGAATGGAAATTTATTGAGGTTAGTAAAAAATATTTGTGGAGCAAAATGCTCAATGAAGAAAATATAGTGCTTGAACCAGTTGTTTTTAAAAATATTTACCCATTGTATGCGCAGGCAGATATCGTTGGTTCTTCGACGCTTCGCAACAAGTCCATCGAATCGGACCTGATCGATAATCTGGAGCGGGTAAAAAAAGTCATAAAAACTTGCAGCGAAAAATTAGCGTTTGACCTGCTCGATGTATATTTATCAAAAGTGGATGAAAACCTGGAAAGGTTGAAAAGAGGCTACTATGTTTCAAGTGATGAATCGCAGATTGTGGATTTGTTAACCCGGGAAATCCATCCCTTGCTCAAAGAGTTGCAGGCAAATCACGAAGAAGCACCACATTCATTATTAAAGGAATATTTTAAATACCTTGATCCAAAACTTGACATTGTTTACCATAAGCGAAAAGCATACGAAGATAGCGTCAGTCAATTAAATCAGGAGCTATCCGGGTTCATTGAAAAAGAAGACGCTAAAAAGCAAAAAATTCTTCCACACTTTTTTGAAAAATATACGACCGACGGTATCGAATACAATATTTATATCGGCGAATCCTTGTTGAAAAACGGTGGTTTTAGCGAATATTATTTAAAAGATTTCCGCCTTTGGCAATTGATCAAGATGTGCAAAGTGACCCGTTTGGTGAAGCGTGTTTCACAAGAGTTGCCAGTTCCGTTGACGACGGCTCAGCTTGTTTTTGTTTTCAATAACCATTTGAGCATTCGATTTCAGATGGACGAAAAACAATTTGAAGTGGATGGCGCTTACAATGTACGTTATGAAATTTTGAAAAAGCGCATCGACAAAGCAGTGATAAAGGGTACGGGTGAACGGTTGACGCAAAGTGGAAAAATTGCCATCGTTTGGCTCAATGAAATTGATAAACGCGAATACCTGGAATACCTCATCCATCTTCAAAACAAGGGTTTTATCACCAATGAAATTGAAGAGTTGGAACTTGAAAAACTTCAGGGCGCTGAAGGCCTGAAAGCGCTGCGGGTAACCGTGATTGATCAATAAAATTTTTAAAAACGTTCTTAAAAATACTTGTAGATGAACTGCTGGCTTGTAAAATCCGAACCTTCTGAATATAGTTATGATGACTTGATAAAAGAAAAGAAAACGATGTGGGATGGTATCCGTAATTATGCAGCCCGTAATCATTTACGCAGTATGAAAAAGGGGGATTTGGTTTTGTTTTATCACAGCCGGAAAGGATTGGAGATTGTTGGAATTTGTGAGGTTATAAAAGAACATTATCCCGATCCAACGGCAGAAAAAGGAGATTGGTCTGTAGTTGAAGTAAAACCAATCAAAAGATTGAAAAAGCCTGTTACGCTTCAGGAGATTAAAGCTACCCCGCAATTGCAAGAGATGCTTTTAGTGAAAATCTCCCGCTTGTCTGTGATGCCCGTCGAAAAGAAACATTTCAACTTGATATTAAAAATGGGAGAAACCAGTTTGTAAACTGAGTTAATTGCCCAACAAAACGATGTCAAAAGGAGAATCTATCTTAATGGAGTCATTGATCACATCAACCTTTTGGTCGGAGTAATAATCTTTTAGTTTTTCACCAGCAGTAAAAATACCCTTTACAGAAATCTTTTTTTCACCACCAGGAAGATCAAGTCCAACAATTACTTTGTCGGAATAATTATTTGTACTATAAGTCCTTTTAAAAATATAAGGCTGTTCTGTCAGCATCTGATGAACCCCAGCTCCTACGGAAGGATGTGCATTTCGGAAAGTTCCGATTTTTTGCCAATGGCTTAACACATCTTTTATTTTAAAACCATTTCTTTCTATATTTCCATCAAGTTCTTCCCAATTCATAAACGAACGCAACTTAGCGTCACCGGTGGCATCCTCATTCAAAGGCCTTAAAGTTTCATCACCGTAATAAATCTGAACTTCACCTGGGCAGAGCAGTAGTTTTGTGCCAGCTTCGATTGGATTTTCTCTTAGCTGATCAAACGGATTCGCATCGTCATGGGAACTGATATAATTAACAACCGATTTACCTTTCAAACCTCCGTTTAGGTGATTGGAGTATTTAGAAAAAAGACTTTCATAATCAATTTTTGCATCATATTTGAACCCAAAATTGATGAGCCCATTTAATCCATCTTTGAAGAAATCAACTTTTTGATCCCCATAATTATAGAACCGTTCTCCACTGATATTATAATCAGAAACTTCTCCAAACATATAAAATATATTATCGTCCAATACCTCCTCCCGATTTACCTGCTTCCAGGCATTAAATGTTTTAACAGCCTCCTCATAAAGTTCTTTCCAGACATAAGGTTCGGTATGTTTCGCTGTATCCACTCTAAAACCGTCTACACCATATTTTTTAATCAAATCGACTAACCATTTGATAATATAATGGCGTGGAGATCTTGGATATCCGGTACGCTCAAAAAACTCATCCAATTCTTTTAGTTCTCTTTCCTTTCGGCCTTCTCTTTCCCATTTGTCCAATAAAAACTTTGGTAAAGCTACTTCCTTATCACTTTCTGTATAAATATCCGGCAGGTTATCCACTAAAGTACAGTTAACGGTGGTTTCCATATTTTTATAGGTGCATGTGGGACCTGTCCTTGCCCAACCGGTCCATAAAGGATCCTGCTCGGTAACTGGCCCGGTATGATTGACCACCACATCCAGTATAATTCTTATACCGTTTTTGTGAGCAAGCTGAACTAATTTTAGCAAGTCTTTTTCTGTTCCGAAGTTTGGATCAAGCGCTGTCCAATCTTTTGTCCAATAGCCATGATACCCATAAGTAAAACCAGTTCCTTCATCGACTCCACCATGGATTTGTTCCACAACTGGAGTAAACCAAATCGCATTGACGCCTAAATCATTGAAATACCCTTCTTCTATTTTCTGCGTGATTCCTTTTATGTCTCCACCCATAAATCCACGAAGCGGGGCTGTTTCTTTTGTTCTGTCAAAATTTAAATCGTTGCTTTTGTCGCCATTGTAAAACCGGTCGGTCAGCAAAAAATAGATAGTTGCATTCTTCCAGACAAAAGGTGCTTTTACAGGTTCAGTGACGTCATCTTCATTAGGAGCAGGTAGCTGACAGCTTAAGGCAAAAAGAAAAAACAGTATAAATAATCGTTGCAATGGATTCATTTTACAGACATTTTTTATAGAAAAGGTTACTAAAAGTTATAAAACTTCTTGTAGATTCGACACAAACTTAATGAATTCTTGGCATAGAAAGAGACTTAAAAAACGATATTTATGAGCAGCTACGATTAATCAGAAAAGGGTTTAATTTGGATATTATTTTAAAAATCAGTTCCTGAATAAATATGAAAAAACCACAACTTTCTTTTTGGCAGATCTGGAATATGAGCTTTGGATTCTTGGGAATTCAGTTTGGATTTGCTTTGCAAAATGCCAACGTAAGCCGGATATTTCAAACTTTAGGAGCTGAAGTGGAACAAATTCCGATTCTTTGGATAGCTGCTCCGCTCACAGGATTGATTATCCAACCCATTATCGGATATTTCAGTGATCGAACCTGGAATCGTTTAGGGCGACGGCGGCCATATTTTTTAGTTGGTGCTATACTCGCATCATTGGCTCTTTTTATCATGCCTAACTCGCCAGTGCTGTGGATTGCTGCCGGTATGCTTTGGATCATGGATGCCTCGATCAATATTTCCATGGAACCTTTCAGAGCCTTTGTAGGAGACAACTTGTCTTCGGAGCAACGGACTATGGGTTTTGCGATGCAGAGTTTTTTTATCGGAACGGGAGCAGTGGTTGCTTCTATGTTACCGTATATTTTGAGTCATTGGTTTGGAGTGAGCAATACTGCACCAGAAGGGATCGTCCCAAATTCTGTTAAATGGTCTTTTTATTTGGGTGGAGCAGTTTTCTTCCTGACCGTGTTGTGGACTGTTTTGCGATCAAAAGAATATTCTCCTGAAGAGATGGCGCAATTCGAAGATGCTCAGGAAAGCCACTCTTTTTTGCATGAAGCACTTACCGCTGAGGAGTATATGAAAAATGGTCTTCGGCAGTTTATTGTAGGAATATTACTTATTATTTTTGCGTTGCTATTCTCTTTCTGGGTACAAAATGCTGCACTGGATAAACAATTATATGTCTTTTCCGGGATGATAGGATTTGTTGGATTATTGATGGTAATCAGTGGATCGTTGCAGCGAATTGGGAAATATGAAAGTAGCTTAGTAACGATTATCAATGATTTTCAAGAGATGCCGAAAACAATGAAACAGCTGGCAATTGTTCAATTTTTTTCCTGGTTTGCATTATTTTCGATGTGGATTTATATGACTGCCGCTGTCACTTTTCATTTATACGGTACAACGGATACTACATCAAAGGCATATAGTGAAGGAGCAGAATGGGTAGGCGTTTGTTTTGCAATCTATAATGGAATTGCTGCTTTGGTTGCTTTTTTATTGCCGGTTTTAGCTAAAATGACCAGTCGAAAGATTACTCATTTAATATGCTTGGTTTTGGGGGGATTAAGTTTAATCTCCGTTTTTTATGTCGTCAATCCTAACTTTTTAATACTATCAATGGTTGGCGTTGGAATTGCCTGGGCAAGTATTTTGTCTATGCCGTATGCAATGCTGACAGGAGCTTTGCCTTCAGACAAAATGGGCTACTATATGGGCGTATTTAATTTTTTTATAGTCATTCCTCAATTGGTTGCTGCTTCAATCCTGGGCTTTTTAATAGGAAAATTTTTTGGTGGCGATGCGATTTGGGCAATGGTTTTGGGAGGTATCTCTATGGTGCTGGCTGGGGTTTTTACTCTCTTTGTTGATGATGAAGATGAGGTAGTAAGTGTTTAAAACTTAATATTTTTTTAGAATGTATTTACTTGGATACGATCTTGGAAGCTCATCAGTTAAAGCTGCGCTGCTTGAAGTGGAAAGCGGACGATGTGTAGCCACAGCTTTTTATCCTAAAGAAGAAATGTCGATTGATGCCCCAAAAGTTGGGTGGGCCGAGCAAGATCCTGAAATGTGGTGGGAAAATGTGCAACAGGTAACGAAGAAGCTTTTTGAGCAAACTAAGATAGCTAAAGAAGATATTAAGGCAATTGGCATTTCATACCAGATGCACGGATTGGTTGTCGTGGATAAGAATCTGGATGTTCTACGCCCTTCGATTATTTGGTGCGATAGTCGGGCTACTAAAATTGGTGAGCAAGCTTTTCATGAATTAGGGGAAGAAGCTTGCCTTGAAAATCTGTTAAATTCACCCGGAAATTTTACCGCTTCAAAATTAAGTTGGGTGAAAAAAAACCAACCGGCTCTTTTTGAAAAAGTAAATAAATTTATGTTGCCTGGTGATTATATCGCCATGAAAATGACGGGTGAAATCAATACCACAGTAAGTGGTCTTTCGGAAGGAATCTTTTGGGATTTTAAAAAAGAAGAAGTTGCTCTCTTTTTAATGAAATATTATGGGTTCTCCAATAACCTGGTACCAGATATTGTTCCGACCTTTGGTTTGCAGGGAGAACTCAGTGAAAGTGCAGCAAATGTGTTGAATTTGAAAAAAGGAACACCAGTGAGTTATCGGGCTGGAGATCAACCCAACAACGCCTTTTCTCTTAACGTACTCAATCCGGGTGAGGTAGCTGCTACCGCCGGGACTTCAGGAGTGGTCTACAGTGTAAGCGATCAGGTTGAGTACGATCCTCTTTCGAGAGTGAATACTTTTGCACACGTAAATCATGGCGAACAGACCAGGCTTGGAGTCTTACTTTGTGTCAATGGATGTGGTATTTTGAATGCCTGGCTAAGAAGGAATGTTGGTAAAAATTGGAGCTATGAAGAAATGAACGACCTGGCTGCTCAGGTGTCGGTCGGCTCAAATAATTTATCTGTTCTTCCATTTGGAAACGGAGCAGAAAGATTGCTGCAAAATCGAAATCTCAATGCTCAAATCGATGGCTTAAATTTTAATCTTCATGGAGAGGGGCATCTGTTTCGAGCTGCTCAAGAAGGAATTGCTTTTGCCATTTATTACGGGATGGAAGTCATGCACAATATGGGGATTAATCTTTCCGTAATAAAAGCATCTAAAGCTAATCTCTTTTTGAGTCCAATATTCAGAGAAACACTTGCCGCAGTTTCAGGTTCCAAAATCGAATTGTATAATACCGACGGAGCAGTTGGTGCAGCGAGAGGTGCCGGATTGGGAGCTGGCATTTATCAGTCCGAAAAAGAAGCTTTTGAAAGCCTGGAAATGACGGGTTATACTGCTCCCAATATGTTGAATCCCGCTGCCGTAAAAGTAGCTTATGAGCATTGGAAAGAAGTATTGAGAAAAAACTTATAAAGTCGCAGAAAACTTTTATAAAAACTTAAACAACAATAGAAATGGAAGTTTTAATTGGCAATAAAGAATATTTTAAAGGAATCACAAAAATTCAATTTGAAGGGAAAGAATCAAAAAATCCCCTCGCATTTAAATGGTATGATGCTAGCCAAAAAGTAGGACGTAAAACCATGGAAGAACATCTCCGGTTTGCAACAGCCTATTGGCATTCCTTCTGTAATGTCAATACAGATCCGTTTGGTGTTGGAACTCGGAATTTGCCCTGGAACAAAGGTCGCGACGCGATTGGTCGTGCTAAAAACAAAATGGACGCAGCTTTTGAGTTTTTTACAAAATTGGGAACCCCTTATTATTGCTTTCATGATCTCGATATTGTTGATGAAGGAAAGACGATAAAAGAGTATGAAAAACGAATGAAAGAAATGGTTCGCTATGCAAAAAAGAAACAAAAAGATTCGGGGGTAAAACTGCTGTGGGGTACCGCAAACCTGTTTTCAAATGTACGCTACATGAATGGTGCCGCGACCAATCCCGACTTTCAGGTAGTCGCTTATGCAGCAACTCAAGTTAAAAACGCAATCGATGCAACGATAGCTCTTGAAGGTGAAAATTATGTCTTTTGGGGTGGGAGAGAAGGTTATCTTTCTTTGCTCAACACAGATATGAAACGGGAGAAAGAACATCTGGCGCGGTTCCTGACTATGGCCAGAGACTACGGACGTAAGAATGGATTTAAAGGGACATTCCTGATCGAACCAAAACCAATGGAACCCAGCAAACATCAATATGATTTCGATGCAGAAACGGTGATCGGCTTTTTGCGTCATTATGGGCTTGATAAAGATTTTAAATTAAACATTGAAGTCAATCATGCTACGCTTTCAGGTCACACTATGGAGCACGAACTACAGGTTGCGGCTGATGCCGGTATGCTCGGAAGTATTGATGCCAATCGTGGTGATTATCAAAATGGCTGGGACACGGATCAATTTGTAAACAATATTTATGAATCAGTATTATCCATGTTGGTGATTCTGCAGGCAGGGGGGCTGAAGTCGGGAGGAATCAACTGGGACGCAAAAGTTCGGAGAAATTCAACAGATCTGGAAGATCTTTTTGTTGCCCACATCGGTGGTATGGATGTGTACGCGCGGGCCTTGTTGATTGCGCATGATATTTTAAAAAACTCTGATTTTAAAAAGATGCTTGCAGATCGTTATGCTTCTTTTGATAATGGAAAAGGGAAGGATTTTGAGAAAGGAAAATTAAGTCTGGAAGATTTGCGAAAAGTTGCCATTCGGAAAGGGGAGCCAAGGCAACTTAGCGGAAAGCAAGAGTTTTACGAACAGTTAATCAGCATGTATATCTAAAATAGAACCGGAGTATTTCAAAGTAAAAAAGTCGTTTTTGAAATACTCCAGTATTTTGATTCTCGTATTAAATTTTCATGCTTACACCAAACCTTCCATGACCGAATACACTATTGCCTCCAAATTCCAGGTTCAATCCCCATTTTTCGTTCCAATACCATCGTCCGCCGATTTGACCGCCGATATAAAAATCACTAACATTTACCTCAGATTTTTTTCCTGTATAAATGGAATAACCTCCTGAAAGACCTGCATAAAAATCCCAGTCTTGAGGTATATTAAGTAGAGTGTTAAAATGATAATCCCCACGAAAACTCAGATTGAGCCAATTAAACGCCAGATCAAGCCCAGCTTGAGGTCCAATAGTTATATCCGGATGGACGCCAAAATCAAAACCAACATATACCGGAACATAACCACCAGTTCCGCTTAATCCAAAATTCAACTGTTTTCCGCCTTTTCCTATTGGGCTTTGGGCGAAAGTAAATAAACTTATCAAACAAAAAGTGAGGACAAAAGAAATTTTCAATTTCATAATAAATTGGTTTTTAGAATTTCTTAAATTAATAACCGGGGAACTCAAAAGAGAAGCATGAAACAGTTTTTAAAAACTGAAAATCAAAGATAATATTTTATAACAACCCGGATTAATTGATTCGCTAATATTTCATTTAACTGAAAATCATAAGATGGCGATCAAGCTTTTTTTACACAAAAAAAATACATTTTTTAAACGTTCCGTTTCAATTGAGGGCAAACAGAAATGTATATCTTTATAAGAAAAAATATTCTTTAATAAAAAAACACAAAATTATGCGCTGGCAAAGCAGACAAAGTAGTTCAAATGTTGAGGACCGGAGGAGAGGATCCGGAAAAAAAGTTGGAGCAGGCATAGGTATCGGTGCTGTGATAATATTTTTTCTGGCCGTACTTCTGGGAGAAGATCCTGAAAAGGCACTTCAGCAAATACAGTCACAGCCTATTGAGCAAAATACGACACAAACTACAAATGCTGAAGAAGACGAATTGGCCAAATTTGTATCCGTCGTTTTAAAAGATACAGAAGATGTGTGGAAAAAATTATTTAGGGATCAGCTCAATCGAAATTATGTAGAACCAACGTTGGTTTTATTTAGTGGGGAGGATCGTTCCGCTTGTGGATTTGCTAGTGCAGCAACGGGACCTTTTTATTGCCCTGCCGATCAAAAACTATATATTGATTTGAGTTTTTACCAGCAACTTAAAACACGGTTTAAGGCTCCGGGAGATTTTGCAATGGCTTACATTGTTGCGCACGAAGTGGGGCATCATGTCCAGTACCTTTTAGGCATTACTTCAGAAGTGGCTTCCCAACAACGAAAAATGAGTAAAACAGCAGCGAATAAGTTGTCCGTTCGATTAGAACTCCAAGCCGATTTTCTTGCAGGAGTATGGGCGCATCATGCACAAAAAATGAAAAATATTTTGGAGGAAGGTGATCTGGAGGAAGCCATCAATGCAGCTAGTGCAGTTGGCGATGACCGGATTCAAATGCAAGCCAGAGGTTATGTTGTTCCGGATTCGTTCACGCATGGCACTTCAAAACAACGAATGGAATGGTTTTACAAAGGACTTCAAACCGGTGATTTGAGGGAAGGAGATACCTTTGGTGTTGCTTTATAGTAAGGATTTGGAGCATTTCTTGCTATTGCAAAAGTATGCGCAATCCTTCAACATTTCTGGATGATTTACAGATTCTTATAAAGGTCTTTCAACTGCCTGAAGAGGTATTGGTTTATGATCCTAAAAAGTCTATAATTGATAATTCCTTAGAAGGTATTAAAATCACGGATCGTTTAGATGAAAAGGGTAATCTGCTCCTGGGAAAGAAAGTGTTAATCAATCTTTCGGGTGAAAAAGGCACTGCTGAAATTTTTAAGCCTTTTGATTTCATTTTTGATTTCAGTTTGAAAGTTCAGCATTATAAAGAGTTCCATTCTGAAGCCTTTTATTTTATCAATAGTCCGGATGGTGCGATTCGTTGGATATTTCCGACAGCATTAAAACACCCGGGTTTTCTTAGTCTTTATAATAGTTCGGGACTCAAAGCATCCGTTTTTCAGCAAGTTGTAAAACTAGCTTTCCAAACACAAACGCAGCATTTGATTTGTTCTGGAAAATTTGTCTTGTATTCAAAAAAGGAAAATTACGTTCAGCAGTTGTATGCAGGAGAAGATCACAGTTTTTCCATTTTTACAGGTACGGTTGGTCTTAATCGTAAAGCAATAATTGCTTTGCACAAAGAAAAAGAAACCACACAATTCATTAAATATCCTTTGACGGAAAACGCGAAAGTGTTGATCCAAAATGAATGGAATCATTTGCGTTGTTTGGGGCAATTTAAATTTGAAAATATTGTAGTACCTAAAGCCCATTTATTGTCAGGTGGAGTTAGTCTGTCCAATATCAAATCAAATAATAATTCCCATTATTCCCATTTGCAAGATTTACACTATTTGGCACTTACAGAATTGTATGATCAAACGACACGGTACTGTTCCCTGTCTTCAATTCCGAGCTGGAATCAATCGATGGATGATATTTTTTCTTTATTCGTTGATTATAAGGATTCAGCATCATCATTTTCGGTAAAAGTTCGCCAGATGATAGGTAAAATGTACGAACTATCACAACAGTTTGATGAACATTTGGAGCTGCCTATAGCCTATTCTCACGGGGATTTCACACCCTGGAACATGTACCTGGGCAAAGATCAATTATATATTTACGATTGGGAATTGGCTTCGCTCCACCGGCCCATGCTTTTTGATTTATTCCATTTTATTTTTCAATCTCATGTTTTGATTAAAAGAAGTTCATTTAAAGTAATTTCTGAAGCGATCAATCAAATGAGACGGCATCCAGCAGTCAGAAAATTAATTGGCAAATACGACATTGATTTTGATTTGCATTATCAATTGTATTTACTTTTAAATTGTGCATATTATGTAAGGTTATTTATAAATCAAAAGCGGATTCATAAACAAGCAATTTGGTTAATTGATTGTTGGTTAGAGGCTTTTAAAGATATAGCTACTCAAAAAATAATGCTTGCCCAAAGCTCCAGAGCATAATTTTTATTTTCTTTGTTTTCATGAAAAAGAGTTTGGAATCTTATTCAACCGAAGAAAAAATATACTTCTTTATTCACTTGCTCGTGGTCATTGTAGCTTGGACAGGGCTTTTTTTGTTTTCATGGAAAATCATGATTCCTATTTATTTCCTGGTGATTGCTCAATTTATTATTTTTAAAAGTTGTTTGTTGAACAAAAGGCATGGGCTGGATGAAAGTGATGATCATACTTTTTATGCTGAATTATTTGAAATGATGGGTTTTCAACCGAATCGCAGAAAATTGAAAACGTTTATTCGCAGGTATTTAAATATTGCTTTGATATCGGTTACTTTGTTATGGCAAGTTGGCTTAAGGTTTGAGCCGCTTCTTTATTAGAAAAAGGTTTATATAAAAAACAAAAAGCGTCATAGAATTACTCCAATGACGCTTTTAAGTAAAAAGTGGGTTGTCTTATTTTAATTTCTTTGCGCTTCTATTTCCTTGAGGTTCTGATAAGTTTTTTTATAATTATCCTGAGTTTTTTTAATTACTTCTGCTTTATAGGCAACATCTGTAAATAGTCTATTTAACCCAGGGTGATCCTCAAAACTTATTCCTAGAGCTTTATATTCATTCTCTAAGTAAAGCATTGCTTCTTCCATTACCTCATCACTAAGTTCAGGTGGCATGTACGATGCAAATATTTCATGTCTTGTCATCACCTTTTCTGTTGTAGTTTCCATTTCTAATGCTGAAACTTCAGCTGTCACTTCGTTTGGAGTATAATCAGATCCATTTTCTAAAGCGAATAAACGTTGTTCTAAAGATTTGAAATTATTTTCCAAATCTTTGATTTTCTTTTCCTGCTGAACGGCTAAGTTTGCAACATCATTGGCATTAAGCCCAATTGCCATATTTATCAAAGAAATTCCATTATCTAAAAAAGCTGAAGACCACGCTACGCCAACGATCTCACGGTACTGTTCAGCTTTAATGTCATCTGGTGATACAGCTATTCCAGTCCCGTCATTATTTCCTGAAGGGAGAATATAATCTCCTGACAAAACAATCCCTCTAACTTTAACTGGAATTTGCCCCATAAAAGCAACTTTTTCATATAAATCCTCATTCCCATCCATTGGCATATTTCCTAATATCGCTGGCTTTGTTGAGATCACCATATACTGTTGAGCATTAGTAGTGTATTTAGAAATTTTGCCACCATTTACACCTACGATATCACCTGCTGATATGCGTTCATTCAGATCATTGCGTTCTAACCACTCAGCGTAATCTGCAGATCCAGACTGATACGTTACCCCTAGGTTAGTAAGAGCAAAAGCATTATATCCAACTAAATTTGCTGATGCTAAAACTAGATCTGCTGCTGCCATAGCGATACAAGCTCCACAAGGGCCAGCTTGAGCAACTGGTGTACCTACAGTTGCAACTGGAATTGCGGCAGAAACTACATTAGCAATAGCTTTTACTTCTTCTGCTACCAAAAGAGCATTATCAAAAATATATTCAGGTGTGGTGACGGCTTCCAAGGTAGTTTCTCCTTCAATTCGACCAATTGCAGAATTGCCACTGTCAAAAAATGTAATAAAATTATTGCTATTGTTTGGTGTCCCCGCGTTTGCTTTTATGGCGATACCTTGCCCACTTCCTTCCACTCGGAGAGGATAGGAATTATAATTTCCATCTCCACCTCCCACATTAGCTTTTATAGTTACCTGACCGTTTAAACCCGATTTGCCACCAACTGTTAAATCATTATCAATATTACCGTTATTTAAGGCATGTATGTTTTGAAATGTTCCGTCTCCTCCAGCTGTGATATTATTTACAATGGTAACATTATCACCAAAAGAAGCATCCTCTCTTACAAGAAGAAAACTGTCAACTATAGCTTCGTAGCCCCGGACGTAAAGGTTTTGAACAATTGTGGAATCACCATTTACTTCCAAAGATCCGCCGATTTTAACATCTCCAGGCATAACAATTTCTCCATTAGCTTTTATGCGTAGCCTTTCAAGGTTGTTAGTCCGAAAAACCAGATCAACAGAATCGATGTTACCGACAAAATGTTTGTCCGGGTTTGTTTTTTCGAGGCCTTCAATATTCCACCAGGGCTGTCCCCACCAAGGCACTCTGCCATCACCGTTTGGATTTATCGGGACAAGTTCATTAGCACTTCCGGCATGGAAAGCATAAGGCACAGTAAGTAATTTTGTCGTATTCATCTCTTTGAAGTTTTCTCCTGCTTTGGCGTCCATCGCGACTTCCAGCCAGATTTCTTTTGACTCCCAGGGTATTTCTTCAAAGTCTCCTGATAGCGCTTCTCCTTGTCCAATTACAAAATTGAATAAACCGTATTCGTTGGTTTTTACTTTGTGAATTTCGCTATAAGCAACGTCATGTCTTTCAATATTAGAGATTAACGAAATTTTTAAACTTATTGGGACATCGGATAACAACTGACCATTTGCATCCCTGGCAACAGCCTGGTAACTCATTCCTTGAGGAATGTTTTGAGCTAGAAGCGAGGTAGTGGAAAATAAAATAATTATAGCATTGAAAAGTAACTTTTTCATTAGATTAGTTTTTAAGTGAAAAAAGAAAAGTTTTGGGACGAAAAAGTGGAGAGATCTAATTTTACAGTAGTTCTTACAATTTCAACAATTTGAAACTTTGTCTTAAAATTCCGGAATCATCAGCGAATTGTAAGAAATACAATCCGGCAGGGTAGTCACTCATCGTCCATTCCATTTTAAGACTGCCTGCAGGAAATATTTTTTTTATCAAATTTTTTCCAGAATAATCTAAAATGGTAAGCTGTGCATCTTTTTCCTGTGCATCACTGATCTGAAATGTAAAAGTTCCGCTGAAAGGATTAGGAAATACTTCTGCGGTAATTTGGTCGGATAGTTCATTGTTAGGTTCTGTAGTGGATTCATTTTGATTCAAAATCACAGGTTGTAAAAACCCTTCTTTGTAAATACCGATTAAGGTATTGTCGTAAGCTGTAAACGTTTCTCCTAAAGTCCAATCGAGTAATATTTGTGTACCGGAATCATTTTCTCCTGCGACCCCTATTAACTGTCGTTCAATAGATTGAGCGATTAAGAAGGAGCTTAAAAAGAGTAATCCGATAGTGAAAAGGTGAGATTTTTTCATAAGCGACATTTTTTATTTATTTCAATATAGCGATTTATTATCATATTTAAAAATGTAAATAACAATCATCTAAATAAACAATTAATTAAAATAGAGTAGGATTACCAAACTGAAGTTAGAGAATTTTTTCAATTAGAAACCTCTATTTGAGTTTTCAAAAGCTGCTTGATAAATAAAGATTATGATAGGGATAAGAAAGAAAGCAGCGCCTTTTATTTTAAATTATTTGAACTAATGGGGCTCTATCTAAATCACTCAAAACTTAAAACTTTTGTTCACGGGTAGTTTAGATAATCTTGGTATTGTCACACTAATCAGGCAAGCAGGTTTAGGGTTTAAACCATTGCTTTTTAAAATAGTCGATATTCTATTTTTTATTTTTATCTGACGCAGCATTCTGCTGGCGGTAGGCACGAATATAGGTCACCATTTCTTTAACCACTTGTAATTTTTCTTCTAGAATATCAGGACGGGTAATATCTATTTTGCCATCTTTAATGGAACCTATTTCCGGATCCATGAAGGCATAGGTGTAGAAAGTACTTATAATTACTCTTTCCATATCAAATAGGCCATCATATCCTAGAATTATTCGGACTGAAAATTCTTTACTTTCTTGATCTTTCGGATACAGATTGATCAAGTGCCAAAAAGCTTTTTTTAATTCTATTGCTGCAATTAGCGTTAAAGTCTTTTCCCAGGAATAGATTTCCGGATAGAGTATTTTTCTATATTCTAAATCTGAATGCGCCCGTGCAGACTCCTCGCTGATATATAAGGAATCATTGTCCTTACGAACACCCATTTCATATAAATCCTCAATCGAAAATGATTTGGCAGCTTCTAATAAAGCAGGGTGAATAGGTTGCTTGTCTGATATGTTTTGACTGAATACTATTACAGGGAAAAGAGCTAAAATAACAAATGATAAATATTTTTTAACAAGCCTCTGAGCCATTAGATAGTTTTTTTAGAAAAAAATTTAAAAATATTAGATACTCAAAAACAGACTTTTATATTAAAGCTATTTTTCAATATCTAATATTAATTATTCATTCGAGCAAAATTTAATTTGTTCTTCCTTCTTTAGAAATCAATTCAGACAACATCTCCAATTTAGATTCAACTGCTTCCATTCGTGCTTCAGTATTTAACATCTTTTGCTCGTAACTTTCAAGAAACTTCACGTAATCACCACTGGGAACACCGATTACTGTATTCACCATTTTAGGGCCGTTAGCCAGATTAGATTCCCATGACCGGCCAACTGCCAACTTAAGGTCTGCGATAGTCATTTCTTCCTCGCTTAAACCAATGCCATAACCAGGAACTTCAGGGTTGGCAATAATGTAGTCTCCTGATTCGATTGGTCCCATCACTTTTACCGGAATTTGTCCCATAAAAGCTATGTTATTTCCAAGATGTTCTTTTCCTTCAATTGGAATATTTCCTAAAACGATGGGCCTAAAAGAAACGGCCATAATTTGTTCTGCACCCGTCAAGTCTTTGGTGATTTTACCACCTTTTACAGCAACGATATCTCCGGTACTGATCCTTTCATTTGGATTTTCACGTTCCAGCCATTCTGCATAATCACCATGACCAGAGCTATATTCTACTCCCAATTCATTGTACTTCTTTGATAATTTTGCTACTTGGTTAACTCCTTGAGCCATAGCTGCTAGCGGGTCAACTCCAATGACTTCAGCAGCTACATCTAGAATTAAAAAATCATCGATATAACTATTCGCAAAATCATATGTACTAATACCCTTAATCGCACCTGCAAGATTATCGTTCCTATCTACGAAACTAATGAATTCATTCGTCATATTTAGGGATGATGAATCATCAAGTGAGGGAAATGCCGGCAAAAAATAATTTTCAAACTCAAGCGCTTGACAAAGTTCGATTTCTGGAATTTCTGGAATGAACGTATTCCACTTAACATCATAGGAAAGATCTGAATCGTCAATTAAGCCATCTAAAGCTTCACACCAAACAGCATTATCCCAGCAGTCTGGGCATTCAACGCTATCAGCTTCTATCAAGAGTTCATCTTTAAAAGTTGAGGTGTTATAAGGAGCAACCCATTCGCTAAATGGTACTTCCAATGAGTCAAATTCTATTCCTTCTTTTAATGCACACAATACAGGATCATGACCATTCAATGCTATTGCTATATCTCTATCCGTCCAAGGAAGCCCTAACCCGTCGTTTATCCCTTGAAGCCCCGCATTTAGTATCCCTTGAGACATGAAACATAACGTACCATAATAAAAATCATACTGTTCTCCAGTAGCAAAAACAGCGCTGGGATCTAGATATGGAGAAAACAGATCTAATAAATTGTCTTGATTGGGTTCTAATATTGCATCTACTACATCATGTGTTTTATCTACCACACCTAGCAAGGGTCCAATAAAAATGGGAATATCAGGTCCAATTTCAGGTCCTACGGGCCGGTTTTTTCCGAGCTTTATTTTTATACCATCGCCTTTATCATCGTTGGTATTTTCAAAAGTGGCCACATATCCTCCTTGACCTTCATCTGGCTTATTGGCGCTAACAATTAATTCTTCGGTCTTCAAAACTCTGGTAAATGTTGTATCTGTAACATACAGGTTTTCTCCAATTTCTACATTACGATGCTGAACGATATTTCCATCTGCTTTGATCCGTTGCCATTCAATATTATTTGTCCTGAAGACCAGATCGACAGAATCGATATTTCCAACGAAATGTTTGTCAGGATTTGTTTTTTCGAGTCCTTGAATATTCCACCAAGGCTGTCCCCACCATGGCACTCTGCCATCTTCTGGATTAATTGGTACCAGTTCATTAGCGCTTCCAGCATGGAACGCATAAGGTACGGTGAGCAATTTGGTAGTATTCATCACTTTGTAATCTTCTCCTGCTTTCGCGTCCATGGCGACTTCCAGCCAGATTTCTTCTGACTCCCAGGGTATTTCTTCGAAGCTGCCGTCAGAAGATTCTCCTTGTCCGATTACAAAATTGAATAAACCGTATTCGTTGGTTTTTACTTTGTGAATTTCGCTGTAAGCAATTCCATGTCTTTCAATATTAGAGATTAATGAGATTTTTAAACTGATTGGGACATTGGATAACAACTGGCCATCAGCATCTCTTGCTACAGCCTGATAACTCATTCCTTGAGGAATATTTTGAGCTAAAAGGGCCGAAAAGGAAAAGGTGAGTATTAGAAGGTTAAAAATTATCTTTTTCATGAGATTTTGTTTTGAGTTTTAAAGTGAAAAAAAGTAGTTTATGGGATTGAAAAACAAATAGTATTAAAATTTCAACAATTTGAAACTTTGTCTTAAAATTCCGGAATCATCTTCGAATTGTAAGAAATACAATCCTGGAGGATAGTCATTCATCGCCCACTCCATTTTAAGACTGCCTGCAGGAAATATTTTTCTCATCAAAACTTTCCCGGAATAATCCAAAATGGTGAGCTGAGCGTCTGATTCCTGCGCCTGATTGATCTGAAAATTAAATGCTCCGTTGAAAGGATTGGGAAATACTTCAGCAGTAATTTGGCCGGATAGGTCATTGTTAGGCTCAGTTGCAGGTTCATTCAGTTTTTGATTCAAATTCATGGGTTGCAAAAACCCTTCTTTGTAAGAACCGTATGGAGTATTGTCGTAAGTTGTAAAAGCTTCTCCCAGGGTCCAATCAAGCAAAATCTGGTCATTGGTATTATTTCCCCCGGCTACTCCTATGAGCTGTCTTTCAATGGATTGAGCCATTAAAAAGGAGGTCAAAAAAAGTAATCCGATAGTTAAAAGGCTATTAATTTTCATAAGTAACAGTATTTAATTTTTACAATATAACGATTGTTTTCATATTTAATAACAATAATAACAATGAAATAAAATTGGAAAATTCGATATCGTAAATAATTGTAATTAGAAAAGAAAAGTTTTAAGCCTGTGGCAGCATTTTCAATTTGCGTAGCACGCGCTTAATTTTAAAAAATTATAAATAGTGTTTAGGGACAAGCGGATTAACCAATGAGCTGAAAAATGGGAGTTATCAGTTTAATATATTTTAATAAGCTGACCGGTATTCGCCCCTTCAATACTTTTTATATAACCATTAACTACTCGTTCCATGGAGACAGGATTGTGACCCGGAAAATAACGTGCGTATTTTTCAACAGCGTCTTCAACCAGGCCCGGACAGACAGCATTGATGCGGATACTTCTCTTTAGTTCCACAGCAGCAGCTTTGACAAAAGCATTGACAGCTCCGTTGACCATACTTAATCCAACACCCATTCTAATTGGGTCTTCGGCAAGGATTCCGGTAATTAATGTAAATGAACCTTTATCGTTGATATATTCTTTTCCAATCATTACTAAGTTGATCTGTCCCATCATTTTGTCACGTATTCCAATATAAAAATCATCTTCAGTCATTGTATCAAAAGGCCCAAAATGAGCTCCTCCGGCAGCGCAGACTACAGCATCGACATTAGGTATGGTTTTATACATTCTTTCGATTGATGCCCAATTTGTAATATCTACAATGACGTCTCCCTGGTTGGCACTCGCTTTTATCACCTCGTGTCTGCTGGCTAACTTATTATAAACTTTTTGGCCAATGGTACCGGAAGCTCCAACGAGTATGATTTTCATAGATGCAATTTTTTTAGAAGAGTAAATTTTCAATCAAATATAGAAATAAGAAACCAAGCTTAATAAAAAACTTCTTAACACTAAGTGCCCTTTTGAAAGATAAATGTTAAATTCAAGAATTACCAGAAAACATACTTATGGAAAACCGATGGAATCTTATTCCTACCGATGAGGAAAAAGTAAAGGCGATACAAAATGAATTGAATATTCATCCATTGTTATGCCGGTTGTTAGTCCAGCGAAATATTACTGATACAAAAGCGATCCAGCAGTTTTTTAATCCTGCTCTGGAAGATTTGCACGATCCTTTTCTAATGCGTGGAATGGCTTCCGCGGTATCTAGAGTTCGTCACGCCATTAATCATAAAGAGCGTATTTTGCTTTACGGTGATTATGATGTTGATGGTACTACTTCAATTGCCTTGTTGTTTTCGTTTTTAAAAAAATACCACACTAACCTGGATTATTATATTCCCGATCGGTATAAGGAAGGTTATGGGGTGTCAAACGAAGGAATCGATTATGCTAGCCAGAATGGCGTAAATTTAATTATTTCACTTGATTGTGGCATAAAAGCCGTTGATCAGGTTGAAGAAGCCAAAAAGAGGAATATCGATTTCATTATAATGGATCACCATTTGCCGGGCCCGGAATTGCCAAAAGCATTTGCGATCTTAGATCCCAAGCAGTCATCTTGTGAATATCCTTATAAAGAATTAAGTGGATGTGGCATTGCATTCAAATTCGTTCAAGGCTTTAGTCAGCATCAGCAGATCCCTGAGGATGAAATTTATTCTTTATTGGATTTAGTGGTTGTAAGTATTGCCTGTGATATTGTTCCAATGACTGGAGAAAATCGCATTCTTTCTTATCATGGATTAAAAAAGATTAACAGAAATCCACGGCTAGGTTTAAAAGCTTTAATAAAACAAAGTGGTCGGGACGGATTGCTCACGATTAGCGATATCGTTTTTGGAATCGGGCCAATGATCAATGCAGCGGGTCGAATGGCGGATGCCCACCAGGCAGTAAAAATTTTATTGACAGAAGAAAAAGTAGTAGCTGCAGACTATGCCGCGCAATTGCAGAACCGAAACAATCAACGCAAAGAATTTGATAAAAAAATTGTTCAGGAAGCTGAAGTCTTGATTGAAGAATTGATTGATTTAGATCAGCAAAAAAGTATTATTTTATATCAGCCGCATTGGCACAAAGGAGTGGTTGGGATCGCTGCTTCACGAATTGTAGAAAAATATAACCGCCCTGCAATTATCATAACGGAGTCAAATGGGGAAATCGTAGGATCTGCCCGCTCTATTCCTGGTTTTGATATTTATGAAGCGATCAAATCCTGTGGTGATTTGTTACTCCGTTTTGGTGGACATAAACATGCAGCAGGACTCTCATTAAAGGCAGATAAGTTAAAATTATTCTCCGAGCGATTCGAATCCTTTGCAAAAAAGGCAGCTATTTTAAAGACTCCGGAAGCTGAAATTTCCATTTCAGCAGAACTTCAACTTGATGATATTACAAATTCTCTTTGGAAAAAGTTAAAGCAATTAGCTCCCTTTGGGCCGCAAAATCGGAATCCGGTTTTTACTAGCAGAAATATCGTAGATACCGGCTATTCAAAATTATTAAAAAATAATCATTTGCGACTTGCTGTCCGACAACAGCAGTCAGACGTATTTTATGGAATAGCCTTCGGTCAGGGCGATTCTTTTGAACAAATTAAGGAAAGCCCTTTTCACATTTGTTACAATTTGCAGGAAAATCACTGGGATGGGAAAACGACGATTCAACTTCAAGTCAAGGATATAAAAATTGAAAGCTAAAAACGCTTCAACAAACATCTCTTCTTGAAAGAGAAATACAAACTTTTCGAAAAGATGATTTCTCTTGTTTAACTTTGGGAAAAAAACAAGATGTCAAAATCAGAAAAAATAAACGCTTCTAAAGCGCCAAAGCCGGTTGGTTTATATCCTCATGCGCGAAGAGTTGGAAATTTACTATTTCTATCAGGAATCGGACCACGTGATCCGGAAACGGATGGTGTTCCCGGATTAAAACAAAGTAAAAGTGGAAACTTTACTGAATTTGACTTCGAAGCGCAATGCCATTCTGTTTTCCAAAATGTGAGATTTGTTCTTGAAGCATGTGGAGCGACATGGGATTCATTGGTAGATGTAACCGTTTTTTTAACGGATATGCAAAGAGATTTTCACACCTATAATCGTATTTATGCAGAATACTTTAAAGACAATCTACCTTGTCGAACTACTTGCGGAATTAGTGCATTGCCGACACCTATTGCAATAGAATTAAAATGTATTGCAGTTATAGAAGAATAAAAAAAAGAATTGTTAATTCATTTTGAAAGGAGCAATCAATTTAAATTCAGGAACAGGAACTTTGAAATTTTTATTCTTGACCTGGTCATGCATAAGATAATAGCCATACATTTTACCCATTTCGGATTGAAGCGGAGACCAGGAAACGTATTGATGAGATTCGCCAGGCTTAAGGATAGGTTGTTTGCCGATCACACCTTCCCCTTCTACTTCACGAACAACTCCGTTAGAATCAAAAATGTACCAATGGCGGTGAAGTAATTGAACAGTAGTGTTGCTTTTGTTTTCGATTGTAATTTGATAAACAAAAACAAATTTTTCTTCTACTGGGCGAGAGTGCTTCTCATGATAGTATGTTTCCACACTAATTTTGATTCCTTTAGTAGTCAGCGTTTCCATCCTTTAATTGGTATGTGTTTGTTTTACTAAAAAATTTTTGAGTATTTTTTCTGCTTCATTTATCGCTAGTTCCAAATCATCATTAACCAGAACAAGATCAAATTTGTTCTCATATTTCAGTTCTTTTTTAGCACGGGCTATTCTTTTTTTGAGGCTTTTCTCATTTTCAGTATTTCGACTTTTCAATCTTTGAATGAGTACTTCAAGAGAAGGCGGTTTTATAAAAATGGCTAAAGCCTGATCCCCATAAACATTTTTAAGGTTTTGAGCGCCTTTCACTTCAATATCAAAAATGATATCTTTATTCAATGCCCAAATTCTTTCAATCTCACTTTTTAAAGTTCCGTAGAACTGATTTTCATATACCTCTTCCCATTCAGCGAAATCACCATTTGCAATACGTTTTTTGAAATCTTCATGGCTGATAAAATAATAATCAAGGCCATCTATTTCATGAGGTCTTTTTTCTCGTGTTGTCGCTGATATTGAAAAAGCAAGTAAGTCAAATCTTTTTAAAAGTGCTCGAACGATCGAGGTTTTTCCTGCCCCGGAAGGAGCAGTAATAATAATCAGTTTACTCATTATCTCTGTTTTCCTAAATAGTATTAAGGATTTGCTCTTTAATTTTTTCGAGCTCATCTTTCATTTTTACTACACAACGTTGAATTTCAGAAGAATTGGCTTTTGATCCTAAAGTATTGATCTCGCGGCCCATTTCCTGACTGATAAAACTTATTTTTCTTCCCTTGATGGTATCTTTTGAATCCAATACTTCCATGAAATATTTGCAATGCTGTGCCAGTCTTACTTTTTCTTCAGTGATGTCCATTTTCTCAAGGTAATACAGGATCTCCTGTTCAAAACGATTGGCATCAATATTCTCTTTACCAACATATTCTTCCATATGTTTATTAATCTTTTGCCTTAATTTAGTGACACGCTCTAATTCAAGAGGAGTTAATTCCGACAACAATTGGAGGATCGTCTCAATTCTGGAAATACAATCTTTTTCCATTGCAGCACCTTCTTCCATACGAAAGGCAGTAAAATTTTCCAACGCATCATTAACCGTTTTGCGTACAGCATTCCATTCCGTTTCGTCAATGGAATCATGAGATGAGGCAACAACATTGGGAATGCGAAGAATCGCCTGCATAATATCAGCAGAAGGCATTGCCAATTCTTTTGAAAGTTGATGTAATTCTTTATAATATTTGGTAAAAAGGGCTTGATTTAATGCATATTCTCCATCGCCTTCCAATGATTTAAGATCAATATTCACATCGATTTTTCCCCGCTGGGCTTTATCAGTAATTAACTTTCTAAGAATATGCTCTTTCTCTTTGTAAGCCTGAGGCATTTTAAACCGAATATCTGTAAACTTACTATTCAGAGATCGTATTTCAACAGTAATCGTCTTATTTCCAATTGAATTTGAAGCACGACCAAATCCTGTCATAGATAATAGCATATTAGATAACGTTTTCAGTAATTAAAATAATGATAATAAATTAAAAATAATTGAGTTCTACAGGATTTGATTTTATTAAGACCGAAATCTTAACTATTACAAAGATAGCTAAAGCTTTATGAAATAAAAGAACAGCGATGAATACAATTATCAAAAGAATAAATTTATAAATAATGTAAAAAGAAAAAATGAAACCCCGAGACCTAGACAAGGAAAACAATGGCTATATAATGTAGAAAAAGGCTAAAAAGGTATGTGCATGTATAACTATAAATTGGTAATCAAAGGAATTACAATATTTAAAAAATCAAATAATATTTATACTAACATGTATTGTCTTGACAATGAAATCAAGAATAATTGAAATAAAAGTGGCTTTTATTTTCAATTATTGAATAAAAATGCGAAATTTGCCTCGCTTTATAGAAACCTGTATATAATTCATAACTAATTATAAACCAAACAATAACAATGAGAAAAGCTGACTTAGTTACAGCAATTTCAGAAAAGACGGGAGTTCCTAAAGTTGACGTTTTGGTAACACTGGAGACTTTCTTCAAAGAAGTAAAAAACACACTTTCTGAAGGTGAAAATGTTTACATCAGAGGCTTTGGAAGTTTTGTAATAAAAAAGCGTGCAAAAAAAATTGGTCGGCATATTAAGAAAAATGTCGCTATTGAGATTCCGGAACACTACATTCCATCTTTTAAACCAGCAAAAATATTTGTTGAACAGGTAAAAGAGAATGTAAATTCTCTTCCTGAAGAAGAGAAAGCGGATTAATCAAATAGATATCCTTTGTTATGACTAAACTCCAAATTATAGTTGTATCATCAATGATATTACTATTCTCGGGGATGTATTTTGGATTGGATACAAAGCCTGAAAAACAGAAAGCAATTGAAAAGTCAAGAGTAATTACAGCGGAAAGTACCGACATAAATGCTTTAGTAGAAGATGCAAAATCTGAATTGCAAAAGGATAAATCCACACTGATTTTATCAATTGAGGTAGAATTAAAAGAAGCACGGACGGACTCAGCGAAAGTTGCAATTTTTAAAGAACTCTCCGGCAGTTGGTACAAATTAGATCGAGTAGATATAGCCGGTTTTTATGCTGAAAGTGTTGCCGAGATTGAAAATAATGACGAAGCCTGGTCATTAGCTGGAACAACTTACGCTATTGGAGTTCAGAGGGCAAAAGAACAAAAAGTAAAACAATTTTGTTTTGGAAGAGCGGTCAAGGCATTTGAAAATGCCATATCATTAAACCCATCCAATACAGCGCATAAAGTAAATCTTGCAGTTTGTTACATAGAGAATCCACTTCCTGAAAATCCAATGAAGGGGATTCTGATGCTCAGGGATTTAATTGAAAAAGAACCAGAAAATGTTTTGGTACTTACGACGCTGGGTCGATTTGCAATCCAAACGGGACAGTTTGAAAAAGCGATTGAAAGACTACAAAAAGCACTGTCGATTGAACCGGAAAGTAATAAAGCAAATTGTTTGCTTGCTCAGGCATATCAAGGCTTAGGCGATACTGAGAAAGCAGAAAATTATGCAATATATTGTAAAAAGTAATTGAGCCTTTTGGCTTTTCATAAAGAAATAATAATTTTTTAAAATTTTAAAGACATTAAAATATGCCTTGTGGAAAAAAACGTAAGCGTCATAAAATAGCGACGCATAAACGCAAAAAAAGACTTCGTAAAAATCGTCATAAGAAAAAGAACAGATAGGTAATCATTTTGGCTTTGGATAAATGGAGTGTATTTTAACACTGCTCCTAAATGAAGAAGTCTGGGATAAGACGGATTTTTCTAAAAATCCGTCTTATCAAATTGCATAAAAAAATTAGTTTTTATTACTCAAGTAATTTAAAACATAAGTTTAATTATGACCGCAATCACTCTTCGAAATGTCACCTGGAAGAACATACTTCTGAGGTGATATCTTTGTATAGTGGATATCTAATCAAAAAAAGAATAGAATAAAACCAAATTGCAGTTCTAAACAAAACTTCCAGCTTCGATGCTAAGCTATTAATGAGCAGCCAAACCTATCGATTTCTTAAAATACGCTACTTTTCTTTACCCACAGTCAGCAAACTGGAAAAGAACTAGTGGAAAAAGAACTAATAATTAACTCTACTCCAACAGAAGTCGAGATTGCCTTGCTTGAAGATTCAAAGTTAGTTGAAATTCATTATCAAAAAACGAATACGAATTTTACTGTTGGAGATATCTTTCTTGGGAGAATAAGGAAACTGATGCCTGGACTCAATGCCGCTTTTGTAGATATTGGTCATAAGAAAGATGCATTCTTACATTATACCGATCTGGGACCAAAACTTCGGTCATTAATAAACTATACAGAAGGAACAGTTTCAGGATCTATTACAAACCATAATCTGGAAAATTTTAAGATTGAGCTGGATATTTTAAAAACCGGAAAGATCGATCAGGTGATGGACAAAAAGCAAATGCTTTTGGTCCAGGTACTTAAAGAACCGATTTCAACCAAAGGTCCTCGTTTAAGTTGCGAAATTACAATTCCCGGAAGGTTCCTGGTTTTAACTCCTTTTACAGAGCAAGTTGCTGTTTCCAAAAAAATAGCCAATGCTGATGAGAGAAAAAGGCTAAAAGTACTTGTTGAAAGTATTCGTCCAAAAAACTTTGGCTTGATTGTTCGCACAGCAGCTGAAGGGAAGAAAGTTGCTGATTTGCACGAAGAGTTAATGCTCATGATGCAAAAATGGGAGCAGGTTCACAAACAACTATTTAAGGCGACCCCTCCAATGAAACTATTAAGTGAGTTGGATAAAGCATCAAGTATTTTAAGAGATATTCTTGAAGACTCTTTTAACCGAATTGTCGTCAATGATAAAGAACTTTTTTATAATGTAAAGAACTTTATGGGGACCATTGCTCCGGATAAAGTGAAAATAGTAAAGCATCATCGTTCGACAAAACCGATCTTTGATGCTCATGGTGTAACCCGTCAGATCAAGTCCTCATTTGGAAAAACAGCAACAATGGCAAGTGGTGCTTATCTCGTTATAGAGCACACGGAAGCTATGCATGTCATTGATGTAAATAGTGGTCATAAAGTTTCTAGTGGTGACCAGGCAGAAGCAGTCTTAGCCATTAACCTTGAATCAGCAGAGGAAATCGCTCGTCAAATGCGATTACGTGATATCGGTGGCATCATTATTATCGATTTCATCGATATGAGGGTGTCGGATCACAAAAGAACACTTGTTATGAAGATGCGTGAATTTATGAAAAAAGATCGCGCACAGCATACCATTCTTCCTTTGAGTAAGTTTGGTCTTATGCAAATTACTCGTCAGCGGGTAAGACCAGAAGTGAAAATCAATACCGCTGAAGTTTGTCCTACTTGCAATGGAACTGGAAAAATCAATGCCTCAATTTTATTAACGGACGACATTGAGAGAGATCTTGAATTTATTATACAATCAAGACCAAATTCGAAAATTAAACTCCATGTACATCCGTATATTTTTGCTTATTTGAAAAAAGGAGTTCCAAGTATTCAAATGAGGTGGTACATGAAATATTTCAAATGGATAAAAATTGTAGATAGTCCTGATTTCCAGCTAAATCAATATAAATTTTATGATGGAAATAATGATGAGATTCGTATGTGATTGACAGGTCAAAAAATTACCGCGACTACTAATTAATTCAAGTTGCGATATATCGCAAACTTGAAAATGATGAGTTAAAAATGATGAATGATAAGTTGGTTTTTACACGTTTTTGGAGAAAATTCATAATTTATCATTCATAATTCAAAATTAGCAAGGTGTTTCGCAACTTGCGTTAATTAGGGTGGACAACCGCAATCGCCTGCTCTGCATGAGATCATACCGAGCAAGAGAACTAAAAAAATAATAAGCGGGAGTGATTTAAATAAAAGCTTGATCATTGATATTTTACTTTTAAAAGCACTAATGTAAGTTACAATTCTCATTTTTAAAAATTGAAAAAGCCAAAACGTGTTTTAGTGGCACCTCTTAACTGGGGTCTTGGACATGCTACCCGCTGTATTCCAATCATCAATAAATTGTTGCAAATCGGTTTTGAAGTTGTTTTGGCTTCCGATGGCAGATCATTAAAATTACTTCAAAAAGAATTTCCAAAACTTCAAACCATTGAATTTCCGGCTTACGATGTTCATTATTCATCAAAAAACATGGTGATTAATATCGCTTTTCAAATTCCGAAAATTTTAATAGCAATATGGAAGGAGCATCGTTTTATAAAAAAGGTTGTTGAAGAAGAGAAAATAGAAATTATTATTTCAGACAATCGATATGGATGCTTATCTAAAGAGACTAAAAATATTTTTATCACTCACCAAATAAATATCATTATTCTTTTCAAACCATTGGAATTGTTTGTCAATAAAGTCAATCATTTTTTGATCAATCGTTTTGATGAATGTTGGATACCTGACTATACTGGAGAAGATAGTTTGGCTGGGCGATTATCAAAATGTGATCAAATAAAGAATGCTAAATACCTGGGACCGCTTTCCAGAATGGAAGAAGAAACCATTCCAAAGAAATATGACATTATCGCCGTTATTTCAGGCCCAGAGCCTCAAAGAACGTACTTTGAAAAAGTAATTATTAATGAATTGATAGCTGCTGATAAAAAAAGTTTAATCGTTCAAGGTAAAGTAGAAAAGAAAGAACATTTTAAACTAAATGACAAAATCGAAGTGGTTTCTTTTTTAAACTCCGTTGAACTTAACAAAGCGATCCAATCCAGTGGATTAGTCATTTGCAGATCAGGATATAGCTCCGTTATGGACTTAGTGAAACTAAAAAAGAAAGCTATCCTCATTCCAACGCCTGGTCAAACAGAGCAGGAATATCTTGGTTCCAGATTAAATAATAAAAAACTGTTTTGTGTTCAAAAACAAGCAACTTTTTCTTTGAAAAGAGGCTTGATAGAAATAGAAAACGACATTCATTGGCAAAAAACGGATAAAAACCCAAGGCAATTAGATGATATAATTTTCACTTTGAAAAATCAAAAATTCAACAAGCATCTTGCATAGAGTTTTACAAATGTGTAAATTTGCACACCCAATGAACGAACAGGTCCTATAGCTCAGTTGGTTAGAGCACCTGACTCATAATCAGGTGGTCCCAGGTTCGAGTCCTGGTGGGACCACACAAGTACTCGGTAAGTCCTTCATAATCAATCGATTGTGAAGGACTTTTTTGTTTTCACTCTAGCATTTTTCTATTTAAAAGCTTTCGAAAAAGGTTGCAATTTCGCTTCAAAAGGTTGCTATACTTTATTCATCCTTTTTTCCATTCTTTTTATAACCGATTGGTCATTTTCAAGACTAGTAAAAGAAAAACCCGTCCTCCTGACTAATCCAAGTGCTACAGATATTCCGGATATTCCGGTCGATACATAGAATTTTTAATGTTTTCTTCTATATGAGTCAGGAAATGACCTTGCACCAATCCATCCTCTACTCCAACCTTTGTAATGGCCATCGCGATACGGGCACTGATTTCTTTAATTCTTAAGAAGGAAGGATAAACAGTACCATTTGCCAACTCATCTTCAGTCACCGAACTGGAAAGAACTTTTGCTGCTTCATAAAACATACGCTCTGTCACAATCCTGGAATGACAATAGGTTAAGCCTAATCCAACACCTGGAAATATATAGACATTATTGCCTTGACCAGGAATGATTTTCTTTTTACCAATCTTAACCGGTCCAAATGGGCTTCCACTTGCAAAAATTGCTTTGCCTCCGCTCCAGGTATATGCTTCCTCAGCGGTACATTCTGATTTGGATGTGGGATTAGACAATGCAAAGATGATAGGATGGTCATTTATCTCGGACATCAAGCGAACAACTTCCTCCGTGAATTTTCCTGGTTGTCCACTGACACCAATAATCGCAGTCGGTTTCAATATTTTGATAGCTTCTTTAAAATCGCTAATGGGATCATGCTGATGCGCATATCTCAATTTGTGTGAAGCTAGATTTGTTCTTGAGCTGCAAACCAATGAACTTGAATCCATGAACCAATTATTTTGTCTGGCCTCATCTTCAGAAAGACCTGATTCTTGCATAGCCAGAGATATCATATCTGCTATTCCTATACCCGCCTCACCAGCTCCGAGAAATAGTATTTTTTGATCTTCAAGTTTTTGATTTGTAATTCTTAATGCCGATAGTAAACCTGCAAGGGCAACACTAGCAGTTCCTTGAATGTCATCATTAAAAACACGCGCCCTTTCCCGATATCTACTTAAAAGCTTGAAAGCATTCTCTGTAGAGAAATCTTCAAATTGAATGATTGTGTCAGGGAAGATGTCCTGAACGGCTTCGATAAATTCATCAAATAGTTCTTGATACATTTGACCGGAAATGCGCGGATGCTGATGTCCGAGGTAGAGAGGATCTTCCAAAAGAGTTTCGTTATTTGTTCCAACATCTACGGTTATGGGCAAACAACTGGTTGGATCTATTCCTGCGCAAGCTGTATATAATGCAAGTTTACCTATTGGGATACCCATTCCATTTACGCCAAGATCACCTAATCCAAGAATCCTTCCGCCATCCGTCACGACAATAACTTTAACATCTTTATGTGGCCAGTTTAATAAAAGTTCTCTCACATGTCCTTTTTCTTCCATGGATATATAAAGCCCTCTGGATCTTCGATAAATATGACCAAATGACTGACAAGCTTTTCCCACAGTAGGTGTATAAATGATGGGCATTAATTCCTCAAGATGTCTCTGGAGAACGTAATAAAACAAGTTCTCGTTTCTGTCTTGAAGAGACACCATATAAACGTATTTCTCGAGATCATCTGACTTCATCCGAATATTCTCCATTATTCGGTCAGCCTGTAAATCTTGAGAAATGCACCTCGGTGGTAACAATCCTTTAAGACCCAAAATACGGCGTTCATAATCCGTAAATGCGGTTCCTTTATTATATACCGGGTTGTGAATCAATTTTACTCCCCTTTGGGAAGGGACCATTACTTTCCTTTGTTTTTTTAATTGCGCCTTCTCAGGAGCAAGATTCAATGCAATGCTATTATCAGGCTTATTAGAGTTTGACATAATTAATCTTTGTTAATTTAAAAACAATTATTAATACAAAACTAACAACTAGCAATTAACTTAAACAGTGTATTGATCAGTCCTATAAATGATTTTTATCATTCTTTTGCTTAGGTAATTGAAAAGCTGGAAGTATGGTTTGAAGTCATAATTCAAGGCTCATTTCGAAAAAAGACATAAGCTTCCTGTTCTTTTAATTCACAGAGACTTATGCGCCCTTCCACAAAAATTCCACTTTTTTTCAGGACGAGACGATAAAAAGATGTCTAATAGTGATTCACCAGGGAAAATGAATTTACTGAATTTTTAATTTCTTGAGATTGAATTGCACATTTTATATCCTGATTTATAGTGATTTAGATCAATACATGCATTGACAATAATCATTTCAAATGCTCTAGAGAATACTCAATTTTACCTATGACATAGAATAGGTCCTATTAACTTGAGAAATCGAGTTATAATCTGATCAAATTTGCAGAATAATAAACTTTGAGAAGTATTTTATTGTTAAAATAGATAAGATATTATAAAATTTATTTTTTAATCACACAAAATATTATATAATGAAAAACAGAGATAAAGTATTAATTGGTATAGGTCTAGGCCTATTGGCAGGTAGTGCTGCCGGATATTACATGGCTTCTGAAGACGGTCAAAAAATGCAGAAAAAAGCCAGAAAGAAACTTAAAAAACTGAATAAAGAAGTACAACATACCTTAAAAGAACGATCTGATATGATGACTTCAAAATTAGATGAAGTTGCTCAAAATACTAAAACGTGGGTCAAGGATGTTTCTGATACCGTTAAGAATCAGATCTCAAAAACTACGGATGCAGCAGAGGATGTTGTAGAAAAAGCTCAGGAAAGTTTTAAAAAAGGGATGGAAAGAGCAAAGAATAATGTCAGGGAAAAAACTACTACCGAAAAATAGTAGAAACCGTTTAGGAATATTGGCTCCTTCTAAAATCTTAATGCAATAATTTAATCGTTCTAAAAATGAAACCAAACGAGTTGCTTTCAGCTACGGGTGAAACTGTTGAGTATGCAAGACAATATATTGAACAGCAGTTAGATTTACTAAGGTTGGAAAGTGCCCAAAAAATTGCAAAAACAATCTCAAGTCTAATCACTATCGCTGTGGTGTTCATATTAATATTAATGGTTGTCCTTTTCCTGTCAATTGCATTAGGGTTTTACTTGGGAGCTTTATTTAATTCTTATACTTTAGCTTTTCTGTGTGTTGCAGGATTCTATTTCTTGATGAGTATACTCATCATTTACTTCAAAGTAGAGGTCATTACAAATCCGGTTTTGAATATGGTAATAAGAGAAATGCTGGATTAAATTCAGGATTTTTATGTTTTACCCGAATCAAAAAAACTCATGAAAAAGAAAATTTATACCATCGAAGAACTGGAAAAAGAAAAAGAATCGTTGCGGATGACTATGGATGTCACTCGTGATGCTTTTATAGAAAGCCTGGGTAATAATCGAAAATTGGCCCTGCGATTTTTTTTAGGGAATGTAGCCATACCAGCTGGTGTTTTGGGTCTGGGAACGATGGCAGTCAAAAAGTTTTCCGATAATTCTGGTGATGAGCAAAAAAGTCAAAAAAATAAAAAGAAGAAATTTAAAATTAATTATCAGCTCATTTTTAAAAAGCTATTTCCAATTGCATTGAATTTATTACAGGCTTTCTTGCTCAAGAAGCAAAATGAAAAGATGCAAGAGTATTTAGCTGACGAATTTGATGAATCTGAGGAAGCTACTGAAAAGTCAATCAATACACCCTTAAAATCTGTATCCTGAAATTCGATATGGAAATGATGCGATTTCATTGGAAAGTCCTGAAAAACGCCATTTCGAAGTTTAATGAGGACTATATTTTCGCATATTCAGGAGCTTTGTCTTACTACACTGTTTTTTCTCTTCCACCCATATTATTGATTATCCTTCACATCGCTAAATTATTTTATGATGAAGCGAGTGTAAAAGGCACATTATTTTCTCAAATTGAGGGTTTGATCGGAAAAAACGGTACACAACAATTGATGGAAGCTATTGGAAATATTAAGGTTTTTGAGCCTACACTTTTTGCTACTGTGCTCAGTATTTTTATTTTGCTATTTACAGCAACTACAGTATTGGTGACGATGCAAAATGCACTCAACAATATTTTTCATGTAAAACCTAAACCACAGGGATGGGGATTACTGAAAATGCTAAGAGATAGAATGATTTCTTTGATGCTTTTGATAGGTTTTGCATTTATACTTTTGTTTTCTTTGATAGTAGATGCCATTATCGCTGCTTCTAGTGTTTATTTGGAAAAGTGGATTGGCGGATTTTATGTTACACTTTCTTTACTTACCTCAATGATTTTATCTTTTCTCCTGATCACCTTGCTTCTTGCTTCGATTTTTAAATTTCTGCCTGATGCAATTCTTAATTGGAGGCAGACTTGGTTTGGTGCTTTTTTAACGAGTATTCTTTTTAGCCTGGGAAAATATCTGATCAGCTTTTATATCGGGAATAGTAATATTGTCGGACTATATGATGCAGCAGGAAATGTGATGGTGATTATGGTTTGGATATTCTATACCTCTTTGATTTTTATGTTTGGAGCAGTCTTTACTTATACGCGTATTAAAATGATGGGAGAAAGTATAGCGGCTTCAGATTATGCCGTCAAAATAGAGTGAGAATACAGAATATGACCTTTAAATTTCTCCCATTATTTTTTAATGTGCCCTTAAGGGGATTCAAAACTTTCCGTATTGATATCGGACTAGGTCATAAATTCGACCTCCTGGATAAATCGATTCGTTCACTTTATTGGAAAATATAAAGATTCCACCATCACCATCGAAATGCCATTCGACCCAGGTACTGAAACCTGTCCCTCCGCCTTTATGGCCGATACAATTGCCCATGCAACTCCACCACCATAGGAACGAAACTCCGGAAGCTGGGTTCTGCACCTCAAGCATCTTTTCAAAAGTACTTTGTTGGAGAATTCTTTTTCCATTGAATTCCCCATAATTCATATTGGCAATGACGAAATGGGAAAAATCCTCGATATTACTGCTGAGAAACCCAACCGGATAATGTCGGCAGGTATAATAGTCCATGGGATTGTTATTGTCTGTATACGGAGTTACCAGAAGTTCGTCCATTTAAATTGCTGAGCCTGAAAGCAGAGTTGTGCATTTCAAGTGGGTCTAAAATATTTTCCCTGCAAAAATCACGGTAATCCTTCCCACTGATCTCCTCCACAATGAGCGCAAGTAATGAAGTCCCAATGTTGGAATACAACCACTTTTCCCCTGGAGGGAATTCCTTCCAAACACTCGCTCTGTATTGACTGCCTCCGAGAAGAATATAATCCGGAAGCCAATCTTTGATTGAGGGTGGTTCCTCAAGAGTATAGAAGTGATGAAAGTCCGGTATCCTGTCTTCCTCTACTGGCCAGGCGAGACCGGAGGTATGAGTCAGCAACATGTATGGCGTAATCCTTTGATCAGGAAAATTGGGGTTTCTAACTTCGAAAGGAAGATATTGATTAATATCAGCTTCCAGATCTATCATTCCTCGTTCCCAAAGTTGCATGACGGTTGTAGCAAGAAATAACTTAGAAATAGACATCAATGTGAATAACGATTGGTTCGTAACAGGTGTTGATTGATTGACATTTGCATGCCCAAATGTACCTTCCCAAACTATCTTATCGCCTTTTACAACGCATGCTGCGACCGCCGGAATTTTTTGTGCCTCCATTTCTTTGATGATCTCTGCTTCGACATCAATGTTGCCATTTTCCGTTTTTTTGCATCCATAGGTTAGTAGCATTATCCAACCCAAAAGCAAAAATGTGATATAATTTTTCATTGTTTTTCTACATTTTTTGACCAAATATTTGAAAATCGGTATCCTACTGTCAATGCAATACAAATGTTTCTTGCATATTCTTTTGAGGGGCCGTAATACCAAGGGATATATCCGTCTAACGGATTCATCATGTTGATCAGGCTATAGCTGCAACGAAGATCAATAATCATTTGTCCGGAAAACAGGTCAAAATCAAGTGAATAACCAGCAATTATTCCAAAATCAATATCCTTTACGTTCGATACTTTGTTTTTTGTTTTTTGCCCTTCAAGCTCAAAAACCCTAACTGCTTTGAGCTTCCATGAAGTATATGGCCCGGCAATTATTCCTGATTGCTTATTTTCCTTGATACAAACTTTATATCTAAATAAGAGAGGTACCTTCAAATAGCTGATATTTATCTTGTAGGTAATATTATCGTAAAGATATTCTGTGCTATAATCCAGCCCTTGGAAGGCAAATAATAATTCCGGCTGGAATTCAAATCGCTTGTTTAATTCTAGAGTGGTAAATGCTCCAACCTCAAAAGCCAATCGCGGTATTCGATGTTCCAGGGAGTTGATTTCATACCCCAGATAAGGAACCTGGCCGTCTTTTAGAAATGCAATATCCGAAACACCCATTCCACCTTTGATCCCGATCTGGGCTAATGCAGATGGTAAATAAAAGAATAGAAAAATACTTCCCAATAGAAAAATTCTGCTTTTCATACACATCTATTTTTCTAAATCTACAACTTCACTCCTTAAAGCGAAATGATAATGGTCATTCGAAAAGGTTGATTTTTATCAATTTTGGGACATTGCGCCTTGAATAAACAAGTTTTTTAAAGGTGTTTTTTATGGAAAGCTTTTTAGTAAGTCAAATCGAAAGGTGGTCAAATGTGTAAAAGCTTTTATCCAACATGAATCGGCTGCTTCATGCGAAGGTATCGTTTATACTCTCTTTTTTTTGCATAAAAATTTGATGCTTTTTCAATTAAAAACCAGCTTCTACAGATTTTCTACAGATTTCCATCCAAATTTTATAAAAAAATAGAACAGTTTTTGATTAGAAAATAAGTTGTTAAATAAAGCCTTTAAAAAAGGTCTTGTCATATTGACCCAAAGGTTTTTGATTTTTTAAGTTTCTAAAGTTTCAAATTATGCGTAACAAAGAAAAAAATGAAAAGAAAAATGAGTATCGGGAGGAGTCTGAAATCAAACCAAAACGCAGAAAAAAAATACAAAAACAAAAGTACGATCACGTAAAATTTTGGCTCGAAGAAGATTCTCCTGAGGAATCTTAGAATTAGGTGAATCCTGCCAATCACATTTTTAATATTCTTTGGTTCTTTTTAGTATTTTAATTACCAAGGTTCAGTAGTTAAAGATAAATACTGTTGAAAATTAATTTCAACAGTAAATACGATTTATTAAAAGATCAGTGAAATGAATATGTAAATTGTAGGTTTATTCCATAATCATTGGTCGAAACTGCATCACCTGATGGACGGCTGTCATAATTGTAATAAAATGTAAAACCAACCTTAAAATCATCACTTAATATACTAACCTTTGGATTTAGATTAAAAGTAGCTCTAAATCTATTGGTACCAGTAAGGTAAGGCAAGAAACTGATATTTGTATCTACCCATACTTTAGGTGATGTATATTTATATACTTTCCAAGCCACCCGGGCAATTGCTGCAAGGTCATCTGTAATTTCGGTGTCTCCATATGGCGTTTCGCGAGCTACAGTCAAACCAGCCCCAGCATAAAGTCTATTCCAATCATTGTATGAAATATCTCTTAGTCCAAGTGCACTTATATCTAATCTGAGTTTAAATCCTAATTCAGTATTTTGACTAGCACCTACTGTTAACCCGCTGGACCATTTCTTTTTTATTGTACGCTGCCATGATAATGCACCATCCACTTTGCTTGAATTTAGAGAATCTCCCTGGAAAGTATTGTTAGAATCCCAGGATAATTCGAAATAGGTTCTCTTTTTTCTATAATCCAGACCACCAGAAAAAGCTGATGAAACAAGATCACTACCTTTCGAAGCATTGATGCCCAAGCTGAAATTTCCACTGGTTCGCATCCAGAAATTTCTTTTGATAGGATAAACCTCTACAATATCGTCGATATTTAATAAATCTTTTCTATCTCCTGATATTACATACACCTTTCTATCAACGCTTGAAGTGTCGAAAGAGCCAAAATAGATTAGCCCATTTTTCATCTTAATTTCAAATAATTTGTTTGATCGAATGGTATTAATCTTCACTTCTTCCATGCTGATGGTTCCCATACCATCCATTTTCCATGTGGCAACACCGTATATCATCTTTTTAAAATCTCCGGTAAGCACATCACCATTAATATGAATGATAGTATCTGTTTTTTGGGCCATTCCTTTTTTTTGAAAAAACGATATGGATACTATTAAAAGAATGATATAAATGGCTATTCTTTTCAAAAGTGATTTTGATTATTTGTGGGTGTAAATTAATTCAAATAATTCAAACTTTTAACCTTTTTTACAACTTCAAAATAGAAGGCCTGGATAGCAATAATTTAGGGACCAATTGCATTCGCATAAAAAACATCTTGCGAATGAATTTACCTAGAGGAGGTTTTTTGAATCGATATTAATACCCCAAAATTTTTAACATGTCCTCGGCTTTTTGCTCATCGCGGAAGACAGAGGCGACATAATTTCCCGTTTCATCTCGATCAATAATTATTTGCTTTGGAGAAGGCACCAGACAGTGTTTGATTCCACCATAACCACTAATTGCATCCTGATAAGCTCCTGTATGAAAAAAACCAATGTACAATGGTTCTTTATCGTCTTTTTTAACTTTTGGTAAAAAGGTCTGCTGGTTCAACTCTTCGGCATTATAATAATCAGAATGGTCACAGCTGATCCCTCCAATATTTACTCTGGCATATTCGGCGTCCCATTTGTTGATTGGAAGTAGGATGAATTTTTCCAGAATACTCCAGGCATCCGGAATGGTATTCATCAGGCTATTGTCGATGATATACCAGTCTTCAGAGTCATTTTGTTTTTTATGTTCTAATACAGAAAAAATTACGGCTCCGCTTTCTCCAACAGTAAATTTGCCAAACTCAGTAAAAATATCAGGCTCCTCAATACCTTCAAGAACGCATTGATTTTTGATATTACTTACGATTTCATCAATGATATATTTATAATCAAATTCAAAGCCTAAATTATTGCGAATCGGAAATCCTCCACCTAAATTTAAAGCTCGAAGTTCCGGGCAGGCTTTCTTTAATTCGACAAACAGTTTTAAAGCCTTTTGAAATTCACCCCAATAAAAGAGATTATCCTTAATGCCTGAATCAACAAAAAAATGGAGCATTTTTAATTGTAATTTTTTCTTCCGGCGTATCTTCTTTTTATAAAATTCAAGGATTTCCGAAGCCCGGATACCCAGTCGAGAAGTATAATATGCCGATTGAGGCTGCTGATCAGTAGCAAGACGAATACCTATTTTTATGGTTTTTTTGGCTAGCTCATTAAGACGTTCCAGCTCAGCCATACTGTCTAAAACAACAATACAATTTTTAAAACCAAGGTCATTCAGGCGTATTATTTTCTGAAGATAATCCTCTGTTTTATAACCATTGTGAACAAGTACGGTTGATGTCGTGACTTTCCCTTTTTCATACAGTTTTAAAATCAAATCGATATCAAAACTTGAAGAAGTTTCAAGATGTATATCATGGTTAAGTGCTTCGCTGATGACATGATCAAAATGACAACATTTGGTACAATAGCAATAATAATATTTGCCATTATAATCATTTGCTTTCATCGCTCTCCTAAATAGATTTTTAACTTTTTTTATTTGAGCACCAATTTTAGGAAGATAAGTAAGCCGAAAGGGAGTACCATATTGGTCAATTAAATTTTTGATAGAAACACCATGAAAATAGAGATAACCATCTCTTAAATCGAAACCTTCCTGAGGAAAGTAATAGGTTTGATCAATTAAATCAAAATAAGTGTTTTTCATGCCTTATCAAATCCTGAATTTGAAAATTGACAAAGCTATGTATTTATTCTGAGGAATTTCACCCCAATATTGATTTGAAGTGAAAGTTATTTAGAGTATGTTTAAAGTTAATCCTTCTGTTAATATGAACGCCTTTCTTTACCACTCTTCAGCTATTTTTTACCATGTACTTTCCAAGTATGCAGTTCAAAATGAGCTTTGATTGGCTTTGAAATCCATTTTATTTTATCCAAAAAACTATATTTAAACATACTCTTAGCTAACCATTCCTTTGTGAATCGTTAGGCTAATTTGTAAAATTATCTGTGGTTTTACCTTTTCCGATCCAAATACTACCTACTTTCTATTGTCTCATTCCTTTTACCTTTTCTGCTAAGAGAAAAAAGCATTTATTATTATGCTGTATTTGCAGTTTCTTCAAAGTCGTGGATCTGGAATTCCCACGTACAACTTTTTGTAGTTTTCTCTTTCAAATCAAGGACCTTAATTCATGGTTTGAAAATAAATATAAGTTGAATATTTTATGGATGAGGCACTCAAATTAAATAGTAAACAGTGGGTTATTTATAAAAAATGCCAAATAATGATGATATTGATCGAATTTTGGGATTTTCAAATCCCAGAGAAAATTTTTAAATGAAAAAAATTTAAAACAAAACAATAGAAAAACCATGGCAATTTTTTCCTTTTTAGCATTTACTTCACTGGTTGCTATAATCTCCTATTTCAAAACCCGATCGACAGATGAACAATCTTCGGAAGGGTATTTTTTAGGAGGAAGAAGTCTTGACTGCAGGTGTAATTGCAGGCTCTCTTTTATTGACCAATTTATCTACAGAACAAATTGTTGGCTTAAACGGACAAGCTTATACCGAAGGGATTTTAGTGATGGCTTGGGAAACGCTTGCCGCGATTGCGATGGTTTTAACTGCTATGTTTTTGTTGCCTCGTTACCTCAAAGGAGGTATCACTACTGTTCCACAGTATTTGGAAGCCCGCTACGACAAAATGACCAAAACCATTACTTCTGTGTTGTTTTTATCGGGTTATGTGGTGGTATTGCTTCCTATCGTTTTGTATTCCGGTTCATTAGCCATCGTGACCATGTTTGATATTCCGGAAACCTTTGGTATCAGCCATACAACTGCTTTGTGGTTATGTGTTTGGGGCATTGGTATTATCGGATCTATTTATGCGATTTTTGGGGGATTAAAAGCGGTAGCAGTTTCAGATACCATCAATGCCATAGGGCTTCTCGTTGGTGGTTTGTTTATCCCTTTTTTTGGTTTAATGTACATTGGAGATGGTAATGTGATGACGGGTATATCGAACCTAATGGCAGATGCCCCCGAAAAATTTAATTCAATTGGTGGCTCGGATGCGACGGTTCCCTTTGGGACTATTTTTACAGGTATGATGTTGGTGCAGTTGTTTTATTGGGGCACGAATCAAGCGATTATTCAACGGGCTTTAGCAGCGAAAAATCTGGTAGAAGGACAAAAGGGTTTACTGTTGGCTGCATTTTTTAAAATATTAGGCCCACTAATCGTTGTATTACCAGGGATCATCGCTTTTTATATTTTTAAAGGTGAATTGGAAATTCCCGATCAGGCTTATCCAAAATTAGTGAAAACAGTGCTACCTATTAGCTTAGTGGGATTTTTTGCCGCGGTTTTGTTTGGTGCAATTTTAAGTTCATTCAATAGCGCCCTAAATAGCTCTGTAACATTGTTTGGTTTGGATATTTACAAAGAGTACATCAACAAAGATGCTGATGAAAAAACGATTGTTAAGTATGGAAAAGGCTTTGGAATTATCCTGGCTATTTTTGCTATGTTTATTGCACCATTGATTGCAAATGCTCCGGCTGGCTTATTTGGTTATCTACAAGAGGTTAATGGCTGTTATAGCATTCCAATCCTGACTATAATTGTGGTAGGTTATTTGACCAAAAAAGTGCCGGCCATCGCTGCCAAAATTGCCATTATTTCTGGCGTGGTACTTTATTCGATCAGTCAGTTTATTTTAAAACCTTACTTTGTTGGAGAAGAGAATTACCCTCACTTTTTGCACGTTATGGCGATCTTGTTTGTGCTCAATATTGGTATCATGCTTGTGATAGGTAAGCTGTACCCACGTGCTACTCCGTTTAGCTTGACTTATACGGAACAGGTGGATATCACGCCGTTTAAGTATATGAAACAATTTGGAGCAGCTATTTGTATTATTGTGATTTTAATTTACATTTATTTTGCCTTTTAAATCGAAAAGTTTTTAAGGCTATTAATCGGTTGTGGGTGTTCATTTAAACTTGGGCTTCAAAGAAGTATTGATGAAAAGGGAGATCATATGTGCTCTGAGATTATTTGTTCGATATAAAAAAGAATAACGCAATTGCAGTTCATTGATCGTCATTTTTTTATTGGAATATTTAAAAGGAGCATAACGAAAACTAATCCCTGCTTTATAAGTATTAAAACCAGATAAGTCGTAATCAGAAGTATAAAAAATCTGTTCAATGGAATGCTCCCGGTACGGAGCGAAATATTTTGAAGCTTTTTGAAAATAGATCCTGAAAAAAGGAGCAATTGAAATCGTGCTATTTAATTTAATGGCGGTTTCGTTTGCTATAGAAAAACCCAATATCCCAAAATCGTCGCCATAAAAATCAAGCTCATTTTTTAAAATCGTTCTTCCACCTAGAAAACTATTCAGTTTGAGTCCGAGACCTACTTTCTTTCGTTGACGGGGTAAGTTTTCTACTTTTAAATCGTCATTGTCGAAGTAAACCCGATGAAAGGGAGTGGAAAGAAGACCGTTTTGGTAGATGAATTCCGGATAGATACCCAGGAGATTTCTTTTGTTGATGACTTGCGTAAATCCAAATTTGAAGTTGTAAGAATATCTATTGTGAATGTCAAACCATTTTTTATAGCGCAATTCTTGGGGATAAATTAAATATTGGGGGCTAAGATAATTTAGATTTAATCTGCCCCATCTTAAGTCATCAAAAAACATTTGCAAATCAAAAGAATAAGAGCGCATCTGATTTTTACCGCTATAGATAATTCCAACATTTACAGGAATAGAGAAATAGTCTGATTCAATGGAAAAACCTGATCCTGCGCCAATGACGATATTTTTCTTTTTAAACTGCTGAGAATAATTGACATTCCCATAAGTACGCATATCAATGATGGAAGCAGAAGAGACATTGAAATCGATATTGTCGGTTGATGCAGAACTGATAATATCGGCTCCGCCTTTTAAAAAAATAGTATTTCTTTCCCTGAATGTCTTTTTGATCGCAATGGAAGGAGCATAAACTTTAAGTTCCTCCGTACCGATACCTCCTGTTATTGCAGAGTTATTGCCATCCTGAACATAATGACTGTACAAAAAATCTACTTCGGTTTTGTTGAGCGTTGTTTTTTTGAAGATGCTGTCAGGTTCTTGCGCGCTCAAATGATAAGCTGAAAAAACGAGCGCACCAATAATTATATATCTTTTGATCATGTTGATTAAAGCTGAGAAATTTAATTGCAGCCGCAACCGCCACTTGACTTTGAGCTGCCGGGCAGGATAGCTCCTTCTCGAATAGTGTGGACGTAATTTTCAAAATTTTTAGGTGCGGAGTTGCCCATTTGCATTTGCGGATCATTGATATAAATCCTTTCATAAGGTTTCAGCGTTTGACAACTTGTAAACGAGATCACAACAGCTATTAAAAAAATCAATTTATTTTTCATTTACCAAATCTAGCTTTTTTGAAAAAGAAACTTCGTTTTTTTCATCAATGATTATACCGTGCGTATTGGGCAATTGATTGATAAAATGCAAGCCCGTTTCAACTCCCATCACATAAATTGCTGTAGCTAGAGCATCAGACAATTCTGCACTTGGGCTAAAGATACTGACACTTTTAATACCTTTCAAAGGTTGCCCCGTGATCGGATTAATGTTGTGCGAATATCGAATCCCTTCGTACAAAAAGAACTGTTCATAATCGCCGGAAGTAGCGACGGAGACATTTTTTACAGGAATATAAAACATCATCTCTGTTTTTTTATCGGGGTGAGCAATCCCAATATTCCAGGAGGAGCCATCAGTCCGATTGCCAAAAGCGGTTAAATCTCCGCTGGCATTTATCACTCCTGAGGTTACGCCATTTTCCAGCCAAATCTTTTTAACCCGATCAGCAGCATAACCTTTTCCGATTGCTGCAAAACTGATGTGCATATTTTTTTTTAAAAGAAAAACAGATGAATCATTTGGATCTAGTTTGATCTTTTCCCAACCAACCCTTGTGAGTGTATTTTGAATAGTTCCCTTATTTGGAAAAGAGAAATCTTTATTTTTAAAATGGTATAACTTTTTTAAAACGCCTGCTGAAATATCAAAAGCGCCTTGTGTTAATGCAGATAATTTGATAGATCTTTCGATTAAAGAATATACTTCCTGATTTACTTGGACGGGTCGGATCCCGGCGTTTCGGTTGATTTTTGAAGTAAGAGCAGTTTCTTTGAACTCTGAAATCAATTCCTCAATTCTTTTGATTTCGTTGATTCCGATTTCGAGAAAGTGATTGGCTTTTGCCCGGTCTTCACAAACGATTTTCAATTCAAAGCCAGAACCCATCAATCTTTTTGAAACGCAGTACTCATTCATTTAAGGATTTGAGTTTATTCAGAACGATTGTAGAAAAAATATTTGCCTTTTCATTTTTATACAGCAATGTTTCATATTTGTCATTTGCCTTAGAAAGAATAAGCGTAGGGAAGATTCCCTGAAAACCAAATGTTTCAGCAACTGCTTCATTGTGCTTTACAACTTCAGGAGAGAGCTTTATTCTTTGCGGAAAATCAATGATTTCAATTTTTATTTTATTACGTTCCATCGAAGCAATAAAAACGGAATCACTTAAAACATTCTTTTTTAAACGCCTGCAATCTGCACACCAATCGGAGCCTGTGAAAACATACAAAACAGCGGTTGATAATTGGCTTTTTTCTTTCGTAATATATAGTGCGGAATTATCGATTGGAGGTTCATTATTAAAAGGAAAAAGACTTATCCAAATTATAAGAAAGAAAGACATGATATTTTCATTTGATTGTTCACTAATATCGATTTCGATAACTCATTTCGTAAGCAATGGACTGATATCATCAACATTATACCAAGTTCATTTTTTATACTCGATCTCTTCTTTTTAATAGTATTATTATAACTTTAAAAATGGGAATTTGATTATTCGAGCATCTTCAAAAATAGTAAAGATTAAGTTCTTTTTCAATAATACAAACGCTTTGGGTATTGTTTATACTTTATTTAAAAGCAGTAAGCAATCGATATTTTTAAAAATCTGCCTGCCTTAAAAAACTACCTGAAATCAAATTAATTGAACTCCAATCAGCGTTGTAATTCTTTCATAAAGTTATTCCATTTGCCCTTTTATAAACCATAAAAAACCTCTCTTTGTATTTATAGCTGTAAAAGAAAGATAAATGAAACCAAATAGCGTTAGTGGTGTTTTAGGCCGGAAATTCAAGGCGCAGAAGTATTTTTTTAAAAATTAAAAATAATATAAAAATGATTACCGAATTAAAGTAACCGAACCGGATTGTATCTCGAAAAAGATTGTTCCATCCTCTTCATATCCTTCTACTTCCAACTGCCAGGTATAAACTCCAACAGAGACAGGTTCCCCTTTAAAACTGCCATCCCACTGATCATCCGGATTTGAAGTTTCAAAAACTAATCCTCCCCACCGATCAAAAACAGTGAGGTTCATTTTTATAATATAGAAGCCATAGATGCCAAAATAATCATTGGTTCCATCAAAATTTGGACTAAAGGCATTGGGGACATAAATTTTAGTAGGGCAAATTTCTTTCAGATTAACAGTATCTGATCCAATGCAGCCATATTCATCCACGACTTCAACCCAAAAGGTTCCTTCTTCCTGGACACTAAAAGTAGAATTGACTGAATTATCTTGCCACAAATAATTTGAATAATTTCCCGGCTCCAAAGTAACACCAATATTTTCAGAACAAAAAATAGTATCATTTCCAAGGTTTGGGGTAGGAGTCGGGATAATTTCTACATTTGCATAAGAGGGAAAAGTCGCACACCCTGAAACAATTCCAATCACCGCATACTCCCCGGACATCTGAGGTTTAGCATTAAAAACAACTGGAAACTGGGATTCTGAAAAATATCCGTTGGGTCCGATCCATTCAAAACGGGCACTGGTAATATCTGTAGCACTCAGACTAAATGATTCTCCTTCACAAATGAGCGTATCGCCTGTAGCTTCGACAGCTTGCCTCAGACTTATCAACAAGTCTCTGGTTAAAGTATCCGAGGTTTCGAGGCACTCATCAAAAATGATTAACTCCACCGGATAAGTCCCAAGATTTGGATAAAAATGACTAAATACTGCTTTTGTTGAAGTTGAACCATCACCAAGATCCCAGAAAAAAGAGTATCTGGCAGGAGATAGTTTTGTATCAAAATAGATGGTATCGTTTAAACAACCTCCCTCCGGAATCGGATTGTTATTTATGCTTTTAAAACTTGCTCCCCCGCTGTAAGCATAGGATTCAACCGTTCCATATCCATAAGCCGTTGCAATGACACCACAAGCTTCAGAAATAATCGTATGTGCTCCGGAACCCACCTGGACCCGTGCAAAGGTGAATTCATTATTTTGCCCAACTGCTCCAATCGTAGCATTAGGTGGAATGGCTTGGCCATCAAAAGTTATAAATGGAAAATCTGTAGTAGCAGCAACAATGTTGATGAAATTTTCAGAAATATTTTCAAATGAAGAATTGTACAAGGTAACAGTGTCTCTTGTTTGTTCAACACTATTGAGCAGCACCATAGATGGATCACCCAAGCTATGTCCGTTGCACTCCGAACCAACCAAAAATTGAGCTACTTGTATGGGTTTGGTAGCTATAATAAAGGTTGCTTCTGATTTTGAATATTCAACAAATTGGCCAGCATTCAGCGAATAACTTTCCGTTGTAGCACCAGTTACTTCAATATTTGTATTGTCCTCAGCAGCCAGTATTCTATAAATGTCGTAACTCACTTTATCATTTGGAATAGTTACAAACTTCTTTCCCCAGGTATTTACAGGATACATTTGTTCCAACAAATTGTCCCGGGCATTACAACCCGAAGGCACTTCAGTCCAGCGATTACCTCCGAATACTGAAATTTTTTTATCAGCAAGAATATGTGAACCCGTCAAATCTCCGGATCCATATCTGGCTTGGACCTGATAAGTTTCGCCTGCATTTAACTGAATGCTGAAATTGGTTCCGGCGACTTTTCCTGCGTAGGTTTCATCACTAACAGTAATTGAAATAGTTGTTTCATTTTCGGTGCCGACTATCAAAAATTCAGAAGGATAGATTTGCCCCTGCTGAGTTAATCCAGTGTAAGTCATGATGTAGTATTCCTTGTCCAACGAACTATTTGGGAGGACTACCGTCGCCTCAGAGCGGTAATCATGATACTGGTGAATATAAACCGAAACAGGTTGGTTTGAAGATACTTGAACACCAACATCATCGATTGTTTCAGATCCAAGCACTTCGGTAAAAGCTGGAAGTGTAATTATGGTAACATTGTTGGCTGAAACGGTAAAGGGTTGAGACCAATTTTGGAATGGAATATTGACTATTCCGCTTGTATTGTATTTAGAAGTAATCATTGCTACTTTGGTATTCGTGCCAATATCACGATGTTCCATAAATCCAAACCAGAAACTTTTTCCTTCATTGGATTGAGCCGAGAGTTGAAGCGTAAATAAAATGGCGAAAACAAAGGCCAGGGTATTAAAGCACGGTTTGCTGATGGCATTTTCCTTTAAAAAGGAAAGGATTTTTATTTTAAATGACTTTTCCAAAATCTCAGCTTTTGCATTATCATAAATAGCCATTAAAATTTTAAATATTTCAGAAGCGCAACCTACATTAAACTTATTAGTGTAGGTTGCGCTTAACTATATTTTTTTGATTCAACAAATTATAAAAATGAAGATTCAAAATCGATTTAACTTATCGAAGAAGCGTTACGTCTCCAGACCTTACATTTTTACCAGTTACGTCGCTATCAATTTCCTGCCCTGAAGATGTTATTCCTTCTAAGGTCCAGATATAAACATCCGAGACAGCAAGTTCGTCTTTAAATCTGCCATCCCAGCCTTCATCCGGATTAGTAGTCTCAAAAACCTTTTCTCCCCATCTGGAATAAACACAAAAACGATAGGAAATAAAATCTGATGCCGGAACATTAAAAAATGGACGGAAAATGTCATTTTCCTCATCCCCATTCGGAGTAAAAACATTGGGGACGCCTGTCTTTAACGGGCAAAGGATCTCAATCGCATCGGCGCTTTCACCACAAAAAGGTGTTGTAACCGTAACAGCATAATTGCCTTGTATTGTTACGGCAATAGTATCGGTTATTTCACCAGTTGACCATAAAATGGTATTGACCGGATCTGTTGTAACAAATAATAGTTGTTCCCCACTTTCAGAACAATAATCTCCAATGGAACTAATCATAATTGTGGGAGGAATCGGAGTTATCTCATATTCAGCTGAACTTGGGCCACAAAAATCAGTTTCAATAGTCACCGTATAATTCCCGGTCTGATCAGCAAGTATAGATTCGGTATCATCGCCGGTTGACCATAAAAGGCTGTTGTAAAGTCCTGTCGCATTGGCGGTAAGTACCTCCTGGCCTTCTGTACAAAAATCTCCATCAACTGCAATCGAAACGGCCGGTGGAGTGGTATTTATACTCAAATTCGTATTAGCCATAGCCTCTCCGCATTCATTGGTAGCCGTTACAGAATAAGCCCCGTCATTCATGACCTGGATAACGGAAGCAGTTTCAGTCGTAGACCATTCCAATGATGTCGCATTATTAGCATTAGCAGTTAAGTTAACAAATCCCTGAGTACAATAAGGGCTCTGATCAATACCAACCTCAACCTCTGGTAGTGGTTTTTCAGTAACACTTGCAGCACCACAAAGTATATAACAATAATCTTCGCCCATAGTAACTGTTACTGCATAAGTATCAAATTCGGTGACTACTAAAGTAGGAGTAGTTTCTCCTGATTCCCATTCATATGCAATAGCACCTGGTACTGTTGCATCGAGGGTATCACTAAATATTTCGTCAGGGCAGTGTTGAAAACTTTGTAACATAAGAGTAGGAGGGTTAAAACCATTATAATTTAATGTATCAAGAACGGTCACATCTACATTATTAAAAGTATCAGCAATTGCCACATTCAATAGCGTATCGACCGTTACTGTAATAGGTACGAGTAAATCAACCATTATTATAGTGTCGCACGACATTGTTTCACCGATATTATTGGTTTTTATCAGGTGAGGACCTACTTGTTCGCCATTTTCTTCGCTTGTTGTCACAAATACATAACCTTCTGTGGTAGATTCTGATAAACCATTGGGCTGAAAATCATCTGTAGAAGCTTGATACTTCCTTTTCCAAACAACATTACCTGCAAGATCTACTTTTACCATAAATGCAAAATTATCATTCGGCCCAAAAAGAGTCCCTGCCAAAATAGCGTTCCCATCAGAAGCCATAATAATTTGATGGACAAGTGTTATCGTATTTGGTATTTCAAAGTCAATATTTCGTGACCATTGTTCCTGACCCAGCGTATCCGTTTTTATTAAAATACCTAAATTGTTATCGATGCTTCCACCTATGAGGTAACCATCGTCTGGTGTTTGAATAACGGCTGTGCCGACTTCAAAAACAGGTGTATCTCCATATTTTCGACTCCATAAAATTTCGCCAAGACTATCTGTTTTAATAAGGCATATATCAGTTGGTGTAAAGTTTTCAGATAAAGAACCACATACTATTAAACCTGAATCTCGAGTGGAGCGTGCATTAGTAATATTTAAATTTTCATAATCTGGATTTGAGTAATACTTTGCCCATAGGAACTCGCCATCACCATCTAGCTCGGCCACCCAAGACTCACTGGTTCCGTTTGAGGGTTTAACATCGACACCTCCAATTATATATCCATTTTGATAGGAAATATCCATAGGAGTTTTAAAAGTAAAAGTATTATCATCCACATTATCATTTTCATATCCCTTTGTCCATAACACATTACCAGCGGGATCTCCTTTCATCAGAAACCGGTGCTTTGGCATATTTAACAAAGAACCATATACCAAAAAACTATCTTCTTCCAGCAAATGAATTGTTCCACTTGTGTTTACCTTTTCTTCAAATTGATAATCTTTACTCCAGGTAAAATCACCTTTATCTGTAAGTTTGGTAATTGTATAAAAATCAAAATCGGTTGAATCTGGTTCTCTTCCTGCAGAAAGAATCAAGTAGCCATCATCAGAAGTTTGTACGACATCAAGTGCAGTATTTTGGCGATCGCTGCGATACAATCTTTCCATTTGATCCTGACCATAAATACTGAAGGAAACTAAAAGTGCAATTAAAACCAGTAGGGAGTTCTTTAAAGACATAGTTTAATTTTATTAGTTAATATAAGTTATGATAACTTATTAAAGCCAAAAATTAAAATTTCAACATAGCGATTATTCGCCACTTGTGTTTATTAATAATAAAGTAACGTTAAAACTAACAAAAATATCTATTCCAATAACTTCTTTAAAGCGAATTTGTCTGTTAGTTTAAATTTCTTTACGATAGGTGAAAATAGTAAAAAAACGCATGATCACTCGATTATCAAACTAATTTTAAACAGCCTGACTAAACAATTGACTGGTTGGCTTTTCCCGCCAAAGCTTGGCATCCAAGGCCATACAAATATTTCGAATAAATGGACGACCTTCATCCAAAACCTTGAGATGGGAAGGATAGATTTTTAATAATCCGTCATTTTCCAACGCTTTAAGTCGTTTCAAACCATCATCTAAAATGGGATCATAAAGATTGAAAGAAGACCAGCTTGTTTCAAAATGACACATGATATTTAAAATATGCTCCCGCAAAATTAAGTCTTCACTATTGAGCAAATGCCCCCGAATAATTGGAATTTTACCCGCATTGACGACTTCCTGATAGTCTTCAATTTTCTTTTCATTTTGGATAAAAGCACCCCACGAATCACTAATCGAAGATGCGCCTAATCCAACCATCAGTTCGGTACGAAAAGGAGTATAACCCATAAAATTGCGATGAAGCGATTTATTGATCATCGCTTTGTAAAGATTGTCAGACGGAAGTGCAAAATGATCCATTCCAATTTCAACATATCCGGCATCCTCCAGCAGATTTCGGCCTAGTTCGTACAAAGCTCTTTTCGCTTCACCGAGAGGAAGGTCTTTTTCGGAATAAGCTCGTTGGCTGGGTTTAATCCAGGGTACATGTGCGTAGCTGTAGAAAGCAATTCTGTCGGGACGGAGCTCCTTTATTTTTTCAACATTGTCAATAATGTTTTGATGCGTCTGCAAGGGGAGTCCGAAAATAATATCATAATTGATAGAGGTGTAACCAATGGCTCTGGCAGCTTTGGTTACCCGTTCAACGTCGTCCATTGTTTGTTGCCGATTGATGATCTCTAGAATATGATCTGCGAAATCTTGAACGCCAATGCTGATTCGTTTAAAACCTAATTCAAAAAGTGTTTCAAGGTGCTCTGTAGTTGTACTGTTTGGATGTACTTCATAACTGAATTCATGGTTTTCTGCAATTTCAGCTTTTTCAAATATTCCGTTGAGCAGTCTTTTTAACTGACTTGCCTGAAAAAAAGTAGGTGTTCCGCCTCCAAGATGGATCTCCTTGATAATCGGTTTTGAAGGTAGAATATCCAGATAGAGCTGCCATTCTTTCAAAAGGCTATTTACATAAGGTTCTTCAACCTGATGATTTTTTGTGATCCGTTTGTTGCAACCGCAATAGGTGCATAGTCTTTCACAAAACGGTAGATGAATGTAAAGACTGATTTCATTATTCTTTGAAAAAGCGATTTTGACATTTTTAATCCAGTCTTTTTCACTTGGTGGAGTTTTATCCCAATAAGGAACAGTCGGGTAGCTGGTGTATCGAGGAGCCTGGGTATTGTATTTTTTTAGTAATTCCGAATCCATATTTTTTTTTATTGTGATAAAACGTAAAACACAAAATAAGCTTGGTTTGAATAATATAAAGGTGATTGTAATCATTAAAAAAGATGACTTTTGTCATGAGTATCGAAATGGAAAATGTATTTTGCGAAAAAATAAATTTTCATGTATTTCTACTTTAAAGCACTTCATATCATTGGCTTCGTTTCCTGGTTTGCAGGTTTATTTTATTTAGTTCGATTGTTCGTTTATCATGTCGAGGCAGAGCAAAAACCTCAGCCCGAGAGAGATATTCTGAAAAAACAGTTCAACCTGATGGAGTGGAAACTCTATAAAATAATTACCAATCCGGCGATGATATTTACAGTGATTTTTGGCAGCGCAATGCTTATTCAAAATCCGGTTTATCTTACTTTTGGATGGATGCATATCAAACTGGGCTTGCTGGTTTTATTGATTGCTTACCATTATTATTGCAGACGAATCATCCGAAATTTAGAAAACGGAACGAATACCTTTACTTCCTTTCAGTTCCGTTTATTTAATGAAATTCCCACCTTGTTTTTGGTTAGTATCGTACTATTCGCAGTGGTAAGAGATGGATTGAATTATTGGTACGTTCTTGCCGGGATTATCGCCTTTTCCGTCTTTTTATTCTATGCTGCCAGAGCTTACAAGAAAAAAAGAGAAGCTTAAATCGCTTAACTGGATTTTACACCCCTTTTTAAAAATGATAAAAGTCATTAGTCAAATTGACTAAAGTCATCAGCCATCCTTTGATTCCTAAATATATTTATCGGCAATCTTTTTTAAGCGCGTTTAAACTCTTAAATATATGGCTTTTTATCATAGAGCAGGAAAAATCCCTCGTAAGCGACATGTTCAATTTAGGAATAACAAAGGAGGGCTTTTTGCTGAAGAACTTGTAGGCACACAAGGCTTTGCTGGTGTTTCTTCATTGGTTTATCATCTTTATCCACCAACAATGGTCAAAGAAGCTGGCAATCCTTATTCGGTGGAACCTAAAATTGCGATCACCAAAAACCTAAAAAGCCTTAGCTTCAAAGGTTTTGCTATTACCCCCGAAAACGATTACCTCGAAAGTCGTAAAACATTGTTTGTCAACAATGATTTGCATATCGGATTGGCAGCGCCTCTTATTAGTATGGAAGGTTGGTTTTTTAAAAATGCTGATGCGGACGAATTGATATTTGTTCATGTTGGCTCCGGACGCCTTAAAACAATTTATGGAACGATCGACTTTGAATACGGCGATTATCTGGTCATCCCCAGAGGTACAATTTATCAATTAAAATTTGATTCCCCAGAAAACCGATTGCTCTACATCGAGTCATTCAGCCCGATTACGACGCCAAATAGATACCGAAATCAGTTTGGACAATTGTTAGAACATTCTCCTTTCTGTGAGCGCGATATCAAAATTCCGCAAAACCTGGAAACATACGATGAGAAAGGAAACTTCAGCGTCATGATCAAGAAGCAAGGCTTGATTTATCCTTATGTTTACGAAACGCATCCCTTCGATGTAGTTGGCTGGGATGGATTCCATTATCCCTATGCTACGTCCATTTTTGATTTTGAGCCTTTGACTGGCAGAATCCACATGCCGCCTCCGATTCACCAGCATTTTGAAGGTAACAATTTTGTGATCTGCTCATTTGTGCCGCGGCTTTATGACTATCATCCTGATGCCATTCCAGCACCTTACAATCACTCTAATATTGATTCTGATGAATTGCTTTATTACGTGGATGGAGATTTTATGAGCCGTAATAATATTCAAAAAGGGCAAATCACCTTGCATCCGGGAGGTATACCTCATGGTCCTCATCCCGGCGCTATCGAACGCAGCATTGGTCAGAAAGAAACAGAAGAATTGGCGGTCATGATTGACCCTTTCAAACCTGTGATGATTACAGAAGCTGCTTTGAACATTGAAGTCAAAGACTATTACAAATCCTGGCTCGCTGTGGAACATTAGAGACATTTAAACCGAATTTCAATAACAGATTTCAATACACTTATGATGTCAAAAAAAAGAAGCTTAGATCATATCCCCGCAATATTATTGCCTAGAAAGGGAGAGCCTGAAAATCTTTTTAAGAATAAATTTATGGAAAAGGTAAGCCGATCCCCGTTTTGGGTGCCGGTTGTTATGCATAGCATTATCATTATTTGTTTTCTTTTCCTGGCTTTCAGTTCTATAACCCCAATAACAATAATCGCTCTCTTTGCTTTTGGAGCCTTGTTCTGGACCTTCACTGAATATTGGGTGCATCGGATTGTCTATCATTGTGAAACCAATAAGAAATGGCTACTTCGATTGCAGTTCGTAGCCCATACGATCCACCATCAATATCCTAAAGACGCAGCGCGTTTGGCGATGCCACCGATTCCAGCAATGATTCTCGTTGCTGCATTTTTTGGGCTGTTTTGGTTGATTGGTGGTCAGTATGCACTCGCCTTTTTTCCTGGGTTTGTGTTTGGCTACCTTCTTTATGTAAGCCTGCACTATGCACAGCATCGCTTTAAACCGCCGAAATTTAAACCGCTTCGGGAGTTGTGGCGATTTCATGCTTTGCATCATTATCAATATCCGGATAAAGCTTTTGGCGTTTCTACGAGATTGTGGGATTTTATATTTAGAACAGCACCGGATTAAACAATCTTTATAAAACCAAATTGAGATGACAGATTTAAAAAATATAGCAAATTATGATTATTCGCTGGAAAAAATATTTCCTGAAGCGGATGATTTTCTTCCTTTACTTGGGACGGATTATGTCGAACTTTATGTTGGAAACGCCAAACAAGCTGCACATTTTTACAAAACAGCTTTTGGATTTCAGTCGTTAGCTTATGCAGGCCTTGAAACAGGACTCAAAGATCGTACTTCCTATGTCTTACAACAAGATAAGATTCGATTGATATTGACAACGCCACTAAAATCTAATAATCCGATTTCTGACCATATTAAAAAACACGGCGATGGTGTAAAAGTGATTGCTCTTTGGGTAGAGGATGCATCCAAATCTTTTGAAGAAACGGTTAAAAGAGGAGCTCGTCCGTTTATGAAACCCACTGTTGAAAGTGATAATTACGGAGAGGTTGTCCGATCAGGGATTCATACTTACGGCGATACCGTCCATGTTTTTGTAGAACGTAAAAACTATGGAGGAGCATTTTTACCAAAATTTGAACGATGGGAATCCAGCTACCATCCCCCACCAACTGGTTTGAAATTTATTGATCATATGGTTGGAAATGTGGAGTTGGGACAAATGAACAAGTGGGCAAAGTTTTACAAAGACGTCATGGGATTTGCTAATCTCATCACTTTCGATGACAAAGATATCTCAACGCAATATACGGCTCTGATGAGTAAAGTTATGACTAACGGAAACGGTCGTGTAAAATTTCCAATCAATGAACCCGCTAAAGGTCTGAAAAAATCTCAAATTGAAGAATACATTGATTTTTATGAAGGCGCCGGCTGCCAGCATATCGCTGTTGCTACTGATGATATTATTCATACAGTGAGTGAACTTCGAAATCGAGGTGTTGAGTTTCTGCACGTTCCGGGGAGTTACTATGATTCCGTTTCAGATAGAGTTGGAAAAATTGATGAAAACCTGTTGAAACTGAAAGAATTGGGAATCATGGTGGATCGTGATGATGAAGGATACCTCCTTCAGATTTTTACGCGACCTATTGAAGATCGACCAACCCTATTTTTTGAAATCATCCAACGTAAAGGAGCTCAATCGTTTGGAAAAGGAAACTTCAAAGCGCTTTTTGAATCCATCGAAGCAGAGCAAGCGAGACGGGGAACTTTATAAAATTTAAACGGTCAGAAATGGATGTAGTGAAAATTGCTACGGTTGATTACAATGATTTTGTTTCGGGAGATCCTGCGAAACGAGCAGCTTTTATTAAAAAACTGGGTGATGCGTTCGCTGAAATCGGTTTCGCAATCGTTGCCAATCATGGCGTTTCAATAGAGTTGAAAGATAGATTATATCGGGCTTTAAAGAAATTCTTTGACCTTCCTTTGGGAACTAAATTGAAATACGAAAACCGGGAAAACGCAGGCCAACGAGGCTTCATCAGCAAAGGAAGGGAAAAAGCAAAAGGCCACAATGTACCTGATCTCAAAGAATTTTTTCACATCGGTCAAAATGTAACTGACGGCGATCCAATCAAAAACGAGTATCCGGAAAACATTTGGGTGGATGAAGTTCCTGAGTTAAAAGAGGTGGGATTGGAAGTTTATAAAACATTTGAAAAAACGGGGCGCAATTTGCTAAGAGCCATCGCGCTGTATCTGGAACTTGATGAAAATTATTTCGACCATAAAATTCATAATGGTAACAGTATTCTCAGATTGTTGCACTATTATCCTGTGGAAGATATCGACAGCGTTCCCGAAGATGCAGTCCGGGCAGCGGCTCATGAAGATATCAATCTGATTACCTTATTGATGGGAGCGAGTGCGGCAGGTCTTCAGGCCCTGACAAAAGACGGGAAATGGCTTGACGTCAGCCCTGAACCTAATCAAATTGTGATCAATATGGGAGATATGCTTCAGCGACTTACCAATGGACGTTTGCGATCGACAACACACCGGGTGGTCAATCTTTCAAAAGAAGAAATGCTGAAACCGCGTTATTCTACGCCGTTCTTTTTGCATCCAAGATCCGATATGGATTTGACTTGCCTCGAAAGTTGCATTGACGAAAAGCATCCGAAGCAATTTAAAGATATGACCGCTGGCGAATATCTCGATGAAAGAATTAGAGAGTTAGGATTAAAAACTTAAATCGTTCTTTTTTTGTCAAAGAACTAAACTTTAAAAATTATAATTATGCGACCTCCTATCAATTTTAAAAAGTGGATCGATGACAACCGGCATTTGTTAAAACCGCCGGTCGGCAATCAAGTTATTTATCAAGACACGGATTTTATTGTCATGGTTGTTGGTGGCCCCAATGCGCGTAAAGATTTTCACTACAATGAAGGCGAAGAATTTTTCTATCAAATTGAAGGAGATATGACCCTTCCAATCATTGAACATGGAAAAGTGAAAAATATTGAAATTAAAGAAGGGGAAATTTTTCTGCTTCCGCCAAAAGTGCCGCATTCTCCGCAAAGAGGGCCAAATACTGTAGGATTGGTAATTGAAAGAACACGAAGGCCTGATGAAAAAGATGCCTGTATCTGGTACTGCGAAAATTGCAATACCGAACTCCACCGTGCTGCATTTCATTTGGATGATATCGTTGGACAGCTTACTAAATTACTCAATGAATTCTATTCAAATGAAGCGCTCCGAACATGTAAAAATTGTGGAACGGTGATGAAAAAACCACAACTTAAAACTGCGGTAGCCTGATGAAAAGTGCAACGATTGTAGGAGCGGGCTTAGTAGGATCATTATGGGCTGTTTACCTTTCCAAGGTAGGCTATAAAATCAAAGTCGTTGAGCGTCGCCCGGATATTCGAAAAGCGGAAATATCGGCTGGCAAATCCATTAATTTGGCATTATCTACCAGAGGATGGAAGGCGCTTGATACAGTTGGCATTGGGGACGAAATACGAGAGATTGCAATTCCGATGTATGGCAGGATGATGCACGATCACGAAGGAAAATTGAGTTATCAACCATACGGGCAGGAAGGGCAGGCAATCTATTCCGTTTCAAGGGGAGAGCTCAACGCAAGGATGATGACAATTGCTGAAAAGGTAGGTAAAGCTGAAATCCTTTACAACGAAAAGTGTGAAAACGTAGATTTGGAAAATGGGATTGTTTACCTGGAAAATACAATAACAAAAAAACAATCGGAAATAAAATCAGATCTGGTTTTTGCGACGGATGGCGCCTTCTCAGCTGTTCGATATAATGCTATGCAAAAACAGGATCGTTTTAGCTTCAGTCAGCAGTATATTGAAGACGGGTATCGTGAAATTTTACTTCCGGCGAATAAAGACGGCACCTATAAATTGAAAGAAAATGCCTTGCATATTTGGCCGCGAGAGCGTTTTATGCTGATTGCACTTCCCAACGAAGATGGGTCCTTTACCTGTACGTTATTTATGCCTTTTGAAGGACATAAAAACTCCTTTGAAAAGCTGACAACCAAAGCCCGGGTAAATAATTTTTTTAAAACAACCTTTCCTGATTTCTTTGAATTAATGCCATTCGTAGCAGATGCCTGGGAAGATCATCCGCTATCTTCACTTGCGCTAATTCGATGTTTCCCCTGGACCATTGGTAAAACCGCTTTGATGGGTGATGCAGCACATGCTACCGTTCCGTTTTTTGGTCAAGGCATGAATAGTGGTTTTGAAGATTGTACGGTGCTGTGGAATCTGATGCAAAAACATCAAGAGGATTGGAATGCTATTTTTAAAGCATACGAAATTTCACGTAAACCCAATTGCGACAGTATGCAAAACCTTTCCCTTCAGAATTACCACGTGATGAGAGATCGGGTTGCCAATCCTGAATTTTTATTACAAAAAAAGCTCGAAAGAAAGATGCAGGAATATTATCCTGAAGATTATATGCCTTTATACTCTATGGTCACTTTTAGCGATATCGATTATGCGGAGGCTGAAAAGAAAGGGGAAGAACAAAACAAACAGATCAAACAGATCATGAATTTATACGATATTGAAAAACTTTTTGAAAGTGGCGAGATCGATGATTTGATCCACCAATTTTTTATTCAATTGAACAAAGGATAATTTAGCATTATGATTGAAGCTCAAAATGAAATAATCGACAGAATAAAAGCAAAATATGAAGCGATCAAGCAAGATCCGGAGGTCCATCTCGAAGGGTTGGTTTGGGCAAAACCAATAACCTATTGGGATTATATCCAAACGGATGCACTGCTAAATTTGCAAACGCAGCGAACCACGCTACCTGACGAGATGGTCTTCATCATGTATCATCAGATCAATGAAATATTATTCAAAATGATCCTTTGGGAAATCCACCAAATTTCAAAAAATGAAAACTTGACCGCAGCTTTTTTTTCAAGCCGATTGATGCGGATCAGTCGTTATTTCGATATGCTTTCCGAGTCTTTCAACATTATGGGTGATGGAATGGAAGTAGCTCAATACATGAAATTCCGAAACACACTCACCCCAGCCAGCGGTTTTCAAAGCGCCCAATATCGCATGATCGAATTTTGTTCTACTGAGCTGATCAACCTGATAGATTATCGTTTCAGAGCGACAATTGACCGTGATACCCCTTATGAGCACGCCTTCGAACACTTGTACTGGCAAGCTGCAGGTAAAGACCATTCAACTGGTGAAAAAACGCTTCTTTTACAACTCTTTGAAGAAAAGTATAAAGATAAATTCATCCGAACGATGAAAGAATATAACACCACCAATCTTTGGGCAAAATTCACAGAACTACCAAAAGAAGTTCAGGAAGATTCAGAATTGATCAAAGCCATGCGGCATTACGATTACACGGTGAATATCTCATGGGTCATGGCGCATTATGATGCTGCTGGAAAATATTTGGATAGTGGTGAAGAATCCGCAGAAGCCACAGGTGGTAGCGATTGGAAAAAATACATGCATCCAAAATACCAACGGCGTATTTTTTACCCTCAACTCTGGAGCAAAGAAGAACTGGATAATTGGGGAGAGAACGTTTAATAAAATGCTCTTTTTTACTTCAGTCTTACCCAAAGGAATGCTCTGCCACTAATTTTACAAAATCTAATGAACTAATCATCCCAATTATTTTTCCCTCATCCATCACAACTATGTGGTGCACCTTATGTTTTAACATCATTTTGGCAGCAGCCTGTGCACTTGAATGCTTGTGAATAATATGTACGTTTGGAGTCATTATTTCCTCCACAGAAGAATTATCATCAATTTCTTTGTTTAAGTCTGTACCAGTGACAATGCCTCGAAGAGTAACCTCAATATCTGGTAACTTTTTGGAATACCGAATAATAGGAATGGCATGAATTCCTTTGCGTTTCATTAGTGATCTGATTTCTCGAACTCTATTTTCTCCAACAGCAGTTGTTACCGGAGTTGACATAAAATCTTTTACCTGTATTCGCATAACACTTATTTTTGTTGGAAAATGCAGTAATATTTTGATTAAAATCTGTTAGTTTTTCCATTAACCCACTAATCCTGGCAACTTGCAGGCCTCATGGATGATTAATTAATCTAGTGAGCTATAAGGTGTTGGTGCTTAGTATTGATAGCGACTCCTAACGTTAGTGCTTTGTCTGGTTTATTTATTTCGTTTTTTAAAGGTATGAATTTCTGTTCGTTTTTTTGTTAACTTACTTTAGTAAAAACCTCAGTATTTATAGTAGTGATAGCAGTTATATTAATTGATTTAACCACAATGCATACAAACATTTGATTGGTTTTCAAATTTCAATTAATGAGTTAATTTATCTACCATTACAAAGAATTACATGAGATACAAGTTTTTAAAACAACTAAACTTGAATCTGAAAGGCCATAAAATTATTTTTGATTGGATATTTAAAAACACAAAAATGAAAATCAATATTTTACTATCAATTCTCACACTGACGCTTCTTTTTGCCTGTGATCCAAATGGAAAAGAGAACACAAACGACAAAAACCAAATCGACTCGACCGATCAAAAAACGGTAGAAAAGATTCCAATACAGCAAGAACAGAAAACGGAGCCACGGCCAAATGAATCCGAAGTGAAACCGCAATATTTCATTTGCTATACAGGTGATTCTAATGCCAACCTGGCAATTTCAATTAGTTTCGATAAGGATGAAAAAGCGTTAAAAGTAAAATACAAGGGACAAGAAGAAGCAATGAATTTATCCTTTATAAAAGAGGATTTTCAAAAGGGAGGAGCTCATCCCAACATCGAAACTTATTATTCGGAAATTTACAATGGTAAAGAAAATGGGGTTTATAAATTAACGCATTCCGGAAACTGGGATTATGCAGAATATACGCGTAGCAAAGATGGTAAAAAATTCAAATTCACGATTGATCATGATTTGTCCATTGGAACTGATGGGTACAGAACAACCCCTTGCTTTTAATTTAATATGTTTTCAACTTTAAAAAAACATGAAAATGGGTGCTATAATATTAATTCTAATTGTGATCGTATCCTTTTGGGTCATGCGGCAATTCTGACTGGCATTTAAATAGAAACAAACACAACAAACCACCAGAAGGCAATCTTGACGCTGTCATCGTAGATGAAATCTATAAGGATGAAAATGGACTGATTTGGGAGCTTCAGCCGTCAATTAAAAATAAGTTCCATCAGCCTGATCACGAAGTCGAAATGCCTGATAACCCATATCGTGGTCTTAAATTATCGCAAGCTTATGATCCTAAAAATCCGAATTTGAAATTTTTAAGTAAAACAGCAAACGGAGGATCTTACGAAGCTATTTTACAACCGAATGGAGAATATTTGACTGAAGGGAAAAAGAAAGGTACTTATAATTATGGCCATCCTGATGGGCTTTGGGGTAGCTTAAAGCATACTTTTTTTGATGTAATACCACATTTTGTTAATTCAAATTATAAAAGCTAATGAGAAAATTTATGAAATATTTGCTCGCTGTTATTTTCTTTCTAGGTTGTAAAAGTGTGGATGACCTAACAAAATTTGGACAGCATTATCAAAAACACCAGGATTATAAGAGTCTATTTAAAGTGGTTGAATTAACACCACTGGATGCTGACACTTCCTATGTGAAAAGTATTTTAGGCGAGCCAATAGACATGGGATTTGACTACCGCTACCTTATAGATTCTATTGGGCCAAAAGGTTGTGTAATAGGTGCAGTGTTTCATATCAATGAAATGGGCAAAATCGATCAAAAATGGCTTGACGAAATCTGTGAGTAAACTTTCTGCAATCCTGTCTTATGATTGTTAGATCCGATAATATTAGCTGGAAATAGAAGGGGCACCGCATAAGTGTTCATGAGTATTTATGTATTTATACCTTTTTATATAACAATTTGGCTTATATTACTGAAAATCATAATGGTATGAGCCTCCCCAATGCGCTAAAAAAAGACCGATATCCCGGCATTCGTTCTTTTGAAGCAGAAGATGAACGCCTCTTTTATGGCCGAACCAATGAGATTGACGACCTTTTTAGCCTGGTCATGATCAAATCCCTTGTTGTCCTTTTTGGTAAGTCCGGCCTGGGTAAAAGCTCCTTGCTCAAAGCAGGATTGGGCTCTGTTTTGTTGAAAAATCACTTTTTCCCGATCATGATTCGAGTGCAGGATACCAATGTGTCCCCGATAGAGACGGTACTGAGTGAATTAAATCCTTTTGGCGATCAAAAAAAATTAGCGCAATTTGGTGGTAAGAGTACCAACCAAATATGGGAGACTATCAATGCATGCAATTTCAAGGACTCAAATGGAAATCCAGCCACACCTGTGCTGATTTTCGATCAGTTTGAAGAATTATTCAATCATGAAAAATCCATTCAAAGCCAATGGGCCGCGCAACTCTCCGACCTCATCGAAGGACGCCGGCCGAAAGATATCGATGAAGCGCTTCAACAAATTCCGCGTCGAGAGCGAACGCCCGAACAATTAGAATGGTTTGAACCACCAGCAATAACAATCCTCTTTGCGATCCGTTCTGACCGCATGAGTGAACTGCACCAGCTTCGTTACCAGATGCCGGCTATTCTTCAGAATCGCTTTGAACTGAAACCCCTCCAATCCGCAGCTTCCAGTGAAGCGATTGAAAAACCGGCAGCGCTCATTGGCGCCGAATTCACTACCCAGCCGTTCACTTATGCTCCGGAGACCGTGCAGGAAATACAAAACAACCTCAGCAATGAAGCCGGCGAGATAGAATCTTTCCAATTGCAGATCGTCTGTCAGCATGTTGAAGAAAAAGTAAAAGCCGAACAATCCGAAGGAAAGGAAAATATCATAGCGACAGCCGATTTCCTGGGTGGCCAGGGAGGCATCCAGCATATTCTGAAGAACTACTACGACAATCATATCAGAAACCTGGGAAGCGAGGAAAACCAACTGGCCGCCCGAAAACTCCTTGAGGAAGGGCTCATCGCTGATGGCCGCAGAATAGGCGTGGCAGATGCCGTAGTCAAAGGCACCTTTGGCATCGATGATGACTTGCTGGGAAAACTACTGGAAAGCCGGCTCATCCGACCCGAAAACACACGACTCGGCCGAACTTTTGAAATCAGTCACGATACTTTGGTGGCGCCTATTTTGGAAGCCTATGAAAAGCGAAGACTGGAGGAGGAAAGAATCACCAAACAAAAAGAACTGGAAGAACGAGAACGCCAACTGGCTATCGAACGGCGGAAACGTAGAATCTCAACGATGATAACCATTGGTGCAGTGGTTTTGTCTTTGTTGGCCATAAGTACATCCATTTTTGCATGGAATAAATCGATAGAGGCCGAAGCTCAAAAAGAAAAAGCAGATTCAAGCAACGCTTTATCCCAAAAAATCATCGATGCCTTTTATTTCTATGGAGATAGCCTGGCTTTGGCTTCAAAAAAAGAATTCGGAGAATACGGATGGATCAAATATGGTTTTATTAACAAAGAAGGCGAAACGATTATTAACTATCAATATGATGGAGCGATCCCTTTTGATAGAAATACCGGATTTGCCTGGGTAACGAAAAATGAGGAAAAATATTTATTGGGGCCTGATAAAGTAGAATATCCACTGGCCAATAGCATTAAAAATTTAACTTCTGAAATAACTGCCCTGGATTTACGAGATCAAAGTTTTACTCACATCCCGGACACGGTTTTTCAATTTCCGAAATTAAAAATTATTTTATTCGATGGAAATCCACTGACAGAACTTCCACCCGACATTGGCAAGTTGATGAACTTACAAACCTTGAATTTGAGGGGGACTCAATTGACAGAACTTCCATCCAACATTGACAAGTTGGTGAATTTACAATCATTAGATTTGTTTCATACTCAACTGACAAAACTTCCATCCGACATTGGTAAGTTAGTCAACTTACAAACCTTGAATTTGAGTTGGAATACTGAACTGGCAAGTCTTCCATCCGAAATTGGCAAGTTGGTGAACTTACATACCTTGAATTTGAGTGATAATCAACTGACAGAACTTCCATCCAACATTGGCAATTTGGTGAATTTACAATCATTGGATTTGAGTATGACTTACTTGACAGAACTTCCATCCAACATTGGCAAGTTAGTCAACTTAAGATCATTGGATTTGACTAATAATGCTGACATGACAAGTCTTCCATCCGAAATTGGCAAGTTGGTGAATTTACAAACGTTGTTTTTGAATGAGATTCCACTGGCAGAATTTCCATCCGAACTTGGAAACTTGGTGAAGTTACAATTATTGAATTTGAGTACGACTAACTTGACAGAATTTCCATCCGAAATTGGCAAGTTGGTGAATTTACAATCATTGGATTTGAGTTATAATGACATGACAAGTCTCCCACCCGAGATTGGCAATTTGGTCAACTTAAAAGAGTTTTATTTGACTGGGAATAGCCTGACAAAACTTCCTTCCGAACTTGGAAACTTATTGAACTTACAAACCTTGTATTTGGGTGGGAATGAACTGACAAGCCTTCCCTCCGAACTTGGCAACATGGTGAACTTACGAACCTTGGATTTGTATGGGAATGACCTTTCTGAAGAAGAGATGCAAAAGATTAAAAAATTATTACCCAATTGCAATATTATATTTGAATAATCGCTTATTCATTCATTTGTGCTGCAGCTTGCGGCTATTAAATAAATAAAAGAATCGGAATGTCATTAAAAACGCGTCAATGGAACAATTTACTGGAAGCCCTCGAAAATGGTTCTTGTATCGTATTACTGGGGCCCATGGTATCGACCGCAGCAGACGGTGGGCTTCCATTGGCAGCACAATTTGCCAAAGAGCTGAGTGAAACACTGGAAGAAGAGGAGGTGGCTTTTGAACAAGTTGATGAGCACAATCTCACCTATATCATGCAACGGTTTATGACCATTGATGGCGTGACTTCCTCCGATCCTGGCTATGAGGCAAAGAAGTTTTATGAAAAACACGACGGGCAAATTAATAGCATTCAAAAGTTAATAGCGGCTTTACCAGTGAGCCTGGTTATCAATACTTCCCCTGACGATGGCATTGTGAAGGCTTTGAAGCAGGCAGGAAAATACAAAACCATCCATGCCTGGTATAATTATCATCAGGAATCGTATCCGGAAATCGAGCTGCCTACAGCCGAAGCGCCATTGGTTTACAACCTTTTTGGCCATTACAAAGATCCACAATCATTGGTGCTTACAGAGTCTGACCAGGTGGAATTTGTGAGTAATGTCGTCAAAGACCAGCCCCCTTTGCCACCAAAACTCTTACGGCAGTTTGATAGCTTTAAAACCTACCTTTTCCTCGGCTTCGATTGGGAACAATGGAACTTGCGATTGATTCTGCAAAGCCTCAACCTCGAAAAGGAAAGCAATATACTGGCACACTCTCGACAGGATGGTTCGTTGCAAAATAAAACCCGGAATTTTTACGAAAGCTCTTTTCGTTTTTCATTTGTAACGGACAATAGTGCGGACTTCGTTAAGGAGTTACATGAAAAGTACAGTGAACGGTCCGGTGTAGAAGTAGCTCAAAAAAAGCTGCTGATCGTTGCTGATCCAAAGGATGAATCCTTTAGAGACGAAATTCATAAAAACCTAAAACCGCTTCCTCTGGAGAGCTGGCATTCAGGACTGATAGGAGCCGGTGAAGAAGTAGATGAAACGTTCAAGCAACGTATGGAAAGTGCGGATATCATTCTGTTGCTCGTTAGCGCAGACTTTTTGGCATCTGATACAATTTACAACAACGAATGGCCAATGGCCCTTCAGCGGCATCAGGACAAAAAATCAAACGTCATTCCCATCATCACTCGTCCCTGCAATTGGCAACAACTCAAAGAATTGACACAAATGCCATCGATTCTGCCACGAAAAAACTTAGAAGTGGGTAAGGCTATCGCCAGTTGGGAAAACCAGGATGATGCGTATCAAATGATTGTACAGGATATACAAGAATTTTTAAAATAGGGTAGATCTCGTCCCACAAAACAAAAAGAACAATGAAAATAATTAGCAATAGATTGACCTTAATCAGGAACCTAGGATTGTTCCTTCTGCTACTAACTTTTATCTCCTGTGATCCTGCACAAACGGTGCTAATTACTAATGAAACAGAAACTAATGCATCTGTCATGGTTGTATTTAAAAAAGGAGATCATCATTACAAGTTTGTTGAACCTACAGCGTCAGATACTTTGATTATCGATTTAGAACCTAAGGGTCAGAATTCAGAAAAAATATTTCAATTTGGGCTCGGCACCTGGAAAATACAAAGTAGTCTCGATAGTTTAATTGCAGCGGTGGAATTGATAGAAATCAAAACATCGAAATCAAAAGAAACCTATCAAGGAGAACAACAAATAAGAGCATTCATCGAAGACAGAATTACAGGCAGCCGCAAAGAACTCATCGAAATCAAATTAGAATAATTACCTTCCCAAAAGTATAATCTTCACTTTAGCTATTAATTATTTAGCATTGCAGTGTATCCATTTTCAACGCCGTGATTTGATCGACTATGTTTGAAATGAGTAAACATAATTTTCTATTTTATTTACGCATTAAAAAAGTAGGGCTACTAAAGCAAATTTTGACATATTCTTTTCTTTTTGTATTAAAACTTTTTTTATATTGCAATGAATCGTAATATGTAAATTCTGCCAACCTTTAAAAATAATAATATATGAGCCCCTCCAACCCTCGTAAAGAAAGTCGTATTCCCGGAACCCGCTTCTTTGAGGCGGCAGGCAAGCGAAAGATGTCAAACATGATTCTTATTGGTGCAGTGGTTTTGTCATTGATCGCCATAAGCGCTTCGATCATGGCCTTCCGCGCAGAATCAGAGGTAGTAAAGCAAAAAATAATAGCAGAGAATGAAAAAACAGAGGCAGTAAAAAGTGCCAGACTTGCAAAAGATGCAGAAACTTTTGCATTGATAAAACAAAAAGAAGCCGAAGAAAGCGCAAAAAATGCAAAGGCTGCAGAAGAAAAAGCAAAAAGAAGTGCAGAATTGGCTCAATATCGAGAAGCAAAAGCCTGGGCTGCAGCAAAAGAGGCAATAGCGCATAAAGAAAGAGTGATATCAGAAAAAGATGAGTTAGAAAAAACGATTGCTGCCCTTAATTCTGATCAGGATAGGATAACTCAGGATGAATTAGTGAGTAAAGGAATATCCCAATATGATTTTAATAGTAAGGAAGAAGACATACTTACCAAAAGTAAACATGATGTAGCTAAATCTTTTGAAAAAAATAACGATTTAGCCAAAGAAACGAAGAACATTGACGGGGAAACAAAAAGTGACTTGCTTGCTTCGGATGCAACGGAATATCAACAGGCTGAAAGTAATGAAGATTTGACTAGTAAAATACGTATACTGGATTTACAAAATCAAAACTTAACAAAAATACCCGATTCTATTTTCCAATTTTCAAAATTAGAAATTCTATTTTTAGAAGGAAATCACTTAACATCGCTTCCTTCCGAAATTGGGAATTTGAAAAGCTTAAAAAGCTTGAATTTGAGTTCGAATGACTTGAATACGCTTCTTTCCGGAATTGGGAATTTGAAAAACTTAAAAAGCTTGGATGTGAGTTCGAATAACCTGAGAACGCTTCCTTCCGATATAGGAAAATTAGAAAACTTAAAAAGCTTGGATGTAAGTTCGAATGACCTGAAAACGCTTCCTTCCGCAATTGGAAAATTGGAAAACTTAGAGAGTTTGGATGTAAGTTCGAATGACCTGAATACCCTTCCTCCCGGAATTGAAAGCTTAGAAAGCTTGGATTTGAGTTCAAATCACTTGGAAAAACTGAGAAGACCAGAAATAAAAACCCTTGCCTCCGAAATCGGAAAATTGCAAAACTTAGAACGTTTAGATTTGAGTAAGAATAGCCTGAAAAAATCACAAATGAAGATCCTTGCCTCCGAAATCGGAAAATTGCTTAACTTGGAAAGTTTGGATTTGAGTTCGAATGACCTGAAAAAATCACAAATGAAGATCCTTGCCCCTGAACTTGTAAAATTGCAAAACTTAAAAAGTTTGGATTTAAGTTCGAATAAACTTTCTGAAAAAGAAATATTAAAAATCATAGAATTATTGCCCAATTGCAGGATATCTTTTTAATAGATTCTTATTCAAAAGTTTTGGTTTTTTCTTTTTGTTATTAACATTTATGGCTTGTGACGATTCACAAAATATTCAGTTCAGTAATGAAGAACATGCTGAACCAATGGTAACTATTGTTTTTAAAAAAGGGGATTGGGTACCTGAAAAATACAAAGCAGCCATGATAGTTTAATCGCAGCAGTGGAATTGATCGAAATCAAAACTTCGAAATCAAAGGAAACCTACCAAGGAGAACAACAAATAAGAGCATTCATCGAAGAAAGAATTACAGGTAGCCGCAAAGAATTAATTGAAATCAAATTGGAATAGATCGCGGATACTACACCAACTAATTAATACTGCTTCACAAAAAGTCGGGCTCCCGATTCACTCTTACTCCGTTCTTGAATTTTTAAGGATGTGTTGCATCTATTTTCCGTAATTTCCCGTTGGAAGTAACATCCAATATTTATGATTTTGAGAGACTCAAATATTTTACATTTATTATTAAATATTGTAATATTGGATAAGACTTGAATGATCTAATTCGCTCATTTTGAACTGACAAAATAAAAAAGACCAAATTATGAATATTACATCCTCCACATTACCAGCTGCAAAAAATTATATTCAGGGAAACTTTAAAGAATCCAACACTCGCTCGATGGACGTAGTGAGTCCAATTGACGGATCGACGATTTCCACTGTTCCGCTTTCTAACAAAGCAGTGCTCGATGAAGCCGTCCAATCTGCAAAAACCGCTTTTAAAGATTGGTCAAATCAAACGATAAAAGAGAGGGTTCAGGTTTTTTATAAATTTCGGACATTGCTAGAAGAAAACATTCAAGAGATCGCCAACTTGGTGTGTAAAGAAAACGGAAAGATCTATTCCGAAGCCGAAGCAGAGGTCTTAAAAGGGATTGAGTTATGCGAATTTGCCTGCTCGCTTCCTCAGTTGCTCAATGATGAAATCATGGAAGTCAGCAAAGGCGTTGAATGCCGTACTTCGCATGCTCCACTTGGCGTCGTTGCTTCGATTTCTCCGTTTAACTTTCCGTTTATGGTGCCGCTTTGGACAATTCCAAATGCGTTGGTTTTGGGGAATTGTATGATTCTAAAACCATCGGAATTAGTGCCCTTGAGTGCGCAGCGGATTGCAGAATTGTTGAAAGAAGCGGGTTTGCCTGATGGCGTTTTTAATATAGTAAATGGAGACAAAGAAATTGTCGAAGCGATTTGTGATCATCCAGATATTGAAGCGGTTTCCTTTGTTGGATCAACCAAAGTCGCAAAAATTGCATACCGCCGTGCGACTTCCAACCTCAAACGATGTTTAGCGTTAGGAGGAGCAAAAAATCACTTAATTGTACTATCAGATGCCAATCCGGAAATCTCGGCAGCTAATATTGCTGCTTCCATGTCAGGCTGTGCTGGCCAGCGTTGTATGGCTGCTTCAGCGATGGTTGCTGTTGGTGAAGTGGATCATATTATCAAACAGATTTGCGATGAATCGCAGAAAATAGTTCCTGGAAAAAACCTCGGTTCTGTCATTACAAAGGAAGCTAAAGAACGCATTGAAAGATACATTACGGAAGCTGAAGCTGCTGGTGCAAAGGTTTTGGTGGATGGGCGACATGCAACTGTTGTTGGGAAAGAAGGTGGCTTTTATGTTGGCCCGACGGTGATCGATTATGTCACTCCGGATATGGCTATTGCAAAAGAAGAGGTATTTGGTCCAGTCTTGGCTATCATGCGAACCGATGATTTGGATGAAGCTATTCGAATTGAAAATAATTCAAATTATGGAAATGCATCTTCCGTTTTTACACAGAGCGGTGGGTTGGCGAATTATGTGATTGAAAGAGTAAGTGCGGGAATGGTAGGCGTAAATATTGGCGTTCCGGTTCCACGGGAACCGTTTTCCTTTGGTGGATGGAATGAATCCAGATTTGGCGTTGGTGATATCACCGGAAAAAGTTCCATTCAGTTTTGGACCAAATTGAAAAAGACCACCTCCAAATGGAATCCCGAAGCCTGGACAGACTGGGCAAGTTAGTTCGTTATTCGTTAATTCGTTCAATGAATTAAATATTTGGGTTACAAGAATTATAAAGCAATTTCCTCCTGAGGAAAAATACGACTTGATTGACAACATGAAAAGAGCAGCAAACTCCACGACTAGAAATATTGCAGAAGGGTTTGGACGATATCATTATAAAGAAAATATACAATTTGTAAGAATAGCTAAAGGCTCAATGACAGAAGTACTTGATGATACCATCACTGCCGAATTTAAAAACTACATTTCTAAAAAGGAGCTAGAGATTGGACGAATAAAAATAACCAGAGCATTACAGTTATTGAATGGTTATATTAGATATTTGAACAGCATGGTAAAAAAATAATTATTGATTAAAACCTCGCTTATGGATAAGTTTCCAGCAACAGATAACGAAAAACGGATAACGGATATCGAAAATATACTTCAAAATAACCTCGACCATACTTTTTTCTCCTGGTCAAAACAAGGAGGCCTCAATCCGATTAATATTGAAAGAGCAAAGGGTGTTTATTTATATGATAGAAGCGGAAAACAATATCTTGATTTTTCTTCACAGTTGATGAATGTAAATGTAGGTCATGGGCGGGAAGAAGTCACTGAAGCGGTAAGACGTCAAATGGAACAAGTGAGTTATATCGCTCCAAGTATGGTCACGAAAATTAGAGGCGAGCTTGGGGAAAAACTAGCTGAAATAACGCCTGGTGATTTGAGCAAAACACTTTTTACACTTGGTGGAGCAGAAGCCATTGAAAATGCGATAAAGCTTGCACGACTTTATACGGGGAAACACAAGATAATCACACAATATCGTTCTTATCATGGTGCCACCTATGGGGCAATTTCGGCGAGTGGAGATCCACGTAAATTGCTGGTCGATGCGCAGCAGGGTCCCAATATAGTCCATGTTGAAAACCCCTATTTCTATCGCTGTCCCTGGTATAGCAATTCACCGGAGGAATGTGGTGAACGAGCGATTAGAAATATGGAGCAAGTTATTTTGTATGAAAGCCCAGATAATATTGCAGCTATTTTGATAGAAGGTGAATCCGGTACTTCCGGCTGCATTAAGTATCCGCCATTTTACTGGAAAAAAGTAAAAGAACTCGCTCAGAGTTATAATATTTTGACTATCTCAGATGAAGTGATGAGTGGTTTTTGTAGAACAGGAAAATGGTTTGGAGTTGACCATCATGACGTTACTCCTGATATCATGGTGGTAGCCAAAGGGCTTACTTCGGGTTATATTCCTTTGGGAGGAATGATTGTCAGTAAGGAAATTGCTTCCACTTTCAATGATCGGGTTTTCCCATTAGGTTTGACCTATTCTGCTCATCCGGTTTCCTGTGCCGCAGCATTGGCGGTTTTGGACATTTATGAAAAAGATAATCTCAGCAACCGAGCTGTAGAAATGGGAAAATACATTGATGAATCCGTTAAAAACTTAGAAAACATCCACCCATCAATAGGGGATTTTCGAAACACCGGAATGTTAGGCTGCATTGAACTGGTTAAAAACAGGCAAACGAAAGAACCGATGGCTCCCTGGAATGCTAAGCCTTCCGAAATGGGCGCTATGTCAAAAGTAGCGGCAAAAATCCGGGAGTTAGGTATGTTTACTTTTGTAAAATGGAATTTTATTTTTGTAGCCCCTCCTCTGATAACCACAAAAGATCAAATTGACGAAGGAATGGCGATTTTGTCAGAAGCGATAACTATTGCAGATCAGGAGTATAAAGACTGACTTTAAACAAGTACTTAGGCGTAAAAATTATTGATAAGAATTTTGCTATTGCGAAATGAAGATAAATAACTGATTAAAATGAAGTTTTTAGATTTATTTTGCGATAGCTTAAAAAAATAGCTTATCGGAAATTTAGCCCAACAACTTAATCCCAAACCATGAAAGAAGAAATCATCGAATTGACCGAAGATGTCTCCGCTTCGCCATTGTATAGTGAAGACTTTGCTCCGGTCCCAGCTTCAGCCCGAAGTTGGAACAAATGGAATATCGCTTCTATCTGGGTTGGAATGGCGGTTTGTATCCCGACGTATATGCTGGCAAGTAGCCTGATAAATCAGGGTATGAATTGGTGGCAAGCCTTGATCACAATTTTGCTTGGAAATGTAATCGTGCTCATTCCGATGATTCTAAATGCCCATGTCGGCACAAAATACGGTATTCCCCTTCCTGTGTTTTTACGATTAAATTTTGGTATTGATGGAGCTATCCTCGCAGGTTTATTAAGAGGTTTGGTAGCTTGTGGATGGTTTGGAATCCAGACCTGGATAGGTGGAGCTGCCATTTATCAACTGCTTTTGGTGATGTTACCTGGAATGGCAGACAGTATTTATCTCGGTGATTTTATCGGAATTAACATTGCGCAGTTTGGTTGTTTCATGTTGTTCTGGGCAATGAACATGTATATTATTTACAAAGGGATTGATTCGATTAAAGAACTGGAAACCTGGGCCGCTCCCTTTTTATTAATCATGGGAATTGGACTGCTTGCCTGGGCCTGGATTGAAGTTGGTTCGATGAGTAAAATACTCGAAGCTTCCAATCAATTGGCCGCCGCCTCCGGAGTGAATTTTTGGAGTATTTTTTGGCCCGGATTGACCGCGATGGTTGGATTTTGGGCGACGCTTTCGTTAAACATTCCCGATTTTACAAGATATGCTAAATCTCAAAATGATCAAGTTGTTGGCCAGGTGATTGGTTTGCCTGGAACAATGGTTTTGTATTCTTTTATTGGAATTGCAGTGACCAGCGCAACAGTCATTATTTTTGGAGAAGCAATTTGGGACCCCGTTGTTTTGTTAGGAAAATTTAGTTCTCCACTAGTCGTGATAATTTCAATGATAGGATTGACAATTGCGACCCTTTCCACAAATATCGCTGCCAACGTTGTTGCGCCAGCCAATAGCATCGCCAATATTTTGCCAAGCAAAATAAGCTTCCGAATGGGAGGATATATTACTGGGATTATTGGAATATTGATATTTCCATGGAAGCTTTTAGCAGATCCTCATGGTTACATTTTCGTTTGGTTGATCGCCTATTCCGCATTGCTGGGCGCATTAGCCGGGATTATGATTTGTGATTATTATATTATTCGAAAAACGGAGCTTGACCTCGCCCAACTGTTCAAAGTTGATGGCATTTACAAAGGTTGGAATGGAAAAGCATGGATTGCTTTTGTGATCAGTATCCTACCAGTTATTCCAGGATTTTTGGGAACGATTCAAGTGATTGATGTTGAAACAGTTGGCCCTTTTTTGATGGATCTTTATTCCTATGCCTGGTTTGTCACGTTTTTCATTTCCTTTGGGTTATATTGGGGGTTGGTAAAAACTTCCAAATAAATATGATCACAAAAATTATTATTCTCTGTCTTTATTTCCTCGTTCTAATATTAATTGGTTATTTCTCTTCCAAGCAAGTAAACAATCTTAAAGATTATTATGTTGGAGGGAAAAAACTAGGCTATTGGGTCGTCGCTTTTTCAACGAGAGCTACAGGAGAATCTGCTTGGTTGCTTTTAGGCTTAACCGGCTTAGGAGCTGTAGCAGGAGTCAGCGCTTATTGGGTGGTGTTAGGAGAAGTGATTGGCGTTTCTGTGGCCTGGTTTATTTTGGCTAAGCCCTTCAAACGACTTTCTGATCAATACGATTCCATTACGATTCCGGATTATTTGGTTAGCCGTTTTCGATCTAAAACCCATCTGCTTCGGATCGTCGCCTCCACGGCTTTATCTGTTTTTGTGATTATTTATGTCAGTGCACAAATCGACGCGACAGGTTCTGCCTTTGAATCTTTCCTCGACATGGATTATTTCCAGGGAGCTTTCCTTGGCTTTGCAATAGTTGTTATGTACATCTTTTTTGGTGGCTTTGTAGCAGTTGCCTGGTCTGATCTTTTTCAAGGAATTTTGATGTTTTTAGGTTTGGTGGTGCTGCCTTTAGTTGCAGTATTCTATTTGGATAAAGGGCCTGTTATGGAACAATTAGTTAGCATTGACGAAGGGTTGGTAAATGTTTGGGGTTCGGGAGGTTTGACTGCGATGAATATCGCGACGATCCTTGGTTATGTTTTGATTGGTTTGGGATTCATGGGTTCGCCACAGATTTTTGTTCGATTTATGTCCATCAAAAACGAAAATGAAATCAATAAAGGACGTTGGGTAGCTATATTTTATACCTTGATTACAGATTTCGCAGCCGTAACAGTTGGCTTGTTTGGCAGATATCTTTTTACGGAAAAGGGAGTTGATCCAGAATCGATTTTTGGTAATAATGGACAAGGTGTTTTGACTGTCCTGGTAGAAAATGTGATGCCGTTAGTGGTAGTCGGATTGTATGTTGCCGTAGTTCTTTCAGCTATTATGTCGACTATAGATTCATTACTGGTTGTTGCTTCAAGTGCAGTAGTTAGAGATTTTTATCAACAAATTTACAAACCCGAATCAAAACATCAAAATCTAACAAAACTTTCGAGGATTGTTACTTTATTGATGGCTTTGATTGCTTTGGGAATTGCAATGACAGTGGCGATAAATATTCCCGGAAGAACGATTTTTTGGTTTGTTATTTTCGGTTGGTCGGGTATCGCTGCTACCTTTTGTCCGGTTATGATCCTATCACTTTTTTGGAAAAAATATACAGAAGCTGGTGCAATTACTTCCATGATTGTTGGTTTTTTGGGCGTTCCCTTTTTCAAATTCGTAATGCCGAATATTCCAACGATAGGTCCATATATTGATGAATTAGATGTACTTGGCCCTTCTTTTTTATTGTCCGTTTTAGGAGGTTATTTGGTGAGTAAAATGTGGCCTAATCCTTCATTAGCAAGCGAAATTACAAATCCTGAATCATAACTTTAAAAAGATATTTTGCTTTCTTATAATATTTTCTCAATTTAGGTCTGGGAATAAAAGTTTATAGTTTGAAGTTCATGACAAAGTTATTTTAACCTCCAACTAGAAACTTACAACTAAAAACTTCGAACTCTAAAATCAATAACCATGTCCATTCTAATAAAAAACGGCCGAATCTTAACCGCTTCTGAAGACTACATCGCCGATATTTACATTGAAGGCGAAACTATTCACTCTATCGGAACAGATCTTGATGTTCAAGCTGACCAAATAATCGATGCTTCTGGAAAAGTAGTTTTTCCGGGCGGTATTGATCCACACGTTCATTTGGATATGCCTTTTATGGGTACTTTTTCAAGCGACACTTATGAAACGGGAACATTGGCAGCACTTCATGGCGGTACAACGATGGTCATCGATTTTATTTTGCAAACACAAGGGAAATCTTTGCACCATGCGCTCGAAGCCTGGCAAGGGCGATCGAATGGAAATTGCTACGGCGACTACTCCTTTCACATGGCGGTTACTGATTTCAATGACGAGACTAAAAAAGAAGTCATCCAAATGATCGAAGAAGAAGGTATCACTTCTTTCAAAACCTTTATGGCTTACAAAGGGGCTTTGATGATTGACGATGGACAAATGGTGGCTTTGATGCAAGAAGTCAAAAAACGTGGAGGAATGGTAACCGTTCATGCCACAAACGGTGATGTGATTGATGGCTTAATTGCCAAACACCGGAAAGAAGGGAAATTGTCTCCTTTGTACCATTATCTCTCCCAGCCTGAAATCACGGAATCTGAAGCTTCTGGCCGTTTTGTAGATATGGCTTTTTACACCGATGTTCCAGCGTATATCGTCCATATGACCTGCGAAGGAGCGCTCAATCAGGTTCGAGATGCAACGAAACGCAATCAAAAAATTTTTGTAGAAACCTGTATTCAGTATTTATTACTGGATGCATCCCTTTACGAAAAAAATCCTGAAGGCGCCAAGTGGGTGATGAGTCCACCACTACGCGAGAAAAAAGATCAGAAAGCACTTTGGGCAGGATTGAATCAAGGTTTGATTCAAATCGTCGGAACGGATCATTGTCCTTTCAAATGGGAGCAAAAAATGATGGGAAAGGATGATTTTTCAAAAATACCAAATGGTCATCCGGCTATCGAACATCGAATGGAATTGCTATGGTCAGAGGGTGTTGAAAAGGGCAACATCAGCCCAAATAAATACGTAGAAGTAACATCAACAAATCCTGCAAAAATATTTGGAATGTATCCGAAAAAAGGCTGTATTGCCGTGGGGTCAGATGCTGATATTGTGATTTTTGATCCAAATGAAAAACATAAATTATCAGTAAATACTCATCATATGAATGTTGATTATTCGGCCTATGAAGGATGGGAAGTCAAAGGGAAATGTAAAACCGTAATTCTTCGCGGACAAGTCGCCATTGATAATGGAGAAGTGAAGATTGAAAAGGGATATGGCCAATTTGTAAAGCGCGATAAAATTTCAAAAGTGATTTAAAAAATAAAACCCAAAATATGCCTAGAAAAATAAAATCCGGTTTAATCCAAATGAGCCTTCCGATTTCTGAAGGTGAAGGTTCGATTGAGGAAATAAAAGAAGCGATGTTGCAAAAACACATTCCTTACATCGAACAAGCGGGAAAGCAAGGCGTGCAGATTTTATGTCTTCAGGAAATTTTCAACACGCCCTATTTCTGTCCAGGACAAGATGCCAAGTGGTACGATTCTGCGGAATCTATTCCTGGGCCGACCATCGACTTGATGGCTGAATACGCCAAAAAATACCAGATGGTCATGATCGTTCCGATATTTGAAAAAGAACAGGCTGGTGTTTTGTACAACACAGCGGCAGTGATTGATGCCGACGGAACTTATCTTGGGAAATATCGAAAAAATCACATTCCGCACACTTCCGGTTTCTGGGAAAAATTCTTTTTCAAACCTGGCAATTTGGGCTACCCGATTTTTGAAACTAAATATGCTAAAATTGGCGTCTACATTTGCTATGATCGCCATTTTCCTGATGGTGCGCGAATACTGGGTTTAAATGGTGCTGAGATCGTTTACAATCCTTCTGCGACCGTTGCTGGACTTTCTCAGTATTTATGGAAATTGGAACAACCAGCACATGCAGCTGCCAATGGTTATTTCATGGGCTGTATTAATCGGGTAGGTACCGAAAAGCCATGGAACTTGGGTAGATTTTATGGATCTTCCTATTTTGTAGATCCACGCGGGCAGATTTTTGCGCAGGCCTCTGAAGATCAGGATGAATTGCTGGTTGCTGAATTTGACCTGGATATGATCGATGAAGTGCGCTCGGTTTGGCAATTTTACCGCGATCGACGACCAGAGACTTATGGTAAATTAACAGAGTTATAAAATAATGATAAATGATGAAATATGAATGATGAGGTTCGAAAACCTAAGGATCCTTTACGAGCTAAATCATTTGACTTAGCTGTTCGAATTGTAAATTTATATAAGCACCTTTCAACTGAAAAGAAAGAATTTGTAATGAGTAAACAAATTTTAAGATGCGGAACTAATCCAGGAGCAATGGTAAGAGAAGCGGCAAATGCGGAGAGTTCTATGGATTTTATTCATAAACTTGGAATAGCGCAAAAAGAAACGGGAGAAACACAATTTTGGCTTGAACTTTTAAATTCAACAGGATATTTAAGTGATTCTGAGTTTAATTCAAGATATTCCAATCCACAAGAAATCATGCGACTCATTCGAAGCTCAATTTTAACAAAAAAGAAAAATCTTGGAATAAAGTAATTTATCATTTATCATTCATCTCTCATCATTGATTTAACATGGCAGAATATTCCCCACCAAAATCTGAAAAAGACCTGGAGCATAGCTTTGCACAGCTAAAGCCGTACATGAATCCGACGATGGCTTATTATGAAAGCTCGAGGTGTTTGTATTGCTTCGATGCGCCCTGTGTGAAAGCTTGTCCAACCGGAATTGATATCCCTTTGTTTATCAGACAAATTCATACAGGTAATTTAACTGGTGCTGCAAAAACGATTTATGATTCTAACTATTTTGGAAATATATGTGGAAAAGTGTGCCCAACAGAAGTGCTTTGTGAAGGGGCCTGTGTTTACAATCATCAAGATGTAAAACCTATTGAGATTGGAAGATTGCAGAGTTATGCGACTTCAAATGTTGCTGAAAAAAATAAAAAATTATACGATCTCGCACCGAGTAATGGAAAAAGGATAGCCATCATTGGAGCTGGCCCTGCTGGGATTTCCTGTGCTTGTGAATTGAAGTTGTTAGGTTATGAAGTAGATATTTTTGAAGCTAAAAGCCAACCTTCAGGCTTAGCGCTTTATGGATGCGCGCCCTATAAAGTGACCAATCAGGATGTTAAAGAGGAGATGGAATATTTACAAAATCAATTTCAATTTAACGTTCATTATAATCATCCAATTGATTCTTCCGAAAAGCTGAGTGAATTGGAAAATATATACGATGCGATTTTTTTAGGAGTTGGATTGGGAGCAACTCGTTCTCTAAATATTGCAGGTGAAGATTTAGAAAATTGTTTTGGGGCTACTGAATTTATTGAAAAAGTGAAAATCAATCCGTTAGGAACAAATGTGGGCAAAAAAGTAGTTGTCATTGGAGGTGGAAATACAGCTATGGATGCGGCTTCTGAATCAGCTCGTTTAGGTGCTTCGGAAGTTATTTTGGTTTATCGTCGTCCGAAGGAAAGTATGGGTGCTTATGATTTTGAATACGAATTGGCCAAGACTGCAGGCGTAAAAGGAATATTTAGTGTAGCACCTAAAACGATATTGGGAAATGATAAAGTAACGGGCGTTCGTTTTGTAAAAACTAAAATTGAAAACGGGAAGGTAAACTCAATCTCTGGATCCGAATTTGACATCGAATGCGATATGGTCATTCGTGCAACTGGGCAATCAAAAATGACTGAATTTCTGAATCATATTAATGGGCTCGAATGGGATGACCATGGAAAAATAAAAACAAATCCAAAAACTTTACAAACTACTAATCCGAAATATTTTGCAGGAGGTGATGCCGTCAACGGTGGAGCCGAAGTAGTCAACGCAGCTGCAGAAGGCAAACAAGCCGCTAAAGGGATTCACCAAGTTTTGCATTCATAGTTTAGAAATTCTAGAAAACTAGAAACTGTTAAATAATAATTTATAACTAATCGCTCATGCCAGATATAACCGCAAACCTCGCAGGAATCAAATCCCCAAATCCCTTTTGGCTGGCTTCGGCGCCACCGACTAATTCTGGTTATCAGGTTATGAAAGCTTTCGATGCAGGTTGGGGTGGAGCAGTTTGGAAAACCTTGGGCGTTCCAATTATTAATACTTCCAGCCGTTATGGAGCAGTCAATTATCGCAATACGCGGATGATGGGTTTTAATAATATTGAGTTGATTACGGACAGACCATTAGTGGATAATTTGAGAGAGATTGAAGAAGTGAAAAAATATTTTCCCGATCACGCGGTGGTTGCTTCTCTGATGGTGGAATCAAAGGCGGAATGGCATCAGATTGTGAAAGATGTTGAAAATGCTGGATGCGATGGAATTGAACTGAATTTTGGTTGCCCGCATGGGATGTGTGAACGTGGGATGGGCTCAGCTGTTGGACAAGAGCCTGCGATTTTGAAATTGATAACTGAATGGGTGAAGGAAGTGGCTAATGTTCCTGTGATTGTGAAACTGACACCAAACATTAGCGATATCACAGAGCCCGCTGCGGCTGCTTCAGCTGGTGGGGCAGATGCCATTTCACTGATCAATACGATTCAAAGTATCATGGGAGTGGACTTAGATCATTTCGTTCCGTTTCCGGTTGTTGATGGAAAAAGTACGAATGGCGGATATTGTGGTCCAGCAGTAAAACCTATTGCTTTAAATATGGTGAAAAATTGTGCACAGCATGAAGGTGTAAATATTCCAATTTCTGGAATTGGTGGTGTTGAAAATTGGCGGGATGCAGTGGAACACATGCTGCTTGGAGCAAGTAATGTACAAGTCTGCACAGCTGTGATGCATTATGGTTTTGGTATCATTCGAGAAATGATTCCAGGTCTTGAAAATTACATGAAGGACAAAGGTTTTGAAAAATTGGATGACTTTATAGGGAAAGCGCTTCCAAGCATCACAACATGGGAGAATCTCAATTTAAAATACAAAGTCGTTGCAGAAATCAATGCTGAAAAATGCATTGGATGCCAGCTTTGTTACACAGCTTGTGAAGATGGAGCGCACCAGGCGATTGGATTATCTGCCGATATCGAAAATCGTATTCCAAATATCATTGAAGAAAATTGTGTGGGATGTAATTTGTGCTCTTTGGTTTGTCCGGTTGAGGAATGTATCACCATGGTTCGGCGCGATGATGGATCAAAAGATGAATCCTGGAAAAATTATATGGAAGCGGATAAAGCACCAACCACTTTCAACGATGACCGTGCTGGAGGAAAAGGGCATTGGGTCCCGGAACCAAGATCTGCTTTAAATAAATAATCTAGAGCAAATAACTTATTTAAAATTTAGCCAATAACATATAAACAATATGGATCAGTTTGTTATGGCTGCTATCGATGAAGCCAAACAAGGAATAGAAGAAGGAGGTATTCCAATTGGGAGTGTGCTTGTTCATAAAGGCAAAATCATTGGAAGAGGCCACAATCGTAGAATTCAGAAAGGAAGCGCTATTTTACATGGTGAGATGGATGCCCTTGAAAACGCAGGGCGCCAACCGGCCAGTGTTTATAAAGAATCTGTCATTTACACCACTTTATCACCCTGCTCGATGTGTAGCGGGGCGATTTTATTGTATGGTATTCCAAAAGTTATCATTGGCGAAAACAAAACTTTTGTAGGCGAAGAAGAACTGCTTAGAAGCAGGGGCGTTGAAGTGCATGTTTTAAATAATAAAACTTGTATCGAAATGATGGAAAACTTCATCAAAAATCACCCAAAACTTTGGAATGAAGATATTGGCGAATAGAATTCTTTTTTACAAATAAAACCAATGAATAGAATCTCGATTTTTACACTTTTCTCTTTTCTTTTACTTTTTTCATGTGGTGATTCAAAAGTTAATCAAAAGGAAAGAACTCAGATACAAAATTCCAATAAAAGAATGGCCGCCGAATGGGAACCTGCGCTCGGTACTATCATTGCGTGGCCGCTCGGCATTCCTCACAAACTAGTTGTCGAACTTGCAAAGGACAACAAATTGTTTACCATGGTTTCAGATGAATCATCAAAAAAAGAAGCGGAGAAATGGTATGCCGAATGGGGCATCGATCTTCAAAATGTTCAATTTATTTTTGCTCCACAAGACGTGGATGCGTGGTGGTTGAGAGATTGGGGTCCACATGCTGTTTTTGATGATGGAAAAATGAAACTTGCTGATGGGCAATATCCGAATAGTACACCATTTTCCGAGATTGCCTGCGATGCTGATTTGGGCTTCATTTTCACAGAAAAAGATGAAGAAACAGGAGCAGAAATAGTTGTTCCGACTACAACTGAAGATATGGCTCCCTATAAAATTGGAGAGGCAATGAATTTTGAAATAGTGGAATTGCCTTTTGTTTTTACTGGTGGTAACATATTAACCGACGGCCGAGGTACTGCTTTTTCGACGTGTATCATTGCCAATGAAAACAAATACATGGGTTTGAAAAGGGCAGCTTTTTTGAAGAAAGCAGAGGAGTTTCTTAGGGTTAGAAGACTATAATATCATTTCTAATTTTGAAGAAAATGGAATTCAGCACATTGATTGTTTTATGAAAATGCTGGACGAAGAACGATTGTTTGTAATTCGTCCTCCGAAAGATCATTCGCTTTATCCAATTTATGAAGATATCGTTCAAAATGAGCTTTCAAAATTGAAAAATTGCTACGGCCGACCATACGAAATTCTGAGATTGGATACTGAAAGATATGAAGACGAAGAGTTAGCAGCCTACTCAAATTCAATCATCATTAATCAAACCATTTATGTTCCGCTCTTTGGGATCGATCAAGATTCAGTGGCTTTAAAACAGTGGGAAAGTGCAATGCCGGGCTATACTGTCAAAGGTTTTGAATTTAATATGGCTGAAGAACCGGCGCTTTCCGATCAAGCGCGGAAGCATTATAAAGGCAAGATTGGTTGGAACTCTGGAGACGCTTTGCATTGCAGGACTCGTGCAATGTGGGACCCACAAATGCTTTACATTAGCGTAGATCGCATCCCTCAAAAAGTTTCTGAATCGGAGGGTTATAAAGTGACTTCAAAGATAATTGATTACAGTAGAAATGGCTTGATCGAAAACGAATTAAAACTTTCATGGAGAGTGAAAGGTAAAGACAAATGGTCTGAAATCATTTTAGCGAGAGAAACTGAAAATGACACTTACTCAGCTATAATTTCTCCTATTGAAGCGGGAAATGCCATTGAATATTTCGTTTCTGCAAAAGCTAATTCCGGAAGAATAGAAACTATGCCGCGAACTAGCCCAAAGGGTGTGTATTCTTTTTTAGTAGTTCAATAAACGATTTTATCTTCTTTTGCTTCCCAGTCTTTAAAAACTTTGAGTACAGCCGCCCTTTCCATTTGGATCGTAGGGATAACCCTTTGATCAATTGGAGTGACCAGTTCTTTATATAAAAATTCATCGTCAAAACCAATGGCGGCCGCATCTTTGCGTGTTCCGCCAAATACGATTCGGTCGGGTCTGGCCCAATAAATGGCACCTAAACACATGGGGCAGGGTTCACAAGAAGTGTAAACGGTGCAACCGGTCAGTTGAAAAGTATCAATATTTCTACAGGCATCACGAATAGCTGTCACTTCGGCGTGAGCAGTAGGATCATTTGTTGAGGTGACCTGATTACTTCCACGGCCGATGATTTCATCACCTTTCACGACGATGGCACCAAAAGGTCCGCCTTGGTTGCTTTTCATACCTTCTTCAGCAAGTGCAATGGCTATTTTCATAAAATGCTGATCTCTGTTTTTCATTTATTGGGTATTTAATTTTCTTTGAGAAGGGTGATGTTTATTTTTTTCGCTGATGATTTCCGAAGCTACACTGATGGCAATTTCCATTGTCGTTTTACTGGAAATATTGATTCCGATCGGTGCCTTAATGTAGCTAAGTTTTTCTCTTGGGATACCTTCATCAACTAATTCCTGGAATAATTCATCAGTCTTTGCTGCACTACCCATCATCCCAATATAAGCAAACTTTTTATCGTAAAGCCGTTTTAAAATGGCTTTATCACTGCGATATCCAAAGGTCATAATAGTAACAAAATCACTTTCGTCAAATTCCATTTGTTGATCGATTTTTTCATAATCGACAATGATTTTTTCCTGTGCAAATCGGTTTTGTTCCAGGGTATTTAACTCAGAGCGATCATCGTACACTTTGACATAAAAGCCCAATAAATTCATTACTTCCGATAGCGCTAGTCCGACATGCCCGCCACCAATAATATGAACGACAGAAGCGGATTCGATACTTTCTGAATAAGACCAGTTTTCTTCATTTTCAAATTTAAAATCCTTTTTAGAATCAGATGCTGGGTCTATATTTTTAGAAAATGCGAATTCAGTTGGCGTAATTTTTAAAAGACCATTATTTCGTTCTTTCGAAATAGATACAATTTGCTTAATAGTATTTTTATGTGATTGATTTAGAGGAATTAACGCAACAAATTGATTGCCGGAGCAAATCATTCCTGAACGGTCTTTGCTGCTCGTTTTATCGTGATATTGTGGTTTTAAAATATTTTTTTCTACTCCATTTTGTAAAATAGATCTGGCTTGTTCAACAAGTTTATGTTCCATGATACCACCTCCAATTGTTCCCATAATTTCACCATCTTTTGCGACAGCCATTTTAAAACCCTGTCTTCCCGGAGAACTTCCTTTACTATCCAAAACGTAAAGCAATACGAGGGGAATATTTTGATTCAATTTGTCATTTATAAACCGCCAAATTTTCATAAGCGTTATTTACTTTTCCTTTCGGTCTTTAAGGATTTTTGCAAAAGACCGTGTTCTGATTTCCTCCAAAGTTAAGCCGGTTGCCAAAACTTCTTCTTCACTGATTGCGCCACTATTTAATGCCCGGAGAAAATAATTCAACAAACCCTGGCCGGTAGCTGCATCATCAAAAACATCTCCGATAAGCGTTGCCCGTGCCGCTTTTTCAACGAAAGTTTTCAATCGATCAACAGCATCATCGTAGCTTTCCAGGAAAAAGGCAAACACAGCAGCATACCGCATCGGGAGCTGTGCCGGATTCAAATCCCAGCCTTGATAAAATCCATTCCAGAGCGAATGCCGGACATGTTGATAGCCTTTGTACCAGGCATGGTGAACGACTTTTTCGTTTTCCATTAACTGATCTTCAGTCAACTCATTTCCACGGTGGGGACCGATAGGCATCGTGTTGGTTGCACCATCGGAAAGCCAGATACCGGTATGCGCCAAAGCGACCTTTGTCATATGATGTGCGAAGTCACAAACCGGATGATCCATCTCCTGATATTTGGCTGTTATGTTGCAGGAGGCGGTGTAATCATACGTCCCAAAATGTGTCGCGATCATCCTTCTATCACTTGCAAGTATAAATTTCCTGAGTGGGTTTTTTCCTTTTTTACTCATGATGGATTGGGTAGTTTCAACCATCATTTCCATTTTAAAAGTACGATCGGGCAAACTAAATTCTTCTTCAAAAATCTCAAAAAACTGAACCAAAGCTTCCACTTGCTCGACGATCGTTACTTTTGGTAGCATGACCACAAAATTATCTGGAAGTTTTCCATTGGTTTCTTTCAAAAGCGTGGTTAAAAAAATATCCAAAGTACGTAAGCCCCTTTCTTTAAACTCTTCGGTAAAAGGTTTGATTCGGATACCAACGAAAGCAGGAAGCGTTTCAAGTTCCATTCCTTTAGCCACTTCAAGTGCTGCCTGCACTGCAACTTTATCTTCCTCATCATCAGAGCGATTTCCGAAACCATCTTCAAAGTCAATTCTAAAATCCTCAACGGCTTCGGTCTTTAATTTTTTAATTACTTTATTATAAACTTCGAATGACAAGCTAGCTGGATGAGCCCTCCTTTCAGCAGGGGAGCGGCTTTTCAATTGTTTTTCAAGCTGGTCAATTTCAGATTCCTTTAAAGGTAATTTTTCAGCCCCTTCCAAATGGAATACTTTTCCAAAAACCGCAAAATTTGGTGCATAAGTCTGCAAAGATTGTAGTGCTTTTTCTCCAAGAATCTCAGCTGTATTGTATTTGAAAAGATCAGCCCCTCCGTAGACGGTATGGACTGGTTGGCGATCAGATCGATCTCCTGGATAAGTTTTTTGAAAATCCAGATTTGCTTTACGTAGTTTTGAAAGTATATGTTCTTTTTTAAAAGAAGGAATGCTTAGGTTCATGATTTTTTTAATAATGATTGAGTTAAAATATACTCGAATCAATATTCGTAAGTATTCTTTTAACTCACAAATGCCAGCGAGATTTTTTACTTTCTTTTTTGAATTAATTTACTCCCTGTTATTACAAAGTTTTTCACATTTAACTATTCAGATAGCATATCTCAGTGATGGTAATCATTAAGACACTTGACCTAATAAGAAAAGCAGGCGAAGCTAAATTGAAATTAAAATAATATATTGCAATTAAAGAAGGATTAATATTTCTCTTTCAGTAGTTTTTAAACGTTGAGCTATGAATAAAAGAAGCCATGTTAAATAAACGGACACTGTTCATTTTGCTTTTCACGTTCATTTTGCTGGAAATTGGTTATGGGCAGACTTTTCAAAAAATAGCTAATCCTCAAGAAGGGGGGTGGGCAGGCATCAACCTGGAGGTTGTTGCACCAGACAAATTGTTAGTGGCAGGATTATCACCAGGTAATGATGGTCCGTTTTTACAAATGTTTAATACAAACGGTGGGTTGCTTTGGACGAAAAAGGTGATAGGGTTACAAGAATCCTATCCTGTCAATGGGTTGTCAATCCTCGCTGATAATTCAATTGTTGCCTCCATTCCTTTTCATGATCCTCAAAATAATATAGATCGACAATTGGTGCTTAAAATTGCAGGTTCAACAAATACCATTGAGTGGGCAACACAAATTGGAGAGGTTAAATCATTTTTTTATGGTACGAGATTAACACTCGGTTCTGATGCTGGAATATTGGCGGCTCATTCATCAAACGACCTTCAACAAAACCTTTCACTCACTAGCCTGAGTCCTTCAGGGAATATTAACTGGAGCTATACTTATGGTGTATCCAGCAATCATTTTCCTCGTTCAAACTCTTTGGCCATTACAAATAACGACCAGTACCTTGTAAGTGGATGGCTTTTTAATATCCTTCAGGAAAGCTATGATGGAATATTGATATGGTTAGGAATGGATGGAAAAGTATTAAAATCGAAAACCTATCAGGGGATACAATTATTTTCTACAGATCTTTACCCTAATGGAGATTTACTCATTTCCGGAGCTTATCGAAGTGATAACGGTTCAGATAAGAGTGAAGCTTTTTTAGCTCATACCAATAGTGAAGGGGATATAAATTGGGCAAAAAAAATAAAGGTTGAAGGATTTTATTCAACTTGCAAGGCATTAGTCACAGATGATGGCGGTTGTATTGTTTATTTGAAAAGAATAAGCGCTGTTAATGAATACGGGATAATTATTAAACTGGATTCCCAAGGCAATATCCAATGGCAGTTTAAGCAACACGGACGATCTGATGTTTCGGGAAGACTGCCCGGAGTAATTGTAGGAAATGAGGGGTACGCAAATATTTCTCTGGAGGGGACGCCGTCGAGAACCGTATTGATAAAAACAGATTTAGAAGGTAATGTATCGAATTGCCCCGCAATAAAGACTTGTCTGAAAATGGAGGATGTTTCAATTGATACAGTATCAGTTAATTGGCAAAGGAAAGTATTTATAAATTCTTCCATTCCCTTGAGCCTGGATTTGATTGAAACGGAAGTCGAATATGTTGATTATTGTGATACCCCTTTACCTCCAATACCTGACTTCTTGCTCTCGGATACATTTTGTGCAAATACTTGTACTACAATCGAAAACCTACAACAACAAAATGCCGATGCCTGGCTTTGGAGTGGTACAAGCATACAATCCCCTAATACACAGAACCCTGGAGAAATGTGTTTCCCAGACACGGGATTAGTTGAACTCCAACAGATCACCTTTTTTGGTGGATGTTCGGATACTTTTCAAACTAGTACCATTGTATTGCCAATTCCTGAGCTTGATTTAAATGACGACATAATTGCCTGTAATGAACAGCCAGTAATACTAGACGCCACTACTTTAGGTGGCATTTCTTATGAATGGGAAGATCAGTCTTCCTTAGCATTCAGAGAGATACTGCATTCAGGGACATACTCTGTCACCGTAAGCAATGGACTTTGTACAGCTGAAGATAGTATCAATGTCTCTTTTATAAGTGACTATTTCAACAATGCCGCAATGGCCCTGGGCAATGACACGATCCTCTGCGAAGAAAATAACTTTTTGTTTGGTCCTGACGGAAATCTATTTGATGAGTTTTGGTGGGATGATGGATATCCTCAAAGTCCAAGGACTACTAATATTTCCGGGACTTATACTTTTACAGCTCTTAAGGAAGACTGCCTATTTTCAGCATCTATTGTCATTGAAATACAGGATTGCAGCGAAGCCATTTATTTGCCCAACGCTTTTTCTCCTAATGCGGACGGCACCAACGACGTTTTCACTGCTTACGGAAATCACCATCGAATCGAGTCTCTAAAAATTTTCAATCAATGGGGTGGCTTACTGTATGATGCAAAAGGCGACAATTCCTGGGACGGTACTTTCAAAGGCCAGCCCGCACAAATAGGAGTGTATGTTTATCTGTTGCGCTATACGGATACGAGAACGGGTGAGTTGAAGATGATAAGTGGTGATGTGGTGTTGACGAGGTGAGTCACTCTTTTATAAGATTTTGATTTATTTTAATAAACAGTGGATAATTACACTACTTCAAAGTTCAAGCGTGAATTTTACAACTGATTGAGCTGTTAAAAATACAAACGAGGATTCGTTGAAAAATTGAAAATAATTCTATTCAACTCCCCCGATAAGTGGAATAACCATAAGGATTGAGTAATAGTGGCACATGATAATGGCTATCGTCAAAAACAGTAAATTGAATGCTGACTGCAGGATAAAATCCTTTTGTGTCTGATTTTTTAAAATACTCCGCGGTATCGAAAACAATCTGATAATTACCTGGTGAAAGTGTTTTCCAGGCTGGCAACAGGTCTCCAACTCTTCCATCGTCATCCGTCAATCCTAAAGCAAAGGTTTGCCAGGTTTCATTTTTTTGATTTTGTAAACGGATAAGAATTCCTTTCCCCGGTGCACCGATTGAGGTGTCTAAAACATGTGTTGTAATTTGACTTCGTTGGTTTTGAGAAATGTCTTCGAGTAATTTAAGTAATCGAATCAAAGTAATTTTTTGCTGTTCTCCCATCGTAAGATGGATCTCAGCTTCATGATAATTTTTTAAACGGGCTTCGGCCAAGTTCAACATCTCGTCAGCGCTTTTACCCGTTGCGCAAATGATAAAAATAAAACCAAATTTATCTTCATAAGCCTGATTGACTTTTGCTAAACTTTCGATGGTGTCCTGAGATGCAGTATTGACTCCCGACTGTTCATTTGATGCCCAGTCTTTTGAATTGGCGTATTTCTTTTTTAAACTGGAAATGTCTCCAATTTTTGGATGATATTTGAAAGCTTCTAGCCAGTCTTTTTCGTTACATTGATGATACCAAATATTATTTGCTTTTTGAAAAAGGGTAATTGAATCCTTAAAAGGGAAAGATTCCACCATAGTGTCAACCCATTTTTCAGAACCACAACATTTCAATAACTCAACTTTTGCTTCTCCAGGTTTTAATTGGTTAAATTCTTCAAATGTCATTTTATTTTATTTTCAAGGTTTCAATCTAAAGTTGCTCCCTGGTTGATCCAGCAACGGATCAATTCTCTTTCTTCGGGTAACATCCCGGTTTTGTTATTTTGAGGCATCGTTTTAGTCACAACGACTCGCTGCATAATTTTATCAGTTAGTTTTACGATGTCCTCAGGGGTGTCATAAACCACACCATTTGGTGGCGCCGTCCAAACATCGTCCGTTGGTTTTGAAGAATGACAAGTGGTACATCGCTCAGTAATAATAGGATAAATCTGTGCAAAACTCACTTCTGATTTACATTCATCTGTGTTTATTTGAGGAGCAGTAATAAATGCCACAGCGAGCAGCAGCAAAATCGAAACCGGTAAAACCATGACAGACAATTGCCCTTGCTCCTTTAAATTTAAATAATGTTTTACACCAGCGCTTCCTAATGTAATGGCAGCAAGTACTGCCCATTGATATTCATGCCCGAAGGTACTGGGAAAGTGATTGCTGATCATCACAAAAAGGACAGGCAGTGTAAAATAGTTGTTGTGTAAAGATCGTAATCCAGCATTTTTTCCCAGATTTGGATCTAATGGTGTTTTATTTTTGGCAGCTTTAACCATTGCCTTTTGAGCAGGTATTATTACAAAAAACACATTGCCTGCCATCAAAGTGCCAAGCATAGCTCCAAAGTGAATATATGCTGCACGACCACTAAAAACCTGACAATAAAACCAGGCAAAAGCAGTGGTTATAATAAAACCCAGGATAGCTAGCCAAATACCTTTTTTGAGCAAGGGTGTTTTACATAAAAGGTCATAAATAATCCAGGCAAGGGCGAATGATCCGATGCCAATCGCAATTCCCGTAATCGGTGAAATATCCAGTACATTTTTATCAATGAGAAAGGCTTTGGCATTGAAATAATAAACTACGAAAAGTAAAGTAAATCCGCTCAGCCAGGTGAAATATGCTTCGTATTTAAACCAGTGCAAATCAGTGGGGATGATCTTGGGAGCGGTTTTATATTTTTCAAGATAATAAAACCCTCCACCATGAACGGCCCAAAGGTTTCCGGCGAGCTCATCTCGCAGCCCTTTAGTTCGATTTAAAGAATTTTCTAAAAAAACAAAATAAAACGAAGCGCCGATCCATGCAATTCCAAAAGTGACATGCATCAAACGGACAACAATATTCAGCCATTCCCGGAAATGACCTTCATAAACGGAGCCTTCAATCTGGGTATAAAAAATGAGTAAGATGGCAATAATGGTGAGGACTATTCCAAAATAAACAAATCCTTTAGCATAGCTCAATTTATTTTTCCAGGCTTCTTTTTTGGTTTCGGAAATATCACTTTCAGATACATTTTTATTATGCTTGAAAATAACTTCAAACTGATAAGTCAAATATATTAACAACAGCAAAATTACGCCTGCGAAAAGATATGTGAAAGTCCATCCCATAAATTATTGAAGGATTTTTCCGAAAAGTCGTAATCGGCTTATTCCACCATCCGGGTAAATATTCAACCGTACATGGGTCACTTCAGCATGAGGCTCAATTTTAGTAAAAATATGTGCCGCGTCAGCTTCCAGTTGTTGCCTTTTTAGTAGCGGAAACCAAGTGGCCTGATCTTCCAAGCCAATCGGATCATCCGAGCTTGAACAGCCTTCAATCATACAACTATCAGGGTAGTTTCCTTTGAAGTGATTGGTATCCACAACGATGCGATTGATATGCCCTTTTTTGGCTAACCTTATAATGACCCAATCGCAGTTATTAGGTGTTCTGTTGCGCTTAGTTTCCCAACCGTCGCCCATGTTGATACCTCTTCCGGGCATGATGAGGTTATCCATTGAGCTGAAAAACATATCATTGCAATAGATTGATTTTCCGCCATTTATAGCAGCGGCAAGATCGATTTCTTCTTCCGGATTTAAGTTTTCCCAATTTATGAAAACCTTTCCATAAGCACGAAATCTTGCCACACCACCATCCGGATAAATATGTAATCGCAGGTGAGAAAATACTTCATGATTGGAACTATCAAATTGATTTTGGCTACCTGGTTTTAACGAACTTTTTGGTAAAACTTCTTTCCATTTAATATTGCCAGAAAGAATTTCCTTTTCTGATGGAGAATGATCAAGCAGTGCTCCTTCAACAGAAGCATGCAGGGGAGCATTTCCTAAAAAATGATTGGTATCAATATCTAAACCAAACAGGGTTCCTATTGTCGCCAATTCAATCACACACCAGTCATTACCTGGGGTTCGCTTACGTCGCGATTCCCATCCGTCCATCCATTTTCCTCGGTCGGTGTATTTATCCGCTACAAAAATTCCTCTTCCAGGTTTAATCAAATTTTCTTTTTCAGCAAAAAAATCGTCGGTAGCATACAACACTTTTCCACCAAGTTTCTCAGCAGCCAGGTCAGTAAAATCGCTATACTTTAAATTTACGGTTTCAGAATGTGTCATTGATGCAATAATATTTCTCCTGCATTTTTATAATAAAAATCATTTTGATCAAAAACTTTTTTCCCATTGACATAAGTCTGTTTTACCGCTCCAAAAAATTTTCGATTTAAATATGGTGTCGTTTTATGCCTATGAAAAATGATCTCTTCAGATACGGCAAATGCTTCATTAGGATTCCAAATTACAAAATCTGCATCATAGCCTTCTTTTAAAAAACCTTTTCTATGATTTAAATTTAAAAACTGAGCGGGTTTTTCTGTTACTAGCGGAATAAAAGATTCCAAATAAATTTTTTCTTTTAAAGCACTCCAGGACGCTGGCAACAAAAATTGTAAGCTTGCGATTCCTCCCCAGGCTTTTTTAAGATTTCCACTTTCCAGTTCTTTGACCTCAGGCGGAGCAGGGGAGTGGTCTGTTGTCAAAAAATCTATCACACCATTTGCGATGGCATTTTTCAGTTGATCATTATTCGTTTTTTCGCGAATAGGCGGAGCGCATTTGTAGCGTGTATCTCCATCAGGAATTTCTTCCCCATTGAAAAGTAAATAATGCGGACAAGTTTCCACAGTAATGGGCAATCCTTCTTTCTTTGCCTCGATGATATCGTTTAATGCTTCAGCGGAGGAAAGATGAACGATGTGAACTTTGCAATGGTACTTCCTGCACAATTTTATCATCAATCTGATTGCATTGTTTTCCCATGATTTTGGCCGCGAGTTGAGGTATGCTTTATAACTGGAGGGATTTTCATTTAAAACTTTTTGAGCTTCCAAATTGGCTTCCTCCAATTCACAATGGACTAAAAGCGGAAGATCATATTTAGAAAGAATGGCCATTCCTTTTTCAAGATCTTTTTCAGTTACATTTGGAAAATCATCGATCCCGGAATGCGTTAAAAAAGCTTTAATTCCGAGAACACCGGATTGAATTAGCTCTTCCAATTCGTTGATATTATCTGGAACGATTCCTCCGTAAAGGCCGCAATTGACGTTCAGTTTTCCTCCAGTTGCTTTTAATTTAAGCATCAGGAATTCTTTTGAGGTTGTAACCGGAGTTGAATTTAGTGGCATGTCCACCAAAGTGGTAGTACCCCCAGCAGCGGCAGCCAGTGTTGCTGTTTTAAAACCTTCCCATTCGGTTCTTCCGGGTTCGTTAATATGAACGTGTGCGTCGATTACTCCGGGCATCAAAATATTTTCACCGGCATCTTCGAAATTTCCATTTGAAGGAATCATTTTTCCAAAAGAAATTTGGGAGATCAAACCGTCTTTTACAAAAATCGTAGCTTCTTGAAGTTTTTGGTTGATCCAGCATTTTTTGGAATATATGGCTAAGTCATTCATCATGCTCGATGATTGTTTTACCATACAAAGCCATCAAAATTTTTTCGGGAGTCATTGGTGCTTCATATGGAATAAGCGCATTTGGATTATAAGCAAGAATTGCATTTCTTAATGAAAAATAAGCTCCGATTCCATACATTAAAGGAGGTTCGCCGACTGCTTTGGATTTGAAAATCGCTCCTTCGGGGCCATCGGTATTTAAAAAGTGAACGTTGATTTCTTTAGGTACCGAATAAATATCCGGCACTTTATAAGTGGATAAAGCATTGGATAAAAGCCTTCCTTCTTCATTGTAAAGTAATTCCTCCATCGTCATCCAGCCGATGCCCTGGACGATTCCTCCTTCAACTTGTCCCAGATCAATCGCCCGGTTCATACTCGTTCCAAAATCATGGACCACATGAACCGCATCAAATTCATAAGTACCGCGAATGCAATCGACAGTGCTTATAATTATTGCAGTTCCATAGGTATGATAAGCAAACGGATGCCCTTTTTCTTTTGTTTTATCAAAATGGATGAACGGCGTAGCATAATGTCCTTTTGCACTTAAATTAACTCGATTTATGAAAGAAGTTTGAATGATCTGTGCCCAAGTTAAATCAGTTGGTTTGTTGTCAGCGACTATTTTTTCATTTACAATTTCAATAGAAGTGGATTGGGGTAATTCCAAAACTTTTTGGGCAGTCTCTTTTAAACGACTTAGAATCTGATTGCAAGCGTCAAAAAGGGCTTTGCCATTCAGGTCTGCAGTGGAGCTGGCTGCTGAAGGTGAAGTATTGGCAACACGGGTTGTATTGGTCGTTTCAATCTTAATTCTACTTTGAGCGACACCGAATATTTTAGCAGCAACCTGCATCATCTTGGTGTTTACACCCTGACCCATTTCCACAGCTCCGGTACTTACACCAACGCTACCATCTGAATAAATATGCACCAATGCCCGGGCATTATTCATCATCGTGTTTGTAAATGAAATTCCAAAACAAACGGGCATTAGCGCTAATCCTTTTTTTAAGAAAGTATTGTTTTTATTAAAATTAGTAACTTCTTTTTTCAGCTTTTCAAGGTCATATTTTTCTGAAATTTTTTTCCAACAATTGCTTACTTCACCATCCTGAACGATTTGCCCATAAGGAAATTCATGTCCATCTTTGAGTAAGTTTTTCTCCTGGATTTGATCAGCTTCCATACCCAACTCTTTTGCGGCGTGATCGATAGCTGACTCCATGACAAACATGCCCTGCGGGCCACCGAACCCCCTAAAAGCTGTATTTGGCGGGAGATTGGTTTTACAGCCATGCGCCGTCACTTTTACATTCGGAACAAAGTAACTGTTGGTAGCGTGAAAAAGCGTTCGTTCCATAACCGCGGGGGAGAGATCAGCTGCTCCTCCTCCGTTTTGATAAAAAGTAGCTTCGTAGGCGATGATTTTATAATTCTCATCCAAACCAATTTTATAATCAGCACTGTAAGGATGGCGTTTGCCAGTCATGCGCATATCTTCCATTCGATGGAGCACATATTTAACTGGTCTTTTAGTTAAGTGACTTGCGAGCGCGACCATCACTCCCCAACCCGTTGCCTGGTCTTCTTTACCGCCAAATCCACCTCCAAGACGAGTGACATCCACTTCAATTTTATGCATCGGAAAACCCAAAACTTTTGCTGCTGTGCGTTGCAAAGCCGTTGGACCTTGAGTTGAACTGTTTATTTTAATGTTCTCATTTTCAAGGGGGTATGCATAAGCGCCTTGTGTTTCGAGGTATAGGTGCTCTTGTCCTCCAATTTCAACTTTGCCTTCAAATACGTGTGCACATTTTTGAAAAACTTCATTCGGATTTCCAAGATTGAAAGTTCTGGAAGAATGTAAAAGTTTCCCTTGTTTGAAAGCTTCCCGTGGATTTGTTATAATTGGCAAATGGTCAAACTCAAGGGAAATCAGGGAAAGCGCATCCTCCGCTTGATGCTCAGATTCGGCTACGATTATCAAAATAGGTTGCCCCTGAAAATGAACTTCATCCTCAGCAAGAAGTGGTTCATCGGGAATGATCCCACCGATTTGATTTTCACCAGGAATATCGGCAGCGGAAATTATTTTTACAATACCATCAGCTTTTTCTGCTTTTGAAAAATCAAGGCTTTTGATTGTACCATGTGCGATTGGTGAAGAGAATGCTTTTGCGTAAAGCGTTCCTTCTCTGACTGGTATATCATCTACAAAAAGAGAGCGTCCGCTGACGTGGTTAGCGGCGTCGATGTTTTGTTCTTTTTTTGAAAGAAAGATATTTGGTCTGTTTTCGGTCATAGCGCTGCGATTCGTTGAGGAGAGAGGATTTTAGGGAAAAACTTGATGAGATGCGCTAAAAAAAGTTGTCTTAACAATAGTCTTTTATAGTCAGCGCTTCCGCGGGCATCACTAATTGGCGAGATTTCTTTTTGCAAGACTTTTATAGCTTCTTCAATTGATTGGTCATCAACTTTTTTTTCACTCAAAAACGCACAAGTTTCCTTCAAATATTTCGGTATCGGTCCAATACCTCCGGCAGATAAATTTATTTTTTGAACAATTCCATCGTCATTGGTTTCAATTAAACATGCGGAATTGACACTGGCGATATCCAGATGGGTCCGTTTGCTCACCTTTTCAAAATTGAAAAAGGTAGTTTCATTTGGAATGTTGAATACAATCGTTTCAATAAACTCGTCTGTTTTTTTGTTCAGTTTTTTATAATCGAGGTAAAAGTTTTTAAGTTTGATTGATCGTTTTTTGTCCTTATGATTTAAAATGATTTTAGCATCTAATGCCAGGAAAAATATAGTCATATCGCCAATAGGAGAGGCATTGGTGAAATTGCCACCGATAGTTGCCATATTCCGAATTGGCGTGGAAGCAACAAGTTTGGTGTAGGATTTCAGATCTGGAAAAATCGATTGCATCAAAGGTGATTGTTCTATGTCCGATACGGTGGTTGATGCGCCGATATAACATTTTCCATCTTTTGATTCAATTTGATTCAAATGTGGCTGATCGTAGAAATTTATTGTTTGTTTTTTTCGTAATTCTTCTGCTTTTTGCACAAAAAGATCAGTGCCTCCTCCTACAATCAATCCCTGATTATCAATGTTTTTTGAAGTATGTTCATTTTTTTTAAATACTTTAAGTTGTTGCTCAATATTTAAAAAATATTCAGGAATGAAATGGTTGTCAACGAGCCATTTTAATCTTTTATTATTAGGTTTTGATTGGATATTTTGTACCAAATCAGCTGCTGCGCGTTCAATGGATTTGTAACCGGTGCATCTACAAATATTTCCATCAAAAGCTGCAACCGCTGATGCATAGTTTATCTTTTCACTCAACACAAAAGCCGTCAGAGACATCACAAAACCGACGGTACAAAACCCGCATTGTGTTCCGTTATTTTCAACCATCGCTTGCTGGACGGGAGACAATTTTTCCATATTGACCCCTTCGACCGTTACGATGTGTTTTCCTTGCGCATTGCTCAAAGGCATGAGGCAGGAAGTCATGGTTTGATAAGCCAGGTCATCGTTTTCTAAGCTTCCTACCAAGACAGTGCAAGCGCCACAATCACCTTCACGGCAGCCGATTTTAGTGCCTGAAAGATGTTGATGATATCGAACAAAATCCAGAATCGTCGTGCCTGAAGGCAGGTCTGTTTTTACTTTTTTAGTATTTAAGATGAATTCGATCAATTGGGTTAGTCTTTAAAATTGATGGCTATAAGATATTAAAAATAAAACTCCTATTTTTAAAAAGAACGAAAACCGCAAAGATTTTGATTCGCGGAAATTCAATGTATTTTCAAAACTTATTGGAAAGCTTATTTTTTAGAGGAAAGTCTTTTCGTTACTAAAAATAAAAGCAGAGCCATTCCCAAAATGTACAAAACCCACCAACTAAAGCCGGCAGTTTTATTCAAAGGACTCATATCACCAACGGCAACGATTCCCGCCCAAAAGTAAGGATGAGCGGTCAGCTGATCAGCTTGTTTGAGATAATCTATTTTGGCTTTTCTAAGCGCTTCATCTTTCTTCATTCCCTTCGATAGATTTTTGTAAAAACTATTCATCAAAGTAGAAGTAGATTGATCATTTGCGAGCCAAAGACTCATCACAACGCTTTTACAACCTGCATAAGAAAATGCTCTTCCCAGGCTCATCACACCTTCTCCTTCAGCTAATTGTCCGTAACCCGTGTTGCATGCACTCATCACTGCGAGATCAGCCGGGAGATTGAGGTTGTATATTTCATAAGCATTCAAAAAACCATCTTCGATTGAGTCATTTGCAAAAGCAAGTCCCGATTTCAGCGGTTGAATATTATCTGTGAAAGCATGTGTTGCCAAATGAATAATTTGGCTCATTGGAGCACTTTGCCTGAAATGACTTTCTGTAGCATTATCTCCAGTGAATATTTCTCCGGAGAAATAGGAATTCGCTTTTTCTACTTCTGGAATGGAATAAGTCAAATTCGACAAATCCAATCGAAAAGAAACTGATTGAGCGAAAGCAAGGTCCTTATTCGAATTACCATAAGAAGGGGCAAAACCAATGAAAGGATAGTTTTTTTCGGTATAATCCGTAATTTCATTTAACCAAAAAGCAGCGGACCATTCGTATTGGATATTATATTTTCGAATTAGGAAATTCAATTTTCTAAAATCGCTTTCCTGTTCTGAAGCGAGCATTTCAAAAGGCAAATATTGCAAAACACCGTGTGGAATGATAATTAAGTTTTCAAGGGGTTTAATTTGTGAAATAACAGGTTCAATCAATAATCGATGCAGTTCGTTGAGTGACAAAATATACCTTTTATTGTCAGCTTTATCGTGAAGAAGATTTACTACATTATTTTCTCTCAACAATTTTATCGTCTCCGTTAAAGGTTTTTCTAATTTGATTTTTGAACCAGTCAAACCATTTTTTGCAATAACAAAAGCGTAAATGTTTTTATCATCATAAAAATATTCAAGGATCGCGGTCGATGCGTTTGGTAGTTTATTGATAATCTTGCTTAGCTGAATATTTGGTGCCTGGTATTTGATTTGAAAATATTTTGGGTTTTGTTTTTCGAGGGCTGCAATCCGGTTTTCATATTTTAATTTTAAATCAAAAATTTGGCTTTGTAAGGTTTTGATCACCGTTTCATCGGCTCTTTCGTCAAATAGTTTTTCTTCAAGATTTGAAATTTCAACTTCTAGCTGATTTAAGGCATCCAAATCTGTCTGTGGGATCGACGAACTTTGGAGTGCGAGATTTTCACTAAGATTCTGCCATAAAATGCTGGCTTTACTTTTTTCAGATATTTCAAAAGCTTTGAATAGATAATCCTGGTTTTTTGTCAACTCAAAAAGATCAAAAGATAGTTGAACCGCTTTTTTGTAAATCGGTGAAGTCTTGGAATTTAGAAACTGGCGTGCTTCTTCTGACTGATAACTTTTGCGCATTTTTTCAATCAATTCAATAGCTAATTCCAGCGTTTTAAACGCTGCTTCGAGGTCATTTTGCTGAGTAGCATTTTCAGACTTACCTTCCAGAAATTGTGCTTTGGTACTCAAGAGTTTTAAAAAGCCTGGTTCATCCTGAATTTGATTTAAAACCGGATTTTTATAAAAGTCATTTTGATCAAACGTGAAATCGTGAGCTACTTCTTTAAAGCTAAATTGAATCAATGTCAAAGCTGAATCAATTTCCTCCTTTTGAAAAAGGACAGCCAGCAATTTTGCGTTGTGTTTCTGCAATTAAATTTTTAGGTGGATAACTTCGTGCTTTGAATTTTTCGAGTGCAAACAGGTACATGGAAATGGCTTTATCAAAATTGCCCATATCTTCGTAAACGGTACCAACATTGAAATATCCTCCAACCAGGTATGGGTGCGTTGGGCTGAGCGTGGCTTCCTGTATTTTTCTTGCTTTTTCATAATATTTTAAGGCCAATTTGTATTCGCCCATATCTGCGTATAGATTTCCTAATTCTCCATATGATCCTCCGGTTTCCGGATGTTTTTTTCCTAAAGATTTTTCCTGATTTTCGACTGTTTTCAACATATAAGGAAGCGCTTTTTCAAATTCGTTTTTTCCCTGAAATGCTCTTCCAATATTTCGATGATATTTGGCGACGCTGGGGTGCATAAGATCGTAATGTTTTAACTTGATCTCTAATGCTTTTTCTCCAAATTCAATGGACCGATCGTAGTTGCCCACCTTGCGATACAGATACCCCAGATTGCTATAGATCCTGTTGAAATCTTCGCTTTCCGGATCCGAGGATTTTGTAAATATTTGAAATGCTTTTTGGTAATATTTTTCCGCATCATGGTAGTTGGCCATTTTCTGAAAACTACTCCCAATATTCATGTACATGTTGCCGGCTTCTGAGCTTTCCGGACCGTACATTTTAGAATAGGCAGTCCAGGCATTTTTCATAATAAACTATTGCACCTTTTGGGTCATACATTTGGCTTCGTGTAGCGCCTAATCCCCAATAAAAATCGATGACATCTTCACTTTCTTCGCCTCTTAATTTTTTGGCAATTTCAAGACCCTGATTGTAATACTTCCAAAGCTTTTGGATGATTTCGCATTTTTCGATTTGCCGAACCAAGCCGATAGAGTGATCTTCATCACGGGTTCGCTTTCCTGGCCATAAATTTTAAGCTGTAGTTCGTAAACTTTTGTGAATTGTTTGATCGCTTTTTCATAGCTGCCATCGTAGTAAAGATCTTTTCCAGTTTGATAAAGATTATCTACTTTTAGCGAATCAGATTGAGCGAAAATAGTAGCAGGCGAAAACAGTAATATGAAAAAGGCAAAGGCTAATATGTTCCAGTTTGGGTATTGCATTTCAGAAGGATTGAATGTGCATTTAAAGGTAAGAATAAAACGCAAACGGAAAAACCACGAAGCCTCCAAAAGGAAAACTTCGTGATTTATAATTCAAAAAATCAATTATAGATTGAATGGCCCAATGAATGTCTCATTACCACTTCCAGCTACATTTCCATATACGGTGTATTTGAGACCTGATTCATCAAAAAGTATGAAAAATCGATCATTTCCAATATAAAAACCAATTCCTGCACCAACTTCATTAAAAGGACAGGTATTGTCTGGTCCCCATTCCCAAAGATTGTGAACTGCTCCAAAACTATTAGAACCACTATTGAAATGTGAATATTTGTTTCCTTCTTTGTTAAACATATAGCGACCTGAGGGGCCATTTGGATCAACGCTAGTGAATGTAATAGCACCAACACCTGTTATATTAAATGGACTATTACCGTTGGCCAAATTAGAAATCGGTTCGTTATCGAGCCATACCCCATTAGCGTTCATATAGTTGAATTGAGTTCCGCTTTTATCAAAAGCCATGAGATAAAATTGGTTGTTTTGGTTGCCTTTGAAATTTACAGCAGCACCAATTCCATCAAGAGGGCATGACTCTGTACCTAGCTCATCGATATGAAATGGACCTTCCAAAGTGCCCGTGTTACTTCGCATAAATCGATCCCCTTCTTTGTTGATCAAAATAAATTCATTTCCATAAGTATTGTATGCTGCGCCAACCGGACCCATTGCTGAAACGACATTTCCAGCCCAATGCTCTGTATATGGAGGAGCTCCGTCAGCACCGTTTGGAGTACAATTGGTTACATCGTATTGAGTGGCCAATTGAGTGCTCACGATTTGGTTGTCATACACGCTTCGGACAACATATGAAATTGGTTTTCCGGAGCGGATGTCAGAACTTTCTGCCAACAAATTAGCCAGCTGATTCAAATTCGTTTCGCCTATCGTCTGAAGCGTTGAGCTGGCTGCTCCGCCGTATGCAAAAACCTGGACTTTTAACTCGCTTAAGCTCGCCAGATAATTGGTTTCCAGATCGCCCTCGACATTGGCTCCGAAACCATTAAATGAAGCGCTGATCGCCAGATCCATATCTGTTACTGAAGAAGTTGATTCTATGAGCATGTAATAAATCCGTCCATAAGTTACGTCCGAAATATAAGTTGCAGGATTACCAGGCCCTACATATCTTGCCAAATCTTCGGGTGTAACGGAAGGATCAAATAACTGATCCAAAGATGTTGGAATGTCAAAACTCATGGTATAAAAACTCTGGTTGAGGGAAACATAATAACGATTGTAGGAATTGTCGGTACTAAAATTCAACTTGGATTCCAATTCAGTAAAAGCAGTATTTACATCCACACCAACTTCCAGCGCAAATTGCTCGCGACTTTGTACATTATTGTAAACGAAATTGAAATTGGAAGGAACAACTCCGGTACTTCCATCAATGATATTGTTGATTGCATCAGTCACTTCGCTTTTCGAAATTCTATCTACCTCAAAGCTAGATTGGATATTTCCATCTACAACGTCTGTTGAAATATTTCCGCCAGCTCTTTCAACGGCAATTATTTTTGGAGTTGCGCTGTTTAAAGAATTTCCTTGCAGCATATTTCCGGGGTAGATTACTGAAGAGTTTGGTGAAAATAACGGAAAACCATCTTTGCCGCCACCACCTTGTTGGATACTTTGTGTTTCGGTAGTACAAGTCCATGTTTCTCCTTCAATTTCTTCCATATAAGTATTGGAAACAGAAGTTTGAATATCTTCAATTGGGTCAGGAAATCCACCGCCATTATCGACGACAGCTCTGAAAGTGCTGTTGTCCAGATCTTTCATATTGTCCTTTTTACAACCAGAAGCCATAAATAGTAAAAGTGTAAAGGCTAAGAGGATTTTAGATGTCAGATTTTCCATGATATTTGATTTTTTGAATGAATGAATTATCTAATTTTCAAAACTATATAGCATGAGTTGGGGAAAGGTTACCCTCCTTTAAAAGTTTATCCTAAAATAAAAAATGCAGCGCCCTCATTAAAGATGACACTGCATTTTGTGTTTTAGGATTTTTAATTTTTATAAATCAAACGGGCCAATCACTTCTGTTCCATTTCCATTCAAATCGCCATAAAATACATATTGAGTACCCAAGTCATTAAATAAAATATAATACCTTATGTTTCCAATATAAAATCCAATAGCAGCACCTACTTTATCAAAATGTGCTGTGATACTGCCATCAGGACCCCATTCATATAAGTCATTAGTTCCGCTAAATGAATTTGGATTATTATAATAAGTAACATACTTATCGCCTTGCTTATTAAACAAGTATCTTGATGCCGGCCCCAATGGATCTTTATGTCTGAATGCAGCTGCTCCGATTCCAACCGCACCAAAGGGATTGTCTCCTAATGCTAACTCAGAAATTGGATGAATATTCAACCACGAACCAGAAGAGGGGTTCAGGTAGGTATATTGTGTACCACTTCCGTCAAAAACCTGAAGGTAGTAATCTCCGTTTTGATTACCATCAATATTGCAAGCTGCGCCGATGCTATTGAATGGACAAGGCTCAGTACCTAGATCATTAATGTGGAAAGGTCCTTCAAGTACACCGGTATTGCTACGCATCCATTGATCTCCGGCTTTATTTATTAAGATAAATTCCGTACCGTAAGTATTAAACGCAGCTCCGACAGGCCCCATAGCAGAAATAACATTTCCCGTCCAATGCTCAATATATGGAGGTGCTCCATCAACTCCAGAAGGGACACAATTGGTAACATCGTAATTAGTGGCTAGTTGTGTACTTACGATCTGGTTGTCATAAACGCTTCGAACAACGTAAGAAATTGGTTTACCAGATTGGATGTTTGAACTTTCTGCTAATAGGCTTGCCAACTCACCAAGGTCTGTAGTACCAACAGTTAACAAAGAAGTACTGGCATCTCCTCCGTAAGCAAAAACAGTGATGGTCAATTCATCAAGAGAATTTAAATAACTCGTTTCGATATTTGCATCGACATCTGTCGCAACACCATTAAAAGAAGCATTTATCGCAGCGTCCATTTCTGTAGTAGAAGAAGTAGAAGAAACCAGCATATAAAAAATACGACCGTAAGTTACATCTGAAATATAAGTTGCAGGGTTACCAGGTCCAACATACCTTTCCAGATCTTGTGGCGTTACAGAAGATGCAAAAAGGGCATCTAAGGAAGTTGGAATATCATAACTCATAGTGTAGAAACTTTGGTTCAAGTTTACTATAAAAGTATTCTTTTCGGAAACGGAGCTATAATTCAATTTGGATTCCAGGTCAACAAAAGTAGAATTAACATCAACACCTAGTTCGAGTGCAAATTGCTCGCGACTTTGGATATTTTTAATGACAAGACTAAAGTTAGCAGGTACTACTCCTGTACTTCCGGCAATGATGTTATTGATCGCATCGGTTACTTCACTTTTTGTAACACTATTGACTTCGAAAGTTGATTGAATATTCCCGTCGACAACATCAGTGGAGATTTTACCACCTGCACGTTCTACGGCAATGATATTAGGTGTACCCTGGCTTAGGCTATTACCTTGTAACATGTTTCCAGGATAGATCACGCTAGAGTTAGGAGAAAAGAGTGGAAAGCCTTCATTTCCACCAGCGCCATCCTGAATACTTACAGTTTCAGTTGTACACTCCCATGTAACACCATCTCGTTCTTCGGAATACACATCGGAAATCGCTGTTTCCTCACTTACGGCAGGTTGAGCAAAACCACCGCCATTGTCAATAACGGCTCTAAAAGTACTATTATCCATATCTCCAATTTTTTCCTTTTTGCAACCTGTATTTAAAAAGAAAAGAAGTGAGAAAGCGATTAGGGTTTTTGATGTCAGATTTTTCATGTTATTTGATTTTTTGAATGAATAAATTATCTTTTTTCAGAACCATATATCTATACTTTTTGAAAGGTTACCCTCCACTTTTAATTTTTTAAAAAAGAATCATTTTTAAAGGAGTTGTTATCTTTATCGAAAATGGATTTTAAACTTTTATTGAAAAATCCGTATTAAAGGGTAACCATTCACGCCTTCACGTTATATGTAAATGATAAAAGCAATCAACGATATCGATCAGCAGCTTTTGAAAGGCATTCTGAATGCTGACAGAACTGCGGTAAAAAGAATTTACGATCTGATTTTGCCTTCTGTAATTCATTGGGTGAAAGAAAACAGTGGAACGGAAGCAGATGCAAGAGATATTTTTCAGGAAGCTTTAATCGCATTGTTTAGAAAAGTCGAAAGCGGAAATTTCCAATTGACCTGTACTTTGAAAAGTTTTGTTCGGATCATGTGTCGAAACTTATGGTTGACCCGATTGAGGGACAATAAAAAATTTGAAGTGAGTGAATTAGCAGATGTTGAAAAAGTGGACCTCGATCAGGATTTAACTGAGCGATTGGAACGATCAGAAAAGGAACAACTTTTTTTCAAGCACTTTGATCTTTTGGGAGAGCAGTGCCGCAAAATCATGATGTGGTTTTTTGATAAAATAACGCTTTCAGAAATAGCGAAAAGATTGGAAACCAGTGAAAATTATATCAAAAAGCGAAAATTTATCTGCAAAGAAAAATTAATAAAAGCTGTTCAAAATGATCCCACTTTTTTAGAATTGAAAAACCCTAAAGTTTAAAATATTGAAAATGAATACGGAAGAGAAATACGAATCAATAGAAAGATATCTCGATAAGAAAATGACGGAAGAAGAGCGGAACGAATTTGAGCAGCAGCTTGAAAATGACGCTGTTTTAAAAGAAGAATTGGAATTGCATCAGCAAATGACTGAAACCTTGAAAGGAGAAAAAGTTCATCAGCTGAGAGCCATACTTAAAAAAACAGATAGCAATTGGGAATCAAATGAAGCTGCTCCGAAAGGTAAAATTCAACCGTTCAATTTTCGTAGAGTAATTGCAATTGCTGCCACCGTTTTACTGGTGGTTTTTGCTTATCAGTTTTTCTTTTCTGGTGATGAAACAATTTCAAATGAACAATTATTTGCAGATAATTTCCAGCCTTATCAAATGCTCCTCAATCAGAGAGACATTTCAACAGAAGAAAAAAATGTACTTTTAGAAAATGCGATTTCGGCATACACGAAAGGAGATTTTCAAACCGCATCCACAGCTTTCCGACAATTAGCACAAAATGATCCAGCAAATATCTCGTATGAATTTTATCATGCAGTAGCGGAACTTGGAGCAGAGAATAGTGATTCAGCAATTGGTTTGTTTAGAAAGCTATTAATTGCTGGACTCCGGATCATCCATTTATGGAACAAAGTCAGATGGTATCTGGCTTTGGCTTATTTGCAAAAAGGAGATAAGAAAAACGCAGTAAATTTGTTGAAAGAAATCCAATCTGGCCAGTTTAAGCATGCTGAAGCGCAACAGATTTTAAAGGCATTGAATTAAATTTAAAATTTGAAAAGTTAAAAAAAATCCCTTCGGGAGAATGAAAACCTGAAGGGATTTTTTTAACTCCTCTTAAATGGAATGCTTCCTCATCATTCCATTTTGATTAACTTCATCATCTTGCTATCGTTATTGTAGTGAACTTTTATCAACAGTAGACCTGAAGTATAATTTGTTATATCCAGATTGATTTTTTCTGAACCATTCACTCCGATAGATTTATTTAACATCAATTCTCCAATGCTGTTAAAGATCTCAATTAATATTGGACCATCAATGTTTTGAGTTTTTAGCCAAACAATAGAAGATGAAGGATTGGGGAATAGCGTTACGTTCCAATCATCATTTAAAGGATTTAGAGAATTGTGGTTATCTTCTTGATTGATGAATGATATTTCTTCAGTTTCATCCTCACCCAATTGACCACCGTAAATATAGCCGCCCGAATGGAATCAAAATCTGCTATTGGTAAAATTAATATTTCAGAAAATACTTATCATTTGGTCAATGATGAATTTGATTGCGATTACCGGGGAGAGATCGAAGCTAAGAATGGAGAAAGGCTTAAAATGTATTTTGTTAAACAACCGGTTGGTGTTGAAGTTTAAACCAATGTGGTTGTCCTTTGAAATTTTTGATTTGTCTTATAATATTTAATCAAGAGTTTTTATCATCCCGCCCAACCATCACGGTCCAGGCTTCGATACTGAATCGCTTCCGCCAAATGTTCAATTTTTATATCTTCGCTACCTGCTATATCAGCAGCAGTTCGGGCAACTTTTAGGATACGATCATAAGCACGAGCGGAGAGTTGCAAACGTTCCATTGCTTTTTTCAAAAGGTTCAATCCGGCTTGGTTTAAGATACAAACTTCTCTGACCATCCTACTTGGCATCTGTGCATTGCAGTAAATGTCTTTTAAGTCTTTAAAACGCTCTTCCTGAATTTCTCGAGCTTTGACCACACGCTTTGCAACTTCAGCGCTGCTTTCTTTTGCTTTTTCGTAACTGGAGAGTTCGTCATATGAGACCGGAGTCACTTCCACATGCAAATCAATCCGATCCATCAAAGGTCCTGAAATTTTATTGAGATAACGCTGTACGATTCCCGGACCACAAACACAATCTTTATCCGGATGATTATAATAACCACAAGGACAGGGGTTCATCGATGCGATCAACATGAAACTGGCAGGATAATCAACAGCTATTTTTGCACGACTAATAGTTACCAAGCGCTCTTCCATCGGTTGGCGCATCACTTCCAAAACGGATCGTTTAAATTCAGGCAATTCATCCAGAAATAAAACGCCATTGTGTGCCAATGAAATTTCACCAGGCTGAGGGTTAGAGCCTCCTCCAACTAGTGCCACGTCGCTAATCGTATGATGGGGAGACCGGAAAGGACGTATAGTGATTAATGAAGCATTAGATGGTAACATCCCGGCAACGGAGTGTATTTTCGTAGTATCCAAAGCTTCCCGCAAATTAAGCGGAGGTAAAATAGTCGGTAGTCTTCTTGCCAACATGGTTTTTCCTGCTCCGGGAGGGCCAATCAAAATGACATTGTGCCCTCCTGCAGCCGCGATTTCCAATGCACGTTTGATGTTTTCCTGGCCTTTGACATCTGAAAAATCAATGTCATAAGCGTTTTGATGGTAAAAAAATTCTTCGCGGGTATCAATTACCGTAGGTTTTATTTCACTTGTTCCATTGAAAAAATCCACAGCTTCGTGAATATTTTCAATCCCTAAAACTTCAATATCATTGACGATTGCGGCTTCCCGGGCATTTTCTTTTGGGAGAATAATTCCTTTGAATTTTTCTTTACGGGCCTGTATCGCAATAGGTAAAGCTCCTTTGATCGGTCTCAAACCTCCATCAAGAGAAAGTTCTCCCATCATGATGTAGTCACCAATTTTTTCAGATTCAACTTGTTTGGTACTTGAAAGCAGGCCAATTGCTATCGGTAGATCATAAGCAGAACCTTCTTTTCGGATATCCGCGGGAGCCAGGTTGACGACAAGTTTTAAACGAGGTAATCTTAAACCGATATTTTTGATTGCGGCTTCGATTCGTTGAAAGCCCTCTTTTACGGCATTATCTGGTAAACCAACAAGCCAGTAAAAACTCTTTCCGGCAGCAACCGTTCCTCCTGCATTGACTTCAACAGTAATTGTTTGGGCATCTACACCCTGAACAGCACTTGCATAAGTCTTTACCAGCATTAGTTTTCCCGTTTTATAATATGATAATAATATTTTAATCCGTGCTAAAAATGAGAAAACCAAAATAGGAATTACTATTGAACAATTCTAATTTGTATGAAATATCCTTGTTATTACGTTCTGTTTAATAGCTGTTTTGAACACTCTCTATTCATTGAAAAGCTCAAATTTTTGTATCAACCGCGTTAAATATTCCTTAATTGGAATTATGATTTTACAAGCGGCGTAATAATTGTTAATATTGCATATATGATAAGGGTTTTATCAATATTGATAACTATATTTTTCATTAGCACCAGCTTAGATGCTAATTCTGTTGTAGTAAACGCACGACCTGCTGTTTCTTTAAATAATGTCACTTTATATCCTGATTCAACTTTCACAAAACATTCTAACGTCATCCTTCCGGAAGGTGAGATATTTGAAGTGCTGAGCGAAACATTTAACGAACATGAAGACGCATCTCAAAATCAAAAATTCAAATGGTATTTTGTCCGTTCTAGACATGGTCAGGAAGGTTGGGTTTTCGGAGATGGATTGGCGGTTGTAGTTCCTGAAGAAAATATAGATGTAAAAATAAGACCTTATCATATGCAGCGGATGCAATTCAATAATGGATTTGAAGATGCTATTATGTGGGTTGCGTCAATTGAGGGTCGCGACAATTTTCATCAAGAGGATTATTTGAACCCACCTTATCGGGAAAGCTATTTGATAGTTACCAATGATGAAGGAAATTCAGTTTATTTTAACTTTTCCGGAGTCAACGCAACTGGTAAAACCGAAGTTCGAAGTTTTCAATTACACGACACCACAGGTGATGGTATTTCTGATTTTGTTTTGCTGACGACTAGTTTAGCAACCAATGAAACGTTTGAGAATCGAAACCTGGAAATTTATAGTTTTCAATCAGGTAGTCTGGATAAGATATTCGATGAAAGAATGACTCTGAGTTTTGGAGACGATTTGGTTTCGCCTGCTCTGTATAAATATATCGAAATCGATGAAAAATTAATCCGCGTTGCTTATATGGATTACCTCCCATGTAAAGCGTACCACCTTTCTTTTCCTTATGATGAATTGAAAAAAGAAAATGAGCGGTGTTTGGAGTATGTTACTTATACCTATCAATGGAATGAGCAATTAAAAAAATACCAAGCACTTTATGCGGAAAGTAGAATAAGTCCGCAAGCTCAGCCTAATAATGATAAAGTCAATGTAAAAAAAGAACCTTCTTATTTAGGTAAAGTAATTTGCGTCGTTAACAAATCAGACAAACTCCAGGTCATCAAACATTACGAGCGGTTTGTTCTGGAGAATGGCAAAAAGAAGATAGTTCCCTATTTATATGTGAAACTTCCTTCTGGAAATTTTGGATATATTATGGCAGATGAAGTTGATTTTATCAATATCGAACATGCAAAACTTCTGCATCAGTATTATCAATTAATGCCTTTGACAAAAGGAGAATGGAAAAGTGACGAACAATTTTTGAAAATTGTTGCAGACGCTTCAGGATCAGTTTTCCAAAGTCTTATGATTTCAAAAAGATAAGTTTGATTTTTAGGATGGGATGATGCTTACAGAATAAAGGATTTGGAGAGAATAGAATGCAAAGCATGTGAGTAACTTATAACCGACAGCTCAATTCTCAAGTTTGAGTATTCTTTGCAGCTTGCATGGGGATACTAATACAGCGCCTTTCCATGTAAGACATCATTCGTTCCAATAATTCACGAGATTGCTCATCGAGATTTTCCAGTTCTTTTTTAAAAACATTTTCCATAGCATGGGACTTTACAGCTTTTATTTCCTTAGGAACCTGCTGCATTGCGCGTGCTATTTGCCGTTGTCGGTAAATCGTATAAAATGCCTGGAGGTTTTTAGCACTCAGGGCCTTTACGTTCACAACTTCTTGCTCGCGAAATGCAATATTTTCTTTGGCAAGATTGCGTAAATTTTCAACATCAACATAATCGATATTGAAATTTTCAGAAATGGTTTTTGCTATATTATGAGGTACAGAAAGATCGATGACTAGTTTTTTACTTTTATCACCATTAAGCAATGATTGATAAAGGGTATCGTTGATCAAAGCTGTTGTTGCTCCTGTGCAAACGATCAAACAATCAAAGCCTTCATCATAAGTTGATAATTCAGAAAAAGCCAGTGCCCGCCCTCCGGTCAATTCTGCTATTTGCTGCGCTTTATTATAGCTACGATTGAAAACTACGGTGTTGGGAAAATCGTGCTTTACCAAAAATTTAGCGACAAGAAGATTAGTCTGTCCGGCACCGATCATCAATATTCTAGCGTCTTTAGTTAACCCTGCTTTCAATAACTTTTGGATGGCAAGTGAAACAATTGAAACAGGTTTTTCTCCAATCTTAGTCTGAGAATAAACTTCCTTAGCATTTTGAACTGCAGAATTTATCGCAATGCGGATATAATCACTCGTCAAACCCCAATCATAGCATTTGTCGTAGGCTTCACGTAATTGACGTAAAATTTCCCGTTCTCCTACAACCAGTGAGTCCACTGAAGACGCGACTTCATAAAGATGGTTTAAAGCGTTGTCACCTTCATAAAAAGAGACGTATTTAGTTAGGTTGTTTATTTCAGCTTGGGAAAGGGTAGGGTTGACATTTTGAAAAAAGGAAGAAATAAAGTTATCATCGATATTATGATCGGTATGGAAAAAATACATTACCCGATTACAGGTGGCCAGATAGAGTAATTCATTCAGATCAAATTGATGCTTCAGTTTTTGCAAATTTGACTTTAACTCGGACTGGTCTTCATACTGCAATACAAACCTACCTAATTTGCTTAAGTTGGTATTTCGATGAGTGATCGTTAAAATTTTATAATTTTTTAACATAAACAGACTGCTTCAAACATTACTCCCACAAAAATAGTTTTCAGTGATGAATTGAATGTCATATTTCTGTAAACATGATTACTTTGGAGAGTATTTATTTGATATTTCTTGCACCAATGAATTTGGGGAAAGACAAAGGGTTGAATGCCAAAAAGTAAGTCTGGATTATTTTATCATTTTCCGCTGGGCAGCATTTACAAAAACAGTATTTCCAATGTCTTCATAATCTTTAAATAAAGATGCACCTTCGTGCTTCACAGCTTCTCCACGGAAGCCCACAATTGTCATATCAGCATCACGGGATTTGTTGCTAATAATGGTTTTCAATTCCACATCAGCTTTTTGAGGGATTACTTCAATATTTTGTTTGGCGATAGGGAGTTGTCCGTCTTCGATTAGGTCAAAAAGACGATCGCGTTCTATATCACAAGTTTCTTCAGGGAAAACCGCAAAGATTTTAATAAAACTTCGATCCCAGTCACTGTGTCCCAAAATAATATACCCCAGAAGGATCATTAACGTAGCATTGTTGTAATCTTTGGACGTGATCCAAATGTGAATTTCTTTTTTAAAACCATATCCTCTTTCTGTACTTCCAAGCACGATCACATCAAAATCTACAGATTTTATAAGATTGAAATTGTCAACGATATTTTCCAGATTTTCAGGGTTCTGTTTGGAAAATTCAAACATCAATAAGTTATTTTCAGTGCCCGAAATACCTGGCAATTGAATTACCTGTGCAATTGCAGAAGTGAAGGAAGGAGAGACCAAGGTATCGATATAAATATTGCTTTTGCTGGCCTCTGCCATTTTGATCAATCGTGCTTGTGCTGTTTTTGCTTCCGTATTTGTGATTTTTGAAAGATAGCCGCTGATTTTGTGAATATAAGTGCCAAAGCCATATTTCTGAGAAATCCATCGCAAGAGATCAAATGCTGCAAATCGATCAAATGAAGTTTCGGAAATACAAACTACAGATGGCCTCCAACTTACCAATGTTTCTTTTTCTGCTTTTTGTAAAAAGATTTGCAAACTACGGCTGATTTGGAAAATTACACCCTGAAAAATAACGGCCAGATTACGTTTGTCTGTATTAGAATAACTGACAAAAAGGTAAAAGACGATCATAAGCAATAGAGCCAGAAAAGCATACAACGGATTCATGAAAAACATCAATCCAAAACATGCAATAGCTCCAAAAAGAGAAAAGAACCATTTGGATTTGAAAGTGGGACGATAAGCCGGATCTGCAGAAAAATGTTGTAAAAATGAAATCAGACAAAGTGATCCATAAGTAACCATAAAAAACATAGAAATGATCTGTGCGACGGCATCAAGGCCTCCCATCAATACGAAAAAAAATGCGATTGCAATGGTTATAAGAGTTGCATTGAAAGGTTCATCATTTTTTCCTCGACCTTTAGAAAGCCAATGGTTTAATCCTGTTGCTCGGGATGGAAGGATTTTGTCTCTGGCAATAGCTTGTAGCGTTCTTGGAGCAACAAGGATGGAACCTATAGCAGAGGAGATGGTAGCCGCAGCCAAACCAATCGGAATTAGTAGCCAGCCTTGCCAGGCAATATCAGCCATGACCATTTTGCTTGTATCAGCCAAATCTTCAGGGCTTGCGGATGAGGCTAATTTGAATGCAATGAAAATATAAATGATCATTCCACTAATTGTCGCCACTATTGTTCCTAAAGGTATAGAGCGACTAGGTTTTTCCAGATCACCTGACAAACCAACTCCAGCTGTCATCCCGGTAAAAGCTGGAAAAATAATAGCAAAAACGGCAAAAAAACTAATAGGAAAAGAGTCCTGGGGTCTTTTCTTTTCTTCACCTGATTCAGGTTTAGCTTGCTGTATCGTAGCTAATGAATCGATGTCAAAAGCGGATTGATTAATATCCTCAGTAGGTCTGTCGTTCCCGATATGGAGCGTAGGATCAAGTGTGTTTGTTTTACTATACTCCGTTTGTCCAATAAAAAACGAGGCCAAGGAAAGGAAAAGGGTGACCACTACAAAATATAAGGTCTTGACGCCAAGATCGGCTCCTCTTGATAATACAATACCCATTAGTATAAATAATGCAGGAATACTCACGGTTTGTTTATGTTCCAGCAACCATATTATCCAAACGGGCAGATTTTGATAAGTATTTATTAGGTAATCAAAAAGAGAAGAAAAAGCTTCCGCAAAGGCGATAATGTAAAAAGCAACACTAATGGCTTGCGAAAAATAAAGAGCAATTCCAATCGAGGCACCTATTACCAATCCAAACGATCGCGAAATGATATAATACTCTCCGCCGCCTTCTACTTTTTGGTTGGTTGCGATCTCTGCAATTGCCAAAGCAGTAGGAATGGTGACAGCATGGCCAATGATAATAATGGCAATGGTCCCGATTAATCCAACGTTTCCTACAGCAAATCCAAATCTAAGGAACATTACCGCACCTAATATCGTAGATATTGCAGTAAAGAATACGGGAGCAGTTCCAAACTTACGAGCTAATTGTGCAGCCATATCTTTTGATAGAAATATTGAAAACACAAATTTAAACGAATGACGGAATAATTAGGTACTTATGAAAAATAAAGTAAAAGTTCATTTGGATAGGGTATATAATTATTTGCCAATAAGCTGTACTTTTGCGAACCAAAAATAATATGGATGATGTTATGAGTGAAGATTGTTTTGAATGAATTACTCATCCGATCATTTTAGAATTTCAACAACTTAATATGTATCGTACACACAACTGCGGAGAACTCCGCATCGACAATGTTGGACAAGAAGTTACACTCAGTGGCTGGATGCAATCCAACCGGGATTTTGGCGGCTTGACATTTATTGATTTGCGTGACCGTTATGGGGTTACGCAATTGGTTTTTAATAGTGATGATGACGCAGATTTGGGTGATAAAGCGCAAAAAATAGGTAGAGAGTTTGTTTTAAAAATTACAGGTACAGTCCGGGAAAGGAGTAATAAAAACCCTAATCGTTCTACCGGTGATATTGAGATTGAAGTGAAAACGCTGGAAGTTTTAAACCATTCAAAAGTTCCGCCATTTACCATTGATGATGAAACGGATGGAGGTGATGACCTGAGAATGAAATATCGTTATCTGGATTTGCGTCGTACTCCTGTTCAGCAAAATATTATTTTCCGAAGCAAGTTGGCTTTGGAAACACGGAAATATTTGTCAAGTATAAATTTCATAGAAGTCGAAACACCTTTTTTGATAAAAAGTACACCGGAAGGAGCTCGCGACTTTGTGGTACCAAGCCGCATGAATCCAGGTCAATTTTATGCACTTCCTCAATCTCCTCAAACCTTTAAGCAGATATTGATGGTAGCTGGGATGGATCGATATTTTCAGATTGTAAAATGTTTCCGAGATGAAGATTTGCGAGCAGACCGTCAACCTGAATTTACACAGATTGACTGCGAAATGGCCTTCGTGACCCAAGAGGATATTTTGAATACTTTTGAAGGGTTAACCAAACATCTTTTCAAATCAACTTTGAATGTTGAACTGGAAGATTTTCCAAGGATGACCTATGACGAAGCTCTTCAAAGATTTGGTTCCGACAAACCGGACTTGCGTTTTGGGATGGAATTCGTTGAATTGAACGATATTGCTAAAGGTCATGGATTCAGCATTTTTGATAATGCTGAATTAGTTGTTGGAATCTGTGCTGAAGGACAGGCAGAATCCTTTTCAAATAAAGATATTAAAAACCTGACGGAATGGATGCAACGGCCGCAGATTGGAGCGAAAGGGTTGGTTTACGTAAAGTTTAATGAAGACGGCACTTTTAAATCTTCTGTTGGCAAATTTTATTCTGATGAAGTTTTACAAGCTTTCGCCAATAAATTTGGAGCGAAAAAAGGAGATATGATTTTAGCGCTTTCTGGTGAAGCAGAAAAAACCCGAAAACAACTTAATGAACTACGCCTCGAAATGGGCCGTCGAATGGGTTTAATGAAAAAAGGTGATTTCAAACCACTTTGGGTAGTTGATTTTCCATTGTTGGAATGGGACGAAGAATCAAATAGGTTTCATGCTATGCATCATCCTTTTACATCACCCAAAAAAGATGATGTAGAGCGAATGCTAAATGGCGATCACGAAACGATGAAAAGCCTTCGGGCCGATGCTTATGATCTAGTCATTAATGGTGCTGAAATTGGAGGAGGTTCTATTCGTATTCATGATCGTGATTTGCAATCCAGAAACTTTGATTTGCTTGGCTTTACAAAAGAAGAAGCAGAAGCTCAGTTTGGATTTTTAATGGGCGCTTTTGAATATGGAGCACCACCACATGGAGGTATCGCTTTTGGATTTGACCGGCTTTGTGCCGTGTTGAATGGGCAGTCTTCCATTCGTGATTTTATCGCATTCCCTAAAAATAATATGGGTCGTGATATGATGATCGATGCACCATCACCGATTGACGAGGCGCAACTAGATGACTTAGGAATAGCATTACAAAAAGAAGAAGTCTAAAAAGATATTTTTAACTGCTCAAACTTTTAGTTTGAGCAGTTTTTTTTATGTAAATTTTAAGCTACGCTATTCCCTCGATTCCTAAAGGTTCTTCTACTTCGTCCCTTCCTCAACTTTCCAGGTGTATTCTACTTTTCCTCCAGGTTTCCCTCCTTTTTGTTCGGTATAAGTCACCTTGATCTCTTCGAAGCTAATACTAAATTCTTCCGTCGGACGGTCGCCATCGCCGCTAATCGAATAGTTGGAGATCATTACGTTCTTCAATTCATACCTCAGATAAGTACCTGCCGTATTAACCAGTTCCAGCTCCAATTTTGGGAAAACCTTTCCTTTACAGATAGCCTCTTGGAGTTTGGGAGAACTTTTATCCAGTTCCTTTACACATACGAGGTCTTCAATAGTAACGGATCCACGGCGACGGGATGTCGCGCTAGTTGAAGAAGGTTTGGAAAACGACTGGCTAAAGGAAAGCAGGTCACACCAGCCTTTGTGGTCTTTGTCGACAGCTTCTCCGTCTATTCCATCAAACTTCACATATTTGCCTGCAGTTGTCCGTTGTGCACTTCCCGGTAAATAGGCTAAAAATAAAAAGGTGAGGGTAATTAAAATACTTGTTGCTTTCATGATGAATGTGTTTTTGGTTAAAGAATTTGTTTTTAATGAAGCATGCTCTTTAATTTGGAGACGCGGATTTTTTAAAGTTATTATGACTTTTTGAATTGTTTTTACATTGGTTTTCGAATTCTTTGAATAAAATTGATTCTTTGATCAATGAAAATTTTTATGTAGGAAAAGGTATTTGAAATTCCGTAATACTGACTTTTAGTATTACGAGTGATATAATATAAATAGCAACATTAAAAGCTTGAAGATAAGAATCAAGGAAAAGACAAAATATTGAAAATATAAAAAATAAAACGGAATGTTCTACCAGCAGATCTCCAATGAATGAACTGTTTGAGGAGGTCTGAGTCACACCAAATTTTTCTTCCTCAAATTACGATAATTAATAATAAAAGCCAATTATCCTAAGTTAATAAAAAGATGATTTCGGGGAGTTTTAAACTTCAGAATGACTAATATATTTTTAAAAAAAATTACTTCTTTTTGAAATCCAGATAATCTAAATAATAAATCACTTTTATAGAAAAGCTGTTTGTCTGCGGCGCATCAAGCAAACTTTCGAGGTTGTTAAAGTAAGTGTTTTCAATATCTGGAGAATTGTTGGCAATTGAGTTTTTCCAAACAAAAAATAAGTCGCTACCGGGAGCAAAGCGCCATCGGTAAACCAAATCAATATTAAAAATATTGAAACTCCCATTGTGTAGAGAATTACTATTTTGATCCTTTCCGGTATATGGCGTTTCGTAGAAATAACCATCTTCACCTAAAAGATGGAATGAATTATAATTAAGGCTAGTCCAGTAATGTCGTGCTCTAAAATTCAAAGACATCGTATTGGTGAAAATGTATTCAATATTGATTCGATTATCAAAAATGATCTGATCGCGAATGCTGAAAATAATATCGTCATCTTGTAATGATTCGTAACCCAATGCAGCTTCATTGGGAAAAATATAACCTTCATCATTGTTTCGGTATTCGTTATAAAGTTCAAGTAGAATAAATAACTTGTCACTTGCTCTGATCCTAGGTTCCAGGCTGATATTGAATGTGTTACGCCCCAGGGTTGAAAAATTCCGGAAATTAATCCTTGTGTCAAGAGCAATCACTTTTCGATAATCTGTGGAAGCAAATCCTCCGACTGACCAATTGGTCGGATAAGCATAAAAACGAGAAAAATCTGCTTTTCGTGGCTCATAATAATCGTAGGTTTCAATAGTTTCAAATCGCCCATAAGGGCCAAAGCCTAAAAAGTTTTTGGTAACAAAAAAGGTGCTCCAATTGATAGCAAAATCGGTAAAAACATTTGGATCCTGCAATCGTGAATAATCAAACGAAATATCTGATCCAAATCGATTGAAAGCTCCAAAAGGTTTAAAAATGTTGTATTCAAATTGGGCTTCGTAATATTGGTAATTCGGGCGAAGTAAAAACCCCAAATCATTGGGATCGTAGTGCCTGCTGGCTACATCGTATCCAAAAGAGTATTGAAAATTACCACGGGTTTTACCGAATTCTAATAGATATTTGTAACCAAGTCCAACACTATCCAAGTCTTGCGCAGTTTCTACTTTGCTAAAAAAATGCTGAGAAACCGAGCCTCTTCCTTCAATTGCATAAGAATTCGGTTCGTTTTTTAAAGAAAATTCAGTTCCAGTGACGTTGGCATCATAAGTATGACCACTGCGCCAGACATTTGTATTTATCAGAGATACATAGGAATTATTTTTTAAATTCTGATCAAGGACAAAAACATTATAATTGGTCAGTGGATTGGTTTCAAACTGGCGGGTTGAATTAGCCTCCAAGTTTTTTATCGTTGCAAAGGTCCTTTGAGAAATGGCATTAAAAACACCAACGCCAAGCCCTTTATTAGTTCTTCCCGAAATTTTCGTAGCATTATAAAGCTGAGAAACAACAGGATTATTAATCACTTCTTCTATGGAGTCTATTGCTTCATTATAAGCGTTAAAAAATTTAATTGGAAGGCCTCCAACACGACGTGAGTAGAAAAGATCTCCCTTTTGAAAAAGCTCAATACCTTCGGTGAAAAACGGTCGGTTTTCATCAAATTTAATTTCAAACGGAGATAAATTAACGACTAGGTTATCTGACCGAGCCTGTCCGAAATCCGGGATCAACGTCATATCCAAAGTAAAAGCATCATTTATTCCGTACTTTACATCCAGGCCGGCATTAAAAGTACGCCCCCAGGTGCTTTTTGGAGAAGACGATTTATCATAACTGTTTTCGATGTAAGTAACAATAAAAGGCGTTGCTGATAAACGAACCGGTGATTTAATATCGTTAATATCGCTGATAATCCCTGATTGGTTCAGTAATCCAGTCATCTTAGGATTTACTTCATTCCAAAAACTCTCCTCGCGTTCTCTTCGGATCATTCTGGCAAAATTGATGTTCCAAACCTGTTTTTCTACTTTGGGAAACCGAATTGCAGAATAGGGGATTTTCATTTCTACTATCCAGCCATTATCGGTAAAATTTGTGCTGCTTTGCCAAACGGCATCCCAGTTTTTATCCCCACCTAAAACGGAGCCTTCGCCATTGGAAGAATACCTGGTATCATATTGCACTCCTGCAGAAGTTACTATAAAGCCAAAACCATTCAATCCGTCCTGGTAAGGATCAAGTACAACTCCAAACCAATCCGTAATTCCAATATCGTCCCTTTCGGAAAGTTGCCGTAAAATACTATCAGGACTTGTATCATAAAGTGTCGCTCCTACGTAAATAGCTTTATCGTTATATAAAACAAGAATTTCACTTTTTTGAGAAGAAGGATTGCCAGGATTTGGATTATAATTGGTAAAATCCGAAGCAATTTTGGCGTTTTGCCAATCTGCTTCATCGAGTTGACCATCAATGCGAATCGTGCTTTCAGTCCTGAAAGCACTAGTTTGTCTTTTTGAAGAAATACTTTGTGAAAAAACAAAAATGAAGATGCCTTGAAAAACTATAAGCAGTAAAATTTTTTTCATCAAAGCAGGATTTGAAAAAGCATAAAAATAAAGGAAATATTTTTATTGGGGTTAATTAAGAGCTAAATATCAAAATGATTATTTCGATGGAACCGCAAAATATACAAACCTTTAAAATTTTTCGACAAGGGAGTAAAATTAAATAGCTAATTTTATTTTTTTTAGTGTCTTTATTAAAAGCTGCAATTATTGAGAACCATAATACTTTTAAAAGTATTTAAAGAGTTAATACATTATAATAATCAACCAAATAATGTCCTTAAAAACCAGACACGTCATTAATAATTTGTATTTTTCCAATCGTTTATTTAGAAATCATTTTAATTGAGAAAGTGAGAAATTTAATTCCACATTTTATACAGGATCAGTATAGATTGAATCGAGTAAATGGCTGTTTTCAGGCTTTTACCATGTTCATCGATCTCAAGGGATTTACTCCACTGACTCAATCATTTATGAAGCATGGGACTGCTGGTGCAGAACAACTTTCTTATAGTTTGAACAAGATATTTGCTCCTATGGTAAGCCTTGTTTACAATAAAAAAGGGTTTATTCCTTATTTCGCAGGCGATGCTTTTACTGCTATTTTTCCAATAGAAAATGCGGTGATTACACCAAGATCCTTTGTTCAGACGGCACAGCAGATGCGTGATATATTTGCAGAAGGAGGATTGAGGAAAACGCAATTTGGTGATTTTCAAATAGGGATTAAAATTGGTATTTCCTTTGGGGAAGTTGAATGGGGAATTGTCGGGGAAACCTATAAATCATATTATTTCAGAGGTCTGGCTATTGACAACTGTGCGGTATGCGAGCATTATGCTCAAGAACAGGATATTGTATTGGATGAAACGATAAAAAGTAAATTTTCAAATACAGGATTAAAAGTTGAAATTATTGAGAATTCGTATTATCGATTGATTGAAGATTTGCCTTTTGAGTTTACTGCTTCCGAATTAGTCGTTCTTCCAAATTTATCTGCTAAGGTCGTTGAAAAGTTTTTGCCTGAATCAGTTATCGATTTTGATCAGATTGGGGAATTTAGGAATGTTATAACCGTTTTTATTTCTTTTGAAGGCATAGATAATCATACCTTGCTCAATAGATTTTCTACCATCGTTTTAAATAGTATTAATTCCTTTTCGGGTTACTTTAAAGAAATAGATTTTGGAGACAAAGGTGGTGTAATACTTGGCTTTTTTGGCGCTCCGATTTCTTTTGAAAACAACACCGAAAGAGCGTTGGAGTTTGTGAATTCTCTTGAAAATGACCTGCAAGAGTTGATGGAAGAAACTGATCTTAAATACCGGATAGGATTAACTTCCGGCCTGGCATTTACAGGTATGATCGGGGGAAAAGAAAGATGTCAATATGCGGTAGTCGGTAATCGAGTCAACCTTGGAGCTCGACTTATGATTTATGCGGATTGGGGGGAGGTGCTGGCTGATGAAAATGTGCAAAAAAGCAGACAGTTTAATTTCGAACATATTGGAGATACCCAGTATAAAGGGATTGAAGGAGACATACCAACTTATCAATTGATCGGCCGCAACATAGAAGATAAAAATGAATTTAGTGGTAAAATGATCGGTAGGGATAAAGAGTTGAAACAGTTGTTGGCTCTTGGAAAACCTATTTTTAAAAACCAGTTTGCCGGGATTGTTTACATCTATGGCGAAGCAGGCATTGGAAAAACGAGGTTGTCGTTTGAGTTAAAACAAACGTTTAAGAAAATCGGATCCTTTAACTGGATTACTTGTCAGGCAGATCAGATACTAAAAAAATCATTTAACCCCTTTGTCCACTTTTTAAAAAGTTATTTTAAGCAATCTTCTGAAGTTTCACTAAAAAAGAATTTTAAAAACTTTGAAGCCCGATTTGATCAGCTTCTAAAAAATATTGAACAAAATAAGCATCCTCAGGCACGTGAAATAAGAAAGGAATTACAGCGAACAAAATCGGTATTGGCTGCTCAGATCGGTATCAATTATCCAAATTCACTTTGGGAATTGCTAGATGCACAAGGTCGTTATTTGAATACTTTTACTGCTTTACAAAACCTTTTCAAAGCAGTATCCTTAATCCAACCATTAGTGATTGAATTGGAAGATGGTCATTGGTTTGACAGCGATTCCATTGAGTTTTTGAAAGATTTTTCTCGCCAGATTAACCAATATTCGATTTTTATCATTGTTACTTCACGTTACTTTGATGATGGGCAAAAACCCAAATTGATAGAAGAAGATCTGGCTTTAAAAAATAATATTCCAACAATAGAAATAGATCTCAATATCCTCCAGGAAGATGCACTGAAAGAATTTGCAAAAGCCTGGTTAGAAGGAGATGTTGCCGATGAATTTAGTGAATTATTGTATCGTACGACCAGTGGGAACCCCTTTTATGCTGAGCAGATTTTAGAATACTTTTCAGAAAGCAACCTGCTGCAGAATACAAATGGAAAATGGAATATCAAGGATCATAGTATAAAAATGACCAGTTCCATCAATTCTATATTGATGGCTCGCATCGATCGCTTATCCAGCCTCGTCAAAGAAACGGTCAAAGCTGCTGCGGTTATCGGTCGGGAGTTTGAAGTGCCCGTGCTGACTGAAGTAATGAAAGAAAATCAGGCTTTCTCAGAACGCAACGGCAATACCATTATGTTACTCAAAGAGCAAATTCAAACGGCTGAACAAGGGCAGATTTGGAAAGGGACCAATGAGCTTCGTTATATTTTTAAACACTCTTTGTTGCGGGAGACTGTTTATGAAATGCAACTCGGAACACGCCTTCGAGAATTGCATAAACAGATTGGAGGAGCTATTGAAAAATTATATCCAGAAAGTATTGAAGAGCGATTCGTCGATTTGGCATTTCACTATGGAGAAGCTGAAGTTGTTGATAAAACGAATGAATATCTTGAGAAAGCGGCAGATTACGCCAGACGTAATTATCAAAATCAACAAGCACTTGATTTTTATAATAAATTACTCAAAAACCTTAAAGACCAGAAAAATAAAAATGCACTGGTCAGAACGCTTTTGAAAAAAGGCAGCGTTTTACAATTAATCGGTTGGTGGGATGAATGTGAAAAAGTATATAACAAAGCACTTAAAATTGCCAAAGAAATAGGAGATAATCTGCTTCTGGGTAAAACAAATAACAGCTTGGGTCATTTGCTGATGCTTAAAGGAAATTACGAAGAAGCTAATAAGTTTCTTGAAGTAGCTTCTTCGTTTTTTGAATTTACAAACGACAATTTTGGAATCGTCAATGTTTATGGAAATCTGGGTAATTTGTATTTTCGACAAGGCCACTATAATGAAGCAAAAGCATTTTTTACAAAAAGTATCCGACTAAGTCAGTCTTTAAGATATTCTAACTCCGCTGCTCAAATTACCGCAAATCTGGGATTGACACATATGAATCAAGGCAATTATGATGAGGGAATTAAGTGTCAATTGGATGGCTTGAAGTACTGCAAACAGGTCAATGATACGCAAGGTTTGGCTACGCTTCATACTAATGTCGGCATAGTTTATTATGAAAAAGGAGACTACGATTCAGCATTGAAGCATTATAAAAAAGGACTTGAATATAGTACCGAGTTGGGTAATAAACTTTTGACCTCAATTGCGATAGGTTGTATTGGAAGTGTTTATCAGCAAAAGGGTAATTTCAAAAAAGCTATGGAAAACTTTGTTAAAGACCTTGAAATTTGCGAACAATTAGGCGACAAACAAGGGATCGCAATTGCAGTGGGATTGATCGGTGAATTGAGAAGCATTGAAGGGCATTTTGATACCTCCAATCAATACCTGGAGAAAGCACTCCAACTCAGCGAAGAATTGGGATATCAAAAAGGAGTCGCTAAAGCGGTCAACACCCTGGCAGATAACTTTACTTTTCAAAAAAAATATGATAAAGCCATCGAATATTATGATCGCGCCATCGAAGTTTCCAGAAGTATTAATAACCGACTGGTGCTTTGTTTTAGTTTGGTTGAAAAGGCAAATGTTTTGATTGAACAAAAAAAATACAAAGAAGCAAATAAGCTTAGCCGCGAAGCTATAGAGATGGCCGATGAATTAGGTAATCCCGATTTACTTTTTGAAGCCATCATTTTAGCTGTAAAAGTTGCCTTTAATAATGGGGATAAAGAAAGTGCGCTATCAACTTTAGAAGGTTTGTTGGGAAAAGCTAAAAATAAAAAAGATGCTGCAGCGATACATTATGAACTTTATCAAATACAGCCGCTTCAAAATATTCACCGTGACAAAGCGTTGGAGCTTTATCAACAACTTTATAAATCTGTTCCGAGGTTTATCTTTAAAGAACGATTGGATGAGCTAAACAAGAATTAAATTTTTATGAAAATATCAGTTCTTTTTTTTCTTGCGATAACGAGTTTTTATAGCTATAGTCAAAATAACAGCGATGAAACTAACCTGGATTTTATGGCTCCTGTTGTTTTACCAAATGATTCTATTCCTTCGCTTCCACAAAAAATTACGCATTCAAATTCAATTGATTTTGAAATCAAATACAATCTTGAAGAGCCGGATCAGACCTTTGATCTGCCAAATATTTTGAAAGAAATATCAGGCTTAAGCTTCAATGGTGATTTTAATAAATTATATGCGGTTCAGGATGAAAAGGGGATTATTTTTGTCATTGATAGAAATAGCGGAGAAATGGAAGAAAAAATTGAATTTCACAAAGACGGAGACTATGAAGGTATTGAAGTAATTGGTGAAGATGTTTATGTAATCAAGAGCTCCGGAACTATTTACGAAATAAAAAACGCAGGTCAGGAAGATCAGAAAATGGAGAAATATAATCTATTTTTGAGTAAAGATAATGATGTTGAAGGCGCATGTTTTGATGCTTCAACCAATAAACTTTTATTGGCTTGCAAAGGAGTGCCTGCTACAGGCGAGTCGTTTGAAGTTATCCGTTATAAAAAAGTAGTGTACGGTTTTGATATTACCACAAAAGAGATCGATTCGATCCCGGTTTATAATATTCTACTTGATGCAATTCAGCAGTGTTTACAAAATAGTGTTACAATTAAAGATTCAGAACATCTAAAAGCTTGTTTTTCTTATGACAAAGAAGATTTGGACTTTAACCCTTCTGCGATCGCCATTCATCCGATCACTAAAGATGTTTATATATTGTCTTCTTCTGGTAAAACAATGATCGTTTTAAATATGGGAGGCGAAGTTGTTTATATTGAAAAACTAAGTAAAAAAATACACCGCCAGCCTGAGGGGATTGCGTTCGATGCTGATGGTACCCTTTATATCTCAAATGAAGGGAAAGGAGATGATGCCGCCAAAATCTATCGGTTTAATTACAATAAATAATTGCTTTTTTAAGATTGATTTTGAAGAACCAAAGGGCAGTTACTTTTTTCCGGATGGACAACTTTTTTGTTTTTTAAAAATAATTATCCCATTTCTTTCCTAAAAAGTATTCCTTTTGTTGTTTAAGTATAAAGTTTAAATGATTTTTGTAAAAAATTAAAAATCTGCGACTTTAGCTATTCAGGTAAAAATTAATTCTGATAAAAGTCCAAACATAAAAATTCGATATGAGTATTGTTGAAATGAAAGTTCCTACTATTGGGGAATCAATTACAGAGGTTACCTTGTCTCAATGGCTCAAAGGAAATGGCGAATATGTCAAATTAGATGAGCCAATTTGTGAGTTCGAATCGGACAAAGCCACCCTCGAATTTCCTGCTGAAGCAAGTGGGAAACTAACCTGGGTCGCTGCGGAAGGAGATGACCTTGAGATTGGAGCTTTGGTTGCCAAAATCGATACAAGTGTAAGCGCTGAGGTAGATAACGGTTCTTCAACACCCGCTCCAGAAGTAAAAAAAGAAACCACTCCTCCCACTACAAAACAAGAAAAAGAAACTACTTATGCGGAAGGCCATCCTTCCCCTGCCGCTGCCAAAATTCTGAAAGAAAGTGATGTCAGTGTTGCGGAAGTCAATGGTTCTGGCAAAGGAGGCCGAATCACAAAAGAGGATGCAGTCAGAGCGGTTGAATCGATTAAATCAGCTCCGAAAGCTGAACCATCCAAACCATCAGTAAGTCCAGCTCCCGCTACTGCTTTTAGCCGGGAATCGAGTCGTAAGAAGATGAGTAGAATGCGTCGCACCATTGCGACAAGACTGGTTGCTGCCAAAAATCAAACTGCCATGCTCACCACTTTTAATGAAGTGGATCTGACTGAAGTCATGGCAATGCGAAAAAAATATCAGGACCAGTTTGTGGAGAAATACGGGATCAAATTAGGGTTTATGTCAATATTTGCAAAAGCATGTGCAAAAGTGTTGCTGGAGATGCCTGATGTGAATGCGATGCTCGACGAAAATGATTTGATTTATCATGATTATGTAGATATTTCTATCGCCATTTCAACGCCGAAAGGTTTGGTCGTACCACCGGTGAATAATGTTGAATCCTTAAAATTCCACGAAATAGAATTCAAAATAAAAGAGTTGGCAGAAAAAGCACGCGAAGGAACTTTGACGCTGGACGAAATGCGTGGAGGTACTTTTACCATTACAAACGGAGGCGTTTTTGGTTCTATGATGAGCACGCCAATTATCAACGAACCTCAGTCAGCGATACTTGGGATGCATAATATTCAGCAACGTCCTATGGCCATAAATGGCGAAGTGGTCATTCGCCCGATGATGTATTTGGCCTTGTCTTATGACCATCGGGTAATAGATGGAAGTACTTCAGTGACCTTCTTGGTGAATGTTAAAAAATTACTGGAAGATCCGGTTACTTTGTTGCTTGATTTATAAATTGTATATTGAAAAAAAGCAAGCTTATGCCCCCCTTTAAACAAATTCTGACCTCATTTTTTATAATCGCTTTTTCAGGAATCGCATTTGCGCAGGATCAAGATTCATTGAAAATGGATAATAAAGATGATTTTCGACATCTTAAAAATGTGATCAGGTTTAACCCAACTCCAAATCTTTTGGGATTAAAAAGCATTATTTTTGGTTATGAAAGAGTTGTGTTTCCAAGTCAAAGTTTTTCTGTCAACGCAGGATTTTTAGCTTTTCAACCTAGTGCGAAAAATCAAGTACGGAGGGATTCTGTAAATGCTAATTTAAGTTTGGCTGAGACAAACAATAACAAAGGATTTAGTATTGCCGCTGATTATAGGTTTTATTTAAAAAAAGAAAACAAATACCCAGCCCAGAGAGGAATTTATGTAGGTCCTTATGTAAGTACTTATTACTTTGATTCCGAAACCACTATCAAAAACACCGACCCAAGTGCCGGAAACGGAACTGTAGGTATCAATACAAAGTTTTTAATTTTAAATATAGGAGCTGAACTGGGCTACCAATTTGTGATTAAAAACAGGGTTACGATTGATTTGATTTTGGCTGGACCTTCGATATCCAGATATCGTTTAAAAATGCAAGCTGCAGGCAGCCTTGATGTAAACGATCCCGAAGTCGAGGAAGCTTTAGAGGAATTAAAGAATATATTAGTAAGCCAATTTGAATGGATAAAACCACTGTTTGATGGAGATGAAGTAAATGTAAAAGGAACATCTGCCACCTGGAGTTTAGGTATGCGGTATGTTATTCAAGTAGGCTATCGGTTTTAATCGCCTTTTACCTGTACCGCATCAGTAAGCGAATAGATCAATTTATTGATATCTGTCGAATTCAAATGAAGGATACCTTTGATTTTAATCGCTTCTGTGGAGTATTTAACAGGCTCTGAAGCAGTAACTTCCATAACCGTTTCCGGACCAGCACCACCACAGAAAAAACACATATTGTAGGGAAAAGCAGAGAATACAAACTCTGTATGACTTTTGTATCCTTCAACAGGAATGATATACCCTTTAATTGTTATTTCTGTACCGTCTAGTTTTTCTACATCCTTACTAAAAACCGGAACATCAACCTTAAATCCCATTAACTCATCGTATTGCTTTGTAAAAGTAATCTTCGAAAGTGTTTTCCAAATATTAGGTGTTGTATCGGCATCTTGTGCGATGACATCGCTGAAAGAAAAGCTTAGCAAAAGCGTTAATATGATTAAAATGATATTTTTCATAAGATTTTTTATTTATTCTGCGATTTCAGCATTTTTTAATGTAAACATGACATCATTTGGGTTTCTGGATGTAAAATGAAAGGTACCTTTAATGGACATTTTTTTTTCTGAAAATTCAATCTTTTTGTCATCTTTTACAAAAACTTCCATGATGGTTTCCGGACCGGCTTTTCCACAAAAAAAACAAGATGCGTAAGGATATGCTGAAAACATAAAATGACTCTGTGCTTTTTTGCCGCTTAGTGGAATGACATATCCTTCTACTAATATTTCCTTTCCTTCAAAAGCTTCAATTAGAGGAAGAATATTCCCTTCTTCATTAAAATTTCCGGAATCATCTTTTTGCTCAAATTCCAGCAGCGCAAGAGTACTCCAGACATTTTTCTCGTTTTGAGCATGAATACTTATCGATGAAAGCAACACTTGCAAAAAGATAAATAAAATAGCTTTTCTCATTTTAAACGTGTTCTATAAAGTAACTGCTGCAAAATAACGGTTTACTTGGTAGTTTTACCTTTAAGAATCAGTTAAAGTTTTTGAAATATCTGTTCTGGAAGCTTGGATTGCTGGAATGATAGCCGCCACAATTCCAATGCTCAATGCTCCTAAAAGGAGATACATTTCTTCTTTTAAAAAGACCATTCCAGAAAATGAATAACGATAAGAAGATTTCATAAAATTGGCTAATACCTCCATTCCAACATGACTTAAAAACATTCCAATTACAAAACCAATGGTGGCCAAAAGTACGCCTTCTAAGATGATGAGCGAAAATAACTTGTAACGGGAAGCTCCCATCACCCGCATCAGTGCCAGCTCATAACGCCGATCTCTTAAAGAATCAAAGAGGGAAATAAAAATGGATAAACCCGAAACGAATACAATGATTAATGCTAAAGCCTGCAAAGCATCCTCTCCAACGCCGACCATAGCATGCAAGCGATTAATTTCAATCGGGGGATTAGCAGCTTGAAGGTCTGTGTTTTCATTGATCGAACGCGCCATATTGAGCGTTTGAAAATTGCGGTTTTTAAACTGGATCAACAAAGAGGTGATCTCCTGATCTTCCTCTTCAATCAATGGTTTTGACTCTTCAGCATGATCCTCTTCGGCATGGTCATGGTCTTCGTGATCATGATCTTCATGACCTTCATCAGAAGGATTGCCATGATCGTGTGTTTTCCAAATACTTTGTGTATTGGTTAAAATCAATTGATCTGCAACCGATCCGGTTGGACTCAAAATACCAACCACTTTGAACATAGTACCGTCATCGTGTACCAAATTGTCGTCTAATACAAATCCATGCGAACTATGGAATTTGTCGCCAACTTTCAAATTCAAATCATTGGCTACGCCAGCTCCCACAGTCACTTCAAAGTCTTTTTTCCAAAGCACCCCTTGTCCGACTTCAGCATTATACAGTTCTAAAAAGGAAGGTAATGTGCCAACGATCCGGTATCCTTTGTGGCTGTCACCTAGGGACAGCGGAACGGACCTTTTGATTAAAGGATGGTTTGGATTTAAAAATGGTTTTGCCTCTTTTATCGAGATATTTCCAGTTGGAGAATCAATATGATACATGCTACAAAGGATGAGCTGCAAGGGGCTGCCTTTAGCTCCGACAACCAAATCAATGCCCGCTAAATTTTTATCAAACTTTTCCTGGAGCTGTGTATTTAAGAGCAATAACAGCGAAATCAATCCGACACCAAGCGCAAAAAGCACTAGGCTTAAAAGCATTGACAGGGGCTTGTTGATTAGATTTTTCCAGCTGAGCAGCAATACATTCATGGCAATCGGTTACGCTATAAATTAATCTGGTTCTTAAATTTATCTTTTAATCGGGCATCATGGGTGACAATAAGCAAAGTTGCGTTTTCCTGAGCTGCCTGAGTTTCAAGCAATTCAAGGACCTCATCACAATGTTTGTCATCCAAAGCCGAAGTAGGCTCATCAGCCAAAATGATATTGGGTTTGTTGACTAAGGCCCGGGCAATTGCAACACGTTGTTGTTCGCCAATACTCAATGAGTCCGTCTTTGCTTTTAGTTTGTGAGCAACATTAAGTCGCTCGAGAAGTTCGATAATTCTAGCTTGAGAAATCGGCTGGCCCGCAAGTTTTTGGGCTAATTTCAGGTTTTCCTCAACGGTCAGCGAACGAACGAAGTAGGCTTTTTGAAAAACAATACCTATTTGTTTTCCCCTAAATTGATCTAATGCAGAAATACTTAATTTTGATAAGTTAGTATTGGCAATAATGATATCTCCTTTTTTTGGAGTTCGCAATCCTCCGAGCAAGTGGAGTAGTGTGGTCTTTCCACTTCCGGAAAGACCCATCAAAAGCCAATGTTCGCCTTCTTTACAATGAATGTCAGGAAATTTAAGCCAGTTTTGACCATCGTAAGAAAACTCCAGATTTTTGGTTTTCAACATTACAAAAAATTCTATTCGAGTAAAGCAGCACCAAATACACCAGCGCTGTCGCCTAATTTTGGTTTAAGAAAAAGCGTTTCTAATGTATTATTAAAAACATTTTTTTCTACTTCCCAGACACCTTCTGTGTAAAGTAAATCAATATTTCCCAATCCACCTCCTAAAACGATAACATCGGGATCAACCACATTGATAACGTTTGACAACGCAAGTCCGAAAAACTTTAACAGCCGATGAATGGTTTTGGTTGCGACTTCATCATTTCCTTCGTGATATTTTTTGACAATATCTTTTAGTTTTAAAGAGATGCCCATTTGGTTTTCATAATACGCTTCGAGCGATGGGCCAGAAATGATCCGTTCGACACAACCAAACTTCCCGCAATAACACTCACCACCAGAATGATCAATAAAATTGTGCCCCCATTCACCGGCAATCCCATGTTTACCAGTAATGATTTGACCATTAACCACCAAACCGCCGCCAACTCCTGTCCCCATGATGACTCCAAAAACTACTTTTGCATCCGGTAATTTTTCTTTTACGATTCCTATTTTTGTCTCCGCAATAGCAAAACAATTTGCATCATTGGCCATAGCAATAGGAATAGAAATGGCTCTTTCAATATCTCTTTTCAAAGGCATTCCGTTAAGGCAGGTCGTGTTGCAATTTTTCATGAGCTGAGTTGATGGCTCTAGAGCTCCCGGAGTTCCTATCCCTATCCGACTAGGTTTGATGCCCGTTTCAGCTGTGAGCACCTCTACCAGACTGCTGATTTGATGAAGGATATGCTCGTATCCCTTATGTGCTTCAGTTGGAATTCTCAAGCGTTTAAGCACATTGGGCGTTTCCCGGTCTTCGAGAATAACGCCTTCGATTTTTGTTCCTCCGAGGTCAATTCCCCAAATTGGTCCCATAATGATTAATTTATATTTTTAGAAAACTTTTTTCAAAGTTTTAAGGTTGTTGCAATTGTAGGAAATTAATTCTACTTTTAATTTAAATTATTGAAGAATATGAATTTTTGTCCAAATATAATAATTAGCATTATCATTCAGCGATTGCATCCCAATCTGTGAAGTGCTAAATTATTGAAAAACTAAAAGCTCTGGCAGAATGTGGATTTTGCCAGAGCTTTTTTATTTATCTTTGCGGCAATTTTTTTTAAACAACACTATTTAAATAAAAACTATTTCTTCCATAAATAGTATAAAGGAGCAGCATTTTTACTCCTGTTTGTAAAACGACCAAGTGACTTTTTTGATTCGCAAATTAGCATTATAAAATATTTAAAAATGTACAAAGAGTATAAAGGCCTTAATTTACCTCAAGTTGACAAAGAGATCTTAGCATTTTGGGAAAAGCACGATATTTTCAAAAAGAGTGTTGATCAGCGCGATCCGGAAAATGCTTATGTATTTTATGAAGGCCCTCCTTCGGCAAATGGGAAACCGGGTATTCACCACGTGATGGCCCGGACAGTCAAAGATATATTCTGCCGTTTTCATACCATGAAAGGACAACGTGTCGAGCGAAGAGGCGGCTGGGATACGCATGGCCTTCCAATAGAATTGAGTGTTGAAAAAGAATTGGGAATCACAAAAGAGGATATCGGCAAAAAAATATCTGTCGATGATTATAACAAAGCTTGTCGTGCAACAGTATTGCGTTACAAGGATATGTGGGATGACATCACTCAAAAGATGGGATATTGGGTGGATTTGGATCATCCATATATCACTTTTGAAAATAATTACATCGAATCGGTTTGGTATCTTTTGAAATGCCTTTATGATAAAGACCTGATGTATAAAGGTTACACAATCCAGCCATATTCCCCGGCTGCTGGAACCGGATTGAGTTCTCATGAATTAAACCAACCCGGAACTTATCGTGATGTAAAAGACACTTCTGCCGTTGCACAGTTTAAAGTGATTAAAAATGAAAAATCCACAGCACTTTTCGAAGGAGTAGATGATGGCGATGTTTATATTTTAGCCTGGACGACCACCCCTTGGACTTTGCCTTCGAATACGGCGCTGGCCGTTGGAAAAAAGATCAATTATGTAAGAGTCAAGACCTATAATCCTTATACTAAAGTTAGGGTCAATCTAATCCTAGCAAAAGAATTATTAGGGAATTGGTTTAAACCGGATCAGGAAGAATTGGATTTTGAGGCTTTCCAGGCAGATCACAAAAAAATTCCTTATCGCGTAACAGGAGAATTTAAGGGAGCTGATTTTGAAAATATTGACTATGAACAATTGCTGCCTTATGTTCAGCCAGATGACGGCGATGCTTTTAAAGTGGTAATCGGAGATTTTGTTTCAACAGAGGACGGAACGGGTATCGTTCACATCGCTCCTTCCTTTGGTGCAGATGACATGAAAGTAGCTAAGCAATATGGTATTGGTTCCTTGACTTTAGTTGATAAACAAGGAAAATTTGTTGATGAGGTGACCGATTTCGCTGGTCGATATGTAAAAGATTATAAAGACGAAGGGGATGATTACCGAAACGTTGATGTGGATATTTCTATAAAACTAAAAGAGGAAAATAAAGCCTTCAATGTTCAGAAATACAGTCACAATTATCCACATTGCTGGCGTACGGACAAACCGGTTTTATATTATCCATTGGATAGTTGGTTTATAAAAGCCTCTTCAGTCAAAGAGCGAATGGTTGAGTTAAATAAAACGATCAACTGGAAGCCTGCTTCAACGGGTGAAGGCCGTTTTGGCAAGTGGTTGGAAAATCTTCAGGATTGGAATTTATCACGCTCCCGTTTTTGGGGAATCCCACTCCCAATTTGGCGGACAAAAGATGGCGAACATCAAAAATGCATTGGCTCAATTGCTGAATTAACTTCAGAAATTGAACTGGCAAATAACAAGCTTGGAAAAAATCAGGAAACACCTAAAGATCTACATCGACCATATATTGATGAAGTTGTATTGGTTGCTGAAAATGGTGAGCCAATGTACCGCGAATTGGATTTGATCGACGTTTGGTTTGATTCAGGATCCATGCCATACGCACAGTGGCATTATCCTTTTGAAAATAAAGATCATTTTGATCCGAAAACTCAAAAAGGTTTCCCTGCTGATTTTATTGCAGAAGGAGTCGATCAGACTCGGGGTTGGTTTTATACCCTTCATGCAATTGCGGTGATGGCATTTGATAATGTCGCATTTAAAAATGTAGTTTCCAATGGTTTGGTGCAAGATAAGCTCGGGCGCAAGATGTCAAAACGCCTCGGTAATGCCGTTGAACCATTTGAAACAATAGCTACCTATGGTGCGGATGCCACGCGATGGTACATGATCTCGAATGCACAACCCTGGGATAACCTGAAGTTTGATGTTGAAGGAATAGGAGAGGTTCGGCGCAAATTTTTTGGTACCCTTTACAATACCTATTCATTCTTTTCGCTTTATGCAAATATTGACAAATTTGGGTATAAAGAAGATGAAGTGCCATTGGCTAAACGGCCAGAAATTGATCGCTGGGTTATTTCCTTATTAAATTCTTTAGTGAAAGATGTCCAAGCAGATTATGCGGACTACGAGCCTACTAATGCTACTCGTCGTATCCAAAATTTTGTTGATGAGCATCTAAGTAATTGGTACGTTCGCCAGTGCCGTCGCCGTTTTTGGAAAGGAGAATATACCGAAGACAAAATTGCAGCTTATCAAACCCTTTACACTTGCATGTCGACTATTGCCAAACTAATGGCTCCTGTTGCTCCGTTTTTCGCTGATTGGTTGTATAATAATTTGAATGTAGCAACCGGCAAAGAAAAATCCGAATCGGTACACCTGGTTCATTTCCCTTTAGTTGATGAAGCCACAATTGATAAAGCATTGGAACAACGGATGGACTATGCGCAACGTATTTCTTCATTAGTGCTGTCTTTGCGTAAAAAGGAAAATATCCGGGTACGACAACCATTGCAAAAAATCCTTTTACCTGTTTTAGATGAAGCGTTCCAGCAGCAGGTTGAAGGGGTCAGAGATCTGATCTTGTCGGAGGTCAATGTAAAAGAGATTGAATATGTTACAGATACAACGGGGATCATTAAAAAAGGAATCAAACCGAATTTCAAAACACTTGGACGCCGTCTTGGTAAAAATATGAAAGCCGTAGCTGAGATCATTAATGATTTTAGTCAGGAAGATATAGCAAATATTGAAAAAACGGGGAGTTATTTGTTGAAGCTAAATGGCGAAACATTTGATCTGACTTTAGAAGATTTTGAAATTTCAACCGAGGATATTCCTGGATGGCTGGTGGCCAACGATGGCCCATTGACTGTGGCATTAGACGTTACGATTACGGATGAATTACTTGCTGAAGGTACAGCACGTGAACTAGTAAATCGTATCCAGAACATCCGGAAAAATAAAGATTTCAACGTTACAGATAAAATTGTTGTAACGCTGCAAAATCACAAAGCAATTACTTCAGCTGTTGAAACTTTTAGCGATTACATTTGCAACGAAACACTTGCGGTAGATTTGAAATTAGCAGAAACTGTAAATGGCGAAACTATAGACCTTTCCGATGAAGTAAGCCTCGGAATAAAGGTTGAGCTGAATCGCTAAGAAATAAAAAGATCACGCAAAGGCGCAGAGACGCAAAGAAGATATTTCAAAGCTTCGCGTCTTTTGCGCCTTTGCGTGAAACAAAAAATCCGCGTTGTATTTTTAATTAAACTTCACGCTTTTTCCCCAATTGTTCAATTCTTCCTCATCCCACAATTCAGGAAAGAAAATTATCCTTTGGTTTTTTGGAGGCAGATACTTTTGCCAATTGGTTCCACCGGTGGCTTCGATGATATTAGGTTTATTGTCCAAATAACGAACAGCGGAACGATAGTGCGACAATGGCCATCGGACATTTGCATTCGTATCGTGTTCTTTGAGAAGAGTTATTAATTCTTTATCTTTTTGATCTGCTTCACTCAGCTTTTTATAACACTGCCAAATGTTACACTTTTTATATTTATGTGCCAGGCGTACAAATGGTTTTGAATATTTGTTTTCAAACTGCCGGAGCGTCAGGGTTTTTTTGCCGGTTGCCAGTTCTGTAGCTCCAGATTTCCAATATAAAACCGGGTATAATTCTTCAATACCGGAAGTAGCGGAAATAGTTTCTCTTTTTGAAAAGTGAACCAAATTTTGAAGGTCAGTGCTGACAATTTCAATCATCCGATACTGTGCAGACTGAAATCCACTTGCAGGGAGTAGACTCATCCTGAATTTTAAAAATTCCTCTTTGTCCATTCCTTCTACCATAATATCAAAAGAGGAAACCAAATTTCCAAAATAATTATTGATCCGTTTCAATTGCCTTTTAAAATATTTCAAATCGAGATCCTCTTTTTCTGCAATCAGCTCTGTAGCATTTAATATCAGTTTAAAATACAACTCGGTTATCTGATGATAAAGAATAAAGATTTTTTCATCGGGAATTTGAGTTTTTGGTGTTTGCAAACTAAGCAAAGTATCGAGGTGAATATAATCCCAATAAGTCAAATAATCTGCATACAGCAATCCATCCAGATAGGACTGCATATTTTGCCCCATTGCTGCAAATTTCTTTTCAAGTTGTTCCAACCTATCAAGCATATCATGCGTAAGATCCATAGCGATTTGGTTATGTGTTAGTGGTTTTTTAAAAAGAAAATAATTAAAATAACAGAAGGAAGATACAAAGACAAATGAACTCACCCAACCAGTTTGAGTCCCAAATATATACAAATTAAGCAAACAAAAAGGCTAAAGAAAATATTAGCAAATGCATGAATAAACGCACCGGACTGTAGTAAATGGAAAGTTTCATAAGAGAAGGTAGAAAAAGTACTGAACCCACCACAGAATCCAGTCATGAAGATTAGTTTTTGGTAATCGTGAAGACTCCCTTTTAAACTCATGCCCACTAATGCTCCCAGGATGATGCAGCTGATGATATTCGCCAACAGAGTAGCAAATGGAAAAGTTACATTATAATCTTTGATCAATATTGCGATTCCATAACGACAAATGCTGCCAATTCCTCCTCCAACAAAAACGAGTAAATAATTCACGAACTGGGGGGATTGATTTTTTTACGGGAAACGGAGTAGAAAAGGAGACCGGATAATGCCATAGCAAATGCGATAATAACCAGCAAGAGATTGAATGAACCTATATTTTGCAGCGATACGACCAACATGATAAAAAAGATATTTACCAATATCAATATCCCGGTAGCCTGCATATGCGAAAACCCAAAATCAATCAGTAAATGATGAATATGAGTGCGATCTGGATGGAAAGGAGATTTACCCCTCATGGCTCTCATTGTAAAAACCCGAAGCGTATCAAATAAGGGCAAAATCATGATTCCTACAGCCACTGCCGGAACCGCATTAAATGCCCATCGGTTGTTTGGTCCGATGACATTGTGAGATTCTATGAATTTAATAGCTAGAATGGAACAAACCAATCCAACGAGTAAAGAACCGGTGTCACCCATAAAGATCTTGGCAGGAGTGAAGTTATATTTTAAAAAAGCGACAACAGCCCCCGAAAGAGAGTAGGCGACAATGGAGAGAGCAATTTGATCAGTTAAGAAAAACCAGGTGCCAAGTGTTAAGGCAATCAAAGTCGATATACTACCTGACAAACCATTGATACCATCTATCAGATTAAAGGCATTGATGATCACTAAAATGGTGAAAACAGATAAAACAATGCTTACTACTTCCGGTAACTCATAGATGCCAAATATACCGTACAAACTGGTCAGTTTTACATTAGATTTGAAAACGAGAATGGACGCAGCGAGAATTTCGCCGATAAGCTTTTTATTTGGAGAAATAGGCAAAATATCGTCTTTCGCACCAATTAAAAAAATGATAATAAAGGAGCAAAGTATATACTGCAAGTCTCCAAACAGACCAAATGGAGTCCAGAGGATTATCGAAAAGATAACCCCTGCAAAAATGGCTATGCCACCAAGAGAAGGAGTGCTTTCGGTGTGAGACCTTCGCTCATCTGGTTCATCGGTCAGATTTTTTTTCTTAGCTATATTTATTATTGACGGAATTGCGAAGTAAGTCAATGTAAAAGCTGTAAGAAAACTTAAAATGATATCATACATCAGTCAAGGGTGTTTTTGAAATGCGGTTCGTTTTCTTAAAAGCAAGTATTCAAAATTATTATAATATCAGCAAAAAGCAAAGCTTATTTATACTTATCCTTTAAAATTATACTTTATTCTTTCTAACAAGTTGATTGCAGGTTAAGTCATAATTTATTTTTTAATTAAAAAGATGAATCGTCCACCGAATTCAGCCAGGATTCGATATCTCCAATGATTGATTCTACGCATCCATCTTCAAAAGGTGATTTTAGATTTGCCAGTTCCACGAGTTCAAGAAATGATTTACTTCCTCCCACTTTGCACAATCGAACATAATCAGTCCATGCGGATTCATGATTTTGGCGATCTTTTTTCCAAAACTGAAAAGCACAAATTTGCGCTAAAGTATAATCGATATAATAAAATGGAGTGGTAAAAATATGGTTTTGTCTTTGCCAAAAGCCTCCTTTTTCCAAAAATGCATTACCATCATTATTGCGATGAGGCAGGTATTTTTTTTCTATAACTTTCCAGGCGTGATTGCGTTCGGCAGGACTCGCCTGCGGATTTTCGTAAACAAAATGCTGGAATTCGTCAACTGCAACACCATAGGGCAGAAAGAGTAATGCTCCGGAAAGATGAGCAAATTTGTATTTATCAGTATCTTCTTTGAAAAATAAATCCATCCAGGGCCAGGTAAAAAACTCCATGCTCATCGAATGAATTTCACAAGCTTCATAGGTAGGCCAATTGTATTCTGTCAGGCCAATATCGCGGCTTGAAAATACCTGAAATGCATGTCCTGCTTCATGTGTGAGTACATCAATATCTCCGCTGGTTCCATTAAAATTAGAGAAGATATACGGCGATTTATAATCAGGAATATAGGTGCAATATCCTCCGGTAGCTTTTCCTTCTTTATTGACGAGATCCATCAAGTTGTTATGCCGCATAAAGTCAAAAAAATCAGCTGTTTCCTGAGAAAGTTCCTTGTACATTTTTCCGGCATTTTCTACAATCCAATCGGGAGTTCCTTTCGGTTTTGGATTTCCACTGGCAAAGCGAAAATCTTCGTCGTAATATTTTAGATTTTTAATACCGATCCTTTTTTTCTGTCGCTCATACAGCTTGGAAGCGATCGGAACAATAACTTCTTCGACTTGCTTTCGAAAATTAGCAACCATTCCGGCATTGTAATCCGAACGGATCATTCTCGCATACCCCAATTGGATAAAATTATCGTAGCCTAGTTTTTTTGCAATGTTGTGTCGTAGCTTCACTTGTTTATCAAAGATCTCTTCTATTGCTTCTGAATGCTTGGCATAAAAGGCCCATTTTGCTATTGAAGCTTCTTTTCGGGTTTGCCGATTCTTTGATGTTTCAAGGGGAGACAAAGCCGGTAAGGTATATTTTTCGTCTTTGAAGACGATTTCAGCGGAAGCCTTAATTTTTACATATTCACTAGTCAACTTATTCTCTTCTTTCAGATCTTCGAGTATGGTTGGTTTGAAAGTTTTCAGGCTGAGTTCTGCGATAACAAAAAGTTGGTTGCCCCATTTTTTTTCTAATTCTTTTCGAAACCGGGAATTGAGAAGTTGCTCATAAAATTTATTGGTCAGTGCTTCAACAGTCGGATTGTTGAGATCATAAAAATTATTTTCTTCTTCAAAAAAAGTGTCTTTCGTATTGATGGTATGACGCACATGGCAAATATTATACATAGTAGAATATTTTTGCCGGTGGATATTAATTTTTTCAAATAATTTATCTTGCTCGTCAAAAGTTTTTGCTTCCTCAAAGCCTTCAAGGTAAGTGTTGTATTGTGCTTCAAAAGATTCCATTACGGGTCTTTGGTATTGAAAATGGTCAAACTTCATAAGTTTTTAATTATTTAGGGAGGTCATTAAAGCGATTTTCTGATTATGTTTTAAGACGAAAAATTTGAAAGAAAAAATTCTGGTAAATAAAAACCAAGCAAAAATATATAAATAGCAGGAGACCAAAAATACAATTGTTTAATATTTGTGTCAAGCATATTTATCTAATAGTCATTTGCCTGCCAGAAGCTATTTGACTGATCTTTATCTTAACGAGTGGTTTTTCGCTTTCTTTTCTTAAATTTGTGGGAATTTTTAAAACGAGTGCAAAGGTAATCAATGGATTTAAAATCCCAGATCAATCTTGAAAAACTTCCCAGGCATATTGCCATCATCATGGATGGAAATGGCCGGTGGGCAAAAAAACACGGAAAACCTCGTGTTTTTGGCCATCGTAATGGGGTAAAATCAGTTCGTGAAACAACGGAGGCAGCTGCTGAACTAGGTATTGAGTATTTGACACTTTATGCATTTTCTACTGAAAACTGGAACCGGCCACAGATGGAAATCAATGCCTTGATGACTTTGTTGGTAGAAACTTTACGAAAAGAAATTGAGACGTTAAACAAGAATAATATTCGCCTTCAGGCTATTGGCGATTTGAGTAAGCTTCCGGAAAAAACGTATAAAGCATTGATGGAAGGAATCGAAGAAACAAGTCAAAATACCAGAATGACTTTGGTGCTCGCTCTAAATTACAGTGCGAGATGGGAAATATTGAATGCAACGAAAGTGTTGGCGGAAGAAGTGGACAACAAACAGCTAAAACCGGCAGATATAAATGAGAAGACTTTTGAACGTGCTTTGAGTACTTATGGAATACCTGATCCCGAGCTGTTGATCCGTACAAGCGGTGAAAATCGGATCAGCAATTTCTTGCTCTGGCAAATCGCTTATGCGGAATTGTATTTTACACCGATCTTTTGGCCGGAATTCCGAAAAAATAGTCTTTATGAAGCAATTATCGATTTTCAAAAAAGAGAACGACGTTTTGGAAAAACAAGTGAACAGCTTGCTTGATTAATGAATCAAATGGGCTTCTCTTTTTAGGAAAATCTACTCAATATCATTTTCTTTTTGAAGGATCAGAAAATGTAAGATTTTGTGATTTTGGGAGTTAAAAATATATTGTTGCCTATGTTGATACAACCATTGTTAAATAGGCGACTTCTTTATTAAAGTAAACTAGTATTTTAAGGCAACAGGCCTTATTTTGAGGCGTTCTTTATTGGATTATAATATTAAGACTACACAAACCAATTTATATAGATGAGACAAGCATTGACTTATTTTACTTTCATCGTTATTTTATTTTTGCCGACGTTTGTTTTTTCACAAACAAACGATACAATTCCTATTGTTGAATATGCGGAACCAAAAGATTACGAAATTGGTGGAATTAGAGTAACCGGCGCTAATTTTAGCGATGATAATGCAATTATTGCAATTGCCGGATTGAAAGTAGGAGATAAAATTAGAATACCAGGGGAAGATATTTTTCATGTAATAAAGGCTTTATGGAAATTGCGATTGTTCACTGATATCCAGGTTTATCAGGAAAAAACAATTGGAGATGTCGTTTTTCTGGAAATTGTAGTTGTTGAACGGCCCAGGCTGACTCGTCATTCCTTTAAGGGAGTTAAAAAATCAAATCATGATGACCTCAATGAAGAGGTCAATAAATATTTACTGAAAGGTGGTATCGTCACTGAAAATGTCAAAACCAACGCAATAAATGCGATTAAGTCTTATTATAAAGGAAAAGGATATTTAGATGTTCAAGTTATCGCTACAGAAATTCCTGATGAAAAGGTCATAAATTCTGTTCGGATTGAATTTGACATTGACAAAAGAGATCGTGTCAAAATTCAGGATATTGAATTTGCCGGAAACGATAATGTAAAAAGAACCAAACTTCTCAAGAAATTAGAGAATACTCATAAAAAGAGTAAGTTGTTTTCCAAATCAAAATTGTTGAGAGAAGACTTTGATGCCGACCTTGCTAACATAATTGCATATTATAATACAATTGGATTTCGGGATGCCAGAATAATTAATGATACCGTATGGCGAGAAGAAGATGGTGATTTAAGGCTTGTAATTAATATTTACGAAGGGAATCGATACTATTTTAGAAATATAAACTGGAAAGGGAATTCTATCTATGCCTCTGAAACCCTATCTCAGGTGTTAGGAATCGAAAGTGGAGAAGTGTACAATCAGGAGTTGTTGGAAACCCGGCTAAGCTTTAGTTTGGATGGGCGAGATGTCAGCACGCTGTATATGGATAATGGGTATTTGTTTTTTCAGGTAGATCCGATCGAAACTTCAATCGTCGATGATTCAATAGATTTGGAGATCCGTATTTTTGAGGGACCACAAGCAACAATTGATCGGGTTGTTATAAAGGGAAATGACCGGACTCACGAGCATGTAATCCGTCGGGAGTTGCGGACAAAACCCGGACAAAAATTTAGTCGGACAGATATTATTCGTTCGCAAAGGGAAATCATTAACTTAGGTTATTTCAACCCGGAAGCGCTTGCAATCAACACACCGGTAAATCCACAAAGAGGAACGGTAGATATAGAATATACTGTTGAAGAAAAACCTTCAGATCAATTAGAATTATCAGCAGGTTGGGCTGGTGCAGGGCGAGGAGTGATTGGGACTTTGGGCGTTTCTTTTAATAACTTTTCACTTCGTAATTTTTTTGACAAAGAATCCTGGAGCCCGTTGCCCCAAGGAGATGGCCAAAAGCTTTCTCTTCGTGCTCAGACCAACGGTAAGTTTTATCAATCTTATAATATTTCATTTACTGAGCCCTGGCTAGGAGGTAAAAAACCCAACTCTTTTACTGTTTCTGCTTTTTATAACAAATTTGCTTTTGGCGAAAAAGAATTTTCCAACTATCAGAAATTCGTGATTTTAGGAGGTTCGGTTACTTTAGGGACAAGGCTAAAATTTCCGGATGATAACTTCATTTCTCAAACGACCCTCACGCTACAGACGCTTTCACTGCAGAATTGGAGCCGAGGCCTTTTCATAACAGATGAAGGGCAAATTGTTACTGATGGCGATTATTACAATTTTAATATCAAACAAACAATTACCAGAAGCACAATCAGTGACCCTTTGTTTCCGACAAGCGGATCTAGATTTTCCCTTTCATTGCAGTTGACTCCGCCATACTCTCTTTTCAACAATAAGAATTATGCTGATTTGCCGGTAAGTGAAAAATTTAAGTTCCTCGAATATAACAAATGGCGATTCAACGCTGAATGGTATACCCAAATCATTGGTAAACTTGTGCTCAAAGTTGGTGCAAAAATCGGAATGATTGGGGCTTATAATCCCGAAATTGGAATATCTCCTTTCGAACGTTTCCAATTAGGTGGTGATGGTTTTGCCAATCAACAATTTGGAGGATATACTGGAGTTGATCTTATTTCCTTACGTGGATACGATGTAGAAGATATTTCAGCCAATTTATACAGAGGAACGGTTGTCGCAACGCCATTATTTAACAAATTTACAATGGAATTGCGTTATCCTATTTCATTAAATCCAAGTTCTACGATTTATGCACTTACCTTTTTGGAAGGAGGAAATTCTTATCGTAATTTCCGTGATTATGATCCATTTGACCTTTATCGTGTTGCGGGTGCAGGTTTAAGAGTTTTCTTACCTATGTTTGGAACACTTGGATTTGATTATGGAATTGGTTTTGATAAGCCAAGAACTTCACAGAATATATTCCAGAATTTTGGAAGATTTAGTATCATTCTAGGTTTTGAACCAGAATAAATAAATTTAAAAAAAACCTTTTTTAACCTTCTCAAAGCAATTAGCTCTGAGGAGGTTTTTTTACTTTTTATTTTATTAAGCAAGCCAACCTTTTTCTCAAAAAATCGCTCTTTTTTAACAGATACTATTCTAAAGAGCATTAAAATTCTTTCCTTTAAAGCTAAGCATTTTCACGCGATTGCGTTTTTTCAGATGCTTCGTACTCTTACTGAATTGACGTATTCGATTTGAATTTAGGGCTCAAATCTGTTAAAATAAAAGATGTAAAATTTCCGTCAAGGAAGGCAATAGGTTACCGGTTTGCGTATGCAGCCGGTTACTTTTTTTGTTCAATGCAATGCTTCAGGCGTTTCAAATCGGCGAGCTGTTGTTTCTTCATTGGATTTTTTACAAATGGAGACATAAGATTGAAAACCAGAGGCTTGAGCTTTACGGCTGCTTCTGCTGCTAGTTTTGTTGAATTTCCCTGATCGAGAAAATGGAGGTCCAGGATTGTTTCCATATTTTTATGGGAAAGGTGGGTCTTTAAACTTTTACCAGGTTCATGAGCAAGAACCTCTTCGTGTACTTCAAGTTTACCTTCTTTGTCATTGTAAATTTGAATTCCGATACTACCAACTTGCCTTACTTTTCCGCTGACTAGTTTATATTTTTCAAAGCCATCAACCCATCGTGATAAATTTTTTGGATTTATAGTAAATTGATAAACTTCCTTTATTTGTTTATTGATAATTATTTCAGATCGAAATTTCATAATTGGACGGAGCTTGAAAGTTAATTAGCACGATTAAACTATCATTTGCAAAAGAATTGAAAATAGTCCTTTCCCTTTTTAAAATAAAAAAAACCTTTTTGAGGACAGATTCAATTTATGATATCCTACCTCAAAAAGGTTTTTTTGTTCATTTTAAAAATGATTCTTATTCGTAAGTCTGTTTAACTTCAACAATTTCATAAGCTTCAATAACATCATCCACTTTGATATCGTTGAAATTTTTGATGGTCACCCCGCATTCCATTCCATTTTTTACTTCTTTGACATCATCTTTAAAACGCTTCAAAGAGCTGATTTCGCCTACGGCATTTTCCTTTATAGGGAATACGACAATACCATTTCGTATAATCCGGATATTAGAGTTACGGTTGATTTTTCCTTCCTGGACATAACAACCAGCAATGGTTCCAATCCGGCTAATTTTGTAAACTTCTCGAACATCAAGCTGAGCAACGATTTTTTCTTCTTTGGTAGGCTCAAGCATTCCCTCGATGGCCATTTTGATTTCTTCGATGGCTTCGTAGATAATTGAATAGGATTTGATTTGCACACCTTCCCGTTCAGCTAGTTTTCGAGCTCCAAGAGAGGGTCTAACCTGGAATCCGATAATGATGGCATCTGAAGCTGAGGCAAGCAATACGTCCGATTCAATTATTTGACCTACAGCTTTGTGAATTACATTAACCTGAACAGTTTCGATAGAAAGTTTGATCAATGAATCGGAAAGTGCTTCGATAGAACCATCAACGTCCCCTTTAACAATAAGATTAAGTTCTTTAAATGTTCCTAAAGCAAGACGACGGCCGATTTCATCGAGGCTGATCCGTTTACTTGCCCGATTGGCTTGTTCCCGAGAAATTTGTGCACGTTTAGATGCAATTTGTCGTGCTTCCTGTTCATTTTCTGTTTCTTTAAAAATTTCTCCAGCTTGTGGAGCTCCACTCAGACCAAGTATTAAAACAGGTTTTGATGGACCAGCGTCTTTAATTTTTTTGCCATGTTCATTAAACATGGCTTTTATTTTTCCGGAATGACCACCTGCAACGATTGGCTCGCCAATGCTTAAAGTACCATTTTGTACTAAAACCTTGGTTACAAAACCTCGACCTTTATCCAAAGAAGCTTCAATAACAGTACCTGTTGCTAGTCGTTTTGGATTAGCCATTAATTCGAGCATTTCAGCTTGTAAAAGAATCTTTTCGAGCAACATATCTACATTGGTTCCGTTTTTTGCCGAAATATCCTGGGATTGATATTCACCTCCCCAGTCTTCTACAAGCAGATTCATTGAAGCCAGTTCTTGTTTTATTCGTTCGGGTTGTGCTCCGTCTTTATCGATTTTGTTTATTGCAAATACGATAGGAACCCCTGCGGCTTGAGCGTGGCTTATAGCTTCTTTTGTTTGAGGCATCACATTATCGTCAGCAGATATTATTATTATTGCAATATCAGTAACTTTGGCACCTCTAGCACGCATTGCAGTAAAAGCTTCGTGACCAGGGGTGTCAAGAAAGGTAATTGGCTTTTTATCTTCTCCGGTAAATACTTCATAAGCACCAATATGCTGGGTAATTCCACCGGCTTCTCCGCCCATTACATTTGCACTTCGAATATAATCTAAAAGCGATGTTTTACCGTGATCAACGTGCCCCATAACGGTAACGATCGGCGCACGAGGCAGAAGGTCTTTAGGATCATCGATGATTTCTTCTTCATCTTCAACTTGGTCTTCAGCACTAATAAATTCAACTTCATGATCGAATTCTTCAGCTACTACCTCTATGATTTCAGCATCAAGTCGTTGGTTGATTGAAACAATTACACCAAGATTCAAACAAGTAGTGATAACATCAGTAACGGAGACATTCATCAAACTAGCTAGCTCAGACACAGAAACAAATTCAGTAAGTTGTAACTTGCCTGTTACTTTTTCTGCTTCTATCAATTCTTGTTTTTCGCGATGTCGATCACGACTATCTCGTCTTAGTTTTTGTCGTTTTTTCTTACCGCCTCCGGAAATACGAGCCATCGTTTGTTTGATTTTCTCGTCTATCTCCTTTTTAGAAACTTCTTTGACTTCATCTCTTCGAGAAGTTCTGTTGGCTCCTGGCCTTGCTCCTGATGGGGCTCCTGGCCTTGCTCGTTCTCTTGATTGATTGGAAGGAGCATTTATAGTAGAAACTTTTTTTCGAGTACGTTTTCTTCGGGGTCGATGTTCTTCTTTTTGACTCTCATCCGGTTTTTTGACTATTGGCTTTTTATCGGTACTCAATTGAGGAATATCTTCTTTCTTTTTCTTCTTTTTCTTTACTTTCTTAAGTTTATCAGCATCAATTTTCCCTAAAATTTTTAGCCCTTTAAGTTGAGGAGTCTCGGCTCTTAAAAGTTCATTAGGGTCATTAATTTCTACAGAGTTGTCATCAACAATCTCAACAGCATCATCAATAACCTCTTCTTCTACTTTTACTTCCTGTGTTACTTTTTTTGCAACAACTTCTTCTTTTTTAGGAGCTTTGTCTTCGATGATTTCTACTTCCTCTTCCTCCTCTTTTTCTGTTGTTATTGGTTTAGGCTGCTTAGGAGGTGTCAGGTCAATTTTTCCTTTAATTGTTAAACCAATTTTTGGTTTATCCTCAACCTTTATTTCCGGTTTTTCAGGTGCAGAAGTCTCTTCTGATAGATTTTCAGGCTTAGGTTTTGACGGAGTAGCGATTTCAGGCTTAGGTGGAGGTGGAGCAACTTTGTTTTCTGTTTTAGCGACAACGTGAGGCGAAGTTTCCTCTTTTTTTATGACCGGGCGAGTACCAATAATAAGCTTATCAGCTTGTTCTTTAATGGCAATGGATTTTTGAAACTCCTTGAGCAGTTCCAGTTCCATTTCATCGGAAACTTTAGCAGTAGGTTTATTTTCTATGTCAAAACCACTCTTGACGAGATGTTCGACAATAGTAGTAGTTCCTACATTCAATTCTTTTGCTATCTTAACTAAACGTTTTGCCATTCTGATTTTTTTCTTCCGCTGGGTCAGAAATTGTTAATTGATAGACAAAAGCTTTTCCGATAAGTATCTCTATTTGTTACATAATTAAAGTCAACTTTTAGTGATAATACTTAAACTCATCTTAAAAAAGCAATTGCCATTAATAATATTTTAGATGAAGCAAGTTTTTAAAAAGTAGTTTCGCTTACATCTCTTTATTTTTTGCAAATTTAAAGGAAAACTCTCTATTCCTTATATTTTGCGATGAAAAACAATTCAAAAAGGCCAAAAAACAGAAATTAGTTCCCTAACCTTTTGAATTATATCGTTTTACGAGCGAGATAAAAGTTTATGCTCGTTTATTTCTCCTCACTAAACTCTGCTCGCAGGATATTGATTACATCTGTAATCGTCTCTTCTTCAAGATCAGAACGTCGGACTAATTCTTCTTTACTCAAATCAAGAACGCTTCTTGCTGTATCACATCCGATGTTTTTGAGCGACTCAATAATCCAGTCTTCAATTTCATCTTTGAATTCATCCAAATCGACATCGTCAATTTCCAATTCATCATTATTTCTAAATACGTCAATTTCAAAACCAGTCAATTTACTGGCCAGTTTGATATTTGTTCCACCTTTTCCGATTGCAAGAGAAACCTGATCGGGTTCGAGATAAACAGCAGCACGCATATTTTCCATATCCAAATCGATTTTTGTCACTTTTGCAGGTGTCAATGCTCTTTGGATGAAAAGGGTAATATTGTTGGTAAAGTTGATAATATCAATATTTTCATTTTTCAATTCTCGAACGATACCATGAATTCTTGATCCTTTCATACCCACACACGCACCTACCGGATCGATACGGTCATCATAAGATTCAACAGCCACTTTTGCTCTTTCACCAGGCATTCTGACAATTTTTTTGACGGTGATCAATCCATCTTCTATTTCAGGAACTTCTTGCTCCAATAATTTTTCAAGGAAGGTGCTATCGGTTCGGGAAACGATAATAACCGGAGAGTTATTTTTCATTTCTACTTTGCGAATTATCCCTTTTATCATATCCCCTTTTCTGAAAAAATCTCCTTTGATCGCTTCATTTCGAGGAAGGATAAGTTCATTGCCGGTAGCGTCATCTAAAATAAGAATTTCTCTCTTTAAAATTTGGTGTACCTCACCAACTACGATTTCTCCTATTCGTTCAGAGTAACGTTTAAAAATATCGTCTTTTTCAAGCTCCATAATTCTAGAGATAAGCGTTTGGCGGGCAGCCATAATGGATCGTCTCCCAAAGTCTTCAAGAAAGAGTTGTTCGTAACATTCTTCTCCGATCTCATAATCTTCATCGATGCTAAGTGCCTCAGAAATAGATATTTGTGCACGATCATCGAGGACTTCTCCATCTGGAACAATTTCGCGAACACGCCAAAGCTCAAGGTCACCCTTTTGAGTATTTACAATTACATCAAAGTTTTCATCTGACCCAAATTTCTTTCTAATTAGCGTACGGAAAACATCTTCCAGTACACGAACCATGGTCGGACGGTCTATGTTTTTACCTTCTTTAAAATCCGAAAAGGTTTCAACTAAGTTCATGTTTTTTAAGTTTGAATATTAATGAATTAGTTATTTATAGTTTATCATTTAAAAGCAATCTTTACAACGGTTTTGCTTATTTCAGCAAACGGTATTTCAGTTTCAACGACTTGTGTTTTATTTTTCTTACCTTCTTTCACGCGTATTTTTTCTTCGATGTGCAATTTTTCATCATCGGCTTTGAGCAGAACACCGCTTTTAGTACTACCATCATTTAAGGAAACTTCTACTTTACGACCAATATTTTTTTGATACTGTCTCAAAAAAAGAAGCGGTCTATCTGTTCCTGGTGAAGAAACTTCCAGGGTGTATTTTTCTCCAAGCCAATTGTTTTCGTCAATATACTTTTCTAAGTACCGGCTGATCTTTCGGCATTTTTCAAAAGTAATATTGGAGTCGCTGTCAATGAACACTTCAAGCTTATTGTTGGCATGAAGCTTACTTTCAACCAAAAAACAATCTGCAAATTCTTCTTCTTTCAGCTTTTCTTGTAATAAGGATTCTATTTTATGCTCAATCACTACTTTTGTTTTCTGCATATAAATAAAAAGAGGGAACTTAGTGTTCCCTCCCTTTGAGTAGAAAGTTCTGCAAATCTACGTTTTATTATTAGAATATGCAATTTTAAAGGGGTCAATATAACTTGGAACATTCAATAAGCTTTTAAAGTTTCAATAAATATTGAAAATTGCTTTGTGATTTGTAAACTTAGCTTTTATATCTTTGTTGGAGCTTTGAAAATAAAGAGTAATGAATATGCAAACGGATAATCTATTACAAAGGGCCTTAAATCTGGAATTCCTAAGTGCAGAAGAAGGCGTTTTTCTTTTTGAAAATGCTACTACTGCAGAATTGATGTATGTAGGGAATAAACTTAGGCAGCATCATGTGCCTGGTAATGTGGTCACCTGGATCATTGACCGAAATTCCAACACCACAAATGTTTGTATTGCTAATTGTAAGTTTTGTAATTTTTATCGCCGTCCCGGTCATGAAGAATCCTACATCACATCAATTGAGGAGTACAAGCAAAAAATTGAAGAAACGTTTGCTTTAGGTGGAGAGCAATTACTTCTACAAGGTGGCCATCATCCTGATTTAAGTTTAAAATATTATTGTGATTTGTTTAAAGAACTAAAATCACTTTATCCCAATTTAAAGCTTCATGCTTTAGGGCCACCTGAAATTGCACATATCACAAAGCTTGAAAATTCAACACACACGGAAGTCTTAAAAGCGCTTAAAGAATCAGGTTTAGACTCTCTTCCGGGAGCAGGCGCTGAAATTCTGGATGATAGAGTCCGCCGCTTGATTTCAAAAGGGAAATGTGGTGGTCAGGAATGGCTGGATGTTATGCGAGCTGCTCATCAATTGGATATTACAACTTCAGCGACTATGATGTTTGGGCATATTGAAACGAACCTGGAAAGGATGGAACATTTTGTAGCGCTGCGACAAGTTCAATCTGAAAAATCTGAACATGCAAAAGGGTTTCTGGCTTTTATCCCCTGGCCATTTATGGATGAAGGCACAATTTTGAAAAAAATAAAAAGAGCTCGGAACACTTGTACTGGTGATGAATATATTCGAATGATTGCTATGAGCCGGATTATGCTGCCTAATGTTAAAAATGTACAAGCATCGTGGTTGACCGTTGGAAAGCCGACGGCACAGCTTTGTTTGCATGCCGGAGCAAATGACTTTGGAAGTATAATGATCGAAGAAAATGTTGTCTCTGCAGCCGGTGCCGCTTTCCGTTTCACAGCTGATGGAATTCAACAAGCGATTGCTGATGCTGGTTTTGAGCCGAAATTGCGAAATCAACAATACGAATTCAGGAAAGTACCAGAGAACATGAGACAGCAAGAACTAGATCACAAAACAATGATTGTAGATTAAATGCTGTACGATCAAATTCAAGAGACAATAATTTTTATACGTCAAAAGACTGCTGCCCAACCACAGTTTGGAATCATTCTCGGAACGGGTTTAGGTAACCTCACAGAAGAAATTGAAACCGAATGTGAAATCGATTACGCAGATATTCCAAACTTTCCGGTATCTACCGTAGAAAGCCACAAAGGGAAACTCATTTTTGGGAAATTAGCAGAAAAAAATATCGTTGCAATGGCCGGACGCTTTCATTATTATGAAGGCTATTCGATGGAGCAAGTGACCTTTCCGATCAGAGTCCTTAAATTTCTTGGCATTGAAAAGCTATTCATTTCTAATGTTTCCGGAAGCACCAATCCGGATTACGAAGCAGGAGATATTATTTTTTTAAAAGATCACATCAACCTTCAACCTGAAAACCCACTTCGTGGCAAAAATGACGATCGACTTGGCCCACGCTTTCCAGATATGCTTCATACCTATGATAGAAAACTGAATGCAAAAGGTCTGGAGATTGCAAAACAAAATGAAATCCGGGCTCACGAAGGCGTTTATGTAGCATTGCAGGGACCCAACCTGGAAACACCTGCTGAATATAATTTCATCAATATAATTGGAGGCGATTTGGTTGGTATGTCAACTGTTCCGGAAGTAATCGTCGCTAAACATATGGGCTTGTCAGTAATGGTGATCTCAGTGGTTTCTAACAAATGTTTTCCGATTGAAACAATTACAGAAACGACTTTAGAAGAGGTCATTGCTTTGGCCAACGAAGTAGAACCCAAAATGCGGCTCATCATCCGAAAACTGATCAAAAGTTTATAATCCCCAAGCGCCATAAGCCTGGTGCGAAGGATTTATTCCTCTTTGTTCAGTAAATTGCAGGTTGATCAAATATTTTTTCATTGTTTTGTCGAGGATACATCACCACTAAATGCCGTCGCCCGTGCTTCTCGCCTTGCTCTACCTTACAATGAATTATCGCTGCATTTTTTTCTACCTGCCGAATAATAGGAGCTAACAATTCTCCTGAAAAAAAACGTTTTTCCCTGTCGTGATGAATTTCTTTTACAAAATCTTCCATGTCATCGGCGAGAGGAGGAGCTTTGGAAGAATGAATTTGCAAATCCACTTGCCCATTGATTGATGTGTGAATGGATTGTTGACAAACCGATTCAGGAGTATGTTTGAAGGAGGCAATTTTCTTCGAAAAAAAATTAAAACGCAACAGCTGTTGCCAGCCTTGAAGAATCGATTTTTTTATCCAATTTTCGAATGGTATTATTTTCATAAAAACAAAATTTCTTGTTTAACTCGTGTTCGATATTCAATATTCAAAGAAATCACGAATCCACCATATCCACCCAGCTTTTTAAAAACCAGGTGAGTTTGGTGAAATATTCTTCCACCCGATGTCCATCATTGATCGGCTGATATTCGTGGTTGTATAAAACTTTTAAAGAAGATTTTCGAAGCAATGATACCTCGGGTTCTCCATTATTAAAATGGACTTTAAATTTTCCGCGAAAGACCAACGCATGTCGCATCGTTCCCACATTTCCAATCAAGACAAACATATTGGTGTCGTACGATCTTTTTCTGTTGATCCGAAAAATGACAGCTCCTTCTTCCCGGCATTGCTCCAGAATGGTAACAACAGTTTCCGAGTTCCATCCGGTTTTATCAAATTTTTGGATAATCACCTCATGGGGAGATTGTTCCTTCAAGTCCTTTTCTTCAGCAGCTTCTTCAGGATCAATTACTTCCTTTTCAGCTCTTTCCAAGACGAAGGCATCTTCAGCCTTTGATTTATTTTCATCAAGCTCAAGCACAGCCGCCATCAGTTTTTTATATAAGGTCCCTCCCGTCAAAAAATCAGGAGGAAAAGTTTTGACCTGAACGATCGGTTGCCGCCCTTGCTGCTGTATAGTAAGATTCAACTGCATTTGGAACGGATCATCTTTAGCATATTCCCATGCAAGGGTGCCGTCGGCTTTTAATCGGAGCGAAACGTCGGCAACAAAATCCTGAATATTATAATGAAGGACACCATGTCGCAGCCATGATTTATTCAGCGTAGCAGGTGGTGCGTGAAAGACCATTTGCTGATAACATTGATACATTTGCTTAATAATATTTTGCACCTCATTGTTTTCATTCAAACTTAATTGGAGCGGTTTGCCTCCTTCAAATCCATTTTGAAGTCCCTCTTTCAAAGCATCACAAAAATCAAAAAGCATTTTTTTCTTAAATGTTCCGGTGATATTGGTGGCATCCGTGTAGTGGAAAACTGTTTTTTTGAGTTTTACTTTTTGGTTTTTTTCTTTTACTCGGAAGGCAATCAACAACTGTCTTTTCTTGACGGTGCCTACCTCCAAAAGAATGCAATCTTCTGGATCCACATCAAATTTTTTAGCTTCTTCTTTAATTTTCTCTTTATCAGAAATGATAAATGACGGAGGCGACCAGTTGTATTGTGGTTGCGGAATAGTCTTGTTAAGATAGCGGGGGTTTTCCGTGGGAGACATTCTAAAGTTAAGTTTCGTTTTCATAACACTAAACTCACCGATGTCTTGTTTTTTAAAAAGAAAAAGAATTTTCCCTTTTTCTCTTTTCGTAATATGGAACTTCCAACCGAATTTACAACTCTTCAAAATGTACCGCTCCATGACATCTTGATGGTCATTTGCCCGGAGAAACGAAGCCTTAAATAAGGATTGGTTCACCGAAGGAACGGAGGTCGCACATGCTTCCAAAACATTGGGCAATTCGTCCAAAGGATGTTCGTCAGGAGAATTGTTCATACGCGTCTTTTTTAACCCTTGAGCAAAGCCTCTTGGCGCTCTGCTAATATGGAAACAAAGTTGTGGAGCAATCCTTGGTCTTGTTTTGTAACCTCTGAATTGGGGGCCAAGTCATAGCGAATGATGGCCTCTAGTATAGGTGGCTTATTTTTGGAGAGTTTCAATTGCCATAGACCAACATGGCGAGACTTCTCTGCTTTTACTTTTCCAGCATAGAGGACTAGAAAAACATCTAGGTCGGTCAATTTACTTTTGGTGGTTCGCCAGAAGATTACCCGATTGCTATTTTTAGGATCGAGCATGTCGCCATAATGGCCTTTTTTGATGTTTTCAGATTCAGAAGTAACAGCAGTTTTAATGTTTTCAAAAAGGAATTCCCGTTCGCGTTCGGTTAAGACAAATTGAATTTGCGGAATTTTACCTTGCAGGCTTTGCATCAACTCTGCTGAAGCAGGCACTGCCATGATTTCCAACTCAACAGATTGTTGGTTGATCATTTTTGATTCTTCTTCTTTTCCATAAATCAATACATTTAATTTCTGTGATTTGGATCTTTCAATGCCCAAATTCAAAGAAGCTTTTAATCTGGGAATCCGAAAAACAGTAGGTGGGATGATCGAAGAATGGGTATCATTTCCTTTCAACCTTTTCAAATATTTGATGGATTCTCTGTCGAGATTTTCTTGCGAAGCCACGACCGATTCTCCGATGGAAGAAAGGAAGTTTGAAAACTCGTGTGAAGTAGTATCAGTATCTAAGTTAGTATCCAACTTAGTAGTACCTTCTGATAATCCGGTAGTAGCACTTGCTATATTGACTGGAGTGGAATTTTTTTTCAAAGCATTCTGAATATTATCAGCTATTTCGTTCAAAGCTTTAGTCATAGCCTCCCTGTTTTTCTCTTTATTCCCGTATTTAAATTGGTCACTCTTTTTGGTCAAGAGTTTTAATTGCGTTAATTGCGCTTCGATCTCCTGTTTTATAGATAAAAAATCACTCATAAAGTTTTGCTTAGAAAATTGAAGAATAGCATTTTGAAAAAACAAAAATAAACCATCGAATAGTTAAAGCATTTTATAACAATGCTTTAACCATTCCGCGATTTAATTTTATTAAAGTGTAGAAGCAGGAACGTCTTTCTTTGGAACTTCTTCCTCTAAGTTTTTCACTTTTTGACTTGGAGCCACCTTTACCATTTTTTCAAAAATCCGACTGGAAGCGGTATAGATTTCATCATCCACTTCGGACCGAGTCGGTAGTTCCAAACTCTTATCTCCCAAATGTTTGGCTTGATCCAGCAATGCTTTAAATTGAGAAGGATCCGCAGGGATGGCATGCAACACTGTGCGCACTTCTGCGGAGGCACGATAATCATAACCAAAAGCAGAGCTCATTGCTGCGGTGATGGCTACTGCTCCGATATTGGTACCGAGTCCCATCTCTTGGCTTTTCGAAAACGTCTGCGCCAAATCCAACCGCACAGCAAGGGTCGTTTCAGTAAATTGATAGCGGGAAGGCGCGAGACTTAAAACCAGATTTTGCAAGAGCGATTCGAATTTTTTAAATCCTTCTTTGGAAGACTCTTCTTTTCCACCTAACAATATTTTTGCCAGAGCGAGCAGTCGTTCGATGCTTTCGATATAATCCAGATTAAATGCCTTTTGGGCAGCAGCAATACTCAGCCCAAGACCGCCAACAATACTTGGAACACTGGAAAGATCTTTTACCAATACGGATGATTTTGAAGAAACTACTTGTTTAGCCATGATTGTTTTTTATTTGTTTAAAAAATTTATTTGATCTACTTCAATTGTAATTCGAGAATGTTTAGTTGAGTTTTCTTCATAGATCAATTCGTACTCCAAGGCAATGGGAATGCACAGTATTTGTACTCCTATGGCTAGCCCTTTTTGGGTCCTTTGAGTGAGTGAAAAATCTGCTTCCATTTCAAAATGTTTGACATGCATTCTTTTTGGGAAAACAGCTTCTAATATAGATAGGTGATTCGCTTCGGGAGAAAATTGTTGGGCGATGACTTGAAGGTCATTTACATATTGTGTATTAAATTTTTCTTGAATAGAAATAACTTGAGCGGCTTGGTTCAGGAATTGGTTGGATAAATCCAGGGGGTCGTTTTTCATTTCGTTTGCTATCTATTATCAGTAATTTGTTGACCTAAATTGTTTTTGGGATTAACAAACTAATTCTTTTATTTGACATATTTCTAAAACATGTATTATTATTTTTAATTATTAATAATATGTAAGAGGTTGTATTTCTATATTTTGGCTCAATTGTCCAACTCCTCAAACACCGAATTGTTACTTTTAAATTCTGGAATGACTTCCTTCAACAATTTTCAATGTCTTTGTTATTTTGAGAATCAAAAAGATGGATTAATTGGTTGAACATCGTTTTGACTTTTTCAAAATCATATTCCCGAACGTTAGTGATAATCGGTCTTATTTAATCTGACGGAACAAATGAATAGACTTTCAGGCGGTGAAACCTTCTGAATTTTCTTTTAAACTAAAACCATTTTAATAGGTTGAATGAATGGAAAAAATGAGTTGTAGCCAATGGACTTGAACTATATTAAAATGCAAATTTTAATTTCTTTTAAATTATTCAATAACATTTTAGATCATTTAGGTTTCGCCGTATTCTTTCCGTATTTTTGCAAATTGTTTTAATTTAAACGAATTCTATTCTTATTCAATGAAAGTGAAGGTTAAAAAATCAAAGGTTAGCGAAAATGGATCCTCAGCAAACGCGTATATCGAAGTCATTGGCGCGCGTGTTCACAACTTAAAAGAAATCGATGTTCGGATACCTCGCAACAAATTTGTTGTGATTACCGGAATTAGCGGAAGCGGCAAATCTTCTCTGGCATTTGATACGATTTATGCAGAAGGACAACGAAGGTATATGGAAACGTTTTCGGCTTATGCCCGCCAGTTTATTGGAGAAATGGAGCGGCCTGATGTTGAAAAAATAAACGGCCTGAGCCCTGTCATTTCAATTGAGCAAAAGACCACCGGTAAAAATCCTCGTTCAACAGTTGGTACGATAACAGAGGTTTATGATTTTATGCGATTACTTTTTGCGCGTATCGGTGAAGCTTATTCCTACATCACCGGAAAGAAAATGGTGCGCTACAATGAAGAACAAATGATTGACCATATCTTTCAGCACTTTTTAAATAAAAAAACATTATTGCTGGCTCCGTTGGTCCGGGCCCGAAAAGGTCATTATCGTGAATTATTTGACCAGATTCGCAAACAAGGATATACCAAAGTGAGAATTGATGGAGAGGTTGTGGATATCACTCCGGGAATGCAAATCGATCGTTATAAAACGCATGATATCGAAGTTGTTGTTGACCGTTTGAAAATTGCAGAAGATCGAAGAGAACGGCTCTCCACTTCTTTGCAAACTGCTTTGAAAATGGGTAATGGTTTGATCATGATGATGGATAGCGAATCCAATGAAGTTTTTCCGTATAGCAAACATTTGATGGATGCTGAAACGGGAATTTCTTACGAAGAACCTTCGCCAAATGCATTTTCTTTTAATTCACCTTATGGTGCTTGTCCAACTTGTAAAGGACTTGGATTGATTCATAAAGTAGACATGGAAAAGGTGATACCGGATGATACAAAAAGCATAAACGATGTGGGAATTGCTCCATTTGGAGAAGTTCGGGACAATTGGACTTTTAAACAATTAAGGGCCATTGCCAAAAAATACGATTTTACTTTTGCAACACCAATCAAAGAAATTCCAGAAGAAGCTTTGACTGCTATTTTACAGGGTGGCAACGATAGTTTTGATGTAAATCTTCAATATAGCAAACATGACTTTACCTATAATCTTGCTTATGAAGGTTTAGTCAATATGTTAGGTCGATGGTACAATGATTCTACTTCTGATAAAATTCGCCGCTGGTCAGAAGATTTTATGACCATAGATACTTGTCCAGAGTGCAATGGTCAGCGACTTAAAAAGGAATCTTTACATTTTAAATTGGCAGAAAAGAATATCGCTGATTTGGCAAATATGGATATTTCAGCACTTGGTAGCTGGATAAGCGATATTGATCAACATTTGACAGAGAGGCAATTGGCCATTGCAAAAGATGTTTTGAAAGAAATTCGATTACGTCTTGGTTTTTTATTACACGTTGGCTTGGATTATTTAACATTAAACCGACCTGCCCGAACATTATCCGGTGGAGAATCCCAACGCATTCGCCTGGCTACTCAAATTGGCTCACAGCTGACAGGGATCACCTATATTCTTGATGAGCCAAGCATTGGTTTACACCAAAGAGATAACCAACGTCTGATCGAATCACTGAGAGATTTGACCCATATTGGAAATACCGTAATTGTTGTAGAACATGATAAAGATATAATGATGGCTGCCGATTATTTGATTGATCTGGGCCCTGGAGCTGGAAAACATGGTGGTGAATTAGTGGGAGAGGGTTTTCCAAAAGATTTTTTAAATAAAGAGACTCTTACCTCATTTTATTTAAGTGATAAGAAAAAAATAGAAATTCCAAAAACAAGGCGTAAAGGAAATGGTCAGTTTTTAGAGCTAAAAGGAGCAACAGGTAATAATTTAAAGAAAGTCAGTATAAAAATTCCATTAGGTACTTTTGTGTGTGTAACAGGAGTTTCTGGAAGTGGAAAATCAACATTGATCAATGAGACGTTGTATCCTATTTTAAGGCAACATTTTTATAAAAGCCGCAAAAAACCTTTGCCGTATGATTCGATAAAAGGATTAAAGCATATTGACAAAGTGATTGAAATTGATCAATCGCCAATCGGACGGACTCCTCGTTCCAATCCAGCAACTTATACCGGCGTTTTTACAGATATCAGAAAGATATTTTCAAGTCTTCCTGAAGCAAAAATCCGGGGTTACAAACCGGGCCGGTTTTCTTTTAATGTAAAAGGAGGAAGATGTGAAGTTTGCCAGGGAGCCGGAAGGCGGGTTATAGAAATGAACTTTCTGCCGGATGTCATGGTAGATTGTGAAAACTGTCTCGGACGAAGATATAACAGGGAAACACTAGAAATACTTTTCAAAGGAAAATCCATCAGTGATGTTTTGGATATGACTGTTGCAGAAGCAGTTGATTTTTTTGATAAAATTCCTAATATTTACAGAAGGGTGAAAACATTGAAAGATGTCGGTTTGGGTTATATCACACTTGGTCAACAAGCGACGACGCTTTCAGGTGGAGAAGCACAACGGGTAAAACTTTCTGAAGAACTTTCAAAGCGAGATACCGGGAATACTTTTTATATTTTGGATGAGCCAACGACTGGTTTGCATTTTGAAGATATTCGTCAATTACTCAATGTATTACACAAACTAGTCGAAAAAGGAAATACCATAATTGTTATTGAACACAATATGGACGTGATTAAGATGGCAGATTATATCATTGATATAGGCCCGGAAGGAGGCTATCGAGGCGGAAAGATTCTTTGTTGGGGTTCTCCTGAACAAGTTGCAAAACACAAATCGAGCTATACTGCTGAATTTTTAAAAGAAGAGCTTTCATAATAAAATGTACCACTTTTGCCTTGAGTTCTTTTCGAATATTTGATCAACGTTGAAATTTATTCGGCTCCAAAAATATTAGAAATAATCGAGCATGTAGGGAATAGACAAACTTTAATATAGTTATGTTTTTATATGGAAATGTGGGTTTAGATGGCTTTTTTATTATTTTTAAAGAATCAAATATTACAGATTCTCCATGAGAAACCTAGTCAATAGTGTATTTCGATTGTATTGTAAGTATCGGTACAAACAAATGGAGCATTTCATGAAGCATCCATTTGAGGTGCAAAATGCATTATTCAAAAATCTGATCCAATCTGCCAGCCATACTGAATGGGGCAAAAAGTATAATTACAAGTCTATTAAAACAATTGAAGATTTTCGTAATAATGTTCCAATTCAAGATTACGAAAGTCATAAACCTTACATTACACGAATGATGGAAGGGGAGAGCGATATCCTTTGGAGTGGAAAGGTAGAATTGTTTTCAAAATCATCGGGAACAACCAACGACAAAAGCAAATACATTCCGGTATCTCGTCAAAATTTTAATGGTTGTCATATCAATGGATCATGGGATACTTTGGCTATTATGTATGAAAAAATTCCTGACTGTTCGGTTTTTGGTGGAAAAAATTTTCTTATGGCCGGAAATCATGCCAGGTATAAGCCAGGATTGAATACTATTTATGGTGATGTATCAGCATTGATGGTTCGCAACATGCCTAATATTGCAAAACCATTTTTCGAACCCGATTTTGATATCATTCTCAGAGATGATTGGGAATCAAAAATCCAGTTAATGGCTGAAATCGCCTGTAGAAAAGATATTGCTCCGCGAATCCGAATGGTGGGTGGCGTTCCGACCTGGATTCTTGTTTTCTTTCGCCATATTTTAGAAATAAGTGGCAAGTCGAATATGCTCGAAGTTTGGCCTAACTTTGAAGCTTTTATTCATGGGGGTGTGTCAATGACTCCGTATTGGGAACAATTTCAGCGATTTTTACCTTCTCCAAAAGTGCATTATGTTGAGGTTTATAATGCCTCCGAAGGATATTTTGCAACCCAACTTGATTTGGATCAGGATGATATGTTGCTGTTACTCAAAAATGGCGTTTATTATGAATTTTTACCAATGGAAGAGTGGTATAAGGAAAACCCTCAGGCCATTTCTTTGGAAGATGTCGAGCTTGGAAAAAATTATGCATTAGTCATTAATACCAATGCAGGGCTTTGGCGTTACCTAATAGGGGATACCGTTTGTTTCACGTCAAAATTCCCACATAAAATCAAGATCACCGGTCGGACAAAACAGTTTGTAAACGCTTTTGGAGAAGAGGTGATGGTTTCAAATACGGATAAAGCTATTGCAGAAGCCTGTTTTGAAATGCAAGCCATCATTTCTGAATATACAGTCGCACCGGTCTACTTCAAAGGATCTGGAAAAGGAGGGCATGAGTGGCTGGTCGAATTTGAAAAGGAACCTAAGGATCTCAAAGCTTTTAACAGACTTTTAGATCTAAAATTGCAAAAAATAAACTCCGATTACGAAGCAAAGCGTTATAAAAATATGGCTTTAGAACAGTTGCAAATGCGCACACTTCCCAAAGGGACTTTCCTGAATTGGCTGCGTTCAAAAGGCAAATACGGAAATCAAAGTAAAGTTCCACGCCTTGCTAATGACCGTCAGTATGTGGAAGAAATATTAAGCTTTGTCAAAAACGCATAAGCTATGTAAGTCGGACGCCTATGAAGAGAATATTTGTCTGTTTTTAGTACGAATCCTTCTCTTTTTTCAAAGCTCATCTTGGTAATTTACCCCCTCTCTTTTGGTGAAATTAATTAACTGTTGTCTTTCAAAAGCAAGAAGACTATTGTTTAATCAGGAAAGAAAATAAAAAAAATCCCCTCTCCTGGTCTGGGGAGAGGGGGTACATCCCAAAAACAGATTTGAGAAAAGCTCACCTCGAAAAATGAGCAATTCCAAAACATGCAGTAAGACTGATCTTACTACTTTGACTTCATCCTGACTGAATACTGACAAGGATGAAAATCATGAGATTACAATTGCTAAATTTGACAATTGTATCGTTCGAGATTCTAAACACAAAGGTTTTAAAGAATCTTAATTTTTTTATTGATGTGGTAAAAGGATAATTTATCCGGATACCAAACCTCCTACTGCAACACTGGCTTCCTTCAACCAGTAGGTCAAAAAGGAAATATATCTAGTTTTCTCACAGTACAAAATGTACTTTAAAATAGTATATCATCCTTCTTAATTGTTGCTTAGGAGATACCGGCTGGCTTTATAAAAAGCGAATTTGTATCTAAAGTCAATTAAGTGGATAGGTTCCTCCAAAAGGGAGTTAGTCCTTTAAAAATGCGGTGATTGGGAATTCTTTCGTGGTAGGTTTAAGGGATAAAAATGCCAACATAGTTAAATAGCATTTTTGCAAATATAGTTATTTTTTATAATTAATACATAACGTATATAGGGTATATTTATTTAATATTTCAATTTAAATTAAATGGATTTAAAAACTGAAATTCTCCGGGAGCATTCCAAAGCTCAGACCATGAAAATTGTAGATTATATTGGAAGTAATCAGGGGCGATTTGATGAGTTGGTAAAATTGTTTTTAGAAGGAGAATACCGTGTTACCCAGCGCGCTGCATGGGCCTTGAGGTTTGGTGTAGAAGCTGAACCCAAGTTAGTAATTCCGCACCTAAATGCATTGGTTGAAAATCTTCAGTATCCAGTTCACGATGCAATTAAGCGAAATACCATTAAAATTTTAACCTTTGTCGAGATTCCTGAAAATTTATTGGGCGAGGTGGCAGATATTTGTTTTAAATTTCTTGCTTCCCCAAAGGAAGCAATTGCGATTAGGATCTTTTCAATAGAAGTGTTGTTTGAAATTTGTCAGCGAGAACCTGATTTGGCAAATGAATTAAAGTTGCTCATCGAAGATCATTATCCCCATGGTTCAGCTGGATTTAAATCAAAAGCTAAAAAGGTATTAAAAAGGATTTCAAAACTATAGAAGGATTCTGAGTGAAGGCAAAAACTGGTGTAACCCAGAGTTCCTGACTGGGCAGAAGATATTATTATCGCTGATGTATCAACCAACTCTGGATATTTCCCGGTAATTGATAGGGAGGTAGAACCGATCACTCATTTTGAAATTCAAAGCAATGCTATTGTGACTATTCAACCAACTGGAAAACTGAAAGTCGATGACATTTCAACTTTCAACACAGGAATTATGCTTATAGAAAATATTTAATGTTGACGGAGATCTTGAAATAATAAATACACCATTAAGTACTATTGAAAACCTAAGCCGTAAATTAACATGTGACCCAAAAATGACAGCCAAGTTGACCAAATAGAAATTGTATAACATCTGAGAAAAGACCTTGTAAGTAATTATTTGAAGCCTCTTTTATTTTTCAATACTGTGCTAAATATGTTGGAACAGCATTAAATTTCTAAGGTATTGTCGATAATTTTCTCTTTTTTATCGAATTGACTAACAGATGATGTAAATTGTATCCATATTATTTTTGAATCAAAACCTAATACAAAAATGACTCTCATTATTATCATTGCTGTTGCAGCACTCGTTCTTTTTTATTTCGTTGGTGTTTACAACAAACTCGTCCAAAAACGTTCCATGGTGGAAGAAGGATGGAGCGGTATCGATGTTCAATTGAAAAAACGATACAATCTGATCCCAAACCTTGTAGAAACCGTCAAGGGATACGCCTCTCACGAAAAAGAAACTTTGGAAAGCGTAATCAATGCGCGAAACAAGGCTTTACAAGCTGAAGGTGTAGCCGCTCAGACACAAGCTGAAAATCAACTGAACAGCGCTTTAGCAAATGTTTTTGCACTTTCGGAAGCTTATCCGGATTTAAAAGCTAATACTAACTTTTTACAGCTTCAACAAGAATTGTCTAGTATTGAAGGAGATATCGAAAAAGCACGTCGCTACTACAATGCTACCGTTCGGGAAAACAATATCATGGTCGAATCATTTCCAAGTAATATCGTTGCTAACTCTTTTGGGTTTTTTACTTCCGAATTTTTCGAACTGGAAAATGAAAGTGAACGAGCTACACCAAAAGTTCAATTTTAAACGGCTCTTGAGGATGCGATTTATCTTTTCTATTTTTTCGTTACTATTCTTTTCTGGGTTCCTTTTTGCCCAGGAAGAACGTATCACCAACTTTGACGTTTTGTTGGAGGTGCATACGGATCGTTCAGTTACGGTTGCCGAAAATATCACCGTATATGCAAAAGGGGAAACTATTAAAAGAGGTATAACCCGCTACTTACCCACACATCGTGATATGCAAGGGCAATCTATGAAAATGCGTTACGAAATATTAAAAGTGGAAAGAGACGGACAAAAGGAACCTTATTTTGAGGAAACTGCCAGCGGTTATAGAATACTGTATATTGGGAATAAAAACAAATATTTAGACCCAGGCGAATATACTTATACTATCCAATACAAAGTACCCGATCAGGTTGGGCTTTTTGAGGATTACGATGAAATTTATTGGAATGCTGTTGGCACAGATGTGCAATTTGTAGTTGAAAAAGCTTCCTGTCAGGTGAAATTGCCATCGGGTGCTTTAATCTTACAGGAGGCCGCCTATGTTGGTGGTTTTGGAAAACAAGGAAAGGAATATAAAGTAGAATCCTTTGGTTCAGACTTGCTATATAATATAACACGTCCCTTACAGCCTAAAGAAGGATTTACAGTGGCGGTTGGATTTGAGAAAGGGATTATTGAGCCGCCAGGTTTGTTTGAGCGTTTTGGAACCCTGATCGTAATCATTTTGGGTTTTCTTATTTTGTTGCCTTACTATATTTACACCTGGTGGAAGTACGGTGTTGACCCACCAAAACCTGCATCATACCCAATCTTTGAATCACCAGAAGGCCTTTCGCCAGCTTCGATTAATTATGTTTTGAAAGAGCGTTATGAACGAAAAAGTTTTACCGCATCCATTATAAAATTGGCGATAAAAGGATATTTGAAAATTGATGAGGAGGAAAAGAAAGGCTTTTTTACAAAAAGCAGAATTTATATCTTAAACAAATTAAAAGATGCAGATGATAATCTTCCTGCAGAGGAAGAAAGATTGATGAACGCTTTATTTTCTGGTGGAAGTGATATTGCCGAAATCGATGGAGACTATCACCCTTACGTAGAAAAAGCATTGGACAGACACAAAAATAGTCTGAAACATCAACATCGATCTTTTATAACAGAGGGGCATAATGCACGCTTTTTAATCACCCCAATTCTATTGACGATTGCTGTAGGCGTTCTGGCGGTATTAATTTTATCGCGAAGTTCCGCGAGCGAAGGGATCAACCTAGTGACTATGTTGGCATTTTTCCCAATTGCCATAATTGGTATTATCATTTACAATTTCTTGATAAAAAAACCTACAGTTGAAAAACTCTCGCTCCAGTCGAAAATAGAGGGTTTTCGCATGTATCTCGAAATGGCGGAAAAAGATAGATTGCGCCTTTTAAATCCTCCGGAAAATACACCTGAGGTTTTCGAAGCTGCGCTACCTTTTGCATTTGCCCTGGGTGTTGAGCACGAATGGAGCGAGAAGTTCAAAAAAATATTAGATGACGCACAATACCACCCGGAATGGTGCAATACACATCCTATTCTTTTCACTAATCATTTTGGAAGCGACTTTTCAAAATCAGTAATGAGTTCTGCAATAGATCCAGCGAAAGATGGTGGTGGCGGTGGATTCTCGGGAAGTGGCGGCGGTGGATTCTCCGGCGGCGGCGGCGGCGGCGGCGGCGTGGGAGGTTGGTAAATTTGTTCAAAATAAGGCCTAAAGTTGCAGTTCCGCGACGTATTCCCTTTTTAAAGCCAAATTGACGCAGACTAATAAATTGAAATTAAATTGAATAGCTTATCTTTGGCCTCATTCAAAAAAAAATACTTTTTAAAAATGAAGAAATTATACTTTTTAAGTTGCCTTTTACTGCCTTTTACTTTTTTGTTTGCACAGGAAAAAGTAGATGAGGATATTAATAAAATTATTATTAAACATGGTATGGAAAACAGCGAGGTGATGGAAATTGCCAGCTGGATTACAGACGTTTATGGGCCACGCCTGACCGGTTCGCCAATGCTAGACAAAGCTACTGAGTGGGCAAAAAATGAATTGACGGAATGGGGTATGCAAAATGTACACCTTGAAGAATGGGGCCCATTTGGAAGAGGATGGGAAATGGAGCATTTTGAAATGCATGCTAATACATCCGGTTATTGGCCGATCATCGCTTATCCAAAAGCTTGGTCGCCGTCTACCAATGGTGATGTAAGTGGAGAAGTAATTTATTTGGAAGCTGCTGAAGAGGCGGATCTGGAAAAATACAAAGGTAAACTGAAAGGAAAATTTGTTCTTCTCGATACGATAAGAAATACTGACGAATGGTTTGATCCTCCTGCAAGTCGTTATGATAGTGAAAAATTGCTCGATCTGGCTAATGCACCAATGCCAACGCCACGTCCACGAAGAAATTACAGAAACTCCGGAGGCTTTTCTTTTAACAAATTACTTTGGAAGTTTTTGGAAGAAGAAAATCCATTGGCCATTTTGGACAGAAGTTACAAAGGAGATTTAGGGACCGTTTTCGTTTCCAGAGCTAGAACTGCAGAAGGAAGTCCTCAGGATAAAGATGCAATGGTATTGACTCAGGCCACACTCTCTGTTGAGCATTACAATCGTTTAATGCGCTTAATGCACAAAGGAGTTTCACCGAAATTGACCATGAATCTGAAGGCCAGCTATACTAATCCGGATGAAATGGAACACAATATTATCGCTGAAATTCCTGGAACAGACTTAAAAGATGAATTAGTGATATTTGGAGCTCACTTTGATTCCTGGCATGCAGGAACCGGAGCTACTGATAATGGCGCAGGTTCTTCAGTAATGTTGGAAGTAGCGCGCATTTTATTGGAAACGATTAAAGAAAGCGGTGTGCAACCACGCCGAACCCTTCGACTTTGTTTATGGACAGGCGAAGAACAAGGCTTGAAAGGATCAATGGGTTATGTTGGAAATCATTATGCCGTATTTCCCCCCGATAGTTATACGCCTCAGTCATTGAAGCCAGCTCAAGAAACGGTTTCGGCTTATTATAATCTGGACAATGGAACCGGAAAAATACGAGGGGTTTATTTGCAGGGGAATAATGACGTTGCGCCCATTTTCAGAACCTGGTTGGAGCCGTTTAAAGATAATGATGCCAGCACAATTACCTTGGAAAATACCGGAGGAACCGATCACTTGGCATTTGATGCAGTTGGTATTCCCGGTTTTCAATTCATTCAGGATCCGATTGCTTATTTTAATAGAACCCACCATTCTAATATGGATAATTGGGATCATCTGGTAGGCGAAGATTTACAACAAGCTGCGACAGTTATAGCATCGTTTGTGTGGCATACTTCCCAGAGAGATGAAAAAATGCCAAGAAAACCAGTCGACACCAAAGTGGAACCGGAAGCAAAACAATAAAACGGCTTTACGTTTTTAATTAAAAATTAAAAAGAGTCATCCTCAATTTTGAGCCAGATAGAAAAAGAGGTAATTGGAGATGACTATTCTCAAACAGAAAATCGGCACCAAAGTCCTTTGGTGCCGATTTTCTGTTCTATGGCAACAGTGTTTTCAAAAAACAATTATATTCTGCTTTCGCGATGCCTGAATATGATCAAAGAGAATTACATTTCTGCTTAATAGACTTTATTCTAAAATATTTATATTTTTGCGATATCCTGAAACTTGGGAGTGCATCCTGAGTTTTTTCGAATACACCATACTATAGAAAACCGTCATTTACCTAATCAAGGTTTGAAACTTTTGAGAGCTTTGACATATGGTGACATAGGATAATAATTTTTAAAACTTTGATAAAAATCAATTTCTTGCCACTATGAAAATACTAATTGATATGGTGCATCTGGCGGATGTTAATTTTTTTAAAAACGCTTTAAATAAATTAAAACAGCACCATGATATTACAATTACCGTTGTGGATAGAGGGAACTTAGTGTCCATTGTTCGAAAGGAATATCCTGACTTTAAAGTTATTAAACTTGGAAAACATCGGAAAGGAAAGATCGGAAAGTTACTTGGTTTGCTTGATCGGGAATTTAAATTTGCAATGCTATTTTTGAAAAACAAGCCCGACGTTGTGAGTTCATTTGGGTTTTATCCGGGGGTTATGGCAAAACCATTCGGAATTCCTGCTTTTTTATTTCATGATGATTATGAATATCGTTTTATTTTTAAAATGTGTGAAATTTTTGCAACCACGTTCTACATTCCTGATAGCATTCGTTTAAAAATGTCCAAAGATTTAGGGAAATCATTTCAGTACAATGAAGAGACAAAATCTTTTCGAAATATTAAATTTTATAACGGGTATAAAGAAAGTGCCTATTTAAAAGATTTTGTCCCGGATGCCAGTTGTTTAAAACAGCGTGGTCTCGTTGATAAACCGTTTATTTTTTGTAGAGATATTTCCTCAATAAGCCTTAATTATCAAGAATTCAAGCATGTTGATCTTACTTCAACCTTTCAATGGTTAAAGGAAAGAGGGTTCACTGTTTTATATTATCCCGAAAAAGAACACAACGCTTATGATGGATTATGTGTCAAACTTTCTGGCGCAATTCCTGATATACTAAGTTTGCAATATTATGCCAACTTAACCATTACATCAGGTGATACGATAGCGAGAGAATCGGCACTTTTAGGAACACCAGTCATCTATATCGGAGGAAGGGATATGGCGGTAAATCAGCCGTTGCTGGATATTGGTGTTATTAAAGAAACTAAGGATGAAGATCTCATTCAGCAATACTTGGAACAAATGATTCAACCGAAATATAAAGAAGATATGAAGAATAAAATTAAAGCATTAAAATGGGATGATATTACTCAACTTATTGTGGATGCTCTGGAACAATCATGAACTGGCAAGAAGGTTTAATTAAACCCAGCTGCTTAGTATATTTTATTAAATAGCATAAAGAGGAAATTCACAACGAAATTAATAATCAATTATGAACACCATTTTTAACTCCGAAAATAAATTATATTTTTTGGTATTTGCGTTTTGTGCGTTTTGTTTTACGGCGGTGTTGTTGCCCGAAGACACGTTTCTTTTTCTGGTACAGGAAGATGGTCCTTTTGAGTGGGCGGGAGCTATATTTTTCCTAACGACTTCAATTTTGTTTTTTCTTTTATTTTTTAGGAAAAGTAGTTTTCGCAAAGAAGCTGATGCAAAATATTATAATACCCGTTCAAAACGAGTTTTCTTCTTTTTGCTGGGTTTATTGTTTATTGTTTTAATGGGAGAGGAAATCAGTTGGGGGCAAAGAATCCTAGGGTTTGAAACTCCTGAAGGTCTGGCGGAGCGAAACATGCAAAGTGAGACAAATTTGCATAACCTGGATATTTTCCATCTTCAGAAAACAAGGCCAGGTGAAGAAAAGATAAACAAAACAGGGTTGAGTGCTTATCTCACGGCAAAAAAGATATTCGTTTATATCTTTATATGCTTTCTTTTTCTACTACCATTGGGCGTGAAATTCGTTCCCTTTATCCGTGATCTGGCCAAGCGGTTTTATGTTCCGGTTCCAGCTATCCAGTTGGGAATATTATTTATTCTCAATATCCTTGTGTACAAAGCTTTCAAACCTCTAGCGACAGGCTACCATGGAATTGGCAGGGGACTGGAAGAAGTAGAAGAGTTTAATTTTGCCCTTATCTTATTTTTGGTTCCTTTTGTTTGGTTCAGCTTTTCGACTTCTCTTAAAGAAAAAGCTCCTGAACTAGACTTGGAAGATGATAAAAATGTAAATACGATTTCCACCACACACAATTAGAAACTTTAAACTTTAAACACAAGAATAAACCAGATTTTATATGAATCAGCTGTTTTCCAATTGGCGCTTGTTATCTTTTGTGACCTTTGTTTTTTGTATATTAACTTATGCAACAGTGCTGTTACCTCCAGATACCTTTTTGGATTTGACAAAAGAAGATGGTCTTATTGAGTGGGCTGGGGCAATCTGTTTTTTAATATCCTCGATTTTATTTTTTATAATTTTCTTTCGAAAAAGTAGCTTTGCTAAAGCAGAAGATGCTGCTTACTTTGATACTTTCTCCAGAAGGATTTGGTTCCTACTATTGGGATTACTCTTTTTAGTTTTATTTGGTGAGGAAATTAGCTGGGGGCAAAGAATACTAGACTTTGAAACCCCGGAAGCAATTGGTCAGGACAATATGCAAGATGAATTTAATTTGCACAACTATAAATCGCTTCATCTTTTTGATGAAAATAATGAACGAAAATCTGGGTTGGCACTCCATTTTACGGCAAAGCGAATATTCATTTATGTGTTCGTTATCTTTATGTTTTTAGTGCCACTCGCTGTGAAATGGATTCCGTTTATACGTGATTTGGTCAAGCGTTTTCACTTACCCGTGCCTGTTGTTGAACTTGGAATATTGTTTATTTCAAACGTTGTATTATATCTCCTCTATAAACCTCTTGGTGCGCATAGTGCAGATATTGGAAATGGAATAGCTGAGGTTCAAGAATTCAATTTTGCATTTATCTTGCTGTTTTTGCCTTTTGTTTGGTATGGCTGGAGAACCGGTAATGATTGATTTTTTCGGAAGCGGCGATCATTAATGACCGGACTATGATAAGAGTCGAAAGATGAAAAACGCACCTGCCAAAAGTTATCAATTGTTTGGAGGTACGTTGCTCTGAATAATATATGTGAGCATCTGTTGAAATGTTTTTGTTGACGGTATTTAGCAACTTCAAACAAATGAGCCACTCGAAAGATTCGAATGGCTCATGATTTGAAAAGCTATGAAAAAAGTCAAAGAATTTAATCTTAATTACCTGTATGCAGCTTTATAGCTTTTGAGTAGATAATAGGCTTTTTACTTTTCGCCAAAGGTGGATTTTTCTTTCCAAGAATAAGGTTTCCTTGTTGGTCTAGTTTTAGGGCGCCGGTGCATTCTTTTGAAACACCTACGTTTCCAGGCCCGTCATAAGAAAAATTGAAGTCAAGTAATTTTCCAACGCCCCATACACCTCCAGCACACAAAACTGCATAAGTCGGATCAGAAATTTGTGTACATCCACTATATAAATGTTTTTTCAGTTTACCCATAGCATCTACTAAGAAAGACATCGTTCCATAACTTTTGGATTTATAATTTTTTACTTTGGTCTGAATCACTCCGTTCTTACAAGTAAATACTAAGTCAAAGTCAACATCTATTTCAACATCGGGTGCATTGTTGATTTCATAAGATAGATCCAGATCAAATCGAAGTGTATTGTTGTTGATTCTCTTTGAATTAATGAAGGTTTTCCCTTGTTTTTTGCCCCAAGACACTTTTTTTACATTGTATAGCGAATTACCAACTGCGCTTTCGACCAAACTGGTGATAAATGCTTTTTGAATCATTGAAGGCCCTTTCCAGATATTATTTGTAACACTGTTGTATTTAAAGTTAGGGTATTTTCGTAAAACATTTCTTGGAATAAAAACTGCAGGTTTTCGCTTTGAATCATTGCCGTCTAACCATAATCCTTTAGATGAATACGTTTTTTTGTATATGCTAACACCATTGACAAGGAGAGTGATCTCACGGATGTTCCAGCCATCGTTCCCTTCTAACCCTATATTGATAAACCTGATATCTTTAATTTTATTGATGTTTGGGCTCAATACATCATAAATATCTGTTTGATTTCGCTCTCTGTCATTCTTGGAAAGATTAAGGTAAAAAGGTTCGTCTTTTTCGTTAAAGGTAACCCATACCGGATTGTCCGTGTTGGCATTTTCCATGCCATTGGTTTTAACTTTCAGTTGGATCCTGCAAATGGATACATTTTCGAAAGCGGGCTTATTGTCTGTAAAGTCTGTTAAGGTTTGGTTGTTTTGATCAAATTTTGTCAGATTATTAGTTGCGGTCACTGTAGAAATGCTTACTAACAAAAACAAAAAGCTGGAGATGAAATTTTTTAAATTTTTCATTGTATTTGATTTGAAATGTTAAGAAATTAAAAAATTGAATATTTTTTATGAAATTTAAATTTTGTGATCGTGCTTTGTTTATGGCCCAATTCGTTTGCAACCCGTTGAAGTACACACCTCATTTATTACAAATTCTTGAACATCAGATGTTGTGTCTTCAAGTGCGATATTGATTTCCTGGCTGTTTTGATGTGATGGTTCAGACTCTAAAAAAAGAACCGAAGTAAATCCCAATAATTGAAAAGCAAGGATATAGAGGACGTTGATTTTTCTGGAGGGCTTTTTCATGATATTAGATTTTTATAAGTGAATGATGTTGTTTAAATCTTACAATACAAAGATGAAGGAAAGCAGTCCGCTAAACATCCACCCTTATGAGGGTTGTGGGAAAGTCCTCATTTATGAGGAGGCAGAAACTGGGTTGTTCAACTTAGCAAAGTAGGCCATCAGATTTTGGGCTAGATTGGCTTTGGAATGGCCGATGTTTTTGAAAAGTTTATCTACAAATCGATTTAATACGAGAAAGAAAGACTTCCTGGTTAATGGAGCGAGTGTGAGTAAGCCGTGTCCTTTTTTATAATTTGGATTGGCTTTCATGAAAAACTGGATATCTGCATCTTGTTTATCATTTGTTCCGATATTGACAGAAGGATCACTTACTAAGACTGTAGACTTCTGAACCGTTCCTAATACGGAGTGAAATGAACCTTTATAATGTTTCTGACCGATATGATTGATCAGGTTTTTTATTGATTTTGGTGTCTGGTGTTTGTGTGAAGGATAACATTCATTCATAGATTTTGCAAAAACCAGGTAAGACTTATAGGTTAGGGCATCACACCAGAAATAGACATCGGAAAACATAAGGTCCTTGAAGTATTTTAAACACAGTTTTAAGCCGGTGAATGGTAATAATGCATTTCCTCTGCATTCCTTTTCGATCACCGTCTGACCGAAATAGATCAATAAGCTGCTTTTTCCATCAATTGTTGTCCGGTCTATTCTCAATCCTGTAAAACCGACGATATTTCCTTTGTTTTTGTAAATCGCAAATTGATTATTCTTTGCTAATCTTTTCATGAAATCATCTTTGTTGTAGTTGTAATATTTTTTGTAGATGTTCCACAGTTCTTCTTTCATAGAAGCGGAAAATTGATTGTCTGTGATATTGATTGAGATTTTCATTTTTTTGAGTTTTAAAGTCTGATTGAAATTAACCGGGTGAAATATTTTTTAGATCCGATTGAGCATGATGGTTACACCAAGTATGATTATTCTGAAAAGGATCATTGAGCAGATGAAGATTAGCATGGTTTTTATTTTTTGATTAAGTTATCGATCATTAATAATTACAATACAAAGATGGCTGGAATGCGGCCTGCAAACATCCACCCTTATGAGGGTTGTGCTAAAATCCCCATAAATGAGGAGGAAGGGGAAGCGCCCTGAAAGCACCTAAATAAGCTTACTCAAAAGCAGTTAAATCAAATATTTAAATTAGATTGGATGCTAGAATGGTAAAAATAAAAATGGGCTATGTCAGACTCCGTTAAAATTCAAGTATCATCTTTACGTCTTCCTTTGAAAACTAATTTCAAGCAAGCTTCTTCAACCAGAAATACAGGGGAAAGCATTTGGGTGACAGCGACACGCGGAAAGGTTACCGGATTTGGAGAAGGATGTCCAAGGCCTTATGTAACAGGTGAAAATATTGATTCTTGTTTGAGTTGGCTGGAGCCTCAAATACATTTACTCGAAAGAGAATGTGTAGATTTGTCGAGCTTACAGCTTAGAGTTGATGCTCAAATTTTGAGTCTTGATAAACATCCTGCTGCCTGGTGTGGCATTGAAACCGCATTGCTCGATCTATTCGCCAAAGAGCAAAAAATAAGTGTAGAAATGATGCTCGGCTTGGAAAACCCTTCGGTTTGTTATCAATTTACTGCTGTTTTGGGGGATAATGATCAAAGTAAATACGAGAAACTAATTGAGCGATATCTTAAATGGGGATTTACCGATTTTAAAGTAAAACTAAATGGAGATTTATCGCTTGATCAAATGAAGTTGAAAACCCTAAACCAGATTTGTCAACAAGCTAGTGTAAAGAATTTCCGAATTCGCCTCGATGCAAATAACCTCTGGTCGGGCAAGACAAATGCCGCAATTGATCATCTTGCTCAATTGACCATTCCTTTTATCGGAATTGAAGAACCTGTAGAACCTAAAAATCCAATCGCACTTCAAAAAATCAGCTCTTCTTTAAGCACATCAGTCATACTTGACGAAAGCCTTTGCAATGAAACAGACTTAAAAGCTTATGATGATTTAGACGGCCAATTTATTGCTAACATCAAAGTATCCAGAGTAGGGGGCGTTTTGCGAGGAATGAAAATGATCGACGAACTTAAAAAACGTAATTGGAAAATCATCATTGGTGCACATGTAGGGGAAACATCAGTCATGACCAGAGCAGGAATATGTCTTGCTCAAGCTGCCGGAGAAAATTTGATTGCCCATGAAGGAGGCTTTGGTTTGATTTTACTTGAAAAGGAACCAGTGGAGCCAAGCCTAATGTTTGGCGCAAAGGGTCAATTAGATCTTTCCAAACCATATGTTATGCAAACGGAAACTGGGCTAAAACAATACCCTGTTGAAACCTGGAGCTATGGATGGGGATTGGAATCAAAGAATAATGCATAAAAAAAACGTTACATATCCGGGATGATTAATTGATTGGGAAACCAAACATTAAAAAAAAATAATTACTTTAGAGGGACTTTTAAAGAACGCCCCTTCAATAACAATCCCCTAAACGAGGGGGCAAAGTGTAATACCAGATGAATCAATCAATACTGCTTTACTGTCTTCTTTCCTTATTTGTACTTACCAGCCATAACAATCTTAATAAGCTCAATGAAATAAAAGGCAAAATTACGATATCGAATTGCCCGAAGGTATTTGCCAAAGGAGATGGGTACAATAAAGACGGTACGGAGATTATGCACTCGGATAATCCTCTGGCACAGCCGGATCGGAACGTCATCATCAGTATACATCCGCTGAATTTCAAACCCGAGCTGACGCTCACTAAAGATGCGTATATCTCACAGACCGAGCAAACCTTTATCCCTAATGTGTTGCCGGTTGTTGTTGGATCCAAAATACATTTCCTGAACGAAGATGAATTCTTTCACAATGTTCAGTCCTATACGCCCAAATCCCGGTTCAGCATAGGAAGGCGGGCACCTGGAATTTCCTACAGCATCAATATCAAAAAAGAAGGAGTCATTGACCTTACCTGTGATATTCATCCACACATGAATGCCAGGATCCTTTCTTTTGATACGCCTTATTTTAGCAGGATCAATGAAGATGGGACTTATGTTATAAAGGATCTGCCGGATGGTAAATATAGAGTGGAAATTTATCACCCAAATTGTGAAGGGATTGTCGATGAGGTGGAGGTTGTTGGAGGAAAAGTATTTGAATTTGATTATAATATGTCTATTAAACCATAAGAATGCCTTTATTTCTCCGATTGCCAAATGTTTGTTATAAAATGAAATTCGTACTCTTTTTCGCATTTGCCTTTGGATGTTTTTCTTACTATTCAAGCGCTCAGACTACGTTTAAGTTCAATGCATTGGCTGATGCTGAATTGTCAATGGCAGGTAAGGATTCTCATTATTATTACAACGAAATCCATAAGGATTATACCAATATCCGCTTCGGAGTCACTCAATTGAATGCAATTGGCCAATTGAATTTTAAGCAACAGTGGTCCTTCAATTTCAGGCTCCTCCTGGAAAGAGATAAAGGACAGAAACTCAATAAGTTTTTAGTTCCGCAACTTAACATTCAATGGCTTTCTAAAGACAACAAATTTGGCTTAACTGTGGGAGCATTTACAAACCCTTTTGGGTCTTTTAATGAAAAACAATTATCTACTGATAGAGACTTCATCGGCCTTCCACTCGCTTATGCTTACTATTTCAATATCTCTGATAAGATAGGTTATATGGAAGGAATGGGGGATATCAACAAGGTTCCGATAGATGGTGAAGTACAATGGGGATCAACTAATCTCTATTACGGAGGATATACCGCTGGAGCTATGTTTAGCTGGAATATTAAACCCTCAAAAATCAACTGGAAGCTAGCCTTGGTTAGTGGTGCTTCCAACTTGCAACAACGATTTACTGATCCATTAAATTTTGGGGTTATTTCAAGATTGAAATTCCAACCTGCCTATTTTTGGGAACAAGGCTTGTCGGTTAGCTATGGTACTTTTATGCAGAAATCGGAAGTGAGCGATCAACTGGAAAATTTGAGAACCTATAATCAGACGCTTATCGGAACTGACTTTAAACTGGGTACCGGGTTTTTTGAGTTTTCAGGGGAGGTGATCGGCGCTTTTTATCAGGTGCCTCAATTCAATAGTGAGAATGGAATCTTTGATAACAACACTCGGAAGATCAGCAATTTAAGTGCTTATCTGGATATCAAATACGAGCTGCCGGTACTTCAGGGAAGCTATGTCGCTTATCGGATAGACTACCTTGGTTTCAGCAAATTGGATACAGATCAATCTCTAAACTGGGATAATAAAGTACAACGCCACTCTGTGGCTCTGGGTTATAATATAAATCGATATTTACTGGTAAGAGTGATGGTTTCCACTCAGCAGGTGGACAATAAATCATGGGATAAAACTCAGGGTACTTTTCGTATGGCAGTGACTGCCTATTATTAAAACAGACGAATTGAAGCTTAATTATATTTATTATATCCAAATTCTGTTTATCCTTCTGGCTGCTAATCTGCACAGCCAAACTGCACCTTATATTTTAGGTGAATATCCATTGGTTTTTTCAACTATTGAGAGCCATTTTTTAGAAGATGAGATCGATTCCGTTTTAATTTTATCCGATAATATACTCCATAATGAGTCCGATGACAGGATCTTAGGTATTGCCCATTTTTATAAAGGACAGGCTGCGATATTAATGGATCGGTATAATATTGCTGAATATTCTTTTGAAACTGCACTCGAAATATTTAAATCGACTAAATATGAGAAAGGCCTTGCAATGTTGTATTGTAAAAACGCCGATCTGTATTATTTCCAGCGGGCTATGGAGGAAGCGGACGCTTTGTACGACCTTTCAATTGGCTACTCAGAAAAACTAAATTTATATGAACCGCTAATCGATGCTTACGAAAAAAAAGCAATTATCTACACCTCTTATCAGGAACCTGAAGTTGCCATTGATTTTTTAAAAATTGCACTTAAATATGCGCTCCTGAAGGAAGACCAGGACGAGATAAAAAATTTAATTAACCAGATTTCCACCAATTATCATTCAAATGGCCAGTTAGACTCCGCCATTCTTTATTTTCAAAACGGCCTTCAGTTAAAGCGGGAAATGAATGACCCGGAAGGATTGATCAGTGATTATATTGCCCTGGGCAATTTGTTCCGGGAACGTGGCAACTATGAAGAAGCGCAACAGCAATTGATGCAGGCTTTGAATATGACAGAAACCGAACAAGATACTTTTTCTATGATGACGATTTATTCGGAAATGGGCGATATATATGCTGCTCAAAATGTTTGGAACGTCGCCGAGGACTATTTCAATAAAGCTTTGCAACTGGCCAGGTCAAAAAATAGTCGCTTTATGGAAGCTGGGGCTTATAAAAAATTAGGAAATATATTCCAGCTTCAAAAAAAGGATATTGCTGCAGTTGAAAATTATGAAGCTGCTTTGGAAATATATGAACAATTAAAAAATAAAATTAATGCGGCTGATATCCTGATGAGTCTGAGTCAGGTTTATAAAAATGATGATCAGTTTGTAAAAGCAAAAACCTTATTGTTGGAAGCGCTTGAAAACAGTAGCCGCTCACAGGACATGATGAGTACCTTGTCCACAAAGTTGGCCCTGGCGGAAATTGAAATTAAGCTCGGTAATCACCAAAAAGGGATTGCCTATGCGGAAGAATGCCTTGGCGCTTTCGGGGAGATGGAAGATAAAGAAGGTCTGAGGCAGGTTTACTTGTTGTTAGCGGAGGCCTATGCTCGTACCGGTAATTTTAAAAAAGCTTACCAATTTCACTTGAATTTTAACAGTGTCAAAGATAGCCTGATGTCTATAGATCGTGCGGTAGCTATTAAAAAGTATGATTTGCTTTATACCACTGAAAAGAAAGACAAAGAAATAACGCAGCAAAAATTAGAAATCGAAAAACAGCGAGGAGAGATTCAACGACGGAATAACCAACTCCTGATACTTGGAGGAGGGCTTGCTTTGGTCATTTTGTTAGCGTCGCTTTTGTTTTTTATATACCTCAAGAATAAACAACTTAATCAACAAAAAATTATGGTTTTAGAAAAAGAAAAAGAAACCCAGGGATTGAAATCTGTTATCGAAGGGGAAGAAAAAGAACGCAAACGGATTGCCAGAGAGTTACATGATGGATTAGGCGCTGTGTTGGCAACGGTGAAAATGCAAATCAGCAGTATCCAGTATAAACTCCCGGAGGCGGAATCTTTGCCCGCTTACCAAAAAGCAGAATCGCTCATAGATGATGCTTGTCGGACAGTTCGGGAGATTTCACATAATTTAATGCCTCATGTTTTAGAGCAGGAGGGGCTTGAATTTGCAATAGATGATTTATGTCAAACATTATCAAAACATAATGATATCGAATTTGAATTTAATTATTTTGGAAAAGAGGAACGATTAAGCGATGTGTTGAAAACCACAATTTTTAGGGTCACTCAAGAATTATTGAAAAACATCATCAAGCATGCCCAGGCAAAAGAAGTAATCGTTCAATTGACGATCGAAGAAGATGAAATTATTCTAATCGTGGAAGATGACGGTAAAGGCTTTGATGTTTCAACTTCTCACAAAGGGATTGGCTTAGAAAACATTCGTTCCCGAATAGCTTATTTGAAAGGAACGCTGGAAATAGATTCTACCGCTGGACAAGGCAGCACATTTACAATACTTCTTCCGCTAAATCAGGAATAAAAACTTAAGATATGATAAACATTCTATTGGTAGATGATCACCAAATTATAATAGATGGCCTAAGAGGGCTTTTGGAAGAAGAAGAGAATATTGGCGTTTTGTATGAAGCCCAAAACGGAGAACAGACCATTAAAATTGCTGCTCAGGAATCCATTGATCTTATTTTATTGGATATTAATTTACCGGATAAAAGTGGATTTGATATTTGCCAGGAATTGAAATCCCTGACGAACTGCCCTAAAATTATTGCACTTACCATGTACGGAAATGCGGGATATATCAATAAAATGATAAAAGCTGGTGTGGACGGTTATCTTTTGAAGAATACTGGGAGAGCAGAATTGCTAAAAGCTATACAAACTATTATGAATGGGGAGCGCTATTTTAGTAAAGAAGTCACAGATACATTGGTCGCGGGAATACACGAGCCCAAGAAACCAAAAACTTCGGACTTTATTCAAAAGTTGACGCGACGCGAAAAAGAAATACTTCAATTAATCACCGAAGAATATACAACGGACGAAATAGCCGTTAAACTTTTTATTTCTTCTACAACCGTTATTTCACACCGTAAAAGTTTGTTGCGGAAATTAAATGCAAAAAATGTAGCAGGTCTGGTGAAAAAAGCTTTTGAGTTTGGATTGTTGGAGGATTAAACAAAATAAAAATTTAAGCCGATCATTTTTGGGAAAAGGCTGTTTGAAGGAATTCAAACAGCCTTTTTTCTTTCTCCTCATAAATGAGGGTTTTGATGAAATCCTCAAAAGGGTGGATGTATAGCGGACTGCCTTCCTTCATCTTTGTAGTATAAATATTTACAAAAAATTAAAACCAAGTATCATGACTTTCCTAAATCGTAACATCGTAGAACAAGAAATAGAAAGATTACAAAATGACAAGGCTTTCCAGGATGTTGTCAGCAATATTAAAGATGGTAAGTTCGAAAGAAACCCAGACGATAAAGATTATAAAGACAGGATCAGCTACACGATGGAGTTAAGAAATTTCATATACAATCCTGCTGTTTTAAATATAATATTTACCGATCAGGAATTAAAAACAAAGTTTTTCAGAGCGTTCGGTTATCAAGGAAAAGTGAATTTTACGATATATCCAAAGTGTTGGTTAAGAGACTTGCCTTTGCTCGATATTGGCGAGAACGTTTACCTGGGGGATAACATTCTACTGGGAACCAATATGGTAACTCCTGATCAAAAATCCATTTTAGTTGGCAGTATTAAAATCGGTGACAACTGTATTTTCAACCAGGGTTGCTCGGTAGGAGGTAAAACAACTATAGGCCGTGATGCTGTTATTGGTTTCGAAGTTGGGATTGGATTTCGTAATACCATAGGACAGGAAGCCAAAATCGGGGAACGTACAACAATCGGACACGGAAACCGAATTGGAGATAATGTAACCATTGGGTACCTAAGTAAGATTGGACATTTTTGTGTAATTGAAGATGGTGTTGTGTTAGATGAAATGACTGAAATACCGTCATACAGCCTGGTCACCAAAGATGGTATTTTTTCTCGTCGTAAAGAGCAGGAAAATGTAAAAACAATAGGAAGATCACTTCGTATTGCGAAATAGAATCTTGTCATAAAAAAGTACTTTTTATTACTCAACAATATCATTTATTCTTAAAACTCAATATCATGAAAAAGAAATTTAAAAATCGGATAGAAGCAGTAGACTGGATTGCTGATTTTGTAGAGAGTGAAGGACAGTTTGAAGTATGGAGAGAGCAATTGACTTTCAATTATATTTATTCCGGGAAGTTTTATTTGGAAATAAATCAGAAGGAAGAACTTGCAGAAGTTGTCAATTTAAAAAACTAGAATCAAGCAAGAGTGAATGAAAAGAAACAAATGGCAAGAAACCAGCTGCTGAACCAACTCCTTCAAAATCAAAAAAGCCATAACCAATTATAGATGAATTAGTTATGACTTTTTTGGTTGAACCCTTCAGTTTTTTTATCGAACCAATTTTATGAGGATTTAAGGAAAATATACGAATTACAGGACTTTGTAAAGGTAATCCCATTTAAACCAAAGAATAAGCGAATTGGTGCTATTTGAAGATCAAAAAATATATTGCAAAAGAGTCTGACCTCCACAACTTCATTAAGTTTCTTAGTCCGCAATACCAAATATTAAAATCTATCTTTATTCCGTGAACAATTAATTACTTTTCCAGTTTCTACCTTAACTGTTCAGCCGAATTGAAGCTGTATACCGAGACGTAACGAACTGATTTTTACTTTACGAATAGCTTGAGATATTTCAAATTATTTCTTTCTTATTTGTTGATAATTATTTTAACTGATGTGATGAATATTCAATTGAAAACCAAGGTCAACGGCAATTATAAAGATATTATGCGCCGATTTGACAGAAAGCTGTTTGAAGCATTGAAACCAAGAAATGCTGATATGGAAATCGTGGAATTTACGGGTTCTGAAAAGGGAGACAAAGTGCATTTACGGTTTCATAGCCCGATAAAAACCGAATGGATCAGCCATATTACTGAAAGTGGAGAGAATGAAAAAGAAGCTTTTTTTATCGATGAAGGAGTGGAATTGCCTTTTCCACTTTCCTTTTGGAAACATAAACACATCGTCCGTAAAATAACCGATGACAGTTCCTTTATTATTGATGATATTACCTTTAAGGGATTCAATTTTTTACTCACCTTAATTTTATATCCGGCGATCTATGCAGGATTTTATCCCCGAAAAAAGGTTTATAAAGCTTACTTTAATATGCGTTCTTAATAAGAAAAAACATGTCTATTAGCTGCATAATGATTCTAATGACAAGTTTCAAATAGTGGCAAGTTCGTAAATTTAGTTCGGGAGGAGAGCATCACTCAAAAATCTTCGCCTCACATGGGGTCAAATAACCCAACTCAGCGAGAAAGGTAGTTATAGTCCAATTCCTCAAAAAGGAAACGCTCTGCTCGTTGTGGAGCTTGAGTAATTAAAATTGATGTTAAATGGACGGGAAAAAATAGATAAAGAACCGGATCAAAAGGAAAGATAAAACTTTTCATCAGATTCCAGATCAAGACATCAAATCAATAATAGTCTTGCAAATATTGGTCAACTCCTCGTCTTGTTTCCCTTCAGGGAGTTGATTCAAAGGATGTTTGGGGTCATTGGCACATTTGATATCTTTCAGCGGAGTATGTTCATATAAAGAACTACTTATGGCGACCCAAAGAATGTCTACCTTTTCTTTTTTTGAAATTTCAATAAAATACGTCATCTCTTCATCCAGGATAAAGTCGGAAGCCAGAAAATGAGGGGAAACCAGAAAGACTGCAACCTTTGTAGCCCGCAAAGCTTTATGAATTTCTTCTTTCCATTCATCACCACCTTTAATTTCCGTGTTGTCCCATGTCTTGATACCGGTAAATCGTTCTACCGATTTCATAAAGGTTTGCATACGTTGCAACCACGGCTTATCCTCTTTGCTGTAGCTGATAAACACTTGCTGTCGCTGCCGGGATTCATCTCTGAATTTTTCAAAAGATTGCAAGCTCAGCATAGCTGCCCGATCTGCGGTATCTTTGGGAACTATTGGTCTGGCTTTTATTTCTTCAATATCCAGGATGTGGTTAAAATTTCCGCCATAGTCTTTTAGTTTCCGTTCCACCGCACTTTCCCCTTCCAGCATCAAACTCTTTATGTCATTCTTGCTAAGATCAAAATCCAAAGCCTCCCTTTCTCCGCAATTAATGTCTATTTGGATGGCTCTGGGGATCTGGGAATTGATAAAATGATCGTAACTACTCACAGAAGAAGAAAACAATCTTCCAATGAATTTTCCAAAATTGTCCAGATACTTGGAGGTTGGCGGATCGGCCGGTTTGAGCACTATGATCGGATAATTGCCCGGATAGTTAGTCGCTATCCAAACGGGGCTTTGAGAAGCAATGGCAGCATCAACCAGTAATCTTTTGCCCTTTTCATAAGGGTCATAAAACGGAGGAATCGCCGTAGCGATTTTAATGATCTCACCTACTTTCATTTCCGGATGGGTATCAGAAGAATATACCAAAATTCGCTGTTGATGCAAGTCTACTGCTGCTGTAGCAAAAGGGATATCCAATTCGCCGAGAGTGAGATCTTTTCCCAAAAAATCTTTTATTATTTTCGAAAAATCGGGCGTTTTGAATTCCGAGAAAGGATAACTTTTGAGATGGATAAACGGAAGAAAATTTTTCCTGACTTTCAATTTGTTAAAATCGGTTGCTAATACTTTTTCTTCAAATTCCTCCAGACTGATCCCTGAAGCGATACAAGCGCCCAGTAAGGAAGCCATAGAGCAGGTTGAAATACTTGCGAAGGTAATATTGTTCTCTTGCAGTTTTTGTATCGCACCAATATAACTGAGGCTCTTAATTCCTCCGCTACTCAATACTAAATGAACAGGATATGCATCCATTGGATTCCTATTTTTGTTATATGGGAAATTGCCATGAGGGCTACATTAATTTTTCTTTAAAAAAGCCAACCAGTATCTTGTAAGCCTCACGCGTCGGATGACCTTCATCATCGAAGTAATCCAAGGTAAAGACCGCATGGCAGCCTTTTTCTCCTTGCCGGTCGCTTTTCAGACAATGATATTCTAAAGCCGATCCAAATTCTTTTTGATAGCTTTCCATTCTTTGTTGCGGAGAAATTTTATCGGCATCAAATCGAAATGCTTTGATGGTGGTTCCATTGGCCGCCCGCTCTTTAGCGATCTCCAGGTCTTCAGCGGAGCAGGCAAAGTCCTGCTTCGAAGCTTCACTGAATCCGGCAGGCAGCGAAGGTTGGCTCAACACCGGTGCCATCAGCGAGGGCTCGACCATCATCGGTATAGCAAATCCACCCGTCAGACACATGCCGATCACCCCGACCCCTTTTCCGTTATGCTCCTGATGCAACCTCCGGCACAGGCTTCTCAGCCAGCTCACCACCGGGCTTGTTTTTCCCAATTGAAAAAGATAAATCTCCCTGGAAACACATATTTGGAACAGGTGACCTAAAGTACGGGAGCTACTTGCCTTTTTACCCGCCTTCCCAAACAATAAAGGTAAATAAACGCTAAAGCCATCCGCCACCAGCCGTTTCCCAAAGTTAAGGCATTCGGGATTCATGCCGGGCAATTCGTGAATGATGATGACCGGCGGGCCCTCATTTTTTAAATAATAGACCTGGTGCAGAATGTTCCCGGATTGATGGCTGAAAGTAGAAAAATCGACAAGGCTCATTGACTGTTTTTGCTCAATATATTCATATTTTTTATTATAGAGAAAAAAGGGGTCTCACAAGTCCGTTTTTTCCTATAATGATAATTCTCTTAGTACGAGTTCAAATGATAATTACTTTGACAACATTATACAGGAAGAGGAATACAAGAGCGTAAAAACAAGGGATCAATCTCAATTGAATGAGTTGATTTTTAAACAAGGACAATTAAGCGTTCAAAAATCTAATTCCAAAAAGTATGTTGAATATGGTTTTCACTATTGATAAACTTAGGGAATTCTTATAAAGAAGCAAATTTGCCAGTAAAGCAAAAAATCATTGGTTCGATATTTCCTGAAAAAATTGTATTTGAAGATAAAAAGTATCGAACCACTTCTATGAAGATTTACAGAAAATCTATGAATTACAAGACCTTCTAAAGTTAAACCCATTTAAAGGAAAAGATATCCAAAGAGAACGGTAGCATTACCAACAAAGCATACGCCATGGGCTGGATATTTTTCTCTTTAGTTCCATTGCTTTTTTGTCATAAGAGTTTTGTGGCTCAGATAGAATTTTTTCAATGACCTGGTTTGCCAATTTTATTTCGTCCATTTGAAGGTATGCCAAGGCTAGGTGCCATCTTGCATTTGCCTCAGTTTGGGGCAGCTTGTAAGTACAAATTTTTTGAAAAATAGCAACCGCTTTTTGGGGTTGATTATTTTTTAGATAGACATGCCCTAATAGTAACCAATATGGATTTAGGGTATCTATATTTGATAATTCATTTTGTAAAAGGGTTTGTGCTTTATCGTATTCACCCAAATAATAGAAATTTATAGCTATTTGCATATTTTGTTTCTGAGGATGATTTCCTCTAAGCGTACTAAAGTTGGGTTCCAGATAATTGTCATTGATTAATTGCGTATTGCTGAGCTGAGTGTTGACCCACCAGCTCAGGCTCGATATGATAAGTATCAAAACACTAGCTGCAAGTGAAAGGAATTTTCGAATCGTTACCCTTCTTCCAAAGGCTTGCTTAGTTATTGAGTTCACCCGACCATTTACCGATTCGGTCAGAATACATTCATTAAAGCTAATGTTAAGTTCTTTCAAAGCAAATAATTCTGCGACTTTCAAGCTTTGTAAGTAAAGTTGATATTCTTTCTGGAGAAGCGGATCTTTATGCAACAGTTCTTCAAATTTCCTGACCGAAGGCGGATCTATACGACCTTCTGCATAAGCTTCGATGTTCTCATAATGTAAAAATTCCTTCATATGATTAGTTTTTAAATAGACTAAGAATAATCTTCTTTTCAATACTAAGTCATTTGGGCGAAAGAATTCGTTACTCGAATTTGGATTTTTATCAAAAAACTTACCAGGTCAGTTTGTGCCAGAAAGAATCCAGGTCTTTTTTAAGGGTTTTAGCTTTAGAATAATAAGCTCCAGTGGGATATTGCAACAATTCATCAAGAGCGATTTCGGCAGCTTTTTGATCACCTACATCCAGATGAGCCAATATCATGTGCCACTCCGCGCTAGCTTTGAGTTGATCTTTATCGCTTTTCAAAACTTTTTGGAAAGCAGTCAACGCATCCTGAGGTTGTTCATTTTTGAGATAAGTATATCCGAGTATGAATTGTGCATCCACATAAGCTGGATGACTAGAATCTAATGATTGGAGTTGTTTGATGATCATTTTATATTTCCCCTGGTAGAAGGCTTCTGAAGCTTCCGTCAAAATTTCCAGGTTGGTATCGCCGCGTACAGTACTCAAATTTGGGGTGATGAAATTTCTTTTAGCTAGTTGTCTATCACTATACTGGGCATTGGACCACCACAACGTTCCAGCCACAATCAATAAGAGTAAAGTAGCTGCCAGGCCCAAAATCCGTCGAGGAAAAGAAATGATCCGGCCAGATGGTATTGATTCAGAGCTATCATGTAAAGTGTTTTCTTCTGCTATGGAGAGGCTCTTAAGTTCTTCGCTTATTTGATCCAAGGCAAAAACTTCCAGTGTTTTCATAGTAGCAAGATAGAGATCGTACTCTGTTTTAAGTGCGTCATTGGTTTTCAATTCTGATTCAAATAATTGTCGATTTTCGGAAGACATGCTTCCCTCAACATATTCGTTAATACGATCATAATATTTTAACTCTTCCATGGTCTTAAGTTTGTTGAAGTTCTAATAATAGATCTGGACGACCTTTAAGTAGGAGCATGACCTTTTTAAAACAATCATGTTTTTGCTTTCTGGCAGTACCTTCTGTCTTTCCAGATTTTGTTCCAATTTCTTTGAATGAATAACCCAAAGACCAAAGACCAAGTACTTTTTTGCATTCAGCTCCAACTTTAGCGATGATATCCTGGAGGAGTTCTGCTCTGTCTGTAACAATTAATTGACTTTCAGGTGTACCTTCCGTTTTGTTTTCTGTCACCACTTCTGCCTTTATCGCCTGTAGTTTTACTACCCTCTGGAATTTATTTAGCCAAATATTTTTACAAATGACAGTAAGATATGTCCTGAGTGAGCTATTGCCTTCATACCGACCCTGTCTAATATTAAGGATAAAGTGTTTTATCCCATCCTGAAAGACATCTTCCGCATCAGCAAGGCTTCCATTTTTAGATTGTATATATCGGAGAATGCTACTGCGGTAATCACTTTCCCGGTAGATATAACGCATCACTTCATTGAGCTTGGTTCCACCTTGCCTAACGGATTCAATAATTTGGATATCGGTGAAGGATTTGCTCATTATTGTTTTTGTATTTATTTGATTTTTTAAAAAATAAATTTCTTTTAGACGACAACATTCCGTTGACAATGTTTAATTCTGATTTACCAGATTCAAAAATAAAGAATCGATTTTTAGTAAATGCGTTTAACGTATTAGTTATCAACAATTTATCATTGTTACTCGCTTTTTTTTATCACTAGATTTCAACTCATCTTTCTTACCCATTCAGAAAGCATCAATTGCTAAAAGTGATTGAATAAAATTCCAATTTTTGAAAAAAAGTAAACTAATGTGGTAACGAAAAATTATTCCGAATTGACCATTAGGTGAAAATAATAAAAAACACTTTATCAAAGTCTTTCAACACTAAAAAAAATAATCATGCTAGTCTTTATCTGTTCAATGTTTCTTTTTCGAATAATCAATCTTGGTGTAATCAGAATAATCAAACAAATCTGATCCAGAGGCATGTCTTATGAAAATAGAAACTCTCTAGTTTTCAAAAGAACTTTAAAACTATAAAAAATGAAAATTCAATCACCTTTAAAATCTAATATCATGAAAATGGAATTTCAAAATCGAATAGAAGCGGTAGACTGGATTGCAAACTTTTCGAAAAATGAAGGACAGTTTGAAGTATGGAGAGAACAATTGACTTTCAATCATATATACTCCGAAACTTTCTATTTGGAATTAAACGAGAAGGAAGAACTTAATGAAGTCATCATTTTAGAAAAACAAGAACAATGAAAAATAACAAGCTTCAAAATGCAACAATGTCACGACCATCAAAAATAGTAAAATGCAAAATCGGTCGGTTCACGATTAAGGTACGGTACCCATCAAAATTAGAAACAAGCATTTAACCATCATCTTTTCCCTTAACAATAAAATTCAATAAAAATGCAAAAGATTTTAAAACCTCAATTAGCAGAACAGCCTCTGGCCCACCAAGTTCTTTTTGAAGCAAACGGTTTTACCGCCGAAATGTGTATTGAAAGAGAAAGCCTTGAAATAGCCTACAATTTACGTTACCGAGCTTACCGAAGTGTTGATGCAATACCCTTTAACGCGGAAGAAATGTTTACTGACAAATACGATCAGCAGGAAAACGTCCGGACTTATCTGATTTGGTATGAAGGTCAACCTGTAGCCAGCGTGCGAAGCCTGACTTGGTCAGCCAAATATAAGTGGGCGAAAACGGACTCCATCGTATTTTTTGAAAAGGATATTGATCGGGAACTGGGGTTACAAACGTCTGTTTTAGAATCTAACCGCTACGTAGTCGATCCTGAATTCAACGGGCGGAAATCCCTGATGGCTCAAATGCTGTTATTTCGGATTCAGGCGCTGGGTTCGCTAGTGGATAATTGTGATTACGTGATCGCAGCCGTACGACCTAGACATGCTAGTTTCTATAAGCGCTTTATGAACTTCAATCCTATTTCGGAACCCATTTCTGTAGCCAAAGTAAGTTTCTCCATTCAACTTTTGGCCACTCCGGTAACTTCCCGTGAAAAGCTAGCACAGAGCAATGCCATGGCCGCTTTCGAAGAGGCTGACATAGAAAGATATATTAACTGTTTACAAAAATTAAATTCAAAATGAATACGAATATAACCACTAAAGTCGATTGGAATGCCTACGCGCAAAAGTATGATATGCTACTGTCTTATAATCCATTTTATCAGGAATTGCACCAGCAAGTCATCAGCAAAATAAAGGATTGGGAAATAGCAGAGGGAGGTACCATTGCTGATATAGGAGCTGGTACAGGCAATTATTCTGTTAGCGTGGCAAAATTGTTCCCTCAGGCCCGTATTATGCACCTTGATAATGACGAAGGAATGAATGCTATCGCCATAAAAAAGGCTGAGGCTCTGAATAATTTCCATATCCTGGATAAACTGGTTGGTGAGGCTTCTTTTACCGAAGGATCATTACAAGGACTGCTTAGTATCAACGCCATATATACTTTTCCAAATCCGCAAGCAGAATTGAAAAAAATGCATAATTGGCTCGCTCCAGGTGGCCTGGCTGTTCTGGTCGATCCTGGCCGAATCATGAACTTGCTTTCCTGGAAGTTGGCAATCTCCTGGCATTTGCTCCGGACTTATGGACTGGCTAAAACCTTAGAGGTGTTTCAGGAAGCCAAAGCTGTCAGTAAACAAAATGCTTACATCAGAAAAATGCAGCAGAACGGCACCTACTGGACTCATACCCATGAAGAATTTTGTGATGCCGTACGCGCCGCGGGATTTCAGATTGAAACCTCCAACACCTGCTACCGGGGCGAATGCGATCTGGTGATCGCTCGTAAAGTATAAAATATCCAATAACCTCATTTTAAACATGAAGATCATGAATTCTATTATCAATATTCCTACGACAAATTTTGACTATAATAATAATACAAAACGGCGAAACCTGAATAGAGCATCGAAGCTAAAGACGGCTGGTATTATCGGCGGCTTGGGGCCGCAATCGACCAGTCTTTTTTATGAAACCTTTACTCAATATTGCCTTGATCAAAAACTACCGGCCTATCCACGACTGCTCCTCAATAGTGTCGATGCCTGGGAGGTGATAGAGATTCTAAAAGAGAAAGATATGGATAAATTGTTTGCCTTCTTAAAGCAAGAGATCGAGCTAATTCACGATCGGGTAGACTTTATTGTAATGGCCTGTAATTCGGTTCATGCGGTCATCGACCGTCTCCGGGCTATCTCAATGGTACCGATATTGAGTATTTATGAAGAAGTATGCAAGAACATCAGCCATACTTCCATCAAAAAAGTAGGGATTCTGGGCACAAAAACGACTGTTGACCATTGCTTTTATCAACGTGAACTTGCTATGGCTAACATTGAATATGCAGTACTGCCGGAAGAACAGGAAGCCGCTTTTGATCAATTCATCTTTGAAGAAATGTTGCACGGTCGTGGGGCAGGTTCTATGAAAAAACTTTTGTTGGAAGGAATCGATAATCTCAAATCACAAGGGTGTGATGGTGTAATTATGGCCTGTACTGAACTACCGATTTTTATTAGCCAGAAGGACACGGAAATGCCTTTGTTTTTGTCCACTCAAACATTGGCACGTGTGGTGGTAGAGGAATGTTACCATTCTTTCGGAAAAATGCGTGCTATTTATGACCAAAAAAAATCATCAGTGGCGTAATGGCAAATACTATTATAACATTAGTCACAAAAAACCGAGTAGCTATGTTATACGGGTTAACGCAGGCGGTGGGCAGTATTTTGGATTGGCAAATTGCGATTTCGTGGCATTTGGTGCGCAACAATGGATTCAGAAAAACATGGCATATCATGAAAAAGAGAAAGACGTCAACAAACAAAACGACTTTATCCAAGATATGGAGATTCAAGGGAAATTCTGAACTCAATGTTATGAAGAATTTTGTGAAACAATTCAAAATGTCGGTTTTGAAATTTTGGAATCCAGTGTCACTTTTAGAGGCATCAGTGATTTTGTACTTGTCCGTAAAATGCCAAAATAAATATTGCTCAAAGATCCTTTTTGAGGATAGACAATAGAATCATCGTGTAACAAATGAACATCGGTGATTCTGTTTTTTTCTCTATATTTAAGCTAAAGAGTAAAAAATCAATACCCCAAATAATGACGATTTTTACTAAAACCTCTATCCTGGCTTGCCTATTTCTGTCCTTTTTCATATTGCCTTTCATATGTTTCGGACAAAACTTTCCTGTCTATTCTGCTGACCGATCCAATAAGAATTTTTATGAACTATTAAAAAATGATACTACGAAAATCGCACAGTGGACAAAGAAAGGAATCGAAGAAGAAAAAGCTGCTAATTATGACAGTGCGATTAAATATTTCCAGAAAGCTATTGCCCAATATGAACCCCACAAACTTCGAAGTCAAGATACACTATTTTGGGATTGGTATATTAACCTGAACGCTAGGTTAGGAGATTGTTATACTGAGTTATCTAATTATGCCAAAGCTGAACATTTATTGAAGAATATCCTTGAAGAAGCACAAAAAAGGTTAAGTAATCAAAGGGCTACAATTGCTTTAGTTCACTACTACCTTGCTTTTAACTATGACCTTTCTGGTCGTTATGATGAGGCATTAAAACATTATCAAAAGGCTTTAGAAAATTATAGGGCAATTGAGCAAGAAGGGAATACATCAATTTCTTACTCCATAGGCAATTGTTACAATGGTATAGGGATCATGCATGATTTTTCCGGGCGTTTCGAACTGGCTTTGGAATATTATACCAAAGCCCTGGATGTTTACAGAATTGCAAAAGGGGAAAAAAGCAGTGGGGTGGCTGTAGCTTATGGAAACATTGCTATTATGCATAAAACTTTGGGGCGTTATGAACAAGCATTAGAATTTTATCACAAAAGCCTATCTATACGACTAGATATATTTGATCCCAAACACCCAAATGTTGCAGTTGCCTATCAAAGCTTAGGCGTCACATACGATGACTTGGGACAAACAGAATTAGCATTGTCTTATTTGAATAAAGCCTTAGAAATCGACCTCGAACGGTTTGGTGAACATCATCCGAAAATTGCTTCGCGATATGAAAGCTTAGCAAAAGTTTATGGTAAAGAAGGACAATACGAGTTGGCTAGAGAGTTTTTTCAAAAATCAACGCTTATTAAAATCGCCTTATTCGGAAAAGACAATCCGCAACTTTGTGGTTCATACTCCAATTTAGGGCAGGTTCATGGTGAATTGAATCAAATCGAAACGGCCCTGGATTATTTCCAAAAAGCGAGAAATTTATTTTTGAAACATTTCGGTCCTTCATATTATGATTTAGGAAAGTGTTATGACCAAATGGGAACTTTATATAAACAGACTGGGCAGCCTGAAACAGCACTCTTTTATCAACAAAAAGCTCTTGTTATTAAATTAGAAACCTTTGGTGAGGTTAATTCAGAAGTAGCCACTACCTATTCAAACATGGGGTCATTATATGGACAGCTAAATCAACCTGAAAAGGCTTTAACTTATTTTGAAAAAGCACTAAGCATTCGCAAAGAAATATTTGGAGAACAATCAGACAAGGTAGCTATAACTTGCTATAATATGAGTATTTTTTTTCAAAATGAAGGGAGATATGAAGAAGCATTGGCTTATTGTCAAAAAGCCCTTGCTGCAAATGTGATTCAATTTAATTCCGATGATTTTAGAAAAAATCCTGTACTTACCGATTCTGTCCTTTCCAAATATTATTTAGCCGAAACCTTACGATTAAAGGCTGATATTTTATATGATATTTTTTTAAAAAAACCGAAAAATATTGATGCTCTGCGGCTATCAGATCAAGCCTATGAATTGGCGGAAGTTTGGGATAATCAAACCCGACAATCCTTTAAACGTGCGGCCGATAAAAATAGTTTGTTAGAAGTTGCAATGGACGCCCATGAAGGACATCTTGAGGTTTGTTTGAAACTATTCCAACTAACAAAAGAAACCATATATCAAGAAAAATTTTTTAAAATCCTGGAAAGTAATCGTGCATTATCTCTCTTGGAAAGTTTTCAATATACAAAAGCTAAAACCTTTGCCGGTGTTCCTGACTCTTTATTATTAGAAGAAATTAAACTAATTAGCCGGGTGGATTTTTATGAAAAAAAGCTTTTTGAGGAAAGATTGAAAAACAAAAAAGCAGATCAGTCAAAAATAACGCTTTGGGAAGGTAAAGTCTTTCAATTTAAACAACAGGCGGATATGCTTAATCAATTTATTGAACGAAACTTTCCGGAATACTATAAACTAAAATATAATACACAGGTTGTTGCTATTGAAAAGGTTCAGCAAATTCTTGAGCCCGATCAAGCTCTTTTGGAGTATTTTGTTGGCAAACACACTATTTATACTTTTCTGATCCAACAGGATAGAGTCACAATGTCCAAACTAGATTTGGATTTTCCATTAACAGAGCAAATCCAATCACTTCGAAACGGTTTATATGATTATTGGCTTTTGCCTGCAGAGGCACGCACCGAGGAACGATATGTTCAATCCAGCACACAATACGTAAAAGCTGCTTCCGAATTATTTGAAAAATTAATTGCACCGCTTAATGTTCTTCTTGAAAAACTAATCATTATTCCAGATGGCATTCTCGGATATCTACCTTTTGAGACCTTACTAGTACACTTTCCTGAGAAGATTACCGCTTTCAAGAGTCATCCTTATTTGGGCCGGAGGCATCAAATTAGTTACAATTATTCCGCTACTCTTTGGAAGGAAATGAGAGATAAGCAACACAGTAGCAGTAAAGGCCTTTTGGCATTTGCACCCAGTTTTGGAGGAGAAGAACTGCTTTTTTCAGATGCAAAGGACTATCGGCGAAACAGTTTTGGCAATCTTTTTTTCAACATTCCAGAGGCAACTGCTATCGCCGGAATATTCAACGGTGAAGCCATCACAGGCACTGCTGCCACGCGGGAAAGCTTTTTAGAGCAAGCTCAAAACTATGCCATCATTCACCTGGCAACGCATGCCAAACTTAATGACCTGAACAGTGATTATTCTTTCCTTGCATTCACTGGTGCGGCTGATTCACTTGATGAAGGAAAAGTCTTCATACGTGATTTATACAACCTCCGTCTTCCGGCTGAATTGGTCGTTTTAAGTGCCTGCGAAACAGGTATCGGTAAATTACAAAAGGGAGAAGGCGTTATAAGCCTTGCGAGAGGTTTTACCTATGCAGGAGCAAAAAGTATTGTTACCTCGCTTTGGGAGGTCAACGACTTGTCTGCTTCTGAAATCATGAAGCATTATTATACAGGATTAAAAAATGGAGAAAGAAAAGAAGTAGCGCTATATCAAGCGAAGATGGCTTATATTGATAAGCAGATTGAAGATCAGCAAGCCCACCCTTTTTTCTGGGCAGCATTTGTCGGAATAGGAGATATGAGGCCATTGAAGATGAATAATTCTAAGAATTGGTTCTTGGGGATTTTGACTCTAGGAGTATGTTTCTTTGCTTTTTTCTTATATAAGACGCTTTCACATCTAGGCAAATAAATTTTATTAAAATTAGAGGTAAAGAAAAACCCCTGCAAACCTAATGTTTACAAGGGCTCAAAGTTTTCTTCAGTTGACCCACAAGGACTCGAACCTTGAACGACAGGACCAAAACCTGCTGTGTTACCGATTACACCATGGGTCAATCATGCTTAAAGCGATGCAAATTTATAACAAAAAAGTAATTTAGTAAAGTTCCTTGCGATGTTTTTTTGAATGATTTAAAACTGGATCTTATTTAGGCTCTTTGATTACTTGATTGTTTACCTGAAAATCGCTCGAAAAGTTCATCGTCATTTAGAATATCGTAAAGCATGTCGTGGTATTCAGGAAAGTCAGGCATGTTGTTATGCCCTGCTTCTTTAATTTCAAAAAGGTGACTATTTGATGGAGCTAAAGCCTGAAGCATTTTACTTTGGTGAAAGGGGATGAGCCGATCTTTTAAACCATGAATAATGAAAATTGGGCAGTTAATCTGCTTAATGAATTGATCCGTACGGATTTGGTATTTGAGAATCAAACTTATGGGTAAAATAAATCCATATCGTTTAACCTGATGTAAAAAACTATAATAGGGGGCATCAAGAATTAACATGCGTGGATTATTCCAGGAAGCTATTCGAGCAGCAATGCCGCTGCCCATAGACCGGCCGTATAATATTATTTTATCTTCGCCATATTGAGAAGTAAGCCATTTGTAAACATGCTGCGAATCATTGTAAAGGATCGCTTCTGTTCGCTTGCCACGACTTTTGCCAAACCCTCGGTAGTCAATGATGAAAAAATCATAACCTTTACTGACAAAATCTTTGGCAAATTTTCCCCAGCCTTTGATGCTCCTAGAATTTCCTTTGAAATAAAAAACAACCCCTTTCGAATTTGGAACTTTAAAATGAATGGCATTGATCGTTCCGCCATCTTCCATGTCAAAATTTACTTCATCAAAAGGAAAAGGGTAGCGGTAACGAAAGTAAGAAGGCAACTTTTCCGGCCGAAAAAAAAATAGATGCTGAACGAAATAAAACACCAGAATCAGTACCAGGTATAATATCCCAAGAAATATCAACAGGTTAATCAGCATATTTACGCAGGCAATTTGTTTGCCTTTATTTTTTATGAAAAAAGGGATGTCTTGTACAAAGACCATATTTAACTTAACCCTTTCGTTAATATGAACGCCTTTCTTCGCTATTCTTCGGCTATTTTTCGTCACGTACATTCCATGTATGTGGCTCAAAATGAGCTTTGACTAGCTGTGAAAATCATTTCAGATTATTCAAAAAATCAAATTTCAACATGGCCTGAAACTATTCCGCTAGTTGATAAATACTTTTTAAATTTCGACCTTCTCCATTGTAATCCAAACCGTAGCCGATTACAAATTTATTAGGGATATCAAATCCTTTATAATCAACCGGAATTTCATATTGAAGTGCTTCGGGCTTTACTAATAATGAAGCAAGTTTTACAGAAGTAGGCTCCAGTGTCTTCAATTCTTTTAAAAACTGATAAAGGGTTTTGCCGGTATCTACAATATCTTCAACAACAATAACATCTCTCCCTTTCAGATCAATGTCCATTCCAATTAATGTTGTCACTTTTCCCTTGCTCTTCAAGCCTTTATACGAGGAAAGTTTAATAAAAGTTATCTCGCAGGAAAGGTCACAAGCCCGGACCAAATCCGCCAAAAAAATAAATGCACCATTCAGGATTCCGATGAAAACCAGTTTTTTACCTTTAAAGTCATTGGTGATCTGATGAGCTAATTCAGCAACCCGCTTGAGAATCTTTTCTTCGGAAAGAAATGGTTTGAAAGTAAGATCATGAGCGCGAACTAATTTTTTGTCTTGTTGAGATAGCAATTCCATTGATTTTCAATTTGAATTATAAAGGTACAAAAATGAGGCTTATCCTTTTACAAACCATATTTATCTATCAAATAAACCAGACTAGTGATAGCTGCGGCCCCAAGTTCTAATTCTCTTTTATTGACTGCATCAATGGTATCTATTCTGGTATGGTGGTAATCAAAATATCGCTGTGAATCGGGTCTGAATCCAAAAAGCAATCCATTTTGACTTTTTAGCGGCGTTATGTCAGCTCCTGATCCTCTATTTGTTAGCGTTAGATTATAAGCCTCCAATAATGGCAACCATGCAATGACTTTTTTAAACTTTTCAGTGAAGATAGAATCCTGTCCATCGCATGTAAAACCTCTGGGCGTAAAGCCACCGGCATCAGATTCTATTGCAGCAAGATGAAATTCATTTTTTTCATTTGAAACTTTAGCGTACTCAGTTCCGCCGGCAAGCCCATTCTCTTCGTTCATAAATAAAACACAGCGGATCGTTCGTTTTGGTTGATAACCCAAACGTTTTATAAGTTGCAAAACATCCATGGCGTGCACACAACCTGCTCCATCGTCGTGCGCACCACTTCCTACATCCCAAGAATCAAGATGCCCGCCAACGAGAATGATTTCTTCAGGATATTCATTACCAGTGATTTCGCCGATGACATTAAAAGAGGGTGCATCAGCCAGCTTTTGGCAGTTGGCTTTCATAAATACACGGATACTTTCTTTTATTAATAAATCACTCAATAATTCAGCATCATTAGTACTGATTGCAATTGCAGGAATTTTCTCAATTTCTTCGTCATAAACCAAAACTCCGGTGTGCGGGAAATCATCAAGGCGGGTTGTCATAGATCGAACCAGAACGGCAACTGCTCCAAATTGAGCAGCCTTTGAAGCGCCAAATACACGTTGATCCACAGCACCTCCGTATGCATTAAAGGTTCTGATTTGTTTTGGATCCATTGGGCGATTATAAAATACAATTTTGCCTTCAATATTTTCTCGTCCGAGTTGTTCAACTTCATCAAGGCTTTTTACTTCAATCACATCCGCAGTTATTCCACTTTCTGTAGTACCAATGGAATTGCCGAGTGCAAGCGCATTCAAATCCAGAGATCCGATTGATCTGGAATTTACTATTCTGACTTGTTCTTTGTCGCCTCTCACCCAATGAGGAACCATACAAGGTTGCAACCAAACAGTATCTAGTCCAAGGGTGTCAAGCATTTGGCGAGTAAATTCCACGGCAGCGGCAGCCTGTGGAGATCCGGCGAGGCGGCCACCAATTTTTGTAGTCAAATGGGTTAACCAATCATAACACCTGCCTTCTGTGAGGGCCTTGTCATAAATTGATCTTATGAAAAAAGCATCTTCATTTTTTGGTTCTTCCTGACCATATAAATTTATTACAGAAAAAATGGTACAAAAAAGAGCCAGCAAGTAATTGTTCATATCGAATAAAATAATTGTATAATTTATAAATGATGTATGCAAATGTAAGTCAGTTGTTTTTAAATGACTTAGTTTTTTGTGGTGCAAATGAATTTAAATAGTTCGCAAGTTGCAATTTTAGATTATGATTTGGGGATAACTTAAGGGGAGATCGGATTTTTTATGGATAAGAATTAAAATTTATGATTAAAAATAGACTTTTTTTAAAAAATGGTTTACATTTGTATAGTGTTAGTGTAAAAACAACAATAAGAAATAAATAATAATAAAGATAATTTGGTTTTATTTGGTTAGGGCTGAGGTAGTACTAAAAAGTACTACCTCTCTTTTTTTATGTCTTTTCCATCTTTTAGTTAAGTGTTTTGTATGCCTTTGTAGGAGCTGAGAAACCTCAATTGAGTGTATAAATCATACGTACTTTTTTTTGAAACAGTTCATTTCCCAAATCAATTAAAAAATTAAAATAAACTCATTGTTTTTATCTTAAAAATGTACCCCATCCATTTTTTTCCACGTCTAAATAGCAATGTTTTAATAGATAACCAAAAGTGGTTGACCGATTTTTGCATCCAAGTTGACAACCGTATCTCTGATTACCCATTAAATTAACAGAAGGGAATAAGGGGGTATTTAAAGGTTTTTGCAATAAATGTTTATATACGAATCAATTCTAAGTTTAATCATTATTTTTGTACAGAACATCCAAGTAGTACAATAATAATTTTTAGTATCGCGAAAACCCCTTCGATGCAGTACGATTTGTACGGAAAAAATACAAGTGCCAGAATATCAGATAATGATGTTGTCAAATTATACCTGCAAACTCGCGAGCCTGCCTATTTTTCTCTTTTATATGACAGGTACTCCGGTAAAGTTTACAGAAAATGTATCTCACTTCTGAAGGATGAAGGAATGGCGCAAGATGCCACGCAGGGTATATTTATGAAGATATTTATAAACCTGGCAAAGTTTAGCGGAAAGTCAAAATTTTCTACTTGGTTATATTCTGTCACATATAACTATTGTATTGATGTTATACGAAGGACAAAAAAAGAGAAAAATATTTTTTCTGATGAAATAGAATCGGTTCCTGAGCTTATTGAAGAAGTAGATGACAAAGAATTGCTTCAGATGAAAGTTAGCCGACTCAAAAAGGTACTTGACAATATTCCAAGCGGAGATAAAGCCATCCTGTTAATGAAATACCAGCAGGATATGTCGATAAAAGAAATTGCAGAAATTCTGGACAAAACGGAAAATGCTATAAAGATGAAAATTAAACGAGCCAAGCACAAAGCGAAACTGGTTTATTCAAGATTATTCCCGAGCACCAAATAAAGTTTATGTCGTCAAAGAATAGTTTTAAAAAATTGATGGAAGAAGAGGAGAAGCTGTATCCACATGCGCCTCCCGAAATCGAAAAGGAGATCAAAGGGAGCGTTGGGATGATTAAATTGATGGGGAATGTTGTTGAATTGTATTTGACCAGAATAATCGATTTGTTTTTAACAATGATGAGTGGCAATATAGTGCAAACTGAGAATAGTGAGCGTCAAGAAGATTCTGATGATTCCCCAGATGAAAAAGATGTTGAGTAATGGTTCCTGTTTTTTTTTAACCATTTTTATCTTAAAGATCAAAAAAGGAAAATATGCCAGAACGAATATTACAAATGTTAAATGAATTATATTCAAGCTTTGCACAGGCTTTTCCCAATTTTATTGCGGCAATAGCAATATTTATAATTGGGTACATGATCGCTAAAATGGTTGCTCGAGTGATTAATCGAGTCTTAAAATCAATAGGTATAGACCGGCTAGCGGAAAAGTTAAATGAGATTGATTTTATTGAAAAATCAAACTTTAATATTGTTCCCAGTAAGATTTTATCCAAGATTGTATATTACGTTCTTTTATTGATTTTCACCATCATTGCCACTGAAATCCTGAATATCGCGGCAGTATCCCAACTGGTCAGAGATATTATTAATTATATTCCAAGTGTAATAGCAGCGATTGCCATATTGATTTTAGGCTTATTGATCGCCCAGGCGCTTCAAAAAATTGTGCTGACCACAACACAATCTTTAGGAATTCCTTCTGCAAAAATCATTGCAGGGTTTATCTTTTATTTTGTCTTTTTAATGACCATTATTACAGCGCTGACACAAATTGGTATTGAAACTGATTTTATTGCGACTAACATTACGGCTATTATTGCAGGCAGTGTTTTAGCTTTTGGTCTTGGATATGGTTTAGCTTCAAAAGACACGATGGCTAATTTTTTAGCTTCATTTTATAGTAAAGACAAAATTGGTGTTGGCGATATCATTGCCATCGACGGAATAAAAGGAGAAGTCATTAAAATCGAAAGTACCTCATTGATGATTCGTGATGAGGAAAAAGATGTCATCATCCCTTTAAGTAAATTGACAACCGGAAATGTCGAAATATATAAGCGTAATAACAACTAGAAATTAAACCCCAATGTACAGCGCTCTTTTATGGGTTTACCCATCATAGAATAGCCAGAATATCAATTAATAGGATTTCATACATTTTAATAAAATTGTAAATACAACTATTTAATATACTATATAAACCACTTTTAAAATTTAAAAAAACAAAGAAATGTTTAGAAAATTTAGTTTTTTAGTTTTTGCACTTTTAATTGCAAACTTAATTGGAGCTCAAACAACTGAAGAATTGCAAGCTCAAAAAGAAGCTAAAGAAGCAGAATTAGCTCCGCTCAAAGCTCAATTGGATGAATTGACTGGTAAAGTCGGCACTCTTGAAGGAGAAGTTGCTTCACTTACCGATCAATTGACGCCATATCCGAGATGGGACCTGGGCGCTTTCGGGACAGTAGGTTTTAATGTTTCTCAATTCAAAAATTGGTATTCCAATGAAAATCCTGATGCTTTCACAAGCTCTTTTGGAATTACAGCAAACGGTTTTGCCAATTTAGACCAGAAAAAATACTTCTGGCGAAATACAGGAAATGTCGTTTTCCAAAAAACGAAGCTGTCAAAGAATGCTGCAGAACGGGATTCTACAGATTTTGAAACCACTGCCGATGCCTTCAGTGTATCTTCACTTTTTGGTTACAAAATCACTGAAAAACTTGCGCTTTCTGCTCTCGGGGAATATCGCTCCAACTTTGGCAAAATAAATAATCCTGGTTATTTGGATTTAGGAGTCGGAGCTACCTGGACGCCAATTACCGACTTGGTTGTTGTGTTCCATCCACTCAATTATAACTTTGTATTTTCAGAGTCTGAGTTTAATTATGAATCTTCCCTGGGTTGCAAAATTAAGGCAGATTATGCCCGCAAATTACCCATAGGAATTGGTTGGAGTTCAAGCTTAAGTGCTTTCTTGAGTTATTCAGATATAAACAGTTTATCCAACTGGACCTGGGTGAATAGCTTGAGTGCAAAGGTTTGGAAAGGCCTGGGAATTGGATTTGATCTTGGGTTAAGAGGTAATAAACAAGAGGCTTTTAATGTTTTGAACGACGATCCGGATATCATGAAAGTGAAGGATTATAAAGGAGATAATCCCGTACAAGTTTATTGGATTTTAGGTTTATCTTATGAATTGTAAACGAGCATCAAAAATCAATGATAGGCTTTTTAGCTTAAATGGCAAAACCCGATTTTAAAGCACTTATTTATGGGTTTGAAATAAGAGTTATACCCTCACACCATTAACACGTAGATTCGTACAAGACTTGACATCCGAACAAGCCTGTTCAAAAGAATATATTTATATGTTTCTTAAGAACAGGCTTTCTTTTTTTTCTTTCAAATGTAGTATCTTTCCGGCTTACCTGAAAACGCAAAAATGTCAGAAAAAAAACTTTTCCTTTTAGATGGTCACGCCTTGGTTTATCGGGCACATTATGCCTTTATTTCACGGCCTTTGATCAACTCCAAAGGAATGAATGTGTCAGCAATCACGGGTTTTACAAGAGTTTTGTGGGATGTTATTCAAAACCAAAAACCAACCCATATTGCTGTTTCTTTTGACCTGAAAGGGCCAACTTTCCGACATGAGATGTATGAAGAATATAAAGCTCATAGAGACGCTCAACCGGAAGATATTTCTATCGCTATTCCTCACATTCAAAAAATTCTGGAAGGGTTTAATATTCCAATTGTAACGATGGAAGGTTATGAAGCAGATGATATTATCGGAACATTGGCTAAGCAAGCGGAGAAAGAAGGTTTTAAAGTTTTTATGATGACTCCCGATAAGGATTTCGCTCAGCTGGTGTCTGACAATATTTTTATGTACATACCAGGCAGAAAAGGAAATGATGTGGAAATTTTGGGTGAAAAAGAAGTATTGGAAAAATGGGAAATCAAAAGAGTCGATCAGGTCGTTGATGTTTTGGGATTGCAGGGAGACAGCGCCGATAATATTCCCGGAATTCCAGGAATCGGTGCTAAAACAGCGATCAAATTGTTGGAAACTTATGATACTGTAGAAGGGTTGATCGAACACGCCCATGAGTTAAAAGGCAAACAAAGAGAAAAAATTGAGGAATTTGCCGAACAAGGTAAACTATCTAAAATACTAGCGAAAATAGATATAGATGCTCCCGTTACCTTTAATGCGGATACTTACAAGTTGGAAGGTATGGATAAAGAAGTGCTTGCCGAGATATTCAAAGAGTTGGAATTTCGTACACTTGCACGATCGATTTTAGGAGAAAGTAAACCAGTTGAAGAGCGACAATCACAAGGTGTCCAACAAGACCTTTTTGGTAATGCAGTTCCTTCCAAACCGCAGCCATCTTTCCCAAAAATTGAAGCCCATTCTGTCGCCGAAAATTCCATAGAAAATACCAAACACGAATACCATCTCACCGATACTAAAGAAAAAAGAACAGAATTAATTGCGTTATTATCCAAGCAAAAGGTTTTTTGTTATGATACGGAAACCACAGGAATCGATGCTAACCTGGCTGAACTGGTTGGTTTGGCATTTTCTGTGAAACCGGCAGAAGCGTTTTATGTTCCAATTCCCGCAGATCAAAAAGAAGCGCAAAAAATCGTGGATGAGTTTAAAGAAGTATTGGAAAATGAAAAAATTGAAAAGATCGGCCAAAATATTAAGTATGATAATTTGATGATGAAATGGTATGGCGTGGAAGTGAAAGGCCTGTTTTTCGATACCATGATCGCTCATTATCTTTGTGAACCGGACCTTCGCCACAAACTGGATTACCTGGCAGAATCTTATCTAAAATATAAAATGGTTCCTATCGAAATGCTGATTGGCAAAAGAGGAAAGAATCAAATGAGTATGCGGGATGTGCCGATAGAAAAAGCAGCTGAATATGCCGCTGAAGATGCAGATATTACCCTTCAGCTGAAAGCTCCGCTACTTGAAATGCTAAAAGAAATCGGAACAGAAAAATTGTACAATGAGCTTGAAATTCCTTTGATCTCTGTTTTGACCGATATGGAATACGAAGGCGTCCGCATCAATCCCGACTTTTTAAATAAATACTCAAAAGTACTGGAAAAACAGATTAATGAAAAAGAACGTGGTATTCATAAAGAAGCTGGTGTTGCCTTCAATATAGCTTCTCCAAAGCAAGTGGGTGAGGTGCTTTTTGAAAAAATGAAAATTCCCTACCGATGGAAAAAAACATCAAGCGGGCAGTTTTCTACCAATGAAGAAAAACTTTCAGAACTAGCACTATCGTATCCATTTGTTCAGGAAATTTTGGATTACCGAAAATTGGCAAAACTAAAATCAACGTACGTCGACACCCTTCCATTACTGGTTAATCCAAAAACAGGAAGAGTACACAGTTCCTTCAATCAGGCAAGAGCCGCAACAGGGCGTCTAAGTTCTGAAAATCCAAACCTGCAGAACATTCCTATCCGGGATGAAGCAGGGCGTGAGATCCGCAAAGCATTTGAACCAAGAGACAGCAATCATATTTTACTAGCCGCAGATTATTCTCAGATCGAACTTCGGTTGATTGCCGAGATCAGTGGCGATGAAGCGATGCTGGAATCTTTTCAGGCAGGGCATGATATTCATACAGCAACGGCTGCCAAAGTATTTGGAAAAAAACTCGAAGAGGTTACTGCCGATGAAAGAAGGAATGCAAAAACGGTAAATTTCAGTATTATTTATGGAGCAGGGGCGTCTAATTTATCACGACAATTGAACATCAAAAGGACCGAAGCTAAAGAATTGATCGATCAGTATTTCAGTCAATACCAGGGATTGAAAAACTACATGGACAAGACGGTGGAATTTGCACGGGAAAATGGTTTTGTCACCACATTGATGGGACGGAAACGTTATATTCGGGATATTGACTCCCGAAATTCGCTCATCCGAAGTAATGCGGAAAGAATGGCTATTAATACACCTATTCAGGGAACTGCCGCTGACATGATCAAAGTGGCAATGATTCATATTCACAAAGCTTTCAAAGAGAAAGGTTTCAATACCAAAATGATCATGCAAGTACATGATGAATTGGTTTTTGATACCCCAAAAGATGAACTGGAAAAGGTCAAACCGATTATCGAAGAAAAAATGAAAAACGCGATTCCGAATTTGAAGGTGCCCATTTTGGTAGAAATGGATACCGGTGAAAACTGGCTGGAAGCGCATTAATTGAATGTATAACAGCGTTGAGGAAACCAGCTCCGAACAAGTCGTGTCTGGAATTTTCAACATAAAGTCGGAAGGCGGAAGTAATCTTCCGTCTTCCAACTTTAAAATAATAATTGAACTGCTCAGACAACAGACTATGAAATTTTCAAAACCTATTCCCATAAAAGAAATTGCCGAACGCTTCAACTGCGAAATCATCGGCAATGCAGATCTGAACGCTACAGGAATCAATGAAATCCACAAAGTAGAAAAAGGCGACATCACCTTTGTTGATGTGGATAAATATTACGACAAATCCATCAATTCAGCAGCGAGTATTATTATCATCAACAAGAGAGCTGAGTTCCCTGAAGGCAAAGCTTTGTTGCTTTGTGAAAATCCATTTGCGGTTTACAACCAAATTGCAAAAGAACATCGTCCGTTTGAACCATTGAGTAAAATGGTTAGTGATTCCGCAGTGATCCATCCTTCGACAATTCTCGAACCGAATGTCGTCGTCGGAAATCATGTTCGGATCGGAAAAAACTGCTACATCCAGGCAAATGTTTTTATTGGAGAATATACAGTCATTGGAGATCATGTAACGATACAGGCAGGCTCAGTAATTGGTACCGATGCTTTTTACCATAAAAAATCCGAAAAAGGGTTTGAAAAATGGCGTTCAATTGGAAGGGTGGTTATTGAAAATGATGTTGAAGTAGGTGCTTGTTGCACGATTAATAAAGGCGTTTCAGGTGATACAATCATTGGCGAAGGCACCAAAATGGATTGCCAGATCCACATAGCTCATGGCGTGGTTGTGGGGAAAAAATGCCTTTTTGCAGCTCAGGTAGGTATTGGCGGGAAAACAATTATTGGCGATGAAGTGGTTTTGTATGGGCAAGTGGGTATCATTCATAATTTGGTGATTGGCGATAAAGTCATTGTATTAGCGGGAGCCGGAGTCAATAAAAACCTGGAAGGAGGTAAGGTATATTTCGGAGCTCCAGCTTCAGAAGCCAGAACCAAATACAAAGAACTGGCGGCGCTTAAAATGCTGCCAGACTTCATGCGTCAGAAAAGAAAAAAGCAATAAGTAAAATGGATTTTTCACCTCCTCCATTCCCCCTCTTTCCGTTATCATTTTTTAAATTTTCCACTTAATGCCACAACCCATGCTGGGTTTTTGGAGAACAGATACTGGTTGCCCTGAAAGTACTGCATCCAAAGCTTCCCGCAGATCTTTTCCAGTTACCGGAATTCCTGATCCCGGACGTGAGTCATCTATCTGGCCGCGATACACCAGTTCCATTTTTTTATTAAAAACATAAAAGTCGGGGGTACAAGCGGCATCATAGGCTCGCGCAACTTCCTGACTTTCGTCATACAAATAAGGGAAAGTATAACCGACTTCTTTCGCATGGGTTTTCATCTTTTCAGGACTATCCTGAGGGTAATTGACGACATCATTCGAGCTGATGCCAACGAATGCAACTCCTTTTGACTGGTACTCCTTCACCAACCTGACGAGCTCATCATTTACATGAAGCACATAAGGGCAATGATTGCAGATAAACATCACGACCGTTGCTTTATCGGATTTTAAATCACCGAGGCTAAATGTGTTTCCGGAAACGGTATCAGGGAGATTAAAGTCAGGAGCTTTTGTACCTAAAGCCAACATATTTGAAAGCGTGCGAGCCATAACTTGTATTTTTTATTATTGAAAATTTAGGGTCAGTTATTAAATGTATTAAATGCGAAAATAGCAAGTTTGTTTAAAACTTTGGTGGAATGAAAATTTTAAAAAATAAGATGCTATTAAAGCTTATTGGTCTTTCCATTCCCAAAGGTACCTACAGGCGAGCGTTCGGTAGGGCCGCCATTGTTCTGATATTTCAATAAGGCGGTTTTTCAATTCTTTTTTTTCCGCTTCAATATCGTAAAGAGCGATCATTGCCTGTTGAATCCCCAAATCATCAACTGGGAATACATCCGGGCGATCGAGGGTGAACATTAGGATCATCTCAACAGTCCAGTTTCCGACACCCTTGATTTGTGTTAAAGTTTTAATGACGTCGTGATCGCTTTGAGTGGACCAGTCTTTTTTAATTATTTTTTCCTCTGTAAAAAAACTTGCTACATTTTTGATGTAACCGGATTTTTGGCGGGAGAGCCCAACGCCGCGCATTGTTTCGGGTTCCATTTGGATGACTCCTTCAGGATGCGGATAGTTATTTTCAAATAAATCGAGAAACCGCCTGTAAATAGTACTCGCAGCTTTTACTGATAATTGTTGTGAAATGATTGACCGAATCAAAGAGCCGTATACCTCTCCGTTGCTTTTCGAAATAACCAGATCGATCGAATCAATAGCTTTTTTTAACAAAGGATCATTGGAAAGGTGCTTTAGCGCTTTTTTGCTCATGGCTTAAAATTAATAAGAATTGAGAGAAACACGAGGGATATAAATTGATAAAAACAATGTGCTCAGTGTCTGAAAAGCGGCATTTTTATAATTGAAAGAAGATATAGTTTTAAAAATTGATTAAATTCATCTAGCCAAAACCCCTGTACATTTAAATATTTAAACACTTATTCATGAAAAAGCTTTACTTTTTTCTATGTTTTTTAGCACCCTTCTATTTAGGTCATTTACCTGCTCAAGTGTCCCTGAACATGTCGGAATTATACAATTATGACCTTAGTGAAGATTTTAGTGATTGCTGGGGTTATGTAGATGCGGCCGGGAATGAATACGCTATTGTTGGAACGCAGACAAAGATTTTATTTTTTGACATTACGATTCCTGGTAGTACCGTTTTGATTGAAACATTTAATAATGGAGATACCAATGGTGAAGGTGATGTCCTTGATCTTGATCCCAGCTTTTGGCGGGATTTCAAAACTTATGGTGATAAAGCGTATGCTTGTGCTGAAGAAGGAAACGGAGGACTGATCGTTTTCGATCTGAGTGGCTTGCCAGGTTCAGTTACTTTTGAATCACAAACTACAGCATTCTTTAAAAAGGCTCATAATATTTTTATCGATACGTTAAGCGGGTGGTTATACGCAGTGGGAGGTGTTCTAAATAATAATACTTCTGTAAATGTTATAGTGGTTGATTTGACTACGGATCCAATATCTCTCCTGCACAATGCCAGTATTGCCGGAGGTTATGTCCACGATATATATGTCAGAAATGATACAGCGTATTGTAGTTCGGGTTATGATGGATTAATTGTTATTGATTTTCGTATACCAACCTCACCTGTTTATAAAGGTAGTATAGATACCGAAGAATATAATCACAGCAGTTGGTTAACTGAAGATGGTAATTATGCATTCTATGCTGAAGAAGTTCCGATCGGAAGGCCCTTAGGAGTTATCGATTTATCCGATTTTGGTAATATGGATATTGAAATTACATTCAAAGAACCTTTGCTGTCACCGGAGCACATGAACAATCGACCACACAACCCATATATTAGAGATAACCTTTTAATCGTGTCTTATTATCACGACGGCGTTCAGATATTTGATATTTCGAATCCTTTAATTCCAGAGTTAGTAGGTTATTATGATACTTATCCTGCCAATACTAATTACACAAGCTATCATGGTTGCTGGGGAGTATACCCCTATTTTCCATCAGGAAATATTATAGCATCAGATATAGAAAATGGATTTTTTGTATTAGAATATTCTGAAGCTCCCCTCCCTGTTGAATTGATCGACTTTTCTACAAGTTTGGAAAATGAAAAAGTGAAACTGGAATGGACAACAGCTTCCGAAAAAGACAGTAAACATTTTGAAGTACAAAAAAGCAATGATGGAGTGGATTTTGAAACGATATCCCAAATGGATGCTGCAGGAAACAGCGATACAAAAATTGATTATCTGGCCTACGACGAAAAGCCATTTTTAGGAGATAATTATTATCGCCTGAAGCAAGTGGATCTGGATGGAAAATTTAAATATTCAGCAGTTGAAGTTGTTCGATTTAGTAATTCTCCTATCGAAATATTTCCAACATTATTAACTGGTGATGAACCGCTTAAAGTGCTGTTTTCTGAAAACACCACTGATTTGAGACTTCAAGTATTTTCTATACAGGGTCAGCTTTTGCATACCGCCCTACTTTCCGGGGAAAATGGCCAGCAGGAGGAATTATGGCTCGACGATTTGCATAATGGAACGTTCATCGTTCAGGCTTCAAATGGAATTCTTCACGTGTCAAAAAGGATTGTAGTTGTGAAGTAATTATGTCAGCTCTTACCGTTTTAGATTATTTTATACAATTTACTTTGTGCTAAGCTGTAACTTTATGCCTTTGGCGACTATTTGGAGTGCCGGAACCCAACCAAACTGAAGTTAAACGAAGTCTATTTTTAATGAAGCCTCATTTTCTCATTAATAATCATTGATCATGAAGACCAGATATTTTTTATGGATTTGCATATTAGCAATTTTAGTAGCTTGTAATAAAGAAGACGATTCAATTGTTTCAATAATTGATGACCCCGCACTAGAAAATGCCTTAAATCTTTCAAACTTAAAAGCAGGACAACAATCTTTATTTGTAAAATATAAATCCAACTGTGACTCTTTGGAGGAAAAGTTTGAATACACAAGAGACACCCTCATCGTTGAAGTAGTAGAACAAAACGGAAAATTATTTTTAAAAGAATATCTGACGGAAAATTCGCCGATGTATCTGGATACTTTTAGTTCAAATGATCCTGTTTTTTATTCGGTCAGAGGTATTGAAAATAATGTTTTAATTCCTGAAAGAACGTACTCGTCGCTTTTCTTTTTTTATGGAAACGATACCATCCGGCTCAACAGGCAACATGATGTCAGTCTGGTACAAGAAGGTTGCAAATTGATGATTGACTCCAGCCCTTTCATTGGTGATGAAATTGGAGTGGTGCAGGATTTCCATTTTGGAAATATTGAAGTTAAAAATAAAACAGTCGTTTCCTGTGTTCCGATGGTGGATATTGATGCTTATTTAATTTACAACAATGAGCAATTATTTTTGAGTCATACGGTAACAATTGTGGAATTTATGGGTTTTATACAAGAATATATAGCTGGCTGGGAGTTACTCGAGCCATGATTTAATAATGAGTTTTCGCTCAAAAAATAATAATTGCAATGTTTAAAAAGACTACAACTGTATTGGTTTTAGGTGTGGGATTGTTCACGCTTCTCGCATGGAATTTACCTTTTAATGATGATTGGAAAGAGAAAGTTTCACCCTCTTTGTTGGAAAAAGCAGAAGCTGGTGAAAAAGTTGATTTTTTAGTTGTTTTACATGAAAAAGCTGATGTCTCTGGTGCTAAAAAATTAAACACAAAAAACGAAAAAGCCTGGTATGTTTTTAATCAATTAAAACAAACCGCAGCCAGTTCACAGCAAAATATCATAAACTTTTTGCAAGAAAATCATGCTAAGCACAAATCTTTTTATATCATCAATTCCATTTATGTTGTAGGTAATTTAGATCTAATAAAAACGCTTGCCGAAAGAAGTGATGTTGCTAAAGTTCAAGATAACCCAAAATCTAAAATGGAAGAACTTCCTATTGAAGATCTTTCTAATTCACGAGGGCCTGATGCCATTGAATGGGGTATTGACATGATCAACGCGGATGATGTTTGGGCTTTAGGATACACCGGTCAAAATGTAGTAGTGGCAGGAGAAGATACCGGTTACGATTGGACACATCCGGCACTTCAACCTAAATACCGTGGATGGAATGGGAACGATGCTGACCATAATTACAACTGGCATGATGCCATTCATGAATTCAGCCCTTTGGGTGATTCGATGAATGTTTGCGGTTTAAACCTTCAGGCTCCATGCGACGACAATAGTCATGGTACACATACAATGGGAACGATGGTAGGAAGTGATGGAGAAAACGAAATTGGAGTAGCTCCGGGAGCTAAGTGGATCGCTTGTAGAAATATGGAAGAAGGCAACGGTGCCTTGTCCACTTATATTGAATGTTTTGAGTGGTTTTTGGCTCCAACTGATTTAAACTACGAAAATCCAGATCCTTCACAATCTCCTCATGTGATTAACAATTCATGGTACTGCTCCGAAGGAGAAGGGTGTAATATAGACAATTGGGGATTGATGGAAACTGTAGTTAATAATTTAAAATCCTCCGGAATAGTCGTCGTTGTATCTGCCGGCAATTTTGGAAATGGAGGTTGTGAAACAGTGCAGTCGCCTCCTGCCATTTTTGAAAATAGCTTTAGCATCGGTTCCACTCGTTCAAATGACACATTATCTGGATTTAGTAGCCGGGGACCTGTGGCTGTTGACGGTACTTTCCGAATGAAACCTGAGGTTGTCGCTCCAGGCAGTAATGTACGATCTTGTGTACTAAATGGAGGTTATGGTAACAAAAGTGGAACAAGTATGGCAGGGCCTCATGTTGCCGGGTTAGTCGCTTTGATCATTTCAGCGAATCCGGATCTGGCGGGTGAGGTGGATTTGATTGAAGATATCATCATGCAGACTGCTGTACCCAAAACTTCCGGTGAAGAATGTGGTGGAATTGCGGGAACAGAAGTCCCCAATAATAGTTATGGCTTTGGGCGTGTGGATGCACTGGCAGCTGTAAATCTTGCCTTGATGACGGTTAGTACCAAAACAGTTTCTTCAACTCCTAAAGTTAAAACATTCCCGAATCCGGCGAAGGAATCGGTGACCTTTGAATTGCAAAACCTGGATGGAAGAAATACCCTTGAAATTTTCGATGTTTCCGGTAAAAGGTTAATTGTCAAACAATTTGAAGTAAGTGGAGATTACACTGAAAATGTTTCTTTAGATGGATTGCCTGGAGGTGTTTATTTTTATAAAATAACAAACGCTGAAAGCAGTTTTGATGGAAAATTGGTAAAAAGCTAACCGTCAAAATTTTCTTTAAAAAAAGGCTCGATCGCAGATAAATTGCATCGAGCCTTTTTTGTGGGCAAAATGGATCGTACTTTTGCAGAATTATTTTTTAAAGCGCATTACTATATAAAAGCTAGCTATGTTGAAAATTGATATGCACACGCACATCATTCCTGAAAATCTTCCAAAGTATGCGGAGAAGTTTGGCTATGGCGATTTTATTCATTTAATCCATCATCGCCCCGGATTTGCCAATATGATGAAAGGTGATAAATTTTTCCGAGAAATTGAGGCCAATTGCTGGGATCCGCAAATACGGATTGACGAATATGCAACGCACAATACACAAGTTCAGGTGATTTGTACGATTCCGGTGATGTTTTCTTACTGGGCAAAACCGTCGGATACTTTGGAGCTTTCCAAATTCCTCAATGATGATATCGCGCAAACCGTTCATGATTATCCAAAAAATTATATCGGACTGGCAACGGTCCCTATGCAGGACACCAAGCTGGCCATTCAAGAGCTGGAGCGCAGTAAAGAAATTGGATTGGTTGGAATTCAGATCGGATCAAATATCAATGACCTGAATCTCAACGAAGAACAGTTTTTTCCAATATTTGAAGCATGTCAGGATTTGGAAATGGCGCTTTTTGTTCACCCCTGGAACATGATGGGCTTTAAACACATCGAACGCTACTGGCTGCCGTGGTTGGTGAGTATGCCGGCTGAAACTTCGAGAGCGATTTGCTCATTAATTTTTGGAGGTGTTTTGGAACGATTACCAAATCTTCGTTGTAATTTTGCACATGCTGGCGGTTCTTTTTTGCCCACGATTGGCAGGGTTGAACATGGTTTTAATTGCCGTCCGGATCTCGTTGCAATTGACAATAAAGTCAATCCACGGGAATATCTTGGTAAATTTTGGGTGGATTGCATAACGCACGATCCTTTGATGCTGGAATATATTTTAAAAACAGCAGGCCCTGATAAAGTAACCCTGGGATCGGACTACCCCTTTCCATTGGGAGACCTCGAAATCGGTGCATTCATTGAGGAAATGGATTTGCCGTCAGCAACTGTTGAAGCTATTTTTTGCGATAATACTTTGGATTGGTTAAATCTTTCTAAAGAACAATTCGTTTAACACCCAATACCTTAAAAATTTACATTTAGCACCTGATACCTGAAATTTTAAAAACTTAAAAATCTGAGTGTCTAAATTGGTTGTTTATGAAAAAGTTGTATAACAAGGTTAACAAAGAAGAATTAAAAAAGCAAATGCTCGAAGGAGATGAGAAAAGACTGACCATGTCCTTTTATCAATATGCAAAAATTGCTGATCCCAAAAAGTTTAGGGATCAATTGTTTTTGGAATGGAGCGAACTAGGTGTTTTCGGCAGAACTTATGTTGCGAACGAAGGTATCAATGCCCAAATATCAGTTCCTGAAGATCGCTTTGAAGATTTTAAAAAACAATTGTACAGCATTGATTTTCTCAATGGGATTCGTCTCAATACCGCTATCGAAGATGATGGAAAATCCTTTTATGTTTTAAAAATAAAAGTACGCGATAAAATTCTGGCTGACGGACTTAATGACCAGACTTTTGACGTAACAAACAGGGGACAGCACTTAAATGCGGAAGCATTTAACAAACTGACCGAAGATCCTGATACAATTTTGGTGGATATGCGCAACCACTATGAAAGTGAAGTTGGTCATTTTGAAAAGGCGATTTTACCAGATGTGGAGACTTTCCGTGAATCCTTGCCGATCATTGAAAATATGCTGGAAGATAAAAAAGATCAAAAACTGGTGATGTATTGTACGGGAGGGATTCGCTGCGAAAAAGCGAGTGCGTATTACAAACACAAGGGCTTTAAAAATGTATTTCAATTGGAAGGGGGAATCATCGAATACGCGCGACAGGTTGAAGCGAAAGGACTGAATAATAAATTCCTGGGTAAAAATTTTGTCTTTGATGAACGAATGGGAGAAAAGATCAGCGAAGAAACTATCGCTCACTGCCATCAATGTGGAGAGCCATGCGATACACATGTCAATTGCGCCAACGACGCATGCCACATCCTTTTTATTCAGTGTGAAAACTGCGCGGAAAAATACGATAATTGTTGCTCTCAGAAATGCAGCGATTTTTCCAAATTACCAGAGGAGCAACGAAAAGTATTACGTAAAACAGAAGAATTCAACGGCACCAGGTTTGGCAAAGGCCGTTACAAAGCCCATAAAACGAAAGATGGTGTGATTGATATTTAAAAAAAAATGACTCCCGGTCGAAAAGGGTTGTAGTGAAAAGACTGCAATCCTTTTTTTAATTTTTTCAGCTCAAAATAAAGCACTCCATTTTCCTTAAGTATTAAAAAAATCAATAATTTGGCTGATTATTAATCAGATCAAAATGGCAAAGCAAAAAAGGCTTCCAAAAAAAGCTCCTGGTAAGAACATTCCGAGACCAAATCCAACTTCCAGTCCCGGTGGTTTGCTTTCATTTCTGACTAATAAACGATTGAATTGCCTGCTGATTTTGCTCTTTTCTTTCGTACTTTATTTCAATACCATCAAGCATGATTATACACAGGATGATGCCATCGTGATCACCGATAATATGTACACCAAACAAGGGCTTGCTGGGATTGATGAGATTTTAAAATACGATACTTTTAAAGGATTTTTTAAAAAAGAAGGAAAAGACAAACTGGTCGCCGGAGGAAGGTACCGGCCTTTTACTTTGATCATGTTTGCGATTGAGTGGGAATTTTTTAAAACGTCTCAAAAAAATCCGGACGGATCGATTAAAAAGGATGGCGAAGGGAATACGGTTTATACCACTTCAACAATTGGTCATATTTTTAATATCCTTTTTTATGGCTTGACCGGGATCGTTTTGTATTTGCTGTTGCTACAATTACTTTTGCCTGGAAGAAGTGAAATCTTCGCTTACGGAGTTGCTTTCATTTCAACTTTCCTTTTTATGGCGCACCCGATCCATACCGAAGCAGTTGCAAATATTAAGGGGCGCGACGAAATCATTGCTTTGCTGGGAAGCCTTACGGCAGCTTATTGGACAATCCGTGCCTATTATGAAAAGCGACTCACTTTTGTATTTTGGCGCAGCGATTGTTTTCTCTGATGGCATTATTGTCCAAGGAAAACACAATAACCTATCTGGCAGTGGTTCCTTTGATGTTTTACTTTTTTACAAAAGCAAAGCCAGGTGAAATTTTCAAGTATTCAGTCCCTCTTTTAGTTTCGACAGCCGTCTTTCTTTTTGTTCGCGGATCGGTGCTCGGTTGGTCATTAGGCGATCCTTCGATGGAGTTGATGAATAATCCTTTTTTGAAAATTGAAGGAGGTCAGTGGGTTGCTTTTACATTTCGGAGAAAAAATGGCTACAATTTTTTACACCCTTGGGAAATATATTCAATTACTTATTTTTCCTCATCCTCTGACGCATGATTATTATCCACGGCAGATATGCCATTACGCACTGGAGCGATTGGCAATCGATCGGGAGCCTGATTTTGTATTTGGGTATTTTTGCTTATGCAGTCAGAGGTTTTGTAAAAAAAGATCCGATTAGTTTTGGGATCTTGTATTTCCTAGCAACGATCTCCATCGTTTCCAACATCGTTTTTGCGGTAGGCACCAATATGTCTGAGCGGTTTATGTTTATGCCTTCAGTGGGTTTTTGTTTAATAGCTGGCGTTCTGGCTTTTCGATTGTCGAAAAAAATAGCTGGTGGGAAGTTGAAAACGTATAATCAACTTAATCCGGCTTTCATTTTAACCACAATTATTGTTTTGCTTTTTAGTGTAAAAACAATCACCCGAAACCCCGTCTGGAAAGACAATTTTACTCTTTTCACAACAGATATAAAGATATCGGTGAATAGTGCAAAATTACAAAATGCAGTTGCTGGCGAATTGATCAGAGTCTATCATGTTGATAAAAATGAAGTTATCCGAAAACAAAAATTAACAGAAGCTGCCCAGCATCTTGAAAAGGCATTAAATATTCATCCGACCTATAAAAACAGTATTTTGCAACTGGGCAATTGTTATAATTACCTACGAGAATACGAAAAGTCAATCAGTTATTACAACAAAATTTTAGCAATGTTGCCGGGTGATGAAGAAACCATAAATAACCTTGGTATTACTTATCGCGAAGCAGGGAAATATTACGGAGAGCAGAAAGGAGATGTGGCTACCGCTACCAAATATTTAGAAAAGGCATATGAATTGCGTCCAGATGAATATGAAACATTGAGATTGCTCGGCGTTGCTTACGGGATTCAGGGGCGAAATAATCTGGCGATTAATTATTTTTCAAAAGCATTGGATCAGCAACCTGAAAGCGCAGAAGCGCTGTGGAATTTAGCAAATGCTTACTTTTTCAACGGCAATGAAGCTAAGGCTTCTGAGTTGCGACAAAAGGCACTACAAATTGACCCTGAAATTGCCAGCAGACGCAATAAATAATAACAATAGAAGATTACATTATTATAAAATGAAGCAAACAGTGAAAAAGAGGTTTTTATATACGGTACTAATTGGTTTGTTTGCTATCAGTGCCAATGAGAAAACGGATAATTTTCCAAACAATTCATCCGAACTTTTAAGGCTGGAGCAGCAGTGGGTTGATTCTGTTTTTCAGGTGATGACACCCGATGAACGAATTGGACAATTGATGATGATCAGGGCGCACTCTGATTTGGGTGCGGGTCATATTGCATCTGTTGAGCGATTAATTACAAAACATCAAGTCGGAGGATTGTGTTTTTTTCAGGGTACTCCTGAAAAGCAGGCAGAGCTGACTAATAAATATCAAAAGCTTACCAATCATGTTCCTTTGCTGGTAGCAATGGATGCTGAATGGGGACTGGGAATGCGATTTAAAGAAGAAGGGCTTAGTTTTCCACGTCAATTGATGCTTGGTGCTATTCAGGATAACCGGCTGATTTATGAAATGGGAAAGGAAGTAGCAAGGGAGTGCAGGCGCCTGGGTGTTCATGTCAATTTCGCTCCAGTTGCAGATGTAAACAACAATCCTGAAAACCCTGTCATCAATACGCGATCGTTTGGAGAGGACCGTTATAATGTGACTGCAAAAAGTTACATGTACATGCGTGGTATGCAGGATAATAATTTGATGGCTTGCGCCAAACATTTTCCGGGACACGGAGATACCGATATTGATTCTCATCTGGACTTACCGAAGATTGACCACGATATGTATCGATTGGACAGCGTTGAAATATTTCCATTTAGGGTGCTTGCACAACACGGGATCCAAAGTATGATGGTTGCTCATTTGGAAGTACCTTCCATTGATGATACAAAAAACCTTCCCACAACGCTTTCAAAAAAAGCAGTGTCTGGTTTATTGAAAGAGCAAATCGGTTTTGAAGGATTGATTATTACAGATGGTTTAGGGATGAAAGGGGTGACGAAGCATTATAAGCCGGGTGAAGTAGAGGCTAAAGCGCTTGTTGCCGGCAATGATGTTTTATTGCTTCCTGAAAATGTTCCCGCTGCTTTCAGGGAAATTAAACGCTATATCAAGGATGGTATTCTGGATTCAATACAGGTGGATAACAGCGTTAAAAAAGTACTTCGCGCGAAGTATCGTCTCGGATTAACAAAATTTGAAACGATTAAAGAAGAAAATATTCGCGAAGAGCTGTTCCCGGAAGAAGCTAATGTTTTAAAACGAAAATTAATTAGGAACGCCTTGACTTTGGTGAGAAATGAAAAAGGATTGTTGCCTTTTAAAAAATTGGATAGCCTAAACATTGCCTCACTAAGTATTGGATCAGCAAATCGCACCACTTTTCAAAAAACCTTAGGGTTATACGGAAAAATCACACATTACAATGTTGGAAAAGAAATCTCTTCTTCAAATAGTAAATCTTTGATTTCCAAATTGAAAAATGAGGACGTTGTGGTCGTTAGCTTGCATGATATGAGTTCCTATTCCAGCAAAGGTTTTGGGCTGACAGAAAGCACAAAAACTTTTATAGAGAAATTGCGCCAGGAGACTAAAGTCGTTTTAGTTGTTTTTGGCAACCCTTATTCCCTCCAATATTTTGATAACATTGACTGGTTGTTAGAAGCTTATGACGAGGATGAAATGACCGAAGACCTGGCAGCTCAGGCTTTATTTGGTGCTTTTAGCGTTCAAGGGAGATTGCCTGTAACGGCTTCTCCTAAAAGTAAGTTTAATGACGGAATTACAACAACCAATGTTTTGAGGTTGGGTTATACTTTGCCGGAAGAAGTCGGATTGGATTCAAAAATTTTAAAAAAGATAGATACACTCGCTCAGGATGCTATCAATAAACGAGCAACTCCAGGATGTGTCGTTCTGATCGCAAAAGATGGCCAGGTGGTTTTCTATAAATCGTATGGTTTTCATACCTACAAAAAGCTTCACAAAGTATCCAATTCAGATGTTTATGATTTGGCCTCTATCACAAAAGTGGCTGCTTCTACCATATCAATGATGAAATTGTATGATGAAGGCAAAATTAGTGTTTTTAGTAAAATGAGTGATTATATTCCTGAATTGGATTCTACGAATAAGTCAGATCTTGTCATCCTTGATGTGATGGCGCATCGGGCAAAGCTTTTTCCATGGATTCCTTTTTATCAGGAAACAGTATCAAAAAGCAGAAAGAACCCTCGTCCTTTATCAAAGTTTTATTCAAAGATGATAACCAGTCTGAATACCATTCCGGTAACAGAGAAACTGTTTATTCGTAATGATTATTTAGAAGAGATAAAACACCAAGTGTACAAATCGGAATTGCTTCCAACACAAAAATATAAATACAGCGATTTAGGGTTCTATTTGATTGGTGATTTAGTGAAAAATGTAACGAAACAGCCTATTGATGAATATGCGGATCAAACCTTTTATAAACCACTGGGGCTGACTACGACGACCTTTAATCCATGGAAAACACAGGCGCTCAATCTGATTGCGCCTACTGAGGAAGATCGATATTTTCGTCGTCAGAGAGTTCAAGGTTACGTACATGATATGGGTGCCGCAATGCTGGGAGGCGTTAGCGGGCACGCCGGACTATTTTCCAATGCCAATGACCTAGCCATAATTATGCAAATGTTACTTAATGGCGGATATTATGGAGGACAACGTTATTTCACAGAAGAAACGACTCAGTTGTTTACACACAGGCCGCCGAATTGTACACGTCGCGGGATTGGGTTTGACTTGAAAGAAATGGATGCCGGAAAAAGCCTGAATGTTTGTGAAGAAGCTTCTGACAATACTTTTGGCCATCAGGGTTTTACGGGTACTTGTACCTGGGTTGATCCGGAGCACAATCTTGTTTATGTGTTTTTATCGAATCGAACTTATCCATCAATGCATAATTATAGGTTGAATGAAGGAGATTACCGTAATCGGATTCAGCAGGTTATTTATGAAGCGTTGCAAAATAATAATGAGGAGTTTGTAACAAAAAGTGGAAAATAATGAGCGGTGAATTAAAAACTACAAATCACGAACCACAAACTTCGAACTAAGAACAATGAACCTATCCCTCAAAATAGCACGGCGGTATTTGTTTTCCAACAGCATTGGAGGGGTTGTTTTTGTTTTATTATTTATTCTACTTTTTCCATTGTCCCTATTATTATTTGTTCTGACATCAACTGGAATTATTAAGCTAAAATCCGTTAATGCAATCAATGTTATTTCAGGTATTTCTGTTTTTGGAATATCTATCGGGACTGCCGCTTTGATTTTAGTTCTTTCCGTTTTTAATGGATTCGAAGACTTAATAAGCGGGTTGTTTGGGGCTTTTAATCCAGATGTGAAAATCATCGCTTTGAAAGGAAAAACTTTCGAAGTGGATTCCACAATGATTGGCGGGCTTAAGAAGATAAGCGGTGTTCAATACGTTTCACAAACTTTGGAGGAAATTGCTTTTTTTGAATATAAGGGAAACCAGGATTTTGGTATCGTGAAAGGGGTGGATAATTTTTATAAAGATGTTACAAATATTGATTCAACAATCAGAGAAGGAGCATTAACTTTTGATGATGGAGAACGGTATCTTGCTGTTTTAGGTGTCGGAATGCGCAATAAACTTTCTGTAAATGTTGACGATTATCTTTCTCCGATCACTATTTATATGGCTAAGCGATCAACTTCAGCGGTCAAGCCTTTTAAAAAACGATTTGTTTATCCAGCAGGGACTTTTGTCATCCAACAGGATTTTGATAATCAATACATTTTGACTTCATTGGATTTTGCCAGGAGCTTATTGGACATGAATGAGCGGGTAAGCGCGCTGGAGTTACGGCTCGATGACAATATCGACGAAGCGACGATACTTTCGCAAATCCGCGAATTCATGGGGGCAAATTATGTCGTAAAAAATCGTTATCAGCAGGAAGAAGCTTTTTTAAAACTAATGAATGTTGAAAAGTGGATGAGCTTCGCTATTCTGTGTTTAACACTGATTTTAGTAGCTTTTAATATGATCGGTTCGCTTTGGATGATCGTTTTGGATAAACGAAAAGACATTGCTATACTCAAATCCATGGGGGCTACCCAAAACACTGTTCGCAATATATTTCTTAATGAAGGTTTGCTACTTTGTACGTTCGGTATGTTGATTGGTTTTTTCTTTGCCATTATATTATTTGTTTCTCAAAAGACATTTGGTGTAGTACCCATTCCGGAAGGATTTGTAGTGGACGCTTATCCGATCAGTATCCGTGTTACTGATTTCTTTGTAGTGGCGATTACGGTTATAATCATTGGTTTAATTGCTGCAATACCTCCGGCGATGAAGGCATCAAAAGTGTCGGCCCTCATTAGAGAGGAGTAAAAGGTGACCATCCTTTAAGACTTTAATTAAACCCTCCATAAACTTGTTCTAAAGTTTTTTATTTTTGCACTCTAAAATTGATGAAAATGGAAGATTGGGAACTGGATTATGAGTGGTTACGTGTCAGGCATTTTTTGAAAAAATCAATGCAAAGATCCAATTTGCCTGACTTGAATGGCATTTTATTTTTGATTGGAATTCAGGAGTTGGGGAGATGGAAAGACGAATTTACCAAAGAAGAAAAACAAGACCTGATGCATATCGCAGTTTGTCAATTACTTTCTGCAGATGGTTTTTATGAATTTGAGGGGCGTGATGCAGATGGGTGGCCTCACTATAAAGAATTAAGACCCGTAAGCATTGCAGGAGTAAAAGGCCAGGGAAGACTGTTGAAAGTTAAGATCATTCAGTATTTCAGAAAAATGCTTGCTGAAAGCCAAGGAGAGGAAGAATAATTACAAAACTTTAATTAAAAGATAGTTTATGAACCGATTTATTTTAATGCTGAGTTTCTGCGCGTTAATATTTTCCGCTTGTAATAATGACCCTTATACCTATGCAGAAATTGAAACCGATTTCGGAACGATGAAGGTGAAACTTTATAATTCAACACCCAAACATCGTGATAATTTTATAAAGCTGGCAAACGAAGGATTTTATGATGGCTTGATTTTTCATCGCGTCATTAATGGATTCATGATCCAGGGTGGTGATCCTGTTTCAAAGGATGCGGCACCGGATGCCCGTTTGGGTGGAGGTGGCCCCGGTTATCAGATTGATGCAGAAATTGGAGCGTTACATGTCAAAGGAGCTTTGGCTGCGGCAAGAACCCCCAATCCTGAAAAGAAGTCTTCTGGCAGCCAGTATTATATCGTTCAGGGAAAGCCTCAATCGGATGCTCAATTAGATGGAATCGAAAGGCAAAAAAATGTGAAATATTCAGCTGAGCAGCGAGAATTGTATAAAACTTTAGGTGGAAGGCCAGATTTGGATAACGAATACACCGTTTTTGGAGAAGTAGTGGAGGGCATAGAAGTGGTTGATAAAATTGCAGCTGTTCAGACAGCTCCCGGGGACCGGCCTATTGAAGATGTAAAAATGAAAGTTAGAATTGCGAATTAAAAAATTGACTAAGATTGGCAAATTATAGCTTTTGCCAAAGAACAAAAAATATTGAAGATGAGAATTTTGCAACTAGTATTGGTTATAATAGTTTTTTCCTCGTGTGCAAAACCGATTGCCGATTTTAGTTATTCGAGTGGTGAAAAAACGGCTCCGGTGGATGTGCAATTTGAAAATAAATCTAAAAAAGGAGAAACTTACGAATGGGATTTTGGAGATGGCACCCAATCATCTGAAGAATCTCCAGCGCATAATTACTTATCCTCAGGAAATTATTCGGTTGTTTTGAAAGCAAAAAAAGGAGAGAAAGAATCCAGTAAAAAAAAGCAACTCTACGTTTACGCTCCTGAAAAGTGTTTGGTTAGAATCACTACAGATTATGGCGTAATGCTGGTTGAATTGTACGATGCTACTCCTCAACACCGCGATAATTTTATCAAATTAACAGAAGAAGGATTTTATAATGGATTGATTTTTCATCGTGTTATTAATGGATTCATGATTCAGGGAGGAGACCCCAATTCTCGTGATGCGAAAACTGGTAAACCCTTAGGTTCCGGAGGTCCTGGTTACCAGATTCCTGCTGAATTTGTTGATTCTCTTTTTCATATCAAAGGATCATTAGCCGCTGCTCGTAACAATAATCCAGAGAAAAAGTCATCGGGTTCACAGTTTTATATTGTGCAGGGAAAGAAAGTAGATGCCCGGCAATTGGATATGGTAGAAGCTCGCGGAGATTTTCATTACCCTAAAGAGTTGAGAGAAGCCTATATGGAAAAAGGAGGTACGCCTCAGCTTGATAAGGAATATACGGTTTTTGGAAGGGTAATAAAAGGAATGGAAGTAATCGATAAAATCGCTCAAGTACAGACAGATGGCAAGGATAGACCTAAAGAAGATGTCAAAATGGAAATTGAGGTAATTAAATAAAATCAGTGCATCTTTATTTTCTGGTAGGTTAGATAAGCACCTAGATAAATGATGATAATTACAAATAGTTGTACTTATTTTCCTTCAATACTAACAAACTTAATAGAGTTAGATTATGAAACAAAAAGAATTTTTGGGTATCGATATTGGAGGGTCTGGAATCAAAGGGGCAATTGTAAATGTTGAAAAAGGTATTCTCATTGGTGAACGATTTCGAATACCTACACCACAGCCATCTAAGCCAAAAAATGTATCCATTGCTTTTACCGAGGTAGTCAGACACTTTGGTTGGAAAGGAAAAGCAATTGGTTGTGGCTTTCCATCGGTCATTAAAAAAGGAATTGCTCAAACTGCAGCAAATATCAATAAAGCCTGGATGGGAGCTAATATTGCTGAAATTTTTTCAGAACAGTGTGGTTGTCCTGTGTTTGTAAGAAACGATGCTGATGTTGCCGGAATCGCAGAGATGCAATTTGGCGTCGGAAGGAATATCAAAGGAACCGTATTGGTTATCACCATAGGTAGTGGCTTAGGTTCAGCCCTTTTTAGGGATGGTATTCTTGTACCAAATACCGAATTAGGCCATTTATATTTGAAAGGACACACTGAGGTAGTCGAGCAATATGCAGCTGACAGTGCTCGAAAAAGAAAAGGATTGTCCTGGGAAGCCTGGGGTAGTCGATTCAATAAATTTTTAAAACATATCGAATTTACTTTAGCTCCGGATCTTATAATATTAGGTGGAGGGGGCAGTAAAAAGTTTAGTAATTTTGAAAAATATATCACGGTAGAAACTGAAGTACTGCCAGCAGTATTACTTAATAATGCAGGGATCATCGGTGCAGCAGTACATGCTCGTGACAAAGAATCTTTAGTAAGTAGTATTTCTAAAAAACCTGCTTAATATTTTTTAAGGTAATAAAGCTTTATATTCTTTATACCTTTCTTCAAAGGTATCTTCTTCGATTCCACAGTTTTTGGCGAATTCTTCAATATTCTGAATCCGGGTTATTGAACTTGGACGAGTGACTAGCCATTGAATGTCAATATTGCTGATATTAGCTGCCTCGAGGAAAGTTTTTAAGCCAAGGGCTTCATATTGGAAAGGGCAAATAAGCGTCAATGCATATCGGTCAGCAACCAATACATCACTTTCTTCAATCACGAGATCTCTAATATTGTTAGCGACATCTCTGGTTTCTGGAAAATCATAGCCGAGTAATAAATCTCCCATAACTTCTTTTCCAAATTCCGACTCTAATCGTTTCATGAGAATACCGCTATCTGCATAATATAATTCGTGAGCTAAAATGCTGAAAAGTTCATTTTCTGAATTAATAAATTTTAACAATCCCGTATAAATAAATAAATGTCCACCTGGAGTAATGAATGCGGTGGTAATATTATCGTCATGAATGATTGTTGCATCCCAATTGAAAGTAAGCCTATTTTCCACTTTATCTGTATTGGCCAGCATATCTACAAGTGTATTTATATACTTATAGAATTCAGTATGTTCATTCTGATTTAGAATAGGAAAGCGATCAGGACTATGAAGGATTAGATTTTTTAATGTTTTTCCAATCTCATTTTGATCTTCGAAATTGTATTCATCTTTAATGATATGAATAATTGTATCATCTGTTTTTTTGCAGCTAGAAAGTAGGATGATGAAAACTGAAATTATCACGATAGGTTTCATGTAAATTTTTTTCATGGTATTCAATTCTCTTAGTGTTACAAGTAATGGATTATCAAATGAATGTGTTTAGAAGGGAAGTTGTCTTTATTTCGAAACAATTAATATGCCACCTGAATATTTGAAGTAAAATGCAAAAAGCTGCCGACTTTAAGAAAGTGGCAGCTTTGCAAGTAATATTTAGAAGTAGAAGTAAGTATCCGTTTTTATTTTAAAGAAAAAGTTGCAATAAGGCTTTTAATATCTTCATCATCTTTCAGGGCGGGAGCCATCTCAAAAAGGCAACTATGTTTTTTATAGTTTTTCTGCAATACCTCTCTTAGTAAAAGAAGTGCTTCATGTCGATTATCAAGTGAAAAAAGGCATGCAATTCTGCAATAAATTAATTCGTCACCGAAAGAATAGAGTTCCGCTTCATCTAATAAATTCAAAGCTTCATCATTTTTCCCCGTTTGCATCAGAAATCTTGCAAAATAGATCCAACAGGTATTTGTTTCAGGAGCAATATCAGTAGCTTTTTGGAAAAAATTTTGCGCTAATTCAATTTCATTAGTTTGATGATAAACTTCAGCAAGGGCTATGTAATATTCTTCTTTCAATTCGTCAATTAAGATCGCTTTTTTGAAGGCTGCTTTTGCAGATTCAAGTTTGTTTTCCTTTGCAAAGCAGTTACCCAAATGAAAATAAACCTCGTCATTTTCTTCATCGATTGCCCTGGCTTTTAAGAAAAAAGATTTCGCTTTTTCAATTTCTCCAAGCGCTTCATGGCACAATCCAATTTTCAAGAAAAGATCAGCATCAGCTTCAAAATGTTCTAAGAATTCATCATAACATTTAAGTGCTTTTTCAAATTCATTTAATTGAATGCAAGACTCCGCAAATTCCCTATAAGCGAATTCAAATTTATCATTAATGATAAAAGCATATTCAAAAGCATCTCGTGCATTTTTGTGTTTTTCTTTTGCTGAAAAAGCAAAACCAAGGTTATACCATGCGATATGAGAATAGGGATTAATGTCGATAAGCTCTTTGTGAAATTTGATGCTTTCATCGTATTGTTGCGTCATTTCAACGCTAAACCAGATTCTCTCAAGCGCATCAGTGTTTTCCGGGTTGGCAAGAACTGCTCTTTTCAAAGCAACAAACATATCTTTATATTGCTTTTTAGATTCGAAAGCCAAGGCTTTGCTGAGATAAATTTCACTTCGCTGTTCTGCAATTGCGTTTGGTAGCAAATCATCAAGAATTTCAAACGCTTCGTTGAAGTTTCCCAAAGAAATCAAAGCTTCAGCGCGTAAGATTTGAACTTCAAATACGGAAGGTGCATAAAGTATTGCTTTATCTAAAGCTTCCAAAGCAAGATTTTCACAATTTTTTTCAATATATAATTGAGCTTGTACAATGTGAAATGCTGCCGAATAAGGATGCTGACTGACAGCATGGTCAATTACCTCCAGTGCATGATCAAAAAGCTGTTCATTTAAGTAATGGTCAATCAACTGGAGAAATACCGTTTTCTCATAAAAACCTACCGTTCCCTTATGTGACATAGCCTCATACTCAAAAATAAGCCTCTTTGTGTTTTGTTCGTTTGTGGTATTGTTTCTTTTCATGGTATGCGTATACTTGTATTTGAGGTAAATATACAGAAAAAGCTTCCAAAGCAGCTATATAAATCAGGCAAATTTTTGAAAAAATTAGATGTCAATAATTCACATTATAAATTTCAATATTGCGTATAATATATTGATTATTAATAAATTAAAAATAATTATAATTAATAATTGTAATTCTTTGATATCGTAATCTACTCTTTTTCATTACTTAATACATGCAACGAAAATTAAAGATTTAAAAATTTTAATATGAAATAAAATAGAAACTATTGGATTGAAGATTAGATTACGAAAAACACTAATTTGTGACAATTTTTGAACTCCTTTGACTACTTACCAAATAAACTCCTGCGAAAATCATTACTCCGGAAATTACCTGAATAGCTACGAGGTGATCTTTTGCAAAGATTAAAGCTATCATTGTTGCCAGTAATGGTTGCAGATAAATATAGATGCTAACTACAGATGGGTTTACCGTTTTTAAGGCATAAGCGTTGAATAAATAAGCCAAAAATGTAGTACATAAAAGAACATAAACAATGGCTAGCCACGTAGAAACACCAAAAGTAGCCCACTTTACCTCGGATAGTTCTCCAATCCCAAATGGAAAAACGAATAGGGTTCCGAAGATGAAAACCCATTTTACAACAGTAATGGGATTGTATTTCTTCATCAATGATTTCACAATGACCAAATAAATTCCATAAGAAGAGGCATTAATAAAAATCATAAGGTCACCGAGGATCTGTTCTTTTTCAAAATTTATCGTTCTGCCATTAAGTATCAAAAGAATAGCTCCACTGCATCCGGCAATAATTCCAATAATTTTTCTGGTGGTTATTTTTTCACCTATCATGATAGATGAAGCAATAAGCACCAAAATAGGGGTAGTGGTCATGATTAAAGAAGCATTTATCGGAGTGGTGAGTTTAAGTCCGCTAAAAAAGAAAGTTTGATTAATGGCAACGCCGAATAATCCACAAATGATAAGCCTGAAAATATCTTTTCGCTCAATCTTTTCTTTAACGTAAAAAGTATGGATTATCGTAAACATGATCAAACCCGTGATCACTCGCATGAGGATAAATCCTATTGGCTTGATATGTTCATTAACCAGGACTTCTTTTGCTATCGTATAGTTGGCACCATAAATAAGCGCGACTAAAAAAAGAGCAATGTGGGCTTTAATCGTAGCGTTCAAAATACAACCATAATAAATGAAAAAAAATCGGTGTTTGAAATTCACAAACACCGATTCTAACACCTCAAAGGTATATAAAATATGGTTAGACTAATAGATTTAATTACTGTTGTGTTGCTGACGCTTTTTCTTTATTTCGCTTAGAATCGTTCGTTTGAATTGCCTTTCTGTCCGATTGAGCATAGCCACTTTTCTTACTGGCACTACTTTCATGAGTTTTATTACGTATTGACGTTTTAGGCCAATAAGTTGTTCTTCATGATCTAGTGATTCTAAAATAAAGACTTCCGCTTGAGCATCCGACATCAGTTCGAAGCGTTGATCGGGTTTGAATTGTTTTTTCAATTTTTGCTCATCCTTTTTATACTGTTCAAAAAGGGGCCAGAAGCTTTGTTTTTCTGCATCAGTAAATTGCAGTTGTTCGTTGTAAAATTTCACGCGCATTTCCTGGATCCTTTCATTTTCAAAATCCTGTGCATTGATAAAATTCAAGGCGCTCAGAAATACAAATAAAGCTAAGATTGATTGTTTCATTACTTTATGGTTTAAAAATTTGAAGCATTTTTATAAAAGCTTTTCAAGCTCACTGTCATCTAATTCATCGATTATTTCTTCAAAATATTCATCAGTATTATTAATGTCATAACCGTTATCAAAGTTGCTTTCACCATTTTCGAATACACTGGCTTCCCAAAGCATTTCGACATCAAATTCATCAATGTTTTCAGAGACGTACTGACTAGCTATACTATTATAAGATCCATCAATTTGATCAGTTGGTTTTTGAACAAAATATAGCGCAGCGATCACTAATATAGTAGCAGTAGCAAAACCTACAGCAAATTTCGGTTGAAATAATAGGGCAATATTTTCCATCAAACGTTCCATCCAACCTACTTGAGTTGTCTTTTTTTCGGAGGTGTTTGTCGTAGGTTGAACTTGCTCCAAAACTTTTTCAGGAAGTGACTTGAAATAGTTTTGAGGCACCTTGAAGCTATTCTCCTTTTTGATATCTGATAAAAAAGGAGAAAGCTTTTTCAATTCATCTCTTATTTCATTTTTTTTATTCATTATGGTTTCATCTTATTCGGAGGCTACTCCTTTTAAATAAAGTTCTATTTTTTTTACAGCGTGATGATATGATGCTTTTAAAGCTCCAACGGAGGTTTGAAGGACCTCTGACATCTCTGCATAACTCATCTCTTCAAAATATCTCAGGTTAAATACAGCTTTCTGTTTTTCGGGTAATTGATTCAGTGCTTCGTATAGTTTGCGTTGTATTTCATCACCGTCAAAATAATCATCGGCTTTAAGCTGGTTGTTCAGATTGTATTCCTCATTATCAAGCGAAGCCGTACTTTTACGATTTTTTTTATTTAAAAAAGTAATAGCTTCATTCGTAGCGATCCGATACAACCAGGTATAGAGTTTTGATTTACCTTCAAATTTGTGGATGCTTTTATACACTTTTATTAAAGTATTTTGAATAACATCATTTGCATCATCATGCCCAAAAACCATTCTCCGGACATGCCAATAAAGGCGCTCCTGATAGGTTAACATCAGCAATTTAAAGCCTTGTTCAATTTTTGTCTTCTCTTGACAAAGAGACAAAATCTGATCGTCAGTCGTGTCGTTTGCTGATGTCTGCAAATCAAATGATTTATGTGTAAGACTCGCTTTTAGAAAGAAGGTTTAAAGCGAAATATAAATTTATATTTATTAAGTTTTGACAGCGTTAAGGTATTCAATGTGGTCAATTTTATCTAATTCCAATATCATTCCTTTTTCCTCATCATCGTGATACATCATTTTGAATTTTGTATTCCATTGGATTTCATTCCAGGTATATGAACTATTTGAATGTACCTCCTGAGCATATGTTTCATCATAACCCTTTACGAGGATAAGAAATTCGGCGTTCATTTTTTTTACCTTTTCTTCACTTTTTCCATACATTGGACTATCTTTTTCGATTGGATGCACAATAGTCCAGTTTAGCGGAAAGAGAAAAACTTTATACCTTTCAAGTTTTAAAGCTTTAAAGCGACGATTTGGTTTTTCGCTGCCATTATTTTCCAGATAAGTTAATACAACTTGTGCTTCAAGATTGATAATTTTATTTCTTCTAAGATTTGCAATCCTAAACTGGAAACTGGTTATTTCCCGGTATGGAGCGATGATCGCTTTTTTGCTAAAAAGTATTTCTGCCTTCGGTTTGGAAAAACGAGCAAAAAATAATCCTGTTGCTAATGCAAAAGACATCAGGCCGGCAAACGCATCCATTGATGAAACTAAATGGGCTGGGAACCCCGAAGGACTCACCGTTCCATAGCCGACTGTTGTAAATGTTTCAATACTAAAGAAAAAAGCATTTCCAAGGTCCTGGGAAAAAGTAGAGCTGCTAATTCCATCCAAGGCATCGACCCCGATTGAAACAAATAAACACGCAAAAAAGAAATTTATACCTGCAAGGTATATGGTGAATACCCAGATAAATTTCAACCACGACATTTCTAGAAGCGTCTGATAAGGAGTCACCACATTTTTCCCTTTTCGAATTATATTAAAGCTGCCATCTTTATTGATAAATCGTTTTTTGGAAGTTATTTGGGTACCAAAACCAAGATCACTAAATTCGATTTTATTTATTCTATTTTTAATACGAAAATCGTTGAAATTCATTACTCACGACTATTAAATCAAAGGCGATTGATTGTGAAATAATTTTTGGTTTTAAGGAAGAGGAAACTAGAAATTTTTAGAAAATCATGATTAATATTACCTTCTCAAATCTAATCAATTTATGATAAAAAAGTTTAACGTCAACGAGGATATTCGAAAGGCTTCCACACTTCCTACCACGTTTTATACCGATTTGGAAGTTTATGAAATTTCTAAAGAAAAATTATTTGCTGCTACCTGGCAGTACGTAGCAGATAGCAATGTGGTTGCAAACAAAGGCAGTGTTTATCCTTGTAATTTAATGGAAGGAACTTTGGATGAGCCACTGCTTTTGTCTAAAGATGAAAATGAAGAAGTAAGATGTTTGTCGAATGTATGTACCCATCGTGGAAAAATTATTGTGGAGAAACCAGAAAACCTTCGATTGATAACTTGTGGTTATCATGGTCGGTGCTTTGGTCTGGATGGAAAGATGAAAAGTATGCCCAAATTTGGAGAAGCGATGAATTTTCCATCGAAAGCCGATAACCTTACGGAGGTATCTTTTGAAGAGTGGCTGGGAATGTATTTTGTATCACTCAATCCAAAGGTCCATTTTTCTGAGATGATTGAACCAATTACTAAGCGAATCGCGTGGATGCCAATTGATACTTTAAAATATGATGCAGCCTCATCAAAAGAGTTCGTCGTCAATGCACATTGGGCCCTTTATTGCGATAACTTTTTAGAAGGTTTTCATATTCCCTTTGTTCATCCTGCTTTGAACAAAGCGATCGATTTCGGCAGTTATGAATATGAGCTGTTTCCGTTCTGTAATTTACAAATAGGTGTTGCAAAAGAAGGAGAACCTTGTTTTGATGTACCTGAAGGGGAAGCTGATTATGGACGTAAAATTTACGCCTATTACTTTTGGTTATTTCCAAATCTAATGCTGAATTTCTATCCCTGGGGACTGTCCCTCAATATTGTGCAACCTTTAAGTTTAAAAAAAGCCAAAGTGATTTTCCGGTCTTATCGTTTTGAAAGCACTCCATTTAGTTATGAAGAAAATAACTTAGAAATGACTGAAATAGAAGATGAAGTAGTTGTCGAAAGTGTACAAAAAGGAATTCAATCCCGTTTTTATGACAAAGGAAGATTTTCGCCTTCCATGGAAAAAGCGGTTCATCATTTTCATCGTTTAATTGCAAATTTTTTATCTGAAGAAGATTAGATTTCCGGGGCTTGTCTCCTTTTGATTTTTAAAAGTAAAAGGCAGCAAAGCAACATGCCGATACCAGTTCCGACACGCATCCAAATTTCTTGTTCGGCTTTTATTCGACTTTCGAGATAATAAGGATTGGCAGAAGAAGGAGAGCCATTTCCAAATTGTACTTCCCAGTTTTCAATATCGCTATTATCGAGATAAGGAAGCATCAGAGACAAGGTAAAAACAGAATCTACCGGAGCAAGGTTGTAGGAAATACTGTCGATAAAAGCGCCATCATTACTGTATAAACCTAAATTTTCAAACCTTTTGTTCAAACCAAATTCAAAGTCGCCAATGACGCTGTATTGGTTAGGATATTCCTTTTGAAATTTTGCAACATCCTGACAAAGGATAACATAGTTTCGGGCTTCAATCGTGATATCTGGAAATTTGAAAAAATGTTTGGAATCCGTAAAATACCAATCCTTTAAATTTATAGCTCCTTCTGAAAAATTATAAAGTTCTACCCAATCGCCACTTTTATTGTTATTGGAACTGATTTCATTGATTACGATGGTTCCTTCATAGGGATGGCTGAAGGGCTCGAAAACAGCTTTGATGTGATATGGTTGATCTTTTTCGAGTTTTAGAGTAGCCTCTAAATTATCATCAATAGGGATACCTTCCCAATGAGAAAATCGATATCCAAAGTTTGGTATGGCATTTATTTTTATTGGATAATTTTCAAAATATTGCCCATTAAAACCATCTTTGGTTACTTTAACGAGATCATTAATTAATATTTGTCCACCTTCAGTAGAAATTGCATTTACTTCAATAAGGCTCCCGGTATTGAACATTCTCCTCAAGTGCATTCGCACATAATTAGGACGATTTAATGCAAAATGCCTCATGATATCTACTTGATTGTTCCATTTTCTTTCTTTCAAATTCCATCGTTCTAAATGGCGTGACATTTCAGGGAGGAGCGTTAAATAAAACAGATCTATTTTTTGAAGAACTCTGGTACTGCTGAAAGAAGAATTTAAGCGATCAGCAAAGCGAGTCACAAATTGAGCTTCAAAATCTGGATTTTCAAGAAGCTTTCTCAACAAAAAAGTGCTCCATGGCGGATTGGGCCAGGAAGGACCATCAACATCTGTATGAAAAGCAAGGCTATTGTTTTTGTAAGCGGAAGCACTGTGCAGCCCGAAACCCCAATCGGTGTCGTACATGATCCAGCGCCAACGGCCTGTTGGTGTTTGTGGTCGCCAAAATTTAATGTTACCCCCTGCGTCAGAATTATCAAAATATATTTGAGCGATTTGATAATTCATGAAATTTTCGACATCCATCTGTGACTGGATATAAGCATAATTTTCAGGTTGACTCAACGTTTTGTCAGATAAAAAATTGATCATTTTCCGATAATGGCGGGTACTTCCATTTTTGAGTGTCATCCGATGTTCAATCAAGTCAATACTATCTTTGTCAACTTCGGCATGATCTGCAAGGAAGTATCGGTTTACTTTTTCGCGCATGTTATAAATCCCCCAATAATCTCCATTGAGGTATAAATGAGCAGGTCGATAATCCTGTTTTTCAATATCCCAACCATCAAGCAGACTCGACATCAAGGCGTCCCGAAAATGTGATCTCCCCCAATCACTCCCGGAATTTCGCAAAACGAGGAATTTATATTTACCTAAACCCTCTTTTCCAAAAATAGGGTATCTGATCCGTTTTTTGCCATAATGATCACGAGCGATGATAGTCATTGATTTTTGTGGGAAGAGCCTACTCATGCCACCAAAAAGTCGTAACCCTGTTACGCTATTGAATTTGCAGTCTCCATCGGCTTCGAATAATTCTGTGTTGATTTTTACTTCTTTGCGGCTCCAAAAATTCGCTCCTTCCAATTTCCAAATAGAATCATTGGCATTTGGTCCTTTAACATAAAGGCCGGTTTCAGGGTCAAATAAAATAGATGAAGTGACTCCAATCGATACCACAGGAAAAGTCGTTTCGGGTTCGTTGATGAAATAAGTTTGCCCTACAATTTTACTTTTTAATTTTCCACGATAAGCTTTAGCTCTGATAATCGTTGTTTTTGAAATATTGATAGGCTGTGTATAGACAAAAGATCTTTGGGTAGGAGTACTTCCGTCAGTCGTGAAGTATATTTTTGCTCCAGGTGAAAATAATTCTATCTGGATAGCTTCATGATAAAATCCTCCTTTTAAAGAAAATTCCAGTTCCAGCCAGGTTGGTTTAACCTTTTCTTTGCCTTTTACCAATGTAGAAGTTGCCGAAGTTCCTCCACTACTTACGGCAGCATTGCCCGGTTGTTGCCCAATGGCAATCCAGCTAAAAAAAACAAAAAGGAATAGTAAAGAAAGTCTTAAACCCAAGCTATTTTATTATGTGTTTGTAATGTTTATAATTTAATAGATTTTAAACATTTGGTAAAATGTCAAAAAGAACTCCAAAATTAAGAGAGATTACGTAACTACCCAAACCACAGTTTCAAAAAATATTAATTTATATCGTATTTTTAGAACTTGAAAATAATGTGATTGATATGTTTAGTGCTTTTTGTTCGTTCATGCTTCGGATTTTAGGATGGAAAATAACGGGAGATTACCCTTATCAAATTCAGAAATTTATTATCGTAGTAATCCCTCATACATCCAACTGGGATTTTCCTTTGGGAATATTGGTCCGTGGTTCGATAAAACAAAATATCATGTTTTTTGCCAAAAGTTCCTTGTTTCGTTTTCCATTTGTAGCGCTCTTCAGGTCGTTGGGCGGGATTCCGGTGGATCGATCTAAAAGTACAAATTTTGTTGACGCTGTTATTAAATTATACAATGATCACGATAAATTAGCGACGGTAATTTCACCAGAAGGAACCCGTAGTAAGGTTGAAACTCTAAAATCAGGATTTTATTACATTGCGAAGGGAGCAAATATTCCGATTATCCTGTGCAAATTTGATTATGAAAACCGCGAAGTGAATTTTGCAAAACCTTTTCATCCCACAGATGACAAAGATACGGATTTTCAATTTTTCCGAAATTATTTTAAAAATGTAAAAGGAAAGAATCCCGAACTTGGTTGGGGCTATGAATTGTAATTGAAAATATTGTAACCTCGTTGACACTTTATTTTTTTCATGGCTTTTTAAAACGTTATTTTAAACGAAAAGAACCAACTTACAGTCAAATCTAGTATTTAGTTTTCTCCATGCTTCTTCAATCTATAATGGTTTTGCCAAATTAAACATGTAGACTTTACGTTTTCTTTGCGGAAATTGTAAACAAAACAGTATCATATCAGGTTTGACCTAAAACCCATTTATTAATTCTTGAAATCTGTAATCAATGAAGTTTAAATTTATTTACACCTTTTTCACCCTCCTTTTGTGCTCTGTTCTTTTTATAGCAAGTAAAGATGGCCGAGCTTTCAGCCAGGGCTTGGGTAACACCGGCGCCCCCGGAGATGAAACAAATAGTAACGGAACAGCTAAAACTTGCCAATCCTGCCATAACACCAGTTCGATGATACAAGTGACACTCGATATAGAGGTAATGGATGGCTCCGGAAATGTAATAACTGAATATGCTCCTGATCAGACTTATGATGTAAAAGTTACTGTCAATTCGGTAGGCTCTGCAACACCAGCAGGTTTTGGCTTTCAGCTGCTTTGTCTTAAAGCTCCTTTGGGTCAAAATGGAGATAACTGGCAGGCTTTTTCAAATCCAGCAAATAATGTTCGAGTTGCAGTAGCTTCTTCAAACGGAAGGCAATATGCCGAACATAAAGGCCCCAGCGCCAGTAACGAATTTATGGTTAAGTGGACTGCGCCAGCTGTGGGAACAGGAACAATCACTTTTTATTCCTGCGGAAACGGAGTGAACCTTAACGATTCGTCAAGTGGAGATAACGCTGCTTGTAATCAATTGCAACTAACTGAGGGAGATCCTGTGGCTACGAAAGATCTTGCTGAAGAGGTTTCTTTAAATATCTTTCCTAATCCGGTTGATGCTGTTTTGAATTTGGAAATTGATAGCCGAATATCCGGAACATTTGAGATGCGGATTTTTAACCTTTTTGGTCAACTCGTGAAAGTGGATCAGATTGATTTAATCATAGGCGAAAACAAAAAATATTTGAATGTTAGCGATTTGATGGAAGGAAGTTATTTGCTTCATGTTACGAACGGAGAGAAAATGACGAGTAGGAGGATTGTGAAATTCTAAAAAATATTAACTGCATTATAAAGGAGGGTTTAATGAAAAATTAAGTCCTCCTTTTATTATTAGTTAAAGCTATGGTTTGGGCTGCAAAACTTCAGAAACTCCTCTATAATTCCTATTTTGCAAACTTTATTACCGAGCTATTTTTTAGGGTTTGTCAGTTGGTTTAAATTACCCTTTAATCGAGGGGATTATTAATTATTTATACAGATGTATTCAAAAGAGGAACAAAGGAATTTATTCGATCTTTCAAAACAATTGTTGAAAGGAGATATTGTCGTAAATAATGAAAACGTGGCTCGAGTGGTAGCGGATTTGCAGAATGTGATCGTTTATCACGAATGGAGATATTATATTTTAAACGATCCTGTTATTAGTGATTTTGAATACGATCAGTTATATAAAAAACTGGAAAACCTCGAAGCGATTTACCCAGAATTAATAACAGCAGATTCACCAACACAAAGGGTTTCTACAGACTTGAGTGCTGATTTTCCATCTGTTGAGCATCTTGCTCCGATGTTGTCATTAGCGAATAGTTACAATGCGGATGACTTGATAGATTTTGATACGCAAATCAAAAAGCTAACCTTGCTAAATGAAAATACAGATGTTGAATATTGTGTGGAACCGAAATTCGACGGTGGGAGTATTGCATTAGTTTATGAAAATGACCGGTTGGTGCGTGCAGCGACTCGTGGTAATGGGGTTTTTGGTGAAGAAATGACGAATAATGCTAAAGCGATACGTTCGATCCCTTTGCGTGCGAAGTTTTCAAAATATAAAATGGCTAAAGTAGAGGTTCGAGGTGAAGTGTTGATTCGAAAGGATATTTTTAAAAAAATAAATGAAGAGCGCAAAAAAGAAGGACTTTCTCTTTTTGCCAACCCACGAAATACTGCTTCCGGAGGTTTGCGAATGAAGGATCCGGGTGAAGTAGCCAAACGGGGCCTGGTTGCTTTCATGTACCAATTAAGTTACGCTGCCAATACTGAAAATAACAATCTGTTAAACACGTTTAAAACGCATGATGAAAGCATCAATCTATTAGCAGAACTGGGATTTAAAGTGCCGGCTAAAGAAAAAAAAGTTTTAAAAAATATTAAAGGAGTCATTGACTATGTTTTGGAATGGCAGGAAAAACGAGAGAATTATCCGTTTGAAGTCGATGGCATGGTGGTGAAAGTCAACAGCCTTGAATTACAGGAAAAATGTGGGTACACCAATCATCACCCACGGTGGGCTATTGCTTTTAAATTTAAAGCAAAACAAGCCACGACAAAATTGCTGAACGTTGAATATCAGGTTGGAAAAATTGGTTCTATTACACCAGTCGCAAAACTAGAGCCGGTTCAACTGGCAGGTGTGACCGTCTCTTCGGTTTCTCTCCACAACGAGGATTTTATTACAAGCAAAGATATCCGAATTGGCGATACCGTTTTAGTGGAAAGGGCTGGAGATGTGATTCCTTATATTGTAAAGCCAATGGAGGAATTGCGAGATGGAACAGAAGAAAAACTAGTGTTCCCTGAGTTTTGTCCGATCAATGATCAGGATACCCCCATTAAGTTGGTAAGAATGGAAGGCGAAGCAGCCTGGCGTTGCCCTACTTGCATTTGTGGTGCTCAGGATTTGCAGCGAATGATTTTCCACGTTTCAAAAGATGCGATGGATATTGATGGATTTGGAAAGTCCTATATCGAACGATTCTATGAATTGGGTTGGTTGAAAAATATAGCGGATATTTACCGCCTGGATTATGATGCAATCGCAGAGCTGGAAGGATTTGGCGAAAAGTCAGCAGCTAATTTAAAAGCGTCCATTGAAAAAGCTAAAAAGAACCCAATTCGTCGGTTGCTGCATAGTTTGAGTATTCACCACCTTGGAAAAAAAGTTTCCAAATTAATTGCAGGAGAAATCAAACATGTTTTGGAATTGCAGCACTGGACGCTGGAAGATTTTACAAGTATTAAAGATGTCGGGCCGGTTGTCGCCGAAAATGTCATTGAATTTTTCAAAAACCCCCGGAATATTGATTTACTCCAAGAGATGGAAAGCCTTGGTGTAAATATGCAGCAAACGGAAGACGACCTTCCAAAAGCTGTTTCAGCTGATGCTCCTTTGATAGGAAAAACTATTCTGTTCACCGGAACGTTACTTAAGATGGGCAGGAAAGAAGCGCAAACACTGGCAGAAAAAGCCGGAGCAAAAAATATCAGCGCTGTCAGCTCAAATCTTGATATCCTTGTTACAGGCGAAAAAGCCGGTTCAAAACTAAAAAAGGCACAGGCTTTGGGTACTGTAGAGATAATAAGCGAAGATGCTTTTTTGGAATTGGTAAATAAGTGAGCAACTTCAATCTATAAATAAAAGATCAATTATGAAATCAGTAGTAACTTTTGGATTTGTATTATTTGCTTTAGTTGGTAAGGGACAAGATGAATTAATCAGTGCTATAATGACACCTGGTGAAGAAAATGTACAACTTACCTGTGTGATGAACCGATGCGAAGGAAAGGCCCCTTTAGGATTGTACGAATTCAATGGTATTGGTTTTAATAAATTGGAGGAAGCAAAAACGCTTGGAAAAGATAGTTTTTTGATTACCGTTCCCGCTGGTGAACCTCGATTTTATTATGTTGGAAATGCTGACAACCAAATGCGGCCTATTATTTTTTATGACGAAAAAGATATGGTAATGCAAGGGACTTGTACCAGAGTGCGGGCTTCGAGTATTTATGGTTCAAAAGCCAATGAAGGTTATGATATTTTAATGACCACGGTTCGGAAAAGACAAAAAGAATTGCAGGTGGAAAATGGAAAATTTATGCATGCCTTAAGACAAAGTCCTGAAGCCGCTGAAATTGTCAAAAAGGACATGGCAAAGATCGATCAACAGCAAATTGATTTGTTGGATTCTTTAAAAAAGTCAAACCCTTTTCTAGCTCGTATTGCAGCTTTAAATACTTATCTGAGCTTTCCGAATAATCAAGGGGCTTATACCAATGAAGTGGAGTATTTTGTAGATAACTTTTTTCAATTTGCAGATTTGAAAAGTCCGGATTACAATAATATACCTGCTCTGTTTGAAGCTTTCAAAAACTATTCGCAAACGTTGGCTTCTGTTGGTTTTGAAGCAGAAAAAGTGAAATCGAGTATCAAGAATAAATTGAATCAAATCCCTTCAGAAGGACGTGCTTATCGTTACGCTTTAGGTGGCGTTGTTATTGGATTGCAATCAAAAAACCATGCTTCATTTAGTGGTTTTGCCAATCAATTTGTAAAGAAATATGAATCCTCTACCGACAAAGCATCTATTCAGCGATTGAAGATCCAACTGAAACAATCCAGGAGTTTCGTGGTTGGATCAGAAGCTCCTGATTTTACACAGAAAACGCCAGAAGGACAGGACCTGACATTAAGTGATCTAAGGGGAAAAGTTGTGCTGATTGATTTTTGGGCAAGCTGGTGCGGTCCCTGCCGAAAAGAAAATCCTAATGTGGTCAAGCTTTATAAAGAATATAAAGATATGGGCTTTGAAATTCTCAGTGTAAGCCTTGACAAGGATATGAAGCGTTGGACACAAGCTATCGAGAAAGATGGGTTGGAATGGAAACACGTTAGCGACTTGAAAGGATGGCAAAATTCCGTTGCTCAAACCTACTCGGTCAAAAGTATTCCGCACACAGTCTTGCTGGATAGAGAGGGCAAAATTATAGCACGAAACCTTCGCTCTAAAGCTTTAGACAGAGAATTAAAAAAGATTTTTAAAGAATAATATGAAGGCAAACTGATTCAGCTATCCTCTTTTTATGAAATTTTTTTACTTTCTAATTGTTGCACTTTTATTTTTCTCCTGCAAAAATGCGGAAAAACAAATTTCATCACCTGTGATTGCTTCAGATACGCTGGAAATAAAACCAGTTGATCTGCCGAAAGTTGATCCACCAAAACCAAGCGTTGTAATCCCTGATTATGATACTACGCAATGGGTTGAGTTGAGTGCTTTAGATTCAACCATTATCCTTGATTTGAAATATGCGACAACAGATAATTTTGTAAACGAACAACTCTATGATTGTGGTCGCTGTTTTTTACGTCATGAAGCTGCAAGCCAGTTGGTCAAAGCAAATAAAGTATTGGTGAATAATGGTTATCGATTTAAAATGTTAGACTGTTATCGGCCATTGCCCATTCAACAGCGGCTTTGGGATAAATTTCAAAATGCGAGTTATGTGACTCCTCCTAGCAAAGGGTCTATGCACAATCGCGGATTAGCAGTTGATCTGACGATTGTCGATAGTACTGGTCAGGAATTGGATATGGGAACACCTTTTGATTTTTTTGGTAAAGAAGCACATCATACTTATACCAACTTTTCAGATACCATACTCGCGAATCGCAGTCTTTTAAAAAGTATGATGGGTATCGTTGGTTTCAAGTCCATTCGGACAGAATGGTGGCATTATTCCTTTCCTGAAAAAATGTATGAACTTTCCAGTATGGAGTGGAAATGTGAGGAATAGTTTATTGTCATAAATCTATAAACAATGAACTGCAAACCAAAGTCATCATTCACCAAATGTAATCAGTTTTTGTGTTTATACTGTAAAAAGCCTAATTTGTCGACCTCGCGAAACAAAGGGTATAATTAACACGTTAGTTCTTAGGTATTTTTATAAATTTACGCACGCTTAAAAAATAGATTTTTATCGTTTAAACATTCAAAAAAATATGCAGGAAATAGCCTACAAATCTGATGTTGAAGCAGTTGATGGATTAGCAAAGGCCTATCGCGATTTGTCAAAAGAAATTGCTAAAGTTATTGTTGGTCAGGACGAAGTGGTGAAGGCAGTTATCATATCTCTATTTAGTAATGGGCACAGCCTTTTAGTAGGGGTCCCCGGTTTAGCAAAAACACTTCTTGTAAGTACGATCGCTGATGTGCTGGATTTGGATTTTAAAAGAATTCAGTTTACGCCGGATTTGATGCCTTCAGATATTACAGGTTCTGAAATATTGGACGAAGATCGACATTTCAAATTTAACCGAGGGCCGCTGTTTGCCAATATTGTACTTGCTGATGAGATTAATCGTACACCGCCCAAAACGCAGGCCGCTTTGCTGGAAGCAATGCAGGAGCGCTCGGTTACGGTTAGTGGTATACCTCATTTATTGCCAAATCCTTTCTTTGTTTTAGCAACCCAAAATCCAATTGAACAGGAAGGAACTTATCCTTTGCCGGAAGCTCAATTGGATCGTTTTATGTTTAATATTCCACTTGATTATCCTTCTTACGATGAAGAAATTCAAGTTGTAAAAACTACGACTTCAGAAACGGATTATGATTTATCAAACATAGTGACAACAGATCAGATTTTGTTTTTCCAAAAATTGATTCGTAAAATTCCTATAGCCGATAATGTTCTGGAATATGCCGTTTCACTAGCTTCCAAAACTCGTCCGAATACGGAAAGAGCGACAGACACTGTGAATAATTACATTTCATGGGGAGCAGGTCCAAGAGCGTCGCAATATCTCGTTTTGGGAGCAAAATGCAATGCAGCGATCAATGGAAAATATTCTCCCGATATTGCAGATGTTCAAGCTATTGCCAAATATGTTTTACGACACCGAATCGTGCGGAACTATAAAGCGGAAGCGGAAAGCATAACGGAAGAAAATATCATCGAAAGCCTTTTCTGATTTTTGGATAAAGCGTTAAAATATAAAGCGGCTACGTAATTTTTTGCGTAGCCGTTTTTGTTTTTAAAAACATTTTGTTAAATTTATTAAAACTTATAAACACAATATGTTTTAATTAAAAAACCAAAAATCTTTAATCATGAAAATTTTAAAAAATATCCTACTTGGATTACTCGCTTTAGTAATTATTTTTTCACTTATTTCTTTTATACTTCCAGCTCCTTCTCCTGTTGAGCGAAGTACAACAATTGATTCACCTGCTGATGCTGTTTTTCAACAAGTCAACAATCTCAAAAACTGGGAGAACTGGTCTGCTTGGGCAGCAAAAGATTCGACAATGAAAGTTGTTTATGGGGACAAAGCAGCGGGTGAAGGTGGTTATTATTCCTGGACAGGAGATGTTGTGGGAAATGGAAAGCTTACCATTGTTAAAAGTATTCCTAGTAAAACACTAAATACCGAAGTGGATTTTGGATTTATGGGTAGGGGAGAAGGTACGTGGACATTTGAAGAAAGCGATGGAAAAACAAAAGTAACCTGGGCAATGAAATCGCTTCCCGGTGCAGGCCTTTTAGCTAATATCATAGGACGTTATTTTTTGGCTTTTGAAGATTTGGATCCATTGGTGGGACCGGATTTTGAACAAGGATTAGCTGGTATCAAAAAGATTTGTGAAAGTAGTAATAGTAATATTGAAACGGTTGAAGTACTTGGTACGAAATATTATACGATCCGTGAAAAGGTGAAATTTTCAGATATGCAACAATTTTATACTGAAAAATATCCCAAAATAATTCAAAAAATCACGCAGGATAAATTTCAAATGACTGGTATGCCCAGAGGTATTTATTATATGTGGGACGAAGAAAAGCAATTAGCAGATATGGCTGCTGCAATTCCGGTTTCTCCAATTCCGGATCCAGGGAAAGCAAATAAGAAAATTAATATTGGACCTGGTGAGGCGGAAGTTTATGATAATTACATAGTTTATAATTACTATGGAGATTATAGTAATTTGGTGTCTGCTCATGAAGGACTAGGAAAAGCTTCCGAAACAGTTTTCAAAAAACAGCCTGATGTAGTCATGGAAGAATACGTTACCGATCCCGGTACAGAACCTGATCAATCCAAATGGTTAACTCGGATCTATTATGTAATTGACTAAACAAATATAATTGAACAAAAAGCAAAAAGCCACTTTCAAAACCGAAGGTGGCTTTTTACTGTTCATTAGATCATGTTCAAATAAAACAGGTACGCCAAAAAACTTTTCATTAGCATCTGCTTTAATAGATTGTGAATTGAAACAAGGTTTGCAATTTTATTAATTTTGTAAAAAATGTCGTCGTAATGAAATTACTTATGAAAAAACTTATTGTCAGAAGCATATTATTATCGTTTGTTGTTTTCCTTTTTGGTTGTTCCGCGGAAGTACGGGATAAACTTACACCTACCCCTAATGCGATGGGCAAAGTGAATGAAATTGTAGTCATTGCTGATCAGTCAATTTGGGATGGCCCTGTAGGAGATAGTATTCAATATTATTTATCTTCTGCCTATTTAATACTGCCACAACCTGAACCAATATTTGACTTGCGTCATATGACACCAAAAGACTTGACGGAAGTGCCCATGCGTAAAAATTTTCGTTCCTACCTTATCATTGGTAATCTGAACAATAATACATCGGAAACCAGTGGAATGATCAAACAGGATCTGGGGACGGAGAAGGTTAACCGTGCTAAGAAGGATAAAAGTTTTAATATTTCAATAGGGCATAATAAATGGGCAAAACCGCAACTTCTAATCTATCAGTTTGCATTTAGTGATGATGATTTGATGGCAAATATTAAGAAGAACTATCAGGCAATATCAAAGAAAATCAATGAAAATGACGAACTTTTTATTGAAGCGAATATTTATCAGGTTGGATCTAATTATGATTTTAATAAAAAAATAAAAAAAGAATTTAATGCCGAACTCAATATTCCAGACGATTATTTTTTAGCTATGTATGACTCCCTAAAACATACGCTCTGGTTGAGAAAAGAAACAGATTTTTTAAGTAGCAATATCTTTATTCATAAGCTCAAATACACCGATCAAAAGCAATTAAGCAAAGAAGGAATTAAAGAAATTCGAAATAGTTTGGGAAAATATGTCAGCACTGAAATCGAAAATACCTTCATGTATATTAATGATGTGGATTTGCCTATGTTTTTGAAAACGATGCAAATCGACAATCACTTTGCGGTAGAAGCACGCGGAATATGGGAAATTGAAAACGATTACATGGGAGGCCCCTTTATTAGTTATGCTTTTATCATTCCTGAAACCAATGAAATACTTTATTTAGATGGCTTTATACATGCTCCAGGAAAAGAAAAGCGAAATTATATGCAGCAGCTCGAAAAGATTTTAACTTCGGTCAAGTTATAATTTATTGAAAATTTATTGTTATAAAAATGTGATTAAGATTCTTTTCTTAATCACATTTTTTATTTTTACTTGAAAGAAGGGAATCATTATGATTTTTAAGCTCAATAAATACCGATCTCTGAGCGAGCATACAGATGAACAACTAATTGCCAGTTATCAAACTACTGGTAAAACGGAATTCGTCGGGGAACTATACAACCGATATGTACACCTGGTATACGGCATTTGTTTAAAATACATCAAACATAAAGAGGAAAGCAAAGATATTGCAATGACTATTTTTGAAAAAATGCTTTCTCAATTACCGGCCACTGATATTCAAATGTTTAAAAAATGGTTGTTTACCGTTACCAAAAATCAATGCCTAACCTACCTGCGTGAAAAAAGCAAAAAACTTGATCAACCCTTAGATTGGCAGGAATTAGAAAAAAAAGCTAAAAATTTTGTGGAAAATGAAGACTTTTCGAGTCCTAATATTGAAGAACCTGAGGAAGATAGGATTCATGCGGCTTTATTGCAGTTAAAACCTGATCAGAAAAAGTGCATGGAATTGTTCTTTTACAAAGACATGAGTTATAAAGAAATAGAGGAGAAAACAGAATATTCTGTTAAACAGGTGAAAAGCTTTTTACAAAACGGAAAACGCAAATTGAGAGTGATTTTAGAAGCGAATTATTTGGATTCTGGAAAGTGACTTACTCCTTCTTACTATTCAAAGGATGTTCTTTTCGAGACTGGTTAAATTATATTATAACTAAAAAAATTACTTTTCTTGAGCACGCAAAAAAATAAATTTGTTTTTCAGTCGAAGAAATGCCTGAGCCAAGATGAGATTCATCTGTATTTAACTGGAAAAATAGATGAGCCATCTCGTTATCAAATAGAAAACCATTTGCTTGACTGTCCGCTCTGTTCCGAAGCGATGGAGGGCTTTGCCAGTGAGTATCGTTTTGACCAAGACGAGCAGCTTGAAGAATTGAAAAAAAACATAAAAGAAAAAAATACTTCAGCAACTGGAATTAGGAAAATAAACTTTTGGACCATAAACAGGATTGCTGCCGCAATTCTGTTTATGGTCATTACGGTAGCAGGGTTATTATATTGGAACGCGCAAAGCAGTGAAAGATCTTTTTTAGCGGAATTTCAATCATCAACGGATTTAATAGAAAGTGTAAGAGGAGGAGAGGGTTTTCCTGCTGGAGATCAATATAATGAAGGGATAGAATTTTTTAGGAATGAAAATTATAGAGAGAGCCTTCTCTTTTTTGATAACTTATTGGAATCCCAACCAGAAAATTCCCTTGCACATTATTTTTCAGGATTGTCAGCGCTTCAGTTGGGTGAATTGGATAAAGCGATTGAGGACCTAACTTATGTGAGGTTGAACGATGAAAAATATTATGAAGATGCCACCTGGAATCTCATTTTAGCAAATGTTGGAATTGACAATAGGGAAGAGGCAAAGGAACTAATCTCGGATCTTCTAAAAATTGAAGGAGGATTTCACAATGACAAAGCGGAAAAGTTATTGAAGGAATTAGAAGAAAAATAAAAGCCGCTGTATTGGCAGCGGCTTTTAAAATTATTTGAGATAATCAATACTCTTATTAATGAAAGAGGTTAGTTCAGGACCTTTTAACATACCCTGGTTTAAAAGAGCCAAATTATAAAGGTGTTTTACAAATTCCTCTTTCTTTTCTTCGCTTCTCATTTTCACGAGTTTTTCTGCTATCAACGGATGGTTAGAATTAACAACGATATTGTAGCTTTCAGGAAGACCATCCATTTGCATGCCTTGAAGGGCTTGCATTTCCTTCATTCGTCTCATGAATTCAGGTTTGGTAATCAAAACAGGCTGGTCCTCAGGAGAAAGTGCTTTGAGCACCACAAGAGCCCCTGCCTTGCTTACTTTCGATTCGAATAATTCTTTGATTTTTTCTTCTTCTTTTTCACTGAGTACAGATTCCATTTTTTCATCTTTCTGTACCAGGTTACTTGCAATGTCAGAGTCTACACGAACAAAAGTAATATCTCCAAGTTTGTATTCAAGATGTTGCATAAAGTGAGTATCGATGATAGTATCGAACTCTAAAACATCATAACCATAGTTTTTTACTGAATCGATAAAACTGTGATGTTCAGTTGGATTATTGGTATAAATCATTACTAATTTATCGTGCTTGTCGGTTTGGCTATCTTTTATTCTAGCTTTGTATTCTTCAATGGTGCAATACTCGCCTTCAGTGTTTTTTAGTAAGGCAAAATTTACCGCTTTTTCATGAAACTTTTCTTCGGAAAGCATTCCATATTTTACAAAAACAGCAAGATCTTTCCATTTATCCTCAAACTCTTTCCGGTCTTTTTTAAATAAGTCGTTTAGCTTTTCTGCGACTTTTTTTGTGATGTAACCGGTTATCTTTTTTACATTTCGATCACTTTGTAAAGCACTTCTGGAGACATTAAGAGGGATATCCGGAGAATCAATTACACCATGAAGAAGGGTCAAAAATTCAGGTACAATCTCTTTAACTTCATCCGTAACATAAACCTGATTGCTATATAATTGTATTTTGTTTTTCTGTACTTCCAGGTTATTGTTCAATTTTGGAAAATATAGAATACCGGTTAAGTTGAAAGGGAAATCAATATTCAGATGTATCCAAAATAATGGTGGCTGACTAAAAGGGTATAACTCATTGTAGAAGTTTTTATAATCTTCGTCAGTCAACTCAGAAGGTTGCTTTTTCCAGGTTGGGTGAGTATTATTGATAATATTATCAACTTCTATTTCTTTAGACTTTTTATCTTCGCCTTCGCCTTCATAGATAGTTTCCTTTTTCGTTCCAAACTTTATAGCGACAGGTAGGAATTTACAGTATTTATCCAGTAAACCCTGGATTCTACCTTCGTCAAGGTATTCTTCTGCATCTTCGCTTATATATAAAACAATGTCAGTACCTCTTAATTTTTTCTTATTATCCTCCAAAGTATACTCAGGATTTCCTTCACAGGTCCACGTTGCTCCTTTAGAAGTTTTTTTATAAGATTTGGTATTAACCTCAACTTTGCTGGCTACCATAAAAGCAGAATAGAACCCGAGCCCAAAATGACCTATTATCCCACTTTCGTTTTTATATTTATCTAAAAATTCCTGAGCACTGGAAAACGCTACTTGATTCAGGTATTTTTGAACTTCTTCAGAAGTCATACCGATACCTTTATCACGGATAGTAATCGTTTTGTTTTCTTTATCCAGGATAATTTCTATAGTTGTATCTCCAACCTCTCCTTTAAACACGCCCTTTGAAGTGAGTGTCTTCAATTTAGAAGTTGCATCAACGGCATTAGAAATTAATTCTCGGAGAAAGATTTCCTGATCTGAATAGAGAAACTTTTTGATGATTGGAAAAATGTTTTCTGTTTGAACAGAAATTTGTCCCTTTTGCATTTTTTTTATTTTTTATTTATCAAATTATTCGCTGCTGCTAGTTATACTTTGTCAAATGATATGCCATCGGCTTTAAGCTGACAAATTGGCGCAAAACCAAGCTGTTGTTGGGTTTCAAAGATGAGAAAACGTCAGTCATATATGATATTTTGAATTTAAGTGAATTTAGTTTGCCTGTCACAACCAAGAAGAATGTCTTATAAAAAAAAATCATTATGGCTTCATTATTGCCTCTTCACTTATCAGTTTATTTAACCTTTTTAATAAAAGAGATGAATAGAATAAAAGGAACTCAAATTAAAAATCTGATCACAAAATTTTATTATAAAGATAACCATTTGTGTTTTCAGATTTTGATTCATTGTGAAGATGACAAAACAATAGTTTACAATGAATATACTGATTACTCTTTATATAAAAAGGAGTATAACAAATTGCTCGAAATCAAGTCGGAAAATGTCAACGTGGATTTGCCAAATACTGATGTGCAAACTACAAATATGAGTTTTGTGTAATGGCATAGTTCTTGGATTATTGAGAAATGAAAATGAAGAAAACTAAAAGAGGGAAAACAACAAAAGGATTAATTCTTGAAAACGATATAACAACCCTCTTCCAAATTCTTAATCTCCCCTTTTATTATTGCAAAACATAGAAAAAGTCTTTAGGACTTTAGATAAAATATTATTAAGAAATAAGGTCAGAAGTGGCCTTATAAGGTGAGTGAGACCAGCTCATTGGGGGGTAAGCTGGTCTCATACACTCACCGAAAAAAGAGAAAAGATTTTTGTACCCCTTGTGAAGACCTCCCACAGGCAAATGACAAGTGAATTGAAAAAGGATAAAGAATGCAAAGATCTTTAAGGTCAGAAGTGACCTTAAAAAAGGTGAGTGAGACCAGCTCATTGGGGGGTAAGCTGGTCTCATATACTCACTGAAAAAAGAGAAAAGATTTTTGTACCCCTTGTGAAGACCTCCCACAGGCAAATGACAAGTGAATTGAAAAAGGATAAAGAATGCAAAGATCTTTAAGGTCAGAAGTGACCTTAAAAAAGGTGAGTGAGACCAGCTCATTGGGGGGTAAGCTGGTCTCATATACTCACTGAAAAAAGAGAAAAGATTTTTGTACCCCTTGTAAAGACCTCCCACAGGCAAATGACAAGTGAATTGAAAAAGGATAAAGAATGCAAAGATCTTTAAGGTCAGAAGTGACCTTAAAAAAGGTGAGTGAGACCAGCTCATTGGGGGGTAAGCTGGTCTCATATACTCACTGAAAAAAGAGAAAAGATTTTTGTACCCCTTGTAAAGACCTCCCACAGGCAAATGACAAGTGAATTGAAAAAGGACAAAAATGCAAAGATCTTTAAGGTCAGAAGTGATCTTAATTAGTGAGTGAGACCAGTTTATCGGGGGGTAAGGCTGGTCTTATACTCACTTAACTTTAAATAAAAAGGGCTGCTTCCAATTATCGGAAGCAGCCCTTTTTATTTAAAGCATAGGTTCAATCTTCACTAAATACATCAACTTCAATTTTTTTATCTCGATTTGCAATCTCCCATGCGGTATGAAATACCAACTGTCCAATAAGCTCCATTTTTTTGAAATTTATCTTTTCAACGGTATCAGAAGTACGATGGTAATCTGCATGGGTACCATTAAAATAAAAAATTGCTGGAATACCCTTTTCAGCAAAAGTGTAGTGGTCTGACCGATAATAATATCGATTAGGATCATCCTTTGCATTATAGGTATAATCGAGTGTCAATTGAGTATATTTTTTATTCACAGTTTCATTGATTCCATGCAACTCCGTGCTCAATCGATCAGAACCTATGACGTAAATGTAGTTTGGATCATCTGCATATTTTTTATCCACTCTTCCTACCATATCCACATTTATATCAACAACAGTATGGTCAATAGGAAATACTGGTTTCTCAACATAAAATTTTGATCCAAGCAATCCTTTTTCTTCACCAGTAACCAACATTGTTAAAACAGAACGTCGAGGGCCAACTCCTTCCTTTTTTGCAGCCATAAACGCCTCAGCAACACTCAAAACCGTTGAAGTGCCACTTCCGTTATCATCAGCTCCATTATAAATATCATCTCCTCTCTTTCCTAGATGATCATAGTGAGCCGTTATGACAACTAATTCATCTTTGAGGACTTCATCTGTTCCTTCAATATAGCCTAAGACATTTACTCCTTGTAAAGTGCGTTCCTTTTTTTTCTGATTAAGCTTGAAATTGCAATTTAGATTAACAGTCTTTGATACACCTTTTTTCTGAATTTTTTTCCTTGCCTTTATAACTTTTTTATAATTACTCCCCATGATTTCCTTAGCTACATTGGTATTGATGTAACAGCTATTAGAATACTTTTCATATAGAGTGGTATCATCTCCAAGAGTTAACCGTGGGCCAACGAGTAATTTGCGATTTTCGCTTAATACTTTTTGAATTTCATTTTCAATTAACAAAACTAATTTGACACCATGGTTTTTTGCGACTTCCAGCTTCTTTTCCCAACTAGATGACCAGTCAGATTCTTCAGTGCTACCTGTTAAATAAGAATTCCCTTTTTTATCAATGGGCTCTCCTTTATAAATTAAGATCACTTTATCTTTGACATTCACACCGGCATAATCACTATAGGATTGATCATCAATCCCATATCCCAGAAATATTATTTCATTTGTTTCCAGTAGAGGCAGATCATGGTTTCTTGTCGGAAAAGAAATAAACTCCCACAAATGGCGAATTCGCTTTCCGTTAACTTCGATACCAATATCATCCCATTGCGACCAATTGAAAGTTACATTTTGAAAATAAGAATTGTTATTAACAACCGGTGGTATTCCCATGCGTTGGAATTCCCCAGCGATATAATTCGCTGCTTTTTCATTGCCTTCAGTTCCGGTTTCACGACCTTCAAATTCGTCAGAAGCCAGGATAGTCAGATGTTTTTTAAGATTTTCGCTGGTAATTGTTTTCGCAAATGGAACAGGACTGGCAATTGCTTTATAATCAGATATTAAAGTAGTTTCCGGAACAATATCTTGATTCTGTGCGAATGAAAAAGTACTAAACGAAAAAAAGATTAGTAAAAAAAGAATAGAAAATTTCATGGGTTAAAATTTAGCAAGAAGCGATTTTATCAACTCTTCTTTGATGACGCCCACCTTCAAAAGTAGTATTTAAAAAAACATCAACCATTGAAAGGGCTAATTCTTCGCTTACAAAACGGGCAGGAATAGCCAAAATATTAGCATCGTTATGTTGTCGCGCTAAAGATGCGATATCATTGTTCCAGGCGATAGCAGCTCGGATTCCCTGGTGTTTATTCGCAGTCATTGCTACGCCGTTTCCACTTCCACAAAGTATAATGCCTAGATAAGCTTCTTTGTTTTCAATACTTTTTGCAACCGGATGAATAAAATCTGGATAGTCAACGGAATCTTTGGAATTCGTCCCCATATCAAGGATCTTATAACCTTCAGCTTCCAACTTGTTTTTAACTAGGTTTTTATATTCGAAACCTGCATGATCAGCACCAATTGCAATAACCTTATTATTGAGGGCCATATTTTTTTATTATAAAATTATAAAAAACCTTTTGAAACAAACTACCTCGAAAGGTTTTAGTGAATGTTATTGTTCCACAGATCGGGTCATTGCTCTAAACTCTTCTTCAAAGGAATCAAAAGGAGCAAACTTAGCTTTTAATTCTTCTTCAAACTCTTTGTCTCCAGCTTGTTGAACCAGACGGATCATCTCATTTTTAGCTCGTAAAAATCCATCTGCTTCACTTCTAAAACCAAGCATCAATTTTTCAACATCTAGCGTCTCAAAAAACCTTAAATATTGCTCAGCTTCATTGGCTAGTATTTTCATTTGTGGCTTTGCATGATCTTTATAAGCGTCAGCAGCCATGTATATTCTTACGAAAAACAAAGTATTGTAATCATAAGGGAAATTAAAATGAGGAAATGCCTCAAAATACTTGTCAACAAGTTCAACAGCCTTTTGTTTGTTTCCCTCTTCAACCATATTTTGGGCTGTTCGCATGATCAAAGCACGAGTTGATTGAATACTTGGGCCATAACTATTGTTTACAAACAAATCCTTTTTATCAAATCCACCCCAACGAAATTTATCCATCACATTGGTATAAACAGAATCGGTATTGACGCGGCCATATCCAACCATACCAAATTGCCGTTCCTGAGGTGATTTAACTGGAATTATCCGTAATGCCAACCCCTCTAACTGCACATAATCCTGCAAGCCAGAGAGTGACTCGGGGCGGCAGGTTACTGCAAAATAAACGGGTCGTTCGAATACATTGGAAGCAATAATATCTAAGATCGCAATATCTCCTTTCAACAACCACTGTCCCTTACTTTTTGGAATCGAAAAGTCCATGCGATCAACAATTTTTGCTGTATCGGCAAGGCCAACGGTACCGTTTGAAATTACTTGTTGTTTGTTTACAGGGATATAAAGCTTATCAGACAGCAAATAACTTTCAAGTGAACGGCCGCCCTGAAGGGGAACCGGATGGTCTTCGCCGATAAACTTGATTGCGGATTGTAAATTGACAGCATCGGTATTTCCTGAAGGGTTGATCGGTATTTGAATCCGTTTTGAACCTCGATACGCTTCAGGAGTAATGCTCATTTTAATAGCTGGAGAGTCGTTGGTCTTTCTCCGCAATTGATCAATATACCAATCGACAGCAATCAAACTGAGATTCACCACGCGAACATCAGTTCGGATTCCTTCTACCTCTTGAGCGTACCAAAGCGGATAAGTATCATTGTCTCCGTATGTGAAAACGATGGAATTTTGAGCACAGGAGTTAAGGAAGTTACTAGCATAATCTCTTGCCCCATATTGATGATTTCGTGAGTGATCATCAAAGTTCTGCGTTCCCATCAAAAGTGGTGCAAGCATCACAAGCGCAATAGATACAGGAGCTGCTGCATTTTTTATACGACTTCTGAAAAGATGGAACAATCCGAGCACTGCCATACCAATCCAAATACAATATGTAAAAATGGAACCTGCCAAAACATAATCTCTCTCCCTTGGTTCATTCGGAGGTTGGTTGGAATAAACAATAATTCCGATTCCCGTAATAATAAATAAAGCAAGCAATCCGAAGGCATCATTTGGGCGCCTCCTGAAATGGAAAAATATTCCAATCAAACCAAAAAGGAAGGGCAAGAGGTAATATTTATTTCGTGCTTCATCATTTTTTATAGTATCGGGGATTTCATTTTGGTTGTATAACATGCTATTGTCCAACAACTTAATGCCGGACATCCAATTCCCACTTTTAGGATCCCAGGGGTAATAGCCTTGCTCGGCATTTTGCCTTCCGGCAAAATTCCACATGAAGTATCGCCAGTACATCCACTTGATCTGATAATTTATAAAAAACTTCAGATTATCAGCTTGAGAAGGGGGCCCCTTATGTCCCATCCAAAGTTCATAAAGTTGTTTTCTTGCAGGATCAGCATGGCTCATCCTGGGAAACAACATTTCACCTTTTGAATCAAAGATGTACGAATTTTTCTTATCTACAATTTCATATTTATCGCCGACCTGGCCATAGCGATCTTCTGATTCAGTATCTACAACCCGGGTGTCATATGATGGGCCTTTTAATAAAGGCCGTTCGCCATATTGTTCCCGATTCAAATAAGGAATCAAGCGAATCGGATCGCTAGGGTTATTCATATTTATAGGCGTATTGGCATTAGCCCGGATAACAACGATCCCTATAGTTGAAAAGCTTGCAGTAACTAAAAAAGCGCAGACGACAATATTCTGAATAAGTGAATTTCGGTTTTTATGCGCATAATACATTCCAAAGGCCAGAATGCCTCCCACAATTAAAATCAAAGGATATACACCCGATTGAAAAGGCATTCCCAACGAATTTACCATGAATAATTCCAGTGCGCTCCACAGTTTTGGAATTCCTAAAATGATAAAAAATTGAATGAACGCAATTGCTACAACCCCAATTACAGCAGCTGTAGCCATTCCAAGCAAACTATGTTTTTGGTATTTTTTAAAATAATAAAACATAGCCAATGCAGGGAAGGTAAGAATACTCAAAAGGTGAACTCCTGTAGAAAGCCCTGCTGAAAAAACAGCAAAGATCAACCATCGATCAGTTTGAGGTTCATCAGGAAGATTATACCATTTCATCATCGCCCAGAGTGTAAGCGCTGTAAAGAAAGTGGACATTGCATAAACCTCTCCTTCAACAGCTGAAAACCAAATAGAAGTGGCAAACGCCGTGCTTAACCCGGCTACTGCTCCTGCACCTAGTATTGCGATGCTTTCTGCTTTATCTGGTTGATTTTCTCGCCCAACTAAAGCTAATTTTCCAAAAATCACAGTTACCCAGCAAACAAGCGTTGCCGTTAAAGCAGCGCAAGTACTTGATAAAAGATTTACGGCAAAAGCAATATTTGCAGGATCATCTGAAATCGTTTCAGCAACAAAAGTGAACATCCTGCCGATGATGAGAAATAAGGGCGCTCCTGGAGGGTGAACTACCTGAAATTTATAAGCTCCGGTTATAAATTCTCCACAATCCCATAAACTCCCGGCTCGTTCTGCAGAAAAGAAATAGACAATCATTGCAATTGCAAAAACTGTCCAGCCCACAATATTATTGAGTTTTCTAAAATTATTCATCGAATGAATTAGGTATATTTTTATAAAAATCTTTTTCGAAAACAGTCGAAATTCAAACTGCAAATGTAATAAAATATTGCTAAGAATAAGCTATCTAAATGCTAAGCTGAACGCTGGTTAAAAAACAAACTACCTTTGACCTACCAAGGCAAAAATGCTACAATTGTATTTTCTTGTAATGTCGTACTTTCTGCTGGATGAATGGCAAGGCCATCAGACCCAATCATTGCAGCGATATCACCACTAGTATTGTACGTATTGGTTTTTAGAAATGTTCTTCCATCTTTATTAACTAGCTTACAGGGAAAGTACTCGTCAAAATTGCTTCTTTTATGATGTCCTGAAATTAACGGAAGATATAAAACCTGTGGTTCTGGCAATCCTATAATTGCTCTTAAATACGGTTCTACAAATACTCTGAATCCAACCTGGCAAGACATCGGATTGCCCGGAAGACCAAAAACTATGGGACCATTTTCTTTTTTTCCAAACCAAAGTGGTTTCCCGGGTTTGATCTTGATTTTATGAAAAATATTCTGCACTCCATGTGACAATAATACCTCCGGAACAAAATCAGCATCTCCCATCGAAACGCCTCCTGATAATATCAATACATCAGATTGAAGTCCTTTGGCAACAGCCTCCATTAATTGGGGTTTGTTATCCGGAATCAGTAATTTATGTTGCAGCTCGATGTTGTATTTTTTCAACATGCTTTGCAGGGCGTAAGAATTGGAATCTCTAATCTGATGTGGCAAAATTGGACCGTCCGGCGGAAGTACTTCTGTACCTGTTGAAATTATGGATACTTTTGGAAGGCGGGCAACTTTTATTTGCGTTTTTCCGGTTACCGCCAAAATGCTAATTATCGCAGCGTTACAAACTTGTCCTTTTTTGGCAAGAATTTCCCCTTCATTTTTGTCTTCCCCCTGTAAAGCAATATTCCGCCATTTTTCAAGATTTCCATTTTCATCAAAAGAAATCATAGAACCTTCTTGTTTTGACAATTCTACTTTGATGATAGCATCTGCTTCAGGAGGAACGGCGGCGCCGGTCATGATTTTTAAACAATCTCCTTTTCCCATTTTTTGTATGGGAACAATTCCAGCATGCAATTCTTCAATCAGCTTAAATTGGCGAATATTACGCTGATTCCAATCTGAAATATTCAAAGCAAATCCATCCATGGTTGCACGATTGAATGGCGGATAATCCCTGTCAGCAGTGATGTCTTCTGCAAGAATCCGATGGTACGCTTCCTGAATACCCACAACTTCTGAGTCAAGTTGATGCGCTTGTTCCAAAATTAATGTTAAAGCTTCTTGTATTGTTTTCATTTAAAATAAATGCTGTTTAAACTTTTTATTAGCTGATGGATCAGAAATAAGTGATTTTCTTTATTATAACTTACCTTTGCAAAAAATTTAAAATCATGTTTAAGATATTAACTATCGGCGTTTTAATTTATTTTCTTTACCGGGCGGTATTTCCCCCAAAAGCAATTAATGCACCGGAAGATGGCATCAAAATAAACAAGAAAAATGAAGATCCCCAAAATTCCAACGATGAGGAATTTATTGATTATGAAGAAATTGATTAACCATCTTACTTTTGAAAAATTTATTTAATGGATATTGGATCATTAATTATCTATAAAAACAACCAGCTGATTGCGTTCAATAAACCGGCAACTTTAACAGTTCAAAGTGATAAAACCGGCGATAAAGCTTTAGTTGATATTGCCGAAATTTATTGCAAATCTCGGCTGTCATTGATCCATAGACTTGACCGACCCGCCAGTGGAATTGTGTTATTTGCTAAAACCAAAAATGCAACGCAACAGATAAACGCTCAATTTCAGGATCGTAATATTAAAAAAAAATATCTGGCTGTTGTTAAAAATAAACCACCGGAACCATCGGGAAACCTTGTTCATTTTTTAAGAAAAAACGAAAAAGATAACCGGACTTCTGCTTTTAAAAAGGAAGTGGCTCATAGCAAAAAAGCAGAATTGAGTTATAAAATTATTGGGAGCATCGACAATTATCATCTCCTTGAAATAGATTTGATCACCGGCCGGCACCATCAGATTCGAAGTCAATTGTCAGCAATAGGCTGCCCGATTAAAGGGGATGTAAAATATGGTTTTAGAAGAGGAAATAAAGACAGGTCCATTCATTTGCATGCCTGGAAATTGGAATTTAGTCATCCGGTAACAAAAGAGCGAATTGAACTTGTTGCAGATCTGCCTGATGAAAATGTTTGGAAAGCATTCGGGGAATTAAAATAATTGAAGCCCGATTTTTTAGGACAACTATCTTTTATAAAAAGACTTTTAAATAGATGACAAAAGATAACTTAAAACGAACAGATGTCAATGAATTGGGGGAATTTGGTCTGATTGACCATCTGACAGAGAAGTACAAATTGTCCAATCCTTCCTCTGTAAAAGGTGTAGGAGACGATGCTGCTGTGATTGAAAACAAAGACTTTCTTACCGTCGTTTCGACAGATATGTTGGTTGAAGGCATCCATTTTGATTTGATGTACACGCCTTTAAAGCATTTGGGCTATAAATCGGTGGTTGTCAACCTTTCGGATATTTATGCAATGAATGCGACACCTAAGCAAATCGTCGTTTCAATAGCATTTTCTAATCGATTTTCAGTAGAGGCTTTGGAAGAAATTTATGAAGGAATTTATGCTGCCTGTAATTTTTATGGAGTCGATTTGGTTGGCGGAGATACGACTTCATCTCCTAAAGGAATCATCATCAGCGTAACAGCAATTGGTCAAGGGGAAAAAGAAAAGATTACCTATCGGAATACAGCAAAAGTTGGAGACCTTTTGTGTGTTACCGGAAATCTTGGTGCTGCTTATTTAGGATTACAATTATTAGAAAGAGAAAAACAAATATATCTCACGAATCCAGGCGTCAAACCAGATCTTGAAGAGCAAAATTATATCGTCGGCCGTCAACTCAAGCCGGAAGCCAGAAAAGATATGTTTGAACTTTTTGCAAAACAAGACCTTGTCCCGACGGCCATGATTGATATCTCCGATGGCCTTGCTTCAGAGATTTTCCATATTTGCAAACAATCGGGCGTTGGTGCCTTTGTTGAGGAAAGCGGGGTGCCGATCCATCCGGATGCACAACTTCTGGCAATCAAGTTTAAATTAGATCCAATTACCTGTGCGTTGAGTGGAGGCGAAGATTATGAACTATTATTTACGATTGATCCAAAAGATGTTGAAAAAATAAAGTATTTGCCGGATATCTACATCATGGGAGAAATGACTGAAGCTTCTGAAGGGATAAAACTACACACCAAAGGAGGGAATATCCATGATATCAAAGCACAGGGATGGAAGCATTTTTAAGTTCAGAATGTTAGAAGGTAAAGTAGTTAAAAGTTAAGTAATATTTCTAACCAACTAACACTTCTTAACCTTTTAACCTTCTGCTTGGTGCAACTGTTCAGATTGTAAACTTCACATATTTGATCGTCCTTTCGTCTTTTAGGTGCATTTTTTCATAGTACGTTTTGATCTCTAATTCTTCGGTTACCAGGTCTTTTGAATAAATGTCCTCATCGGTATAAATTAGTTTGCATTTAATATCTGCTTTTAGCATTTCAAGGGTAAAATCATAAAGGACATCTGAATCTGTTTTCAGATTTACTGTTCCGTTTGGATGTAAAATTTTACGAAATTGTTTGATAAAAAAAGGAGCGGTCAGGCGCCGGTTTTCTTTCCCTTTTTTAAGGAAAGGATCCGGAAAAGTGATCCAGATTTCACTCACTTCATTTTCTGCAAAAAATAAAGCAATTTGTTCGATTCGGGTCCTTAAAAAGGCAGCATTCGTGAGTTCCGCTTCAATCGCTAAAGATGCTCCTTTCCAAATTCTGGCTCCTTTTACATCTACACCGATAAAATTGCGGAAGGGAAAACGCTCTGCCAATCCCAGCGTATATTCGCCGCGGCCGCAGGCTAGTTCGAGAACAATTGGATTGTTATTTTTAAAATGTTTACCTGCCCATTGCCCTTTCATCTCAACGGGCATTCCGTCCTGTCCGACCAGCCGAGGATTTTTGTAATCATAGTTTTCATAAACATTAGGTAAACTTAAGATTTCAGCGAATTTTTGAAGTTTGTTTCTTCGGCTCATTTTGTGTTCTTGAAAGTATGTTTCTGTAAATTCTGGTTTTATTTTTTTAATAGAATATTATCGAGCTGCTCCTGGTAAGATTTGAATTCATTGAGGTTTTTATGGCCGCCACCTTCAATAGTAAAAAATTGATCCTGAGGCTTTAAAAATTGCTCCAAACCTTTTGCGCATTCATATGGAACGATATAATCAGCAGTTCCATGAAAAATGAAAATAGGATAATCTACTCTCTGAATGTATTGATCGTTTGGAAAATTTACCCTTGAAGGGAAAAAATAACTTATTAGTGGCAATTTATCTTCTCCAATACATTCAATATTTTCAAAAGGAGTTTCCAAAACGAGCATTTTTGCATCATTTTTCGCTGCAAGATAAGTGGCTGGCGCGGAGCCAAGAGAACGGCCGTAAATGACGATTTGTCGTTGATCAAATTGATTAGAAAGCCATTCGAAAGCGACTTGTGCATCTTCGTAAATATTTTCCTCTGTTACAGTTCCATCACTTTTGCCATAGCCTCGATAGTCAATCATCAAAACATCATAACCCCGGCTGGTAAAGTCAACAGCGTATTTTCCCCAACGGCTCAAATTATCTGAATTTCCATGCAAATACAAAATAACCCCATTTTTTTCTTTTTCTGTTTTAAAATAGAGGGCATTTATTTTTTCAGTGCCAACGGGAATAAAAAATTCTTCAAAAGAATCGTTAAAGTTAAAACTGTAGCTAGAATGCAACCTGTCCGGCTGAAAGACGATCTGTTTTTGAAAAGTATAAAAAAGCAAATGCAAAAGGAGGTAAGCTCCAAACAAAATCAGGGAAAATCGAATTATATTTTTTCTTACTTTCAAAGTATTTACAAAAGTTTTTCCAAATGCAAAGAAAAGCATTCCCTTACGAAATTAAAAAAGGAAATATTGAAACTGTTGTTCAGCTTTCCAGGCAGATTTCGGAATTTTCAGATCCGCATGGAGCGAAAGAATATGGAAACAGGCTTAAAAATACGCCTCATCTGATTCTTGTAGCGCATGATGATTCATTGCCAGTTGGCTTTAAAGTTGGCTATGAGCGGGAAGGCTATTTTTATAGCTGGATGGGAGGAGTACTTTCTGCATATCGAAAAAAAGGAATTGCTCAGCAGCTTGCCTATGAGCAGGAATCCTGGGCAAAGTTGAAAAATTATCCACACATCACGTTAAAGACGAGAAATCGCCATCAGGCTATGCTTTTATTTGCATTAAAAATTGGCTTTCAAATTATTGACTTTGAAAAAAGAGAAAATATCGAAGAAAATCGAATACTTTTGCGCAAATTTTTATGACTCAAAAATAATTAATGGATTCGATTTGCTGAATGAAAGCAATCAGAAATTTGTGTTTTAGGTTAAGCTGATTATTGCTAATTGGCAGAATCAATTAAATAGTATATTTGCCAAAAAAAATCACTTTTAAAAAAAATCATATGAATCGTTTTTTTGCGCTGTTTGTTTTATTGTTTGCTTTTGCTCCCTTGAGTGTTGCTCAGGAAATTGGTTACGGCATCAGAGTTGGACTTAATTTTAATAAAATCAATGGGCCATCGGAAATGGATATCGATGGGAAGGATTTGGAGACCTTTGATTTTAATACAGGATTTCATGTTGGTGGCGTTGTTATTTTTAAATTCACGGATCTTTTTGGTGTAAAAACAGGGATCTTTTTCTCACAGAGAGGGATGAAATATAAATATGAAGGACCTTCATTTCAGTACTTTACCAATGAAATAAACGGAAATCAGGTCAAATCCGACGGAGATCGACGATATCGACTGACGGTTACCAATTCGTACATTGAATTTCCAATCACCGCCTATTATAAATTTGGAGAACGCTTTGAAATTCATGGTGGATTTTTAGTGGGATTGCTGGCCGGTTCAACAGCGGTAGGGGAGTTTGATTTTCAGGGATCTTTGTCTGGAATTCCAAATCTTGATTTTACGCAGAATCTTGATATTAATTATAGAAAAGACCAACCCGCGTCTCCCGATGATATTACAGATGATACCAAAGTAATCGAATTTTTGTCTACAAACAACATCATTCGATTTCCGGAAACCGTAGGTGCGTATTATATGGATTATCCTGAAAAAAGCGGTAATTTCTATAATACCTTTGATTTTGGACTTACCGGTGGATTTTCATTTTTTATCAACGGAGGCTTGTTTATTATGTTTTCAGGCAACTATGGATTGGTTGACGCAACGAATAATTTTTATGATATTTCCAGGTATGAATCAAACGGATTAGAGTATATCAAACGAAGTGATAAAGATACCAATGTATCTTTTCAGGGTTCCATTGGATTTAGCTTTTAAGGAAAGATTTATTATAAAAAGAAACCCCGCTGCTTTACAAAAGGCAGCGGGGTTTCTTTTTTATTTGAGGAATATTTTAATGCCCTCGCATCAGATATTTTTTTCCTTCAACGTTAATCGAACTGATGGTTCTTTTTTTGGTTAAAAATATGGAAACATCTTGCCCTTTTTTATCTCCGGCAAGTACAAATTCTGTAGGCTCCAGATTTGGTCCTGAAGTTTCTCTTTGATATTCTGTAAATTTCTTCTTTACCGGAATCTCCCAGATTTTATCTTCAGTGGTGCCATCATCATAAGTCAATACGGATCTGACGAGTACAAAATATTCTTTAACGATTTTCACTTTTACGGTTTCTAATTGATCTTCTTCAGCTAACGAATCGTTTTCGATTTCCTCAATCGGTGGCATCGCTCCTTCATCAGAATCCATTGCGACTCCTTCGACATTCTCCAGAACTACCTCTTCGGTTTCCTCTTCATCATTTTTACGATCCTTTTTCTTTTTCTTTTTTTCAATTAAGGTTACTTTTTCAATAAACTCAATACTGGTGCTGTCAGCAATTTGAAGTCTTTCCTGCACACCGCCCTCATCCCGGTGAATGCGCAAAAATGGATAAAACTTTTGTCCCCAAAGGCTATCAGGATTGCTTACTTCATAATCGTATTTGTAAGTGAAATAAGCCTTTTCTTCTTCCCACAATTTTTCGGGCATCTGAGCTTGAAAAAATATGATCTCTTTGTCTTTGTTCGATCTTTTAAAAACAAGCGCTTCGACCTGTGCATGTTTGGTGAGGATTACTTTTAAATGGCCTTGCAGCGTAGGGTCCCGGGCATTCATCAGCATTAGCATGTAGCCATATTCTGTTGGATTGATATTATTGACGCTGTAAACACCTTTGATTCCCTCGCCGTCGACATAAAGGTTGTTTCGGGAGATTCCGAAGGAATAAGCTCCGGGTCTTAGTTTTTGCTCCGTTTCTTCAGGAATTTCCATATACTCCGGCCGAAAATCATAACCAATCAGGTCTTCTGGACCATAAAACTTACGGTCAGAAATATAGGTGTAGGTATCCTGTGCTTTAACAAAGGTTGAAATTAAAACAGAAATTAAAATAAATTTGATCTTCATTGTTTCGAATATTTACTTTTTTAAAGGCAGTAATTATTCCATTTTTTGATGGACGATCTGTAAAATTTCTTTTTCAGCCGCATCTGCTGCTGCGATCATTTTTTGAGCTTCCTCCAAGGTGCTTTTTATAAAAACTTTATCTTCCAGATCGCCACTGTTTATTTTTACATTTAAAAAAGCGCCGTGAATGGCAGCTCTGGCACAGAGTCCGCCAACCGCAGCATCCGATATAGAGTTTGGATTTCCAATTTCAGCCATCGCTTTTATCATTTCAAATGATTGCAACGAATATTTCATGACTTCAAAAGGAACTTCAATGGCATAGCGGGTTGCTGCCTGAACGGCTTTTTTCCGCGCTTCTTTTTCCGCTTCAGTTCCTTTCGGCAATCGGAATGCGCTGATAATAGCATTGAATGATTTGGTGTCCTCATCTACCAATCTCAATAATTGATCTTTGATTGTTTGGCCTTTTTCTGCCCAATCGGAAAATTCCTCCCAGCGATTGTCCCAGCCTCTTTTGTGAGAAGACAAATTGGCAACCATTGTGGCCAGTGAAACGCCAAGAGCTCCTACATACGCTGAGATCGAACCTCCCCCCGGAGCGATGCTTTCGGATGCAGTTTCGTTCGAAAATTCACGAAGATTCATTTTTAGCAAAGGAGCGGTGCTTGCGTCTTCCAGTTGGTATTCGATAATTTTTTTTCTTGGATCAAAAGGAGTTAGCTCGTCAAGGCCAAGCGATTTGACGGCAATTTTTATAATCTCTTCATTTGAAACGCCTGTTGATCGCTCTTGCTTTTTTAAAAAATATTTTCCTGCATCGATCATTACTTTGAGCGGAACCAAACCCACCAATTCGGAGCCGGTCACCCGCATGCCGCGATCCGTAGCGCTCTTGCTGCAAGCCTCAAAAGCCATGTGCAAAGGCGTGATGTTGATATTTGTTAAATTCATGGAAATCTGCGCGATACCATATTCCTCGATGTACCAGCCGATTCCCTTTACTGCTTTGCAAGCTCCCGGAATACGCAACGCTTCACCGTTTTTATCTTTCGCGATTTTTCCTGTGATTGGGTTTCCTTCGCGTTTCACTCTCCCTTGTTCCCGAACATCAAAGGCGACAGAATTGGCGCGTCGAACGGAAGTGGTGTTAAGATTTACATTATAAGCAATCAAAAAATCACGGGCACCAATGGCCGTCGCACCTGCTTTTGGGTTAAATTTAGCAGGGCCGTAATGTGGGC